>NZ_JAENHV010000009.1:0-1076759 GCF_016620375.1 Pseudomonas sp. LAM2023 | reverse complement strand
TGAAGGGCCGTCGAAGACTACGACGTTGATAGGTTGGGTGTGTAAGCGCTGTGAGGCGTTGAGCTAACCAATACTAATTGCCCGTGAGGCTTGACCATATAACACCCAAGCAATTTGCTGACGCAGATTGCGGTGGTGAAGATGATACGAACCGAAAGTTCGCAACGAACCACACATATCACATATCCGAATTCGCTGGAGTGTCTACCAAGACCTTCTGGCAACAGAATTTCTTGACGACCATAGAGCATTGGAACCACCTGATCCCATCCCGAACTCAGTAGTGAAACGATGCATCGCCGATGGTAGTGTGGGGCTTCCCCATGTGAGAGTAGGTCATCGTCAAGATTCATTTCGCAAAACCCCTATCTGCGCATGCAGGTAGGGGTTTTGTCTTTGCGCCGGCAAAACCAGCGCGACCTTGTAGGAGCGGCCTTGCGTCGCGATCGGCCGCACAGCGGCCGCCACCCTGCAACCCCTATCTACCTGGCAAACCGCGTCGCCTGTTTCGCGGCTAAAGCCGCTCCTGCACCGATCGCGACGCAAGGCCGCTCCTACAGCGCTGGGCAATATTCGCGTACCCACACCAAGCACGCACAGCAACCGCAATCATGAAAAGTGCGTCATTTTGGTCTGATGAATCCGCGCACAATGTTACGCTCGCGGAAACACTCAGCACGGAAACCCACCATGGAAATGAACTGGCACCAGGCCCTGCAAGAGAGCCTGAGCTGGCTGGCAATCGCCTCGTTCACCACCCTTGTCTGCTTTGCTGCAGCCGCCACACTGGCCGTGCGCTTCACGCGCTGGGGCAGCCAGTTCTGGCAGCTTGCCGGGCCCTATTTCAATTTCAGGCGCAGCTGGCGGCCGCTGCTGGTGTTCGCACTGCTCCTCGTGCTGACGTTATTCTCGGTGCGCCTGAACGTGCTGTTCTCGTTCTGGTACAACGGCTTCTACAGCGCCTTGCAGGGCCTTGACCAAGCGGCCTTCTGGTACCTGCTCGGCGTCTTCGCAGTGTTGGCCACCATCCATGTGCTGCGCTCGCTGTTCAACTTTTATGTAAGCCAGGCGTTCAGCATCAAATGGCGGGTGTGGCTGACCGAGCGTCTGACCCACGACTGGATGCAGGGCGATGCCTACTACCGCGGCCAGTTCCTCGCTGAGCCGGTAGACAACCCCGACCAGCGTATCGAGCTGGACGTCAACGCCTTCGTCAGCAACTCGGTGACCCTGGCACTGGGCGCGGTCAGCGCGCTGGTGTCGCTGGTGGCCTTCACCGGGATTCTCTGGGGGCTGTCCGCCCCGCTGGCGGTCGCCGGCATGGAGATCCCCCGGGCAATGGTGTTCGCCGTGTATCTGTATGTCATCGTCGCCACCTGGATTGCCTTCCGCCTCGGGCGCCCGCTGATTCGCCTGAACTTCCTCAACGAGAAGCTCACCGCGAACTTCCGTTATGCATTGATGCGCCTGCGCGAAAATGCCGAGAACATCGCCTTCTATCAGGGCGCGCAGGTCGAGCGACGCACTTTGCTGGGCCGCTTTGGCGCCTTGATCGTGAATGCCTGGGCGCTGGTTTACCGAAACCTCAAGTTCAGTGGGTTCAACCTGGGGGTCAGCCAGGTGGCGGTGGTCTTCCCGTTCATTCTCCAGGCCCCGCGCTTCTTCAGCGGTGCGATCAAGCTGGGTGATGTCATGCAGACCTCCCAGGCCTTTGGCCAGGTGCAGGATTCACTGTCGTTCTTCCGCGAATCGTATGATGCGTTCGCCCAGTACCGGGCGACCCTTGACCGTCTTACCGGCTTCCTCGATGCCAACGCGCAGGCAAGCGCCTTGCCACGTGTCACCACCCAGGACCAAGCACAGGCCCTGGAGATTGCAGGCCTGCAGGTGCTGCGCCCGGACGGGCATACCCTTATCGCCGACCTGGAGCTTGACCTGCGTGCCGGCCAGGCGCTGCTGATCAAGGGCCCGTCGGGTAGCGGCAAGACCACGCTGCTGCGTGCCTTGGCCGGCCTGTGGCCGTATGCCGAAGGCGCGGTCAGGCGGCCGCTGGGCCATCAGGCCCTGTTCCTGTCGCAGCGCCCGTACCTGCCGCTGGGTGATCTGCGCACCGTCATCGCCTACCCGGAGGCTGGCAACCCGGAAGACGCACCACGGATGCAGCAGGTGTTGTGCCAGGTCAACCTTGCCCACCTGGCCGAGCGGTTGGAGGTCAATTGTGACTGGTCACACATTCTTTCGGTCGGGGAACAGCAGCGCCTGGCGTTCGCGCGGGTCCTGTTCAACCGGCCCCAAGTGGTGTTCCTCGACGAGTCCACTTCGGCAATGGACGAAGGGCTCGAGCATGCCTTGTACGCGCTGTTGCGTACGGAAATGCCGAGCACCTTGCTGGTCAGTGTCGGGCATCGCAGCACGTTGGCGGGGTTCCATACCCATCGCCTGGAAGTGGACGGGCAGGGTGGTTGGTCGTTACTGGAGCAGCACCCGGCGCTGGTGTAGGGCCGTTCAGCGCGCATAGCCATGATCTGGCCGCCTGCTGGGCTCAGCGTAACAACGCCACGCCCAGCAGGGTGGCGCTGGCAAAGCCCGCGCCGGCCAGGAAGGTTGCCTGGAACCCGGCACCGTCCCACAGCAGCCCGGCCACCACGCTGGCCGCCAGCAGCGCCACCCCCGTCAGCAGGTTGAACAGCCCGAAGGCTGTACCGCGCAGGTCGGCCGGGGCGCTGTCGGCAATCATCGCGGCAAAGATGCCTTGGCTGAAACCCAGGTGCAGGCCCCAGGCGGCAACTCCCAGAGCAAGCCCGCTCCAGCCGGGCAGCAGGGCCAGCAGCAGGTCGGCGGCGATCAGCAGGCCCAACCCCATCATCAATACGGCTCGCCGGCCCATGTGGTCCGACAGGGCCCCGGCGGGATAGGCCGACAGCGAGTAGGCCAGCGCCATCAGCACCAGCACCGCCGGGGCCCACAGCGGCGCCAGGCCCATGTCCTGTGCGCGCAACAGCAGGAACGCCTCGCTGAAGCGGGCGAGGGTGAACAGCGTGGCCAGGCCGATCAGCCGCCAATAGGCCGGCCCCAGGCGAACCAGTGCGTGCAGTGCCAGCGGTGAACGCAGCGGCCTGGGGGTGGCCGGCGTTTCAGGCTCGTGGACGAAGGCGATGAGGATGTACACCGCCGCGAACGCCGGGAGCACCGCCACCCAGAACACTGTCTGGAAATGGCTCGCCGTCATCCACATCAATGCGATGGCGAGCAATGGCCCCAGAAAGGCGCCAACCGTGTCGAGCGCCTGGCGCAGGCCGAAGGCCGCACCGCGCAGTTCCGCCGGGGTGACATCAGCCACCAGCGCATCCCGCGGCGCCCCGCGAATACCCTTGCCCACGCGGTCGACGAAGCGCGCCGCGACCAGCCACCCCAAACCCGCAGCCAAGGGAAACACCGGCTTGGTCAGCGCCCCCAGGCCATAGCCCAGCACCGTCAGCAGCTTGCGCTTGCCCAGGCGGTCGCTCAGGGCTCCAGAAAACACTTTGGTGATCGCGGCCGTCGCTTCGGCGATGCCCTCGATAACGCCCACGGCGACCACCGAAGTGCCGAGCACCGTGACCATGTACAACGGCAGCAGGGCGTGGATCATCTCCGAAGAAATATCCATGAACATCGAAACGAAGCCCAGCGCCCAGACGCTACGGGGGATTTTCAGCAGGTGTTTGCCGGCGCCCCGGGGGCGGCTTGGTTGGTGGCTATGCATGGTGGGCTCTGCAGGGTCGCTACGCTCCCAACTGTAGGAGGCGGCGGGCAGGATGCAAATTGCGATTGGCGCACACGACGTGCTGCACGCCACACCGGTGGTTGCCGGCCACGATTGTTGCGGCAAGAATTGTCTCGGCATGCTAAACCATGCACCCCTGCCACCAACGAGAGATGCCCGGTGAAAGCCGTCCGCCTGACCCTGATCTGCCATGCCCTGACCCAGGCCCAGAAGAGCGGGCGTCTCCACCACAGCGACGACGCTATCCTGCCGTTGGTTGCACCGCCTTTCGCTGACCTTAGCAGGGTGTCGGTGCTGACCGCGCCAGAGCGGCGAGCGTACCAAACAGCGGCATTGTTGCCAGGGCGGGTAGAGGTCGAGCCAGCGCTGGCCGATTGCGACCTGGGGCGTTGGCGCGGGTTGCCGTTGAAGCAGTTGCAGGCCGAGCAACCGCAGGCTCTGGCCGAATGGCTGCAGGATCCGGCCAGTGATGTGCACGGTGGCGAGTCGTTTGTCGCGCTTTGCCAGCGCATGGCCGCCTGGCTGGCGGCCTTCGACAGGCCAGGTGAATGGATGGCAATCACCCACCCGATGAACATGCGCGCAGTGCTGGTGCAGGTGCTCGGCTGCCCGCCGGGTGCTGGCCAGCGGATCGATGTGTTACCGCTGTCGCGCCTGGACCTGAGCTTTACCGGGCAGTGGCGCCTGCGCCTGGGATGAGGCTCAGAACGCCAGCTTGTAGCCGATCAGCAGCAGCATCGCCGCCAGGCACGGGCGCAGCACGCGGTCGGAAATCCGCCCGGTGAGATGGCTGCCCAGGTAGATGCCCGGCAGCGAGCCCAGCAGCAGGTAACCCAGCAGCGACCAGTCCATGTTGCCCATGCCCGCATGGCCCAGGCCCGCCACCAGGGTCAGTGGCACGGCGTGGGCGATTTCGGTACCGACCAGGCGGCGGGTGACCAGGAACGGGTACAGCAGGAACAGCGCCACGGTACCCAGTGCGCCGGCACCGATGGAGGTGAGGGTAACCATCACCCCCAGCACCACGCCGGTGAGTATGGTGAGGATGTTCAGGCTGCGGTCGCTGAGGTGATAGTGGTCGCCGGCATGACGGCTGGCGAAGGCTTGCAGGCGCGATTTGAACAGGATGGCCAACGCGGTGAGGATCAGCACCACCGCCAGGCCTTGCTTGATGATCGCGTTGAGCGCCGAAGTGTCGGTATGCAAGGTACTGAGGAACCACAAGGTCAGCGCCGCTGCGGGCACGCTGCCGAGGCTCAGCAGGCCAGTGATCTTCCAGTCGACGTTGTGGTTACGCGCATGCACCCAGACGCCACTGGCCTTGGTGACGGCGGCATACAGCAGGTCGGTACCGACTGCCGTTGCCGGGCTGATGCCAAACCACAACAGGATCGGGGTCATCAGCGAGCCGCCGCCGACGCCGGTCATGCCGACGATGAAACCCACGATCAGGCCCGCAATGGTGAAACCGAAAGAACCTACATCCATACGCTACTCGACCGCCCAACTTTGCCCGTTATCGGATGCAGCCAGCATATAGATTTTTTTATAGCCAAATAGACTTGTTCGTTATTAGGTTATAACCGCGGCTGGCCTCGCCCAGGCGGCCAGGGCAGTTTCAACAGGTCAGTCATGCGGATCAGGGCAACTCAGCGATCGGTCATCACCACCATCACATGCGCATCGCCGCCGTCATCACTTTCCGACAGGTAGATGTGCCCCACCTGGCTGTCGAAATACGCAGTCTCCTGTGGCCCGATGCTCACCGCTTCGCCGGTTTCGAACTCGATGCGCACGCGCCCGCTCAGTACCACGGCGAACTCTTGTCCGGGGTGACGGATGAAATCATCGAACTGCCCACGTTCGCGCGCAATGATGCGGGCATAGGCCGGCGTCATGCGGCGCTCGGGAAAGTCGCCAGCGATCGGGTGATAGTCATAGGTGCCGGTCGAGTAGCCCGCCGCCGTCGGCAGCGAGTCGACCACTACGGTCACCGGTGCCGGAGCGGCGACCGTGCCACCGGCACGCAGCAGCAGGGCAATGTCGACATTCAGCGCGCGGGCGGCGGCGGCGAGTTTTTCGTAGCTCACCGAAACCTGAGCCAGTTCCATTTTCGACAAGGTGGACACAGGTACGCCACTGGCCTCGGACAATTGCTTGAGGGTCAGCTGGCGTGTCTTTCGCACCTGGCGCAGGCGCTGGCCGACAATGGCACGGTCCAGCAGGGGTAGGGCAGCGGGCATTCGGGTTCTCGGCATGCGTCGTTGGTCGGCTATCTTACCTTGCGCACTTGCACGCGGCTAAATTCTCATATATTAGAATTCTCATAAATGATAATTACCGACAGGAGCGTGCATGAACACTATCTACGACACCCTGATCATTGGCGCCGGTATCGCCGGAGCATCGCTGGGCTATCGCCTGGCGGGTCAGCAGAAGGTGCTGCTGCTCGAGCGTGAGGCGCAGCCTGGCTACCATTCCACCGGGCGTTCGGCAGCGATGTTCATGGAGGCTTACGGCACCCCGCAGATCCAGGCATTGACCCGCGCCAGCCGGGCCTTCTACGCAGCGCCACCGCCTGGCTTCTGCGAGCACCCGTTGCTGGAGCCGCGTGGCTGCCTGTATGTGGCCAGCCTGGAACAGCGCGGGCTGCTCGAGCAGGCCCATGCGCAGAACCTGGCCAACGGCACCGAAGTCAGCCTGCTCGACCGCGATGCCGCGTTGGCCCTGGTGCCGTGCCTGCGTGGCGAGACGCTGGCCGGTGCGGTGCTGGAGCCGGGGGCGATGGATCTGGACGTGCACGCCCTGCACCAGGGGTTCCTGCGTGGCTATCGCGGGGCCGGTGGCGAGTTGCGCTGCAACGCCGAGCTGATCCGGGCGTGCTACCAGGATGAGTTGTGGCAGGTTGAGCTGGGCGATGGCAGCTCGGTGCAGGCGCGCCAGCTGGTCAATGCCGCAGGTGCCTGGGCCGACCGCGTCGCCGAGCAGTGCGGCGTGGCGCGGATCGGCCTGCAACCGTGCCGGCGCAGCGCGTTCACCTTCCCCGGCCCGGCAGACCAGGACTTCGCCCGCTGGCCGGCGGTGATCGGCGTCGACGAAAGCTTCTACTTCAAGCCCGACGCCGGCCAACTGCTGGGCTCGCCAGCCAATGCCGACCCGGTCGAACCCCAGGACGCCGCGCCCGAAGAACTCGACGTGGCGTTGGGTATCTTCAACATCGAAAGCATGACCACCCTGGCGATCCGTCGGCCAAGCCACACCTGGGCCGGGCTGCGCTCGTTCGTCGCCGACGGTGACCTGGTAATCGGCTTCGATGTGCACGCGCCAGCGTTTTTCTGGCTGGCGGCACAAGGTGGCTATGGCATCCAGTCCGCTGCGGGCGCCTCGCGCCTGGCCGCCGACCTGCTGCTTGGCCAACCGCTGTGCGCCGAACTTGTCAGCCAGGGCGTGGCGCCCGAGCGCCTGTCCCCGGCCCGTTTCCAGCAACCCTGAAAGGAGTATCACATGAGTAATGAAATCCAGCGTTTTCCCAGCAGCCTGCCATTCCCGTTTTCCCGTGCGGTGAAGGCTGGCGGCTTTCTGTTCCTCTCCGGTCAGGTGCCGATGAGCGCTGCCGGCGAAGTGGTGCGTGGTGACATCCAGACGCAGACCCGTGCGGCCTGTGAGCGTATCGGCGAAAGTCTGGCGGCCTGCGGCGCGCGTTTCGACCAGGTGGTCAAGGCCACGGTGTGGCTGTCGGACATGAGCCACTTCGCCGGATTCAACGAGGTGTACAAGGAATTTTTCGGCGCGGTGCTGCCAGTGCGTTCGACCGTGGCTTCGGCATTGGCGCTGGGGGTGGATGTGGAGATTGAAGTGCAGGCATTCGTCGGCGAGGGCTGACCTGGGGGTGTAGGCGCGGCCTTGTGGCGAGATGGGTCGCGAAGCGGCCCCAGGATTCCAGCTTTGCAGCACCAAGTGCCGGGGCCGCTCTGCAGCTCATCGCGACGCAAGCCCGCTGCTACAAGGGAATGCGCTGCCAGTGACACAACAACAATAAAATTCAGAGGTGCACATGCAAGAACAGCTGAAGATTGCCGGCGCGTTCGTTGGCGTGATCGTGGGGGCGGGGTTCGCCTCGGGGCGGGAACTGTTGTTGTTCTTCGTCGATTTCGGTGTCTGGGGGTTGCTTGGAGCACTGGTCAGCGCGGCCCTGTTCACGTTGCTCGGCATGGCCTTGGCAGGGCTGGGCCACCGCCAGCAGGCCACCTCGCACAAGGATGTGATCCAGGCTATCTGTGGCCGTCACCTGGGCCTGTTCGTCGACTGGCTGATCACCTTCTTCATGTTCGCCGTCACCGTGGTCATGCTGGCGGGTGGCGGCGCCTTGCTGGAGCAGCAGTTCGGCATCCCGGCATTGAGCGGCAGCATGCTGGTGACGCTGGTGGTGGTGGGCATCGTGTGCCTGGACGTGCGCAGGGTGATACTGGCGATTGGCGCCATCACGCCGCTGCTGATCCTGGTGGCGTCGGCGATTGCGCTGTATGCCGTGTTCACCCGGGAGCAAAGCTTCGCCCAGCTCGACCAGCTGGCCAGCCAGCAACAGGCCGGTGCTCGTCACTGGCTGCTGGGCGCGTGCCTCTATGTGTCTTACAACGTGGTTGCCGGTGCGCCGATCCTGGCCATTCTGGGTGGCTCGGCCAAGGGCGAGAACATCGCGATGTGGGGCGGCTTGCTCGGTGGTGCGGCATTGGGTGGCCTGATGCTGGTGATGAGTGCGGGGCTGTTGTCGCGCCTGGACAGCGTGGCCAACCTGCCGATGCCGATGCTGTCGATTGCCAGTGAAGTGTCGCCGCTGCTGGGGCTGGTGATGTGTCTGATCATCTTCGGCATGATCGTCAACACCGCAGTGGGTACGCTGTTTTCGTTCCTTTCGCGGCTGTTGCCGGCGGGCACGACGAAGTTCCGCTGGGCTTCGGTGGCGACCGGGTTGGTGGCGTTCGGCTGCAGCCTGGTGGGGTTCATCAGCCTGGTCGGTGAAGTGTATCCGCTGTTCGGCTATCTGGGCTTCGTGCTGATGGCGGCGGTGTTGCTGGCCTGGGTGCGGCGGGGCAGGGCTGTGAAAGCAGCGGTGGTGTAGGGCTGCTGGGCAGCCCTGTCGCCGGCCAGCCAGCCACCTCGGTTGCAGTGGCTGCACGTCATTTGCAGTCACTGTGGGCGCTGGCTTGCCGGCGATAGGGGCGGTACGGGCGGCAGCAGCCCGTGCCGCCTGATCCGCCGTCAGATCCTGAAACTGCCCACCAGCTGCTTCAGGCGCCCTGCCTGCTGGGCCAGTTGGTCGCAATGGCGCAGGGTTTCGTTGAGGTTTTCCACCCCTTGCTGGTTCAGCGCGTTGATCTGGGTGATGTCCAGGTTGAGGCTCTCGACCACGGCGGTCTGCTCCTCGGTAGCGGTCGCCACCGACTGGTTCATGCCATCGATCTCGCCAATGCGCTGGGTCACGCTGGCCAGGCGCTCGCCGGCCTGGTTGGCCACTTGCACGGTCTGCTCGCTGGAGACCTGGCTGGTGTTCATGGTGTGCACCGCTTCGCGCGAGCCGACCTGCAGGCTGGTGATCATGCGGTGGATCTCTTCCGCCGACTCCTGGGTGCGGTGCGCCAGGTTGCGCACCTCGTCGGCCACCACGGCAAAGCCACGCCCGGCTTCACCGGCGCGGGCCGCCTCGATGGCAGCGTTCAACGCCAGCAGGTTGGTCTGTTGCGAGATGCCCTTGATCACGTCGAGGATCTTGCCGATTTCGTCGGTGCTGGCATTGAGTGTTTCGATCTGTGCGCAGGATTCGCTGATGCGCCGCGACAGGGCGGTCATGGCGTTGATCGCCTCTTCGACCACTTCCCGGCCGCCATGGGCCTGCTCGCTGGCGCCGCTGGCGTGCTGCGAGGCATCGGCGGCATTGCGGGCGATTTCCTGAGTGGCGGCCCCCAGCTGGTTGATCGCCGCAGCCACGCTGTTGGTGCGCATGCTCTGCTCTTCAGAGCCAATGATCGAAGCGTTCGAGGCGTTGATCACTTTCTCCGACAAGTCGTGCACCTGGCGGGTAGCCGAGGACACTTCGCTGATGGAGGCATGAATACGTTCGACGAAGCGGTTGAACGAGCTGGCCAGTTCGCCGAATTCGTCCTTGTTTTGTACAGCCAGGCGGCGGGTGAGGTCACCTTCGCCCTCGGCGATGTCGCGCATGGCGCGGCCCATGGTGGTCAGCGGGCGCATCAGCAGCGGAATCAGCAAGCCGAGCAGGCCGCCGATGGCGGCCACGGCGATCAGCATGGCGATGATCGCCGAAGTGCGGAACTGGCCGAGCGCGGCATAGGCCTTGTCCTTGTCGATCGACAGGCCAATGTACCACTGCGCCGAAGGCAGGCCGGTCACCGGGGCGAAGGAGATGATGCGGTCCTGGCCATTGAGGGTGACATCCTGCATGCCGGCGGCCACCCGCAGGTTGCTGCCAGGGTAGATGTCCTTGAGATTCTTCATCACCTGGTCTTTGTCCGGGCTGACGATCACCTGGCCATTGCTGTCGGCGAGGAAGGCATGGCCGATGCCACCGAAATCGACCGAGTTGATGATCTCGACCAGGGTGTCGAGGGTGACGTCACCACCGACTACACCCGTCAGCTCGCCATTGGCCTTGCTTTTCACCGGGGTGGCGATGGTGACCATCAGGCCGCCGACGGCGCCTTGGTACGGGGCGGTCAGGACGGTCTGCCCGGCGCCGGCTGCGGCGCCATACCACGGGCGTTGGCGTGGGTCGTAACCGGCCGGCATCTGTGCGTTGGGGCGCTGGGTGAATGCACCGTTGGCCTGGCCCAGGTAGGTGAACAGGAAATTTCGCGTATAGGACGGCTGCTCGATCAGCCCGGCCAGGTTGTCACCGGCACCTTGCTCGGCAATGTCCTGGGCCAGGTTTTCCAGCACCAGAATGCGCCCGCTCATCCAGTTCTGCACGCTGCTGGCGGTCAGTGCACCGGACTGCTGCACCGAAGCTTCGATGTTCTGGCGGATGGTGTTGCGCTGCAGGTAGTCGTTGTAGAGCGTGAACAAGGCGAATGCCAGGACCACGACACCGCAGGCACTGAGCAGGATCTTGTGGCGAAATTTCAGGTTCATGTTTCGAGACCTTGGGCCATTGAGGGGAGGGCGCAGCGCGCTCATGACACACTGCGGAACCTATCGATAGGGATATCGGCTCACGGGGTAAAAGGTTGAAGCGCCTACAGAAATTTCTGACGGTGGTTTCGACAGACGGTATTCACTGGCTACACAGCTGCTCGATCAACAGGCGTGCGGCCTGCTGCAGGGGGTGTTGCTTGCGCCACAGGATGTGCACCGGCAACTGCAACTCGTTGCGCGTGTTGTGAAAATCCAGCCGTACCAGGCGCCCGTTGGCCAGCAACGGCGCAACCCGCGACAGCGGCAGGTCGCCCCAGCCCAGGCCGGCCTCGACCATCTGCAGGGCCAGGTCGAAGCTGTCAGTGGACCAGTGCGTGGCACCGATCAGCGGGCGCGGGTCGGTCAGCGGCAGGTCGCGGCTGCGCACCAAGATCTGGCGCACCCGGGTCAGATCTTCTAGGTAGTGGATGCGCCCATCGCGCAGGGCTGGGTGGGCAGGGGACAGGGTGGCCACCAGCGACTCCATGCCGATGTGCTGGAAGCCACGGCGGGCATCGACCTGCAGCCCGGCAAAGGCTACACAGAGGTCGGCACGGCCGCTGTCCAGCAGCTGCAGGGCTTCTTCCTGGGGGGCACTGAGCAGGGCAATGTCCAGCAGCGGATAGCGTTCACCGAGGCAAGCGATGGCGGCCAGCACCGGGCGGTGGTCGATATCCGGGACCACGACCAGGGTCAGGCTGCTTTCCAGCCCTTGGGACAGCTCCAGCGCGTGCACCTGGAGCAGCCCCAGTTGCTCGGCGATCAGCCGGGCATGAGGCTCCAGGGCCAGGGCCCGTGGAGTCGGGCGGACCTCGCGCGGGCCACGTTCGAACAGGCTGTAGCCCAGTTCGGCCTCGAGGTTGGCGATGGCCATGCTGACCGCCGACGGCACGCGCTGCAGCGCCCGTGCGGCGGCAGAAAACGAACCGCGGTCGAGCACGGCAAGAAACAGCTGGATGTTGTCACTGGAAAAGTTCATGGCAGCACTCCTGTCAGCAGATCTGACAGCTGCTGACTTTTGCTGTCAATCACGATGAAGCATCATCGCCCCCATCGCTTTCCAACAACATGAGGTAATCCGGGTGCAAGGACTCAGGCGCAAACTGGTCTACGTGACCTTCTATGAACTGATCGGGCTGTGCATGTCGACCCTCGGGCTGGCCTATCTGTCGGACACCGAGGCTGCGCATACCGGGCCACTGGCGGTGATGATCACCACCATCGCCATGCTCTGGAACCTGATCTACAACACCTTGTTCGAATGGTGGGAAAGCCGCCAGGTCACGCGCGGGCGCAGTGTGGCGCGACGACTGGCACATGCCATCGGCTTCCAGCTGACGCTGGTGGTCTACCTGATCCCGCTGATTGCCTGGTGGTTGGACATGACATTGCTGGAGGCATTGCTGGTGGACATGGCGTTCATTGTGCTGGTGCCGTGCTACACCTTTGCCTACAACTGGGCGTTCGACCGGATCTTCGGCTTGCCCAGGTCGGCGATGGCGCCAGCCTGATGTGGCTTGCGCCGGTACCGGCAGCCGCTAGGGCGACAGGGGAATGATCACCGGCTCCTGCTGCTGCTTCACTTGCTGTTCGACCGGCTGGTCGATCGGCCGCGGAGCACTGGCCAGCAGGCTGTCCTCGATTTGCCCCGACAGGTAATACACGCCCGCCATGGCACCACTCTGGCGGTTCTCCATCAGCTCTTGCCATTCCTGGTTCAACGCCACGTTGAGGATGACCCGTAACTGCTCGACCATCTGCGGGTGTTCCCGGTCATGGGTCATGATCCCGTAGCCGGCCGCGGCAATCGAGATCATCGCCCCGGCTACCTTGCCTACCGCCGACGCCACGGCACTGGCGATGCCGCGCGGGGCCAAGGTGGCGCCGAGTTTTTCGCTGGCCTGGGTAGCCACCGAGTTCAGCCCGGCATCGGTCCGGCCGGGGCCTTTGCTGGCTTGCTGGTGCAGATGCTGGCGCATGGCTTGCCAGGCCGGTTGCTGGGCCAGCGACTTGGCCCGCAGCAGTTGATACAGGCTGGCATTGCGCGCATCCGGCGGCCCCAGGGCGATGGCGGGAATACGGTTGAGGCGTTGGCTGAACTGCTCGGGTGGGGCGTTGTAGCGGCCGATGATGGCGGGCAATTGCTGGCCGAGCAGTTGCAGGTACAGCTCGCAGGCGCGGTCGCGGATACCCTCCGGGTCGATCTGCTCGGCCACTGGCTCGATGACCCGTTTGTGGTACTGCTCCTGCAGGTACAACGCCAGGCGCTTTTCTGCCGGTTCCCGGCCTTCGCCGCTGTCGAGTTTGTACCAGGCCACCTTGAGGGTCAGCCATTGCTGGGTCCAGTAGCCGGTGAACCAAGGGATGAAGTCGCTTTCGGTGCGCTGCTGAACCTGCTCCTTCCACACCCGCATGGAGCGCCGGGCATAGTCGTTGGCCGAACCGGCGGCACCGACCGAGGCGTCGATCAGTTCCTGGTCGATACGTTGCCAGGTGGCGGTAGTGAGTACCACCGGTGGCGGCGGGGCAGGCGGGCGCTTGCCCGCGCAACCGGCGAGGGTCAGCAACAGGCACAGCATCAGGAAAACTCGAGCGCTCACGCAAACGCTTCCCTGGTAGAGGCTGGGGTGGTTCCTGGAGTATAGGGTTGGGGGCCAGGGGCTGCCGTGCAGCCCATCGCCGGCAAGTCAGTTCCCACACGGTTGTCGGTCACTGCAAGCGCAGCGCAACAGCGGTAGGCGCTGGCTTGCCAGCGATGAGCCGCACAGCGGTCCGGTCATTCCAGGTCGAGTTTTTCTTCCAGGCGGTCGAGGTGCTGGTGCATCAGGGTCAAGGCCGCCTCGGCATCGCCTTGCGCCACGGCGTCGATGATCGCCGCGTGCTCCTGCCACGCGCAGTGGTCACAGCATGGCGACTCGTAGCGGGCGATGATCAGCGAGGTCATCGGCACCAGGCCATTGAGAAACCGGGCCAGTGGTGCATTGGCGGCCACCTGCGCCAGTTTCAGGTGGAACTCCCCGCCCAGGCGGATCGCTGCGCAGCGCTCGCCGCTTTCATGGTGCTGGCGCTCGCGTTCCACCAGTTGCCGCAGCTGGCGAATCTGCAGCGGGCGGGCGCGTTGCGCGGCCAGGGTGATCAGCGTGGTTTCGGCCAGGCGCCGGGCACTCAGTACCTGGCGTGCCTGTTCCGGGTCAGGCGTGGCCAGGTGCGCGGTGTGGCTGGGGCGCTGCACGACCACCTGCTGGTCGGACAGGCGTCCGAGCACGCGGCGGATCACGGTACGGCTGACACCAAACGCATGCCCCAGCGCCTGCTCGGGCAAGAGGCTGCCGGGTGGCAGGCGCTGTTCGAGAATGGCGTCGAACAGCCGCGGGTAGATCTGCTCGGCCGACAGGCGGGTTTCGCCGGCCGCGAGCAGGGCCGGCAAGTGAGGGGCGGCGTTCATGGTCGCTCTCCTGGGTCATGGATGCGGGTGTTCGTCCGGAATGTTCAGGGCGATGCCCATGCGCAGGCCTTCGGCGAGGATGTGCTGGCGCATCTGGGCACTGGCCTGGGCGCTGTTGCGTTCGCGGATGGCACGCACCACTGCTTCGTTTTCCTGTAGCCGTGCAGCCAGGTGCTCGGGCGATTTGCGCAGCATGTCGGCACTCTGCTTGAGGGCATTGCCGGTCTGCTGCACCACGCTCTGGAAGATCGGGTTGGTGGTCAGGGCGAACAGCGCCTCGTGGAAGGCAATGTAGGCGCTGACCCCGGCTTCGCTGTCTGCGGCTTCCAATGCTTCGCGCATGTCCATCAGGGTCAGGCGCAGCTGGCCGATGTCCTGGCTGTTGGCTGATTGCGCCACCAGGCCGACGATGAATGGTTCCAGGGTGTAGCGCAGCTCCAGCACGTCGGCCAGGCTGGCCGCGGCACTGGTGTCCAGGCCTGGCTCCTGGCCAGCGGCGTCGGCGTCCAGCACCAGCACGCCCTTGCCCGGCAGCGAGCGCACCAGGCCCAGGGTTTCCAGCACGGTCACCGCTTCGCGCAGGCTGGGGCGGCTGATGCCCAGTTGTTCGGCCAGCTCGCGCTGGCCCGGCAGCATGTCGCCGCTGCGCCATTGGCCGCGGGCGAGGGCCTGGCGCAGTTTTTCCACCACTGAGTTGACGACGGTCGATGAGCTGATCACGGTTTGCTCCTGGAAGGGCCGGCATCGGTGCCGGCCACGTTCGCTCAGAATTCCTGTTGATGGTTGTTGGGCTGCTTGCGTGGCGTGGCTGCGAAGCCAGGTTTGCCGTCCAGCACGTTGTGCGCCCGCTCCAGGTCGATGTCCTTCTCCCAGCGGGCGATGGCCACGGTAGCCACGCAGTTGCCGATCAGGTTGGTCAGCGCCCGGCCGATGCCCATGAACCAATCCACCGCCAACACCAGCACCAGGCCGACCACCGGGATCGCCGGTACGGCGGTAAGCGTGGCAGCGAGGATTACCAGCGCCGAGCCTGGGATGCCGTGAGCGCCCTTGGAAGTCACCAGCGACACCAGCAGGATGGTCAGCAGGTCGGTCATGGCCAACGGCGTGCCGGTGGCATTGGCGATGAACACGATGGCCAGGGTCAGGTAGATGGAAAAGCCATCGAGGTTGAACGAGTAGCCGGTGGGGATCACCAGGCCAACGGTAGAGGTGCCGATGCCCAGGTGCTCAAGCTTGCGCATGACCTGTGGCAGCACGGCGTCGGAAGAGGCCGTGCCAAGGACGATGGTCAGTTCTTCGCGCAGGTACTTGATCAGCGGCAGCAGCCTCAGGCCCGACAGGCGCATGACCGTACCCAGCACGATCAGCACGAAGCCGGCACAGGTCAGGTAGAACAGCGCCACCAGCCCGCCCAGGTGTTGCAGCGATTCCAGGCCGTACTTGCTGGTAGTGAAGGCGATGGCGCCGAAGACGCCAAGCGGCGCCAGGCGCACGATCATGCCCATGATGCGGAAGATCACGTGGCTCAGTTCGTTGATCAGCCGCGAGATGCCGGCGGCCGAATCGCCGACCAGGTTCAGCGCGCTGCCGAACAGTACCGAGAACAGCAGCACCTGGAGGATGTTGTTGTCAGCAAAGGCCCCGATCACCGAGGTGGGGATCAGCTCCAGGAAGAACGCCGTGGCCCCGTGAATGTGCTGGCCGCGCTCGGCCAGGCTGCTGGCGTCGGCACTGGACAGCTGGTCCAGGTGGATATTGGCGCCGCTGCCGATACCGCTGCTGAAGGCGAACACCAGGCCGATCACCAGCGCCAGGGTGGTCAGCACCTCGAAGTAGATCACCGACTTCAGGCCGATGCGCCCGACCTTCTTCAGGTCGCCGGCGCCCGAGATGCCGCTGACTACCACACAGAACACGATCAGGCCGATGAGCATCTTGATCAGTTTGATGAAACCGTCGCCAAGCGGTTTCAGTTGCAAGGACAGCTCGGGGAAGCTGAGGCCGCAGGCGATGCCGAGGGCAAGGCCAAGCACGACTTGAAGGAAGATCGAACGCGAGCACCATTTGAGCATGGGAGGGATCTCTGATCGGTGTCCTTGCTTCGGTAGCCGCACGGGGCGAAAGAGCGCAGGACTTAATTATTGTGGTCTTACCGGTTTGTTCAGCGCGAAGCCATAAAAGCGCGAAAAAACCCACATTGCAAGGTTTTTTGGCCTTACCGGTCTGACCAGTTTGGGGCGTTTCAGCTCGCCGGGCTCTAGTTCGGTGCATGCCGTACAGGGCATTTATGCGAATCAGGCCAGCTTCAGGGGGTACCTGATACAGGTAGCAATCCGCTTGCCAAGCATCAGCCCGACCTCAATTTTTTCGATAACGCCATGATTCATAAGGTTTATTTGCTTTATGCGGCTGACCTCGTAGAATCCGCGCGCGACCGGGCAGTCACTAAGAGGCCGATTGTGGGAGTGTTAACCCGACAATCGTCCGCGAGCAGGCGTCTGGCGTTTAAATGAATGGAGTCTCATAGTGCGTCTCAATCTCCCGGTTACCCCGGTCGAGCAACGTTTCCCTTCTGATCAGCGGCTGATTTCCGCAACCGACACGGCCAGCCTGATCACCTACTGCAACCCTGAATTTGCCGCCATCAGCGGCTACAGCGAGGCCGAACTGATCGGTAGCCCGCACAACCTGGTGCGCCACCCGGACATGCCGCCAGCGGTGTACGAGCTGATGTGGCGCTACCTGAAGGCTGGCAAGAGCTGGATGGGCATCGTCAAGAACCGCTGCCGCAACGGCGATTACTACTGGGTCAACGCCTACGTCACGCCGATCCTCGAAGCCGGGCGGGTGGTGGGCTATGAGTCGGTACGGGTGTGCCCCACGCGTGAGCAGGTGGCCCGTGCCGAGGCCCTGTATGCACGCATGCGCAACGGCCAGGCGGTGCTGCCCTGGTCACGCCGCGCGAGCATGCTGGCGCGCGACCTGGGCGCACCGCTGGCAGCCGGGGGGCTGGCACTGGGGGCCAACCAGCTATGGCCAGGCCTGGTGGCGCAGGGGCTGACCCTGGGGCTGTTCCTGGCCTATGGCCTGTTGGCACGCAATGCCGTGGGGCGGCAGATGCAGCGCGTGGTACAGGGCGCCGACGGCACCTTCGCCGACCCGATCGCCGCCTTGACCTACAGCGACCTGCCCGGTGCTGCCGGCCAACTGCAACTGATGCTGATCAGCGAGGAGGCGCGGCTGAAGACCGCGCTGACCCGGCTGAGTGACCTGGCGGCACAGATGGCCGTGGCTGCCCATGACGCCGGGGCGTTGTCACGCAGCACCGAAGCGGCGTTGCTGGAGCAGCGTGCGGAAACCGACCAGAGCGCCACTGCCATGAACCAGATGGCCGCTTCCATCGGTGAGGTGGCCAACCATGTGCAACTGACGGCTGCCGAAGCCCATACCGCACACCTGCTGGCCGAGCAGGGCAGCCAGGTGGCCGATGCCAGCGGTGCGGCGATTCGCACCCTGGCGGGTACCGTGACGCAGATCAACCAGGCGGTCACCCAGCTGGCTGGCCAGACCGGTGCCATCGCCGAGGCCACCGGCATGATCCGCGGCATCGCCGAGCAGACCAACCTGCTGGCGCTCAATGCCGCCATCGAGGCGGCCCGTGCCGGCGAGCAGGGCCGCGGCTTTGCCGTGGTCGCCGATGAAGTGCGGGCGCTGGCCGACAAGACCCGGCAGTCGACCCTGCACATCCAGGCTATTATCGATGCTTTACGCAGTGGTGCCGAGCAGGCCGTGGCGATCGCCAGCCAGGGCATCGACGGTGCCGAGCAGGGCGTCGCCCAGGTGCAGGAAGCCCGCCAGGCGCTGCATGGCATCCGGGAAGCGGTGCAGCGCATCAGCGCCATGAGCCAGCAGATGGCCACGGCCTCGCAGCAGCAGTCGGCTGTGGCCGCAGATGTCTCGAGGCAGATCAATGGCGTGGCCGGCATCGCCCAGCACAGCGCCCACAGCGCCAACGCCGCCGCCTCGCGCGGCGCCGAACTGGAAGAGGTGTGCGCCGGATTGCGTGCCCTTGTGGAGCGTTTCAACCGTTAAGGCAGGATGCTTTATGGATGACAACTATCGCGCGGCCGTGGACGCGGCCGCGATCTTTTCCGAAACCGACCTGCGCGGGAACATCACCTACGTCAACCAGCAGTTCTGCACCATCTCGGGTTACAGCCGCGAGGAACTGCTCGGTGCCAACCACCGCATCCTCAATTCCGGCCTGCACGAGCCGGCGTTCTTCGTCGGCATGTGGCGGGCCCTGGCCGCCGGCCGGGTATGGAAAGGCGAGATCTGCAACCGCGCCAAGGATGGCGCGTTGTACTGGGTCGACAGCACCATGGTGCCGCTGGTCGACCCGCTCAGCGGGCAGGTGCGCAAGTACGTGTCGATCCGCTTCGATGTCACCGAGAAGCGCCAGTTGCTGCATACCCTGCAATGGCGGGTCGGCCACGATGTGCTCACCGGCTTGCCCAACCGCGCCTACCTGTCCGACCTGCTGAACCAGGCCTTGGCCTGTTCGCGCCGTGAAGGCATTGCGCTGGCGGTGTGCATGCTCGACCTGGATGGCTTCAAGGCGGTCAACGACGGCTACGGCCATGCCATGGGTGACCTGTTGCTGGTTGAAGTGGCGCAGCGCCTGAAGCACATCCTGCGCGAGGGTGATGCCGTGGCCCGGCTGTCGGGCGACGAGTTCGTGCTGATCCTGCGGGATGTCGACGAAGGTCGCCAGTTGCATGCCGCGCTGCGCCGCGTGCTGCAGGCATTGGCGGCGCCGTATGTGGTGCGCGATCAGCGCCTGTCGCTCAGCGCCAGTATCGGCGTCACCCTGTACCCGCAGGACGACGAGGATGCCGACACCCTGGTGCGCCATGCCGACCAGGCCATGTACGTGGCCAAGCAGCGTGGGCGCAACCGCTACCACCTGTTCGACGTGAGCCAGGAGCAGGAACTCAAGGCCACCCACCAGACCGTGGCGCGGGTGCGCCGGGCCCTGCACAACGACGAGCTGTGCCTGTATTACCAACCCAAGGTTAACCTGCGCAGCGGCCAGGTGCTGGGCTTCGAAGGGTTGCTGCGCTGGCAGCGGCCGGGCCGAGGGTTGGTGCCGCCTGGCGACTTCCTGCCCTGGGTCGAACAGACCGACCTGATCGTCGAGATTGGCGAATGGGTACTCGACAGGGCACTGAGCCAGTTGCAGGCCTGGCAGCGCGAAGGGCGGCCCTGGTCGTTGAGCGTGAATATCGCGGCGCGGCATTTGCAGCGCAGTGACTTCGCCGAGCGCCTGCGCCAGTTGCTGACCGAATACCCGGAGGTGGACCCGGCACGGTTGGACCTGGAAATCGTCGAATCGGTGGCCATCGACAACCTGCAACACGTCAGCCGCTGCCTCGACGCTTGCCGCGCGCTGGGCGTGCGCTTTTCCCTGGATGACTTCGGCACGGGCTACTCGTCGCTGAGTTACCTGAAGCGTTTGCCGACCCAGACGATCAAGATCGACCAGTCGTTCGTGCGCGACATCCTGCATGACCAGGACGACCTCGCACTGACCCGGGCGGTGATCGGCCTGGCGCGGGCATTTGGCCGCGAGGTGATTGCCGAAGGGCTGGAGAGCGTCGAGCACGGCCGGGTGCTGATGGGCCTGGGCTGTGAACTGGCCCAGGGTTACTGCATTGCCCGGCCGATGCCGGCCAGTGAGGTACAGCGCTGGGCCCAGGCCTACCGGCAGCCGAAGCAGTGGCGCGACCCTTGATAGGCCAGCCGGCCATGAGCCAGGCCTGGGCCCGCTCGGCACCGGGCGGGGCGCTGGATGGCGGCGGCGAAGCCAGCGTTCGCGGCGGCTAGCGCTGGCGCAACCGCTTGTACAGCGTGGTACGGCTGATCCCCAGTGCGCGGGCCACCGCGGACAGGTTGCCGTTGGTTTGCTGCATCAGCGTTGCCAGGTCTGCCGCTTCGGGCGCCTGCGGCACAGGCACCTGCGCCTCGGCGAGAAAGCCCGCAGGCAGGTGTTCCAGGCCGACCGGGCCATTGCCGGCCAAGGCCAGCGCCACC
Source organism: Pseudomonas sp. LAM2023 (assembly GCF_016620375.1). Taxonomy (NCBI): domain Bacteria; kingdom Pseudomonadati; phylum Pseudomonadota; class Gammaproteobacteria; order Pseudomonadales; family Pseudomonadaceae; genus Pseudomonas; species Pseudomonas sp. LAM2023. The sequence continues at coordinate 1,056,264 of NZ_JAENHV010000009.1, read as the reverse complement.
TGCAGCACACTCACCAGTTCACGCATATTGCCTGGCCAAGGGTGCTGATCGAACAGCTCGACAATGGCTGCCGGCAGCCGTGCAGGCTGCCCCGGTTCGCGGTAGCGGGCATGCACCTGCTCGATCAGCTGGCGCCGGTCGCTGCGTTCGCGCAGCGGCGGCAACTGCACTGCCAGCCCGGCGATGCGGTAGTATAGGTCCTGGCGAAAGCGCCCGGCACGCACCTCTTCGGCCAAGTCGCGGTTGCTCGCCGACACCACGCGGATATCCACTGCTACCGGCTCGCCGCTGCCCAGCGGCTGGATGCTGCGTGACTGCAGGACGCGCAGCAGGCGGGCCTGGGTAGGCAGCGGCATGTCGCCGATTTCATCGAGGAACAGGATGCCGTGGTCGGCCTTGCGGATCAGCCCCGGGTTGCCCTTGTGGTGGGCACCGGTGAACGCGCCTTTGTCGTAGCCGAACAGCTCCGACTCCACCAGCTCGGCGGGGATTGCCGCGCAGTTGACCGCGACCAGCGGCTGGCCGGCGCGGCTGCTGGCGCGGTGCAAGGTGTCGACGAACACTTCCTTGCCGACGCCGGTTTCCCCCTGCACCAGCACCGGGATGTCCTTTTCCAGCAGCAGGCTGGCCTGCGCCAGGGCCTTGTCCAGGCGCGGGTCGGTGTTGCTGCTGCTGCTGGCGGTGCGGCAAGTGGCCTCGCGCGCCGGCTGCCATTGGCAATGGAAGCGATTGCGCCCGGTGGCCTGCAAGGCGAAGGGCTGTTGCCGGGGGTGGCTGAACAGCTGCTGCAGCGGCAACTGGAACAGCTGCTCGATATTCTGCCGCAGCGGGTTGCCGCCGAGCAGGCTGTCGGCCCGGTGATTGGCCGCCAGCACCTGGCCCTGTTCATCGAACACCAGCAGGCCGGCCCAGGGACTGTCCAGGTTGTCGGAAGCGCTGTTGAACATCAGCTGGGCATGCCGCTCGCCATGTTCGGCAAGGATCAGGCGGTTTTCCAGGCTCTGGCTCATCATGCGCACCAGGCCCAGCGTCTGGCTGGCCGGCAGGTAGCCATCGCTGGCCACGTCGAGCACCCCGACCAGTTGCCGCGCCGCGTCGAACAGTGGCGCGGCGGCGCTGGACATGTAGCGGTTCTGCCGCAGGAAGTGCTCGTCCTGGCCGACGTGAATCGCCTCGGCGCAGACCAGCGCGGTGCCCAGGGCATTGGTGCCGACGCCGCGCTCGTGCCAATGGGCGCCAGCGCTGAAACCGTGCTGCTGGCGCGGTTCGATGAAGCGCCGCGAGCCCCAGCTGTCGAGCACGCAGCCGCTGGCATCGGCCAGCATCACCAGGTAGCTGGCATTGCCCAGCAGGTGCGCGTAATGCGGCAGTACCGCCTCGCGGGTCAGGCGCAGCAGGGCCTGGCGCCGCTCCAGCAGGGCGCTCAGTTCGGCGCGGGTCAGGCAGTCGAAGTCCGGGGCGTGCAGGGGTTGCAGGCCGTGGTCGCGGCAGCGGGTCCAGGAGGCCTGGATCAGTTGGGCATGGGTCGAAGCGGAAGCGGCCATGGGCCTGTCCTGTGTGATTGTTGTATGGAACCGACCGCTGTTCAGTGTTGTTCACAGTTGTTCAATGTCAAACCTGCGAGTGTTCAGTTGTTCAGCGCTTGTGTTCATTTGTGAACCCGTGCCTTGACTGGGCTGCCGGGCAGGGCGCGGGCCAGACGGGCGCGGCGTAACTGGCACGAAACTGGCTGTATCCGGCAGACAACAATCACAAGAAGGCCACGCCATGTCCCTGGTGCTGGAACAGGTCAGTCGCAGCGTCGACAACCAGGCCTGGATCGTCGATGCCTCGCTGCGCTTCGAACCCGGCTCGTTCAATGTATTGCTGGGCCGTACCCTGGCCGGCAAGACCAGCCTGATGCGTCTGATGGCCGGGCTCGACCGCCCGGACCGTGGGCGCGTGCTGATGGATGGCCAGGACGTGACCGGCGTGCCGGTGCGCCTGCGCAACGTGTCGATGGTGTATCAGCAGTTCATCAACTACCCCACCCTCAGCGTGTACGAGAACATCGCCTCGCCGCTGCGCCAGGCACGCATGGCCGAGCCGGAGATTCGTCGACGGGTACAGGAAACCGCCGAGATGCTGCGCATCGAAGCCTACCTGCAGCGCCTGCCGCTGGAGCTGTCCGGTGGCCAGCAACAGCGCACGGCGATGGCCCGGGCGCTGGTCAAGGATGCCTCGCTGATCCTGTTCGACGAGCCGCTGGTCAACCTCGATTACAAGCTGCGCGAGGGCCTGCGCCAGGAACTGCGCGAGCTGTTCGCGGCGCGCCACTGCATTGCCGTGTATGCCACCACCGAACCCAACGAGGCGTTGGCGCTGGGCGGCACCACGACGCTGGTGCACGAAGGCCGGATCGTCCAGAGTGGGCCTACCGCCGAGGTCTACCAGCGCCCCGGCAGCGTGCTGGCCGCCGAGCTGTTTTCCGAGCCGCCGATCAACCTGGTGCCTGGCCGTATCAGCGGTAACGAGGTGAGCCTGGCCCAGGCCGTGCACTTTGCCCGCAATGCCGACCTGCAGCCGCTGGCCGAAGGCGACTACCGCTTTGGCGTACGGCCCAGCCACATCAGCCTGGTGCCGGCCCACGACGATGACCTGGAGCTGGCCGTGCTGGTCGAGCTTGCCGAAATCAGTGGCTCGGAGACTTTCCTGCATGTGCGCAATGACCACTGGCGCATGACCCTGCATTTGCCCGGGGTGCACGAATACCAGGTGGACACGCCGATCCGCGTGTTCATTCCCACCCACAAGCTGTTCGTGTTCGACAGTGCCGGGGCGTTGGTGCAGGCCCCCGGGCTACGCCAGGCAAGGAGAGGGTGATGGCCGAAATCCGTCTGCGCCAACTGGCGCACAGCTATAGCCGCCAGCCCGCCAGCGAGGCGGACTATGCCCTGCACGCACTGGAACATGTGTGGGAGCAGGGCGGTGCCTATGCCTTGCTGGGGCCGTCGGGCTGTGGCAAGTCGACCTTGCTCAATATCATTTCCGGGCTGCTGACGCCGTCCCATGGCGAGGTGCTGTTCGATGGCAAGCCGGTCAACCAGTTGCCGCCGCAGGCGCGCAACATCGCCCAGGTGTTCCAGTTTCCGGTGGTGTACGACACCCTGTCGGTATACGACAACCTGGCGTTTCCCCTGCGCAACCAGGGGCTCGACGAAGCCCGCGTGCGCGCCCGGGTGGAGGAGATTGCCGAGGTGCTCGACCTGACCGCGGCGTTGCGCAAGAAGGCCCGCAACCTCAGCGCCGACGAAAAGCAGAAAGTCTCCATGGGCCGTGGCCTGGTGCGTGACGATGTATCGGCAATCCTGTTCGACGAGCCACTGACGGTGATCGACCCGCACCTGAAGTGGAAGCTGCGGCGCAAGCTCAAGCAGATCCACGAGCAGTTCAACATCACCATGATCTACGTCACCCACGACCAGCTGGAAGCCTCGACCTTCGCCGACAAGATCGCGGTGATGCACGGCGGGCGCATCGTCCAGTTCGGCACCCCGCGCGAGCTGTTCGAGCGGCCACGGCACACCTTCGTCGGCTATTTCATCGGCAGCCCGGGAATGAACCTGATCGAGGTGCGCGCCGAGGCCGACGGGGTGAGCTTCGGTGATATCCACCTGCCCCTGCCAGATGGCTTGCGCGAGCGCCTGGCGGCGACGGCAGGCGGGCGCTTGCAGGTCGGCATCCGCCCCGAGTTCGTGCAGCTGTGGGACAGCCCGTTCGAGGATGCCTACCCGGCGCGGGTACTGGACGTCGAGGACCTGGGCACCTACCGCATCGTCACCCTCGAGCTGGGTGGCGTCGCGCTCAAGGCACGCCAGGGCGAGGACCGCCCAGTGCCTGTAACCCAGGCCTGGGTCAGCCTGCCGGCGCAGTGGCTGATGCTGTACCTCGACGATGTGCTGCTGGAGGTCGCGCCATGAACAAGGTGCCCAACAACAAGGCCTGGTGGCTGGTGCTGCCGGTGTTCCTGCTGGTGGCGTTCAGTGCCGTGGTGCCGATGATGACCGTGGTCAACTACTCGGTGCAGGACATTTTCGACCAGTCCAACCGCTACTTCGTCGGTGCCGACTGGTACCGCCAGGTACTGCGCGACCCGGCTCTGCATGACGCGCTGCTGCGCCAGTTCATCTATTCCGCCTGCGTGCTGCTGATCGAGATCCCGTTGGGCATCGCCATTGCCCTGACCATGCCGACCAAGGGGCGCATGGCGTCGGTGTGCCTGATCATCATGGCCATCCCGTTGCTGATCCCGTGGAACGTGGTCGGCACCATCTGGCAGATCTTCGGCCGTGCCGACATCGGCCTGCTGGGCGCCACCCTGGCCAAGCTGGGGGTCAGCTACAACTACGCCGGCAACCCGTTCGACGCCTGGCTTACCGTGCTGGTGATGGACGTCTGGCACTGGACCTCGCTGGTGGCGCTGCTGTGCTATTCAGGCCTGCGCGCCATCCCCGACGTGTATTACCAGGCCGCGCGCATCGACCGTGCCTCGGGCTGGGCGGTGTTCCGCCATATCCAGTTGCCGAAGCTGAAGAACGTGTTGCTGATCGCGGTGATGCTGCGCTTCATGGACAGCTTCATGATCTACACCGAGCCCTTCGTGCTGACCGGCGGTGGGCCCGGCAATGCGACCACCTTCCTCAGCCAGACCCTCACGCGCATGGCCGTGGGCCAGTTCGACCTGGGCCCGGCGGCGGCGTTTTCGCTGGTGTACTTCCTGATCATCCTGCTGGTGTCGTGGCTGTTCTACACAGCCATGACCCATGCTGACAAGGACTAGGCCATGAGCACACGCAAATCGCTGGCCCTGCTGCTGTACTTCTTCTTCCTGCTGGTGCCGATCTACTGGCTGCTGAACATGTCGTTCAAGAGCAATACCGAGATCCTCGGTAGCCTGACCCTGTGGCCGCAGGCATTCACCCTAGACAACTACCGGGTGATCTTCACCGATGCCAGCTGGTACAGCGGCTATATCAACTCGCTGTACTACGTATGCCTGAACACGCTGATTTCACTGCTGGTAGCGTTGCCAGCCGCGTATGCCTTCTCGCGCTACCGCTTCCTCGGCGACCGGCACCTGTTCTTCTGGCTGCTGACCAACCGCATGGCGCCGCCGGCGGTGTTCCTCCTGCCGTTCTTCCAGCTGTATTCGTCGATCGGCCTGTTCGACACCCACATCGCCGTGGCCCTGGCCCACTGCCTGTTCAACGTGCCGCTGGCAGTGTGGATCCTGGAAGGCTTCATGTCGGGTGTGCCGAAGGAAATCGACGAAACGGCCTACATCGACGGGTACAGCTTCCCGCGCTTCTTTGTGAAGATTTTCATTCCGTTGATCGGCTCCGGCATCGGCGTCACAGCGTTTTTCTGCTTCATGTTTTCCTGGGTCGAACTGCTGCTGGCGCGCACGCTGACCTCGGTGAATGCCAAGCCGATCGCCGCGGTAATGACCCGTACCGTGTCGGCATCGGGCATCGATTGGGGGGTGCTGGCAGCAGCGGGTGTTCTGACCATCCTGCCCGGCATGCTGGTGATCTGGTTCGTGCGCAACCATGTGGCCAAGGGCTTTGCCCTGGGCCGGGTCTGAGGAGGGTACGGCATGGAGTGGATGGCCTGGACCTTGCCGACGGCGCTGTTCTTCGCCGCCGTGGGTGTACTGCTGCTGGGCATGACCTTGCTCGAGCTGCGCCGACCTTGCGTGGAGCGACGCGGCTTTCTACCGCTGGTCACCAGCCGTGGCGACCGCTTGTTCATCGGCCTGCTGGCCAGCGCCTACCTGCATCTGTTGGTGGTTGGCGTCAGCGAGTGGCCATTGTGGGTAGCCTCGCTGCTGTCTCTGGCGTGGCTGTTGGTGGTGCTGCGCTGGGGCTGAGCGAGCGGCCCTGTGGGATAACTGAAACGGGAGATCACAATGTTCGACAACAAGTACAACAGGCGACATTTGACCCTGGCCGCGTTGCTGGTGCTGGCCAGCGCGCAAGGCACAGCCTGGGCCGACCAGTACGAGGACGCGGCGAAGAAATGGATCGGCAGCGAGTTCAAGCCGTCGACCCTTGCCCCGGAACAGCAGCTGGCTGAACTCAAGTGGTTCATCAAGGCAGCCGAGCCGTTCCGTGGGATGAAGATCAATGTGGTGTCCGAAACCATTACTACCCATGAGTACGAGTCCAAGGTGCTGGCCAAGGCCTTCAGTGAAATCACCGGTATCCAGCTGACCCACGACCTGCTGCAGGAAGGCGACGTGGTGGAAAAGCTGCAGACACAGATGCAGTCGGACAAGAACATCTATGATGGCTGGGTCAACGATTCCGACCTGATCGGTACGCACTTTCGCTATGGCAAGGTGGAATCGATCACCGACCTGATGGCCAACGAGGGCAAGGACTACACCTCGCCGACCCTCGACCTGAAGGACTTCATCGGCATTTCCTTCACCACCGCGCCCGATGGCAAGGTCTACCAGTTGCCCGACCAGCAGTTCGCCAACCTGTACTGGTTCCGTGCCGACTGGTTCGAACGGCCCGAGCTGAAGGCCAGGTTCAAGCAAAAGTACGGTTACGAGCTGGGCGTGCCGGTGAACTGGTCGGCCTACGAGGACATTGCCCGGTTCTTCACCGAAGACGTCAAGGAAATCGACGGCAAGCGCGTCTATGGCCACATGGACTATGGCAAGAAAGACCCGTCGCTGGGCTGGCGCTTCACCGACGCCTGGTTCTCCATGGCCGGTGGCGGTGACAAGGGCCTGCCCAACGGCCTGCCGGTGGACGAATGGGGCATTCGCGTGGAGGACTGCCACCCGGTGGGCTCCAGCGTGACCCGCGGCGGCGACACCAACGGCCCGGCGGCGGTCTACGCCACGCAGAAGTACGTGGACTGGATGCGTGCCTATGCGCCCAAGGAGGCCCAGGGCATGACCTTCTCCGAGGCCGGCCCGGTGCCTGCCCAGGGCAACATTGCCCAGCAGATCTTCTGGTACACCGCGTTCACCGCCGACATGACCAAGCCCGGCTTGCCAGTGGTGAATGCCGATGGCACGCCGAAGTGGCGCATGGCGCCATCGCCGAAGGGGCCGTACTGGGAGGAGGGGATGAAGCTGGGCTACCAGGACACCGGGTCGTGGACTTTCTTCAAGTCCACCCCCGAGAAGCAACGGCTGGCGGCATGGCTGTACGCGCAGTTCGTCACGTCCAAGACGGTATCGCTGAAAAAGACCATTGTCGGCCTCACGCCGATTCGGGAATCGGACATCAACTCCCAGGCCATGACCGATCTGGCGCCCAAGCTGGGCGGGCTGGTGGAGTTCTATCGCAGCCCGGCGCGGGTGCAGTGGACCCCGACCGGCACCAACGTGCCGGACTATCCACGCCTCGCGCAGTTGTGGTGGAGCCACATTGCCGAGGTGGCCAGCGGCGAGAAAACCCCGCAGGAAGCCCTGGATGGGCTGGCCCGCGACCAGGACCGGATGATGGAGCGCTTGCAGCGGTCCAATGCCCAGGCCACCTGCGCGCCGAAGCTGAACCCGGAACGGGATGCCCAGTACTGGTTCGACCAGCCAGGTGCACCGAAACCGAAACTGGCCAACGAGAAGCCCAAGGGCGAGACCGTCAGCTACAGCGAGCTGCTGAAGTCGTGGGAGGCGGCCAGGAAGTGATCGGCTGAGGATTTGGGTTGATGCGTGAATCGAGCGCCGCCCGCGCGGCGCTCGATCTCATAGGCGCTAAACCTCCCACGCCAGGCAAAAAAAACGGCACCTGCCAGAGGTGCCGTTTTCATATCACGCAATGTTACTTGTGCAGCTCTTCCGCCGCATACAGCGTGTTTTCCAGCAGGCATGCCCGGGTCATCGGCCCGACGCCACCCGGCACCGGGGTGATCCAGCCCGCGCGCGGCAGGGCGGTCTCGTAGACCACGTCGCCGACCAGCTTGCCGTCTTCCTGGCGGTTGATGCCGACGTCGATGACGATGGCACCTTCCTTGATCCATTCGCCCTTGACCAGGCCCGGCTTGCCGGCAGCCACGACCACCAGGTCGGCACGCCCGACATGGCCGGCCAGGTCCTTGGTGAAGCGGTGGCAGACGGTCACGGTGCAGCCGGCCAGCAGCAGTTCCATGGCCATCGGGCGGCCGACGATGTTGGATGCGCCGACGATGACCGCGTTCATGCCGTACAGGTCCTGGCCGGTGCTTTCCAGCAGGGTCATGATGCCCTTCGGCGTGCACGGGCGCAGCAGCGGGATGCGCTGGGCCAGGCGGCCGATGTTGTACGGGTGGAAACCGTCCACGTCCTTGTCCGGGCGAATGCGCTCGAGCAGCAGCGAGGCATCCAGGTGCGCCGGCAGCGGCAGTTGCAGCAGGATGCCGTCGACGGCCGGGTCGTCATTGAGGCGATCGATCAGCTCGGTCAGGGCCTGCTGCGTGGTGTCGCTGGGCAGGTCGAACGCCTGGGAAATGAAGCCGACCTCTTCGCAGTCCTTGCGCTTGTGCGAGACATAGACTTGGGAGGCGGGGTCGGTGCCGACCAGGATCACTGCCAGGCCGGGTGTACGCAGGCCTTGCTGGCGACGCTCCACGACACGTTGAGCGATCTGCTGGCGCAGGCTGGCGGCGATCGCCTTGCCATCGATTAGGTGTGCAGTCATAGACGCGTGATTAACCATCGAGAAGGAAACAATTAAAGAGGGCGCATTCTCGCACGACACGGGCCAAGGGCAAAGGCGGGTGGTCGGGCAAATCCCCTAAGCCCTTAAATAATTTAAATTTTTTTGAGAAAGGTGTTGACGACATTCAGGCTCGCCTATAAGATTCGCCGCACTTGTCGGGCACAGCCTAGCACTGGTTGGCGAAGTCGGGCAGAATGAGTGGTTTAGCAGCTATCTGTTAAGGTCTCGTTCGGTTAGGCTTCAAGCTTAAGCGCCCGTAGCTCAGCTGGATAGAGCATCCGCCTTCTAAGCGGATGGTCGCAGGTTCGAGTCCTGCCGGGTGCGCCATTTAGGCAGCTTTGGCAAGCAAGTAAGTTGTAATGCGATATGGTGGGCGTAGCTCAGTTGGTAGAGCGCTGGATTGTGATTCCAGTTGTCGTGGGTTCGATTCCCATCGTCCACCCCATATTTTTCAAAGGCGCCGCGATAGCATCTGGCGCCTTTGTTTTAAGCGTTACGCGGACGTGGTGAAATTGGTAGACACACTGGATTTAGGTTCCAGCGGCGCAAGCTGTAAGAGTTCGAGTCTCTTCGTCCGCACCATGTTTCTGTAAGGTTGTATCGCAATACCGCAAGACCGCAATATGGTGGGCGTAGCTCAGTTGGTAGAGCGCTGGATTGTGATTCCAGTTGTCGTGGGTTCGATTCCCATCGTCCACCCCATATTTTTCGAAGGCGCCTTGGTCGTGAGACTGGGCGCCTTTGTTGTTTTTGGCGTGTTTGCCTTGATAGTTGTGGCGTCCGTGAGATCGAGCGCCGTCCGCGCGGCGCTCGATCTCACGGACGCCGCAAGGCTCAAGCCATAAACTTCGCAGCCATCACTTGATCCCCCTTGCAATCCTCTGGTGGCACCCCAATAAAAGCTGTTAGATTTCAGCCGGTTGAAGCACCGGCCCAGCTGGCCGGCAGAGGAACAACCCGATGATCGCAAAAGAAGCCCGTCAGGCATTGGCGCTGCAGCGTTTTGCCGAGGCCAACCCGCAACTGCTCGAAGAGATCCGCGAGCTGGATGCGCGTGAGCAGGCCCAGCAGATCGAATGGGCCTTCGAAGATGCAGCCGAGGAGCAGGGCATCCAGCCCTGGGAGCTGGCCTTGCAACTGATCGCCGAAACCCCGGAGCAGCTGCAGGCCATGCGCCTGGAGACGCACCGCGAGGTGGCCGAAGCGCTGGGGATGGAATGGGAAGAGTACTGCCAGTTCAACGAGATCGATCCCGAATAAAGGAAGCGAATTCGTCGCGGCAGTTGTTTGACAAGGTATTTCGGCTGTTGGGCGTCCGAGGCGCCGCGCAGCCCTTTTTGAAGCAGGCCCTGCGGCACGCCATACGGGCCTTGAAAGTTAATCGACCGGCGTGGCTTCCCGTCGTCCCGAGTGGGGTGACTTCTGCTGCGCGACTCACTAGAATGCTTGCCCTTGATTCTGGAGTCGGGCTAACGCCGGCTAACGTCTGTGCAACGAGGAATATCCATGCAAGTTTCTGTTGAAAACACTTCCGCTCTCGAGCGCCGCATGACCATCGCCGTTCCGGCCGAGCGCGTCGAGAACGAAGTCAACAAGCGTCTGCAACAGACTGCCAAGCGCGCCAAGGTTGCAGGCTTCCGCCCAGGCAAGGTGCCGATGAGCGTGATCCGTCAGCGCTTCGAGGCCGATGCCCGTCAAGAGGCGTTCGGTGACCTGGTTCAGGCTTCCTTCTACGAAGCCATTGTCGAGCAGAAGCTGAACCCGGCTGGCGCCCCTGCGGTAGAGCCGAAGTCCTTCGAGAAGGGCAAGGACCTGGAATTCGTTGCCATCTTCGAAGTGTTCCCTGAGTTCACCGTTGCCGGCCTCGAGTCGATCAGCGTCGAGCGCCTGAGCGCCGAAGTGGCTGACGCCGACCTGGACAACATGCTGGAAGTGCTGCGCAAGCAGAATACCCGTTTCGAGGCGGTCGAGCGCGCTGCGCAGAAAGACGACCAGGTCAACATCGACTTCGTCGGCAAGGTCGACGGTGAAGTGTTCGCTGGCGGTTCGGCCAAGGGCACTCAGCTGGTACTGGGCTCCGGCCGCATGATCCCGGGCTTCGAAGACGGCCTGGTTGGCGCCAAGGCAGGTGAAGAGCGCGTTGTCAATGTGACCTTCCCCGAGGACTACCAGAACCTGGACCTGGCTGGCAAGGCCGCCGAGTTCACCATCACCGTCAACAGCGTTGCTGCCCCGGTGCTGCCAGAGCTGAACGAAGAATTCTTCGCCCAGTTCGGCATCAAGGAAACCACCCTGGAAGGCTTCCGCGCCGAAGTTCGCAAGAACATGGAGCGTGAACTGCGCCAGGCCATCAAGGCCAAGGTGAAGAACCAGGTCATGGACGGTCTGCTGGCCGCCAACCCGATCGAAGTGCCGAAAGCGCTGCTGGAAAACGAAGTCAACCGTCTGCGCGTGCAGGCTGTTCAGCAGTTCGGTGGCAACATCAAGCCTGAGCAACTGCCGGCCGAGCTGTTCGAAGAGCAAGCCAAGCGCCGCGTGGTGCTGGGCCTGATCGTCGCCGAAGTGGTCAAGCAGTTCGAACTGAAGCCGGACGAAGGCAAGGTTCGCGAAATGATCGAGGAAATGGCTTCGGCCTATCAGGAGCCTGAGCAGGTCATCGCCTGGTACTACAAGAACGACCAGCAACTGAACGAAGTCCGTTCGGTTGTGCTGGAAGAACAAGTTGTAGATACTGTTCTGCAGAAAGCGACTGTGACCGACAAGTCGGTCTCGTACGAAGACGCCGTTAAACCAGCACAGGCTCCTGCCGCCGCTGAATAACCGGCTTCTCTCGTAGGAAACCCCCACAAGCCAGCCTTCGAGCTGGCTTGTGCGTATTCAAGCCATGACTATTTGGGAGTGAGCGCAGGACATGTCCCGCAATTCTTATATTCAGCAGAGCTCTGACATCCAGGCCGCAGGCGGCCTGGTCCCGATGGTTATCGAGCAGTCCGCCCGTGGCGAACGCGCTTACGACATCTACTCGCGCCTGTTGAAGGAGCGTGTGATCTTCCTGGTTGGCCCGGTAGAGGACTACATGGCCAACCTCGTCGTGGCGCAACTGCTGTTCCTGGAAGCAGAAAACCCGGACAAGGATATCCATCTGTACATCAACTCGCCGGGCGGTTCCGTGACCGCCGGCATGTCGATCTACGACACCATGCAGTTCATCAAGCCGGACGTCTCGACCATCTGCATCGGCCAGGCCTGCAGCATGGGCGCCTTCCTGCTGGCTGCCGGTGCCAAGGGCAAGCGTCACTGCCTGCCGAACTCGCGCGTGATGATCCACCAGCCGCTGGGCGGCTTCCAGGGTCAGGCCACCGATATCGAGATCCACGCCCAGGAAATCCTCAATATCAAGGCCCGTCTGAACGAGCTGCTGGCCTATCACACCGGCCAGGACCTCGAGACCATCAAGCGTGACACCGAGCGTGACAACTTCATGAGCGCCTCGCGCGCGGCCGAGTACGGCCTGATCGACTCGGTCTACGACAAGCGGCAACTGGCCTCCTGAACCGGGGTGCCAGAGCAGGTAGGCGCGGAAAGCGCCTACCTGCGGACTTGAAAAAGCCCGCAATTGCCTTCATCTTGTGTTGCAAGCCTACCGGATTGGATCGATCGAATGACTGACACCCGTAACGGCGAGGACAGCGGCAAATTGCTCTATTGCTCCTTCTGCGGCAAAAGCCAGCACGAAGTGCGCAAATTGATTGCCGGGCCCTCGGTATTTATCTGCGACGAGTGCGTCGACCTGTGCAATGACATCATCCGTGAGGAGGTGCAGGAAGCCCAGGCCGAGAGCAGCGCGCACAAATTACCTTCGCCGAAAGAAATCAGCGGCATCCTGGACCAGTATGTGATTGGTCAGGAGCGCGCGAAAAAGGTGCTGGCCGTAGCGGTGTACAACCACTACAAGCGCCTGAACCAGCGTGACAAGAAGGGTGACGAAGTCGAACTCGGCAAGAGCAACATCCTGCTCATCGGGCCGACCGGCTCGGGCAAGACCCTGCTCGCCGAAACCCTTGCGCGCCTGTTGAACGTACCGTTCACCATTGCTGACGCCACCACCCTGACCGAAGCCGGTTACGTGGGTGAGGACGTCGAGAACATCATCCAGAAGCTGTTGCAGAAGTGCGACTACGACGTGGAAAAGGCCCAGATGGGCATCGTCTACATCGACGAGATCGACAAGATTTCGCGCAAGTCGGACAACCCGTCCATCACCCGTGACGTTTCGGGCGAGGGCGTGCAGCAGGCACTGCTGAAGCTGATCGAAGGCACCGTGGCCTCGGTACCGCCGCAGGGCGGCCGCAAGCACCCGCAACAGGAATTCCTGCAGGTTGATACCCGCAACATCCTGTTCATCTGCGGTGGCGCCTTCTCGGGCTTGGAAAAGGTCATCCAGAACCGCTCCACCAAGGGTGGCATCGGTTTTGGCGCCGAAGTGCGCAGCAAGGAAGAAGGCAAGAAGGTTGGCGAGTCGCTGCGTGAGGTCGAACCGGACGATCTGGTCAAGTTTGGCCTGATCCCGGAATTCGTCGGCCGTCTGCCGGTACTGGCAACCCTCGACGAGCTGGACGAGGCTGCACTGATGCAGATCCTCACCGAGCCGAAGAACGCCCTGACCAAGCAGTATGCCAAGCTGTTCGAGATGGAAAGCGTCGACCTCGAGTTCCGCAGCGATGCGCTCAAGGCCGTTGCGCGCAAGGCCCTGGAGCGCAAGACTGGCGCCCGTGGCCTGCGTTCGATCCTCGAAGGCGTGCTGCTCGACACCATGTACGAGATTCCTTCGAAGAAGGATGTCAGCAAGGTGGTGATCGACGAGAGCGTCATCGAGGGTACTTCGCAGCCGCTGATGATCTACGAAAACAGCGAGCCGCAAGCCAAGGCTGCGCCGGATGCCTGATCCAGGCGCTGGCCACTGATGGTTGCAAGCAAGAAGGGGGCCTACGGGCCCCTTTCTGCTTTTCCTGCGCTAGCGCTTGTAATTTCCCAGGCATGCCCCCACATTAGGTCCAAGCATCATTTCCACTGTTTTCCGGCCATAAGGCCGCTGTAGAGGCGAAATCATGAAGACCACCCTCGACTTGCCTCTTTTGCCATTGCGCGATGTCGTTGTTTACCCGCACATGGTCATCCCGCTGTTCGTGGGGCGCGAAAAGTCCATCGAGGCCCTTGAGGCGGCGATGACGGGCGAAAAGCAGATCCTCCTGCTTGCCCAGAAAAACCCGGCCGACGATGACCCGGGCGAAGACGCGCTGTATCGCGTCGGTACGGTTGCCACCGTGCTGCAGCTGCTGAAACTGCCCGATGGCACTGTCAAGGTGCTGGTCGAGGGCGAGCAGCGTGGCGCCGTCGAGCGCTTCAGCGAAGTGGAAGGGCACATCCGTGCCGAGGTTTCCCTGATCGACGAAGTCGACGCCGCCGAGCGCGAGTCGGAAGTCTTCGTGCGCACGCTGCTGTCGCAGTTCGAACAGTACGTGCAGCTGGGCAAGAAAGTACCCGCCGAGGTGCTGTCGTCGCTGAACAGCATCGAAGAGCCGGGGCGCCTGGTCGACACCATGGCCGCGCACATGGCGCTGAAGATCGAGCAGAAGCAGGAAATTCTCGAAATCGTCGACCTGCCGACCCGCGTCGAGCACGTGCTGGCGCTGCTGGATGCCGAAATCGACCTGCTGCAGGTCGAAAAGCGCATTCGCGGTCGGGTCAAGAAGCAGATGGAGCGCAGCCAGCGCGAGTACTACCTGAATGAGCAGATGAAGGCCATTCAGAAAGAGCTCGGCGATGGCGACGAAGGCCACAATGAAGTCGAAGAGCTGAAAAAGCGCATCGAAGCCGCTGGCCTGCCCAAGGACGCCCTGGCCAAGGCCCAGGCCGAGCTGAACAAGCTCAAGCAGATGTCGCCGATGTCGGCCGAGGCCACCGTGGTCCGCTCCTACCTCGACTGGCTCGTCCAGGTGCCGTGGAAGGCCCAGAGCAAGGTGCGCCTGGACCTGGCCAAGGCCGAGGAAATCCTCGACGCAGACCATTATGGCCTGGAAGAGGTCAAGGAACGCATTCTCGAGTACCTTGCCGTGCAGAAGCGCGTCAAGAAGATCCGTGGCCCGGTGCTGTGCCTGGTCGGCCCGCCTGGCGTCGGCAAGACCTCGCTGGCTGAATCGATCGCCGCTGCCACCAATCGCAAGTTCGTGCGCATGGCCCTGGGTGGGGTGCGTGACGAGGCCGAGATCCGTGGCCACCGCCGTACCTACATCGGTTCCATGCCTGGGCGCCTGATCCAGAAAATGACCAAGGTGGGGGTACGCAACCCGCTGTTCCTGCTGGACGAAATCGACAAGATGGGCAGTGACATGCGTGGCGATCCGGCCTCGGCGCTGCTCGAAGTGCTCGATCCCGAGCAGAACCACAATTTCAACGACCATTACCTGGAAGTCGACTACGACCTTTCGGACGTGATGTTCCTGTGCACCTCGAACTCGATGAACATCCCGCCGGCGCTGCTCGACCGCATGGAAGTCATCCGCCTGCCGGGCTACACCGAGGACGAGAAGATCAACATCGCGGTCAAGTACCTGGTGCCCAAGCAGGTCAAGGCCAACGGCCTGAAGAAGGAAGAGCTGGAGGTCGATGTTTCGGCGATTCGCGACATCATCCGCTACTACACTCGCGAAGCGGGTGTGCGTGGGCTGGAGCGGCAAATTGCCAAGGTCTGCCGCAAGGTGGTCAAGGAACATACCGGGCAGAAGCAGGTCAAGGTCAAGGTGTCCAGCGAACAGCTGGAGCACCTGCTGGGCGTGCGCAAGTTCCGCTATGGCCTGGCCGAGCAGCAGGACCAGATCGGCCAGGTCACCGGCCTGGCCTGGACCCAGGTGGGTGGCGAACTGCTGACCATCGAAGCCGTGGTCATCCCCGGCAAGGGCCAGTTGATCAAGACCGGTTCGCTCGGCGATGTCATGGTCGAATCGATCACCGCCGCCCAGACCGTGGTGCGCAGCCGCGCCCGCAGCCTGGGGATTGCAGCCGACTTCCACGAGAAGCACGACGTGCACATCCACATGCCTGAAGGCGCCACGCCGAAGGACGGCCCGAGCGCCGGTATCGGCATGTGCACCGCGCTGGTCTCGGCACTGACGCAGATTCCGGTGCGTGCCGATGTCGCCATGACCGGTGAAATTACCCTGCGTGGCCAGGTGCTGGCGATTGGCGGGCTGAAGGAAAAACTGCTGGCGGCACACCGTGGTGGTATCAAGACGGTGATCATTCCCGAGGAGAATGTTCGCGATCTGAAGGAGATTCCGGAAAATATCAAACAGGATCTGCAGATCAAACCGGTCAAATGGATTGACGAAGTCCTGCAAATTGCGCTGCAATACGCCCCGGAGCCCTTGCCAGATGTGGCTCCGGAGATTGTCGCGAAAGATGAAAAGCGCGACGGCGATGCTAAGGAAAGAATCAGCACGCACTAGTAGTTTCTGGCTGGGGGGCGTTCCTTGACAGTTTTTTCGGGGCCTTGCTATAAAGCGGCACGCTAGTGTCATCAGGCCACCCAGCGAACGTTTCATAAGCTTTTCATTACATACTTAGAAACAAACTCAATAGAGAAATAAGGGGACTTAGAGTGAACAAGTCGGAACTGATTGACGCTATCGCCGCATCTGCTGACATCCCGAAAGCTGTAGCCGGCCGTGCGCTGGACGCAGTCATCGAATCCGTCACCGGCGCCCTGAAGCAAGGTGACGATGTGGTACTGGTTGGCTTCGGTACCTTCTCGGTCAAGGAGCGTGCAGAGCGCACCGGCCGCAACCCGCAAACCGGCAAGGCAATCAAGATCGAAGCCGCCAAGGTTCCAGGTTTCAAGGCTGGCAAAGGCCTGAAAGACGCCGTCAACTAAGTCGTCTCTTTCAGCCGGACCCGGCCTGGCCAGGTCCGAGCACGCTGATGGCGGGGGCGCAAACGTTCCCGCCTGACACGTTTGCTAAGAAAAGGCGCATCCTCGGATGCGCCTTTCTTTTATCAGGTTTCTACCCACGCTCCGCGGTTGTCGACGCAGTGGTACAGCCGTTTCTGGGGGACGCATGCTGCAAAATATCAGGGACAATTCACAAGGTTGGATTGCCAAGACCATCATCGGCCTTATCGTCGTGTTGATGGCGTTGACCGGCTTCGAAGCCATTTTCCAGGCCGCCACTCATAGCCAGGACGCCGCCAAGGTGAATGGCCAGACCATCAGCCAGAACGAGTTGAGCCAGGCGGCCGACATGCAACGCCGCCAGCTGATGCAACAGTTGGGCAAGGATTTCGACCCGGCGTTGCTGGATGACAAGTTGCTGCGTGAAGAGGCACTCAAAGGCCTGATCAGTCGCAAGCTGCTGTTGCAAGGCGCCGAAGACGCCAAGTTTGCCTTCTCCGAGGCCGCGCTGGACCAGGTCATCCTGCAGACGCCGGAATTCCAGGTGGACGGCAAGTTCAGCGCCGACCGCTTCGACCAGGTCATCCGCCAGATGGGCTATGGTCGCATGCAGTTCCGCGACATGCTCGCCGAGGAAATGCTCATCGGCCAGCTGCGTACCGGCCTGGCTGGCAGCAGCTTCGTCACCGACCAGCAGGTCGACGCCTTTGCCCGCCTCGAGAAGCAGACCCGCGATTTCGCCTCGCTGACCTTCAAGGCCGACCCGGCCGCAGTCAAGGTCAGCGACGAAGAAGTCAAGGCGCACTACGACCAGCACGCCAAGGAGTTCATGTCGCCTGACCAGGTGGTGATCGACTACGTCGAGCTGAAGAAGTCGGCGTTCTTTGACCAGGTCAAGGTGACCGACGAAGAGCTCAAGGCCCAGTACGAGAAGGAAATCGCCAACCTCGCCGAGCAGCGTCACGCAGCGCACATCCTGATCGAGGTCAACGACAAGGTTACTGACGCCCAGGCCAAGGCCCGCGCCGAAGAAGTCGCGCAGCGCCTGGCCAAGGGTGAGGATTTTGCCGCACTGGCCAAGGAGTTCTCGCAGGACCCGGGTTCGGCCAACAGCGGTGGTGACCTTGGCTTCGCTGGCCCGGGCGTCTACGACCCGGCGTTCGAGGATGCCCTGTACAAGCTGCAGGTCGGCCAGGTCTCGGCACCGGTGCGTAGCGAGTTCGGCTACCACCTGATCAAGCTGCTGGGCGTGCAGGCACCGGAAGTACCGAGCTTCGCCAGCCTGAAGGACAAGCTGACCCGCGACCTGAAGATCCCGCTGGTCGAGCAGCGTTACGTCGACGCCAGCAAGCAGTTGCAGGATGCTGCCTACGAGGCTTCCGACCTGGCTCAGCCGGCCCAGGACCTGAACCTGAAGGTGCAGACCTCGGCAGCCTTCGGCCGTGAGGGTGGCGAAGGTATCACCGCCAACCGTGCGGTGGTGCAGGCAGCGTTCTCCGAGGAAGTACTGGATGAAGGTGCCAACAGCACGGCCATCGAACTCGACCCGGAAACCACCGTGGTGCTGCGCGTCAAGGAGCACCGCAAGCCGGAGCAACTGCCACTGGAGGCCGTGGCCAAGAACATTCGCGAACACCTGGCCAAGGAGAAGGCCACTGCCGAGCTCAAGGCCAAGGCCGACAAGCTGATTGCCGGCCTGCGTGACGGTTCCGTCACTGCCGGCAGCGTGCACGAAGGGCAGGGCTGGAAGGCTTACGAGGCGGTCACCCGCGGCGAGGACGGTATCGACCCGGCCGAGCTGCAGGCGCTGTTCCGCCTGGCCAAGCCAGAGTCCAAGGACAAGCCGGTGTATGGCAGCGTGGTGCTGCGTGACGGCAGCCTGGTGGTACTGCAGCTCAAGGGTGTCAACGAAGGTGCTACCGCCACCGACGAAGAGAAGCAGCAGATCCGCCGCTACCTCGCCTCGCGTGCCGGCCAGCAGGACTTCGCGGCCTACCGCAAGCAGCTGGAAGCCAAGGCAGACATCACCCGCTACTAAGGTGATGGAAGCATGAACGAACAGGCCGCCTGGTGCGGCCTGTTCTATTTCTGCCACGTGTCCCGGCGATCAGTCCGGGACAGGCACTGGGAGGCCTAGCGCTTGACGCCTTCATGATTGTCCAGCGTATCCCGCGCAATCTCCCGCCCCAGGGCGATCAGCTCGGGCGCCTTGTAGAACTCGAAAAACCGGCACACCCGCTTGGGCACGTTGATCAGCACATCCGGTGGATAGCCGGCGATCTTGTACTGTGCCAACGACGTCTGCATCACCTCGAAGCTCTGGTTGATCAAGTCCAGCAGCGAAGCGGGCCCCACGTTGTCGATGATGAACGAGCCGGTCGCCGACTTCGGTGCACCCTCGCGCTCCGGTGCCGCTGCCGGTTGCTGGGCTTCCGGGTCGGCGGCATCGGCCAGCCACGGGTTTGGCGGTGCAAGCCCTTCGGCGACGATTTCCTGTTCGATGCGGATCAACTCTTCTGCCGGCTTGCGCCGGAACGGCAGGCGCGACCCCAGCGAGCTGAGCAACGCATCGAAACGCATCTTGAATGCGGCGGGGCGTTCGATCACCGGCAACTGGTACTGCTTCTGGTTGGTGGCGTTGAGGTTGACGGCAATGATCAGGTCGCAGTGGCTGGACACCACCGGAACGATCGGCAACGGGTTGAGGATGCCGCCGTCGACCAACATGCGGTTGCCTTGCATCACCGGCGTGAACAGGCTGGGGATGGCCGCCGAGGCGCGCATGGCCTGGTGCAGGCAGCCTTCCTGGAACCAGATCTCCTGCTGGTTGGTGAGGTCGGCTGCAACCGCCGTGTAAGGGATGCGCAATTGCTCGATGTTGATCTCGCCGACAATCTTGCGAATCTGCCCGAACACCTTGTCGCCGCGAATTGCGCCGAGGCGAAAGCTGACGTCGACCAGGCGCAGCACATCCAGGTAGTCGAGGCTCTCGATCCAGTTGCGGTACTCTTCCAGCTTGCCGGCAGCGTAGATCCCCCCGATCACGGCGCCCATGGAGCAGCCGGCAATACAGGCAATGTCGTAGCCGCGGCGCTCGATTTCCTCGATCACACCGATGTGTGCATACCCCCGGGCTCCGCCCGATCCCAGTACCAGCGCCACGCGTTTGCTCATGAATGTTCCCCGGCCAGTGCAACCCTGGTTCTACAATGCACCCATCGCTGCCTGTGCATCAATGTAGACCGCGCTGAGCTACTGTAATAAAACTGGCAAGACAAAGCTGTCCGGGAGCGGCACTTTTGAGCAGCCGGAGCGTCGAACGGCCACTGTTTTTTTCCCATTGAGGTCATTACTGATGAAAGCCTGGATCTGCCTTCCACTGATTGCCTTGGCCCTTGCCGGATGTGCGGGCAAGACGGCCTACCGTGAGAGTTGTGCAACCCAGCTGGATGCTGCCTGGAAAGAGCTGGACCTGGCCAAGGCAGAAGGCTTTGCTGGTGCCGTGAGCTATTCCAAGGCCTTGTCGCTGTTGACCGGGGCCAAGACCCAGCAGCAATTCGAAGGCTATGAAAGCTGTACCCGCAAAGCCGAGAAGGCGCGCTTCTACATCCGTGAGTCCCGCGCCGGGCGCTGATCAGGGAGCGTCATTGAATGTCTGCCATGCTCGATCATGTAGTTGCCCAGATACTGGCCTTGCAGGTGCGTCTGCTGGCCTGTCGCGAACGCCTGGCTGCCAACACCGACAGCGAGGCCTTGCACGACCTGCGCACCACGCTGCGGCGCCTGCGCAGCCTGCTGCGGCCACTGCGTGGTTTGCCGGGGGTGGAGCAGCTGGAGGACGCCGCCAGGGCGCTGGGTGCCCTGACGACACCGCTGCGTGACCGCGAGGTACTGGCGGCCGAACTGATCGGGCGTGGCTTTGCCGAGGAAGGGCAGCGCCGCATCGAGGGCCGTGAGCGGACTTTCGCCAGTGTCGCTGACAGCCCGCAGCTGACGCGGGTGCTGGCGATTGTCGATGCGTTTCCACTGTTCTTGCGGGCGGCCGCTCGCGAAGGCTTGGTCAAGACCTTGGACAAGCGTATCGACAAACGCCTGGTCAAACAGTGGCGCAAGTTGCGCCAGGCCCTGCAGGACCCGGCACACGACCGCCACCGCCTGCGCTTGCTGATCAAGCGGGCGCGCTACGGCGACGAGGCCTATCCCCAGCTCGACCATGCGGGCAAGAAACTGCAGCGCCTGTTGAAGCAGGCCCAGGGCGACCTGGGCGACTGGCACGATCGCCTGCAATGGCTGCTGCAGGCACGCGACCAAGCCGATCTGGCCCGGTGCAAGGCCGCCTGGGAACAGGAGCTGCACGAGGCCGAGCGCCAGTCGGATAGCACCCTGGAAGCCCTGCAAAAGGCGCTGGCGCGGCGAAAGCCCGAAAAATGACCGATTTGCGGGCTGAACGCCAAGGGGTTGCTGGCTAGGATGAGCACAACCTTTCCCGGCCTGCAGGAGCCAGCCAATGAATTTCAAGCAATTGCTCGACGCCGTGCGGGCCAGCCCCGATGTGCTCAGTATCCCGCCCAGTTGGGCGCAGGGCCGTGCTGTCTTTGGCGGGCTCATGGCAGCGTTGGTATACGAAACCATGCGCCAGAAGATCACCGATGACCGCCCGGTGCGTTCATTGGCTATCAGCTTCGTCGCACCGGCGGCGGCGGATGTGCCCATTCGCTTCGAGGTCGAGGTGCTGCGCGAAGGCAAGGCGGTCAGCACCTTGCTGGGCCGTGCCGTTCAGGACGGCCAGGTGGTGACCTTGGTGCAGGGCAACTTCGGTGCAGGGCGGCCGTCTGTGGTGAATGTGCCGGCGTTGCCGGCCATGGACATGAAGGCGCTCGAGCAGGCGGCCCCCGAGTTGCCGCATATCAAGGGCGTCACCCCGGACTTCATGCAGCACGTGGCCTTGCGCTGGGCGATCGGTGGCCTTCCGTTCAGTGGCAACCCGTCGCGCCATATGGGTGGCTGGGTGCGTTTGCGTGGGGTGGCTGAAGAGCCGGTCAGCGAGGCGCACCTGCTGGCGTTGGTCGATGCGTGGCCGCCAAGCCTGATGCCGTTCCTCAAGCAGCCCGCGGCGGGCAGTACCCTGACCTGGACCATTGAATTCGTCCAGCCCACGCCGCAGTTGTCGACCCTCGACTGGTGCCGCTATTGCGTGGAAACCGAATATGCGCGTGATGGCTACGGGCATGCCGCCGCTGCCTTGTGGACGGCACAGGGCGAGTTGCTGGCCTTGAGCCGGCAGACTGTGACGGTATTCGCCTAGGCTGCTACCGCCGGCTCATGCCCGCAGCCTGAGCGCAACCGATCACTGGCGGTGCTTGTGGCGTTGCCGCCAGGCCTTCCACCAGGCGCCGCTCAGCACGAAGCGCGGAAAGGTGATGAACTGCTCGGTGAGCAGGCGTTGCACGGCGTCCTTGCGGTTGGCGAACGGCTCCGGCTGTTCTGCCTCCAGGCGATGGCCCTGGCGCTGCAGGCCGAGGCCGGCGATCAAGGCGATGATACCAACGGCGATCTGTCCCAGGTCCAGGCTGAACAGCCCGGACAGGATCAGCAGCGCGCCAAGAATGAACAACGGCACGGCGATCAGGTGCAGCACCAGGTTGGTCGGGTGGCGGTGGTTATGGTGGTAGCCGCGCCATTGCCAGGCGGGCAGGTTGGGCAGACGTTTGCTCATGGGCATTTCCTCTGGCTATGCCCAAAGCTTAGTGCGGCCCCCTGACGGGGGCCAATCGAGGGTGGCTATGGTGACTATAGCTTGAGCTGGCCAATGGCCTTGTTCAGTTCGCCGGCCAGTGTCGCCAGTTCGCTGCTGGTGGTCGCCGAGCCGACTGTCTGCTGCACGGTTTGCTCGGTGACATCGCGGATGCTCACCACCGCGCGGTTCATTTCTTCTGCCACCTGGCTTTGCTGCTCGGCGGCCACGGCAATCTGGGTGTTGCTTTCACGCATCTGTGCCACGGCACCGGTGATTTCGGCCAGTGCTTCACCGGCCTCACGGGCCTGCTTGACACAGTCATCGGCCTTGTACGAGCTTTCCTGCATGAACTCCACCGCATCGCGGGTGCCTGACTGCAGGGCCGAGACCATGGTGGTGATCTCGTCGGTCGAGGTTTGCACGCGCTTGGCCAGGTTGCGCACTTCATCGGCCACCACGGCAAAACCACGCCCGAGGTCGCCGGCGCGCGCCGCTTCGATAGCAGCGTTGAGTGCCAGCAGGTTGGTTTGCTCGGCGATGCTGTGGATCACATTGACCACACCGTTGATCTTCTGGCTGTCCTCGGCGAGCTGGCGGATCATCTCGGCTGTCTGCTGCACGCCGCTGGACAGCCCGGAAATCGAATCTTGCACCCGGCTGACCACCTCCTGGCCGCTGCCGGCAAGGGTGTCGGCTGTTTGTGACAGGTCGCGGGTGGCGCCGGCATGCTGGGCGATATGGTGCACCGTCGCCGACATTTCGTTGATGGCGGTAGCCGCCTGGTCGGTCTCGCTCTGCTGGCCGAGCATGCCGTGGCGCACATCGCTCATGCTCGCTGCCAGGCGCGCGGCGCCGGAGTCCAGCTGGGCGGCGGTATGGGCGACGGTGCTGACCACCCGGTGGTAGGTTGCCTGCATGGCATTGAACGCCCCGGCCATCTGGCCGACCTCGTCGCCACAGGCCAAGGGTACGCGGGCCGCCAGGTCGCCGGTTTTCTCCACGTGCAGCATGACGTCCTTGAGGGTGTTGAGCTGGCTGAGCAGGAAGCGAATCAGCAGTTGCGAAGCGCCCAGCATGGCCAGCATCAGGATCAGCACGCACACCGCGTAATTGCTGAAGCGGTCGAAGAATACCTGGCGCAGGCTTGGCGACTGGGCCAGAACCGCCACTTGTTGATCGCCACGACGCAACACCTGCGCGCCGCGCAACGGGTTGTCGCCAAGAAGCCAGGCGCTTGGCAGTTCGACCCAGCCCTGGGCGTTGCGCAGGCCATCGAGGGGCTCGCCGGCGAAGCTGGGCGTTTGCCCCGCCGACCAGCTGATGACGTTGGCCGGGCGCGGCAACGGCTGCCCCGCTGGCCAGCTGGCCAGCAGTTGCGCCTGGGCAGCGGCCTGGGCCTGCGCTGCTTCGGCGCGGGCACGCTGCTCGAGGTGCACGGCATAGAGCACCAGCAGCAGGGTCGTGACAAAGGCCACCGCATTGACGGCCCAGAACTTGTATTTCAAGGAAACATTGCTAAGCCAGGCACCCATGGGCAGGTCTTCTCTGAGTTGAGCGGAAACAATATTGGCAAGGTGCCATCATTGTGCCCGCATCCGTCAGGCCCATTGTTGATGTGTATCAAAAAACTTCAGGCGCCCGGGTTGCGTCAGCTGTGAATCTGGAAAAACGCCCGCGCCGTCGCCGTGGTATGTGCTGCCGTATGTTCGGCTGCTTCCCCACGATGCAAGGCGACCTCGCGCAGCACCTCTGGCAGGAACGCCGGCTCGTTGCGCCCATGCTTCGGCTTGGGCCGCAGGCTGCGCGGCAACAGGTAAGGCGCGTCGCTCTCGAGCATCAAGCGCCCCTCGGCAATGTTGCCCACCAGCGGGTGCAGGTGGGTTCCGCGGCGCTCGTCGCAGATCCAGCCGGTGATGCCGATGTGCAGGTCCATGTCGAGGTAGGCGAACAGCGCCTCGCGTTCGCCAGTGAAACAGTGCACTACCGCGCCAGGCAGGTGGTCACGGTAGTCCTTGAGAATTGCCAGCAGCCGTTCGCTGGCATCGCGCTCATGCAGAAACACCGGCAGGCGCAGCTCGGCGGCCAGGGCCAGTTGCGCTTCCAGGGCTTTTTCCTGCAGCGGGCGAGGGGAGAAGTCGCGGTTGAAATCCAGGCCACATTCACCCACCGCGCGTACGCGCGGTTCAGCCAGCAGTTGCCGCAAACGCTGCTCGCTGCCGGCATCCCAGGCCTTGGCATCATGCGGGTGGACACCCGCCGTGGCGAACAGGTGGGCACCGCTCGAGTCCAGCTGCTGGCAGAGCTCCAGCGCCTGCTCGCTGACCGTCAGGCTGGTACCTGTCAGCACCATCTGCGTGACGCCGGCTTCAATGGCGCGCTCGACGATGGCTGCCTGCTGGTCGTGAAAACTGCTGTTGGTCAGGTTGACGCCGATATCGATCAGTTGCATGGTGCTACCTCGTGCCGCGGGGCGGCCAGCATAGCAAAAACCGTGTTTTTGCGAAAAAACCAAGAACTTCATGCTGTTGCCATGGTCTTTTACCGTCATTTCTCTCTCTTGGCGGTGCAGTCCATGGGTGCCGCCCACCGACCACGGACGTGTTGCATGCCGCGAAGCTGGCTCATTCTACTGGTGACGTTTGGCCTGGCCCTGACGGGGCCAGCCCACGCGCGCCTGCCGGGGCCGCAGCAGACCACCCCGCCGGCCAAGGTCCGTGACTTGCAACAGATCCGCAGCAGCCAGGTGCTGCGGGTGCTGGTCAACCAGAGCCGCAACAGTTCCGGTGAGGTCAAGGGCGAACCGGTCGGCATCGAATACTATCGCCTGCGAGCCCTGGAGCATTATCTCAATGCCCGTGCCGCCGACGGCCAGGAGATCCAGCTGAAGTTGATCCCCCGGGCCAAGGAGCAACTGCTGGGCGCCCTGGCGCGTGGCGAGGGCGACCTGGCGGTACCGGGCGAACTGCTTGACCCCAGTGCGGTTCGCGGGGTCAGCAGCAGCGCGCCGGTGCTCGACCAGGTGCCATTGGTGCTGGTGGGGCGCAAGGGCGAACGCAGCTTCAGCCATGTCGAGCAACTGTCTGGGCGTACGGTGGCGTTGACCAGCGCCAGTGCCGCCGGCCCGCTGATCCAGCAGTTGAACCAGCAGCTGGCACTGCGCAAACGTGCGCCGATCAAGGTGGAATGGGTCGATGCGACCCTGGCGGTGGAGGACGTGCTGGAGATGGTCCAGGCTGGCATTTATCACCTCACCGTAATCGAGCAACCCATTGCCCGGCGGTGGGCCCGGGTGATGCCGCGCCTGCGCCTGGACAGCCGGGTACAGCTGGGCCCGCCGCAAGCCATGCGCTGGTATGTCGGGCGTGATGCGCCACAGCTGCTGGCCACGGTCGACCGCTTTTTGCAAGGCTACCGCGCGCCGGACAACCAGGACGCCGCGTTCGAGCGCATCTACCGGCGCCAGTACCGGGTGCACAACCCGTTGGCCAGCAAGGACCGCCAGCGCCTCAACGCGTTGCGGCCGGTGCTGCAGAAACACGCTGAGGCGCAGCAGATCGACTGGCTCAACCTGGCCGCGCTGGCTTTCAAGGAGTCGACGCTCAACCCGACGGCGCGCGGCACTGGCGGCGCCCATGGCTTGATGCAGATCACGCCTTCGGCAGCGCAGCGCGTGGGGGTGAGCAACACCGCCACGGTGGATGGCAATGTCCAGGCCAGCGCCCGTTACCTGGCGCTGATCCGGCGCAAGTTCTTTGCCAGCACCAGGATCAACGAGCGTGAGCGCATGGCGTTCGTGCTGGCGGCCTACAACCTCGGCCCGGAACGGGTCCAGGCCATGCGCGCCGAAGCGCGGCGGCGCGGGCTGAACGGCAACCAGTGGTTCTTCCAGACTGAACGTATTGCCATGGAGCAGGTGGGCATGGGGCCAGTCAATTTTGTCAACAGCGTCAATAAGTACTTTGTGGCCTTCAATCGGGAGCGTGCCGGCCTGGAGCGTGTGGCGAAGCGCTGACAAATCGATTTTGTCGATTGTTATGTTGGGTTTTTTGCGGTTTTCATATCTGTAGAACTGATTATGATGGCGCCCATCCCAACACAACTTTCCTTTCAAGGACGCTTCGACATGAACAACACCACCCTCAACGCTCTGTTCTCCACCCGTGCCGGTGCTGGCCTCAGCATCATCCGCATCCTGGTCGGCATCATCTTCATGGCGCATGGTGCGCAGAAACTGTTTGGCCTGTTCGGTGGCTATGGCCTGGAGGGCACCGGCCAGTGGATGGAAAGCATTGGCCTGGCCCCGGGTTACCTGATGGCCCTGCTCTCCGGTAGTGCCGAGTTCTTCGGCGGCCTGGCCCTGGTGATTGGCCTGCTGGCCCGCCCGGCAGCGCTGGCGCTGAGCGTGACCCTGGTGGTGGCGATCTTCTCGGTGCACATCGGTAATGGCCTGTTCATGTCCAACAACGGCTATGAGTTTGCCCTGGCATTGCTGGCCGGCACCGTCGCGGTGTTGATCGAAGGCGCTGGCCGCTTCTCGCTGGACCGCCTGATCGCCCGGTAACCGCCGCAGCAGCGCAAGCCGCAAGCAACAACAGGCCGGGGATCGGCCTGCTGTTGCTTGCGGCTTGCAACTTGCGGCTCGTCGCTCTAGCATACCGCCTGCGCCGATTTAAACAGCTACTTGCGGGGCGCGGGACAGCCCCTCCGGGTCATCCGAAATACCGCTAAAGCGCTGGTTCGGTGACGCCTCCCACCGCTGCCCAGCGGGATTCGCGAGGCGGAGAGAAGCTCCATGAGTTGCCCACGTACCAGTGTCTGTTTGAGCCCTTTGCCAGCCAGCCAGGCGTCTCGCACACCGCGCATCCTGCTCGGCGGCCAGCATCAGCCCACCCTTTTACGTCACCTCGAAGGCCTGTCCCGGCGCAAGGGGCAAGCGCGCGCCTTCCTGATCCAGTTCGCCGACACCGGTTGCCACCTCGCGCAGTACGGCGATGACCGTTTCGACCTGGCCGTCATCCAGGCCCCGGTGCCGGACGAAGCCGCCGAAGTCATCGGCCATCTCACCCGCATCGCGCGCCAAGGCCTGATTACCCGCCGCTGAGGAGTGCGCTGTTGAGCACCAACATCATTACCACGGAAGGCCATGAGGCGCTGAAGAAAGAGCTGGACCACCTGTGGCGGGTATATCGCCCGGAGATTACCCAGAAGGTTGCCTGGGCTGCGTCGCTTGGCGACCGCAGCGAGAACGCCGACTACCAGTACAACAAGAAGCTGCTGCGCGAGATCGACCGTCGGGTGCGTTACCTGCGCAAGCGCCTTGAAGATGTGAAGGTGGTGGCTTACTCGCCGCAGCAGGAGGGCAAGGTGTTTTTCGGTGCCTGGGTGGAGATCGAGAACGACGATGGCGAGGCCATGAAGTTTCGCATCGTCGGCTACGACGAGATCTACGGGCGCAACGACTACATCTCGATCGACTCACCCATGGCCCGTGCCCTGCTGAAGAAGGAGGAGGGTGACGAGGTAGTGGTGCAGACGCCTGCCGGGGAAGCCACCTGGTATGTGAACAGCATCAGCTACGGCCAGTGATCTTTGTTGCCTGGGCTGGCCTCCTGCAGGGAAAACCCGCTCACGGGTACAGCCTGGTCACTGAGCAATGTGCACCCTTTGTGGGAGCGGGTTTACTCGCAAAGGGGCCGCCCCAGGTAACCCTCAACTTTCCCGCAGGACCGCCAGCGGGCTGGCATTCAACGCCCGCCGCGTCCCCAGTACCCCGGCACCGCCGACCAGTAGCGCGCCCGCCACTGGCAACGCCAGCAGCCACGGATGCGGGCTCCAGTGCAGGTCGAACGCATAGCGGTACAGCACCAGCGTTATCAGTTCGCAGCCAATCGCCGCCAACAGCCCGCTGGCGGCACCCAGCAAGCCGAACTCGATCCGCCGTGCCCTGACCAGCAATGGCCGTGCCGCGCCCAGTGCGCGCAGCAAGGCGCCCTGGCGGATGCGTTCGTCCAGGGTCGCCTGCAAGCCAGCGAACAACACCGCCAGCCCCGCCGCCAGGACGAACAGCAACACGTACTCCACTGCCAGGGTGACCTGGGCGAGGATGCTGCGCAGCTGATCGAGCAGGGCGTCGACCTGCAGGATGGTCACTGCCGGAAACGCCCGTGACAACGCTACTACGTCAAGATCATGACCCGGCGCCAGGTAGAAGCTGGTCAGGTAGGTAGTGGGCAGCCCTTGCAGCGTGCCGGGCTGGAAGATCATGTAGAAGTTCGGCTGGAAGCTGTCCCAATGCACGCTGCGCAGGCTGCTGACCCTGGCCTGGTGCTGCTGGCCGCCGATGTCGAAGGTCAGCAGGTCGCCCAACTGCAGTTTCAGGCTGCTGGCCAGCTCCGCCTCCACCGACACCCCGGGTATCTCCCCTGCCGGGGGTAATGCCTGCCACCAACTGCCCGCGGTCAGTTCATTGCCTTCGGGCAGGTCGGCAGCCCAGGTCAGGCTGAGGTCACGTTGCACGGCGCGCTCGCCGGCCGAATCCTTGCTCACCACCTGCTGCACCGGCTGCGCATTGATCTGCACCAGGCGACCCGGCGTCACCGGGTACAGTGGCGCCGAGGTCGCGTTGACCTGATGCAGCTGGCGGGCGAAAGGTTCGCGGTCATCTGGCAGGATGTTCAGGGCAAAATGGTTGGGCGCATCCTTGGGCAATTGCGCTTGCCAGGTGTCGAGCAGTTCGGCGCGTAGCAGGGCGACCAGGGCCATGGCCAACAGGATCAGGCCGAAGGCCAGGGCCTGGCCGGCGGCGGCCATGGGGTGGCGCAACAGTTGGCCCAACCCCAGGCGCCAGGTCAGTGGTGCCCCGGCCAGTAATTGACGCAGGCTGCGCAGGCCGAGCAACAGCAGGCTGCCAAGCAGCAGCGCGGCGACCAGGCCACCACCGAGCAGAGCGAAGGTGAGCAGCAGGTCGAGGCTCAGGCGCCACATGATCAGGCCGAGGGCGAGCAGGGCGGTGCCATACACCAGCCAACTGCTGGTCGGTATTGGCAGCAGGTCGCGGCGCAGCACGCGCAGCGGCGGTACCTTGCCCAGTGCAGCGATGGGGGGCAGGGCGAAGCCTGCCAGGGCCACCAGCCCGGTAGCGATGCCGGCCAACGCCGGGACGATGCCGCCAGGGGGGACCACGCTTGGCAGCAAGCCATGCAGCAGACGGAACAGGCCGAGTTGGGCCAGCCAGCCGAACAGGGCGCCGACCACGGCGGCGACCAGGCCGAGCATGGTCAGCTGCAGGCAATACAGGCCCAGTGCCTGGCGTTGCGAGAGGCCCAGGCAGCGTAGCAGGGCGCTGGCGTCCAGGCGGCGTGCTGCGTAGCGGCTGGCCGACAGGGCGACGGCCACGCCGGCCAGCAGCACCGCCACCAGGCTGGCCATGTTCAGGTAACGCTCGGCTTTGCCCAGGGCACCGCCGATCTGCTGGTTGCCATCGCGGGTATCGCGCAAGCGCTGGTTGGCGGCCAGGTCTTTTTCCACGGCCTGGCGGTAACGCCCCAGTGCGTCAGGTGCGCCGCGCCACAGGTCACGGTAGGTCACCCGGCTGCCCGGCTGAATCACCCCGGTGGCTTGCAGGTCGGCGAGGTTCATCATCACCCGCGGAGTCAGGCTGTAGAAGTTGTTGGCGCGGTCCGGCTCGTAGGTCAGCACACGGCTGATGCGCAGGGTTTTCATGCCGACATCGATGCTGGCGCCTACCGGCAGCCCCAACGCCGCCAGCAGGCGCGGTTCGACCCATGCCTCGCCCGGCGCCGGCCCGCCGCCAGGGGTTTCCGTCGCATAGGGTTGTGCGGCGCTGCGCACTTGCCCGCGCAACGGGTAGGCAGCGTCGGCGGCCTTGACGCTGGACAACTGAATGCCGTTGTCGCCACCCACCACGCTGGTGAACTCGACCACCTGGGCATGCTGCAAGCCAAGCGCCTGGCCGGCAGCGAGCTGTTGTTCGCGGGCCGGGGAACTGCCCTGCAGCACCAGGTCGGCGCCGAGGAATTCACTGGCGCGCAGTTGCATGGCGCCGTTGAGGCGTGCGCCGAAATAGCCGATGGCGGTGCTGGCCGCGACGGCCACCAGCAGGGCGAAGAACAGCACGCGCACTTCACTGGCACGAATGTCGCGCAGCAACTGGCGCAGGGCCAGGCCGCACAGGCGGGACAGCGGCATGTGGGTCATCAGGCCTCCACCGGTGCCACCAGGCGGCCCGCGTCCAGGCGGATCTGGCGGCGGCAGCGCCGGGCCAGGCGTTCGTCATGGGTGACCAGCACCAAGGTGGTACCGCGTTCCTTGTTCAGCTCGAACAGCAGGTCGCTGATACGCTCGCCGGTATGGCTGTCGAGGTTGCCGGTCGGCTCGTCGGCGAACAGCACCGCCGGATGGGCGGCAAAGGCACGGGCAATGGCCACCCGCTGTTGTTCACCGCCCGACAGCTGGCGCGGGGTGTGGCTGAGGCGCTTGCCCAGGCCGACCCGTTCGAGCAGCGTGCGGGCTTGTTCCCGGGCATCGCGGCGGCCGTCCAGCTCCAGCGGCAGCATGACGTTTTCCAGGGCGTTGAGGCTGTCGAGCAGCTGGAACGACTGGAACACGAAACCCACATGTTCGGCGCGCACTCGCGCGCGCTGGTCTTCATCCAGCGGCCCCAGGTCGTGGCCGGCGAGGATGACCTTGCCGGCGCTGGGCTGGTCGAGCCCGGCGAGCAGGCCGAGCAGGGTCGACTTGCCCGAACCCGAGGCGCCGACGATGGCCAGGCTGTCGCCCTGGGCCAGGTCGAGGGACAGCGCCTGCAGGATGGTCAGGTCACCTTCCGCGCTGGGGACCACTTTGCTAAGGTTCTGCGCAACGAGAATGCTGGGGCCCATGGAGAATCCGATGCGAGTGTGGTGGTTGAGTGCCGGTCTGGCCCTGTATTGCCTGGCCCAGAGCGCGGCGGCGGGAACGTTGCTGGTTGTCGGCGATAGTATCAGCGCCGGTTTCGGCCTGGATACCCGCCAGGGCTGGGTCTCCTTGTTGCAGACCCGCCTCAGGGACGAAGGTTTCGACGAACAGGTGGTCAACGCCTCGATCAGTGGCGACACCAGTGCAGGTGGCCAGGCGCGGCTGCCGGCGCTGCTTGCAGCGCACAAGCCGAGCCTGGTGGTGCTGGAACTTGGCGGCAATGATGGCCTGCGCGGGCAGCCGACCGCGCAATTGCAACAAAATCTTGCCTCGATGATCGAAAGCGCACGCCAGGCCGGGGCCAAGGTGGTGTTGCTGGGCATGCGCCTGCCACCCAATTACGGCGTGCGCTATACCACGGCCTTCGCCCAGGTGTATGAACAGCTGGCGGCGGAAAAACAGGTCCCGTTGGTGCCGTTTTTCCTCGAAGGGGTAGGCGGCGTGCCGGGCTTGATGCAGGCCGATGGTATCCACCCGGCCCAGGCCGCCCAGCAGCGCCTGCTGGAAAATGCCTGGCCGGCGATAAAACCCTTGCTGTGATGCTTTAAACGGCGCCGGCTTTCGGCTAATGTTGCGCCCCCCGTTTCGAGTGCCCCCGATGCCGCGCCCTGCCTGGTCCTTGTATGCCTACCAACTGATCGAGCCTGATGAGCAGCTCGACCTGTTCGCCTGCCAGGAAATCCGCGTCCATCTGGTGGCCCGCCAGCTGGAACTGGGCGTGCCGGTCGACCGTACCCTGTGCGGTGGCCTGCTGCCGGCGCAACCGCGCTGGTCGGGGGTGCCGCCCTCGATCTACCGCGACGGCCGCCTGTGCGACCTGTGCCGCGCCATCCTGGATGCCCAGCGGCGCGGCATGCGCCCGGTGTGGCCGGAGCTGCAGAGCAGCTGAGCGTGGCGCCTTTCATCATCTGAAACGCTTGCTTGCTGCCAACGCCTCCCGCTTGCGTCAGCACAGGTGTACAATCGATTCTCTTGACCCATCTTTCGAAGGATTTACCGGATGTTGCCGCGCTTTCCTGCCGTCACCCGTAGCCTGTCCCTGGCCGCCCTGCTGGTAGCGGGCCCCGCTGCTGCGCTGGAGCTGCCACTGCCACCGCCCGGTGAAGACATCGTCGGCCAGGTGCATGTGATCAAGGCGAAGTACGAGGACACCTTCGCCGACATAGGCACCGCCAACGACCTCGGCTACCTGGAAATGATCGCTGCCAACCCGGGCGTGGACCCGTGGTTGCCGGGCGCCGGCACCGAAATCATCCTGCCGACCCGCTACATCCTGCCGCCTGGCCCGCGCGAGGGCATCGTCATCAACCTCGCCGAGTACCGTATGTACTACTTCCCGAAAGGGCAGAACGTGGTGCATACCTTCCCGCTGGGCATCGGTCGCGAGGGCTGGGGTTCGCCGATCGCCAACACCAAGATCACCGCCAAGACGCCGAACCCGACCTGGACACCACCAGCGTCGATCCGCGCCGAGCACGCCGCTGACGGCGACATCCTGCCGAGCGTGGTACCGGCTGGCCCGGACAACCCGCTGGGGCCGTTCAAGTTCACCCTGGGCGTGCCGGGTTACCTGATTCATGGTTCGAACAAGAAGTTCGGCATCGGCATGCGTACCAGCCATGGTTGCTTCCGCATGCTCAACAACAATGTGCTGGAACTGTCGAAGATGGTGCCGGTGGGTACACCGGTACGCATCATCAATGAGCCTTACAAGTTCGGTATCAGTGGCGGCAAGGTCTATCTGGAGGCGCACACGCCGCTGGACGACCAGGGTAACCCGTCGGTGGTCGATAAACACACCGCTGTGATCAATGCCTTGCTCAAGCGTGAAGACTTGGCCAACAACCTGCGCATGAACTGGGATATGGTGCGCGATGTGGTGGCTGCCGAAGATGGCATGCCGGTGGAAATTGCCGTGCCCACCCAGGGCCAGGCTGGCGCGCCGATGGTCTCGAGCATTCCCGCCGAACTGCAATAGGGTAAATTGCGACACACCCGGGCCTGCCTTAGTGCAGGCCTTTTCGTTTCCGCCTGGCACGTTTGCCTGGTGCGCAGGCAATAAAAAAGCCGACCCACAAGTGGGTCGGCTCCATAACAATCCGTGAGGATTATTACTTGCGGCTGGCTTTGTCCAGCATACGCAGAGCGCGCTCGTTGGCTTCGTCAGCGGTCTGCTGAGCCTTCTGAGCGGCTGCCAGTGCGTCGTCAGCCTTACGGTAGGCTTCGTCAGCACGAGCTTGAGCGCGAGCTGCTGCGTCTTCAGTCGCAGTCAGACGAGCTTCGGTTTCTTTGGATACGCTGCTGCAACCGGTAGCCAGAACTGCGGCCAGAGCCAGAGCAGAGAATTTCAGAACGTTGTTCATCGTGTTCCCCTTCAAGGACTTTCTATTAAATAGCCATCTCTCGGAAAAGAGAAACTGGCCGGCGTACATAGTACCCATTACTTGTAGTAAGTAAACTGACTAAGCGCAAGAACTGCAAAAAAAATGTTGCTTGACGCCGTCCTGACAAGATTCGCGGCAGGCACTGAGTAAAAAACGCGCAGGGCGCGCAAGCGTTTGTACTACGGTAACTTTTTTGCTGAACTAACGGTGACTTTAACTGTCCTTCAGCGTCTTAAGCCCTAGTACATCCGGTGGCTTGCCGGCATGCGGCCAAGAGTCGCTGTGGCTGAAATTTCGCCATTTTTAACCGCCACCACCTTGAGCAATCCCGCTCGCGGCGCCTACTATCTTGTGAGTGCCAGAGGATCCGAACGATTGCAATCGTCCAGTGGTCGAAGGGGCAACAGGTGGCGTAGAGCATTCTGTGCCGGATAAACCACCATCGGTTAAGGTATGGGTCTGCCGAGAAGACCTGCGAGGAGTAGTGATGAGCGAAGCGCTGACCATCCACCATGACCAGGCCGGTCATCAGTTCGAGACCAACGTGGACGGTCATCGTGCCTATCTGACGTACATGGATCTGGGCAAGCAGACGCTGGACATCTATCGCACCTTCGTGCCCAACGCCCTGCGCGGTCGCGGTATTGCAGCCGCCCTGACTGAACGGGCCCTGGAATATGCCGAACAGATGGGCTACACGGTGATTCCGTCCTGCTCGTATGTGGAGCGCTACATGGAGCGCCAACAGCGGCATTCCAGCAAGGTCTGATTCTGTAAAAAAGGCGGGGCCGCTTCACGCCCCATCACCGGGTTGCCGGCGATGGGGCGTGAAGCGGCCCCGTCTTTGTGTATCAGCCGCGCTTACGCTGCGGCAGCACATCCTTCAGCTTGGCGCGCATGCTGCGCAGAGCCTTCTCGGTAGCCGTCCAGTCGATGCAGGCATCGGTGATCGATACACCATACTGCAGCTCGTCCAGGTTCTTGGGAATCGACTGGCAACCCCAATTCAGGTGGCTCTCTACCATCAGGCCGATGATCGACTGGTTGCCTTCGAGGATCTGATTGGCAACGTTTTCCATCACCAGCGGTTGCAGGGCCGGGTCCTTGTTGGAGTTGGCGTGGCTGCAGTCGACCATGATGTTGGCCTTGATCCTGGCCTTGGCCAGGTCCTGCTCGCACAGGGCCACGCTGACCGAGTCGTAGTTCGGCTTGCCGTTGCCGCCGCGCAGCACCACGTGACCGTACGGGTTGCCCTTGGTGGTGACGATCGACACGCCGCCTTCCTGGTTGATGCCGAGGAAGCGGTGCGGCTTGGACACCGACTGCAAGGCATTGATGGCAACGGTCAGGCCGCCATCGGTGCCGTTCTTGAAGCCGACCGCCGAAGACAGGCCCGAGGCCATCTCGCGGTGGGTCTGCGATTCGGTGGTGCGGGCACCGATCGCCGACCAGCTGATCAGGTCCTGCAGGTATTGCGGGGAGATCGGGTCGAGCGCTTCGGTGGCGGTCGGCAGGCCCATTTCGGCCAGGTCCAGCAGCAGTTTGCGGCCGATGTGCAGGCCATCCTGGATCTTGAACGAGTCATCCAGGTACGGGTCGTTGATCAGGCCTTTCCAGCCGACGGTGGTGCGCGGTTTTTCGAAATAAACGCGCATGACCAGGTACAGCGTGTCGGACACCTCCTCGGCCAGTACCTTGAGGCGTTCGGCGTACTCGTGGGCCGCCTTGATGTCGTGGATGGAGCAAGGGCCGACCACGACGAACAGGCGATGGTCCTTGCCGTCGAGAATATTGCGCACCACTTCACGGCCGGCAGTCACGGTCTGCAGGGCCTTGGCGCTGAGGGGGATTTCCTTCTTCAGCTGATCGGGGGTGATCAGCGTCTCGTTGGAGGCAACGTTCAAGTCATCGATCGGTAAATCAGCCATCGTGTTACTCGTCAGGTCACGGTGCCGGCCGCCAACTATCCCCGTGCGGCCCAGCAGCAAGAATAATCGCAGCGGGGAGCCGAACCTTAGCGCGTTACAGGTGGCGCGACAATGGGCTGGGCCCCGTCCGTGTGGGGTTTTTCCGAGATGGCGGGTGTTTGCCGCAAACAGGCTGCCCAGCGCTGCGCAACCTGTGTAAAAAGAAGCCTGACTTTTATCGGGAGATCGGCATGCATTCGTATACCCCACGTATCGGCATTATCGGCAGTGGCGCCATCGGCGGCTTCTATGGGTTGATGCTGGCCCGGGCCGGCTGTGATGTGCATTTTCTGTTGCGCAGCGAGTACGACGTTGTCCGTGAGCGTGGGGTGACCCTGGAGAGTGCCGTGCACGGCACCCTGCAGATCAACGTGCAGGCCTATGCCAGTGCCGCCGACATGCCGCCGTGCGACTGGCTGCTGGTGGGGGCCAAGGCTACCAGCAATGACCAGTTGGCGCCGTTGATCGTGCAGGCCGCGGCCCCTGGCGCCAAGGTTGTGCTGCTGCAGAACGGCCTGGGCGTGGAAGAGCAGCTGCGGCCGGCGTTGCGCAATGACATGCACCTGCTTGGCGGCCTGTGTTTCATCTGCGTCAACCGCCAGGCGCCCGGCGTGATCCGTCACCAGGCGCTTGGCGCGGTCAACCTTGGCTATCACAGTGGCCCGGCCAGTGATGGCGGTGCCGCGCTGGTCGAGGAAGGCGCGGCGCTGTTCCGCGCTGCGGGCATCGATTCGCAGGCCATGCCCGACCTGGCCCAGGCGCGCTGGCAGAAGCTGGTCTGGAACGTGCCGTATAACGGCCTGTCGGTGCTGCTTGCTGCCAGCACCACGGCGCTGATGAGCGACAGCCACAGCCGTGCCCTGATCCAGGCGTTGATGGGCGAGGTGGTGCAGGGCGCTGCGGCATGTGGCCATGTGTTGCCCGCGGGCTATGCCGAGCACCTGTTGCAGGTGACCGAGCGTATGCCCGATTACTGGCCCAGCATGTACCACGACCACGTGCACAAGCGCCGGCTGGAGTTGCAGGCCATCTATGCCGAGCCATTGGCCCAGGCCCGTGCCGCAGGCTGCCGCTTGCCGCGCATGGAAATGCTGTACCAGGCGCTGGCCTTCATCGACCGCAGCGGGCAGGCCGGCTAAGGCGCTGCGGGCCGGGCTGGCAGTGCGCCGGACGGCAAGGCATGCCTGCGGGGCGCTGCTAAGCTGAAGCTTGCTCTGCCGTAGCGGCAGTCGAGGAGGTCGAATGATCCGCGCCATGCTGTACGCCACTGACCTCGGTGTCTACGCCCCTTTTGTCATGCAGCACGCACTGGCGCTGGCGCGTACCTTCGGTGCCGAGTTGTATGTGATCCATGCGGTGGAACCGATGGGGCAGTTCGCCGAATCGCTGCTGCAAAGCTACCTCGATGAGCAGACGCTCGACCAACTGCACAGCCAGGGGGTGAACACGGTAATGGCTAACATCGAGCAGCGTGTGCTGGAGAATTTTCGCGACGAGCTGGGCGAAGCGGCCGACCTGGCGCTGATCAAGGCGGTGCGGGTACGCCAGGGCGACCCGGCGCAGGTGATCCTCGACCAGGCGCAGCGGCTGAGTGTCGACCTGCTGATTTTCGGTAGCCACAGTGCCGGTGCGGGCGTGGACGTGCCCTTGGGGCGTACGGCGGTGCGGCTGCTGCAACTGTCGCCGGTGCCGGTGTACATGGTGCCATTGGCGCAGCATTTGGGGCGTAGGAAAGCATGAAGGTGGCCGTAGGCCATTTCCCGGGGTATGTAACAAAATAGTTCTAGATTTATTTCCAGAACCACTAATATAGTTATATATCGACGCTGCCTGCTGCCGCGGACTCATTGCTGAACCGAGGGGAACCTATGAAGCTTCAACAATTGCGCTACATCTGGGAAGTGGCGCACCATGACCTCAACGTCTCCGCGACGGCGCAGAGCCTGTATACCTCCCAGCCGGGTATCAGCAAGCAGATCCGCCTGCTCGAGGATGAGCTGGGTGTTGAAGTCTTTGCCCGCAGCGGCAAGCACCTGACCCGTGTCACCCCGGCCGGTGAGCGCATCATCAATACGGCCGGCGAGATCCTGCGCAAGGTCGAAAGCATCAAGCAGATAGCCCAGGAATTTTCCAACGAGAAAAAGGGCACGCTGTCCATCGCCACCACCCATACCCAGGCGCGTTATGCCTTGCCGCCGGTGATCAGCAGCTTCATCAAGCAGTATCCGGAAGTGTCCCTGCATATGCACCAGGGTTCGCCCATGCAGATTGCCGAGATGGCTGCGGACGGCACGGTTGACTTCGCCATCGCCACCGAGGCGCTGGAGCTGTTCGGCGACCTGATCATGATGCCGTGCTACAAGTGGAACCGTTGCGTGGTGGTGCCGCAGGGGCACCCGTTGGCGAAATTGCCCAAACTCACCCTGGAAGCCGTCGCTGAATACCCGATCGTGACCTATGTGTTCGGTTTTACCGGGCGTTCGAAGCTGGACGAGGCCTTCAACCACCGTG
This sequence comes from Pseudomonas sp. LAM2023, assembly GCF_016620375.1. Taxonomy (NCBI): domain Bacteria; kingdom Pseudomonadati; phylum Pseudomonadota; class Gammaproteobacteria; order Pseudomonadales; family Pseudomonadaceae; genus Pseudomonas; species Pseudomonas sp. LAM2023. Next base: position 1,018,045 of record NZ_JAENHV010000009.1, on the reverse strand, counting down.
GCCTGACGCCGAAAGTGGTGTTCACTGCGGCGGATGCCGACGTGATCAAGACTTATGTGCGGCTGGGGCTGGGCGTGGGTATCGTCGCCGGCATGGCGGTGGACGCCAAGCTGGACAGTGACCTGGTGGCCCTCGATGCCAGCGAGCTGTTCGAAGCCAGCGTCACCAAGATCGGCTTCCGCCGTGGCACCTTCCTGCGTGGCTTCATGTGCGACTTTATCGAGAAGTTCGCCCCGCACCTGACCCGTGAAGTGATGGCCAAGGCCATCCAGTGCCATAACAAGCAGGAACTGGAAGAGCTGTTCGAAGGTGTCGAACTGCCAGTGCACTGATTCGAGGCTGTCGGGGCCGCTTTGCGCCCCATCGCGACACAAGGCCGCTCCTACAGGGGCATGCGATAACCTGTAGAGGCGGCCTTGGGTCGCGATGGGGCGCGAAGCGGCCCCGGCACTTTCACGCCTTGGTAATCAGGTTGCCTGCGTGTAACCCGCATTCCTTCTGGGTCGACTCCTCCCACCACCAGCGCCCCTCGCGCTCATGCTGGTTCGGCAGCACCGGCCGGGTGCAGGGTTCGCAGCCGATGCTGATGAAGCCGCGCTCATGCAAGCTGTTGTAAGGCAGTTCGAGCATGCGGATATAACCCCATACCTCTTCGCTGGTCATCTGCGCCAGCGGGTTGAACTTGTACAAGGTGCGCTCGGGGGTAGAGAAGGCGCTGTCTATTTCCAGTGCCGCTACCTGGCTGCGGGTGCCCGGGCTCTGGTCGCGCCGCTGGCCGGTGGCCCAGGCGCTCACGGTCGCCAGCTTGCGCCGCAGCGGCTCTATCTTGCGGATGCCGCAGCACTCGCCGTGGCCGTCCTTGTAGAAGCTGAACAGGCCCTTTTCCTTGACGAACGGGTCGAGCTTGGCGCGGTCGGGGCTGAGGATTTCGATCGGCAGGTTGTACTGCTCGCGCACCTGGTCGATGAACCGGTAGGTCTCCGGGTGCAGGCGGCCGGTGTCGAGGCTGAACACCTTGACCTGTTTGTTCAGCTTCCAGGCCATGTCGACCAGCACCACGTCCTCGGCGCCGCTGAAGGAAATCCACAGGTCATCGCCGAAGTGCTCGAAGGCGAGCTTGAGGATGTCCTGCGGGGACTTGTTGGCGTAGGTCGCGGCCAGGGCGGCGACGTCGAAGGGTTGGCTCATCAGGCGGTTTCCATCTTGGCTGTGGCGCTGTGCGCTCGTAATGGGCTGATGGTAACAAAAAATGGCGGGGTAGACGCCGGTCACAAGCCTTGCAGCGTCTCCATCAACACCCGCACCTTGGCAATCGATTCCTCATATTCTGCCTGCCACTCGGAATCGGCCACCACGGCACCGCCGCCCCAGCAGCAGACCTGCCCACGCTTGACCAGCAGGCTGCGAATGGCGATCGAGCTGTCCATCTCGCCACGCACGTCCAGGTAAAGCAGTGACCCGCAGTACAGCGTGCGGCGCGTCGGCTCCAGCTCGTCGATGATCTGCATGGCGCGGATCTTCGGGGCGCCGGTGATCGAGCCACCGGGGAAGCTGTCGCCGATCAGGTCCAGAGCGTCCTTGTTGCTGGCTAGCCGACCGGTGATGCTGCTGACCAGATGATGCACGTTGGGGTAGCTCTCCAGGCTGAACAGTTCCGGCACTTTCACCGAGCCGATTTCGCAGGTGCGCCCCAAGTCGTTGCGCAGCAGGTCGACGATCATCAGGTTTTCCGAGCGGTCCTTGGCGCTGTGCCGCAGCTGCTCGGCATTGTGCGCATCTTCGACGGGGTTGCTGGCGCGCGGGCGAGTGCCCTTGATCGGTCGGGTTTCCACCTGGCGCTGGCTGACGCGGATGAAGCGCTCGGGCGAAAAACTCAGCAAGGCGCTGCCGTCGGCCAGCTGCTGGTAGCCGGAGAACGGCGTTGGGCAGGCTTTGCGCAAGGCCTGGTAGGCGTGCCACGGGTCGCCCTGGCAGGGCGCGCGGAAGCGCTGGGTGAGGTTGATCTGGTAGCAGTCGCCCGCCTGGATGTAGCACTGCACCTGGTCGAACGCCGCCTTGTACTGTGCGGGCTGAAGGTCGCCGGCCATCGGTGCCAGCAGCTCGAAGCGGCCGTTTGCACTGTTGTCGGTGCCTTCGAACAGGCTGATTAGGCGTTCGCGTTCCTGGCTGGCCAGGCTCGGATGAAAGACCAGCTGGCTGGTCGCGCACTGGTGGTCGCTGACCAGCGCCCAGGCATACAGGCCCAGTTGCGCATCTGGCAGGCCGAGGTCGTCAACGGCCAGGCTGGGCAACTGTTCCAGGCGCCGACCGAAGTCATAGCTCAGGTAACCGATCAGGCCACCAGCGAACGGCAGCTCGCTGCCCTCGGGCAGCTGGGCATGGCCCAGTTGCGCCAGGCCCGTGCGCAGGCGCTGGAGGAAGGCGCGGCCATCTTCGCCAGGTTGCGCCTGCAACTGTTGCACCGGCCAGGCGCTGAGCAGGTCGAAGCGGCCGCGCTCGGCGCCGGGGCGGGCGCTGTCGAGCAGGATCGCACCGGGTGCCTGGCGCAGGCGGGCGAAATAGGCGGCAGGGTCGGGCTGGTAGGGCAGAGGGTGGAGCGTACAGGTCGGCATCAATGTGGACGGCGATGTAAAAGCGAGGAGGGCGATTGTAGTCCTGTGTAGGAAATGCGCCTAGCTTTGTGGCGACATTCAAACACCAGGTTTCGCCCTTGGGGCCGCTTTGCGGCCCTATCGCGACACAAGGCCGCTCCTGCAAGGGAGTGCGCCAGCTGCATGGGGCGATGTCTCCTGCAGGAGCGGCCTTGTGTCGCGATGGGCTGCGCAGCAGCCCCGACGATTTCAGCGCGGATGCACGTGGCCGAACAGCCCTTGCGATACCCGCACCCGCTGTTCGGCATCCTCGGTGATGCCATCCTTGGCCAGCGCCTCCAGGTGGGCCTCGATGGCATGGGTGCGCTGGGTCAGCCCGCAGTCGTTGGCAATCTGGATGTTCAGGCCCGGGCGGGCGTTGAGTTCCAGGATCAGCGGCCCCTTGTCCTGGTCCAGGACCATGTCGACACCGATGTAGCCCAGGCCACACAGCTCGTAGCAGCCGGCGGCCAGCTTCATGAAGCCGTCCCAGTTCGGCAACTGCACGCCGTCGACCGCGTTGGTGGTGTCCGGGTGCTTGCTGATGATGTTGTTCAGCCAGGTGCCGCGCAGGGTCACCCCAGTGGCCAGGTCGACGCCCACGCCGATGGCGCCCTGGTGCAGGTTGGCCTTGCCGCCGGACTGGCGGGTCGGCAGGCGCAGCATGGCCATTACCGGGTAACCCATCAGCACGATGATGCGGATGTCCGGTACACCTTCGTAGCTGATGCTCTTGAAGATCTGGTCGGGGGTTACCCGGTATTCGATCAGCGCGCGGTCACGGTGGCCACCCAGCGAGTACAGGCCGGTGAGGATGCTGGAAATCTGGTGCTCGATTTCCTCATGGCTGATGATCTTGCCCGACACCGTGCGGTAGCGGTCCTCGAAGCGATCGGCGATCACCAGGATGCCGTCACCGCCGGCGCCCTGCGCCGGCTTGATGACGAAATCGCTGCGCCCGCCAATGATCTGGTCGAGCTTGTCGATTTCCTTTTCGGTTTCGATGATGCCGTACATCTCCGGCACATGGATGCCGGCCGCCAGGGCACGCTCCTTGGTGATGATCTTGTCGTCGACGATCGGGTACAGGTGGCGCTTGTTGTACTTCAACACGTAGTCCGCGTTGCGCCGATTGATACCCATGATGCCCCGGGCCTCCAGGGCTTTCCACGTCTTGATCAGGCCAAACATCAGGCGTCAGCCTTCTTCAGGAATGCCTTGAAGCGCACGAGCTCGGTCAGGCGGTAGCCGCGGTAGCGGCCCATCGCCAGCATGAAGCCCACCAGGATCAGCAGCACCGCCGGGAAGGTGAACACGAAGTACACCAGCTCCGGCACCATCATCAGCAGGTGTGCCAAAGACGCAGCGAACAGGGTGCCGATGGCCACTTTCATGGCATGGCCGCCGCCACGCTCTTCCCAGGTGATGGACAGGCGTTCGATGGTCATGGTCAGGATCACCATCGGGAACAGCGCCACCGACAACCCGCGCTCAAGGCCCAGCTTGTGGCTGAACAGGCTGATGGCGGCAATCAGCACCACGACGAAGGTCAGCACCACCGACAGGCGTGGCAGCATCTGCAGCTTGAGGTGCTCCAGGTACGAGCGCAGCGACAGGCCCAGGGCGGTGATCACCGTGAACAGCACGATACCGAAGCCCAGCTGGGTTTCGCGGAAGGCCAGGGCAATCAGTACCGGGGTGAAGGTACCCAGGGTCTGCAGACCGACCAGGTTGCGCAGCACCAGGATCACCAGCACGCCGATCGGGATCATCACCATGATCATGAAGGTTTGCTGGGTTTGCAGCGGCAGGCCGTACAGCGAGTACTCGAGGAAGTCGGCGTCGGTATTTTCGTCGGTCAGCTTGGCCAGGCGGATGGCGTTCATCTCGCTGTTGTTCATGCTGAAGGTGACGTTGGCCTTCTTGCCGCCATCGACGGTGATCAGGTTGTCGTCACCGGTCCACCACAGCAGGCGGTCGCTGGGCAGGCCCTGCTCGCCGGTGTCCGGGTTGAAGTACAGCCAGTCGGTACCGTTGAAGCTGCGCAGCCACAGTTCCGGGGTTTGCGGCGTGTCGGCCACCAGGCGGATGGTATGCACCTTCTCCATCGGGACGTGGGCGATCGACAGCAGCAGGTCGATGACCTGGGCCTTCTTCATGGCCGTGGTGTCGCCGGCCAGCAGCAGCTTGACGTTGTCGTCGTTGAGGTTGTTGACCCGCTTGATGGTCTCGCTGACGAAGGTCTCGACATCGGCCGAGTGCTGGCGGATCGGTGCCATCAGGGCCTCGGCGGCGATCTTCTCGGGGCCCTCCACGGCCAGGCTGTCACGGAAGGTCGGGCCTTTGACCGTGGCCTTTTCCTTGCTGTAGCGCTTGGTCAGCACCAGGCGGTAGTAGAGGGTCTGGTTGCCGCTGGCGCGGCGTGCCGACCAGGTGACCTTGCGGTTGCCGTCGGCACGGTTGACGCTCACCCCGTAGTTATTGGAGATGAAGCTCTCGTTGAGGCTGACGTAGTCGCGGTTCAGCGGTGGCACGAACATCTGCACCTTGACCGGGTCCTTGGTGCTGGCCACGAACTCGACCTTGGCGTCGATGTTCCACAGGTCGTCGGTTTCATCCTCGGTGACCGGGATGCCGAGTACGAAGATCTGATAAGCGGTGACCGCCACGCCCAACAGCACCAGCACGGTGATCAGGACTTTCAGATGGAGGGTAAGAGAGCGCATCGGGATTACTCTGCTTTGGGAGCGTCGGTGGCACAGGCAGGTTTGCCGGCCGCGTATTTAAGGCTTGGGTCGACCAGCGCGTCGAAGTGCTTGAGCGCCTCGGAGCCGATCAGCAGCGGGAACTGGAACGCGCTGCGGTCGGTGAGGTTGACTTCGATGGTGCGCACGGCCTGGCCCATGCAGATTTCAAGTTCGATGACCGGGCGGGCGGTGTAGGCCTTGCCCGATTCGGCATCATAGTCACCGGCCCGGCGCTTGATCTTGCTTACGCGCGCCAGCGGGCGTTCGATGGGATGCGAATGCGCGGCGTCGATGGCCAGGTAGAAGCGCACCCAGCTTTCGCCGTTGCGCTTGAAGCGCTTGATGTCGCGAGCACTGAGCGAGGCGGTCTTGGCGCCGGTGTCGAGCTTGGCTGCCACTTCCAGATCCAGGTCGCCCAGGCGTGCATATTCGTTGAGACCGTAGACGGTCTTGCCTGCGGCCTGGCCAAGGGCCGGCAGCAGGGTGAGGCAGAGCAGCAATAGAACGGGTGTAGGTCTCATATTCCTGGCGCGGTGCAGTGCAAGGTTCGGGGCTTTCTTCGGAGCTCTGTCGAGCGCGATCTTCAGAGCAATCTTCAAGCCGTGTTCAGAGCAAGGCGACTGGCAACGACTGCGCAAGCTTCCTCGTTCATCTGTCAACAACATGAAACGGACGACAGACGGGTTATCCATACTCCAACGGAGGCGCGGCATTCTATCACGCCGACGTCTTGACGCCAGCGGTGCGCGATCTGACAGCGGTGCGGCGGTGTTAGTTCGTTCTTAGACGATTGTCGACAATATTCATTTTGTCTTTGACTGCTGCGCTGGGATTCGCTAGTTTCTGGCCAAGAGATTTGCAAGGTGTCGACAATATGCACGACCTCTCCACCCCCAGCCCGGTGCTGACAGACGAAACGGAAACCTTGTCCGAAAACGTCTTCCGGCGCATCCAGGCGGCCATCGTCAAGGGTGATATCGCCCCCGGCAGCAAGATTTCCGAGCCGGAACTGGCGCGCACCTATGGCATCAGCCGCGGGCCGCTGCGCGAGGCCATTCACCGCCTCGAAGGGCAGCGCCTGCTGGTGCGCGTGCCGCATGTGGGGGCGCGAGTGGTGTCGCTCAACCACGCCGAACTGATTGAACTGTATGAAATTCGCGAGTCGCTGGAAGGCATGGCCTGCCGCCTGGCCGCCGAACGCATGAGCCAGGCCGACATCGACGAGCTGCGCCGGGTCCTCGATACCCACGAGCGCGATGCCGCGTTCCAGGCTGGGCTGGGCTACTACCAGCAGGAAGGCGACTACGATTTCCACTACCGGATCATCCAGGGCAGTGGCAACCAGACGCTGGTCAAGATGCTGTGTGGCGAGCTGTACCAGCTGGTGCGCATGTACCGCATCCAGTTTTCGGCCACGCCGAACCGGCCACGCCAGGCCTTTGCCGAACACCACCGTATTCTCGACGCCATCGCCGACCGTGACGGCGAGCTGGCCGAACTCCTGATGCGCCGCCACATCGGCGCGTCCAAGCGCAATATCGAGCGTCACTATCTGGACGCCCAGAACAACAGCCCACGAGGTGAGAAATGACTGTGAAGAGCACCCCCGGTCAGCGTTTCCGCGACGCCGTTGCCGCTGAACATCCGTTGCAGGTGGTAGGCACCATCAACGCCAACCATGCGCTGCTGGCCAAGCGCGCCGGCTTCAAGGCCATCTACCTCTCTGGTGGTGGCGTGGCCGCCGGCTCGCTGGGCCTGCCGGACCTGGGCATCAGCAACCTCGACGACGTGCTCACCGACGTGCGCCGTATCACCGATGTGTGCGACCTGCCGCTACTGGTGGATGTCGACACCGGCTTCGGTGCCTCGGCCTTCAACGTCGCCCGTACCGTGCGTTCGATGAGCAAGTTCGGCGCGGCTGCCATTCATATCGAAGACCAGGTAGGCGCCAAGCGTTGCGGCCACCGCCCTAACAAGGAGATCGTCAGCCAGCAGGAAATGGTCGACCGCATCAAGGCCGCGGTCGATGCCCGTAGCGATGACAGCTTCGTGATCATGGCGCGTACCGATGCCCTGGCCGTCGAGGGCCTGAACGCTGCGCTGGACCGTGCCGCCGCCTGCGTCGAGGCCGGCGCCGACATGATCTTCCCGGAAGCCATTACCGAGCTGCAGATGTACAAGACCTTCGCCGACCGGGTGAAGGCACCGATCCTGGCCAACATCACCGAGTTCGGCGCCACGCCGCTGTACACCACCGAAGAGCTGGCCTCGGTCGACGTGTCTCTGGTGCTGTACCCGCTGTCGGCCTTCCGCGCCATGAACAAAGCCGCCGAGAATGTCTATACCGCGCTGCGCCGTGATGGCACGCAGAAGAACGTGATCGACACCATGCAGACCCGCATGGAGCTCTACGAGGCCATTGGCTACCACGCTTTCGAGCAGAGCCTGGATGCGTTGTTTGCCCAGAAGAAGGGCTGAAGGCTTCGGTTGGAGCGGCTGGCCTCTTCGCGGGCGCGCCCGCTCCCACAGGGGCCCCACAGGCATGGAGTGCCAAGCAGTCCCTGTAGGAGCTGGCGCGCCCGCGAAGAGGCCGGCACAGACAGCACTGATTAGCCAGTTAGATTTCCAAAACAAGTTCAAGAAAGGAGAAACACCATGGCCGAAGCAAAAGTACTCAGTGGCGCAGGCCTGCGCGGCCAGGTCGCCGGCCAGACCGCATTGTCCACCGTGGGCCAGGCCGGTGCCGGGCTGACCTACCGGGGTTACGACGTGCGTGACCTGGCCGCCGGTGCCGAATTCGAAGAAGTCGCCTACCTGCTGCTGTACGGCGAGCTGCCGAGCAAGGCCGAACTGGCCGACTACAAGCGCAAGCTCAAGGGCCTGCGTGACCTGCCGCAGGCGCTGAAGGAAGTGCTCGAGCGCATCCCGCGCGACGCCCACCCGATGGACGTGATGCGCACCGGTTGCTCGGTGCTCGGTACCCTGGAACCGGAGCTGACCTTCGAAGCCCAGCGCGAGAAGACCGACCGCCTGCTCGCGCTGTTCCCGGCGGTGATGTGCTACTGGTACCGCTTCACCCACCACGGCGTGCGCATCGACTGCACCAGCGACGAAGACACCCTCGGCGGGCATTTCCTGCACCTGCTGCACGGCAAGAAACCCAGCGACCTGCACGTCAAGGTGATGAACGTTTCGCTGATCCTTTACGCCGAGCACGAATTCAACGCTTCCACCTTCACCGCCCGCGTCTGTGCCTCGACCTTGTCCGACCTGTATTCCTGCATCACCGCTGCCATCGGCTCGCTGCGCGGCCCGCTGCACGGTGGCGCCAACGAGGCGGCGATGGAGCTGATCGAGCGTTTCCAGAGCCCGCAGGAAGCTACTGCCGAGCTGCTGCGCATGCTTGAGCGCAAGGACAAGATCATGGGCTTTGGCCATGCCATCTACAAAGAGTCCGACCCGCGCAACGAGGTGATCAAGGGCTGGTCGAAACAGCTGGCCGACGAAGTGGACGACAAGGTCCTGTACCCGGTTTCCGAAGCCATCGACAAGACCATGTGGGAGCAGAAGCGCCTGTTCCCCAATGCCGACTTCTACCATGCCTCGGCGTATCACTTCATGGGTATTCCGACCAAGCTGTTCACCCCGATCTTCGTCTGCTCGCGCCTGACCGGCTGGGCGGCGCACGTCTTCGAGCAGCGCGCCAACAACCGCATCATCCGCCCGAGCGCCGAATATGTCGGTGTCGAGCAGCGCAAGTTTGTGCCGATCGACCAGCGCTGAGGCCTGGGTCGCTCCCACTCCGGTGTAGGAGCGGCCTTGCGCCGCGACACGGGCGCGCAGCGCCCGTAATGGCCAGACCTGCATACCGAATACCGTGACCGAGCCTGATAACGATATGAACACTGCATTTCGCAAGCACCTGCCAGGCACCGACCTGGACTATTTCGATGCCCGCGCGGCGGTCGAGGCGATCAAGCCCGGCGCCTACGATGGGCTGCCTTACACCTCCCGCGTGCTCGCCGAAAACCTGGTGCGCCGCTGCGACCCGGCAACCCTCGACGCCTCGCTGGGCCAGCTGATCGAGCGCAAGCGCGATCTCGACTTCCCATGGTTCCCGGCGCGGGTGGTGTGCCATGACATCCTTGGCCAGACCGCGCTGGTCGACCTCGCCGGCCTGCGTGACGCGATTGCCGACAAAGGCGGTGACCCGGCCCAGGTCAACCCGGTGGTGCCGGTGCAGCTGATCGTCGACCACTCGCTGGCCGTCGAATGCGGTGGCTTCGACCCGCAGGCGTTCGAAAAGAACCGGGCCATCGAAGACCGCCGTAACGAAGACCGCTTCCACTTCATCAACTGGACCAAGAAGGCCTTCAAGAACGTCGACGTGATCCAGCCGGGCAACGGCATCATGCACCAGATCAACCTGGAGAAGATGTCGCCGGTCATCCACAACGACCGTGGCGTGGCCTACCCGGATACCTGCGTCGGCACCGACAGCCATACCCCGCACGTCGACGCCCTGGGCGTGATCGCCATCGGCGTGGGTGGCCTGGAAGCGGAAAACGTGATGCTTGGCCGCGCCTCGTGGATGCGCCTGCCGGAAATCATCGGCGTCGAGCTGACCGGCAAGCTGGCGCCGAACATCACCGCCACCGACCTGGTGCTGGCCCTCACCGAATTCCTGCGCAAGCAGAAGGTCGTTGGGGCCTACCTGGAGTTCCACGGCGAGGGCGCTCGCGCCTTGACCCTGGGCGACCGTGCCACCATTTCCAACATGGCCCCGGAGTACGGCGCCACTGCAGCGATGTTCGCCATCGACCAGCAAACCATCGACTACCTGCGCCTGACCGGCCGCGAAGAGCAGCAGGTCAAGCTGGTGGAAACCTATGCCAAGGCCACCGGCCTGTGGGCCGACAGCCTGGGCGGCGCGGTGTACGAGCGCACCCTGAGCTTCGACCTGGGCAGCGTGGTGCGTAACATGGCTGGCCCGTCCAACCCGCATGCCCGGGTCGCCACCAGCGACCTGGCGGCCAAGGGTATCGCCGGCAAGTGGGAAGAAGTGCCTGGGCAGATGCCTGACGGCGCAGTGATCATCGCGGCCATTACCAGCTGCACCAACACCAGCAACCCGCGCAACGTGATTGCCGCAGGCCTGCTGGCGCGCAACGCCAACAAGCTGGGCCTGGCCCGCAAGCCATGGGTCAAGTCCTCGCTGGCCCCAGGCTCCAAGGCCGTGCAGCTGTACCTGGAGGAGGCGGGGCTGGAAAAGGAACTGGAGCAGCTCGGCTTTGGCATCGTCGCCTTCGCCTGCACCACCTGCAACGGTATGTCCGGCGCCCTGGACCCAGCGATCCAGCAGGAAATCATCGACCGTGACCTGTACGCCACCGCCGTGCTGTCGGGCAACCGCAACTTCGACGGGCGTATCCACCCCTATGCCAAGCAGGCGTTCCTTGCCTCGCCACCGCTGGTGGTGGCCTACGCCATCGCCGGTACCATCCGCTTCGACATCGAGAAGGATGTGCTGGGCGTGGTCGATGGCAAGGAAATCCGTCTCAAGGATATCTGGCCCAGCGACGAGGAGATCGACGCCGTTGTCCGTGCAGCGGTCAAGCCGGAGCAGTTCCGCAAGGTGTACATCCCGATGTTCGCCATCGAGGAAGACCGTGGGCCGAAGGTGGCGCCGCTGTACGACTGGCGCCCGATGAGCACCTACATCCGCCGCCCGCCCTACTGGGAAGGGGCGCTGGCCGGCGAACGTACCCTGCGCGGCATGCGCCCGCTGGCCGTGCTGCCGGACAACATCACCACCGACCACCTGTCGCCGTCCAACGCTATCATGCTCGACAGCGCCGCCGGTGAGTACCTGGCCAGGATGGGCCTGCCGGAAGAGGACTTCAACTCCTACGCCACCCACCGCGGCGACCACCTGACGGCCCAGCGCGCCACCTTCGCCAACCCCAAGCTGTTCAACGAAATGGTGCGCAATGCAGACGGCAGCGTGAAGCAGGGTTCGCTGGCGCGGATCGAGCCGGAAGGCAAGGTTACCCGCATGTGGGAAGCGATCGAGACCTACATGCAGCGCAAGCAGCCGCTGATCATCGTCGCCGGCGCCGACTACGGCCAGGGCTCGTCGCGTGACTGGGCGGCCAAGGGTGTGCGCCTGGCCGGGGTCGAGGCGATCGTCGCCGAAGGCTTCGAGCGCATCCACCGCACCAACCTGGTTGGCATGGGTGTGCTGCCGCTGGAGTTCAAGCCGGGTACCGACCGCAAGACCCTGGGCCTGGACGGCAGCGAGACCTACGACGTGCTGGGTGCGCGTACGCCACGGGCGACCCTGACCCTGGTGGTGACCCGGGCCAGCGGCGAGCGCCTGGAAGTGCCGGTGACCTGCCGCCTGGACACCGCCGAGGAAGTGTCGATTTACGAGGCCGGCGGGGTGCTGCAGCGCTTTGCCCAGGACTTCCTCGAAGCCACCGTGTAATTGCAGGGGGCCGCTTTGCGGCCCATCGCGACACAAGGCCGCTCCTACAAGCGTCACGCGGTCCCTGTAGGAGCGGCCTTGGGTCGCGATGGGCTGCAAGGCAGCCCCAGAGGTCATATGCATCTCAAACAGGACAGTACATCCCATGGCACATGCACCCCAGATCAAAATCCCCGCCACCTACATCCGTGGCGGCACCAGCAAAGGCGTGTTCTTCCGCCTGCAAGACCTGCCCGAACGGGCGCAAATCCCCGGGCCGGCTCGCGATGCCCTGCTGCTGCGGGTGATCGGCAGCCCGGACCCCTATGGCAAGCAGATCGACGGCATGGGCGGCGCCACCTCGAGCACCAGCAAGACCGTGATCCTGTCGCAAAGCATCAAGCCCGATCACGATGTCGACTACCTGTTCGGCCAGGTCAGCATCGACAAGGCCTTCGTCGACTGGAGCGGTAACTGCGGCAACCTCTCTGCCGCAGTCGGTTCGTTCGCCATCAGCAGCGGCCTGGTCGACCCCGCGCGCATCCCGCGCAATGGCGTCGCCACCGTTCGCATCTGGCAGGCCAATATCGGCAAGACCATCATCGCTCACGTGCCGATCAGCGAAGGTGAAGTGCAGGAAACCGGCGACTTCGAACTGGACGGGGTGACCTTCCCGGCCGCCGAGGTGCAGCTGGAGTTCCTCGACCCGGCGGCCGACGAAGACGGCGACGGTGGCGCGATGTTCCCCACCGGTAACCTGGTCGATGACCTCGTGGTGCCGGGGGTGGGTACCTTCAAGGTGACCTTGATCAATGCCGGCATCCCGACCATCTTCGTCAATGCGGCAGACATTGGCTACACCGGCACTGAACTGCAGGATGCCATCAATGGCGACGCGCAGGCACTGCTGCGCTTCGAGACGATCCGCGCCCATGGCGCCGTGCGCATGGGGCTGATCGAGCATGTCGACCAGGCTGCCGGGCGTCAGCACACGCCAAAAGTGGCCTTCGTCGCGCCGCCGAGCACCTACACTGCGTCCAGTGGCAAGGTGGTGCAAGCGGATGATATCGACCTGCTGGTACGGGCCCTGTCCATGGGCAAGCTGCACCACGCCATGATGGGTACGGCGGCGGTGGCTATCGGTACTGCGGCGGCCATTCCGGGTACGCTGGTGAACCTGGCTGCTGGCGGGGGCGAGCGTAGCGCCGTGCGTTTCGGGCACCCCTCGGGCACCCTGCGGGTGGGAGCCGAGGCGCGCCAGGTGAATGGTGAGTGGACAGTGACCAAGGCAATCATGAGTCGCAGTGCTCGGGTGCTGATGGAGGGCTGGGTTCGCGTACCTGGCGATAGCTTCTAACGCACGAACTGGCGCTCGGCTTCAAGCGGGGCCGCTGCACAGCAGCCCCGGCACTTTTGAAGGGAGCTGCATATGAGCGCCAACGTAGACCTCAATGACCGCCCGGATTATGACCAGGTGCTGCAAACCCTCGCCGACTACGCGCTCGGCTACCGGGTCGAATCACCTGAAGCCCTGGACACCGCCCGCAACTGCCTGATGGACACCCTCGGCTGCGGCCTGCTGGCCTTGCGCTTCCCCGAGTGCAGCAAACTACTCGGCCCGCTGGTGGAGGGCACCGTGGTGCCCAATGGCGCCCGTGTCCCAGGTACCAGCTACCGCCTCGACCCAGTCAAGGCGGCCTGGGACATCGGCTGCACGGTACGCTGGCTGGACTATAACGATACCTGGCTGGCCGCCGAATGGGCGCACCCCTCGGATAACCTGGGTGGCATCCTGGCGGTTGCCGACCATCTGTCGCAAAAGCGTGTAGCCGCCGGTGAAACACCGCTGCTGATGCGCGATGTGCTGGAGACCATGGTCATGGCCCATGAGATCCAGGGTGTGCTGGCGCTGGAAAACGCCTTCAATCGGGTTGGTCTCGACCACGTGATATTGGTCAAGGTGGCGTCCACCGCAGTGTGCGCAAGGCTGATGGGCGCCAACCGTGAGCAGATGCTCAGTGCCTTGTCCCACGCCTTCGTCGACGGCCAGGCACTGCGCACCTACCGCCACGCGCCCAACGCCGGTTCGCGCAAATCCTGGGCTGCCGGCGATGCTTCCAGCCGTGGTGTGCGCCTGGCCGATATCGCCCTGCGTGGCGAAATGGGCGTGCCAAGTGTGCTCACTGCACCCCAATGGGGTTTCTACGACGTACTGTTCAGCCACACCAACAAGGACCTGGCACTCAAGCCCGCCGAGCAGCAGGCGCTGCGCGTGCCGCAGGCCCTGGGTAGCTATGTGATGGAGAACGTGCTGTTCAAGGTCAGTTTCCCTGCCGAGTTCCATGCCCAGACTGCCTGCGAGGCGGCAGTCAGCCTGCACCCGCGGGTGCGCAATCGCCTGCACGAGGTTGACCGCATTGTCATCACCACTCAGGAGTCGGCAATCCGCATCATTTCAAAGAGCGGCCCGCTGGCCAACGCCGCCGACCGCGACCATTGTTTGCAGTACATGGTGGCGGTGCCCTTGATTTTCGGGCATCTAGTGGCCGAACAATATGAAGACGCCTTTCACGCCAACCATCCAAGCATCGACCGCCTGCGCGAGAAAATGGAGGTGATCGAAGATCCTCGCTTCAGCCGCGAATACCTGGAACCGGACAAGCGCTCGATTGCCAACGCGCTGCAGGTGTTCTTCAAGGATGGCAGCAGTACCGAGCAGGTAGTGGTGGAGTACCCGATCGGTCATCGGCGCCGGCGGGCGGAGGGCATACCGTTGCTGGAGGCGAAATTCAGGGCCAACCTGGCGACGAGGTTCGCCCGGCAGCGCTGTGAAGAGATTCTGGCGGTATGCAAGAACCAGCAGGCGCTGGAGGGGATGGCAGTGCATCGGTTCGTGGACCTGTTTGTGATCTGAGAGACCGGCAAGGCCAGCACAGAGCCACAAAAAAGCCCCGGCATTTCTGCCGGGGCTTGTTCTTGTAGCTTGCAGCTTACAACTTGCCGCTCAGCTTACGCCTGAACCACCGGGATCTTGGCGTTGGCTGCCGCTTCGCGGAACTCGGCGATCTGGTCGAAGCTCAGGTAGCGGTAGACGTCGGCAGCCATGCTGTCGATGTCTTTCGCGTACTGCATGTACTCTTCGACGGTCGGCAGCTTGCCGATGATCGAAGCGACAGCAGCCAGTTCGGCCGATGCCAGGTACACGTTGGTAGCGTCGCCCAGGCGGTTCGGGAAGTTACGGGTCGAGGTGGACACCACGGTCGAACCAGTCTGTACGCGTGCCTGGTTACCCATGCACAGCGAGCAGCCTGGCATTTCCATGCGTGCACCGGCCTTGCCGTAGATGCCGTAGTAGCCTTCTTCGGTCAGCTGGTGAGCGTCCATCTTGGTTGGCGGAGCCAGCCACAGGCGGGTCGGGATACCGCCCTTGACCTTGTCCAGCAGCTTGCCGGCGGCGCGGAAGTGACCGATGTTGGTCATGCACGAACCGATGAACACTTCGTCGATCTTCTCGCCCTGTACCGAAGACAGCAGGCGGGCATCGTCCGGGTCGTTCGGCGCGCAGAGCACAGGCTCCTTGACGTCGGCCAGGTCGATTTCGATGATTTCAGCGTATTCGGCATCGGCGTCGGCCGACAGCAGCTCAGGCTTGGCCAGCCAGGCTTCCATGGCCTGGGCACGGCGCTCCAGGGTGCGGGCATCGCCGTAGCCTTCGCCGATCATCCAGCGCAGCAGGGTGATGTTGGACTGCAGGTACTCGGCAATGGCCTTTTCCGGCAGCTTGATGGTGCAACCGGCAGCGGAACGCTCGGCCGAGGCGTCGGACAGCTCGAAGGCTTGCTCGACGGTCAGCTCGTTCAGGCCTTCGATCTCGAGGATGCGGCCGGAGAAGATGTTCTTCTTGCCTTTCTTCTCGACGGTCAGCAGGCCCTTCTGGATGGCGTAGTAAGGGATGGCATGGACCAGGTCACGCAGGGTGATGCCTGGCTGCAGTTTGCCCTTGAAGCGCACCAGGACGGATTCCGGCATGTCCAGCGGCATGACGCCGGTGGCGGCGGCGAAGGCCACCAGGCCGGAACCGGCCGGGAACGAGATGCCGATCGGGAAGCGGGTGTGCGAGTCGCCACCGGTACCCACGGTGTCAGGCATCAGCATGCGGTTCAGCCAGCTGTGGATGATGCCGTCGCCCGGGCGCAGCGACACGCCGCCACGGGTGCGGATGAAGTCTGGCAGGGTGTGGTGGGTGGTGACGTCGATCGGCTTCGGATAGGCCGCGGTGTGGCAGAACGACTGCATCACCAGATCAGCGGAGAAGCCCAGGCACGCCAGGTCTTTCAGCTCGTCGCGGGTCATCGGGCCAGTGGTGTCCTGGGAACCGACGGTGGTCATCTTCGGCTCGCAGTAGGTACCTGGGCGCACGCCCTTGCCTTCCGGCAGGCCGCAGGCACGACCGACCATCTTCTGCGCCAGGGTGTAGCCTTTGCCCGAATCGGCAGGCTGCTCCGGCTTCTTGAACAGGTCGGAAGCGCCCAGGCCCAGTTCGGCGCGAGCCTTTTCGGTCAGGCCACGGCCGACGATCAGCGGGATACGGCCGCCAGCGCGGACTTCATCCAGCAGCACTTCGGTCTTCAGCTGGAAGGTGGTGACCAGTTCGTCGCTGCCGTGACGGCGCACTTCGCCCTTGAACGGGTAAACGTCGATGACGTCGCCCATGGCCAGGTTGGTGCAGTCGAATTCGATCGGCAGGGCGCCAGCGTCTTCCATGGTGTTGTAGAAGATCGGGGCGATCTTGGTGCCGAAGCAGAAGCCACCGGCGCGTTTGTTCGGTACGTACGGGATGTCGTCGCCGAAGAACCACAGCACCGAGTTGGTAGCCGATTTACGCGAGGAGCCGGTACCGACCACGTCACCGACGTAGGCAACCGGGAAGCCCTTGGCCTTGACCGCTTCGATCTGCGCCAGCGGGCCGACCGAGCCAGGCTGCTGCGGCTCGATGCCGTCACGGGCCATTTTCAGCATGGCCAGGGCGTGCAGCGGGATGTCAGGGCGCGACCAGGCGTCCGGGGCAGGCGACAGGTCGTCGGTGTTGGTTTCGCCAGGCACCTTGAACACGGTCAGGGTGTACTTGTCGGCGATCGCCGGACGCGAGGTGAACCACTCGCCGGCAGCCCAGGATTCCAGCACGGCCTTGGCGTGAACGTTGCCGGCCTTGGCCTTTTCGGCCACGTCGTGGAAGGCGTCGAACATCAGCAGGGTGTGCTTGAGCTGTTCGCCCGCGACGGCGCCCAGTTCGGCGTCATCCAGCAGCGCAACCAGCGTTTCGATGTTGTAGCCGCCCTGCATGGTGCCCAGCAGTTCGGTGGCGTGCTTGCGGTCGATCAGTGGCGACTTGGCTTCGCCCTTGGCGATGGCGGACAGGAAGGCTGCCTTGACGTAGGCGGCTTCGTCGACCCCTGGTGGTACGCGGTGGGTGATCAGGTCTACGAGGAAGGCTTCTTCGCCGGCCGGCGGGTTTTTCAGCAGCTCGACCAGGCCTGCAGTTTGTTCGGCGTTCAGCGGCTGGGGCACGATACCCAGGGCGGCACGCTCTTCGATGTGTTTGCGGTAGGCTTCAAGCACAGTTATTTCCCTCATCAGTGGTCCCTAAAGGGGGTCCGGGACGCTCATCCAGCATTCAATGCACCCATGCGCTGCCACGGCTTTGTGGGCCGCCCAGCCAGAGTCGCAAGGAATCCTTACAGAAGCTGCTTTCAAAGTTTTACGCCTGCAGAACGGAAAGCTGATGAGGGCTGGCACGGGCATGCGAGGGATGCATGGCCCGGGCCAACGCCGTTCTACCGGATGAACTGTGCTCGTGACGCTTTGAAAACAGCTTCCAACGGACATTGTTGCCTTTGAAAAGGCCGGATGATTCTACGGCAAAAAAAGCCCGAAGGTAAGGCGGCGAAGACGACTTTAACGAGTGACCCTGGTTAGACAAAGGGCTAACATGGGCCTGTGTTCCACCGCCAAGCTGTTGTTTTTCATGTCCAACAAGTCCATCAAGACCCCTTGTGTCGGCCTTTGCTCAACGGTGTATGGCGACACGGTATGCCGTGGCTGCAAGCGGTTTCACCATGAAGTGATCCACTGGAACGGCTACGACGATGCGCAAAAGCGTGCGGTGTGGCTGCGCTTGGAGCAACTGCTGGTGCAGGTGATGATGGCCAAGCTGGAAGTATTCGACAAAGCCCTGCTGCGCCAGCAACTGGAGCAGCGCTCCATCCGCTTTGTCGAGCAGCAGTCCGAGTATTGCTGGGCGTACCAGCTGATTGCCCGCGGGGCCCGGATGATTCGCGACCTGGAGGCTTACGGCATGGTGCTGCTGCCGGAGTTCCGCGACTGGGAGCTGCCGCAGCTGCGTGATGCCATCGATCGCGAATTTTTCCTCTTGTCCGAAGCGCATTACCAGCGTTACATCGCGCCGGCCTTCCTGCACAAGGCCTTGGGTGAGTAGCTTCCCTCTGGCTTGCGAAGGCCCGGGTTCATAGCGTAGAGGCTCTTTGAACTGGCGGGGAGCGTCAGCATGAGCGAATACCTATTTAACTCCCGGGAAACGTTCCTGGCCCGCTGCTGGTGGCAAGCTTCGGCGCAGCGCATCGAGCCGCAGGCATGGGTCGATCAGAAACACCGGTTATCCGCGATGTGGGTAGAAACCGGGAGCCGGGGCAATCGAGGCCACTGGGATCACTATCTGCAGAGCGAGGGAAACGGCGTGCTGGAAAAACGCCTTGACCCGATCGATTACCTTTCACCGAGCCAGCGCTACTTCGAACTGTTCTGGTTCGGTGCCTATACCAAGGGCAGTGCAGGGCCGGGCAAGCGCCTGTATTACGAGATCCGGCCTGCTGACCGGAAATGGAACATTGCCCGCTGGGCACTGGATTCGAACGCTTGGTCGGGCTATGTGGGCATCTGGGAAACCGATGAAGCGCAAGGCGCCCTGCGCAAGCCCGCTTCCGCCCGGTTATGGACGATCGATGGCCTGGCGCCGGAAATGCAGGAAGGTGAGCGCCGCTTCAACGTGCTGCTGTCGACGCCAAATGGTGGAAACCTCCGGCGTTACGCAAGTGAAGGCGCGCTGTTTTTCAATACCAACAAAGGTGACGCCGGGCGCGTCGCGATGGAAATCCTGAGCTTTCCCCACCAGCACGGTGAGGTCTGAGCGTGGCCGCCGGCCTCTGCGATGAGTGCGTAGGGCCGGCATTCACGACGCTTCAGTCGCCGGTATATTCACAGCCGCTGGTGCAGGTTTCATGAATGCGCACCTTGGACAGTTCAGGCATCAGCGGCTTTACCTGGTCCCAGATCCATTTGGCGATGACTTCGCTGGTAGGGTTCTCAAGCCCCGGGATGTCGTTCAGGTAGTTGTGATCCAGCTGATCGTAGATCGGCTTGAAGATCGCCTTCACCTCGGCAAAGTCGCGGATCCAGCCGGTGTGCGGGTCGAGCGGGCCGGTCAGGTGCAGGCCGACCTTGAACGAGTGGCCGTGCAGGCGGCCGCATTTGTGCCCGGCAGGGACGTTGGGCAGGCGGTGCGCCGATTCGAATGTGAACTCTTTGAAAATTTCCACGCTGGCATGACTCTGTGTGAATCGATAATGCGCCCAGTCTACCAGCATGGCCGCTACAAGGCTTGCAGCTGATCATGCAACCGCCCGGTGGCGAGCAACTCCAGCAACTCGTCGCCCAGCCGCTGGCTTTCGGCAATGGCCTTGTACCAGTAGCGTTTACGGCTTGGCGCATCACCCATGAAGCGCTTGAAGTCGTTACGGTCAGGCAGCTTGCCGTAGGGCAGAGCGGCCAGGTATTGCGCCGAGGGCGTCATCAGCAGCACGTTCTGCAGGCGCGTGGCATCGCCCCTGCGCCAGGGCAGGGCCTTGTCGAACCAGCCAGGCACGACCTTGTCGGTGAAGTGCGGGTACAGCACCAAATCGTCGCCGCGGTAGGGCAGGTCGAGGTGGTAATCGAGCAGGCCGCCGTCGCGGTAGGTGCCGGCACCGGCGCCGGGGATGTCTTTCACACCCTCCATGACCATGGGGATGGAGCCCGAGGCGAGCAGGGCATGGCGCAGGTTGGCCAGGTCCAGCGGCAGGCAGCGCGAGGGGAAATCGGTGAGCGCGTCGAGCGGCGGCGTGGCGCGGCCATCGTGGAGGATGATGCGTTCGAAGTGACGGGCCAGGCGCGCACGGCCAAGCAGGTTGCTGGCAACCACCGAACCCAGGCCAAGGCCCAGGCGCGCGCGATGGTCGTGGGCAAGATGCCCATGGCTCTTGACCACCAGGATGTTCAGGCGATAGTGCGGGTTGGCCAGCAGCTCGCTGTCGCGGCCTTGCAACAGGTCATCGAGCATGCGTTGGCAGCTGCGGCTGATCTCGGAGGGCGTGACGCCCTTGGCAAAATCCTGCTCGGTATACAGTTCGCCCAGGCGGCGGATGCCTGCGACCGGGTCGTCAAGGCAGGCACTGGCGAAGCGCCAGGCACCGATCGAAGCGCCGATCAGGGCACGCTGCCGGGGCGCCGACGGCAGCCATTCACCGAACAGTGCCAGGTCCAGGCCCTGGATGCCCAGCGGCTTCGGCCCACCCGCCGCGCCCGGCAGCACACCGACATCGGCCGCCTGCAAGCCGCGCTCGCGGATCTGCCGCATGGCACGCTGGCCGGCCTTGAAGGTGAGGGCGGGGTACTTGACGTGGATGGCGCTCATGACGGGTCTCTTGGGCGGTGACTGGGCATTATAGGGACGCTGCGAGGTATCTGTGCAGGTCAGCAAGCCGCTGGCCCATTGACCTGCGCTATCATGCCGGCAGTTGTTTTCAGGTTGAATTAAGGACCGCTGGGTAATCTTAACCCCGTAGACAACTTGTACAGTTCTCAGGAGAGAAGAACGATGAAAACCTTGACTGCCCTGTTCACCGCCGCCGCCCTCGCGTTCGGCGCCAACGCCGCCTTCGCCAAGGACGTGCAGCCCGACGAAGTGGTCAAACTGGTCAACGCCAAGACCATCAAGTCGCTGGACGAACTCAAGGCCGCTGCCGTGGCCAAGCACCCGGGCGCCACGGTCACCGACTCCGAGCTGGAAGACGAATACGGTCGCTACATCTACAAGGTCGAGCTGCGCGACAGCCAGAATGTCGAGTGGGATGTCGATCTGGATGCCAAGACCGGTGAAGTCCTCAAGGACGAGCGGGACAACTGATGATTCACCTACCGCGGTCGGCACGCTACCTCGCGCTGGTGCTGCTGGCCGCTTGTTCGCTGGCCATGGCCCGCGACCTTGACCAGGACGAAGCCCTGGAATTGCGCCAGAAGGGGGTCATCCTGCCACTCGAGCATCTGCTGGAAACTGCCCTGGGGCGTCACCCCGGGGCACGCCTGCTGGAGGCCGAACTGGAAGAGGATGACGATCGCTATGCCTATGAAGTCGAGTTGCTGACGGTTGAAGGTGTGGTGCGCGAGGTCAAGCTCGATGCCAGCACCGGCACGCTGCTCAAGGATGAGGAAGACGACTGAATGCGCCTGTTGCTAGTCGAAGATAACGTGCCGCTGGCCGATGAACTGACCAGCGCACTGCAACGCCAGGGCTACGCTGTCGACTGGCTGGCCGATGGGCGTGATGCCGTGTACCAGGGGCAGAGCGAACCGTACGACCTGATCATCCTCGACCTGGGCTTGCCGGGCTTGCCGGGCCTTGAGGTGCTGGCGCAGTGGCGCGCTGCCGGCCTGGCCACACCGGTGTTGATCCTTACCGCGCGCGGCTCCTGGGCCGAGCGTATCGAAGGGCTGAAGGCCGGGGCCGATGACTACCTGAGCAAACCGTTTCACCCCGAAGAGCTGCAATTGCGCATCCAGGCGTTGCTGCGCCGTGCCCGTGGCCTGGCCAACCAACCGACGCTGGAGGCGGCCGGCCTGCACCTGGACGAAAGTCGCCAATGCGTCAGCCGCGACGGCGTGGATATCCAGCTGACCGCCGCCGAGTTCCGCCTGCTGCGCTATTTCATGCTGCATCCGCAGCAGATCCTGTCCAAGAGCCACCTGGCCGAGCATCTTTACGACGGCGAGACCGAGCGCGATTCCAACGTGCTGGAAGTGCACGTCAACCACTTGCGGCGCAAGCTGGGCCGCAGCGTCATCGAGACTCGCCGCGGGCAAGGCTATATCTATGCCGGGAGCAGCGCGTGAAGTCGATCCAGGCGCGCCTTAGCCTGGGCCTGGTGGCGGTGCTGGTGGTGGTTGGCCTGGTGCTGGCGCAACTGACCCTGTGGCTGTTCGAGGCTGGCCTGCAGCGTTACCTGGAAAACGGCCTGCGCAAGGAAAGCGAGAACCTGCTGGTCGCCCTGGTGCGCGGGCCTTCCGGCCTGCAGCTGGATGAGCGGCGTATCTCGGCGGCTTACCAGCGGCCGTTTTCCGGCTACTACTTCCGCATCGATTTCGATAAAGGTACCTGGCGTTCTCGCTCGCTGTGGGACCTGGACATGCCCAAACCTGCTGCGCCGGGTCTTTCCGACAGCCACCAACTGGGGCCGGAAGGTCAGCAATTGCTGGCCTTGCGCGCCGATTACCGGCGCCTGGGGCAGGACATCTCGATCAGCGTGGCACAGGACTATTCGCCGGTCCGCGACGGTTTCCGGCGCATGCAGCAGATCGGCCTGGGCATGGGCCTGGTGGCACTGGTTCTGGTGCTGGTGTTGCAACGCATCACCGTGACCCGCTCGCTGCGGCCGCTGGAGCGCGCGCGTCAGCAGATCGCCCAGTTGCAGCAGGGCCAGCGCTCGCAGCTGGATGCCGAGGTGCCCAGCGAACTGGCGCCACTGGTGGGGCAGATCAACCATTTGTTGCAGCATACCGAAGACAGCCTGCGCCGCTCGCGCAATGCATTGGGCAACCTTGGCCATGCGCTGAAGACGCCGCTGGCGGTGCTGCTGAGCCTGGCCGCCAGCGAGCGGTTGAACGCATTGCCCGAGGTTCGCGCGCAGATGCGTGAGCAACTGGAGCAGATCCAGCAACGCCTGGCGCGCGAGCTGAACCGGGCAAGGTTGGCGGGTGACGCGCTGCCGGGTGCGCAGTTCGACTGTGACGCCGAATTGCCGGGGCTGCTGGCGACGCTGGGGCTGATTCATGGTGAGGGCTTGTTGCTGGCCAGCGATGTACCGTCCGGGCTGTTGCTGCCATGGGACCGCGAGGACTTCCTCGAATTGCTCGGCAACCTGCTGGACAATGCCTGCAAGTGGGCTGACAGCGAGGTGCGCCTGGGCATTGCGGTGGATGCCGAGGGCTACCGGTTGTGGGTCGATGACGATGGCCCGGGCATCCCCGACAGCCAGCGGCAACAGGTGCTGGAGCGCGGGTCGCGGCTGGACGAGCAGGTTGACGGGCATGGCCTGGGGTTGGGCATCGTGCGCGATATCATCGAAGCCTGGGGCGGGCGCCTGGCGCTGCTGGAGAGCCCGTTGGGTGGGCTGCGGGTCAGCATCGACCTGCCGCGCAAGGCTCGATAATGCCGGCGCGGCTTGCCGGCCCAGGTAGAGCGCTGACTTTGAATCGATGCGAAACGTGTAGGAGCGGCTTCAGCCGCGATCACCGGCAAAGCTGGTGCCATCCACCGCGTCGCCTGCATCGCGGATAAAATCCGCTCCTACGGGGCGAATCGATGGGCTGTGATATCACCAATGCAAAAAAATTGCAGTACAGCCGCATTTTTTTGAATTAGCCCAACCTCAACCTGCCCGGCAAAATCCCCTGCACGAAACCGGCCGTCAGTACCGGGCTTTCTTTCCTACCAGAAAAACCAAAGATCCTGATTATCTAAATGTCTGCCTCGCGTTCCGAAAGTCGTCTGCAGCGGCTGTTGCCTGCGCCGCTGAATATTCCCCCCAGAGAATGGTTGCGTGCCGCTATCGGTGCATTGCTCGGCCTGTTCCTCGCCGGTTGGCTGACCAGCATGGCCTTTGGCCCGGGCATCGCCTTGCACCTGCTCGGCCCGCTGGCGGCTTCGGCGGTGCTGGTGTTCGCCGTGCATTCCGGCCCGTTGGCCCAGCCCTGGCCGGTGCTGGGCAGCTACGCCGTGGCCGGTGCGGTCGGCCTGGCCATGCGCCAGGGCTTCGGCGCGGAGTTGTGGGTGGCCGCCGCTGCCCTGGGCGTCTCGATCCTGGTGATGTGCCTGCTGCGCTGCCTGCACCCACCGGGTGGCGGCGTGGCGCTGAGCGCGGTGCTGGCCGACTCGGGGCTGACCGCGATGGGCGATCGGCTTCTGGAGCCGGTGCTGCTCAATGCGCTGATCCTGATCACAGTGGCGATCCTCTACAACCGCCTGACCGGCGTGCGTTACCCGAAAGGCGCCGCGCCGCGCAAGGACCTGCACCATACCCATGACCCGCTGCCCAGCGAGCGGGTCGGCATCCGTGGCGAAGACCTGGACCAGGCACTGGAAGAACTGGGCGAGTTCGTCGACGTCACCCGTGACGAACTGGAACGCATCATCCTGGCCACCGAACAGCACGCCCTGCAGCGCAGCCTCGGCGGCATCACCGCCGCTTCGGTCATGTCCCGCGATGTTCAGTTCGCCTCGCCCGATACCACCCTGGAGCAGGCCTGGCAGATGCTGGCCAGCCATCACCTGAAAACCCTGCCGGTGCTGCAGCACGGCAAGCTGGTGGGCATCGTCAGCCTCAGCGACCTGGTCGGCCCGGCCATGCAGCGGGGCCGCTTCAGTTGGCGCGGCTGGTTCGGCCGCAAGGCGGTGCGCATGGAGCAGATAATGAGCCGCCGGGTCATCAGCGTCAGCAGCCAGCACCCGCTGGAGCGGTTGCTGCCGTTGCTGTGCGAGCAGGGCCTGCACTGCCTGCCGGTGCTGGAAGCCGACCAGCTGGTGGGGGTGATCACCCAGACCGACCTGATCGCCGGCCTCAAGCGCCAGTTGCTCAGCCGAACCGAAGCTTCAGATCAGCGGGTCCCAGCGTTGTGACCAGTCGCTGGCGCCGGCGGCTACCAGCCGGCGCAGGATGGCGAAGGCTTGTTGCAGGGCCTCGCTGTCCCGTTTGCGCGGGTACACCAGATAGGTCGGGTAGGTGAATTCCGGCGCTTGCGGTACCCGCTCGAACACCCCGCTGTCCAGGTAGGCTTGCACGACCCGGGTGCGGAAGTAGCCACTGCCGCCCTGGTCGAGAATGAACTGCAACGCCAGCGGCCCCAGGTTGAAACTCAGCGCCGGGCGTGCGCAATCGGGCAGGGCGGCATCGTGCTGGCGGCGGAAGGCTTCGCCCCAGTCGATGTAGATGTACGGCTCGGGGCGGTCGACCCGGCGCACGCGGATCAGCTTTTCTTCCATCAACTGCTCTACCTGCAGCCCCGGGCCATAGGTCGGCTGGTAGACCAGCGCGGCATCCAGCAGGCCCATTTCAACCTTGCGCAGCAGCGACTCGCCGTCGCTCACCTCGCTGCGGATGGCATGGCTGGGGAGCTCTTGGTGCAGGGCACTGACCCAGTCGAGCATCATCGGGTTGCCCAGGCTCACTTCACCGCCTACATGCAGCACCTGCTGGCAGCCTTGCGGCAGCGGCAGGTCGCGGCGCGCCGCTTCCCAGGTTTGCACCAGCTGGTTGGCGTAGCTGACAAAAGCCTCGCCGTCGCTGGTCAGGCTGGCGCCGTTGCGGCTGCGCACGAACAGCTGGCAACCCAGTTGCTGCTCGAGGCGCTGGACACGGGCGGTAATTGCCGTCTGTGACACGAACAGACGTTCGGCGGCGGCAACCAGGCTGCCGCAACGCACGATTTCCAGAAAGGTTCGGGCCTGATCGATGTCCATGCACTGCTCGTGGGTTGAAGGGGTGGCCTATTCTAGAGGCTTTGCACTGTTATGGGGCGCTTTTGCGCTGTCTGCAAATTTGCAGGTCGGTTGTGACTTTAGTCCCATGGCGGTGCCGCTGCAGCGGTCCATACTCAGGTTTCGCCCTTCAATAACAACAAGTACCGGGTATTCCTCGATATGAGCTACCAGCACAGCTACGCCCATTCCATTTCCGACCCTGCCGCATTCTGGGCGGAACAGGCCGCGCACCTGGCCTGGCACCGCAAGCCAGCCCTGACCTTGCAAACCAACGCCGACGGTACCCACCGCTGGTTCGCCGATGGCCGCCTGAACAGCTGCTACCTGGCCCTCGATCACCAGATCGAGCAAGGCCGCGGCGAGCAGTTGGCGCTGATCTACGATTCGCCAGTGACCGGCGCGCAGCAGGCCTACACCTATCATCAGTTGCGTGACGAGGTGGCACGCCTGGCCGGTTTGCTGCGCCAGCTGGGGGTGAACAAGGGCGATGGGGTGATCATCTACATGCCCATGGTGCCGCAGGCGGCCATGGCCATGCTGGCCTGTGCGCGGATCGGAGCGGTGCATTCGGTGGTGTTCGGTGGCTTTGCCGCCAACGAACTGGCCTTGCGCATCGACGATGCCCGGCCAACCTTGCTGCTGACGGCCTCCTGCGGGCTGGAGTTCGACCGGGTGATCGCCTACAAGCGGCTGGTCGACCGCGCCCTGCAGCTGGCCCGCCACCAGCCGCGCAAGGTGCTGGTGCTGCAACGGCCGCAAGCCCGCGCCGAGCTGCAAGTGGGTCGTGACCTGGACTGGCAGGCGGCATTGGCGCAGGCCGAGCCGGTGCCACCGGTGGAGCTGGATGCGGGCGACCCGCTGTACATCATGTATACCTCGGGCACCACCGGCAAACCCAAAGGCATCGTGCGGGAAAACGGCGGCAACGCCGTGGCGCTGTGCTATGCCATGCGCCATATCTACGGCATGCAGGCGGGCGACGTGTGGTGGGGGATTTCCGATGTCGGCTGGGTAGTTGGCCATTCGCTGATCGTCTATGGGCCGCTGATGAGTGGCTGCACCACGGTGTTCTACGAAGGCAAGCCGATCCGCACCCCGGACGCTTCGGCCTACTGGCGGGTGGTGGAGCAGTACAAGGTCAATGCCTTGTTCTGTGCGCCCACCGCCATGCGCGCCATCCGCAAGGAAGACCCGGATGGCGAACTGATCCGCAAGCACGACCTGAGCTCGCTGCGCCAGTTGTTCCTGGCGGGCGAGAAACTCGATTCCAGCACCCACGAATGGTTGGAACGGGTCACTGGCAAGCCGGTGCACGACCACTGGTGGCAGACCGAGACCGGCTGGCCGGTCACCGCGCCCTGCGTTGGGCTGGAGGGCAGCGCGGCGAAGCCGGGGTCCAGCAACCGGGCGGTGCCGGGGTACCACGTGCAGGTGCTGGATGACGAGGGGCATCTGCTGGAGCCGAACCACCAGGGCTCGATCGTCATTGCCCTGCCGTTGCCGCCCGGGTGCAGCCAGACGCTGTGGGGCGATCACGAGCGTTACCTGCAGGCTTACCTGCGCACTTACCCGGGGTACTACCACACCGGCGATGGCGGGTACCTGGACGATGAAGGTTTCGTCTACATCATGGGGCGCACGGATGACGTGATCAACGTGTCCGGGCACCGGCTGTCCACCGGCGAGATGGAGGACCTGGTGGCGCGTCATCCGGCGGTGGCCGAGTGCGCGGTGATTGGCGTGCACGACGAGATCAAGGGGCAAGTGCCATTGGCCCTGGTGGTGCTCAAGGACGGTGAGGGCATTGCCGAGGCGCAGTTGCTGGTCGAACTGGTGGGCAGCGTGCGCGAGGAGATTGGTGCGCTGGCCTGCTTCAACCGGGTACGGCTGGTGAAACGGCTGCCCAAGACCCGTTCGGGGAAGATCCTGCGGGCCGTGTTGCGCAAGATTGCCGACGGGCAGGACTACGTGCCGCCTTCGACCTTGGATGACCCGGCGGTGCTCGGGGAGATCGAAGCGGTGCTGGCGGACTTGCCCAGGGCTGGCTGATCCTGTGACGTTGCGGGTCTCCTGGCGGGTGCATCCGCGAGGAGACCTGTCAGGCAACTCGATCCTGGGGCCCAAGCTGATGCAACTGCCCCAGCCGGCTGCGGGTGCGCATCAGGTCGGCAAGTGGCCCATCCAGGCTCTCTTCCAGCGGCCGTTTAGCGATCACTATCACTTGCCGGTCCTGGTCATACAGCACATCCACCAGGTTGACCAAACGCTGCTGCGCCGCCAGCGAGCATTGCGAAAGATCGTCCAGCCCATCGATGACCCATTCATCGTATCGCTCGGCCAGTACCAGGTAGTCGATAACCGCCGTGGCGTGCTCGCACAGGTCTGCAAAGGCAAACACCACCCGCCGGCCATCGCTGGCCAGCGCGCGCAACGGGCGCTTGTTCACCTCCAGCATCAGCGGCTGTTGTTGCGGAACCCCGAGCGCCTGGCGTTGTGCCGCCGTGCCTGGCCAGGCATAGCAACCACGGGTGAAGCGCTGATGTTCGCGGTTTGCCGGCAGGCTGCGGAAGTCGGTGTCACCGCTGACCTCGAGCACTGTCATCGAGCTGTTGATCAGGCGGATCACCGGCAGGAACCGCTCATGGTACAACGGGTTGGGCAGCAACCCTTCGGGGGCATAATTGGACGTTACCAGCAACCACACCCCACGGCTGAACAGGGCGTTGAACAAGCGCGTGAGCAACATCGCATCGCCAATGTCATGCACGTGGAACTCGTCGAAGCACAGCACCCGGCAGCCGCCCAGCAGTTCGTCGAGGGTCGCGCCCAGCGCATCATCCAGCGCGCGGTGGCGGTGCATGCCCTGGTGCAGGCGGGCAAAGAAGTCATGGAAATGCAGGCGTTGCTTGGCCGCTACCGGCACGGCCTGGAAGAAACCATCGAGCAACCAGCTCTTGCCGCGCCCCACCGGGCCGTACAGGTACAGGCTGCGCGGTTGGCCTTGTTCGAGCTGTGCCAGTTGCCCGGCCATGCATTGGATTACCCGGCGCTGGCCGTCGCTGAGCTGATAACCGCGGCTGCGTGCCTGCTCTTCGAACCAGCCGAGCAGCTCGCTCTGGGGGGCGGTGTCACGCAAGCGCCGGCCGAGCTGGCGTAACGGGGCAGGAATCCAGGCAGGCAAAGCGAAGCTCCTTCGGCGATGACGGGGAGCATGCAGCTTGCCCGAGCGCGGCGAGTTTGACCAATACAGAAAGTGCGCGGCAATCATCGCCTGGCGAGATAGGTCGGCGCTGCAGGCGTACAGTGAAGGGGGTAGCAAAGCACGATGCGAGGAGGGGCGAGCATGCAAAGCGACTATGACCTGGAGCGCTTCGTCGAGGCGCAGAACCGGGTGTATGGCCAGGTGATGCAGGAGCTGCAGGCCGGGCACAAGCGCAGCCACTGGATGTGGTATGTGTTTCCACAGCTCGATGGCCTGGGCCGCAGCGCCATGGCCGAGCGGTATGCGTTGGCCGGGATCGACGCAGCCCGAGCCTACCTGGCCCACCCCTTGCTGGGGCCGCGGCTGCAAGCTTGCGTTACCGCGCTGCTGCAACATGGCGACAAGAGTGCCAGGGCCATGCTCGGCAGCCCGGATGACCTCAAGCTGCGTTCGTGCCTGACCCTGTTCGCCCGGGCGGCGCCCGACAACCCGTTGTTCCAGCAGGCACTGGTGCAGTTCTATGACGGCGAGCCAGACCCCCTGACGGTGTCCGCCTTGGTGGGTTAGTTCAGGGCTTGCGCTCCAGTTGGCGCTCGATCATGTACTTCACGGCCAGCCGGCGCTCCTTCAGGTGGCGCAGGTCTTCGTCCTCGAAGTTGCCGGCCGAGATCGACTCGGCGGCCAGCACCTGGTTGTCGATGTCCATGTACTCGTCGAGCAGCCGGTCCAGCGCCTTGTCCTGCTGGCGGCGTTGCTGGACGATTTCGCGCGGGTAGTGCAGGTCCTGGTAAAGATCGTGTGAAACAGGCATGGGAGTCCTCCATGGTCAATGCAGTTGCCTCATCTGATTGGAAGGGAGGAATGCGATTGTGTTGAAGCGAGGCGGGGGGAAAGCGACGGATGGTCGCCGTGGGCAACGCGAAAATGACTAACTCGCTGTTTTCTGGCAATTTTTTTTCTTCAGGGGGTTCACAGACCGAAAGTTTGTTGTTAAAGTGCCGCGCATTCCAAGACAACAACCCAGTTGTCACTCAGTTGGAATTGTCAGAGCAGCAAACGCTGCATCCGATACAGGGGCGTCGCCAAGCGGTAAGGCAGCAGGTTTTGATCCTGCCATGCGTTGGTTCGAATCCAGCCGCCCCTGCCATTTTCTTGCTTCAAATATATTTCGGTCCGGTGCTTGAATGATCAGCGCCGGGCTTTGCCGTTTCTGCCTTTTGCACGTCCGTGTAGGCGCGGCCTTGTGTCGCGATGGGCTGCGCAGCAGCCCCAGGATTCAGATGTAGGGCAGATTGCCAAGGGGCTGCTGGCGCAGCCCATCGCGACACAAGGCCGCTCCTACACGGTCTTGGTCACCAGCATCTCGTTCAGCACCCGGGCCAGTTCATCGGCTTGTACCGGCTTCTGGACCACCAGGCTGTTCGGCAACTCCAGCCCCTGCAATTCCGCGTAACCGGTAAGCAGTACCACCGGCAGGTGCGGATACCGTTCGCGTGCGGCCAAGGCCAGTTGTGCACCGTTGAACTCGGGCATGGCGAAATCGCTCAGCAGCAAGTCGATCTGCTCATCCAGCAAGGCCAGGGCCTGTTCGCCGCTGTGAGCCTGGCGCACCTGGTAGCCATACTGGCGTAGCACGTCGCCAAGCATGTCGCGCACCAGGTGGTCGTCATCCACCAGCAGTATTGTCTGGTTGCCGCCGCTTGCGCTGATCGAGTGGCTGAGCCGCGGCGGCAGCGGTTCATTCACCACTTGATCCTTGACCGCCGGCAGGTACACCGCCACCTGCGTGCCACGCCCCGGCACGGTGTCGATGTGCACGCCACCACCTGACTGCTTGGCGAAGCCGAATACCTGGGCCAGGCCCAGGCCGGAACCCTTGCCGATGTCCTTGGTGGTGAAGAATGGCTCGAATACCTTGGCCAGCACCTCTTCGCTCATGCCGCAGCCGGTATCGCCGATGCTTAGCACCACGTACTCGCCCGGGTCCGGGTCTTCGGGGCGTTGCGGGCGGGCGTCAACACGGCCGTTACGGGTCGACAGGGTCAGTTGGCCACCGTCAGGCATGGCGTCGCGGGCGTTGATCGCCAGGTTGAGGATAATCATCTCGGTCTGGGTCGGGTCGGTCAGTGCCTGCCACAGGCAGGGCTCCAGGTCCAGGCGCACCGAGACATTGCCGCCCAGTGTGCGGCGCAGTAATTCCTCAAGGCCGGCCAGGGTCCGGTTGAGGTCCAACGGCACTGGCTCCAGACGCTGACGGCGGGAGAACGCCAGCAGCTGCGAGGTCAGCTTGGCACCGCGTTCGCCAGCTTCGCGGATGTGCGTGAGGCGGGTGCGGGCCTTGTCTACATCGCCCTTGGCCAGGTCGCGTTCGAGGAAGCTGGCTCCGGTGAGAATCACCGTCAGCAGGTTGTTGAAGTCGTGGGCTACGCCAGCAGTCAGTTGGCCGACCGCTTCCAGGCGCTGCATCTGTTGCAGCGCAGCCTCGATACGTTCGCGTTCGTCGATCTGTTCGCGCAGGCGCGCGTTGGCTTCAGCCAGGCCCATGGCCGCCTCGCGCTCGCTGGTGATGTCGCGCGCCACCACATACAGCAGGGTATCTTCCGGTACCACCACCCACGACAGCCAGCGCTGCTGGCCGCCAGCATGCAGGACTCGGCCGACGAAGCGGGCACTGGTGCGGCCATGGGCGAGGGCGGCCAGTTCGGTGAGCAACAGTTCCTGGTCGGGCTCGGGCAGCAGGTGCAGTAGCGACGACTGGCTCAGGCGCTCGCGGGAAAAGCCCAGGCTGGCCTCCCAGGCGGGGTTCAATGCAACCGGGGTCAGGTCCTTGTTGAGCACTGCCAGCAGGTCCTGCGACAGCTCCCAGGCGCGGTCGCGTTCGCGGGTACGGCGCTCGACCCGTTCACCGAGCATCTCGTTGAGCTGACGCAACGCCTGGGTGGCCAGGCGCTGGGTATGGATGTCCTGCAGCACACCGGAAAAGCGCACGCACTGGTCGTCGACGAACTGGCTCTGGCCGCTGCTGAGCAACCAGCGCGGCTCCCGGCCATCGGGCTGGGCGATGCGAAATTCCACTCGGTACTGGCCACCGCTTTCCGGGCGCATGGCGCGGTCTACCGCTTCGCGCACCAGCGGCAGGTCGTCGGGGTAGATGCCGGCATAGAACACGTCCAGGGTCATCTCGGTGCTGGTGGGCAGGCCGAACAGGGTCTTGCAGCGGTCATCCCAGAGCAACAGGCCTTCTTGCGGGCGCATGTCCCAGGTGCCCATGCCGGCCGCGTCGATGGCAAAGCGCGCACGTGCCTCGACGTCGGCCAGGGCTTCTTCGGCGCGACGCCGGCGCTGGCGCTCCTGCACCTCGGTCAGGGCCCGGCGCACCGCCTTGGGCAGCAGGGGCAGGTTCTTCTTCAGCACATAATCGGTGGCACCCAGGCGGATCATTTCCACCGCATGCTCTTCGCCGTAGATGCCGGACAGGAAAATGAACGGGATGTCCGGTGCCAGGCGCTGGGCAATCGCCAGCACTTCAGTGCCGGACGAGCCCGGCAACACGCAGTCGCACAGGATCAGGTCGTAGCGGGCCTCGCGCAGGGCGTGCTCTACGCCAACATGGTCGAATACCAGTTGCGCCTGCACATGCAGCCCGCTGCGCTCCAGGCGCATCAGGGTCAGCTCGGCATCCATCGAGCTGTCCTCGACCATCAACAGTTTCAGCGGCATCGGCTGCATCGTCGCGGCGGCCTCAATTGCTGCCACGCCGGGGCAGGCGCAGCGAGCCGGGGGGTGGTTCATTGAGGACTGCCCAGAATATCCCCAGGTCGGAAATGGCGGCGACGAATTCCTTGAACTCCACTGGCTTGACCACGTAGGCGTTCACCCCCAGCTCGTAGGCGCGCAACAAGTCGGGTTCTTCACGCGAGGAGGTCAGCATCACCGTCGGGATGCTGCGCAGTTCGGGGGTGGTGCGCACTTCCTTGAGCACTTCCAGGCCGTCGACCTTCGGCAGTTTCAGGTCCAGCAGCAGCACGGCGGGGTTGCCATCGTCACGTTCGGCGTAGGCATTGCGGCGCAGCAGATAGTCCAGCGCCTCGGCACCGTCACGCAGCACGATTACTTCGTTGGCCAACTGGCTGCGCTCCAGCGCCAGGAGGGTCAGCTCCAGGTCGCGTGGGTTGTCTTCGACCAGCAGGATGGGTTTGAGCATGATGGTAGCGGTGCCTCAGGTAGTCGCGGGATGACGCGGGAGGGTGAAGTGGAAGGTGGCGCCCTGGTCGATCTTGCCATGCGCCCAGACCCGGCCGTCGTGACGTTCGATAATGCGCCGCACGCTCGCCAGGCCGATTCCGGTACCTTCGAAATCTTCCATGCGGTGCAGGCGCTGGAATACGCCGAACAGCTTGTTGGCATAGGCCATGTCGAAGCCCACGCCGTTGTCGCGAATGCAGATCTCGGTTTCGTCCGGGTGCTGCACGGCGCTGATGCCGATGCGCGCCGGGGTGCGGCCGCGGGTGTACTTGATGGCGTTGGCCAGCAGGTTGTGCAAGGCCAGGTTGATGAAGGCCGGGTCACCGATCACCTTGGGCAATGGCGCGACGTCCCAGACGATTTCGCGGCCTTCATAGTCGGGCGCCAGCTCGCTGCGAACGGCTTCGACCAACGCGTTGAGGTCGACGTCCGACAGGCGCAGGGCGGAGCGGCCCATCTGCGAGAAGTTGAGCAGGTTGTCGACCAGGCTGCCGGCAAAGTGTGCGGCCTCGCCGATGTGTTGCAGGAAGCGCTTGCCACGCTCGCTCAGGCTCTGCTCTTCGATTTCGCCGAGCAGTTCGGTGTAGCCGGCAATATGCCGCAAGGGCGCCCGCAGGTCGTGCGACACGCTGTAGGAGAAGGCTTCGAGCTCCTTGTTCGAACGGCGCAGCTCGCTGGCCAGTTGCGCCAGTTCCTCGGCCTTGCGCAGGACGATGCCGAGCACGGCGGTGCGCAGCTCCAGCACGCCTTCGACAAGCAGCGGCTGCCAGGGCTCGCAGTAGCCGCGCAGCTGTTCCTGCCAGCGCTCGAAACTGTGGCGCGGGTCGAGGTTGCCCTGTGGCCCGACCTGCTTGCTCGGCTGCCCGGCCCAGTTCACCGTGCGCACCTGCTCGGGGCGGAACCACAGCAGGTAATGCGAGTGGATCTGGGAAATCGCCACTGCCAGCACGCCACCGGCATGAGCCGCGAGTTCGGGCAGTTCGTCGATGTCGCGCTGCAGGTTGTCGCTGTGGAAGACGGTCTCTTCGCCTCGTTGCGTCAGCCAGTGCACCAGTGCGGTGACCTGCGCGGCGGGTGGGGTCTTGCCGATCAGGTCGCAACGTTCGGCCGAGATGACCGCAGCCCCCTGGGCCCCCGCGAACGCCAGCAACACGTCGGGCAAATCGTGTAGCCCGTCGCTGACGCTGTCGTGGTCGGCCATCGACGAAATCATGCGCACGATGTGCTGGCGTAGCTCCAGCAGCTGGCGCGTTTTGGCGTGGGACTCGCGCGATTCGATCTGCAACGACAGCACGCTGGCCAGCAGCTCGCAGGCCGTGCGGGTGCGCAGGTCCACCGGGCGCGGTTGCTGGTGGTGGCAGGAAATCAGCCCCCACAATTGCCCATCGACCACGATCGACAGCGACATCGAGGCCAGGGTGCCCATGTTGCGCATGTATTGCAGGTGCACCGGCGATACGCTGCGCAGCGCGGCAAAGCTCAGGTCCAGTGACTTGCCGGTACGCGGGTTGGCAGCAGGCAGCAGCGGCGAGGGCTGGTAGTTGGCGTCCTCGATCACGCGGATGCGGTTGACCCGGTACAGCTCGCGCGCCTGGCGTGGGATATCGGCGGCCGGGAAACACAGCCCCAGATAGCTGGGGTAGCCCGGGTCGGCGACTTCGGCCAGCACCTGGCCGTTGCCTTCAGCGTCGAAACGGTAGGCCTTGACCCGGCCAAAGCCAGTGATGCGCTTGAGTTGCAGCACGGTTTGCTGCAGCAGCTCTTCAAGGCTGCTGGCCTGGTGCAGGCGACCGACGAAGCTGCGCACCAGCGGGTAGTAATCGCCCTGCCCGGCAAGGTCCGCCGGCAGCCGCGGGGGCTCGAATTCGGCAATCAGCACCTGGTCATGACGGTGTGCCAGCAGGTGCAGCTTGTCGCTGTACGGTGCACCCCGGCGCAGCTGCACGTCACCGATATGGAACGGAAACACCTCGTCCTCGGGCAGGCGGGCCAAGTGCAGGCGCAGGTCGAATTCACCACTGACCAGCTCGGCGAAGCTGCAGCCAGTCATTTCCCTGGCGGGTATGCCCAGCCATTGCTCGACATTTTCACTGGCCTGAAGCACGCGCAGATCGGCTTCGTCCAGCACCAGCAGAAACCCTTGAGGCTGGATGCTGCCAGGTAGCTGGATCGGCTCCTGGGCACAGCGTTCAAGGGCCTGGGTGAGCGTGCTATCTGCAGTCATCGATGAAACGCTCCTGTCATGTCTGTCCATGCGTACGGTATGCCTGGTGCAGGATGAGAGTGGTTCACCCTAACAGATTATCCGCAGCAGTGCCGGCCTTGAGCATTGGAGGCCTGAAGTGGCGGTGGGTTCTACGTCACGCCGGCTGTTTTCATCGCGGGCATATCGCTTTGTTGCTAACACAAAAAAATGGCTGTATGCCACCACGGTGATGTCAACTCGCTGCTACGCTCAGCTCTGCACACATCGACAAGGATAATCAAGGTGACGGAGCGCTTCCTGCCCGTGCTGTTGGGCCTGATGCTGAGCACCAGCGCCACGG
The DNA here is from genome assembly GCF_016620375.1 of Pseudomonas sp. LAM2023. NCBI lineage: Bacteria > Pseudomonadati > Pseudomonadota > Gammaproteobacteria > Pseudomonadales > Pseudomonadaceae > Pseudomonas > Pseudomonas sp. LAM2023. The sequence goes on along the minus strand of NZ_JAENHV010000009.1, from coordinate 982,345 downwards.
CGACGGACTTCCTGGTGGAGGTACGCGTGCTGGTGCAGCGCGGCTGCATGCTGGTCGGCCAACCGCGCGACGCTGGCGGCCAGGCGCTGGGGCTTGTCGACCTGGGCGCAGCAGCACGCCTCGACGGCCCCGGCGCGCCGCTCAGCGGTGCGCTGCTGAGCCAGCGCCCGCCACGTCTGGAGTGCAATCCACAGACCCCGTATCAGGTGCGCGTCGACGGTGGTCAGCATGGCGGTATCGGCGAGCTGCGTTTTCTCGCCAGCGAAGATGGGCAGGCCCGGCCCATCCCTTACCGGCTGTATCGCGATGCCGCCTGGCGCGAACCGTTAGCGGTGAATGTGGCGCATTCGGCGTGGGTGCCGGACAGCGGCACGGTCGAGCTGCCGTTGTACGCACGCATCGACAAGCTGGCCTGGGTTCCCCCGGCCGGCAGGTATGCCGACCTGCTCAAAGTCACTGTCACCTGGTAGGGAGGCCGCCATGCACAGGAACCCGACGCCATGAGCCGAACCCCGATCCTGCTGCTTGCCCTGGGCCCGTTGCTGGTGGCCAGCAGTGCCGCGCATGGCACCAGCACCGGCTTCATCCAGGCGCGCCTGGTGATCAGCTCGGCCTGCCAGGTCAGCAGCAACGGTACGCAAGCGACCCTGGTGGGCAACCCGGGGGTGCTGGATTTCGGCGAGCGGGGCCCAGGCTGGGACCTGCCGCTGCGCAGCCAGGTCGATGACCTGGGCGGCGAGGGCAGCCTGCAGATCAGCTGCACCCCCGAGGTGCGGGCGTTCAATGTGCGCATCAACGGCGGCCTGAATGGCAGCGATGGCATACGGCGGTTGAGCAACGGCCGCGAACTGATCCCTTATCAACTGGCAGTCGACCCGGGCGGCAACAGCCACTACGGCATTGGCCAGGCGCGTGCCTTCACCATCAGCGGCACTCGCCAGGTGCCGGTTCCCATTTACGGTGTGGTAGTGGCGCAGGCGCGCGCGCTGCCAGCCGGGTTGTACCGTGACACCCTGAGAGTGACCCTGGACTGGTAACAACGCTTAGGAGACTCCGATGCGATCGAACCTTTCACGCTGCATCCTCGCCGGCCTCGGCCTGGCGCTGGCCTTTCACGCCCATGCCGCCACGACCGGGAACATCAACTCGACGCTGACCCTGACCGCGGCATGCCAGGTCAATGGCAGCTCGGGCACCTCGGGGATGAACTTCGGTACCCTGGATTTCGGCACCCAGGACGCCCTGTTCACGAGCGCCGGTGCCCAGGTAATGGGCGGTGGCGGTGGGGCGATGAGCGTGCTGTGCTCGGCCGGCACGATACCGGTGATCCGCGTGCGCGCAGGCGTCAACGACGGCCAGTCGACCGGGGGCACGCGCGCGCTGGCCGATGGCGCCGGAAATTTCGTGCCGTACGACTTCTACACCGACGCTGGGCACTCGCAGCTGCTGGCCATCGACGGCACCATCACCTTGCCGACCAGCTCCGGCGTGGCCCAGACCGTCAACCTGTACGGCCAGGCGCGAGGCAAGGCCGGCTTGCCGGCGGGGGTTTACACCGACACGGTTTCGGTCGAGCTGTCGTTCTGAGCCATGCGCAGGTGGCTGGCGGGCGGGCTGACCTGCCTTGGCATGCTGCTGGGCGCGCCGCTGGATGCGGCGACCACCAGCAGCTTCGCGGTGACGGCACAGATCGTTGCCGGGTGCCTGGTGGTGGGAGGCGTGAGCAGCTACGGGACGCTTGACTATGGCTCGCAATCGGCGCTGGCCAGCGGGCTGCTCGGCACCGCGCTGGGCGGTTCCACGGTGACCTTCCAGTGCACCCCGGGGGTGGCCCTGAACATGAGCGTGGATGGCGGCCAGAACAGTGCCGGCGGCACACGCAACCTCAAGCGTACCGGTGGCACGCAAGTGCTCGCCTACCAGCTGTATCGGGATGCGGCCTACAGCCAGAACCTGGGGATCGGCCAGAGCGTCGCCGTGAGCTACACCGACCCGACGGCGATCAAGCTGCCGGTGTACGGGCGGGTCCAGCTGAGCGGCACACTGCCGGCCGGGACCTACACCGATGTGGTGCAAGTGACGGTGAGCTGGTGAACACAGCGGCAGCAACGACCAGTATTTCAAGGAGAGCATCATGGGGGCAGGCGCGAAATGGAAGCGTGGTCTGATCGCGGTGATGGGGCTGGCGAGCCTGCCGGCCTGGGCGGCGACCTCGGTGCTGATCTGGCCGATCGATCCGGTCCTGGAAGCTGACCAGAAGGCCGGCGCACTGTGGCTGGAAAACCGTGGCACCACCGCGGCCAACCTGCAGGTGCGAGTGTTCGCCTGGCGCCAGGGGGACTACCAGGAACAGTTCCAGGCCCAGCGCGAGATCATCGGCAGCCCGCCGGTGGCCAGCATTGGCCCCGGGCAGCGGCAGCTGATCCGCCTGACCCGTACTGCCCCCACTCCGGTCGGGCAGGAACAGGCCTACCGCATCATCATCGACGAAATCCCGCCGGCCATCCCAGTCGACAAGGCCGAGCCTGGCACCACCGCGGCGATTCGCCTGCAGATGCGTTACTCGGTACCCCTGTTCGTCTACGGCGAGGGCCTGTGGGGCAGGGCCGACCCTGAGGGCAAACGCAACGCCGAGGGCCTGGGCAAGCCGCAGCTCAGCTGGCGCGCGGTGACCGTGCAGGGCAAGCCCTATGTGGAGCTACGCAATACCGGCCCGGTGCATGCCCGCCTGACCGATGTGGTGGTGCAGCAGGGCAGCCAGAGCAAGCCATTGGCAGAAGGCCTGTTGGGCTATGTGCTGCCGGGAGCCAGCATGCGCTGGCCGGCACCGCTGGCAGCGGGGGCGGGCAGTGTGTTGAAAGGGCGGGTCAACGGCCAGGGCAGCGCGGACGCTATCCGCCAAGGCCAATGAGCCAGCGCCTGAATGCCGTTCATGGGCCAGGGGGGACCCGGCAATGGCTGGAAACCGTGTGTGAAGTGGCTGACGACGATGCCCCGCTGGTGCGTGGGGTTGGCCATGCTCGGCTCGGGCCTGGTGCTGGCCGACGACCTGCCGCCACCGCCCCTGGAGCTTTCCGCCATCACCGACGCCACGCTATACCTCGAACTGCTGGTGAACCAGATGCCCAAGGCTGATTTGGTCGCGGTCCAGCAGCGCGCCGGGCAGTTGTACCTGGACAGCGAGGTGTTGCGGGCGGCGGGTGTCTCGCTACCGGGCAACCCGCAGGGCGAACTGGCACTGGAGGCCATCGCAGGGTTGCATGCCGACTACGACAGCCAGAACCAGCGCTTGCTGCTGCAGGTGCCACCGGCCTGGCTGCCCGACCAGCAGCTAGGCGAGCGCAACCTGTACCCGGCGACCGATGCGCGCAGCAGCTTCGGCGCCTTGTTCAACTACGACCTGTACCTGAACGACACCGATGATGCCGGAAGCTACCTGGCAGCCTGGAATGAACTGCGCCTGTTCGACAGTTGGGGCACTTTCTCCAGCACCGGGCAGTGGCGCCAGTCGTTCAACGCTGCGCTGGCCGACGACACGCGTCAGGGCTTCCTGCGTTACGACTCCACCTGGCGTTTCACCGACGAGCAGCGCCTGCTGACCTACGAAGCCGGTGACCTGGTGACCGGCGCCTTGCCCTGGAGCAGTTCGGTGCGGGTCGGCGGCCTGCAGTTGTCTCGCGATTTCGCTGCGCGCCCCGACCTGGTCACCTACCCATTGCCGGCGTTCGCCGGGGAGGCGGCGGTGCCGACCTCGCTGGACCTGTTCATCAATGGCTACAAGTCCAGCACCACCGAGTTGCAGCCGGGGCCCTACACCTTGACCAACGTGCCGTTCATCAATGGTGCCGGGGAAGCGGTAGTGGTCACCACCGATGCGCTTGGCCGACAGGTGTCGACCACGCTGCCGTTCTATGTCACCAGCAGCCTGCTGCAGCAAGGCCTGGCGGATTACTCGGTAGCGGCCGGCAGCCTGCGCCGTGACTACGGCGTGCGTGACTTTGCCTATGGCCCTGGGGTGGCTTCGGCCAGCCTGCGCTATGGGGTGAGTGACGCCCTCACCGTCGAGACCCATGCCGAAAGCGCCGCATCGTTGATGCTGGGCGGCCTGGGCGGCAACCTGCGCCTGGGTAATGTCGGCGTGCTCAATGCGGCCCTGGCGCAGAGCCAGTTCGACGGCGACAAAGGCCACCAGGTGGCCCTCGGCTATCAGTACAACAGCCAGCGCATCGGCATCAGCTACCAGCGCCTGCAACGTCATGGCGCCTACGCCGACCTGACCCGTGTCGACAGCCAGGACATGCAGCTGAGCCAGCGCAGCGAACAGGTCACGTTCAGCCTCAACCTGAACCAATACGGCAACATCGGCGCCGGCTACTTCGACGTGCGGGCTGGCGATGGCACGCGGACCCGGCTGCTCAACCTCAGTTACAGCCGGCCGCTGTGGGGCGGCAGCAGCCTGTACCTGTCGGCCAACCGGGAAGTGGGCGATAGCCAGTGGGCGCTGCAGGCGCAACTGGTCATCCCGTTCGACCTGCGTGGCACCCTGGCCCTGAGCCTGGAGCGCAGCCAGGCCGGCGAGCGCCTGCAGCGCGTGAACTACAGCCGCGCCGTGCCTGTGGGCGGCGGTGTCGGTTACAACCTGGGCTATGCCGCTGGTAGCGAGCGCGACGCCTACCGCCAGGCCGATGTCACCTGGCGCCTGCAATCGGTGCAGTTGCAGGCGGGGGTGTATGGCAGCAGCGGCGAGATGACCCGCTGGGCCGATGCCAGCGGCTCGCTGGTGTGGATGGATGCGGGGTTGTTTGCCGCCAACCGTATCGACGATGCCTTCGTGGTGGTCAGCACCCAGGGCTACGCCGATGTACCGGTGCGCTATGAAAATCAGGAAGTCGGCCGCACCGATGCCAGCGGCCACCTGCTGGTGCCATACAGCAGCGGTTATTACCGCGGCAAGTACGAGATCGACCCGATGGACTTGCCACCGGACATCCTGGCGGCGGAAGTGGAGCAGCGCGTGGCGGTGCGCCGTGGCAGCGGCTATCTGCTGGAGTTTCCGCTGCGGCGCGTGCTGGCCGCCAGTATCGAGCTGGTGGACGGTAAGCGGCAGGTGCTCACGCTGGGCAGCCGCGTCACCCATAGCGAAAGTGGCAGCCAGGCGGTCGTCGGATGGGACGGCCTGGTGTACCTGGAAAACCTGGCGCGGCACAATAGCCTGCAGGTGGAACTGGCGGGCGGCGGGCATTGCCAGGTGGCGTTCGACCTGCCTGAAGTGCAAGGTTCGATCCCCTTGATCGGCCCGCTGGAGTGCAAGTGATGGGCTGCTGGCCTGGCTTGTTGGCCTGCGCCTTGTTGCTGGCAACGGGTAGCGCCTGGGCCCAGTGCACCTCCGTGGTGACTGCGCCGGCGGCGTTCGGCTCGCTCAACTCGACACAAGTGCGCAGCACGGTACAGATGGCTTCCAGCAGCAATTCGGGCTTGCAGTGCAGCGGTTCGGTGCTCAGCGTGCTCAGCAGCACCGACTCATTCAAGATCAAGATCACTGCCACCACCAGCGGCCTGGTGGGGCCGACCGGGGATGTCATCCCTTATACGCTGTATGCCGATGCCACAACCAGCTATCCGATCACCCGTGGTACCGCCTTCGAATACCGCACCACCGGCATTCTGGATGTACTGGGCCTGCTCAACGGTACCCCCAAGAACGTGCCCCTGTACATGCGCACGCAGGTAGGTAGCAACGTTGCGGCGGGCGCCTACCAGGAAACCCTCAGCGTCGAGTGGACCTGGGATTACTGCGCGGGGATCGGCGCCGGCGGGTTCTGCATCGGCCGGGATACCGGCAGTGGTAGCAAGCCGCTGACAGTGAGCCTGACGGTGACCAATGACTGCCAGATCACCACCCCCGACATCAGCTTCGCCAGTGCACCGGTGGTGGCGGGGTTCGGTACGGTAAGCCAGAACCTGAGTGTGTCGTGCACCAAGGGCAGCACCTATACCGTGGGCCTGGACGATGGCCAGAACGTGGCCAGCGGACGGCGGCGCATGAAATCGTCGGCAAACGATTACCTGGCCTACGACATTTTCAAGAGCGCCGGGGCGCAGCGCTGGGGCTCGGTGGGGGCGGCGCGCCGGGCCAGTAGTGATGCCGATGTGAACCCCGGAGCAGGCACGGGTACCGGTAGCCAGGTGTTCAACTACAACGCCAGGGTCTATACCGACCAGGCCACACCGCCGGCAGGGAGTTATGCCGACAGTGTGATTCTGGACGTGCAGTTCTGAACGCACCCGGGCACATGAAGCTGCAGGTGCCAACTGGAAGTCAGCTCGAACGCCGCAGGGCTCAACGCAAATCGTCAACCATTTGCGCCAGGGTCTCCAGCACCGCCCCGGCCAGTGCCTTGGAACGTGCCCCCGACCACCCGGTGGCCGGGTTGGGCGCGTCGTCATGGTCCTTGAAGGGCATTTCCAGGGTCAGCGACAGGCAGTCATGGGCCATCCCCACGGCATTGCAGGCCAGTGTCGTGTTGGCCTGCCCCGGCTCGTCGCGGGTGTAGCCGTGCACGGTCTGGAAGTCACGGGTCAGGCTGCACAGGGTGCTTCGGAACTGCGCTTCCAGCTGCGCCAACCGCGGGGTATAGCCCGGGTTGCCTTCGCAGGCCGCAGTGAACACATGGGGAATCTCTTCGTCGCCATGCACGTCGATGAACGCATCCACCCCGTACTGCTTCATCTGCGCCTGGGCGAAGAATACTTCGGGGCTGAACTCGACACTGGCGTCCTGCCAGGCACGGTTGAGGTCCTTGCCCTTGAAGTTGGTGCGCAGGTGGCCGAGGAAGGCACCGTCCGGGTTCATGTTGGGGATCAGGTACAGATCGGCCTTGGCCAGCAATTGGCGGATCACCGCGTCGTCGGCCTGCAGGCGGTCGATCACCCCCTCCATGAACCACTCGGCCATGTGTTCGCCCGGATGCTGCTGGGCAATCAGCCACAGCTTGCGCTTGCCTGCGGCGCCATCACCGGCACGCAGCAGGGGAATGTCGCGGCCCTGGACGCTGCGGCCGCTGGCCAGCAGCTCGACCCCTGGCAGTTGCCGGGCACGTTCGATCAGCTGGTTGTGGCGGGCGCGCGAGTAGGGCTCGAAGTAAGCGAACCAGATCTGCGGCTGTTCGGCGGTTACCTCGAACGACAGCGCCGTGCCATCGTACTGGCTGGGCACGCGGAACCAGCTTTGCTGGTCGTAGGAGGCCACGGCGTTGTAACCACTCCAGGCGTTCTTGTAGGACGAGCCGGAGGCGTTGTCGAGGCTGAAGCGGTGGACCTGGCCTGGCGTGAGCCCGCTGACCTTGAAGTGGAACCACTGGTAGTGGCCGCTGTGGGTGTCGGGGCGGATGGCCAGGTGCACCCGGGCCGGGTTGCTGGCATCCAGTACCTGAATATTGCCGGAGTCGAAATCGCAGTCGATCTGCAGGGGGGACAGCGTTGCGGACATGTGCCGGGCTCCTTCTGGGCTTTGTTGTGAGCCTACTGTACACGCCATGACCGGGTTGCTGGGTGAGATCATGCAATGATTGTTTTTCAGCTCATTTGAAGAACTGGCTGGGCGTGGTGCCGAACTGGCGCTTGAACATGCTGGCGAAGGCGCTCGGGCTGTCATACCCCAGCGCCACCGCGACATCGATGATGCGCTCGCCCAGGGCGATCCGCTCCAGCGCCTGCATCAGCCGCGCCTGCTGGCGCCACTGGCCGAAGGTCATGCCGGTTTCCTTGCGAAACAGGCGCTGGATGGTTTTCTCGTCCACGCCCAGCTGCACACCCCAGTCGGCCAGGGTGGCATTATCGTAAGGCCGCTCGAGCAGCACCGTACAGATTGTGCGCAGGCGCTTGTCGCTGGGCTGCGACAGCTTCAGCGGCTGGGTTGGCAGCACGCAGATCTCATCCAGGATCAGGCGCATCACCCGGCCTTCGCGGGAGTCATCGGCAAACGGTGCGCAGAAGCCCACCGAGGCCTTGATCAGTTCGCTGAGCAATGGCGAGATGCTGATGGCCTTGCTCTGCCTGGGTAGGGGGACGGCGGTATCGGTGCGCACGAACACACTGCGCATCTTCACCTCGCCCACGCAGCGTATCGCGTGCACCTGGCCGCAGGGCATCCACACCCCGCGGCTGGGTGGCACGGTCCAGCGTTCATTGCCGGACTCGACGATCATCAGGCCTTTGATGGCATAGATCAGTTGATGCTTGGCATGGCTGTGCGGCTCGATGAACCAGTCGGTCGGGTAGTCGGTTGCGCGGCTACCCACTTCCCAGGCCCATTCATCGACCTCCACCAGCAATTCATGCTGCGGTTTGAGCATTGCTACCTCGTGTTCAGGCTGCCCGGCCCAGCCACTTTAACAGCAGCGGGCGGGGCGGGCTTGCGAGCGGGTTGCCGGCAGCAGCGCAGTGGCCAGCCCCAGCAGCGGCAAGAAGGCGATTGCCTGGTACACCCACTCGATGCCGTGTCGGTCGGCCAGCTCGCCGAGCCCGGCGGCACCGATGCCGCTGATGCCGAACATCAAGCCGAACATCACTCCGGAGACCATGCCGACCCGGCCAGGCACCGCCTCCTGGGCATACACCACCAGCGCGGCGAAGGCAGAGGACATCACCAGGCCGATGAGCACCGCCAGGGCCGCCGTCCAGGCCAGGTTGGCATGCGGCAGGGCGAGGGCGAAGGGGGCCACGCCGAGGAACGACACCCAGATCACCGCCTTGCGCCCGATCCGGTCACCCACCGGGCCGCCAGCGAAGGTACCCAGTGCCACTGCCGCGAGGAACACGAACAGGTACAGCTGGCTGTGCTGCACGCTCAGGCCGAAATGTTCGATCAAGTAGAAGGTGAAGTAGTTGGTGAACGAAGCGATATACACGAACTTGGCGAACATCAGCACGGCGATTACCCCAACCGCGCGCCACATGGCGCCAGGGGCCAGCCCGGGCGGCTGCTGGCCGGCGAAGGTCTTGAGCCGGGTCTGGCCGTGGCTCATGGTCCAGCCGGTCACCCGCCACAGCACCCACACCGCCAGCGCAGCCGCCAGCATGAACCAGGCAATGGCGGGCTGGCCATGCGGGATGACGATGGCGGCGGTCAGCAGCGGGCCAAGGGCCGAGCCGGTATTGCCGCCCACCTGGAAGGTCGATTGCGCAGTGCCGAAGCGCCCGCCGGAGGCCATCCTCGCCACCCGTGAGGCTTCCGGATGGAAGGTGGCCGAGCCCACGCCGACCACTGCGGCGGCAACCAGCAGCATGGCGTAGCTGCCGGCGAAGGCGAGCAGGGCGATGCCCACCAGGGTGACCAGCATGCCGGCTGGCAGCAGGTAGGGTTGCGGGTGCTTGTCGGTGTACAGGCCGACCCAGGGTTGCAGCAGCGAGGCGGTCACCTGGTAGACCAGGGCGATCCAGCCGACCTGGGCGAAGCTCAGGGCGAAATCGCTCTTGAGCATCGGGTAGATCGATGGCAATACGGCCTGGATCAGGTCGTTGAGCAGATGGGCGAATGCGGCAGCGCCGACGATGCGGACCAGAAAGCCCTGAGGTGGGTCGGCAGGCGTGGTGGCGGCCATGGAGGCGGAGGGTGTCGTCATGGGCGAAGTTCTTCTGTCGAAAGGGAGCAAGGCAACGCCAGAAGAGGGTAGCCAGCACCACGGTTGCCTGTCTCGCGCCGAACAGGCAGCGCCTGCCGCGTTTCGGACATTGGCAAATCCGCTTCTGCTGATTTATCGCCCCTGCCGGGCCATCCAGCGCAGCAAGGTGGCGATCGGTATGCTGCGGTGAGCCTCGTGGCGGTAGGGTTTGCCGTCGGCGGTAAAGCGTTCCCGGTAGCGGCTCAGCACCAGGCTGCGGCCGTCGGCAGACAGGCGGGCTTCCAGTTCATGCAGCAACAGCGGCTGGCGGGCGGCGCCTTCCAGGCGCCTGAACAACAGCACGGCGGTCTGGCCATCAGTTTTCACGGGCACCCCCGGCACAATCTGCCTGCCATGTGCCTGGCTCGCCGGCCTTGCCTTCTGCCACCCGGATGCTGCGCCGTTGCGCAGTGTAGTCACGCAGCGCGACGTAGTAATCCGGCCAGGTGCGCAGCAGGTCGGTCAGTGGCAGGGCTTCGGCCCGTGCATCGACGAAGCCGCCCGCCGTGGCGACGTTGCCCAGGGTGGCGACGGTATCGCTGTCACCACCAAACGGGTCCAGCGCCATGCCCAGTAGCGTGCCGGTGGCATCGCGCACATTGTGTGAACCCAGCACTGGCAGCTCGACGATCGGGCCATCGCCGATGCCCCAGACGCCAAAGGTCTGGCCAAAGTCCGAACGGTGCTGGCTCAGCCCCATTTTCCCCGATACATCGACCAAACCCGCCACCCCCAGGGTGGTGTTGAAGATGAAGCGCGCCAGGCTGGTCATTGCCCGCTCGCCATTGCCCTGCAGCAAGTCGTTGATGAATACCTTGGGCTCACCTAAGTTGCTGGAAAAGTTGTGGATGCCCTGCCGGGCGAAACCGGGGAGCGCCTGATAGCTCCGGGCGACGGGGGCCAGCAGGTAGTCATCGAGGCTGCGGTTGAAGGCGAACACGGCGCGGTTGGCAGGTTCCGCCGGGTCACTGACCTGATAGGCGACGTTGCTGCACACAGCCGTGGCGGGGGCGCGTTGGCTGTAGCCTCCCGTGGCCAGCAGCGACAGGGCCAGCACGGCAGAGCGCGCTGAACGGGAGGCGGAGGATGAACGGGACATAGGTTTCTTCCTGGCAAGAACTGGCGGCGATGCTGCGCAGTTTTGTTTGCCGGGTAATGTCCGGATTGTCTCCGCGTCGACACTTTGTTACCAGGTTGAAATATATGACGGCTAGCGGAGGAAGGCCTTAAAGTACGGCTTGATATCTTGTTTTGGTGGGTTTTCGTGAGCCATTTGCTGATAGTCGACGACGATGTCGAAGTACTCGACCTGCTACAGAAGTTTCTTCGCCAGCACGGTTACGAGGTTGACGTGGCCAGGGACGGCAAAGCGCTCTGGCAGGCCGTCGAACGGCGGGTGCCAGACCTGGTGATTCTTGACGTGATGCTGCCTGGCGATAGCGGCCTGGTGCTGTGCCAGCGCTTGCTGGCCGAGCACAAGGTGGCGGTGATCATGCTCACCGCCATGGGCGAACTGAGTGACCGGGTAGTGGGGCTGGAGCTGGGTGCGGATGACTACCTGACCAAGCCGTTCGCTGCCCGTGAACTGCTGGCGCGGGTCAGGGCAGTGCTGCGGCGTGCCGGCGAAGCGGCCGATCGCGCAGCCGCTGGCGGGGCGGGCCATGCCTGCGCGATTCTCGAGTTTGCTGGCTGGCGGCTGGATGTGGTGCGGCGCGAATTGCGTTCGCTGGCCAACGTCATGATCCCCTTGTCCAACGGTGAATTCGAACTGTTGTTGGTGTTCGCCGAACATCCGCGGCGGGTGCTCAGCCGCCAGCAGTTGCTGGACCTGGCCCGTGGCGATGCCTACGAGGCCTATGACCGCAGCGTTGACGTCCAGGTGAGCCGGCTGCGCCGCAAGCTTGAAAGCGAGCATGGCCACGAGCCCTTGATCCGCACCTTGCGCAACGCCGGTTACCTGTTCACGCCGACGGTCGCCAGGCGATGAACCTGCTTGCCCGGGCTCGCCGGGCCCTGCCACGGCCAAAGATCACCATTGCCCGCTGGATCGCGCTGACCACCCTGACGGCGATGCTGTTCCTGTTGCTGCTCAAAGGCCTGTTCAGCCTGCTGCTGAGTGTCTGGGCGCAGCCACCGCTGCTGGAAAGCGGAGTGATTGAAAAGGTCGCAACGGTTACCCGAATTCTCGATGTCGCGCCCTTGGCAGAGCGGGCCAACATCGCCAGCGCGGCGGGTGATGGCAGCTACTCGGTGCGCTGGCTGCGCCGTCATGACGAAGCGGGCGTGCCAGCGCTGGTCGATGCCGAGTTCAGCGAGGGCACGCCGATCCTGCGCGCGCTGCTCAAGCGCCCGGATGCCAGGATCGAAGCCTTCGAGCCATCCGACATGCCGGAATACGCTCCTGAGCGCGGCTATGCGCTGATGATCGAGCTGAGCGACAAGTCGTGGGTGCTGTTCCGCGCCACTGCCCGTAGCTGGGGGCTGGATGAGCTGCCACGCAACCTGATCATCCTGACCCTGATGCTGCTCTCCAGCCTGGCCGTTGCCTTGCTGGCCACGCGCTACCTGGCCAAGCCGCTGGAGCGTTTTGCCGAAGGTGCACGGCGTTTTGGCAAGGACTTCAACGCGCCGCCGATTCCGGTGGTCGGCCCGCATGACCTGCGCCAGGCGATTCTCGCGTTCAACGCTACCCAGGCGCAGCTCAAGCACTTTCTCAACGACCGCACCCAGATGCTTGCGGCCATTTCCCATGACTTGCGCGCACCCTTGACGCGCATGCGTTTGCGCGCCGAGTTCATTGACGATGCCCAGTTGCAGGCCAAGCTGTTCAAGGATGTTGACGAGATGCAAGCGATGGTCGAAGCGGCGTTGGCGTTTTTCCGTGACGATGCTCGGCTGGAACAGGCCACCGTGTTCGACCTGGGCGAGTTGCTGTCGACCGTGGTGGACGATTTCAGGGATGCCGGTGTGGAGGTGGGGCTGAGCGGGCCACGTCGCTGCGTGTACGAGGGGCGCCCGGTGGGTGTCAGGCGGGTGCTGGTCAACCTGATCGACAATGCCGCGAAGTATGGCCGTGACCCCGCAGTGACGCTGGCGACAAATGCCGGGCAGATCGAAATCAGCGTGCAGGATCGCGGGCCGGGCATCGCGCCGGAGCTGCACGAACAGGTATTCGCCCCGTTCTACCGCATCGAAGGTTCGCGCAACCGTAATACCGGCGGCGTTGGGCTGGGCCTGCCGGCAGCACGAGCCATCGTGCTGGAGCAGGGCGGCAGCGTGACCTTAAGCAACCGCCCGGGTGGTGGCCTGGAGGTCAGGGTCACGCTGCCGGTTGGCTGATCAGAGGCCCAGTTCGCTGAGCCCGGGGTGATCATCCGGGCGCCGGCCCAACGGCCAGCGGAACTTGCGCTCGGCTTCGCTGATGGGCTGTTCGTTGATGCTCGAATGGCGGTTCTGCATCAGCCCGTCGTCGGCGAATTCCCAGTTTTCGTTGCCATAGGCGCGGTACCACTGGCCGCTGTCGTCGTGGTACTCGTAGACATAGCGCACGGCAATGCGGTTGCCGCTGAAGGCCCACAACTCCTTGATCAGGCGGTACTCCAGTTCGCGGTTCCATTTGCGCGTCAGGAAGGCCTCGACCTCGGCGCGGCCGCGGGGGAACTCGACGCGGTTGCGCCACACGGTGTCGACGGTATAGGCAAGCGCGACCTTGGCAGCGTCGCGGCTGTTCCAGCCATCCTCGGCCAGGCGGACCTTTTCGATCGCGCTTGCGTGGGTGAAAGGCGGAAGGGGTGGGCGAGACATGGGTTACTCCTCGGGTCGATTGACTGGTGAGGAGCTTAGCCGCCGCTGCGTGACCAGAGAATGGATGTGCCTGGCACTTCATAATTGCATTGCCTGGAACAATGTGTAGGAGCGGCCTTGCGTCGCGATGGGCCGCAAAGCGGCCCCCGCATTCTCTGATCAAAACGGCAATTGCTGGGGCTGCTACGCAGGCCCGTCGCGACACCAGGCCGCTTCTGCAAGTGGCCGCGATCAGCCCGCGTCGGCAGCGGTTTCGCCCACGACCTTGCTGCGCCCGCCCAGCCAAACCAGCAGCAGCCCGGCTGCCGCGAGTACACCGCCGGCCATCGGCACCGCCGCATAGCCCAGGTCCAGGCTGATCACCGCACCACCCAGCGCAGCGCCCAGGGCATTACCCAGGTTGAAGGCACCGACGTTTATCGACGAGGCCAGCCCCGGCGCCTCGATGGCCGCGATCATCACCCGCATCTGCAGCGGTGGCACCACGGCAAAGGTGAACATGCCCCACACCAGCAAGACCAGGGCGGCGCCGATATGGCTGCCCAGTACCAGCGGCATCAGCAGCATGATTGCCGCCAGCGCCGCGAGGAAGATCCGCGCTGCGCCATCCAGCGACCAGTCGGCCAGGCGACCGCCCAGGCTGTTGCCCAGGGTGAAGCCGACGCCGATCAGCACCAGGCCGAGGGTGACGAAGCTGTCCGAGGCGCCGGTCAGTTCGGCCAGCACCGGCGCGACATACGTGTACAAGGTGAACATGGCACCGGCGCCGAGCACGGTGGTAGCCATCGCCAGCAACACGCTGGGGCGGGCGATCACGGCCAGCTCCCTGCGCACATGCGGCACGCTGCCGCGCTCACCCTTGGGCAGGGCGAACCACAGCGCGGCCATGGCCAGCAGGCCCAGCGCGGCGGTGCCGGCAAAGGCCATGCGCCAGCCGACCTGCTGGCCGACCCAGGTGGCGGCCGGCACGCCGCCAATGTTGGCGATGGTCAGGCCCATGAACATGGTCGCCACGGCACTGGCTTGTTTCTCCTTGGGTACCACGCTGGCCGCTACCACCGCGCCAAGGCCGAAGAACGCGCCGTGGTTGAGGCTGGTGACCAGCCGCGAGGCGAGCAGGGTGTAGTAGTCCGGTGCCAGCGACGACAGCAGGTTGCCCAGGGTGAAGATGGCCATCAGCGCCATCAGCGCTGCGCGCTTGCCGAAACGGCTGAACAGTAACGTCATTACCGGTGCGCCGAGCATCACGCCGATGGCATAGGCGGTGATCAGCATGCCTGCACTGGGAATGCTTACATCGACGCCCTGGGCGATCACTGGCAGCAGGCCCATCGGGGTGAACTCGGTGGTGCCGATGCCGAAGGCGCCGATGGCCAGGGCGAAGAGCACCCGGCCGCTTTTCATTGCATGAGCGGTCATGGCGATCAATCCCAGGCCGGGGCCAGGCCGTCGGGGCTGACTTCGCGGCCATTGCGTTCCAGCGTGGCAATCCGGGCCATGTCATCGGCGTCCAGCTGCAAGCTCTGGGCAAGCAGGTTGCTGGCCAGGTTCTCGCGTTTGGTCGACGACGGGATCACCGCGTAGCCCTGCTGCAGGGCCCAGGCCAGTGCCACCTGGGCGACCGTGGCCTTGTGCTTGGCGCCGATGTCGGCCAGTACCGGGTCTTTCAGGACCTTGCCATAGGCCAGCGTCATGTACGAGGTGACGGTGATGCCTTGTTCCTTGAGGAATGCAACCAGCTTGCGGTTCTGCAGATACGGGCTGAGCTCGATCTGGTTGGTGGCAATCTCGCCTTTGCCGACCACTTCGATGGCCTGGCGGGTCAGCTCGATGTTGAAGTTGGACACGCCGATCTGGCGGGTCAGCCCCAGCGCCTTGGCTTCGGCCAGGGCGGCCATGTATTCAGGCAGTTCAACGCCGTTGCCTGGGGCTGGCCAGTGGATCAGCAGCAGGTCGACATGGTCGGTGCGCAGTTTCTGCAGGCTTTCGCGCAGGCTGGGGATCAGTTTGTCGGCGGCGTAGTTGTCGACCCAGATCTTGGTGGTGATGAACAGCTCGCTGCGCGGCACGCCGCTTTCGCCGATGGCCTGGCCGACGTCAGCTTCGTTGTTGTAGATCTGTGCGGTGTCGATGACCCGGTAGCCCAGTTCCAGGGCCGACTTGACTGAGTCGATTACGGCTTGACCCGTCAGGCGGAAAGTACCCAGACCGAAAGAAGGGATGCTCATGAAACGCTCCTTGGCAAAGAACAGTTGACCCAGGCGTGTCGCCTGCGTGAGTGAAGCCAGTGTGCAGGGTTGATGGGAGATGATTAAGGGGGCGTGGTGCCAAGATCTTTTGCTTTGAAGTCAAGAGTCGCCACGTACTCATGACTGTCGAACCGGTCGCCTTGGGGAATGCCAGCGCGTGACAGCCAGGCGGATTGCTATAGATACCGCCTCGTCCACGCCGGGCATTGATGCAATGCGGTTTTCTTTGCGTGGAGACCAAGATGCACCAGCCCCCCTTGACCGATGGCTCGACCGACGCCTTGATCGCCAGCCGTTTACCGTCCTGGCTGACTGCGACCTCGCTCGATAACCTGTATGCGCTGCATGCGAGCCAGCAATGGCAACAGCAGGTACAGCATCAATTGCACATGCGGTTGGCGAGCATCACGCCGCTGGATGCCTTCGCCGCCCCGTTGTTGCAGCAGGCCTTGCAAGCCCGGCATCGCCTGACGCTGGATGTGCGCCGCGCGATGTTGCGCCGCCGCACTCTGCAGCGTTTTCCATCGCATGTCGCGACCATTGCGGATGGCGTCCGGGAACGAATACACCAGCAAAGCCTGCTGGCGGCAGCGTTGCATAACTTCACCGAGGACGAAACCTTCACCAGCGCCATTCTGCAAGGTACCGTGGTGCAGGATGCGCAAGGCCAGGAGGCAGGTATTTCGCCACAGGCGTTCTACACCTTGTGCCGCTCCCTTGACCTGGGTGGGCAATACCAGGCTTATCTGCGTGAACAACTGAAGCCAGACGGTGAGCCCGGGAAGCAGTTGCAGGCCCTTATCGAGGAGAGCTATCGGGCTGCGCTGGAGGCGGCGCTACGGCTGTCGTTGTTCAACGGGGAAATTGCCCGACACTGCCTGCCGCTGGTCTCGCTGGTGGCTGCCAAGCCAGCGGCAAGTACAGGTCTACAGCCCCATGCATTGCGTGTGTTCGGCAAGCTGGCGCGAGGGGTGGTGGTATTCGAAGTTGCAGCACCCGACAGTTCGCACACGGGGCTGCTGTGCTGGGTACCCGATGATCCTCATGGCGCTCTTACCTGGTATGCAACGTGGGGGCAACTGTTCCTGACGATGGGTAAACAGTTTCGCTTGCCAGGGTATGTCCGTTTCTTCCAGCGTTTCATCAGCGAACGGGATCGTGAGGGGTATACCCGTGCGCTGGAAGAGGCTCTGAAGCAAGGTGATGGGAACGTTCCGGTTCGTCTCGATGGTCGTCACGAAGTGATCGAGCAGCCGCTGTTCGAGTACCTGCGCAATCAGCAGATCGAGACCTTGCTGGACAATGCCAAGGTACTGGCGGTACCCACTGCCGACGTGGATGCGCAGGAGCGTGACCGGCGCCTGCATTTCTACCTCGAAAGCGCGCTCGACCTGCTGGGCCTGGCCAGCTTCGGGTTGCCGGCGCTGGCGCTGCCGTTGCTGGGGATCACTGCGCTGCAGGTAGCCGACGAGGTATATGAAGGGTATGCCGATTGGCAGCTGGGCGATCGACAAGGGGCGCTGGAACACCTCTACTCGGTTGCCGAAACAGTGATCATGACCGGCGTCAATGTCGGCGCTGGCCTGGCAGCCCAGCGGCTGGCCAGGGCAGCCTATGTCGATGAGCTGGTGCCTGTACAGACCGACAAACACACCTTGAAACTGTGCGACCCGATGTTGCCCGGCTATGCGGTAGAGGCCGAGGGCGTTACGGGCGTGCTGTCGTCGGCGGATCAAGGCGAGGTGATACGCACGCCCGTCGGAAGTTATCAAACCTACCTGGAGCCGGAATCGCAGCAGCGTCGTATTCGCCATCCGCAACGTGCCTCGGCCTATGCGCCGATTCTCGAAGACAACGGTGCTGGCGCCTGGCGCCATGAACTCGAAAGGCCGCATGAGTGGGAAGGCCGCGTGCAGCTGTTGCAAGACCTTGCCACTGATCTGACGCAGCTGGATGCCGAAGTTGCTAACGATGTGCTGCTTGCCACCGGCCTGGATGAAGACCACCTGCGTCGTTTGCACATCGATGATGCGCCGCCACCGGCACGGCTGCTCGACGCCATTGAACGTCATCGCCTGCATACCGAACTGCCATGGCTGCGCGACGACGGGTTCGAGCAGCACCTGCAGGCTCTGCAAGGCGTCGCTACCCCAGAGCAGGCCGTATTGCGCAGGGACTTCCCAGGCCTTTCGATCAGGGCGGCGCGCGAAATCATCGAGCATGCCGGGGAGCATCAGCGCGAACAACTACAGATTCACCAGCGTGTTCCCCTGGCCTTGGCCGAACAAGCGCGCTGGCAACTGCATGATGCGCGGCTGGATCGCGCCTGCGCTGGGCTGCGTCAGGCTGCAGCCGTCAATCGCGATACCGAGCAGTTGGCGTTGAGCCTGATCGGCGACGAGGCGCCTTGGCGGGGGACCCGGGTTGAAGTACGGCTTGGTTCGATGACCGGCGAAACGATCGCCCACGTCGGCGCTGACACGGCAGATGAAGTCCGGACATTGGTGCGCACGCCCCACGGCTATGAGGTGGTTGGCCGGGTTGCGGATACTCTGTCGTCCTCTTCGGCGTCATGCAGCTTGTTCAACGCGCTGATGCTGCTGTTGGATCCGTGGCAGCGCAAGCGATTGGGCCAGGCTGCCGAGAGCCCGCAGGCGCTGGCTGATGCGTTGTCGTACTGGGCAAGCCAACGGCGTGAACGGGTGGCCGCCGTGCTTGGCATGGCACCCATCGCATCAGGTTTCAGGCCGCCGGTCCGGTTGGGTGACGGGCGTCTAGGCTATCCGTTGAGCGGACGGGGTGAAAGCAGCCTTCGTGCATTGCGCCGCGGTATGCAACGACTGTTTCCGGAACTGGACGATCAGGCATTTGTCGACCTTATCGACAGGGCGCGAAGCCTCGGGTTGACGCCGTGGAACTACCATCTGCGCCTGAATGAGCAACTGCGTGCCCTCGATCAGGCATTGGGCCGATGGCGGCGGCAATCATCCGGCCCTATGCAACTGCTGAGGCGGGCCCGCATGGCACGGCGAATTCGTAACGCCTGGCGCCGCAGAACCCGCGACGAGGCCGGACACTTCGCGTTGATCCTGGAACATTCACGGCTGAGCTCGCTGCCTGACTTGCCCGATACCGTCAGCTTTGATCATGTGACCACACTGACCTTGGCAGATCTGGAACTGACTAATGTTCCTGAGCACTTTCTGTCTCGTTTCCCGAATGTGACCAGGCTGAACCTGGCGAGTAACCAGCTGACTGCGCTGCCAACGTTCGAACGCACGCCTGGGTTGGAGGAGCTGCGGCTGGCGCATAACCGGATCGTGATAAACGAACAGAGCAATCGGCAGCTGGCTGGCTTGCGCCACCTGACCACTCTTGATCTTGATTTCAACGAATTGGATGTCGTGCCACAGCTGCACTTGCCAAGCACGCTTCGACGCTTGCATTTGCGTGGCAACCGGCTGCGAAGCATACCCCTGCACTTGCTGCAGCGGGGTGTGCTGGAGCAGGTCGATCTGCGCGACAACCGTATCGGTGTCATTGATGAAGCTCAGCTGGCATTCTTGAACGCCCATCCTGACAGGGTGCGCCTGCAAGGCAACCCGCTGCCCCCGGCCACACTGGAACGGATGAACGAGCAGGTGTGGCTGCCACCCGTGCGGCCATTACCTGAGCAGCCCGCTACCCACGAGTCGGACCGTTGGCTGGAAGGTTTGAGTGGGCAGGAAGCAAGCCGGCGCAGGGGGGCTTGGCAAGCGTTGCGCGCCGAGCAGGGCAGCGCCGACTTTTTTGCCTATCTCGAAGAGTTGCTGGGGGCTCCCGAGTTCATGCGCCAACCGGTAGAAATGCGCCGACGGGTGGGCGAGTTGCTCGAAACCATGCAGCACAATGCGGTTGTCCGCAGTGCCATGTTCCGCCAGGCTGCGATGCCGCGCGGACGCGCTGATCTCGATGTGTTGGTGACAAGGCTTCAGGTTGCATTGCGCACCGAAGGAGTGAGAGGGCGGCGGGTGGAACGGGGGCTGCGCGATCTGGCTCGTGAGCTGTTCCGGCTGGAGCAAGTCAACCGATTTGCAACTCAGCATATCGAGCGCTTGCGCTTGGTGCCCGGCCAAGCCAGTTCGAATGACGTCTACCTCGCCTTCAGAGTGGGCCTGGCTGACGCATTGGGCATTCATGGGCAACCGACCTACCTGAACCTGCAACACGTTCGCAGTGTAACGCCTGAGGTGCTGTCAGAAGCCGAAGCCATGGTGTATGAAGCTGAAACGCCTGAGACGTTGAGCCAGTTTCTGTCGCGGCAATTTTTCTGGGAAGAATATGTCCGTGGCGCTTATGCCGACCAATTCGCCGCGATTCGTCAGGAATACGCGCCGCAGCTAGCTGCACTGGAGCCCGAGCCGGGTCAGGCGCATGCCCCGATGGACGCTGTAAACAGGATTGTCGCCCAGCGCCAGGCGGCAGAGCGTGCACTGACCTTGGAACTGGCACGTGGCAATGGCTGGGCGTGGTGGCACTTTGCGCCGTCCCATGGGCCTGGCCTTCGAGCGTTTACCCGGCTGTCGAGGCAATTGGAGCAAAGCCTCGAAACCTGGCAAGGCTCGTCGACCGATGCGGAGTATCACGCGCGCTTCTCGGTTGCGCAGACATTGCGTCAGGTCTGGTACTCAGGCTTGCGCGGTGAAGGCCCAGCCTTCAATCCTGCTATCGAGGGACTATCGGTTAGCACGCTGCCGGAGCTTCCGGTGGGTATCCGCTTCGACAGGCTTCGTACATTGTCGCTGTGCAACCAGCAGCTCACGGTCATTGAGGGTGATTTTCTACGGCGCTTTCCCAATCTGGAACTGCTCGACCTGTCGGGCAGCCGTATATCCCGACTGCAAGGGCTGGAGCACTTGCCGCACCTGCGCAGCTTGAACCTTGGGGGCAACCTGCTTGATACAGTGTCAGGCCTCGAAAGCCTGGGGCAGTTGGTCGAGTTGGACCTCAGTGGTAACAGGTTGGAGGTATTCCCGGCCGGTATCGATCGTTTGACCCACCTTACAAGCCTGGACTTGGCCTTCAACCAGTTGAGTGAGCTTCCAGAGCGGCTGGGTTCGCTGTCAGCGCTCGAGAACCTGCAGCTCGGTGGCAACCTGTTGACCGACCTGCCACGCGCTATCGGTAACCTGGCGCGGTTGAACATTCTCAACCTTGGTAGCAACCGATTGAGCGTGGTTCCGGAAAACCTGAATAGCTTGGCAAGGTTGACCCAGCTATACCTGCACCATAACGCTATTGTGCTTGACGCCGTAAGCGAATCGCGACTGGAGTGGTTCTCAAGACTAGAGGTGCTGAGTCTGGAGGGGAATCCGCTAGGCAGCGTCCCACCGCTGCGTTACAACGTCCACCTGCGTTATTTGTCCCTGCGTGCCACTGGATTGAGGGCTTTCCCGCTTCAATTGATGCTGAATCATCCAGGCCTGAGTGTGGACTTGCGTGGCAATCACATCACTGCCTTGAACGAGGATGCGCTGCGTTGGGTGGAGGCACAGCCTCAAACGGTCAACCTCGAAGACAATCACTTGAGTGAGGCGGTAATGGTTCGTTTGCGCGAAGCCTTGGGGCGTCTGCAATTGCAACGAGCCAGGGAAGAAGAGGGGAACGTGGTCGCGATTCGAAAACCGCCAAGCCGCCGAGGCTAGGTATTCAAGCCATGGCCCACAGCGGGTGGGCCATGGCTTGGGGCGGTTAGCGGCGGCGGAACAGCGGCAGCGGCTCGTCGGTGGCAGCCTGGTAGGTCACCGAAAAGTCTTTCAGGCTTTGCAGCGCGTCTTCCGGGTCCTTGTCGGCACGGATGGCGAACGCGTCGAAGCCGCAACGGGCCATGAAGAACAGCTGGTCGCGCAGCACGTCACCAATGGCCCGCAGCTCGCCCTTGAAGCCGTAACGGTCACGCAGCAGGCGCGCATTGGAGTAGTTGCGCCCGTCGGTGAAAGCCGGGAAGTTCAGGGCGATGACCTGGAAGTGGTGCACGTCGTCGCCGATTTCTTCCGCTTCTTCATCACTGTCCAGCCATATGCCCAGGCCGCCGTCGCGGGCTTTCAGCGCATGGGCATGGTCGCGCCACATCTGCAGCGGGACAATGTAGTCGTCGCAGTTGGTCAGCTCGTCGAACGAGGTCTCCTTGGGCAGCAGGTGCCAGGTTTCGTCGACGATCTGGTTGTTCTTAATGATTCGCTGCATAGACGCGTTCCTTGAAGGGGTCGATGCCGATACGCTGGTAGGTGTCGATGAAACGCTCTTCCTCGGTACGTTGCTCGACGTACACGGCGATCAGCTTCTCGATCACATCGGCCATGTCGTCCTGGGCGAAGGACGGGCCGAGGATCTTGCCCAGGCTCGCGCCTCGCGCAGCATTGCCGCCGAGCGACACCTGGTAGAACTCCTCGCCCTTCTTGTCCACGCCGAGAATGCCGATGTGGCCCACGTGGTGGTGGCCGCAGGCGTTCATGCAGCCGGAAATGTTCAGGTCGATCTCGCCGATGTCGAACAGGTAGTCCAGGTCGTCGAAGCGGCGCTGGATGGATTCGGCGATCGGGATCGACTTGGCGTTGGCCAGCGAGCAGTAGTCACCGCCCGGGCAGCAGATGATGTCGGTCAGCAGGCCGATGTTCGGGGTGGCGAAGCCGGCCTCGCGCAGCTCCAGCCACAGTGCGTGCAGCTGGCGCTGCTCGACATCGGCGAGGATGATGTTCTGCTCGTGCGAAGTGCGCAGGAAACCGAAGCTGTAGCGCTCGGCCAGGTCGGCCACGGCATCCAGCTGCTTGTCGGTCAGGTCGCCCGGGGCAACGCCGGTGGGCTTGAGTGACAGGGTCACGGCCACGTACCCCGGGCGCTTGTGGGCGCGGGTGTTGCGCGAGCGCCAGCGGGCAAAGCCTGGGTATTCGGCATCCAGGGCGCTGTAGTCGACATTGTCGAGGGCCAGATAGTCCGGGTCGACGAAGTGGCGCGAAACGCGCTGCACTTCGGCTTCGGTCAGGGTGCTGCTGCCGCCGCGCAGGTGGACCATTTCGGCCTCGACCTTCTCGGCGAACACTTCCGGGGTAAGGGCCTTGACCAGGATCTTGATCCGCGCCTTGTACTTGTTGTCACGGCGGCCGTAACGGTTGTAGACGCGCAGGATGGCATCGAGGTAGCTGATCAGGTCCTGCCAGGGCAGGAACTCGTTGATGAACGAGCCGACTACCGGCGTACGGCCCAGGCCGCCACCGACCAGCACGCGGAAGCCCAGTTCGCCAGCGGCATTGCGCACCGGCTCCAGGCCGATGTCATGCACTTCGATGGCGGCGCGGTCTTCCTGCGAACCGTTGATGGCAATCTTGAACTTGCGCGGCAGGTAGGCGAATTCCGGGTGGAAGGTGGTCCACTGGCGGACGATTTCGCACCAGGGGCGTGGGTCGATGATCTCGTCCGCAGCGACACCGGCGAACTGGTCGGTGGTGGTGTTGCGCAGGCAGTTGCCGCTGGTCTGGATCGCGTGCATCTGCACGGTGGCCAGCTCGGCGAGGATGTCTGGGACGTCTTCCAGCGCCGGCCAGTTGAACTGCACGTTCTGGCGGGTGGAGATGTGGGCGTAGCCCTTGTCGTAGTCGCGGGCGATCTTGGCCAGGGTGCGGACCTGGCGGGCGTTCAGCTGGCCGTACGGCACGGCGACACGCAGCATGGGTGCGAAACGTTGGATGTAAAGGCCGTTCTGCAGGCGCAGAGGGCGGAATTCTTCTTCGCTCAGTTCCCCGGCCAGGTAGCGGCGGGTCTGATCACGGAACTGCTTGACGCGGTCCTCGATGATCCGCTGATCGTACTCGTCGTATACGTACATAAAAGTCCTGTCTCAGGCATGCAGCTATTCGCGCGCACGGCCGCGCACTCCGCTTCGGAGCCGGGGAACGATAGCAGGTTGCGTTTATGCGCTAAAGTGATGTTTTTGCATATGAAAAGAACCAAACGGACTATGTGAGACTGAATGCCATTTGTGCGCTGGCTGCGCCCCAGCGTTTATAATCCTTGGTTTGTTTTGCAGGGATTACCCATGCTCAAGGCGTTGTGCCAAAGCTTGTGTCTGATTCTGCCGCTGGCGGCAAGTGCGCAACCGGCTTCGGTGGTCTTTCTCAACCCAGGGCTGTCCACCGAGACGTTCTGGACCAGTTATACCCGTTTCATGCAGGCCGCCGCAGACGAGCTGGGCATGACCCTGCGCGTCGAGTACAGCGAGCGCCGTGCCGACCAGGCGCTGAGCCACGCCAGGGCGATCCTGGACGGGCCGCAGCGGCCGGACTACCTGGTACTGGTCAACGAGCAGTATGTAGCCCCGGAAATCATGCGCCTGTCGCGTGGCACCGGGGTCAAGCTGTTCCTGGTCAACAACGGCCTCACCACCAGCCAGGCGCTGAGCATCGAGGCCCAGCCCGACAAGTATGCCGAGCCCCTGGGAACCTTGGTCAGCAACGATGAGGAGGCAGGCTACCAGATGTTGCATCAGATGGTCGCGCAACTGCCCCGTGACGGTGGGCCAGTGGACCTGGTGGCCTTTGCCGGGGTCAATACCACCCCGGCCTCACAGCTGCGCGTAGAGGGCATGCGCCGCGCCTTGGCCGACTGCCCTCAGGTGCGCCTGCGTCAGGTGGTATATGGTGGCTGGAACCGTCAGCGCGCCTACGAGCAGGCGCAGCAATTGCTGGAGCGCTACCCGGACACCCGCTTGGTGTGGTCGGCCAATGACGAGATGGCCTTTGGTGCCATGCAGGCGTTCGAAGAGGCTGGGCGCCGACCGGGCCATGACGTGCTGTTCGGTACCGTGAACAGTTCGCCCGAAGCCCTGCGTGCGCGTATCGACGGGCGCCTGAGTGTGCTGCTGGGCGGGCATTTCACCCTCGGCGGCTGGGCCATGGTGATGCTGCACGACGATGCCCAAGGGTTGACGGTGAACCGTGATGGCCTGCGCGAGCACCGCGTGCCAGTGTTGCAGTCGATCGACCAGGCCAAGGCGCAACGTTGGCTCAAACTGCGGGAACGGGCCGATTATGGGGTCGATTTCCAGCGTTACAGTGCCCTAGGGCGGCCGGCCGATTACCAATACCCGTTTCTCAAGGCGCCCATGGACTTTTGAGCGGGGAGCCGGGTACTGGCAGGCGCGGGCATAGTTAACTACCACGGCGCGGTAGGGTTGTTCTGTTCAGATGACAGCTTCCAAAACAAAGGAGTTTGTCATGTCAGATCTGCCTGTTGCCAACACTATGAGCCCCGCTGAGGTTGAGCCGATCATCACCCTCTACCCCAGTGGTCATGAACCCATTCTGCTGACAGCTGATGAGCGCAACGCAGCTGACCTGATGGCCAAGGCCGTGGGGGCTATCGAGCGGTTCTACGGGCGGTTGAACAAAGCGCAGCGCGCTCGCCTTGACGCTTTGTATGCTACGCCCCGGGTGGCTACCGATGGGCTCATCAAGATTGTTCAGGACGTCAAGGCGCAAGCCAGTGCTTACCTCACTTCGCTGTGTGGGCGTGATGTACAGGTGGATGATGTGTGCATTCATACCGCCCGTGCGCAACAACCTGCGGTCAGCGAGCCGCTTTGGGCCTGGCTCTCCCGGGGCACGCCTGTCCAGCTTGCGCAGCCCCGCCTGACCCGGGATGCCAATGATTTTGTCGACAACAGCTGGCTGACGCTCAACGGCGATGCTGTTGCCAAGCTGGATGGCAATCTGCTGACGGTCGATGAAATTGTCAGCATGGGGCGTGAGCTGGACATAGGAGAAGCGATAGCTAGCCGATGCGATGCCTGGCTGCTTCAGCAACAGGTCGCTTCGACGATCAGGGGTGAAGCGAATGCCAACTTCGAGATCTCGTTGCTCAACGCCCTGAAAGAGGGGGCGATTACTGCTGAGCAGTACCGGCAACTGCAAGTCAGTGCCAGCGGCCTACCGATAATGGGCCAGTTGCAGCATGAAGGCAACTTCATGTTGAGGGTAGAAAGGCATGACCTGCCAGTGTTTGCGTTGAAGACCGCCAGCGGCATTTACATTTACGCCAGTGGCTTGCCCGAGGGCAGGCTTTTCCTAGCGGATGCCGCGCAAGGCTTCACGGCGATGCAGGTGTTTACCAAAGCGTTTCGAAGCGACTTATGGGCTACTCGACGCGGGCGCTCGGGGTGGTCATGGTCGCTGCTCTCGCCCTCGGCGCAGCTGACGGTCAGCGCGAGAATGCCCCAACCATTGCCATACAGTGATACCTATCCTGCAACCGCGTATTGGGCCAACGGCGCCGGCATATACGCAAGCAAGGCGGATTATGAGCGTGGAGCGAGTGAGGTACGCTTCACTGCAGCATTTCCGTTGTCGCGGATCTCGGTTGCCAGCAAATTGGCAAGCACTTATGCCGCGTTGCTGGTGGGGCAGGTCAAGGAGCATTTCACGCCCAACAAGAACAGTAGCCTGGAGCATGCCCTGCGCATCGGTGCCGAGGTGCTTGCCTTCATCCTGGAGGTCGTCTTGATCGCGGTTCCGGGCAAAGTGAAGTTCCCTGGCAGGGCCTTGCTGTTCAAGGTCATGTTTGCCAAGCAACTGGCGGTTGACCTGCCTCAGAGCCTGGTGCAATCGAAATGGGATGAGGCGGCAGAAGTGCTCGTGGACTTTTTCGAGACCGTGCTGGAAATGCAGCTCCTCGGGAAGGCTGGCAGGCTGGTCAGATCGAGGCTCGATCAGCTCAATCGAGCCCTTTTGCCTGGGCGTGCTCGTCCTTCTGTTGAGCCTGATGGCGTCAGTGTGTCATCCGCTACTGCGGCACTGCGCTTGCGCAGCATGTTGCCGCCGGCGCTGCAAACCTTGGGGGATGAGAGCATGGCCTTGTTGCTGAGCCACGCGCGGGTCGGCAACAAGGCTTTGAATGCCATGTGGCAGGGAAAGGCACCGATGGACATGGCGCTCGCTGCCGCAGCCAGTGAGGTGATGACCCGTGAGTTGACAGGGCAGACGGTATCGCTGCTGGGCGGTCCGCGTTATCGGCAATTGCCAGAAACCGTGGAATGGCCGGTGGTGGCTTGGCTTGCGCAACGCCTGGATATTCGTCTCAGCGTCGAGGACGCCGAGGGTCACCCACTCAGGGTATTTGAGCCGGAAGGCGCGACCGCGGACGGCCAAAGCGCAGTGCGGCGTGAAGTCGTTCTGACCCGCCATGGCAGGTGGCATTACGGTACCGGCCAGGACAACCGCAATGACGAAACCGTCGACTCGCTGTTCTTCTATGTGCAAGAACCCAGTGGGCCCGCTCAGCTCAGCGACAGACGCGGTGAGGTGGCTGCGCGTTTGAAGGAAGATGCGGCAACGCAGTTCAAACGACCACAGCAAGCCTACCTTTTGCAGCGGGCCATTCACCATGACACCCGAACGCGCACCAGTGTACCCAAGGGGGAAGGCACTTTGCTGGCAGTGTCGATAGAGGGCAGCCGTAACCTCCCGGAGGGGCGGCTGTCGGGTAGCGCCGCACGCAGCGTCAGCGCACACTGCGAGCGCTGTGTTGCGCAGCCAGGAAGCCCAGCAAACCTGGCCAAGGCCAGGCACCAGGCGGACCTTGCCGCGTTGGCCGGCGCACCAGGGCCCGCTGGGTTGCAATCTTTGACTCAGAGTGCTGAATCGCTGTACCTGGGCGGGCTGCTGCGCCTGTTCATTGACCGTGGCCTTGGGCAGCGTGTTGCGCTGAGGGTGGTTGACGGTGGCAGAACCGTCGCGGCCTGGGGGCACGAGCAGGCATCGCAGGTGCTGGTCCTGCAGCGCCAGGGTGAAGAGGGCGCCTATGTATACAGGGGGGAACTCGTCGGTGCGGACATTGTGACGCCGGCCAAGGATACCCCGGCGCCGCTGAGCGATGTGCTGCTGCGAATCATGGATGACAGTGTTCGTGAACGCCTTGATGTCAACATCGGTGATGCGCAGGCACTGAACCGGGCCGTGATGGACAAAGTACTGTCCGGCGCGGAGAACGCGCCTGCGCAAGGTAGCCTCAAAGGCGTGGATGCGCGCCGCGATCCGGAGCTGGGCACGTGGCTGCAGGCCGTGACACTGAACGGGGTGCCGGGAGCCGACGGGCTGACCCGGGAAGGCAGCAAGACCTGGCTGCCATGGGCAGCAGGGGCGCTTGAGTTGCGGCAGGAAGGCCCTGCATGGCGAGTGCAGGGGCCGGGTGCGCTGCACGGGCCGCTGTTGCTCTGTAGCTACGGTGAATGGCGCCGTTTGCAGGAACCTGTGGAAGCTGTCGCGGGGTTGGTTGACGGCCCGGTACAAGGCGCTGCCGTGTCAGCCAGGTTGTCAGCGATGCACGTCCGAGACCCGTTGGCGCGTATCTACCATGACGACAATGCTGCAGGCACCGGAGGCGGCGCGAGCTACATCGCCTTCCGTGGGCTGAATACCACGTTCTACCGGATCAAACCCGCTGAGCCGGGGGCGCTGGAAGTAGAGGTGGTCCGGCCTGGTGGTACCGGCGGTGGTGTATGGCTGCATCGACTGCCGTCGGGCATATGGCAACCTGCGCGCACCTTGCCAGGAGGTATGGACAATGGTGATGAGCTGCCATGGCGGCCATGGCCCAGGCCCGGGGCGCAGCAGCTTCCCCGTACGCTGGGTTTGCTTGGCTCAGTGCACGAGAATACCTTCAGTCTCGCTGGCGGCACCCATAAGTCGACCAACCCGTTCTACCCCTTCGTAAGGCCCTTCAATCGCCGTGCAGATTTTGCCAGGCGCCTCGCCAGTGCTCCGGCCAGGGTGCGGGAGAGCACCGACAGCACCAATATCGCCGCCAAAGTGGCATTGTTTCACCACGATTGGCAGTTGCCGGTGGATATCACAGCGTTACGTTTCTTTCGTATGCCGGGGGAAATCACCTCTGAAGCCAAGCAGATCAACGGGGCGCTGATCGCCGACCTGATCACGGCCCGGCAAGCGGGGCAGCCGCTGATCACGCGGCTGTTGGAGCCGATGTCCGGGAGCGGTTTTTACAGTAGCTTTGTCCGCGCAGCGGGGTTTCGCGGCGAAATAAGGGTCAACGATATCAACCCGTTGGTTAGCCTGGCGCAGGCTGAAATCGCTCGGCAGCCAGATCGGGTCAAGCACCACATCAATGCCATCAAACAGGCACTGGTGGACCTTTGGCAGGTCGATAACCCTGACTTCGTATTTGACCCGCAAACGTTGAAAATCCAGTTTCCCAATGGCGACGCCGCACGCGACTTTGTCAACTCTCCACGGGTCAGGCGTTATCGAGACGATGTGCGGCACTATTTCTATTCAACAGTTGAAACACAGTACAAATTGATCGACGGAGGTATCGTGGTCTCACCCGATTCCTCGTTCCTGGCAGACCCGGTAAACGGCGAAGCGGAGGCAAGGGCCTATATCGCCGCCGCGTTCTATATCATGCAAAACAACTCTACCCGGCATCGGGCGCCTGTGCAGGTCAATGAGCTGGGTCGTCTTGATCTACCGATGGCAATTGTCGTCCGGGATGGGAACGGCGGTACAGTGTTGTTGCTGGGCAGTGGCTTGGCGAACCTCGATGGCCTGAACTACCTGAGCTACCTCCACAACGGTGAGCGGGGGCCTACGTCCTTTTCTCGAACGGACGGCTGGAGTCTGTTCAGGGTTACCGAGGGCGAAAGCAACCTGGGGGACTTGGCCATACTCAGCGGACACTTCAGCGATGTCCACCTGGATGAGGTGCAGTTCATCAGGAAGGTCGAGGAGCATGTCATGCCGTTTGTTCGTAATCGGGGTCGGGTCATCATTACCAATGCCTATTCCCCTTATAAAGAACGCGCTTTCCTTGCCTTGGGTTTGCGGGTATTCGTTCTGGAAAACAGGACCAATGGCTTCTTGCTGGTGATGAATGATGCCGTGGCCAGGGATGCTGGCCTGGCCAACGCATGATTGACCGTCCTGGTGCCACAGAGGTCATCCGTCGACAGTCGAACGACCCTGCTTGAGTGAAGGGCATTGCTCGTCTTAACTGCTGGTGGCGAAGTGCATTCCCATAACACTAACAAGAGGCAATGCAATGGGAAACTCAACCAAGGTCCGCAAAGCTGACAGCAGCGTCGATGCCTGGGCGATCCTCTGCCTGATCGTCCTTGTGGTGGTCACTGCCGTGTATTGGGTCAGTCACCAGTAGACTTGTCTTCAAGACCGTGATGCAGCCAGGCGCCTGCGGGAGGGAATCCCGCAGGCGCTTTATCGTGCCGGCGAAAGGACGCTAACGGCTAGCGGGCAAGGTGCAGGGCCAGTTGCACCAGGCCGATCAATACGGCGACGAACACCAGGGTGAACAGCGTCCCCAGCACAATGAAATGGCTGGCCTTGCCGTGGGTGAAGTCGCGGGCGCGGTTCTTGCCGCTTTGTACGCCGAAAGCGGCGGCGAGGATGCTGTGCAGCATCTGCCAGAAAGTTGGGGGTTTGCCCTGGCTGGAATCGTCCATGGTGGCTCCTGGGGAAATCAGAGGCAATCAGGGACAGTGTAGGTAGCTATTGAGGCTGCTGCGCAGTCCATCGCGACACAAGGCCGCTCCTGCAAGGATTGCATTTTCCTGTAGGCGCGGCCTTGTATCGCGCGATGGGCCGCAAGGCGGCCCAAAGGCCTTAGCTGTCGTAGCCGAGGTTGGGCGCCAACCAGCGCTCGCTCACGCTGATGTCCTGGCCTTTGCGCGCGCTGTAGTTCTCGATCTGGTCCCGGTCGACCTTGCCCACGGCAAAGTACTGCGCCTGCGGGTGGGCAAAGTACCAGCCACTGACCGCCGCCGCCGGGAACATCGCGAAGTGATCGGTAAGGAACACACCGCTGGGCCCGGTCTCGCCGATGGCGGTGCCATCGAGCAGGCGGAACAGGGTTTCCTTCTCGGTGTGGTCCGGGCAGGCCGGGTAGCCCGGTGCCGGGCGAATGCCGCGGTACTGCTCCTTGATCAGCGCCTCGTTGTCGAGGTGCTCGTCGCGGGCATAGCCCCAGTATTGCTTGCGTACCTGCTCGTGCAGCCATTCGGCGCAGGCTTCGGCCAAGCGGTCAGCCAGGGCCTTGACCATGATCGAGCTGTAGTCGTCACCCTTGTCCTGATAGGCCTTGGCCACTTCCTCGGCACCGATGCCGGCGGTGGTGATGAAACCACCGACATAATCGGTGATGCCGCTGGCCTTCGGCGCGACGAAGTCGGCCAGCGACCAGTTGGGCTTGCCGTCCGGCTTGATGGTCTGTTGGCGCAGGTGATGCAGGGTGGCCAGGGCCTGGCCATTGTCGCCGTACACCTCGATATCATCATCGGCCACCTGGTTGGCCGGCCAGAAGCCGAACACCGCGCGGGCGCTGATGAGCTTTTCGTCGATCAGCTTGTCGAGCATCTCGCGCGCATCCTGGTACAGCGCCGTGGCAGCCTCGCCCACCACCTCGTCGGTGAGGATGCGCGGGAACTTGCCGGCCAGGTCCCAGGAAATGAAGAACGGCGTCCAGTCGATGTATTCGGCCAGGGTGCGCAGGTCGATGTTCTCCAGCACCTTGACGCCGGTGAAGGAGGGCACTGCCGGTTGGTAGCTGGCCCAGTCGTACTGCGGCTTGGCTGCAATGGCCTGGGCGTAGCTCAGGCGTTCGGTGCGGGCACTGCGGTTGGCCGTGCGCTCGCGCACTTGCTCGTATTCCTCGCGGGTCTTCTCGACGAAGCCCGCTTTCAGCTCCTTGGACAGCAACTGGGTAGCCACGCCCACGGCACGCGAGGCGTCGGTGACATAGACCACGGCGTCGTTGCTGTACTTGGGTTCGATCTTGACGGCGGTGTGCGCCTTGGAGGTGGTGGCACCACCGATCATCAACGGCAGGTTGAAGCCCTGGCGCTGCATCTCGCGGGCCACGTGGACCATCTCGTCGAGTGACGGCGTGATCAGGCCGGACAGGCCGATGATGTCGCACTTCTGGTCGCGGGCGGTTTGCAGGATCTTCTCGGCCGGCACCATCACGCCCAGGTCGACGATGTCGTAGCCGTTGCAGCCCAGCACCACGCCGACGATGTTCTTGCCGATGTCGTGCACGTCACCTTTTACCGTGGCCATCAGGATCTTGCCCTTGGCTTCCGGCTTGTCGCCTTTCTCGGCTTCGATGAACGGAATCAGGTGGGCTACCGCCTGCTTCATCACGCGAGCCGACTTGACCACCTGCGGCAGGAACATCTTGCCCGCACCGAACAGGTCGCCGACCACGTTCATGCCGCTCATCAGCGGGCCTTCGATCACTTCGATGGGGCGCGCGCACTGCTGGCGGCATTCTTCGGTGTCTTCGACGATGAACGCCGTGATGCCCTTCACCAGCGCGTGCTCCAGGCGTTTTTCCACCGGCAGCGAGCGCCACTCTTCGTTTTCCACTTCACGGGTTGCGCCGCCGCCCTTGTAGTCGTCGGCGATGGCCAGCAGTGCGTCGGTGCCATGCGCGGTGCGGTTGAGCACGACGTCCTCGACCTTTTTCCGCAGCTCGGCAGGGATCTCGTCGTAGATCTCCAGCTGGCCGGCGTTGACGATACCCATGGTCAGGCCGTTCTGGATCGCGTGGTACAGGAACACCGAGTGGATCGCTTCGCGCACCGGGTTGTTGCCACGGAACGAGAACGACACGTTGGACACGCCGCCCGAACTCAGTGCGTACGGCAGGTGGTCGCGGATGTAGGCACAGGCCTCGATGAAATCGACGGCGTAGTTGTTGTGCTCCTCGATACCGGTGGCGACGGCGAAGATGTTCGGGTCGAAGATGATGTCTTCCGGCGGGAAGCCCACTTCGTTGACCAGGATGTCATAGCTGCGCTGGCAGATTTCCTTCTTGCGTGCGGCGGTGTCGGCCTGGCCGACCTCGTCGAACGCCATCACCACCACGGCGGCGCCATAGCGCTTGCACAGGCGGGCATGGTGCTTGAACTGCTCGACGCCTTCCTTCATGGAAATCGAGTTGACGATGCCCTTGCCCTGGATGCACTTCAGGCCGGCTTCGATCACTTCCCACTTGGACGAGTCGATCATGATCGGCACGCGCGAGATATCCGGCTCGCCAGCGATCAGGTTGAGGAAGCGGACCATGGCGGCCTGGGAATCGAGCATCCCTTCGTCCATGTTGATGTCGATCACCTGGGCACCGGCCTCGACCTGCTGCAGGGCGACTTCCAGGGCTTCGGTGTAGTTCTCCTCACGGATCAGCCGGGCAAACTTGGCCGAGCCGGTGATGTTGGTGCGCTCGCCGACGTTGACGAACAGCGACTGGCGGTCGATGGTGAACGGTTCCAGGCCCGACAGGCGGCAGGCCTTGGCGATTTGTGGAATCTTGCGCGGCGGGTACTTGGCCACCGCCTCGGCGATGGCCTGGATGTGCCCCGGCGTGGTACCACAGCAACCGCCGATGATGTTGAGGAAGCCGCTGGCGGCGAATTCCTCGACCACGGCGGCCATTTCTGCCGGGGTCTCGTCGTACTCGCCGAAGGCGTTCGGCAGGCCGGCATTGGGGTGGGCCGAGACGTGGGTGTCGGCCTTGGTCGCCAGCTCTTCCAGGTACGGGCGCAGGTCCTTGGCGCCAAGCGCGCAGTTCAGGCCAACGGAAATCGGCTTGGCATGGCGAACCGAGTTCCAGAACGCCTCGGTGGTCTGCCCTGACAGCGTGCGGCCGGAGGCGTCGGTGATGGTGCCGGAGATCATGATCGGCAGTTCGATGCCGTCTTCTTCGAACACCTGCTGCACGGCGAAGATCGCCGCCTTGGCGTTGAGGGTGTCGAAGATGGTCTCGATCAGCAACAGGTCAGCGCCGCCCTCGATCAGGCCGCGGGTGGCCTCGATGTAGTTGGCCACCAGTTCGTCGAAAGTGACGTTACGGTAGCCGGGGTCGTTGACGTCCGGGGAAATCGAGCAGGTGCGGCTGGTTGGTCCGAGTACGCCGGCGACGAAGCGCGGCTTGTCTGGGGTTTCCAGGGTCTTGGCATCGGCCACCTGGCGAGCTATGCGTGCGCCTTCGACGTTCAGCTCGTAGACCAGCGATTCCATGCCGTAATCGGCCTGGGAAATTTGCGTGGCGTTGAAGGTGTTGGTTTCGAGGATATCGGCCCCGGCATCCAGGTAGGCCTTCTCGATGGCTGCGATCACATCGGGGCGGCTGAGCAGCAGCAGGTCGTTGTTACCTTTGACATCGCTTGGCCAATCAGCGAAACGCGTGCCACGATAGTCGTGTTCCTCCAGCCGGTAGCTTTGGATCATAGTACCCATGCCGCCGTCGAGGATCAGGATGCGCTGCTGGAGTGCGTTCTGGAGTGCTTGGAGACGAGCGCTACGGTCGGACATAGGAACTACCTGGTCGGGCAAATTTCAGAAGGTGCCGAATCATAACAAAGCTGCGCGGTTTTTAGGCATGTCGCCCATTTGCATGAAAACTGCTCATGTTGGCGGGCGTCTGCAAGCGGTGCATCCAAGGACGACCAGGCAAAACGTGATGGCTTTCAACACCCAGGACTTTCCGCACATGGTGCATCGTATCCTTGCCGCCGCTTGCGCGCTGTTGATCAGCAGCGTGGCGTTCGGGCAAGCCCCCCAATCGAGCCCGGCTATCTCCTATACCCGGGACATCCAACCGATCTTCACCGAGAAATGCGTGGCCTGCCACGCCTGCAACGACGCCGCCTGCCAGCTGAAGCTGGAAAGCCCCGAGGGCGCGGTGCGCGGGGCGAGCAAGGTCCCGGTGTACCAGGGCGACCGCAGCAAGGCGGTGCCCACCACGCGGCTGTTCTACGATGCCCACAGCGAGGGCGAGTGGCGCAAGAAGGGTTTCTACTCGGTGCTCGACAGCCAGGGCAGCCAGGCTGCGCTGATGGCGCGCATGCTCGAACTGGGCCACAAGACCCCGCTTACGCCCAATGCCAAGCTGCCCGAGGACATCGTCCTGGGCCTCAACCGCGAGAACATGTGCCCCTTGCCCCACGAGTTCGACGCCTATGCCGGTGCCCACCCCAGGGAGGGCATGCCACTGGCGGTAACCGGGCTGACCGACAAGGAGTACGACACCCTGCGCCGCTGGCTGGCCGCCGGGGCGCCGGTCGAGTACCAGCCAATCAAGCCAAGCGCGATCGAAGCCACGCAGATCGCCGAATGGGAAGAGCTGCTCAACCGCCCCGGTTCCACCGAGGCGCTGGTCGGCCGTTGGCTGTACGAGCACCTGTTCCTGGCCCATATCTACTTCGCCGGCGGCGAGCAGGGCCACTTCTTCCAGTGGGTGCGCTCGCGCACACCGAGCGGGCAGCCGGTCGACCTGATCGCCACGCGCCGCCCCAACGACCCGCCGGGCACCGACTTCTATTACCGCCTGATCCCGGTGCAGGGCGTAATCGTGCACAAGACTCACATCACCTACCCGATGGGGCCGCAGAAGCTCAAGCGGGTCAAGCAACTGTTCTACGCCGGCGACTGGCATGCCACCGCGCTGCCAGGCTACGGGCCGCGCCACCGGGCCAACCCGTTCGAAACCTTCGAGGCGATCCCGGCGGTGGCGCGCTACCAGTTCATGCTGGATAACGCCGAGTATTTCGTGCGGACCTTCATCCGCGGCCCGGTATGCCGTGGCCAGATCGCCACCGATGTGATCCGCGACAACTTCTGGGCGTTGTTCCAGGAGCCGGCCCATGACCGCTACATCACCGATGCCCAGTACCGGGGCGAGGCCACGCCGCTACTGGCCATGCCTGGGCAGATCGATGACGTGGGCAGTGTGCTGAGCCTGTGGCACGCTTACCGCGACAAGCGCAACGAGTACGAGAAGCTGCGCCGCGAAGCCTATGCCGACATGCCGGCGCCGGGCTGGGCGACGTTGTGGGCCGGCAACGACAATGCGCTGCTGAGTATCTTCCGCCACTTCGACAGCGCCTCGGTGACCAAGGGCCTGGTCGGCGATGTACCGCTGACCGTGTGGCTGTTCGACTACCCACTGTTCGAACGTACCTATTACCAGTTGGCGGTCAACTTCGACGTGTTCGGCAATGTTTCGCACCAGTTGCAGACGCGCCTGTACTTCGACCTGATCCGTAACGGTGCCGAAGTCAACTTCCTGCGCCTGATGCCGGCCGACCAGCGCAAGGCGATCCTCGGCGATTGGTACCAGACCAGTGGCAAGGTGAAGATGTGGATGGACTACGAGGACATCGACACCGACACCCCAAGCGGCATCAAACTCGACCCGCGCGACCCCAAGCGTGACTTCGGCCTGAAACTGTTGCAGCGCACCGGCAGCCTGAATGCCGCGCCCGACCCGATCAACCGCTGCCAGGGCGCGTACTGCTCGCGGCCGCAGATGAGCGCAGAGTTCCGTGATGTCGAGCAGTCGCTCAGCCGCCTGGTGTCGCGCCCGGCTGCCGGGCTGAAGGTGATCAACCAGCTGCCCGAGGCGACCATGCTGCGCATCGAAGGGGCGGGTGGCCAGCGTCAGGTGTACAGCCTGCTGCGCAACCGCGCGCACAGCAACGTGGCTTTCCTGCTGGGAGAGGCATACCGCTACCAGCCAGGGCTGGATACCCTGACCCTGTACCCGGGCGTGCTCAGCAGCTACCCGAACTTCATCTTCAACATTCCGGCCGCAGATGTGCCGGAGTTCGTCGAGGACATGGAGTACGCCAAGGATGATACCGCCCGCTTCGAGCGTATCGTCATGCGCTGGGGTGTGCGCCGCAGCCACCCCGAGTTCTGGCGCTACTTCCATGACCTGAACAGCTTCATCAAGGAAACCGAGCCGGTCGAGGCGGGCGTGCTGGACATGAACCGCTACGAGAACCTCTGATCGGGCGGGATGACCTTTCCGCATACCCTGCGGTCGGAAGCGCTGGGTGGCCGGGCTGCCATGCAGCCCAAAGGCCTCAATGCACCGGCAAGCGCAGGGTATTTCATGCTGTATTCGCTTCAGGCACTGCGGGCGTTCGCCGCCTGGGTGGTGGTCTGCCACCATTTCATGCAGATCTTCTTCGACTTCCATGCCACTGGCCCCATCGGCCAACTGCTGACCGACCGTGGCGCTGTAGGCGTCGATATCTTCTTCGTCATCAGCGGCCTGGTCATCTACCTGTCGACCCGTGACAAAACCATCGAACCTCGCCAGTTCCTGCTCAACCGCGTGCTGCGCATCGTTCCGGCCTACTGGTTCTATACAGCGCTGATGGCCACGCTGCTGCTCGCTTTCAGTCAATGGATGCCGCACCAGGCGTTCACCTGGCAGCACCTGTGGCTGTCGCTGTTGTTCATCCCGGCGGAAAACCCTGGCGGCTACGGCTTGTACCCGACCCTGAACGTGGGCTGGACGCTGAACTTCGAGATGTTCTTCTACTTGCTGTTCGGCCTGGCCTTCCTGGTGCGCCAGCGTCATCACCAACTGCTGGCTACCGCCGCGCTGCTGCTGGCCAGTGAAGTGCTGGGCCGGCTGGGCGTGCTCAGCCGTTTCTACAACAACCCCATCATCTACGAATTCCTGCTCGGCATCGGCCTGGGCGTGCTGCACCGCAGCGGGCTGATCCGCCATGCCCGCTGGTTGCCGTTGGTGTTGTTGGCGTTGGCGAGCCTGGCCATCTATTACCTGGACGCTTCGCGGCGGCTGCTCAACTGGGGCGTGCCGAGCGCAATGATCGTGCTGGCCTTCGTCGCCCTGGAGCCGCAGTTCCGTGGCAACCGGCTGCTCAAGGCCCTGGGCGACTGTTCGTATTCGGTGTACCTGGTCCATGTGCTGGTGCTGTACGCCGGCTGGTTCGCCAGCCAGCGCCTGCAACTGAACCCGTACCTGGTATTCGCCCTGTGCGTGCCGTCCATTGGACTAATGTCGTGGTTCAGCTACCGCTGGCTGGAGCGCGGCCTGTACCGGCGCCTGCAGGCCTGGTTGGCGGCGCCACGGGAGCCAGCCCCTGAATATGCGCTTTCCCGAGTCAAATACTAGGACTTTGTTCGAAGGCCGGGTTGGCGTACACTTGGCCGCAAGTCTGTGAGGAACCTACATGAGCGCTATAACCATTACCGACGCCGCCCATGACTACCTGGCCGATCTGCTTTCCAAGCAGAATACGCCTGGCATCGGCATTCGCATTTTCATTACCCAGCCAGGCACCCAGTACGCCGAAACCTGCATCGCCTACTGCAAGCCGGGCGAAGAAAAGCCTGACGACACCGCCGTGGGCCTGAAGAGTTTCACCGCTTACCTGGATGCCGTCAGCGTGCCGTTCCTGGAAGACGCGCTGGTCGACTACGCCACTGACCGCATGGGTGGCCAGCTGACCATCAAGGCGCCGAACGCCAAGGTGCCGATGGTCAACGAAGACAGCCCGATCAACGAGCGCATCAACTACTACCTGCAGACCGAGATCAACCCTGGGCTGGCCAGCCATGGCGGCCAGGTGAGCCTGGTGGATGTGGTCGACGACGGCATCGCCGTGCTGCAGTTCGGGGGCGGTTGCCAAGGTTGTGGCCAGGCCGACGTAACCCTGAAGGAAGGCATCGAGCGCACGCTGCTCGAGCGCATTCCCGAGCTGAAGGGCGTACG
The DNA here is from genome assembly GCF_016620375.1 of Pseudomonas sp. LAM2023. NCBI lineage: Bacteria > Pseudomonadati > Pseudomonadota > Gammaproteobacteria > Pseudomonadales > Pseudomonadaceae > Pseudomonas > Pseudomonas sp. LAM2023. The sequence continues at coordinate 944,040 of NZ_JAENHV010000009.1, read as the reverse complement.
CGACGTGACTGACCACAGCCAGAAAGAAAACGCCTACTACTAAGGCTGGCTGGTCTGCTTGTAGGAGCGGCCTTGTGTCGCGATGGGGCGCGAAGCGGCCCCAGGATCTTGGCATCGCCGCTGAGATTGCAGGGGCCGCTACGCGCCCCATCGCGACACAAGGCCGCTCCTACAAAATCGCGCTCCTAGCAACAAAGTGTTACGGTTTCAAGCCCTGCGACAACAGGCCGCAGCCCGTATTCAAAGGGCTGCAGCCGACCATCGTCTTGCCCGGGTAGAACCCCTCGGGGTGTCATGCCAGAATGCCCCGGCTTTTCGTCCGGCCCGTCCCGAGGGTCGGCACCTTCCCTGTAAAGGACGGTTTCATGAATGATCTATATACCCGGCGCGCCGTTGTCGCCGGGATGGGCGTTCTCGGGCTTGGCCTGCTGGCAGGCTGCAGCCCGGCCCGGGGGCTCGAGTTCAAGTACGGCAAGAACATGAGCAACGAAATCCTTGGGCGCAAGTTCAGCCTCAAGGACACCCAGGGCAACGTGCGCACCCTGTCGAGTTTCTACGGCAGCATGCCGATGATCTTCTTCGGCTTTACCCAGTGCCCGGCGGTCTGCCCGACCACGCTGGCGCGCGCGGCACAGATCCGCAAGCTGCTCAGGGGCCGCGATCGCGATCTGTTCCAGGTGGTGCTGATTACCCTGGACCCGGAGCGCGACACGCCGGAAGTACTCGATGCCTACGTCAAGGCGTTCGACCCGTCGTTCACCGCGCTTACCGGCACCCCCGAGGAAATCGCCGCGGTAGCGAAGGAATTCAAGGTGTTCTACGAGAAGGTCCCGGCCGGGGATACCTATACCGTCTCGCACTCGTCCACCAGCTATGTCTACGATACCCGCGGCACGCTGCGCCTGAGCCTGGGCCATTCCCTGACCGCCCAGGAATGCGCCGAAGACCTGGTTACCCTGATGGAGATCTGCTGAATGTCGATGCAACCGTTCAAGCGCGGCCTGGCCGCCCTGGTCCTGATGGGCCTGGCCCTGCCAGCCCTGGCCCAGACCACCGTGAGCGATGCCTGGGTGCGTGCCAGTGTGCCGCACCAGCAGTCCACCGGTGCCTTCATGACCCTGACCGCCAGCAGCGACAGCAAGCTGGTGGGTGTGGCGTCCAAGGTGGCCAAGACCGTCCAGGTGCACGAGATGACCATGAATGGCGACGTGATGGGCATGCGAGAGGTGAAAACCGTCGAGTTGCCTGCCGGCAAAGCCGTGACGCTGGATCCGAATGGCCTGCACGTGATGCTGATGGGGCTGCACAATCAAGTGAAGGAAGGTGACAAGGTGCCGCTGACCTTGACCATCGAGGATGCCAAGGGAGCCAGGGAAACCGTGGACGTGCAGGCTGAAGTGCGCGCGCTCAGCGCCGAGGCGGGTGCGGGGCATGAGCACATGCACATGAACCACTGACAGATGTGAAACAGGGCCGCACAGCGGCCCTGATCTTTTCTAGCTGCGAAACTTGGGCAGCGGCCTGTCGAGCGTCAGCGAGGTCAGGGTCTTGCGTACCTGGGCCTCGTCAGCCTCCAGGGCCTTGAGGCTCGCGCGGATCTTGCCGGCGGCGGGCACATCGCCCTGCCGGTCGATCCAGTCGGCAATCTCCTTGCAGGCGCTGCTCAGGCAGGCTTGGCGCTGGTTCATCAGCGACAGCAGGGTGGTGAGCTCTCTTTCGGACATGGCAGGATCCTCCGTTCAGCCCTGTCAGTGTAGCAGTGGCTGGCGGGAACACCTGTGGCCGGCTGTCGCAGTTCAGGCCTGCAGGCAGGCGCTGCGGTAGGCCCCAGGAGTCACCCCATAGGCCTGCTTGAACTGCCGGCTCAGATGGCTTTGGTCGGCATAGCCCAGGTCGAATGCCACCTCCGAGGCTGCCCAGCCACGCTTGAGCAATTCCCGTGCCCGGGCCAGGCGGCGCTGCTTCAGCCAGGCATGGGGCGGCAGGCCGGTGGCCTGGCGGAACACCCGGGCGAAATGGAACGGTGACAGGTTGACTGCCGCCGCCAGCGCTTCCAGCGAGGGCGGGCCGGCCAGCTGGCTTTCCAGCAGTTCGCGGGCGCGGGCCACTGCCAGCGGTTCCTGGCCGGGGGCCGCAGGTTCGGCGCATTGCCCGTGGCGCTGCACCAGGGCCAGTACCGCCTGGCGCCAGGCTGTCTGTTGCTGCAGGGCACTGGCGCCTGCTTCGGACAGCTGGTGCAGTTGGCTGAAGGCACTGGCCAGGGCCGGGTCGTGGATCACGCTGTCCTTGAAGCGGGGCATGCCGTGGCGGCCCAGTTCCAGTTCGTCGAGCACCCCGGTTACCCGCTCGTGCTCTGGGTAGAAGCCGCGGTAGCGCCAGCCCGCTTCGTGGGCGGTGGCACCGGTGTGCAGCTCGTCCGGGTTGATCAGCACCATGCTGCCGACCGGTGCCAGGTGCTCGCTGCCGCGGTGCCAGAAACGCTGGGCGCCCGACTCGATCACGGTGAACACATAGCCTTCATGCACATGCGGGGCGAAGCGTTGCTGGAAATAGCGTGCGTGCAGCATTTCCACGTCGCCCAGTGCCGGCGCCTGCCACAGGTGTGTCTGTTCGCGCAGGGGCGTGCTCATGCCAGCCAGCTGCGCAGGAGGTAGAAGATCAACATGCTTGCCAGCATGCTCAGCAACACGCTGCGGGTCAACAACACCAGGGCGATGGCCACCAGCGAGCCCAGCAGGTAGGGGTTGAGCAGGCTCAGGTTGAGTTGCTGCCCGGGCATGAAGATGATTGGGGCACAGATTGCGGTAAGCATGCCCGGAACGGCAAAGCCGAGGAATTGCCGGGCGTTGGAGCTCAGGCGCAACGGCAGGCGTGGCTCCAGGAACGCATAGCGGTTGAGGAACACGATGGCGCCCATGGCGAAAATAAGGATCCAGATCATGCTCGGGCTCCGGCGAATTTCTGGCAGATGAAACCGGCACTCATGCCCAACAGGCCTGCGGCTACCAGGGCGGTTTCCCAGTGCCAGTGGCTGAACAGTACCGAGCAGAACAGTGACACGGCCACGCATACCACCGTTGCGAGGTTGCGCACCAATGGCGCGATCAGGGCGACGAAGGTAGCGACGATGGAAAAGTCCAGGCCGAACTGGTCCAGATGGGGAATGTTCTGGCCCAACAGGATGCCGGCCAGGGTAAACAGGTTCCAGGCGATATAGAACGTCAGGCCGACGCCCAGGGCATACCAGCGGTTGAATTGCTGCTGGTCGTACTGGCTGGTCAGGGCAAAGAACTCGTCGGTCAACAGGAAGCCCAGGCCCAGCCGCCAGCGCAACGGTTGGCGCGACAGCTGCGGGCGCATCGACAGGCCATACAGCAGGTGTTGCGAGGTCAGCAGCAGCGTGGTCAGCAGGATCGACGCCAGGTTGGCGCCGCCCTTGAGCATGCCGATGGCGACCAGTTGCGCAGCCCCGGCGAAGACAATGGCCGACAGCCCTTGCCCCTGCCAGGCGCTGAGGTTGGCCTCGATGGCCATGGAGCCGGCCAGCAGGCCCCAAGGGGCAACGGCCAACGACAGCGGCAGGCTGGCGATGGCACCGTGGAGGTAAGCTTGGCGTGCAATGTGGGGCATGATGGCTGCAGTGCATGTACAAGGTAGGCCAGCATGCCAGAAGGTGCGGGGCAATGGCTTGAACGATCTTGCTGGTCGATGCGGCTTCCTGTTTGCCGGTCGATGCGGTTCCTTGTAGGAGCGGCCTTGTGTCGCGATGGGGCGCGCAGCGGCCCTGGCAATCTCAGCGGCAACGCCGAAATCCTGGGCCGCTGCGCGCCCCATCGCGACACAAGGCCGCTCCTGCAAGGGCGCGCTCAGGGATGACTGGTCAGGTGCTGTTGCGCCGTCACGCAGCCGTTTATCTCGACGGCCTTCTGCAGCAGGCTCTGGCGCTGTTGCGGGTCGAGGTCGCCAAGCAGGCGGTACACCTCGGCCTGGTAGTCGCGCTGGCGTCCCCACTGCATTTCCAGCCCCTGTGGCTTGCTGCGGTTGCAGGCCAGGCGCGTGGCTGGCTGCGGATAGTAGGCGGCATACACCGTGGCCATGTTGGGGATGGCTTCCAGCGCGGCACGGTATTCGCTGCTGGCGTTGTAGGGCGGGCACCAGGTGGCAATGGCCGGTGCTGGAGCGGCAAAGCCCTGCTTGAGGCTGGCTTCAAGCAGCGGGCAGGCGGCATCCGGGATTTGCGCAGCGGGCAGGTAGGTCATGTAGTACAGCGCCAGCCGGTACTGTGCGACCGGGTGGCCCAGCTCCACCGACTTTTTCAGCAAGGCAACCGCGGTGGGCAACGTGTGGGCCATGGCCTGGCCCTGGCGGCTGAGTTCCGGGTCAGCGTCCATGGCCGTACGCAGCGTGCTGGCACTGTCATCGCGGCTGTCGGCCTGCTCCAGCAGTGGCAGTGCCTGGCGGTAGAGCAGGTCGGCGTGCGGGTCGATGCGTACCTCATGGGCCTGCGTGGCCAGCGGTATCAGGGCGATCAACAGGGGGGGCAAGCGAAGCATGCGGCTCACAGGCAGGCTCCACGGGATGCCAGGTACTGATGGACGGCTTCGATGTTCATGGCGGTCAAGCGTGCGCCTCGCGCAGATCGGAACGACGGCCTATTCTAGCCACCCAAGGGGCCTGGCCGGAAGAGCACCTGGCAACTGTCAGACGAGCTTGACGGGCGCGCCCTTGCGTTGCGCGTGTTTTTCCTGGGCCAGGCCAAGCTTGGCGGTGATCACCTTGGCCAGTGCATTGTTGCCCAGGTCGTTCAAATGCAGGCGGTCGATGAACAGGTCGGCGCCGAACACCGGTGAGCTGCTGAGCATGCAGTTCATGTCGTAGCAGGGGACCGGGTCGGCCTGTTGCTTGATACGGCGGAAGAAGGCCGAGTGCAACTGGCTGTCGAAGGCGCCGTCCAGCAGCCGGTCGAAATTTGCCGGTTGCCGCTCCAGCGCACCCAGCATGGTCTGCTCGCCAGCGGGAAGGCTATCCCGGCACCAGGGCAGCAACGGCTGCAGGATGAAGGTGAGCGTGGAGTGGCTGTCCGCCAGCAGACGGTCCCATTGCAGCAGGGTCCGGCCAATGTGGTCGGCGGCGCGGGCCATGCGTTTTTCCGGGGGCGACAGCGGCCAGCTGGCTGGCGCTTCGGCCGCAGGCGGCGCAACCAAGGCCTGGCTGATGCGCCGCCAGAGTGATGGCCGGCGGGGCGCAGCGGCAGGCTGCACGCCTTCGCTGAAGCTGTTGAGAAAGTCCTGGTAGGCCTTGGCGTGCTGCGGATCGTGCGGGTTGCCGAGGACTTCGCAGAGGGCTTCGTGGGCCAGGCTGTTGACGCCGCTGAGCACCACCACATGCCCCAGCTGGCCAAGGCGATGCTGGTGGGTGAGAAACAGCAGCAGCTCCTGGCTGGCGTTGAGCCCGCAACCGGCCAGGCTCAGCCAGACTTCGCCGGTAAGCATCGACAGCTGCGAAGCGACCGTGTGTTCATCGGAACTCGCGCCGATGCCCAGGGCGGTGGAGCCACCGACAAGCAGGTTGATGCGCGTCGCGCCACCGCGCTCGGCTGCGGAAAAGCGCTTGCCGGCGCAATGGCTGTAGCGCAGGCCCACGGCATCGGTGTTGATGGTGCCAGAGCGGTAGCCGCTTTCATGGATATGCGCAATGTGCGGGGCACGTCGGCTGCCCAGCAGCAGGAAGCGCTGGTAGTCCTGTTGCAACGCTGGAGGCGCCCGGTTCGGGTCTGTCGCTGTCATGGGTTCTCCTTCTGTTGCAACGGGCGCCTGCAGCCCGGTCAGGCTGCCAGTTCCCTGAGGTTGTACAGCAGGCCGCCGGCAGCGATCAGCAGCAGGGCGACGCCCGAGGCCAGGCTGATCAGGCGGTTGCTGCGCTGCGAGGCGATCTTGCCGATGGCGAAGATGTACAGGCTGAGTACGGCAAAGTCGATGGCCACCCACAGCAGCGACAGCACCACCATGCTCTTGCCGAATGACTCGGTGATCTGGATGAACTGCGGGAAGAAGGCGATGAAGAAGATAATGTCCTTGGGGTTGGAAATGCCCACCATGAAGCCTTGCAGCAGCCCGCCGCGGCCGGGCTTGGCCACCTCGGCCGGGGCCTCCGCTGCAGCGGCCCCCAGGGCTTCCCTCAGGGTGCCCACGGCGATGTAGCCGATGAACAGGCAGCCCAGCAGGCTCATGGCGCTCAGCCAGGTCTTGTCGATGGCGGCGCTGGTGAGGATGATCCAGGCGGCCGCGCCGATCAGCACCAGTGATGCCCAGTTGGTGCCGACGGCGGTGAACATGGCCTTGCGCGAGCCCGAGGCGGCCGCGGTGTTGACGATCAGTGCCACCACCGGGCCGGGGGTGGCGATCAGCAGCAGGACAGTGAGGGCGTAGGTAGCGGTGAGTGCGGTATTCACGGTCAGGTCTCGATCAGTAGGTCGGGTGTGGCCGAGTGTGCGGCATGGGCATGGAAGGGGCAGCGGGAGGGGTTGAGCGACCCGGCCTCCTGCAGTTGGTACTGCTTCCACTCGTAATTGTCGGCGTCGCCGAAGAAACCAAGGGTGTCGGGCATGACCCCGTCGTTGTAGTGGCGTACGCGTTCGCGAATGCGTTCGCGGATCCGCTGGCCACTTTCGGTATTGGCATTGGCCACTTCGTCGAAGTTGGCCCTGGGGTTGATGACGAAGGTGATGTGCGGCCCCAGGTTGCGGCTTTTCATCTGCTGGTGGCCGGGAAAATTCATGTTGATGAACAGCGGCATGCCGGCATAGCAGAACGACCAGGCGTTGTCTTCGGGATCGGTCGGCATGCCTTGCGGCCAAGGGTGCGGGTCGCGCGCGTGCACACCTCGCAACACTTTCCAGGCCAGCGCCTGTTGCTCGGCCAGGGTGTAGTCGGCAGCGGTTTCGAGGAATACCACCAGCGGGCTGCCGATACGCTGCTTGGTTGGGATCGGGGCGACCGTGCGTACGTAGTCGGCCAGGCCCTGGGCGATGTCATCGGCCAGTTGCTCGGCGCGGGCGAAGAGGATGTGGCAGGTAGCGCCGTTCACCGCCTTGCGGCCGAACAGGCAAGGGAACTCGGGGTTGGCAAGGACAGTGCGAAAATGTTCTATGGTTTTGTAGGTCCAGTGTTGCGTACAGCGGACATGTTCAGCGGCCAGCTCCAGCGCGTCCAGGCGATAGCAAGTTCCATAACCCGTAAACATGATTTCCCCAGGCGTTTATTAGATGATATTTCCAGTCATATGCAGGCAGGATCTTGGTTATCTTTATTATTTAGCTGCATTTTCCGAGACGATCCGGGCGTTGTAAAACGCGTGGAACTATGACCTACTATTAGTCTCATTCATGCTCGGGGCGTCGCCATGTCGGAACGGATTCAGGCCTTGCACGCGCTGCGTGCCTTCGAGGTGGCCTCTCGCTATGGCTCATTTACCCGCGCGGCGGAAGAACTGGCCCTGACCCAAGGGGCCGTCAGCCACCACATCAAGACGCTCGAAGCCATGTTCGGTTGCGACCTGTTCGAGCGGCGCGGGCCGAAACTGGCCCTGACCGAGCATGGCCGCCTGCTGGCGCAGGAGCTCAAGGTCGGTTTCAAGATCATCGAAAATGCCTGCGCCCTGCTGCGCCAGGATCGCTATGGCCTGCGCCTGAAGGCGCCGTCCACGCTCACCGTGCGCTGGTTGCTGCGCGCGCTGGATGCGTTCAAGAAGGTCGAGGACACCTGCAGCGTGCAGCTGTCCAGCGTGTGGATGGACATTGACAGCGTGGACTTCTATTCCGAGCCCTACGACTGCGCAATTCTCCTGGCCAACGGGCGTTTCCCCGCCGATATCGAGAGTTTCAAGCTGTTCGACGAGTGGCTGATCCCGGTGTGCCATCCCGATTACATGGCCCAGGCGCAGCCGGACCTGGCCGACCTGGCCCAGTGCGAGCTGCTGCACCCGTCACCCGACCGCCGCGATTGGCGGCGCTGGCTGGCACGCATGGATGCGCTGGACATCAGCATCGACCGCGGGCAGGTGTTCGATACCCTCGACCAGGGCATCTCTGCTGCCCAGCAAGGCCTGGGTATCTCGGTGGTCGACCTGGTGCTGGCCAGCGCCGACCTCGGCGCGGGGCGCCTGGTCACGCCATTCAAGCACGCGGTGGCCACCGGCGACGGCTACTACATGACCTGGCTCAAGGCCAGCCCCAAGGCGCGGCAAATGCACAAGCTGCGCGAGTTCCTGCTTGGCCAGGTGCCGCCGCTGGCGAGCAAGGACATCAACTACCTGTACGGTTGAACACGCGTCCGACCATGAAGTCGATGAAGACCCGCAATTTCGGCGGCATCTGCCGCCCGGATGGCCATAGCAGGTAGAAACTGCCGCGCCGCTCCATGAAGTCGTCCAGCACGCTGACCAGCGCGCCACTGGCCAGTTCGCGGCGTACGGTGAAGTCCGGCAGGCAGGTGATGCCGCGATGGTTCACGGCAAAGCAGACGCGTGTCTCGACATGGTTGCAGACCATCGAGATCGGGATGTCGTAGCCCTGCTCGGGCTGCTCCTGGCGCAGCGGCCAGGTTTCCAGCTTGCCATTGCTGGGGAAGCGGTAGTGCAGGCAGGTATGCGCCGCGAGGTCGCGCGGGTGCAGGGGCGTACCGCGCTCGCGCAGGTATTCGGGCGAAGCCACCAGGCAGTGCTGGAAGTGCCCCAGGAACTTGGCGTTGAGCCGTGAATCGCCCGGTTGCCCGCCACGCATCACCACATCGAAGCCTTCGCCGACGATGTCCACCATGCGGTCGGAGAAGTCCAGGTCCAGCTCCACCTGCGGGTACCGCGCCATGAACTCGGCCAGCGCCGGCATCACCAGCCCGGTGACTTGCGGCATGCTCACCCGCAGGCGACCGCGCGGGGTCTCGCTGGCCTGGGACAGTTCCTGCTCGGTGGCCTCGATTTCGGCCAGGATGCGCCGGCTGCGCTCGAGGAACAGCGAGCCTTCGGCGGTGAGGGTGATGCTGCGCGTACTGCGGTGGAACAGGCGCACGCCCAGGCGGCTTTCCAGGCGCGCCACGCGTTTGCCCACGGCCGAGGCACTGATGCCCAGCGACTGGCCGGCGGCGACGAAGCTGCGGGTCTCGGCTACCCGGTTGAAAACCACGAAGCCGCTGAGGCTGTCCATGCGGTATCCCTGATTGCGGACATTGGTGTCCTGGGTGAACGGCATTGTAGCCGTCTTTTTCCGCAATGGTCTTGGCTTGCAGACTGTCCGCCTGGTTTCCCACACAAGGCATCTGCAATGTCCCAGACATCTTCCGTACCGCTGCTGGCCGCCGGCAGCGAACGTCTACCCCTCAGCGGGCTGTTGGCGCTGGCCATGACCGGCTTCATCGCCATCCTCAGCGAAACCTTGCCGGCCGGCCTGCTCGACCAGATCGCCAATGGCATGCACATCAGCCAGGCCATGGCCGGGCAATGGGTCACGGCCTATGCCCTGGGCTCGCTGCTGACCGCGATCCCGCTGGTGACCCTGACCCAAGGCTGGAACCGCCGTCGCGCCCTGTTGCTGGCGATCGCCGGTTTCGTGCTGTTCAACGGGCTGACCGCCTTGTCGTGGTCCAACACCCTGACCCTGGTGTTACGCTTTTGCACCGGTGCTGCGGCCGGGCTGGCCTGGGGCTTGATTGCCGGCCACGCCCGGCGCATGGTGCCGGTGGCGCTGCAGGGCCGCGCCATGGCGGTGGCCATGCTCGGCCAGCCGATTGCCTTGTCGCTCGGGCTGCCGATCGCCACCTGGCTGGGCGCGGGGCTGGGATGGCGGGCCACCTTCGTGGTGGTCACCGTGGTAGCGCTACTGCTGCTGGCCTGGGTGCTGCGGTCGGTGCCGGATTACCCGGGGCATCCTGCCGGCAAGCGTCCGGCGGCCCTGCAGGTGCTGCGCACGCCAGGGGTATTGGTGGTGCTGCTGGTGATCCTCTGCTGGATTCTGGGCCACAACATTCTCTATACCTACATCGTGCCGTTGCTGGCGGCAGCCGGCATGGCCGCCGACATCGGCCCGGCGCTGTTGGTGTTTGGCCTGTCGGCCCTGGCCGGGATCGGCCTGGTGGGGCTACTGGTAGACCTGCATCTGCGCCCGCTGGTGTTGTTGAGCCTGGCTGGCTTTGCCCTGGCCACGCTGGTGTTGGGGCAAGCGTCGGCGTGGCAGGTGTACCTGGGCATCGCCTTGTGGGGCGTGACCTATGGTGGCGCGCCGACCCTGCTGCAGACCGCCTGTGCGGATGCGGCAGGTGAGGGTGGGGATGTGGCGCAGTCGATGCTGGTGACGGTGTGGAACAGCGCCATTGCCCTGGGCGGGATCGTTGGCGGGCTGTTGCTGAGCGGGGCAGGGGTGGAGTGGTTTGGCGCGGTAGTGCTGGGGCTGGTCGGGGTTGCCTGGCTGCTGGCCTGGGCTGGGCGGCGCAATGGCTTCGTGGCGGGGGCTCGGTAGAGTGTTTCAACGGTCAGCCCTAGCGCCGGCAAGCCAGCGCCCACAGCTACCGCGACGGCTTCAACGCCAGAGCTGTACTTGTGGGCGCTGGCGTGCTGACGATGCCGCCCGTCCAGGCAACACGAGGCCGTTGCCCTCAGAAAATCCCTTTGCTTTGCTGTTCACAAATATCCTGAGGAAGCGGCACGATCCCGCTCTACAAAAATGCGCGGCAACGGTGCGTCAGAGGTAGAATCGCCACGATCAGCACAACAAACGATTCAGAGGTCGACGCGGTGGAGTTGCAGCAGGGCTTTGTCCTGACCCGGCATTGGCATGACACGCCCGAAGGCACCTGTGTGGAGTTCTGGCTGGCGACCGACCAGGGGCCGCGGCAGTTGCGCCTGGCGCCGCAGGTGTCGGTGGCCTTCATTCCCCAGGCGCAGGAAGCGCATGCCCGGGCATTGCTGGCCAACGAACCCGGCGTGGAACTGCGGCCGCTGCAGCTCAAGGACTTCGACCAGCGCCCGGTGCTGGGCCTGTACTGCCGTCAGCACCGGCAGTTGATGCAGCTGGAGCAACGCCTGCGCGCGGCCGGTATCGACGTGTTCGAAGGCGATATCCGCCCGCCCGAGCGTTACCTGATGGAGCGCTTCATCACCGCCCCGGTGCAGTTCACCGGCCAGGCGGATGCCCATGGCGTGCTCTGCGATGCCCAGATCAAGCCGCTGCCAGGCTATCGCCCGCCGCTGCGCCTGGTGTCGCTGGACATCGAGACCAGCGAGCGCGGTGAGCTGTACAGTATCGCCCTGGAAGGCTGTGGCCAGCGCCAGGTGTACATGCTTGGCCCGGCCAACGGTACCGCCGCCGGCCTCGACTTCGACTTGCACTATTGCGCCGACCGCGCTGCGTTGCTCACCTGCCTCAACCGGTGGTTCGCCGAGCATGACCCCGACGCAATCATCGGCTGGAACCTGGTCCAATTCGACCTGCGCCTGTTGCATGAGCACGCCAAGCTGCTGCAGGTGCCGCTGGCATTGGGGCGCAAGGGCGCGCCGATGACCCTGCGCAGCCATGCCAGTGGCGGCCACGTGTTCGCCGAGGCCCCGGGGCGGCTGCTGATCGACGGTATCGAGGCCCTGCGTTCGGCAACCTGGAGCTTCCCGTCGTTCAGCCTCGAAAGCGTCGCCCAGACCTTGCTCGGCGAAGGCAAGGCGATCGACACACCGTACCAGCGCATGGATGAAATCAACCGCCGCTTCGCCGAGGACAAACCGGCCCTGGCGCGCTACAACCTCAAGGACTGCGAGCTGGTCACACGCATTTTCGCCCACACCCGCCTGCTCGAATTTCTCCTCGAACGCTCGTCGGTTACCGGCCTTGCCGTGGACCGCAGTGGTGGTTCGGTGGCGGCGTTCGGTCACCTGTACATCCCGCAGATGCACCGCCTGGGCTTCGTCGCGCCCAACCTTGGCAGCCGCCCCGAGGAAGCCAGCCCCGGTGGTTTCGTCATGGATTCGCGCCCGGGGCTGTACGACTCGGTGCTGGTGCTGGACTACAAGAGCCTGTACCCGTCGATCATTCGTACCTTTCTGATCGACCCGGTCGGGCTGGTCGAAGGCTTGCGCCTGCCCGACCAGGCGCACTCGGTGGAAGGCTTCCGGGGCGCGCGTTTCTCGCGTAGCCAGCATTGCCTGCCGGCCATCGTCGAGCGGGTCTGGCAGGGCCGCGAGGCCGCCAAGCGCGAGGGCAACGCGCCGCTGTCACAGGCGTTGAAAATCATCATGAATGCCTTCTACGGCGTGCTGGGCTCCAGCGGCTGCCGGTTCTTCGACCCGCGCCTGGCCTCGTCGATCACCCTGCGTGGCCACCAGATCATGCGCCAGACCCGGGCCTTGATCGAAGCCCGGGGCTACGAAGTCATCTACGGCGATACCGACTCCACCTTCGTCTGGCTCAAGGGGCCACATGAGGATGAGGCTGCGGCCCGCATCGGCCGCGAGCTGGTGACCGAGGTCAACCGCTGGTGGCGCGAACACCTGCGTCAGCAGATGAACCTGGAAAGCGCGCTGGAGCTGCAGTACGAGGTGCATTACCGGCGTTTCCTGATGCCCACCATCCGTGGTGCCGATGAAGGCAGCAAGAAGCGCTATGCCGGGCTGGTGCGGCGCGCCGATGGCAGCGAGGAAATGGTCTACAAGGGCCTGGAGTCGGTGCGCACCGACTGGTCGCCGTTGGCCCGGCAGTTCCAGCAGGCGCTGTACGCGCGGATCTTCCGTGGCCAGCCGTACCGCGACTACGTGCGTGACTATGTGCGACAGACACTGGCCGGTGAGCTGGACGCGCTGCTGGTGTACCGCAAGCGCCTGCGCCGGCCGCTGGCCGACTACCAACGCAACGTGCCGCCGCACGTGCGTGCGGCCCGGCTGGCCGATGACTACAACCGCCGCATTGGCCGCCCGATGCAGTACCAGCGCGGCGGCTGGATCAGCTACGTGATCACCGTGGCGGGCCCGGAACCGTTGGAAAACCTGCAAGCGCTGGTGGACTACGAACATTACCTGAGGCGGCAGCTGCAACCAGTGGCCGATGCCATCCTGCCTTTTGTCGGCGACAGTTTCGAGGGGGTGATCGGCCAACAGTTGGCGCTGTTCTGAAGGGGTGGTACTTATCTAGCCTCGCGCTTGGCATGCCTGTGTCTATTGTCGGGCCTTTGGCTCAACCAGAGGCACAACGACGTGACCACACCCCTTGAAGGACAGCCGCCACCCGCCGATACGCTGGCCATGGAACAGGCCTATCAGGACAGCCTCATTGCCAAGCGGCTGCCCGAATGGATCCGCCGGCTTCGTATCGTAGCGCCGACCGAACAGAACATCCCGGCAAACGGCCTGTATGAGTCGCAACATGTCGCTTTGCGTGACGCGTTCAAAGCCAGCCTGGCCTGCCGACAATGGCTGGCAAAGGAACTTGCGCGGATTGACGGCATCGACCGTTTCGTCAAGCCGTTGCTTCAACATGCCATGCGTGAAGAATTCGGCATCACGCAGGATGTAGACGGCCTGTATTTCAGGCGCTGGTATACCTACACCGCGCCAAGCCAGGGAACCGTGTGGGGCCGCTACCCGATCCCGGGAAAGGACTGTTTCGAGGTCCCGCTGATCGAGGCGGTACTGGACAATTTCACGCCTGGCGAAGGGCGGGACGAACAGCACAAGGACAACGGCATCGTCGACAGCCTGTCGCAACCGCTCGCTACACCAACCGCAACCGCGCCTGCCTTCGCCCGCCTGTGCCGCCGGCTTGACCTGGGCAAACGCTATCAGCAGCACCTGGATAGCGTACTGAAAGCGCCGGCCAGCCAGGCCAGCGGCTGGCGCAGCATGGCGTCGACCCTTGCGCAACTGTACAGCTCGGCCATGCTGATAGACGCTTGCAAGGCCAAATACGATGGAGCGTTGACCGCTGCCGAAACGGCGCTGGTGCTGGACCTGTGCAAGCATGGACGGCCCGGTACGTTTTACGGATCGAAGGTTGTAGCGCGGCAGCTGCGGGCCTTCGACAGCGATTTGCAACAGATCGTGGTACTCGAGGTGCTGCACGAAGGATGGCTGTTCAACGCCAGCCGCAAGATCATTGTCTACATTCCCGATGACCCGTTTGGCCCCTGGAGCGTAAGCCGTGATCTGGAAACCTTCACCCGCAAGGTACTGGGCAAGCGACTGCGGGATACGCACTACCAGGCGTTCTTCAAACGTTTCGTACGACGACGCGACAGCCAGCAGTTCTTTTCCAGGGTCGCCAAGGAGCTGGTGGGGGTCGCTGATTGGGCAACGCGGGAAATGGACCAGCACCTGCACGATTACCCGCTGCCGTTGTTCGAACACCTTGCCGCTGCGCGGATTGCCCATATCAAGGATGATGCAGCGCTGATCGCCACTCCGGTGGCAGATCTGGACCGCACGGCCCAGGAGACCCATCGACAGAGGTTGGCGGTCGAGGGTTGGACGCTGCTCAGCGTGGCCGGGGTATTCATCCCTGCACTTAATGCGCTGCTCCTGGCGGTGATGGTGTGGGACCTTCTGAGCGAGTTGTTCCAAGCGGTGGAAGACTGGCGTGAGGGCGATACCAGCGCAGCGCTGGAGCATGTCCTCAGTGTGACCAAGGACCTGGCTGAGTTCGGTGCCGCCGCGGTGGTGTGGCGCGAAACGAGCCGGGCCTGGGTCGCGTTGGACCAATGTGTGCCGGCGCGCCTGGAGGACGGGACCGAGAAGCTCTGGAATGCCGACCTGAGGCCGTTTCGCAGCGTGGCACCTCCTGCCGGCGAAGTGGCCGATGCCAGGGGGGTGTACCGCGTTCAGGACAGCAGCTGGATGGTCATGGACGGCCATTACTACCAGATCGTCCAGCGAGCGGACGAAGAATGGCAGCTGGCGCCACGAGATGGCCATGGACCTTTGTTGCGTCACAATGACGCCGGTGCCTGGCGGTTATGGACCGAGCAACCTGCCAACTGGACGGACAAGCACAGGATGTTCCGCCGCCTTGGTGAGCGTTTCGCTCGCCTGGATGATGAACAGATTGACCAGGCCATGGCCATCCACGCACTGGATGCAGATTACCTTCGGGCGTTGCATGTTTACGGTCGGCCGCCTGAAGCTGAGCTGGTCGATACCGTTGAACGCCTGCTGATCGACCGCCGGCTGCAGGCCTTGCTGGACGGTTTGAGGCTTGGGCGGGTAGCGGCTGACGCACCGTTGCTGCTGAAGGCCCGCGCATTACCTGGCGTTACCGAGCACGAGGGGCCAGCATTGGCAGCGCAGCTGTCGACAAGACGTCGCCAACTGTTCCAACAGCTGTACGAAGAGCAGCAGCAACCAGACGACGCTGCATCGGCGACGTTGCGCCGGACATTCCCTAGCCTGCATCGCCTGGCTGCCCGCCAGCTTGTGAACGGGTTGTCACAGGACGGCGCCGAGTTTCAGGCCCTGGCCAGCGGCACGGTGCCGTTCCGGCTGGTCGCCCGGGCCAGGTTGAGCGTATTGCGCATTCGCGTTGCGCGAGCCTGCGAAGCGCTGTTCATCCATCCGCCTCAGTCGCTGGACCAGGCCAAGGTAGCGTTGACGCTGCTCGATAACTTCGACACCAGGGAGATCAGGCCGCGCTGGCGGCTCTACGACGGCGATAGTCCGCGGCCGGTCATGACGACCAGTGGCAATGGCGCGAACTACAGGCTTGTGCATGAAAACGGGCGATTCTGGCTTGAGGACGCGCTGGGCGTCGAGTTGCGTGGCCCCGGCGAGCTGTTCGAAATACTGGTTGATGCGTTCGCCCCTGCAGATCTTGCGGCCCTTGGCATCCATCAACCCTATGCCCAAGGCCTGAGAGAACTGCTGGCTCGGCAAGTGCAGACGCACAGCAAAGTGCTCGCCCAAGCGTTGGGCAAAGACCCTCGACAGCCGTGGCTGCTGACGCCGCTGCGGCTGGACGACGGCAGGGTCGGCTACCCGTTGGGCGGCGGTCAGGGACGCTTTGCCCGGCCTGCGTCGCGACCCCGGGCGTTCGCGGCGCGTCTGCGCGACCTTTACCCGGATTACTCGGATGAAGAAATCGAAGACTGGCTGGCCAGCTTGCACGCCTCTGGACGCGATACCGCCAGTGAGCTTGGCATCCTCGAAGAGCAGGCACGCCGGCTGAGTGACCATCTTCGAAGCTGGGAGCGCCACGGGTTGATGGCCGGTGAAAAGGCTGAACGCAGGCGGTTTCGCAAAGCGATCATGCAATGCTGGCGGGAACGGGTGCCTGCTCAGGTTACCCCCGAGGGGCAACGGCGGTCGGTAACCTGGCAGTACAGCGGGCATGACCTGCACTCGTTGCCAGAGCTGGGGCCGCTGTTCACCTTCCCACATGTCACCGAACTTTCCCTGCGCAGCCTGCTGTTGAAAGCGGTGCCGGCGCAGTTTCTGCTCTCGTTTCCGAACCTGACATCTCTGGAACTCGGCTACAACCAGCTGCGACATCTGCCAAGCAGCCTGTGGTTGCTTGGCAACCTGCGCATACTCGACGTGAGCGGCAATCAGATCTCGCTGGACGCGCTTGAGGCGGAGATGCTGGCAAGTTGTCGGCAGTTACGCTACCTGAACCTGTCGAACAATCGCTTGCAATGCGCGTTTTCGGTGGCGCGGATGGAGCATTTGTCCGAACTGCGTTTGCGCAATACCGGGCTGGCCGCGCTTCCCGAAGGCACCATGGACTGCCAGAGTTTGTACATGCTCGACGCTTCCAACAACGCCATTGCATCGCTGCCCCGCGATTTCACCCAGTCCCGTTTGTGGCAGAACGGCTACGTGGTGCTCTCGGGCAACCCGGTCCTGGAGCGCCAGGCTGCAGAGCTGCAGGAGGCATGGGAAATTCCGGAAACCAGCACTGTTCCTCATAAACTGCGCTGGCTGGACCGCCTGGACGGTGAACAGCGCGAGGACCTTGGTTGCCTGTGGATCAGTACCGAGCTGATGGATGGGGCGGCGAACTTCATGCGTTTGCTGGCGCAGCTCCTGCGCTCGCGGGACTTCCTCCACCCCCGGTACGGGGAGATGCTGGCTTCGCGGGTTTTGGCGATGATGCAAAAGATCGAAGATGCGCCTGCACTGGCCAAAGACATATTCGCCAATGCCGTGATCGAGAACTGCGCGGACAATGCAACGGTGGTTTTCCAGCAGCTGGAAATCCGATGTCTCGTCTGGGATGCAGAGCAGGGGGCCCCGTCGCGTGACCAGGAGAGCACGCTGGTGAAACTGGCGCGGCGGTTGTGGAGACAGCAGCAGGTCAACTTCATCGCGTTGCGCGAGGCCGAGGCGGCAGGTGCCGGGAACGAGTCGATCGAATGGGCGCTGGCTTATTCGATCCGCTTGCGAGACGACCTGGACCTACCGGTGAACACGCAGAGCATGCTCCATGAGGGGATTCCGAACCTGGACAGTGCCGCGGTCACACGCGCGCTGAGTGAGGTAATGCAGAATGAAACAGCCGAATTGGTGGCAGTGTGGATGGTCGAACAGCCGTTCTGGGAAAAGTACCTGCAGACCCGTTACGAGAAAAAGCTGTTGGTGCCGGAGAGCATGCAAACCGAGTTGGCCAGCCTTGCCGACGAAGTGGCCAAAGCGAAGGTCGAGCAGTGGACTGCAGATGCCCGGTTGCAACTGACTACCGACGCTCTGCATCGCTGGGTGTGAGGGGCACATTGGGCTATCCTCAGGTCATGGCTGAGCGCGAGGGGGCGCGAATGGAACGGGTGACAGGCTACGTCTGGTAATGGCCAGTTACTTTTCGTTGAAGCCCCGCAGCGCCAGGTTGGTTTACGCTCGCTTGTCGGATCTTTCTCCCTGATCTGTAGTCTTCTGGTTTATCGAGAGAATAAGGAGATACGCATGCTCGTCCGGTCATTGACCCTCGCCACCTTGCTTGCACTGGTCGGCCCTGTGTCCGCTGCCGATAGTGACGCGCCGCTGGCCAAGGAACTGGGCAAGGCCAGGCCCTTGGTCGTCATTGCACCCAGCAGCGCCGACCCGACGTTGCGCGGCTTGAACGAAGCCCTCAAGGACCCGGCCACCCAGGCGGCCTTCAAAGAGCGCAACCTGGTGCTCTACAGCGTCGCCAACATGATGGGCAAGCGTGAGGACAAGAACCTCGAACAGCAGACCACCATGGCCCTGATCCGTGAGCTGAAGCTGGGCGCGAGCAAGGGCACCAAGGTAATCCTGGTGGGCAAGGACGGCGAGCGGCACATGCTCAAGGACGACGACAGCGGCGATACCCTTGACCCGCAGGTGATTCTCAAGGCAGTCGATGAGTTGCCCTCCAGCGAAAAGGCGGTGACGGCGCCCGAGCCTGTAGCGGCCGCACCGGAAACCAAGGCCAAGGACAGCAAGCCTGGTAAACCAGCCAAGCCCGCCAAGCCCGCGGCACCGCCCAAGCCGCTGGAAGACTGACCCTGCACAACGGCCCCAGCTTAGCCTGGGGCCGTTGTGTATCGCACTGTATCTGGTCACGTTGCTGACCCATTCCCATACAAAACCACTTGCTGCGGGATACATCCACGACATACCGCAACGGCCTAATGGCTCCACATTCCAACCACAGTGGAGCGACACCATGACTCAAGTACGAAACACCCTCGGCCTGCTCGGCGCTGCCCTGATTGGCAGCATGGCATTGGGCAGCAGTGCGTTTGCCGTCGAACCGTTGGCCCAGGGTTACCAGCTGGCGTCGGCCAAGGTGCCTGGCGAAGGCAAATGTGGTGAAGGCAAGTGCGGTGCCAGCGCCAAGGCCGGTACTGAAGGCAAGTGCGGCGAAGGCAAGTGTGGTGACGCCTCGTTCGCCAAAACCGACAGCAACCACGATGGCAAGGTCTCGCGCGATGAGTTCCTGGTAGTGGCCAAGGACCGTGCTGGCGATTTCGACAAGATCGACCGCAACCATGATGGCTTCATTTCCGAGCAGGAAGCTGCGGATCACCTCAAGGCGATCTACCAGGCCAACGGCAAAAGCATGCCTGAAGGGCTGTTCAGCCATCTGACCGGCAAGCCCTGACTGTAAATCCCGTGAAACGCGCAACGCCCCTCCTGCTGGCCAGGCGGGGCGTTGTGCCTGTTGGAGAGCCGTTATGCAGCTTACATCATTGTTTCCTCGGCCCTTGCGGGCAGGGCTTGGCCTGCGCCGCGGGCTGTTGCCGCAGTTGCTGGCCATGGATGCCGGCGCAGTGGATTTTCTTGAATGTGCGCCGGAAAACTGGATCGCCGTGGGTGGTGCCTACGGCAAGGGCCTGGCTCAGTTGGCCGAGCGTTTCAGCATTGCCTGCCACGGGCTGTCGTTGTCGCTGGGGGGCAGCGCGCCGCTGGACCGGGTTTTCCTGGACCAGACCCGGCAGTTTCTCGATCGCTACCAGGTGCGCTTGTACAGCGAGCACCTGAGCTACTGCAGCGATGACGGGCACTTGTATGACTTGATGCCCATCCCGTTCACCGACGAAGCCGTACGCCATGTCGCCGCGCGCATACGTCAGGCCCAGGAGCACCTGGAGCGGCGCATTGCGGTCGAGAACATCAGTTACTACGCCGCGCCATACCAGGCGATGAGCGAACTCGAGTTCATCCGTGCGGTTATCGAGGAGGCCGACTGCGACCTGCTGCTGGACGTCAACAATGTCTTCGTCAACGCCTGCAACCATGGCTACGACGCCCAGGCCTTCCTTGCAGGCTTGCCCCAGGCACGGGTGACCGGCATGCACATCGCGGGTCATTACGATGAAGCACCGGACCTCAAGGTCGACACCCACGGGGCTGCGGTGAAGGAAGATGTCTGGGCGCTGTTCGCGCTTGCCTGTGCGCGCTTTGGCGTGCAGCCGACCGTGCTCGAGCGAGATTTCAACTACCCACCGCTGGCCGAACTGCTGGCCGAGACGGCGCGTATCCGCAAGCTCCAGCGTGTGTCGGAGGGGCAAGCCAATGAATGAGACCTTGCGCGAACAGCAGTACACCCTGGCCCGCCATCTGCGCGACCCTCAGCGTCATGCCCCGCCACCCGGCGTGGAGGTGCGGCGGCTGCAGGTTTACCGTGAACTGTTCTATGGTGCTATCGAAGGCCTGCTCGGTGGCAGCTTCCCAGTGATGCGCCAGGCATTGGGTGAGCAGCGTTGGCACGCCCGGGTGCGCGACTTCTATGCCAACTATCGCAGCCAGACGCCGTTGTTTACCGAGCTCGCCGAGGCCTTTGTCGATTATCTGCAAGGGGTCGAACTGGATGCGCCGTGGCAGCTGGAACTGGCGCACTATGAGTGGATCGAGGCGCAGCTGTACCTGAGTGATGCCGAGGACCCGGCTCACGACCCGGCGGGCGACTTGCTCGAAGGGCAACCGCTGTTGTCATGTGTGGCGCGGGTGTTGGCGTATCGTTGGCCAGTGGAGCGGATCGGCGCGGACTACCAGCCTGTGGCTGCGCCTGAGGCGCCGACCTTGTTGCTGGTGTATCGCGATGCGCAGTTGCAGGTGCGCTTCGCGCGCCTGGCGCCGCTGGCGTATCGGTTGCTGGCGCTGGAGCAGGGCAGTGGGCGCGCGCGGCTGGAGGCGTTGGGCGGGGATGTGCAGCAGGGGTTGGCATTGCTGCAAGGGCTGCGCAGGCAGGGGGTCATTATCGGGACGCGTTGAGGCGAGGTACTGGGGGCGCGTTGCGCCCCCTTGCTCTTGCAAGCCAGCTCTTGCCTGGGCAGCATTGACCTCAAGCCATGGGCTCTCGCTGCGGGCGCTGGCTTGCCGGCGATGGGCTGCACAGCAGCCCGCGGCGGTTCACCTGCAGAACCGCCCTCTGAGCCAATGGTCCAGGCTCAATCGCCCAGCCCCCTTGAGCAGCAGTGGCAGCAATGCCACCAGGTAGATCAGCGGCAATTTGAAGTTGCCAAAACCCTGGTCGGTAATGGCGTAACCCTGGGCCAGCTCGGCCAGGCTCGACCAGTGCGCGGGCCAATGCACTGCGGCAATCGCCACCACCGTCACCACGATCAGCCCCGCCGATGCCAGCCGGGTACCCAGGCCCAGCAACAGCAGCAACGGCAGGATCAGTTCCGCCCACATCGACAGCTGCCAGTTCAGCTCCGCTGGCAGCAGGTTGAAGGGGAACGGGAAGTTCGCTTGCAAATCAGCGAACCAGTTGCTGCCATTGAACTTCTCCCAGCCGGATTCGAAAAACTCCCAGGCCAGGAACAGTCGCAACGGCAGGTCGGCGCTCCAGGCGCCGAAACGGTCAAAAGTGCCCAGGGTGCGAGTCAAGGTGGTCATGCTGTGTTCTCCTCAGGAAAGGGCGTGGGTGTTTCGGCGTTGCTGGCGGGCCAGCTTGGCGGTGAGTTTGATGGCGATGGCGCTGCACATCAGGGCGAACGCCAGCGGGTACCAGCCACCCATGGGGATGCGTTTGTAGAACGACAGGCAGAACACGGCCGCCAATAGCCACATGCCGGTGCTGTGCAGGGCCTGCCAGGCACGGCCACCCAGCAGGCGCATGGCGGCCTTGAACGAGGTCACGGTGAGCAGCAGCAAGAACAGGTAGCCGACGCTGCCGGGCAGGCTGGAAGTGACCGTGCGGTTGGCCCAGAACAATTCGGGGAACTGCTGGGCATAGTGGTAGATCAGCACGCCGTGCACGGTATGGGAGAAGGCGAATGCCAAGCCCAGGTAGCGCCGTTCCTGCAGGAGGCGGCGGCTGCGGGGGCCCGGCAGCAAAGTCACCAGGGATGAGCCCAGGAATGCCAGCAGGAACAGCGCGAACGAGCTGCGGGCGGTGGCGCGGATGGCGCTGCGCAGGCCGTCCGGGTCAGGCTGGCTGGCCAGGACCACGGCGGTCATCGCCAGGGTCAGCCCGGCGAGGGTAGCGAACAGCTTCCAGCCAGAGGGCAGGGTGAGGGCTTTCATCAGGGAGGCTCCCGGGTTGTTTGGGTGTGACCGGGAGTGTGTCGGAGCGGGGTATCTGCAGTGTGTCGGCGGACGTTGGGTTGTGTATCTGTTTGTAGCGCCGACGCCCGCTTTTTGTAGGCGCGGCCTTGTGTCGCGCCAGGGCCGCACAGCGGCCGCGGCAACTCAGGCGGCGAAGCTGAAAACCGCAGGCGGCTGCCCAGCCCTGTGGCGCATCACGGCGCTACTGCGAACGCTGTCATTTCAGTTCGATCTGTGCGCACAGCCCGCCGTTCGCGCGGTTGCTCAGGGTCAGTCGGCCGCCCATGGCCTGGATCAGCTGGTAGGCGATGGCCAGACCCAGCCCGGTACCACCGGTGCTGCGGTTGCGTGAGCCTTCCACGCGGTAGAACGGCTTCAACACCTCATCCAGTTCGCCAGCGGGTATCCCCGGCCCATTGTCGAGCACGCGGATCACCGTCATGTCGCCCTCGCGGCATACTTCCAGCTCGGCAGCGCCGGCGAACTTGAGGGCATTGTCCACCAGGTTCACCAGGACCCGGCGCAAGGCGTGCGGCCGGGTTTCCAGCAGGCTGTCGCTGCTGCCATGGCGCTCGACCCGGGCCCCGCTGTCCTGGTAGTCGAATACCAGGCTGTCGAGGAATGCATCGAGGTTGACCCGGCAGGGGGCTTCGGTGCTGGTGTCCATGCTGCGGGCATAGGCCACGCCTTCGCGCACCAGGTGTTCCATCTCGCCCAGGTCGCTCCACAGCTTGTCCTTTTCCACCCCGTCGTCCATCACCTCGACACGCAGCTTCATGCGCGTGATCGGTGTTTGCAGGTCGTGCGAAATTGCCGCCAGCAATTGCATGCGCTCTTTCAGGTAGGCGGCGATACGCGCCTGCAGGGCGTTGAACGCCACTGCGGCGTAGCGCACTTCGCGCGGGCCGCTTTCATCCAGCTGCACGCCGGGCTTGTCCGGGTCGAGGTTGTCCACCGCGCGGGCCAGGCGGGTCAGCGGGCTGATCGCCAGGCGCACGGCCAGCCAGGTGCACAGCAACAGCACGGCCAACTGGATCAGCAGCACCACCGGCAGCCAGCGGGCCACCGGGACCGGCGCCGGGGTCACGTCGATGGTCAGCGGTGCGCCGTCGGCCAGGCGCAGGTGGGCCTGGAAGTGCGCGATCGGGCCGGGGATTTCCTGGAAGGTCAGGCGGTAGTCGCTGCCGATTGCCTTGACGATCGAATCGGCGGCCATGGGTGGGTCGCTGCTGGGCATTGCCTCGCCTGCCAGGCCCTGGTCCAGTCGGTAGCGGTAGGTGCGCCGTTCCAGGCGCGGCAACCAGGCGGCGCGTTCAGCTGCGGGCAGGCGGTCGAGGATGGCTACCGAGGTGGCCACGTCCTGTTCCAGGGTGCTGAGCATCATCGAGCGGCTGCTGATGTAGCGCTCGTAGGCCTGCAGGCCGAATGACAGGCCATAGGCCAGGACCAGGCCGGTGAAGAAGATCAGTGCCAGGCGCGAGGCAAGGGTGCGTGGCCACTTCATGACGGCGACTCGAGCAGTTGCACCGGCAACGAGAACACGTAGCCCTCGCTGCGCACGGTCTTGATGCAGCTGGGTTCGCGCGCGTCATCACCCAGGCGCTGGCGCAGGCGGCTGACCAGCAGGTCGATGGAGCGGTCGAAGATGTCGGCCTCGCGGCCCTGGGTCAGGTTGAGCAACTGCTCACGGCTGAGCACCCGCTGCGGGTGGTCGAGAAACACCCGTAGCAGGCGGTATTCGGCGCCGCTCAGGGCCACCAGGGTGCCTTCGCGGTCGAGGAGGTGGCGCGCGGTGGTGTCCAGGCGCCATTGGCCGAAGCCGAGCAGCCGGCTGCTTTCGCTGATGGTCAGGTTGGGCGGCAGCATGCGGGTGCGGCGCAGCACGGCATTGATGCGTGCGAGCAGTTCGCGAGCCGAGAACGGCTTGGTCAGGTAGTCGTCGGCACCCATTTCCAGGCCGATGATGCGGTCGGTCTCGTCGTTACGGGCGGTCAGCATCAGCACCGGGGTGTTGCGATGCTTGCCGGCGCGCAGCTCGCGACACAGCAACAGGCCGTCGTCGCCGGGCATCATGATGTCGAGCACGATCAGGTCGACACTGTTGGCTTCGAGAAAGGCGCGCATCTGCCGGCCGTCGGCGACGATGCTGGTGCGCAGGCCGTTCTTCTTCAGGTAATTGCCGACCAGTTCGCGGATTTCGCGGTCGTCGTCGACGATCAGGATGTGATCGACATGTTCCATGCTGCGTTCCTGTGCAGAGGGTGTGGGCGCAGTGTACCGAGCGCATGCGCGCTTGCCTGCTGGGGTTTGTATTGCAGTGTATCTGGCTCGGCGGCTGATACAGGAGGAAGCAGATCACCCCGCTGGGCGACACATACGGGATACCTGGCAGCGCTGAAATGGCTCTCGACCGGGGAGCACGACTCCCCACCCCCAAAGCGTCACACAGGAGAGATGCCATGAACTTCAAGACCTTCGCCAGCGCCAGCCTGTTCGCCGTGCTCAGCTTCGGCACCCTGGCCGCCCACGCTGCCAGCGCACCGATGGACGACGCTGCCGTGATGCAGTACCGCTACGGCGACCACCTGGATGTGCAGAAAGTGTTATCGGTGCAGGATGACCAGAGCAACGCCTGCGGCCTGGTGAACACCCGCATGGACTACCTCGACTCCAAGGGCCAGCAGCAAAGCGTGCAGTACCGCAGCTACGCCACTGGCGGTTGCCATGAAAATTGATCGCCGCCTGATGCTGAAGGTGGGCGGTATTGCCCTGGCCGTGGTCGGCCTGGGCCTGGCCGGGCACCTGCTGGCCCGCGACAGCTACGGTGCGATGCCGTCGCTGTCGGGCGCCAGCCAGTGGCTCAATTCGGCGCCGCTGGATGCCCCGGCACTGAAGGGCAAGGTGGTGCTGGTGGATTTCTGGACCTGGGACTGCATCAACTGCCAGCGCAGCCTGCCGCATGTGAACGCGTGGGCACGGCGCTATGCCGACCAGGGCCTGGTAGTGGTCGGCGTGCACACACCGGAGTACGACTACGAGCACGATGTCGGCACCTTGCGTGACAAGGTGGCCAGGCTGGGGATTGCTTACCCGGTGGCCGTCGACAACGACTACCAGGTGTGGAATGCCTGGGGCAACCAGTTCTGGCCGGCGCACTATTTCGTCGACCGCAAGGGCCAGGTGCGCCATGTGCATTTTGGCGAGGGCGATTACACCGGGCAGGAGCAGGTGATACAGGCGTTGCTGGATGAGCAGGGATGATTGGCCTGTGCCGGCCTGTTCGCAGGTGAGCCCGCTCCCACAGGAGGTACGCAGTACCTGTGAGGGCGGGCCGGCGGCGAAGCAGCCTGCGCCGCATCATCCGCCAAAGCTGGCAAAATGCGCCTGCATCCGCGCCGCATCAGCCTGGCGCCCGCTGAACAGTTCGAATGCTTTCACCGCCTGGAACACCGCCATGTTGCTGCCATCCAGCGTTCGGCAGCCCAGTGCCCGGGCGGCGCGCAGCAGTTCGGTTTCCAGCGGGAAGTAGATGATCTCGGCTACCCACAAGCGCGCATGCAGCAGCGCCACCGGCAGTGGTGTGCCAGGCAGCTTGGCCATGCCCACCGGGGTGGTATTGACCAGCCCGTCCGCTTCGGCCAGCGCCACGGCCAGGTCGCTGCCGACCACGGCGCGTCCGCTGCCGAAATGCGTATTCAGGTTGTCCACCAAGGCCTGCGCACGCGCCGCGTCCACTTCGAACAGCACCAGCCGCTCGACCCCTTCCCCCAGCAGGGCATGCGCCACAGCCGAGCCGGCGCCACCGGCACCCATCTGCACCACCTGGCGCCGGGCCACGTCGGGCAGGCCACGGCGCAAGCCTTCGGCAAAGCCCAGGCAGTCGGTGTTGTGGCCGACCCGCTTGCCGTCCTTGAGCACCACGGTGTTCACCGCGCCGATGCCGCGGGCTTCCTCCGACAGCTCGTCGAGCAATGGCAGGATTGCCTGTTTGAACGGGTAGGTGATGTTGAGCCCGGTAAAGCCGGTGTACTGCGCGGCGTCGAGCAGGCCGGGCAGGGCACTGTCGTCCAGTTGCAATTGGTCGGCATCGATCAGCCGGTACAGGTAGCGCAGGGCCTGGGCATCGCCTTCGTGTTCGTGCAGGGCTGGGGTACGCGATAGCTGGATACCGCGGCCGATCAGGCCGGCGAGGATGGCTGGCTGGCTCATGCGCCGCGCTCCTGCAGCATTTCGGCGAAGTGGCTGAGGGCCATGCGGTAGCCGTGGCTGCCCAGGCCGCAGATCACGCCAACGGCAACGGCGGATACGAAGGACAGGTGGCGGAACGGCTCGCGCTTGTGCACGTTGGACAGATGCACCTCGATCACCGGCAGTTCGGCGGCGACCAGGGCATCGCGGATGGCCACCGAGGTGTGAGTCCAGGCACCGGGGTTGATCACGATGCCGGCGCAGCGGCCGCGGGCGGCATGGATCCAGTCGATCAGTTCGCCTTCGTGATTGGTTTGCCGGAATTCGATTTCCAGGCCATGGGCATGGGCGGTATCGGCACATCCCTGGGCCAGGTCGGCGAGGGTTTCGTAGCCATACTGGGCAGGCTCACGGGTACCCAGCATGTTCAGGTTGGGGCCGTTGAGCACGAGAATGAGAGGCTTCATGACGAGCATCGCTTTGTTGTTGTTGGATGCACCCAGTTTTGTACCGACTGGTTAGTTTAGTCAATCGAGCTGAAGCGTGACCCCGGGAAAGTGGGCGATTATCGAACCCTGATTACCGAGAAGCGTACGCATTACAGAATTGTCATTTTGCCGCCACCGCGCCGATAAGCAGCGCTTTCTACAGTGCCTCGCCAACGTTCGCCGACGAGGAGCTGTTTCGTGCCCATCCCCCGCAAGATCGCCTTGCTCTGCCTGTTGCTGGCGGGCGCCGCCAGCGCCGAGACCGGCCCGAGCCTGAGCCTGCCCCAGGCGCTGGCCGCCGCCTTTGCGAATAACCCGGAGCTGGCTGCGGCCGGCCAGCAAATCGGCATCGCCGACGGCGAACGGCGCCAGGCCGGGCTGATTCCCAACCCGGAGCTGGCCTGGGAACGGGAGGACACCCGCCGCGACACCAGCACCACCACAGTCACCCTCAGCCAGCCATTGGAATTGGGCGGCAAACGCGGTACACGCATTGCCGTGGCCAGTGCCGGCCAGGCCATCGCCCAGCTGGACCTCGAGCGTCAGCGTAATGGCCTGCGCGCCGACGTGGTGCAGGCATTCCACGCCGCCTTGCGCGCGCAAACTGCCGTGGCACTGGCGCAGCAATCCCAGGCGTTGACCGAGCGTGGCTTGCGGGTGGCGCAGGGGCGGGTAGCTGCCGGCCAGTCGTCACCGCTGGAAGCCACCCGCGCCCAGGTGCAGCTGGCTCAGGCCGTGGCTGCAGTGCGCCGCGCGCAAACCCAGCGCAGCGTGGCCAACCAGGCCCTGGCACGCTTGACTGGCAGCCCGCAGGCAAGCTTCGGGCAATTGCAGACGGCCAACCTGTCGCCCGGTGCTGCGCCCAGCGCTGACGCGTTGCTCGACCAGGTCGAGCAAACCGTCGAGTGGCGCCTGGCTGCCGCCCAGGTCGAGCGCGGCGACGCGTCCATCGGCGCGGAAAAGGCCCTGCGTATTCCCAACCTCACCGTCAGCCTTGGTAGCCAATACAGCCGAGAAGACCGCGAGCGGGTCAACGTGGTCGGCCTGTCGATGCCGTTGCCGCTGTTCGACCGCAACCAGGGCAACGTGCTGGCTGCAGCCCGCCGGGCGGACCAGGCGCGGGACCTGCGCAATGCCGTGGCGCTGCGCCTGCGCAGTGAAACGCGCAACGCTGTCAGCCAGTGGGCGACGGCCATGCAGGACGTGCAGGCCTATGACCGCACCATCCTGCCTGCTGCGCAGCAGGCGGTGGACACGGCCACCCGCGGTTTCGAAATGGGCAAGTTCGCCTTTCTCGATGTACTCGATGCCCAGCGCACGCTGATCGACGCACGTGGGCTGTACCTCGAGGCGCTGGCCATGGCGAGCGACGCGCGGGCGCAGGTCGAACGCATCTATGGCGACCTCGATGACTTCAGCAAATTTCCGCACAGCAGGAGCAACAATGACTAACCCACGCAAGATCGCCCTTGTGCTCGCGGCGGTTGCCGTTTTCGGCCTTGCTGGCCTGGCCTGGACCGGCACCCTCGGCAAGGCCTCCAGCGCGCAGACCGTGCACGATGAGCAGGGCGCAGACAGCCACGGCCATGCCGAAGCAGCGGCCGGCGAAAGCCACGGCGAAGAAGCGGGCGCGCTGCACCTTACCCCTGCCCAGTTCGAAGCTGCCGGGATACAGCTGGCCACCGCCGGCCCTGGTGAACTGGGTAGCACCATCAGTTTTCCGGGTGAGATCCGCTTCGACGAAGACCGCACCGCGCACGTTGTGCCACGCGTGCCAGGCGTGGTCGAGGCGGTACAAGCCGAGCTGGGCCAGGCGGTCAAGCGTGGCCAGGTGCTGGCGGTGATTGCCAGCCAGCAGATTTCCGACCTGCGCAGCGAACAGCAGGCCGCCCAGCGCCGCCTGGAACTGGCGCGCCTGACGTTCCAGCGCGAGCAGCAGCTGTGGCAGGCACGCATCAGCGCCGAGCAGGACTACCTGCAAGCCCGCCAGGCGCTACAGGAGGCCGAGATCGCCATGGCCAATGCCCGGCAGAAGGTTGCCGCCGTGGGCCCGGCCGGCGCCGGCAACCGCTATGAATTGCGCGCACCGTTCGATGCGGTGGTGGTGGAAAAGCACCTGTCCGTTGGCGAGGTGGTCGATGAGACCAGCAATGCCTTCACCCTGTCCGACCTGAGCCGGGTCTGGGCCACCTTCGCCGTGGCCCCGCGCGACTTGGGCAAGGTGGTGACCGGCCGTCATGTCACGGTCAGCGCGGCGGATCTGGAGGCCCAGGTCGAGGGCCGGGTGAACTACGTCGGCAGCCTGCTCGGCGAGCAGAACCGCGCCGCCACCGTGCGCGCCACTCTGGCCAACCCCAATGGCGCATGGCGCCCTGGGCTGTTCGTCAATGTCGCGGTCAGCATTGAACGCTTCACTGCCGCCGTGGTGGTACCGCAAAGCGCTCTGCAAACCTGGCAAGCACAGACCGTGGTGTTCGCCCGTACCGAGGAAGGTTTCGAGGCCCGCCCGGTGCAGACCGGCCGGCGCGACGCTGGCCAGGTGGAAATCACCGGCGGCCTGGCCGCCGGAACCCAGGTGGCCGCCGCTGGCAGCTTTGTCCTGAAGTCCGAGCTGGGCAAAGGCTCGGCCGAACACAGCCATTGATCCTGGGGACCCCTGCATGTTCGAACGCCTGATTCAATTCGCCATCGAGCAGCGCCTGGTGGTGATGCTGACCGTGGTGCTGATGGCCGCGGTGGGTATCCACAGCTACCAGAAGCTGCCGATCGATGCTGTACCGGACATCACCAACGTCCAGGTGCAGGTCAACACCGCCGCGCCCGGTTACTCGCCGCTGGAGACCGAGCAGCGCATCACCTTTGCCATCGAGACTGCCATGGCCGGCCTGCCCGGGCTCAAGCAGACCCGCTCGCTGTCGCGCTCGGGCCTGTCCCAGGTCACGGTCATTTTCGACGACGGCACCGACCTGTTCTTCGCCCGGCAGCTGGTCAACGAGCGCCTGCAGGTAGCCCGCGAACAGCTGCCCGACGGCATCGAAGCGGGCATGGGGCCGATTTCCACGGGGCTGGGTGAAATCTTCCTGTGGACGGTGGAGGCCGAGCCGGGCGCCCTCAAGGAGGACGGCACGCCCTACACCCTCACCGACCTGCGGGTGATCCAGGACTGGATCATCAAGCCGCAGTTGCGCAATGTGCCGGGGGTGGCCGAGGTGAACAGCATCGGTGGCCATGCCAAGCAATACCTGATCGCACCGGAGCCCAAGCGCCTGGCGGCGTACAAGCTCACCCTCAACGACCTGGTCGCGGCGCTGGAACGCAACAACGCCAACGTCGGCGCCGGTTATATCGAGCGCAACGGCGAGCAATGGCTGATTCGCGCGCCAGGCCAGCTGGCGTCGGCCGAAGACATTGCCAATATTGTCATCTCCAGCGTCGACGGCACGCCGATCCGGGTCAGCCATGTCGCCCAGGTGGGCCTGGGGGAAGAGTTGCGCTCGGGTGCGGCCACCGAAAACGGCCGGGAAGTGGTGCTGGGCACCGTGTTCATGCTGATTGGCGAGAACAGCCGTACGGTGGCCCAGGCGGTGGCCGCCAAGTTGCTGGAGATCAACCGCAACCTGCCCAAGGGCGTGGCTGCCGTGACGGTTTACGACCGCACCAATCTGGTCGAGAAAGCCATCGCCACGGTGAAGAAGAACCTGGTCGAAGGCGCCATCCTGGTCATCGCCGTGCTGTTCCTGTTCCTCGGCAATATCCGCGCGGCGCTGATCACTGCCATGGTCATCCCGCTGTCGATGCTGTTCACCTTCACCGGTATGTTCGCCAACCAGGTCAGCGCCAACCTGATGAGTCTTGGTGCGCTGGATTTCGGCATCATCGTCGACGGCGCGGTGGTGATCGTGGAAAACGCCATCCGGCGCCTGGCCCATGCCCAGCAGCGGCATGGCCGCATGCTGACGCGTGCCGAGCGCTTCCATGAGGTGTTTGCCGCGGCACGTGAGGCACGTCGGCCGCTGATCTATGGGCAACTGATCATCATGGTGGTGTATCTGCCGATCTTTGCCCTGACGGGGGTGGAGGGCAAGATGTTCCACCCCATGGCCTTTACCGTGGTCATGGCCCTGCTCGGTGCGATGGTCCTCTCGGTTACCTTCGTACCGGCGGCCATTGCCCTGTTCGTCAGCGGCAAGGTCAAGGAAGAAGAAGGCTTGCTGATGCGCACGGCGCGCCAGCGCTATGCGCCGCTGCTGGCCTGGGTGCTGGGCCGGCGCCGGCTGGCGTTTGCCGCTGCCGCCAGCCTGGTGCTGCTGTCCGGGCTGCTGGCCAGCCGCATGGGCAGCGAGTTCATCCCCAGCCTCAGCGAGGGCGATTTCGCCCTGCAGGCCCTGCGTGTGCCGGGCACCAGCCTGTCGCAGTCGGTGGACATGCAGCAGCGCCTGGAGCAGGCGATCATTGCCCAGGTGCCGGAAGTGCAGCGGGTGTTCGCCCGCACCGGCACCGCCGAGATCGCCGCCGATCCGATGCCGCCGAACATCTCCGATGCCTATGTGATGTTGCGCCCGCGCGAGCAATGGGCGGACCCGGGCAAGCCGCGAGAGGCACTGATTGCCGAGGTACAGCGTGCCGCGGCCAGCGTGCCGGGCAGCAACCATGAGCTGTCGCAGCCGATCCAGTTGCGTTTCAACGAGCTGATATCCGGAGTGCGCAGCGATGTGGCGGTGAAGCTGTACGGCGATGACATGGACGTGCTCAACCGCACCGCCGCGCAGATCGCCAGCAGCCTGCAGGGGGTGCCGGGCGCGTCCGAGGTGAAGGTCGAGCAGACCACCGGCCTGCCGGTGCTGACCATCGACATTGACCGCGACAAGGCGGCGCGGCATGGCTTGAATGTCGGTGAGGTGCAGGATGCCATCGCCATAGCCGTAGGGGGGCGCACGGCCGGTACGCTGTATGAAGGCGACCGCCGTTTCGACATGGTGGTGCGCCTGCCGGAACCCTTGCGTACGGATGTCGACGGGCTGGGCAGCCTGTTGATTCCGGTACCTGCCAGTGCGGCGACGGGCACTGGGCAGATCGGCTTCATCCCGTTGTCGCAGGTGGCCGCGTTGAACCTGCAACTGGGGCCGAACCAGGTCAGCCGCGAGGATGGCAAGCGGGTGGTGGTGGTCAGTGCCAATGTGCGTGGCCGCGATCTGGGCTCGTTCGTCAAGGAGGCGGAACAGACGCTGCTCGCGCAGGTGCAGATTCCGCCGGGTTACTGGACCCGCTGGGGCGGCCAGTTCGAGCAACTGCAATCGGCGGCTGCGCGCCTGCAGGTGGTGGTGCCGGTGGCCTTGCTGCTGGTCATGGCGCTGTTGCTGATGATGTTCAACAACCTCAGGGATGGCCTGCTGGTGTTCACCGGCATTCCCTTCGCCCTCACTGGCGGGGTACTGGCCCTGTGGCTGCGCGACATTCCGCTGTCGATTTCCGCCGGCGTGGGCTTCATTGCCTTGTCGGGGGTGGCGGTGCTCAACGGGCTGGTGATGATTGCCTTCATCCGTGGCCTGCGCGAGCAGGGGCGCACGCTGCGCGCGGCGGTCGAGGAGGGCGCGCTGACGCGCTTGCGGCCGGTGCTGATGACGGCACTGGTGGCGTCGCTGGGGTTCATTCCGATGGCCTTGGCCAGCGGGACCGGGGCGGAGGTGCAGCGACCGTTGGCGACGGTGGTGATTGGCGGGATCCTGTCCTCCACCGCGCTGACCTTGCTGGTGTTGCCGGCGTTGTACCAGTGGGCGTATCGGCGCGAGGAGGGGTAGGAGGGTTGAGATTGCCGGGGCCGCTTCGCGGCCCATCGCGACACAAGGCCGCTCCTGCAACGGTATGCGTCAATCTGCGGTGAACGCGTACCGTTGCAGGAGCGGCCTTGTGTCGCGATGGGCTGCAAAGCAGCCGCGAATGCTCAGACTGTACGACGAGCCGCAGCCCGCACACCGTCGCCTTCCACCTCATCATGCAAGGAAATCCGGGAAGTCTCCGGCAACGCCAACCCGCCCAGCAGCGCCACCAGCGCGATCACCACCAGGTAGAACGCCGGAGCCAGGCTGCTGCCGGTCTGCCCGATCAGCCAGGTCGCCACCAGCGGCGCGGTACCGCCAAACAGCGTGTAGGCCACGTTGTAGGTAATCGCCGAAGCGGTATAGCGGGTACGGGTAGGGAAGCTTTCCGACAGCAACGCCGCAGTCACCACGCCACTGCACAACGCCCCGACCGCCAGCAGGATCACCCCCAGCAGCGCGCCGGCTATCGAACCGGAGCTGGCCAGCCAGTAGGCCGGGAACACGCACAGCATCACCCACAGGCAGGTAAAGCCGATGGTCCTGCGCCGCCCGACGCGGTCCGAGAACGCCCCGGCCAGCGGGCAGCCGACAGCAGCGAACAGCAGGGCTACCGTGGTCACCAGCAGCGCCTGCGCCCGGGTCAGGTTGCCGACCAGTTGCAGGTAGGTAGCGAAGTAGGTGGTGAACATGTAGAACGACAGCGCAGTGAGCGAGATGAACGCGCCCAGGTTGCGGATCGCCCGGCCATGGTGGCGCAGGGTTTCCTTCAGCGGCGAATGCTCATGCGCCTTGCCTTCGGCGAGGGCTTCGCGGAACGCCGGGGTTTCCTCCATGCGCCAGCGCAGGTACAGGCCAACCAGCCCCAGCGGTGCAGCGATAAGGAACGGGATGCGCCAGCCCCAGGCATTCATGGCTTCGGCCGACAGGCTGGCCTCCAGGCCATAGGCAATCACCGCCGCGCAGGCAAAGGCGGAAAAGGTCGAGACCGGCACGAAGCTGCCATAGAAGGCACGCTTGTCGTGGGGGGCATGCTCCATCAGGTAGGCGCACGCCCCGGCATACTCGCCACCGGCAGAAAAACCCTGCAGGCAGCGCGCCAAGGTTAGCAGCGCAGGGGCCGCCAGGCCGATGCTGGCATAGGTCGGCAGCAGGCCGATCAAGGTCGTCGAGCCGGCCATCAGCAGGATGGTCAGCGACAGGATGCGTTTGCGTCCCAGGCGGTCACCCAGCGCGCCGAACACGATGCCGCCCAGCGGGCGCAGGGCAAAGGCCACGGCGAACACGGCGAAGGTTTTCAGCAAGGCCACGCTGGCGTCTGTGCTGGCGAAGAACTGGCTGGCGATCAGGGTAGCGAGAAAGCCATAGACGGCGAAGTCGAACCACTCGACGAAATTGCCAATGGCCGAGGCGGCGATCACCCGGCGCAGGGTGGCGGGGGATACCTCATGCGATGCAGACATACGGAAGCTCTCCGGTTTCCATAGGCAGCCTGGATGAATGTGGCGCGCTTCAGCGCGCCATCGTTGTTATCAGCGCCAGTAGACCGAGTCGGGCAGCGGCGTGCTTCGTTCAGGGCGACCTTGGGATGCCTGTTTCGACCGTTTCGGGCAGGCGCTACACCGCAAACACCACGCCGGTGCGTGAAGCGGCATTGCGAATGTGCTCGTGCATTGCCTTGTGCGCCGCAGCCTGCGAACGACGGCTCAGGGCGCGAAGGATCTTGCGGTGTTCCTGCCAGGTCTCCATGGCCCGCTCCGGGCGAATGAACGGCAGCTTCTGGCTTTCCAGGAAGATGTCCTGGCTGGCGGTGATCACCTGCAGCATGGCGTGGTTGCCACAGGCTTGCAGCAGCAACTGGTGGAAAGCGAAGTCCAGCTGGGCGGCGGCTTCGAAGCGGCCGGCACGAAGCTCCTGGCGCATCGCCTCGACATTTTCCTCAAGGCGGTCGATGTCGTCCGCCGTCAGCGCCAGCGCCGCCTGACCGGCGGCAAACCCTTCCAGGGCATAGCGCAGCTGGAAGGTGTCGCTGGCCGACACCTGTTCGGCGTAGGGCCAGGCGAACGCCGCGGGCGCCGGCACCTGGACGAACACACCCTTGCCCGGCTGGACGCTGACCAGGCCCAGGGCGCTGAGGGATGACAGGGCCTCGCGCAACGACGCCCGGCTGACCCCCAACTGCTCGGCCAGGTCGCGCTGCGAGGGCAGGGCATCGCCGGGCTGATAGGCACCTTCATCGATCAACTTGCGGATGCCTTGCAGGGCCTGTTCGGGGACGGCGCGGGGGAGGGTGTCGAGCATGCTGTTCAGACCGGTCGGAGGCGATGACCTTGGCTTTTTACGGCTATTGCCCGGTGCTGGCAAGTGTTGCGCCGCGCTGGCGCAAGCTGCAGCGGGGCTGCACGAAAGCGGGGCGTAGGCGTTTTGCCGTCCATCGGCGCCGGCTGACTGTTCAGACCAGTAAGACCGTGCAATGCCGCCCTTCGCCACGTTCGTGCAGGGGTGGCGGCCTTCGCTGGCATGCCCTGTGCACTGCCCAGCCGGCACCTTCCTTCCGTTGATTTCTGCGAGGCCGTTCGATGAAGACATTCCGCACCCTGTTCCTGGCCAGCCTGTTCTGCAGCGGCACCCTGGCACTGCCAACCGCCCAGGCCGATGCGCTGGCCGACATCAGCGCCCGTGGCGTGCTCAAAGTGGCAGTACCGCAGGACTTCCCACCGTTCGGCTCGGTCGGCCCCGACCTCAAGCCCCGTGGCCTGGACATCGATACCGCGCAGCTGTTGGCCGACAAACTGGGCGTAAAGCTGGCCCTGACCCCGGTGAACAGCACCAACCGCATCCCGTTCCTCACCACCGGCAAGGTCGACCTGGTGATCTCGAGCCTGGGCAAGAACCCCGAGCGTGCCGCGGTAATCGACTTCTCGCGCCCCTATGCGCCGTTCTACCTGGCAGTGTTCGGCCCGGCCGACGTGGACATCGCCGGCATCGACGCGGTCGCCGGCAAGACCATCAGCGTCACCCGCGGCTCGATCGAGGACATGGAACTCAGTGCCGTGGCGCCCAAGGGCGCGGTGATCAAGCGCTTCGAAGACAACAACTCGACCATCGCCGCCTACCTCTCCGGCCAGGTCGAATTGATCGCCAGTGGCAGTGTGGTGATGGCGGCCATCGCCGAGAAGAACCCGGCCAAGGTGCCGGTGGTCAAGGTCAAGCTCAAGGACTCGCCGGTCTACGTGGGCGTGGCCAAGAACGAGCCGGCGCTGCTGGAAAAGGTCAACGCCACGCTGGACACCGCCAAGGCGGACGGCAGCCTGAACCGTAATGCCGAAAAATGGCTGAAGCAGCCGCTGCCGGCGGAACTCTGAGTGTTGCCTGGAGCCTGCCGACATGGCCTATGAATTCGACTTTACCCCGGTGCTGGCACAGGCCGACTTGCTGCTCAAGGGTGCCGGGTTCACTCTGCAGTTGACAGCAGTCGGCACGCTGCTGGGCGTAGCCATCGGTGTGCTGGGCGCCGGTGTGCGTGCCTGGCGCGTGCGGCCTTTCGATGCATTGTTCGGCCTGTATGTGGAGCTGATCCGTAACACGCCGTTCATCGTCCAGCTGTTCTTCATCTTTTTCGGCCTGCCGGCGCTGGGCCTGCGCCTGAGCGAGTGGCAGGCGGCGGTGCTGGCCATGGTGATCAACCTTGGGGCCTATTCCACCGAGATCATCCGAGCGGGCATCCAGGCCATTCCCAAGGGCCAGCTGGAAGCCGCCGCGGCCTTGGCCATGAGCCGCTTCGAAGCGTTCCGCCACGTGGTGCTGCAACCTGCGCTGGCCAAGGTCTGGCCGGCGCTGTCGAGCCAGATCGTGATCGTC
The DNA here is from genome assembly GCF_016620375.1 of Pseudomonas sp. LAM2023. Lineage (NCBI taxonomy): Bacteria > Pseudomonadati > Pseudomonadota > Gammaproteobacteria > Pseudomonadales > Pseudomonadaceae > Pseudomonas > Pseudomonas sp. LAM2023. The sequence goes on along the minus strand of NZ_JAENHV010000009.1, from coordinate 907,721 downwards.
ATGCTGGGCTCGGCAGTGTGCTCGCAGATCGCCACCGAAGAGCTGTCATTTGCCGCCAACTTCATCCAGTCGCGCAACTTCCGCGCATTCGAGACCTACCTGCTGACCACCGCGCTGTACCTGCTCATGGCCATCCTCCTGCGCCAGTTGCTGGCGTGGCTGGGGCAGCGCCTGCTGATGGGGAGACGCTGATGGATTTCACCTTCTGGGACATTCTGCGCAACTTGCTGATTGGCCTGCAATGGACCTTGCTGCTGTCGCTGGTGGCGTTCCTCTGCGGTGGTGCTGCCGGCTTGCTGGTGCTGGTCGCACGGCTGTCCGGGCAGCGGCTGTGGCGCGGCCTGGCGCGCGGCTATATCGAGCTGTTCCAGGGCACGCCGCTGTTGATGCAGCTGTTCATGGTGTTTTTCGGGATCGCTCTGTTCGGCCTGGATGTGTCGGCATGGATGGCTGCGGCCATTGCCCTGACGCTGTTCACCAGTGCCTTTCTCGCCGAAATCTGGCGCGGTTGTGTCGATGCGATCCCGCGTGGCCAGTGGGAGGCCTCCGGCAGCCTGGCGCTGAGCCGGCTGGAGCAGCTGCGCCACGTCATCCTGCCGCAGGCGTTGCGTATCGCCGTGGCGCCGACCGTGGGCTTTTCGGTGCAGGTGGTCAAGGGCACGGCGGTCACTTCGATCATCGGTTTCACCGAGCTGACCAAGACCGGCGGCATGCTGGCCAATGCCACATTCGAACCCTTCATGGTCTACGGCCTGGTCGCGCTGGGCTATTTCATTCTCTGCTACCCGCTCTCGCTGAGCGCCCGTTACCTGGAAAGGAGGCTGCATGCCCCTGCTTAGAGTGTCTGCTTTGCACAAGTACTACGGCGACAACCACGTGCTCAAGGGCGTCGACCTCAGCATCGAAGAGGGTGAGGTGGTGGCCATCATCGGCCGCAGCGGCTCGGGCAAGAGTACCCTGCTGCGTACTCTCAATGGCCTGGAGTCGATCAGCGACGGGGTGATCGAGGTGGACGGGGAATACCTCGACGCCAGCCGCGCCGACCTGCGCGCCTTGCGCCAGAAGGTGGGCATGGTGTTCCAGCAGTTCAACTTGTTCCCACACCTGAGCGTGGGCGAGAACGTGATGTTGGCGCCGCAGGTGGTGAAGAAGGCCAGCCGCGCCGAAGCGCGCCGCCTGGCCGAGCAGATGCTGGCGCGGGTGGGGCTGGCGGAGAAGTTCGATGCCTACCCCGACCGGCTCTCCGGTGGCCAGCAACAGCGCGTGGCGATCGCCCGCGCCCTGGCCATGTCACCGAAAGTGCTGCTGTGCGACGAGATCACCTCGGCGCTCGACCCCGAGCTGGTCAATGAAGTGCTCGGCGTGGTGCGCCAACTGGCCAGCGAAGGCATGACCCTGATCATGGTCACCCATGAGATGCGCTTCGCCCGTGAAGTGGGCGACAAGCTGGTGTTCATGCACCAGGGCAAGGTGCATGAAATGGGCAATCCGCGTGAGGTGTTCGCCGCGCCGCAAACAGCGGAGCTGGCCAACTTCATCGGGGCAGTGGCGTCGGCCTAGCTGCGTTTCATCGCACGCCGACTTTCCAGGGGGCATATTCCATCTCGCTGTAGCCCTTGGCCAAGCCACCATCTTCGGCCTTGAAGCCCGGCAGGTTGGCCAGCTCCAGTGTCATGCAACGGCTGTTCAGGCGGGCCTGCAGTTTGCCATCGAGGCGGAAATCGTCCGGCCGTAGCGGGTGAGGTTAGATCTGCACCAGGCAGCCTTGCACCTTGCCCTGGGCATTCGCCTGGTAATACACCGAGGCCCGGCCAATGCTGTCGACCGGCAGGTTGCCGAACAGCTGCTGCCAGAAGAACTCACGCTGCGCGTTGCTCCGGCGCCGTGCAGTGCCAGGTGCTTGGGCGGACGCCGGCAGCACCACCAACAGCGGCGCACGGATTTGCGCAGTACCGTTGTCCTCGCGCAGCGCCTGGGGCACCACGGGATAGATGGTGTTCCAGCATTGCGCCTCCACCACGCTGGCCAGTGACTTGAAGTCGGTGCGGATCAGTTCGGCAGGCAGTTGGTTTTCGTACCGCAGCGGCGCCCTGCTGGCTTTGCAACTGACCGGTGCAGAGGATGAGTCGAGTTCGACCTTCAGCATGACCACGCCGATTTGCGGGCCCGTATCAGCGGTGGCGATGCCCAGCTTCAACGCTTGCTGCATGTCGCGGACGAATGCCCGGCGAGCCAGTTTTTCCGCCTCGGAGGAGCGCTGATGCTGGCAACCTGGCAACGCGATGAGTGTGGCGGCCACAAGTACGGGAAACAGCGTTCTGAACACAGGGACTTCCTTGATGAGGCAGGAGCGAGCGTCTTGCCGCGTGAATGAAGACTCGCATTATCCGTCAGGACGGTTTGGGATTCTCTGTGGTTGTGTGTAGGAAGTGTCTTGTTCGGCGGTATCGGCGCCAGGCCGACACCGCCTTGTACATCAGAAACGCAGGTCCAGCGCCAGCTCGAAGGTACGTGGTGGCCCCATGTAGTACTGGCTGTTGTAAGCCTGCTTGGCATAGACCTCATCGGTCAGGTTGCGTACCCGTCCGGTCAGGCTGGTGGTTGCATCCAGCCGGTAACGGGCGAATGCGCCGAACAGGGTGTAGGCCGGGGCCTTCAGGCTGTTGGCATTGTCGGCATACACCGAGCCCACGTAACGCCCGTCCGCGCCTACCGACCATGCCGGTGAAAGGCTGTAGGTCAGCCACAGGTTGGCGACGCTGGCCGGCACGTTCACCGGTGCATTGCCCTTGCGCGACACCGACACGCCGTTGACCGCCTCGTTGAATTCATCGTACTGGGCATCGACGTAGGCGTAGTTGGCTTCGGCCAGCAACTTGGGGGTGACCTGCAGGCGCCCGGACAACTCGATGCCCCGCGAAGTCTGCTGGCCGGCCTGGACCGTAAGGTTGGCGTCGTTGGCATCCCGCACGGCAAAGTCCTTGCGCACGATCTGGTACAGCGCCAGCGTGGTCGCGCCGCGCCCGGCGAGGAAGTCGAACTTGCTGCCCACTTCCCACTGCTCTCCCTTGGACAGGTCGAACAGGCCAACGTTGGAGTAAGTCGCTGCCGCCAGCGAACCGGCCGGCAAGTCGGCGGACGTGCTGTACTGCGCATACACGCTGGCAGAGGGGGTCAGTGCGTAGGTCAGGCCGATACGCCCTGACAGCGGCTCCCAGCGCCGTTCGAAGTAGGCCGGCGAGGTTGGCGTTACCGGGCCGTAGTTGGTCACCTGCATGTCCAGGTAGTCGTAGCGCAATGCGCTCAGCAGGGCCAGGCGCTCGGTGAGTTGCAGGCGGTTTTCGGCAAACACGGCGCGGTTGCTGACCTCGTGGCGGCGCTGCTTGGTCAGGCCGGCGTTGACCCCGGGGATGTCATCGAAGCTGCCGGGGGCGAAGTACTCGGCATCGACCACGTCGCTCCAGCTGCTCGAGGTGGGGTAGAGCGTCTGGTGCATGGTTGAGTATTCGAGCCCCAGCGACCACTGGCTGGTCAAGCCGAACAGCTGGTTGTCGTGGCGCAGCTCGATGCGGTTGCCCAACAGGTTGTGGTCGTGGCGTTGCAGGTAGGGGCTGCTGCGCCGGACCTTGCCATCGTCGGTGTAGCGGTAGCGTTCGAGGTTGCGGTAGTCGCGCTGGGCGTTGTAGTGGTACAGCGTGTTCTGCACGCTGGTGCTGTCGCTGAGCTGGTAATCGAGGATCGAACGCAGCCAGCGTACTCGCTGCTCATAGCGACCATCGCCGACGTTGTAGTTCTCGAAGCGGCGGCTGTTGTCGATTTTCATCGTGCTGCGCCCGGGCAGGATCGGCGAGCCCCAGTAAGGGCTGTCTTCGCGATCTTCCTGGTACTCCAGGGCCAGGGTGTGGGTGAGGTTGGGCGCGAGGTCGCTGAGCAGCGAGAATGCCAGGCTGTCGGTGTGCCGTTCATTGCGGTCGATGTAGCCGTTGCCGTGCCCGCGGCTGAAGTCCAGGCGCAGGAAATGGCGGGCATCGGCGGGGTTGTTGGCCAATGCCTGGTTGATGCCGAAGGCTATCTCGCTGTCGTCGAAGCTGCCGTAGCGGATCCGCCCGTCGACGGTGTGCTGGTCGCGGCTGGCCAGCTTGGTGAGGTAGTTGATCGAGCCACCCACCGCACCTGCGCCATGCAGGAACGACGACGGCCCGCCGATCAGTTCGACGCGATCGAGCACCCAGGCATCTACCGGGCGGGTGGCGCTGCTGTAGCCGAGGTTGATGCCGTTGTACAACTGGGTGACCTGGTTCTGGGTAAAGCCACGGTAGGCGACGAAGCCGCCAAAGCCGGGGTTGGCCGAGGCGTTCACCCCGGTCATGGCGTTGAGCACCTCCTGGCTGTCCCGGGCACCGCGTTCTTCGATCAGGCGGCGGTCCGAGACACTGACCGAGGCGGGCGTTTCCCGGGCGGTGAGGCCGAGGCGAGAGCCGGTGCGGATCGGCTCGTCCAGTTGCACGCCGCTGGCGGCGTCGCGGTCACCGTCGATGGTGGTGACGCTGAGTTCCAGGGGGGCGGTGTCCGCCCAGGCAAGGCTGCAGGTGCCCATGAAGAGCAGCAGGGAAGTATGGCGAAGCATGTTGGCAGGTTTTCCACGCAAAGGTCATGGCTGACCGCGGGCGCGCCGGCAGGCGCGCCCGGTTGAGGTCAGGCGAAATGAATAGCTGCTGCGGGGAAAACAACGGGGGGCGCGCGAGGGGTGAGGGCTGGGCGTAGGTGACGTGGCGGCGGTTGCGCCCAGCTGCGTATCACCATGGGCGAAGTGGCCACGACCTGGGCCGGGGTGAACGACCAGCCGCCACTGTTGAGCGGCACGGCCAGGCCGAACGAGGAGCACACCGGGCAGTCGAGCTGGGCCATGTGCTGGTCGCCGCCAGTGCCCTCGAGGTCGATGGCCATGCCGTGCTCGCCGTCGAGCGCACAGAAACTGCCTTGCAGGCCCGCCAGGCGCAGGCCGCCCATCTGGCCATGGTGCAGGCCGCACAAGGCCAGGCTGAACAGGACGCTGGCGTAGAGCGTCCAGGCAGTCAGCAGGCGAATGTGGCGGGTGGTTTTCATGGCGCGAATCTACCACCCGGATGAACGGTCGGGTAGCGCTTTTGCGTGCGATGCCTGAGCGCTGTCCTGCAACCTTGATCAATGCAAGATGTCAGGCAATGACAACCCGGTTGCGTCCCTCCTGCTTGGCCCGGTAAAGCGCCCGGTCGGCGGCACTCAGCACATACCCTGGCTCGCCACCAGCCTCGCCTTCCCAGTGCGCCACTCCCAGCGAAATCGTCACCGCACCTACTGGCTCGACCGGGGTATCCTGCACCGTCACCCGTAGCCGCTCGGCCACTACCGCCGCCACGTCCGGGCTGGCCCCGGGCAACAGCATCAGAAACTCCTCGCCGCCGGTACGGCACAGCAGGTCACCTTCCCGGCAGCAGCGGCGCATCAACTCCGCCAGCCGGCGCAGGACCTGGTCGCCAACTTCGTGGCCATGGTTGTCATTGACCCGCTTGAAATGGTCGATATCCAGCACGATGGCGGCAAACGGCCGCCCTTCGGCCTCCAGCAGTGACAAGCTGAACTCCAGGCTGCGGCGGTTGCCCAGGCCGGTCAGCGGGTCGGTCTGGGCGTCACGGTTGAGCCGGCCGATGCGCTCATGCAGCAAGTTGAGGCCGAACAGCAGTGCGCGTTTGAGCTGCGCTGCCTCGAAGTACCAGGCCGATACCCGATGCAGGCGCTCGGCGGTGCCGGCGCGGTCCATCGAGCGCGCGCCGGCGGCCAGTTGCCACAGTGGCCGGGCAATGATCATGGCCAGCCACCACAGCAGCAGGCTGCCTACCAGGGCCAAGGGTACCGAGATACCCACCACGTTCAGGATCAGCCGGTTCAACGGCGCTACGGTCTGCGCCAGTGGCTGCTGCGCCACCACCCCCCAGCCGGCGCTGGGCACGGTGGCGAAACCGGCAACCATGGCCACACCGTGGCTGTTGGTCAGCTGGCGGGTGCCATTGCCGAGGGTCGCCAGCTGGTCGATCAAGGCATTGCCTTCAACCACTTTGCCCACCCGTTGGCCATCGGGGTGATAGAGCAGGCGACGGTTGCGGTCGACCACGTACAGGTACGAACCGTCCTTGTAGAAATGTTCGCCCAGCAGGCTGTTGAGGATGTTGCGCTCACGCAGGTACAGGCTACCCCCCACGTACCCCAGGTAGCGACCGTTGCTGTCGAGAATCGGGTGCGACAAGGCCACCACCAGGTTGTTGGCCGCCGACATGTAGGGCGTCGACACCAGTGGGCTACGCGCCTGCAATGCTTCCTGGACACCGGGCGAATGCATGCGGCTACCGACCAGATGCCGCAGCGGCGCAGGAGAAATGGCCAGCAGCACGCCGTTGGCATCGAGCACGAAGGTGGAGTTGAAGGCCATGCTCTGGCTCAGCACACGTTCTGTTTCAGCCTGCAGCGCCTGGGCGTCACCCAACTGCCGCGCTTGCACGCCGGCACTGAACGACAGCTGCTGCTGGGCATTGCTGATGAAGGTTTCGGTAATGCTGGCCAGCTTCGTCGCATACACCCGGTTGGCTTCCAGGGCGTGGTCGATCAGCAACTGGCGCTGCACCCGGTAGCTGGCAAAATAGCTGGCGCACAGCATGACCAAGGCGGTAAGGGCGCAGAGCACCAGGATGAGGGTGCGTAGATCCAGGCGCAATCCGTGCTTGCTGTTTGGCAATCCTGACCTCGAATAATGGAATAAGCATCTACGAAATAGGAATAACCTTACGCGTTATGCACGCGATGGGAAACCGTATTCACGAGCCTGCCTTTTCCAGCGCATCGAGTTCGTCTTCCACCTGCTGCATGCGCTGCTCGGCCAGAGCCTGGACGTTGACGTCGCGGGCCGTTTCGCGCATCAGTGCAGTGAGCTTCTCGCCCAGGCGCTTGCCGGCTTCGGTGTCTTCCAGGGCGCGGGCCTTGGCCGGGTCATGGGTGGCCTCGACGATGGTGGCGAACTCGGCATCGCTGAAGTTCTTTTCGCTGTACAGCCGGAACAGGTCCTGGCGCTGGTCTTCGACGGTCAGGTGCTTGCGTAGCACATCCTCGATGGCCGCCTGTGACAGCTGTGGGTGCCTGCGGCCGAGCAGCACGGCCATGCGCTCGATGTTGTGCGTATAGGCATCCTGCAGGGGCAGCTGGGCCAGAATCTGTTGTTCACGCGAGGGCTTCTGGTCGCAGGCGGTGAGGGCGGCAGTCAGCAGCAGGGGCAACAGCAACGTGAGGAAGCGAGGCATGGCGTGGCCTGGTCGGGCAATGATAGCGGGGATTATACCGACGTCAGCCGGGCCACGACGACCCATCCTTTGCCTTCGTCTGCCGTTGTTGCTGCGTTGCGGTTCAGAAAACGCCTACAAAGGCCCTGGGTTGATGATCCACGCGTTCATTTCCAAACCTGCCCGCCTTGCTTACCTTCCGGGTGCACGGATTGTTCACTGCACCAAGGGAGACTCGGCATGCCACACCTGGCCCTGTACAAACTCAAACTGCTGGACGAGTTCGAAGACCGCAGAGACCTGTGGACCTTCGGTGATTTCGAGAACCGGTTGATGGACCTGTGGCGTGGTGCGACTTACCACGACGCCAAGAGCATCATCAATGCAGCGCACAAGGAGCGGCGTTGGCCCAGGACGGTGAAGCGCTACCTGCTGACCAACTACCAGGCATTTGGCAATGTCAGTGCCGAGCTTGAGCGTACGTTCGCCGAGGTGGTAGCGGCGATGAATGCGCAGGAGCGGGCGCAGTGGGGCTTGCAGCCTGTCGGCAGTTCGGTCGCCTGAGCGCTCCCGGGGCTGCCTGGCAGCCCCGATTCGGTTGATGCGGTCGATCAGAGCGCACCCGACAACGGCCATTCCACGGCCAAGCGGATCTGGTCCCCGTCCAGTTCCGCCTGGGCGGTATTGCCTCGATGCAGGTTGTGCCTTAGCGAAAACGCGGTGCCTTTGGCCTTGCCACTCTGCACCACATAACGCGCTTCCAGGTCGCGCTCCCAATGCTTGCCACCCTTGCCATAGCCCAGGTAGGCATAACCGCCCGCCGGGTCGACATGCGTGCCATCGATATCGAAACCGCGCACATACAACGCCGTCAGGTTCAGACCCGGCACGCCATAGGCGCCCATGTTCAGGTCATAACGTGCCTGCCACGACTTCTCGTTGGGCGCGTTGAAGTCCGACATCTGCACCGCGTTGGCCAGGTAGATCGCCCCGCGCGTCACGTAATCGAATGGCGTGTCGCCATGCACCTGCTGCCAGCCCAGGCTGAAACCGTGCGGCCCCTGGTCGTAGCGCGAGACCAGGCTCCAGGTGGTGTTGTCGATGCGCCCGGACAGCGCCTTGCCGGTGTCGGTGGTGCGGTACAGGTTGAGATCCAGGCTGAGGCTGCGGCGTTCATCCAGGGCGTGGCTGAAGGTGCTGCCCAGGTAATGCTGGTTCCAGCTGTCCTCGTAGCGTGAGCTGTACAGGCTGCCGCGGAAAGCGGCACCCGGGTCCCACACCACGCCAGCCAGGTCGAAGCTGTTGCCCTGGCGGCCGTTGGAGTAGTTCACCACGAAGCCCTGGTCGTGGCTGGAGGCATTGCGGTCGGTGTCCTCGGTGAAGTGCCCGGCCACCAGCTTGAGGCTGTCGAGTTCACTACTGGTGAGCAACAGGCCGCTGACGGTCTCGGGTAGCAGGCGGCTGTCGGAGGCGCTGAACACCGGGGTCTTGACCCTTTGCTCGCCGTAGGACAGCACGGTATCGGACATTCTCAGTTTCAGTGCTGCGCCGGCACGGCTGTAATCGCTCTTGGGGTGCCCGGCGTTATCGACCGCGAGCAGGCGCGCCTTGCCCGCGCGCCCACCACCACTGTCGAGCTGCACGCCCAGGTAGGCGTGGGCGTCGACCCCGACGCCGATCAGCCCCTGGGTGAAACCGGACTGCAAGGTCGCCATCAGGCCATAGGCCCACTCCTCAGCCTTGCCGTTACGTTCATTGCGCGGCTTGTAGGCATTGCGCGCTGCGCTGTTGCGCCCACCGTGCTTGTAGTCGCGCTGGTCGAATACGCTGCGGTTGAGCAGGCTCCAGCTGCCATCCTCAACCCAGCCGTTGCTCTGCGATTGCGCGGATTCGGCCAGCGCGGTCGGGGCTAGCAGGGCGCTGGCGAGCAGCAGGGCAAGAGGGCGCGACATGGGTGGAACTTCCTGTTCAGGGGGTGCGAAAACGCAGGATGCGTGCACCGTCGAAGGGGTCGATGAGGTAATGGGCGTGCACGCCGAAGGTGCTCAGCAGGCGTTCCGGGGTCAGCACCTCGGCTGGCTTGCCGAGGGCAACCAGGCGGCCCTTGTCGAGCACTGCCAGGCGGTCGCAGGTGAGCGCCTGGTTGAGGTCATGCAGCGCCACCAGAGTGGTCACCGGCAAGGCTTGCACCTGTTGCAGCAGGCTCAGCTGGTGCTGGATATCCAGGTGGTTGGTCGGCTCGTCCAGCAGCAATACCTGTGGCCGCTGTGCCAGGGCACGGGCGATATGCACGCGCTGGCGCTCGCCACCGGACAGCGAACCCCACAGGCGCGTACGCAGGTGCAGCGCATCGAGGTCAGCCAGGGCCTGCTCGACGATCGCGTGGTCTTCCGGCGAGAACGGCGCCAGTGCCGACAGCCAGGGGGTGCGGCCCAGGGCAACGGCGTCGAACACGCTGATCGCATCGAGGGTGTCGGCCTGCTGTTCGACCAGCGCCAGGGCCTGGGCGATACGCCGACGGGGCAACCGCGCCAGCGCTTCGCCGAGCAACTGCACGCTGCCGCTGGCTGGCTTGCGCAGCCCGGCCAGCACTTTCAGCAATGAGGACTTGCCGGAGCCGTTGGGGCCGACGATGCCCAGCGTCTCGCCGGCGATGAGGTGCAGGTCTATCTCGTGCAACACGGCATTGCCAGCCAACTGCAGGCCCAGCCCCTGGCAACTCAGCGGCGAGAGGTTCACCGCGGTCATGGCGGTCATGGGCGCCCCCGACGGCTGACCAGGATCAACGCGAACACCGGTGCGCCGATCAGTGCGGTGACCACCCCCACGGGGATGACCTGGCCAGGGATCAGGGTGCGCGACAGGATGTCCGCGGCAATCAGGAACAATGCGCCACCCAACGCGCTGGCGGGCAGCAGGCGGCTGTGCCCCGGGCCGAGCAGCAGGCGCAGCGCATGGGGGATCACCAGCCCGACGAAGCCGATGGCGCCGACGATCGACACCATGACCGCGGTAACCAGCGCTGCGCAGCTGATCAGCAGCAACTGGGTACGCCGCACCGGTATGCCCAGCGATGCCGCCGAGTCGGCACCGAAGGTGAACGCATCCAGCGTGCGCCGGTGCCACAGGCACATCAGCAAGCCGAACACCGCCACGGGCACGGCCAGCCACACCGAAGGCCAGCGTACGCCACTGAGGTTGCCCAGGAGCCAGAACAGGATGCCGCGCGCCTGCTCGGCAGTGGCCGACATGGTAATGAGCAAGGCGGTGAGGGCGTTGAACAGTTGCGAACCGGCGATGCCGGCGAGGATCACCTGGGCGTTGTTGGCGCCGCTGCCGGCCGCGCGAGCCAGGACCAGCACCAGGGCGAACGCCGCCAGGGCACCGATGAAAGCACCGCCGGACATGCTCAACGCCAGGCTGCCGAAGCCCAGCAGGCCGACCAGTACTGCCCCGGTCGAGGCGCCAGCAGACAACCCCAGCAGGTACGGTTCGGCCAATGGGTTGCGCAACAGCGCCTGGAGGATCACGCCGCAGGTGGCCAGGCCGGCGCCGCAGGCTGCGGCAACCAGGGTGCGGGTGAGGCGATAGTTCCAGACGATCCCGGCGTCGATCGGGTCGACCGGGTAACCGGCCTGCCACAGCTGGTTGGCCAGAACCTGGGCGACCACAGCAGGTGCCAGGTTGCTCTCGCCAATGGCGGTACCGGCCAGCACGGCTACCAGCAGTGCCGCCAGGGCCACCGTGATGAACAATGACAAGCGCATGATCACTGGCCTGGGTTGCCGCTGGCGAAGGCGGCCGACAAGGTCTGCAGGCCGCTGAACAGGCGGATGCCGGCCTGCATGGCATCGGCATCGAGGACGATGATGCGGTTGTGCTTCACCGCTTCCATGTTGCGGGTTACCGGGTCGCTGCGCAGAAACGCCAGCTTCTTCTGGTAATCGTCGGCAGGGTAGCGGCGGCGGTCCATGCGGGCAATGATCAGCCAGGTGGGGTTGGCCTTGGCCAGGGTTTCCCAGCCGACGGTGGGCCATTCTTCGGTGGACGTGACGACGTTGCGCACGCCGAGGGTGCGCAGCATGAAATCGGCAACGCCCTGGCGGCCCGCTACATAGGGCGCGATGCCCAGGTCGGCGCTGGAAAACCAGAACAGCGCCGAGGTGCTGGCCAAGTCCTTGCCGACCAGCTGTGCCTTGGCGCTGTCCAGGCGGCCCTTGAGCTCGGCGTTGAGGGCGCTGCCGCGCGCCTGCACGTCGAAGATCTCGGCCAGCTGGCTGATGCTTTTGTAGATACTGTCGACCTGGAACGCCTGCAGGCGGGTACCGTCGGCGCCGACCAGGTTGTCCTTGCCTTCGCAATCCGACGGCAGCAGGTAGGTGGGGATCTGCAGCTCGTCGAACTGTTCGCGGGTGGCCACCGCGCCCTGGGCACCGACCATCCATTCGAACTGCACCGCAACCAGTTGCGGGCGCTTGCCGACCATTGCCTCGAAGCTGGGCTCGTTGTTGGCCAGGCGCGGTACCTTGGCATCCTGTGCCTGGTACTCGGGCAGCACGTTGTTGAACCACAGTGAAGTGCCTGCCAGCCTGTCGCCCAGCCCCAGTGCGTAGAGCATCTCGGTACTGGCCTGGCCAATGGTGACGGCGCGTTCCGGTGCCTGGGCGAAGGTCTGCGGCTTGCCGCAGTTGTCAATCGTCAGCGGGTAATGGGTAGCTGCGGCCTGCGCCAGGCCGGTGAGGCCGAGGCCGGCGAGCAGGGTGGCAAAACGGGGCAGCATGCTGGGCGATCTCCTATCGGACAGTTCTGGTGAGGAACACACGGACAGGCATCGCCGAGCCCTGCGGCAGCAGGGCAACACAGATGGCCAATCCCGGACACCCCGCCGGTTGGTGAATGTAGGCCGGCAGGTCTCCTGACTGGTGCGTCATGGCCTGGCTCCGGCCTTCCCGGGGTAGACCCAGTGGCATCGTTGGAGCAGGCTCGGCACCTACAGTTGCGGGGGCAGTTCCGTTTGGCCCGTTTGCTTGGGCCTGGGATTCCCTATTGATTCCGTGATGGAAACCGGCGGCCGGCATGGTAGACCATCGCGCCGCCGGCTGAAAACGCTTTTCACAAGTACTTCAGCCAGGCCAGGTCGCGCCGCCGCGCCTTCAGCCGGGCGAACCAGCGCACTGGCAGGTACAGCGAAAACGCCAACAGCAGTGCCCCCAGCCACACGGCGGTGATGCCGTCGAAACCGAAGTAGTCACCCTGGTTGCGGCCATACAGCGCCACGCTGGCCAGGTACAGCAGCTTCAGCACATACAGGTGCAACAAGTAGAAGAACATCGGTGCCGCGCCGAACACCGCCAGGCCATTGATCCAGCGCGCCTGCCCGGCGCGTTCGAAGGCGCGCAGCAACAGCAGGCCACAGCCCAGGGTCAGTGCCAGGAACAGCAGCGACGGTGGGTACTTGGTGATGTTGAAGAAGCTCATCAGGGTTTGCGTAAGGGCGGGGTAGACGCTCCACGGGGCCTCGCCGTAGCCGTTGAACAGGCGCAGCGCGACAAAACCCAGCAAGGCGGCCAGGCCGGCCAGCAGCAAGCGTTGCTGGCGCCGAGTGTCATCACTGTGGCGGGCGAACCACGGGCCCAGGCCATAGCCCAGGGCGATCACGCCGAGCCAAGGCAGAACCGGGTAGGAGGTGCGCAGGCGCAGGTTGTCGGAGAGTTCCAGCCAGCCGCGATCATGCAGGATCGCCCAAGGCACATGCAGCGCCGATCCGACTTCGAAGTGCACAGTGTCGAGCAGGTTATGGCCGGCGATGAGGGTTGCACCCAGGGCGATCAGTGCGCCACGTGGCAGCCAGACCAGCAGCGACAAGACCATCATGCTGATCCCAATGGCCCAGATTACCTGTAGGTAGATGACGCTGGGCGGCAGCTGGAAGGTCCAGGCGAAGTTGACCAGGGTGAACTCCAGCACCACCAGGAACAGCCCGCGTTTGAACAGGAATGCCGAGACGTCGCCGCGGCCCTGATGCTTTTCGCCGTACAGCCAGGCCGACAGGCCGGTCAGCAGGACGAACACCGGGGCGCACAGGTGGGCCAGGGTGCGGCTGAAGAACAGCGCGGGCTCGGTGGCGTCGATGGCCATCGGGTCGCTGACCTGGCGATGCAGGAAAAAGGTTTCGCGTACGTGGTCAAGAAGCATGAACAGGATCACCAGGCCGCGCAGGGCATCGATGCTCTGCAGGCGCTGGGTGAGCAGGGTGGGGGTGGCACTGGCGCTGGTCATGGCGGGTCGCTGCTAGGAATGAATGTCAAATGAAACGTTATCTTATAACTAAAAATTCCCGGTTGGTAGCGTTTTTTGCCTGTGCCGGCCGCTTCGCGGGCACGCCCGCTCCCACAGCTACAGCGCCGGCCTGGCGAGCCGCGCGATAGTTGCGGGAGCGGGCGTGCCCGCGAAAAGCCCAGTTCTGGAAGGCGCGCCTAGCGCCCGCGCCGCCGTGAAACCCGAGCCTCGATATTCTTGCGCCCGATCAGCAACGGCGGTTTCTCCAGCACCGGTTCATCCGCCAGCCACTTGTACATCACCAGGCAGTCCACCAGCCCCAGGCTGGCATGGCGATAGGCCTTGGGTAGACGCCCGACGGTTTCGAAGCCGAGCTTGTGCCACAACGCCACGGCCACCTCGTTGGTGGCGACCACCGAGTTGAACTGCAGGGCCAGAAAGCCCTCCTGGCGCGCCAGTTTCTGCGAGTGTTCACACATCAACCGCGCCACACCCCGGCCACGGGCGCGTTCGCAGACCATGTAGCCGCAATTGCCCACGTGCGCCCCAGGCCCGGCGGCGTTGGGCTTGAGGTAGTACGAACCGAGCAATTCGCCGTCGTCCTCGGCGACCAGCGTACGCAACGGCATTTCCAGCCACAGTTGGCGCGCCTGTTCAAAACTCAGCGCCGGGTCGAAGGCGTAGGTTTCGCGGGCCTGGACGACAGCCTGGAAGGTAGGCCAGAAACGTTCGAAGTCGTCGGCCATCATGGGGCGGATATGGATCATGCGGGTTCCTGCAAGGGCTGGGCCGCCCAGTCTGGTGGGCGCGGCGCCGTCGCGCAAGGGCGGCGACGCCGATTGCGCTCAGTCGGTCGCCTTGCCCACCGCATCCATGGCCCGTGCCGAGTAGACCAGTGCAGCACCGGCATTCATCGCCACGGCCACGCCGAGGGCCTCGGCGATTTCCTCGCGGCTGGCACCGTGCTTTACGGCTTGCTGCGAGTGCACGGCAATGCAGCCGTCGCAGCGGGTGGTCACGGCCACGGCGAGGGAAATCAGCTCGCGGGTCTTGGCATCCAGGTGGTTGGTCTTGGCGCCGGCGCCGCTGGCGGTCATGTAGCCGGCAACGGTGTCGGGGGAGAGTTGCTTGAGATCGCCGATGCCGGCCATCAACTGCTTACGGTAGGCGTCCCAGTCCATCATGCTCATTGTCTTCACCTTGGTAAGGTTGCGAGTGGAGCTTTCAGGCTAGTCGAAGCGCGGCAAGTGGGACTTGTACTTTGGTGCTGGCCAGCGTTGAAGCGGCCAGACCCGGCCGCTTGTGCAATTGCCAGCGGGCCGCTCAGATGTAGATGAACACCAGCACCAGTGCAGCGACGAACGCCCACTTTTCCAGGTAGTAGCGGGTGCGGTTGCGCTTTTTCAGCGCCTTGCCCCGTTCGCGGATCTTGTAGATACGGGTGAACAGCCGGTTGATGCCACCGGTCTTGTCGCCCGCATCGTTGGGCGCGGCGGCGGCGGCCATGACGTTGCGGCTGAACCAGCGGTTGAACGCAGTTGCCCAGCGGTACTTGAGCGGGCGTTCGATGTCGCAGAACAGGATGATGCGGTTGTGCTCGGTAGTGTTGGCCGCGTAGTGGATGTAGGTCTCGTCGAACACCACACCTTCACCATCGCGCCACGAGTACTTTTCGCCGTCCACGTCGATGTAGCAGCCGTCATCGTTGGGCGTGTCGAGGCCCAGGTGGTAGCGGTACGAGCCGGCATACGGGTCACGATGACGTACCAGCTTGGCGCCCGGTGGCAGGGTGGCGAACATCGCGGCCTTGACCGTGCCGATGCCCTTGAGCAGCTCGGTGGTGCGCGGGCACAGGGTCATCGCCGACGGGTGGCTTTCGCCGTACCACTTCAGGTAGAAGCGCTTCCAGCCGGTCTTGAAGAAGGAATTGAAACCGACGTCATCGTAATTGTCGGACTTCTTGATCTCGCCCACATGCAGCAGCTGGCGCGCCTCTTCGCGGATCTCCTGCCAGTGGTCCTGCAGCGTCTGCAGTTCCGGGAAGGCTTCCACCGGCAGGTAAGGTTTGGCCGGGTGCCTGGAAAACAGGTACAGGAAGCTGTTGACCGGGGCCAGGAAGCTGGAGTGATCACCCAGCTGGCGGGTCAGCTTGTGGCGAACCCGACCGCGCAGGTGAACATAGGCGATCGAGAGGGCGAAGAGGAGTACGAGTGCAATTTTCATGGACGTTTACTTGTCGAAAAATGGCCATGCGCCATGGCATTAGCCCGCCAGCATAAACAATCATGGGGATAGTTTGTAACTATTGTTACGAAACACCGGGGCGACTTAGGTGTAATACCCTACAGTCTTGCGCAAACGTTTCATGCTAGGGAGTTCCCATGATTCAGGATGTACGAAGCACTGGTACCCCCTTCAAGCGGTTGTTCTTCGCCTTGCCGGTAAGTGATACCCAGCGCCGGGCGCTGGCCCAGTGGCGAAGCAGTCTGATCCTGCGCAGCGGCAAGCCGGTGCCAGCCGCCAACTTCCATGTGACGCTGCTGTTTCTCGGCGACGTGGACACCGCCCAGGTGCCGGCAATCTGCGCAGCGGCCGATCAGCTGGCACTACCGGCCACGCCACCTCGCCTGCGACTCGATCGCTTGCAGGTGTGGCCGCGGGCCGGCGCGCTGGTACTGGAGGCGCAGCAGAGCCCCGCGACGCTGTTGCAACTGGTGTATGGCCTGCAGCAAGCGCTGCTGCCGCTCGGGGTGGAAGCGGCCAGCCGCGACTATCGCCCGCACCTGACACTGGCCAGGGATTTTCGTGGCCAGCCGCCAGAGGCCAGCAGCGCGCCGGATTTTTACCTCGCTGCCCGCCATTTCACCCTTTACGAGTCACGCAAGGGGGCCTACTGGCCATTGGCGCAGTGGCCGCTGTCGAACTGATTCAGGCCGTCACTTCGCAATCTGCGAACAAGCGCTCACCCAGTGCGCGTGCCGTGCCCAAATGCGGGGCCGGGTTCATACCTTCGCTGTCTTCCAGCAGGGTGGAGCTGAGCACCTCGGCGCCGCAATAGTCGAAGATGCCGTGCTCGATCTGCACGCGCATCGCTTCGCCATAGCCATGCCGTTCAAAGGTACCGCGGTCGGCGCCGGCGACGCCGACCAGGTGCACCTTCATGCCGCGCAATTTCTTCACGGTGGTGCTGCCGTCATAGTCGAACGCCCAACCGTTGCTGAACACCCGCTCAACCCAGCCCTTGAGCAAGGCTGGCAGCGACCACCAGTAAATCGGGTACACCAGCACCAGGGCATCGGCGCGTTCGATGCGTGCCTGCTCCTTGCGCACATCCGCCGGCGGGGCAGCCAGGCGGCGGTGCACGGCATGGTCGGCCAGGCCGAACCGGGGGTCGAAACCTTCACTGGCGAGGTCGGCGATTTCGCTGCTGTGGCCGGCTTCGGCCAGGCCATTGGCGACCTGCCGGGCCAGGGCGTGGGTCAATGAGTGAGGGTCGTGGTGGCCGACAACGATCAGGGCGTGCATGGTGAATCTCCTGGATGAGGATGCAGGGTTACCTTCAGCGCTATATACTCAAGGTAAGTTACGTCCAGTAAGTTACTTTTGGTAGGTTAGTGATGTCAAGCGATGATCCAACCCGCTCGCGCAAGCGCCTGAGCCGTGACGAGCGCCGTCGCCAGCTGCTCGACATGGCTTGGCAGCTGGTGCGCGAGGAGGGCACCGATGCCCTCAGCCTGGGCCGTCTGGCCGAGCAGGCGGGAGTGACCAAGCCGGTGGTCTATGACCATTTCGAAACCCGTACCGGGCTGCTGGTGGCGCTGTATCAGGAATACGATGCCCGCCAGTCTCGAATGCTGGAACAGGCCCTGGCGCGCTGTGACGCCAGCCTGGCCAGCCGCGCCAGGGTGATAGCCGAGGCCTACGTCGACTGCGTGATGAGCCAGGGGCTGGAAATACCCGGTGTCTCGGCCGCGTTGGCCGGGTCGCCGGAGATGGAAGCGCTCAAGCGGGCCTATGAGCAGCCCTTCCTGGACAAATGCCGGGAGGCGCTGGCCGGCTTTTCCCCCAGCGGTACCGTCGGGGCTGCTGGCATGCGCCTGTTGGTGGGGGCAGCGGATGCCTTGTCACAGGCGGCTGCGGCGGGAGAGCTGGAAGCTGAGGCGGCCAAGGCCGAACTGCAGGCCGCCATCATGGCGATGGTCGAGCGCCAGTGAAGGTTCGAGATTGCCCGGCTGCAAAGCCCATCAGCTCAAACCGGCAAGCTTTGATAGGGTAATTCGTCGCCGGGGCTGCGGTTGAACTGGCGCTTGTATTCGCGGCTGAACTGCGAGGTGCTCTGGTACCCCACCCGGTGGGCAGCCTGGGCCACCCCCAGGCCTTCGCCAATCAGCATCTGCTGTGCCTTGAGCAAGCGCAGGCGCTTGAGGTATTGCATCGGCGCCATGTCAGTGCAGCGCTTGAAATGTTCGTGGAAGGTGGAAACGCTCATGTTGGCGCGCGCAGCCAGCGCCTCCACGCTCAGTGGCTCGGCGTAGTGCTCGCGCAGGTGGGCGAGGGCGGCGCCAATGCGGGCAAAATGTCCCTGTTGCTCGACCAATGCCCGCAATACGCCCGCCTGTGGGCCACGCAAGGCGGTATACAGCACCTCGCGTACCCGCGCTGGCCCCAGCACCTTGGCATCCAGCGGGTCCTGCAGGCAGTGCAACAGGCGTTCCACGCATTCGCGCATCGGTGCATCGAGCGCCGCCGAAGTCATCGATTGCGGCGTTTGTGCCTGCACCGCTGCATCCGCGGCCAGGTCCATGCTTTGTACCAGCTCCCCGAGCACGCCGCGGTCGATGTGTACTGCCACGCCCAACAAGGGCGCTTCGGGGGTGGCGAAGGTTTCGCACATGAACGGCACCGACAATGCCTGCACCAGGTAATGCCCGGCGCCGTACTCCAAGGTTCGAAGCCCTAGGCGTGCCAGTTTGCTGCCCTGAGCCAGGATCATCAGGCTGGGTTCGTAGATCTGCGGGCTGCTGGCCACGTAATGGTCCCAGCTCAGTACTTGTACCTGGGGCAGGTGTGTGGGCACGAAGCCTGGACGTGTGGCGAGGCTGCGGATCAGCGCGCAAAGCGGCGCGTTGGCGTCGACGTGGCGGGTCAGTTGCATGGTGGACCAGGGCAGAGAATCAGACAGTTTGATCATCGCAGATTAGAGGCTGGGCGCCAGCTGCGGCAGGGCATCTTCGGAGAATCAGGCATGAATGTCGGAGGATCTGCGGTGGGCGGGGCGGTACATGGCGCGCAAAATGCGCCGCCTGAATCGTTTCACTCCACAGCGAGGCCCTGTATGTACACTGCCATCGGCTATGCCGCCCAGACGCCAACCAGCCCCCTGGCCCCCATCACCTTCGAGCGCCGCAGCCCGCGCCCGGACGACGTCGCCATCGAGATCCTGTATTGCGGCGTGTGTCACTCCGACATCCACCAGGCACGCAACGAATGGGGCATTGCCGTGTACCCGCTGATGCCTGGTCACGAGATCATCGGCCGGGTCACCGCAGTCGGGGACAAAGTGACTGCGCACAAGGTCGGTGACCTGGTTGGCGTTGGCTGCATGGTCGACGCCTGTCGCCATTGCGACGCCTGTGCCAAGGACCTGGAACAGTACTGCCTTGAAGGCCCGACCATGACCTACGCCACTCCGGACCGGGTCGACGGCAGCAATACCATGGGCGGGTACTCCAGCAGCATCGTGGTCAACGAGCATTTCGTGCTGCGCATCCCGGCCGGCATGGACCTGCCCAGCGCTGCGCCGATCCTGTGTGCCGGGATCACCACCTACTCGCCACTGAAGCACCATGGCGTCGGCCCTGGCCACAAGGTTGGCATTCTCGGCATGGGAGGCCTCGGCCACATGGGCATCAAGCTGGCCAAGGCCCTGGGCGCCGAGGTCACGCTGTTCACCCGTTCGCAGGCCAAGGCCGACGAGGCGCGTCGCCAGGGCGCCGACCATGTGATCGTGTCTACCGATGCCGAGCAGATGCGCGCGGCTGCCGGGCGGTTCGATTTCCTGCTCGACACCATCCCGGTCCAGCATGACCTCAACCCCTACCTGGAAACACTGAAGTTCGATGGCGTGCATATTCTGGTGGGCCTGATCGAACCGATCGACCCCGCGCTGCATGCGGCCAATCTGGTGTTGAAGCGTCGGGTGCTGGCGGGGTCGCTGATCGGCGGGATTGCCGAAACCCAGGAAGTGCTGGATTTCTGTGCTGAGAACGACATTCGCTGTGATATCGAACTGCTGGATATTCGCAACATCAACCAGGCCTACGAGCGGATGATCGCCGGCGATGTGAAGTACCGCTTCGTCATCGACATGGCCACACTTCAGGGCTGATGCTCGGGCAATCCCGCTCCCGCTGGTCCATGCACCGCGGGCGCGGGGCTACGCGCACGGTTACCAGGCCATCGGCCTGTCCCAGCCCTTCCAGAACAACCAGCGCCGCACTTCACCATGGTCCCCGGTGCCGATCTGCCAGGCTGGCCGCTGGCTGTCCAGCGCAATCAGCGAAACGAACCCGGCATGGCTGGCCGCCACCAGCGTCCGCCCATCGGCACTGACATCCATCGCGCTGATGGTCGAGCCCAGGTAATGCTGCCAATGCTCCACGCCGTCTTCACCAAACGCCCGCAGGTAACCATAGGCATCGCCGACGATGTATTCGCCGTCACGCGCCACGGCGGCATACACCCGTGCGCCCTCCTGCACCTGTGGGGTACGCGGGTCCTGGCTGTAATAATCGGTATCCAGCCCCGGCAGGTCGGCCACCCTGACTGCCAACGTGGCCCCGCTGTAGAAATGGCAGGCGTTGAGTATCAACTGGTCCCCCGTGCGGTTGAACAGGGCAAAGTGCGGGTATTCGCTGGCCGGCCCGATTGCGGCAACGGGCCTGAGCTGGTCGTCCAGTACCAGGTGGCGGCTGCCCTGTTCACCGACCGCAATCAAGCGGCCGTCCGCCGACACCGCACCGTGCTCCATGCTCAGCCCCAGGCTGATGTCGTCCGGGTCGGTGCCTTCGGCCAGTTCATCGAGCACTCGTGCCTGCTGCGGCAGCAGCCGGGTCGCACCCTGGCAGGTGAGCAGGAAGATACCTTCGGCACTTACCAGCAGTACCCGCTGGCCATCCGGGAAGGGGATCAGTGCGGAAGGAGTGGGTGGCAACTCGAACGGCTCGAACGGGTAACCTGCCGGCAACCCTTCCAGTCCCGTCGGCCAGGCCAACCGCTGTACCTGGGGGCCGCCCCAGCCATCGGTCACGCGTATGCCTTCGGCATTGGCCAGCGCGAAGTAGCGACGCCCAGGGCAGCGGCCGAAATGCTCGACCCCGATCACCGGCGTTACCCCGAGGTTGTCGATATGTACGACCTGGCCTTTTTCATAGGGCATGCCGATGCGCGCCAGCAGGCTGCCGTCATCCAGCAGCAGGACACTGCTGATACTCTGGCCGTGGGTATCGAGCAACGGCAGCAAGGGATGGTGCGCAGGCGGCCAGGCCTCGCGGAAGGCCTGGCGCTGCTGGTCATCAACGCCGGGGCGGTTGGCCGCCTGCAGGGCTGCCAGCCAGGCCTCCAGCAAGTGCTCGGTGGCAGCGGCCTGCGGTGCTTCGAGGTGGTCCCAGCCGTGCGCGCGGCCCCGCGCGACGTAGTCGTTGACGGCCTGGGCGTAGGCGGTGACCGCCTGGTGCCACTGTTGCTGGGGAGGCTGCTTGTCCATGCGCGGGTCGGGCTCCAAGTTGCATACAGGTTTCACACAAAGCGCGCATGGTACTCCTTCTGCCCGATGCGCGGTTGTGAGGCCCGGGTGTGACGCGTACCATGCCGGGCATTCCTTCCAATAACAAAGCGTACGTCGACACCCAGTGCAACCGGGTGGCCGGCGCGCGGTCTGTTGCCTTGTCTGCGGAGAACCGGTTGCAACCCATGAATGGACCCATACCCACCCAAATGCCCCCTACGGCCGGCAGCGGCAGCTGGCTGAGCGTGATTGCCCTGGCCCTGGCTGCGTTCATCTTCAATACCACCGAGTTCGTCCCGGTGGCGCTGCTCAGCGACATTGGCCGCAGCTTCGCCATGAGCACCGCCCAGGTCGGCCTGATGCTGACGATCTACGCCTGGGTGGTGGCGCTGGCCTCGTTGCCGATGATGCTGCTGACCCGCAACATCGAGCGGCGGCGCCTGTTGCTGCTGGTGTTCCTGGTGTTCATTGTCAGCCACCTGCTGTCGTGGCTGGCACAGAGCTTTGCCATGTTGCTGGTCAGCCGGATCGGCATTGCCCTGGCGCATGCGGTGTTCTGGGCCATCACCGCCTCGCTGGCGGTGCGTGTGGCGCCGCCGGGCCAGCAGGCCAAGGCGCTGGGCCTGTTGGCCACGGGCACAACCCTGGCCATGGTCCTGGGCATCCCGCTGGGCCGCGTGGTGGGTGAGGCACTGGGCTGGCGGGTGACTTTCCTGAGCATTGCCGGTGTGGCGCTGGCGACCATGTTGTGCCTGATGAAGTCGCTGCCGCTGCTGCCCAGCCAGAACTCCGGCTCGCTGCGCAGCCTGCCGATCCTGTTCAAGCGCCCGGCGCTGGTGATCACCTATGTGCTGGTGACGTTGGTGATTACCGCGCAGTTCACGGCCTACAGCTACATCGAACCGTTCGCCTTGCATGTGGCGCAGATTGGCGGTGAACGCACCACCTTGCTGTTGCTGCTGTTCGGTGGCGCCGGGGTATTCGGCTCGTTGCTGTTCAGCCGCTACAGCGAGCGCTTCCCGCATGGCTTCCTGGTCGGCTCGATCGGCCTGCTGGCGGCGTGCCTGCTGCTGCTGTTGCCGCTGTCAGGCAATTTCTATGCGTTCGCTGTGCTGAGCATGTTCTGGGGTGTGGCAATCCTCAGCTTCAGCCTGTCGCTGCAGTCCAAGACCCTGAAGCTGGCCTCCGATGCAACCGACGTGGCCATGGCGTTGTTCTCGGGTATCTACAACATCGGCATCGGCGGTGGCGCATTGCTCGGCAGTATCGTCAGCAGCCAGCTGGACGTGGCGTACATCGGCCTGGTGGGCGGAAGCGTGGCGGTGCTCGGGTTGCTGCTGGCGGTTGCCAGTGCACCGCGGTTCCGCGGGGCACTGGCACACTGAGCTGACGCAGGCACGCGCTCCTCGGATACCCCGCAGACCTGCGCAGACAGTTCAGGCCAGCACGGCAGCCCACGCAGACACCAGCAGCACCATTGCCAGCACCTGGTTGAACAGCCGCAACCGCTGCGGCGCCTGCAGCCAGAGCGCGCTGCCTGCCCCCAGCAGCGCCCAGGCTGCCATGCACGGCAGGGCGATCAGCAGGAACACCAGCGCCAGTTGCCACACCGGCAGCGACGGTGCGGCAAACACCCCGACCACGGCCACGGCCATCAGCCACACCTTGGGGTTCACCACCTGCAACGCGGCCGCGCTGAGCGCACTGAAACCTTGCCCCGTGGCTGCCTGCAGCGGGGCGCCCGCACTGCGCAGCATCTTCCACGCCAGCCAGCTCAACCACAGCACACCGGCGCCACTCATCAACTGCTGAGCCAGGGGGTGGCGCAGCAGCAGCTCACCCAGCCCCAGGCCGACCATCAGCACGATCGCGGCGGCTGCGCCACAGGCCGCCACGATCGGCGCCAGGCTCGCGCGCAGGCCAGCGCGGGCGCCATGCGCAAGGATCAACAGGTTGGTTGGCCCGGGGCTGATGCTGGACACCAGGGCAAACAGGATGAAAGGCAACAGCGACTGCGACATGATCAATGGCTCCGGATGAACGAAGCACCATGCTGGCTGGTTGCCGCCGTTCAGTCTGGAAGGTTTGAGCAGCGCTTGCGGTAGTCGGCTGGGGTCAGCTGGTAGGCACGGCGGAACCAGCGCCCCAGGTGGCTCTGGTCGGCAAAGCCCAGGGCCATGGCCACCTCGGTGGGTGTCTGGCCCTCGGCGAGCAGGCGCCGCGCGCGAGCCAGGCGCAGCTGGATCAGGTAGGCGTGCGGCGCCAGGCCATATGCGGCCTTGAACGCGCGGGTCAGGCGGAAGCGGTCGATGCCACAGGCCTGGGCCAGGTCTTCGAGGCCAATGTCGCATGCCAGGTGGGCGTGCAGGTAATCCCGCGCTCGCTGGGCGGTCAGCGGCAGGCGCGGGTCGGGGTTGATGCGCCGGCGCCAATGCAGGTGGCGAGTCAGGCAAGCCAGCAGGTCGTCCATGGCGGTCTGGCGCACAATCCGCCAGTCCTGCTGGTGCACGGCCCGGAAGGCGAGGGCGGTGGCGCGGGCCAGGCGTTCGTCCTGGCACAGGGTATCGGCAAAGCTGGGCAGGCTGTCGCCTGGCACGTGCTCGAACAGCGCCCGCAGTTGCTGGTCGAGCCAGGCGGGCTGCAGGTACAGCGTCGAATAGGTGAAGCCTTCCGCGGTCGGTGCCAGGCCGTCATGGATGTCGCCGGGCTCGAGCAGGAACACCTGCCCCGGTGTACTGCGATGGCGTACCCGGCGGCAGTTGAACTGCTGCACCCCCTGTTCGGTCACGCCGACCAGGAAGCTGTCGTGCCAGTGCGGGTCGTAGGCATGCCCGACGAAATGCGCGCGGACCGACTCGATGCCGGTATCGGCGTCCTGCTTGAGGTCGATCCAGTTGCTCATTGGCGGCGTGCCCGGGTGGAAAATTCCCACCTTAGCGTAAAGGCCTGGCTCAGTCTGGAACGATTGTGCAACCGTTGCTCAGCACCCGTGTGCGCAGGGCCTCGAAGCGTTCGCGCAGCCACACATGCAATTGCCTGATCGCGGGCGTGAGTTGCTTGCGGTGCGGGCATACCAGGGTGACCGGGGCAGCCTCACCGAGGTGCTCGGGCAGGATGATTTCCAGTTCGCCGGCGACCACGTTGGCGCTCACATCCAGCCACGACTTGTAGACGATGCCTTCGCCTTGCAAGGCCAGGCGGCGGATCACGTCGGCATCGTCGCTGACCAGCGGTCCGCGCACTTGCACGGTACGGTTGCCCACCCGCCATTTGTCGTAGACCCGATTGTGCTGCATGTACAGCAGGCAGGCGTGCTGTTGCAGGGCTTCAGGCGTGAGTGGGCGGCCGTGGCGGGCGAGGTAGTCGGGCGAGGCGACCAGCACCCGGCGGTTCCAGTCGGCCAGGGGCAGGGCAATGTAGTTGGCGTCCTGGTTGAGGCCGTAGCGGATAGCCACGTCCACCGGGTCGCGGTTGAGGTCGGCGATCTGGTCGGACAGGAACAAGCGCAGGTGCAGCGCCGGATGCTCGCGGCGAAAGGCGCTCAGCCACGGCAGCAGCAGGTTGCGGCCCAGGTCTGAAGGTGCCGACACCTGCAGCACGCCACGCAGCATGCTGGAGTTGCCATGCAGGTCTTCGCGGCCCTGGCGCAGGCTTTCCAGCACGGTCACTGCGGTCGGCAGATACAGCTCGCCTTCGGCAGTCAGGCGCAGGCTGCGGGTGGTGCGGGCGAACAGGCGCACATCGAGGTCGCGCTCCAGGCGCTTGATCGCGGCAGCTACCTGGCCGGGCAACAAGTCGGCCTCGTGGGCGGCGGCGGTGAAACTGCCCAGTACGCTGCTGCGGACGAACAGTTCGAGGTCGGCGATGCGCAGCATTTTCACTCCATGCGTTAAAGTGTTGTTGCATTGTGCCGGTTTTTCTTTTCTGCAGGGAAGATAGGATGGCCCGCAAATCCCTTGTTGATTCCAGGAGTTGTTGCATGGATACCGTCTCGCTGGCCAAGCGCCGCTACACCACCAAAGCCTATGACGCCTCGCGTCGCATTCCCCAGGCCACTGTCGACGCCTTGCTCGAGCAACTGCGCCACAGCCCGTCTTCGGTCAACTCGCAGCCGTGGCATTTCATCGTCGCCGACAGTGCTGAAGGCAAGGCGCGCCTGGCCAAGAGCACTGCCGAACGCTTTGCCTACAACTCGCCGAAGATCCTCGATGCGTCACACGTGATTGTGTTCTGCACGCGCACCGAGATGAGCGAGGCCCACCTGAACGCAGTGCTCGAGCAGGAGGCAGCGGATGGGCGCTTCCGCGATGAGCAGGCGCGCGCCGCGCAGAACCAGAGCCGTCGGCACTACGTCGACCTGCACCGTTTTGACCAGAAAGATTTGCAGCACTGGATGGAAAAGCAGACCTACCTGGCGTTCGGTACGGCCATGCTGGGGGCTGCGGCCCATGGCCTGGACGCGACACCGATCGAGGGCTTCGACAGCAAGATCCTCGATGCCGAACTGGGCCTGCGCGAGCGTGGCTTCACCAGCGTGGTGCTCCTCAGCCTGGGGTATCGCAGCGAGACGGATTTCAATGCCGGGCTGAACAAGTCGCGCTTGCCAGCTTCGCAGGTGTTCACTTTCCTGTGACATCGCCGGGGCCGCTCTGCGGCCCCCTGCCATTTATCAAGCTCCCGCGCTCGACCGCTCGGCAACCGGGTTGGCAAGTATTCGGCAAATACCGCATACTTGTCGGCAAACGCCGGAAAGGAGCTTGCCATGCTTGCCGAAGTGCTTCGCGACAACGGTTACCACGAGTACCGGGTGCGCCTGCATGCGCTGCTGGAAATCCCCGAGCTTGCCAGTGATTTCGAGATCCACACGCGCATCACCCATGGGTTTGCCGCCACCTGGCTGGTAAAGCTGACCGAGCTCGGGGTATTCACGCCAGTGGAGCGTGACCAGATCATTCCCCTGCGCACCCTGAAGTCGCGCATCGAACGTGACCAGCCACTGACCGTCGAGGAAAGTGACCGGCTGTTCCGCTCGGCGCATATCACCGCCATGGCCGAAGCCGTGTTCGGCGACGCGGCCAAAGCCAAGCGCTGGCTGTCCAAGCCCAAGGAGCGCTTCGCGGGGTTGACGCCGATGCAGATGCTCACTACCCAGCAAGGTACTACCCAGGTCGAGGAAATGCTGCTGCAGATCGCCGAAGGCTTTGGCTTGTGATCCTCTGGCGAATCAGCGCCTATGCCGACCTGAGCGGAACCGGCGGTCTGCGTGTCAGCGGCCGCTGGCACCAGGCCGGGCGGCCGGTGGTCTATGCCGCCACCAGCCCGGCCGGTGCCATGCTCGAGGTGCTGGTGCACCTGGAGATCGACCCCGAGGATTTCCCCACCACCATGCGTTTGCTGCGCATCGAGTTGCCCGACACGGTATCGCAAGCGCAACTGCCAGCCTTGCAGCCCGGTTGGTCAACGCAGACCGAACTTACCCGCGGCCTGGGCAACCGCTTCCTCGATGACTGTTCGGCATTGCTGCTGCCGGTGCCCAGCGCGATCATGCCCAGAACCATCAATTACCTGTTCAACCCGCGGCATCCGCAGGCGCACAGTGCCAGGCTCGACGTCGAGGACTTCACGCCGGACAGCCGGCTGTTCTAGGGCGGGCTTACCAGAGAGCCGCCGCTGCCGCCGCCAGCACCCTGGCAAACACTTCGATCGCTTTCTCCACTTCAGCCGCGTTGCTGAAACGGCCGATGCTCAGGCGCACGCTGTTGCGTGCCCGACGTTCGTCCAGCCCCAGTGCCAGCAGTACGTGCGAGGCCGCATTGCTTGCCGAATTGCAGGCGGAGGTGGTCGACAATGCCAGCTCACTGGCCAGTGCTGCACTGTTGAAACGCGGGTTGTCGATGCACAGGTTCAGCGTATGCGGAATACGCTGGCGGGCGCAGCCATTGAGGGTGACCCCAGGCAGCGCCAACAGGCCTTCGCGCAGGCGCCCGGCCAGCTGCTCGAGGCGCTGGTACTCGCTATCGCCGGGCTGGCCGGCCAAGGCAAAAGCGCTGCCCATGCCGACAATCTGGTGGGTCGCCAGGGTGCCAGAGCGCAAGCCCTGTTCATGCCCGCCACCGTGCATCTGCGCGCACATCAGCGGGCGTGCGCGCGGCCCGACGTAGAGTGCACCGATACCCTTGGGGCCATAGACCTTGTGCGCCGAAAACGACATCAGGTCCACGGCCATCAGGTTCAGGTCGATGGCCAGTTTGCCTACCGCCTGCGCCGCATCCACGTGCAGCAGGGCACCGTGGGCGCGCACCTGTTGGCCAATCGCGGCAACGTCAGTGAGCGTACCGAGCTCGTTGTTGACCGCCATCAGCGACACCAGGCGCGTGTCGGCGCGCAACGCCGCCTGCACGGCTGCAGGCTGGATCAGGCCGGCGGCATCTGCTCCCAGGCGGGTAACCGCCCAGCCCTGGCGCTCCAGTTCGGCCACGGTGTCGAGCACGGCCTTGTGTTCCAACTGGCTGGTGATCAGGTGCCCGGGCTGGCCGAGGCCTTGGGCGATGCCCTTGAGCGCCAGGTTGTTGGACTCGGTCGCGCCTGATGTCCAGACCAATGCGTCAGCCTGCGCGCCGACGCGTTCGGCCACTTGCTGACGGGCCTGCTCGACAGCCTGGCGGGCGGCCTGGCCGAAGGCATGGCCAGTGGATGCCGGGTTGCCAAAGTTGGCCTGGCTGCCGAGGCAGGCGAGCATGGTTTCGATGACCCGGTCGTCGACCGGAGTGGTGGCGGCGTAGTCGAAGTAGAGCGGGGCGCTAGGCATTGGGCGGGTCCGTGTGTGCTGCCGTGAAATCGGCGATCGATGGCGCAAGCGTACCCGCCACGTACGCGATGGTTTTCGCTTCTTGTGGCCGTTTTTCCAAATCTTCAAACAGATAATTCTAGCTGCTGATGAGTTTGTAGGAAATTTTTCTCTTGGCTGCTTCGGATTTCACCCTAAACCAATTGGCTACCCCTTCAGGCCGGTGCCAGCGCCTTCTCTTCCTCGGCGACGACGCGCTCGCACAACTCGGTGATCTGTTCGCGCATCCAGCGGTTGGCCGGGTCCTGGTCGGTGCTTTCATGCCAGTACAGGTGGGTCTCCAGCGCCGGTACTTCCACCGGCAGGGGCTGGTAGCGCAACTGATGGCGGCGGGCGAAGCGCTCGGGAACGGTCATTGCCATGTCGGTCTGCTGCAGCACCTGCGAGGCCATCAGGTAATGCTGCGAGCGCAAGGCAACCTTGCGCTGCACGCCCATCTTGCCCAGGGCCAGGTCGACATAGCCCAGGCCGTTGCGGCGGCTGGAGATATGGATATGGGTCATGCCCAGGTAGCTTTCCAGGGTCAGTTTGCTGTCTGCCAATGGATGGCCCTGGCGCAGGGCGCAGACATAGCGATCCTGCATCAGTTTGATGTGGCGTACTTGCGGGTCGGTATTCAAGGGCGCGTCGATGGCGAAGTCCAGGCGCCCGGCGGCCAGTTCCTTGGTGGTGTCGCGGCGCTTGCACAGGAAACTTTCGATCAGCACCGCCGGTGCCAGGCGGCGCAGGCGCTGGAACAGCGGCGGCAGGATGACCGCCTCAGTCAGGTCGGTCATGCTGATGCGGAAGGTCTTGTTGGCCTGTTGCGGGTTGAAGATGCGGCTTTCCTGCACCGAAGTACGCAGCAGCGCCAGGGCGTTGCGCACCGGGCCGATGATGTTCTGCGCCATGGGCGTGGGCACCATGCCTTGCGCGGTGCGCACGAACAACGGGTCGTTGAAGGTTTCGCGCAGCCGCGAAAGGGCATTGGACACCGCCGGCTGGGTGATGCCGACAATCTGCCCGGCGCGGGTCAGGTTGGCTTCGGTGTAGATGGCATCGAACACGATGAACAGGTTGAGGTCGACCTTGCTGAGGTTCATGGGTGCCGCTCTTTGTTGGAATTATCGGCCGATCATATATCGGTTATGAATGTTTATACACGCGGAAAATAGACTAGGTGGATGGTGGCATGCTGCTCTAGGCTCTGCTCCATGTACTTCGAACCGTGAAGGTAGCCCCGATGGATTTCGCCTATTCGCCCAAGGTCCAGGCTCTGCGCGAGCGCGTCAGCGCGTTCATGGACGCCCATGTCTACCCCGCCGAGGCGGTGTTCGAGCGGCAGGTCGCCGAGGGCGACCGCTGGCAGCCCACCGCAATCATGGAAGAGCTCAAGGCCAGGGCCCGCGCCGAGGGGCTGTGGAACCTGTTTCTGCCTGAATCGGAATACGGCGCCGGGTTGAGCAACCTGGAATATGCCCCGCTGGCAGAGATCATGGGCCGCTCGCTGCTCGGGCCGGAGCCGTTCAACTGTTCGGCACCGGACACCGGCAACATGGAAGTGCTGGTGCGTTATGGCAGCGATGCGCAGAAGCGCCAGTGGCTGGAGCCGCTGTTGCGCGGCGAGATCCGTTCGGCATTCGCCATGACCGAACCGGACGTAGCGTCCTCGGACGCTACCAACATGGCGGCCACGGCTGTGCGTGACGGTGACGAATGGGTGATCAATGGCCGCAAGTGGTGGACTTCGGGCGCCTGCGATCCCCGCTGCAAGGTAATGATCTTCATGGGCCTGTCCGACCCGCAGGGGCCACGCCACCAGCAGCATTCGATGGTGCTGGTGCCCACCGATGCGCCCGGGGTGAAGATCATTCGGCCGCTGCCGGTGTTCGGCTATGATGACGCGCCCCACGGCCACGCCGAAGTGCTCTTCGAAAACGTGCGGGTGCCGTACGAGAACGTCATCCTCGGCGAAGGCCGCGGTTTCGAGATTGCCCAGGGGCGGCTTGGTCCGGGCCGTATCCACCACTGCATGCGCTCGATCGGCATGGCCGAACGAGCACTGGAACTGATGTGCAAACGCGCGGTAGAGCGCACCGCTTTCGGCCAGCCACTGGCGCGACTGGGTGGCAACGTCGACAAGATTGCCGACTCGCGCATGGAAATCGACATGGCCCGGCTGCTGACGCTGAAAGCGGCGTACATGATGGACACGGTCGGCAACAAGGTGGCTCGCAGCGAGATTGCGCAGATCAAGGTCGTCGCCCCGAACGTAGCGTTGAAAGTGATCGACCGGGCGATCCAGATCCATGGCGGGGCAGGAGTGAGCGGCGACTTCCCGCTGGCCTACATGTATGCCATGCAGCGTACCCTGCGCCTGGCCGACGGGCCGGACGAGGTGCACCGGGCGGCGATTGGCAAGTATGAAATCGGTAAATACATGCCGGCGCGCAAGGGGCATGGTTAACGGCTGGAGCGGCTGTTGGTGTTTTCCGGTGTCGCCTTGGTTGGGCGGTGGAGGTGGGCGCCGGTCGGGTCGACGAGCTGAATCACATCGCCCCGTTGCCAGCCGTTGGCCTGCGGGTCTGTTGCCGGTATCGCGATGTCGGCCCGTTGCGCCCTGCTTTTGACCGTATCGATGCCCAGGCGCCGGTTGCGTTGCTCGACCATGGCCGGGTTGGCCTGGCCATCGGCGGTAAAGCCCATCATCAATTGCGGGACCCCGAGCGGCAGCGTCTTGTCCTGGTCGGTGTGCCAGGTATGCCAGGTTTTTCCATAGGTATGCGCCAGGCGCTGCATCAGCGCATGTTCTGCCGGTGCGGGGATGCCCGGCGCGACCAACTGGCCGGACGATACTTCATAGCCGTGGCTGTGCCACATGGCTTTTTCCTTTGCCGGCAAGTGGGTGAACAGTTTCCGGTCGATGATGTACTCGATGCCCATGATCTTGGCGCTACGGGTATTGCCGTCGTAGATCACGCACTGAATCACATCTTCGTTCAGCAGCGAGCAGTAATGGTGGGCTTCCATCTGGATCTCGGGGTGGCCATTATAGAAGTGGAAGCCATCCAGATAGGCATTCAGCGCTTCGATGGGGGGCTTGTCCTGCAACAGCGCTGCGCCTGCCTCCAGTAGTTGGGTGGTTGCGGACTCGGGGCTGCCGGGTGCGTCGACAGGCGATACTGTTCGGGGTGTCGAGCAGCCCCAAAGGGCGAGACAGGCGACTGAAAGGCTCAGGCAGCATGTGGTGAACTTCATGTAATCGGTCTCCATGGGGTGTGGGCAGAAGACCGTCGGTTGGTGCATAACATTGAATGTACGGGACGGGCGGTACTGCTGGCGCAATGGCCTGGAACTTAGTTCTCGCCCGGCTGCACTAATTCGTTGTCAACCTCGCAACCCAGGCCGTCCTGAGGAAGGTACCCCCATGTCCCGTCTCGCAGAATTCCGCCAGCTGGAACAGAAACTGGCTGCTCAACTTGCCGAACTGGAAGCCATGAAAGGCAGCCCCGAGCTGCAAAGAGAAATCGAGTTTGAAACCAAACTGCGCAACTTGTTGGCCAAGTATGAGTTCAGCCTGCGCGACATCATCAGCCTGCTGGACCCGCAAGGCGGTCGCCGCCCGGCTCAGCCCGCCATTGCGCCGAAAGCCAGGCGTCGCGCGCGCCAGGTGAAACAGTACAAGAACCCGCATACGGGTGAAATGATTGAAACCAAGGGCGGCAACCACGCGAAGATGAAGGCGTGGAAAGCTGAACATGGCGCTGAAGAAGTCGAGAGCTGGCTGGTTCGTTAGTGTGCCCAGGCAGGAGAGTTATTGCTTAAGTCTGACTAGCTAGAAATCAGACCCGCATTTGCGGGTCGTCCTCTTTTTGGTTGGCTGTAGAATCAACCTTCACTGGCTGTTGGCATGCAGCATCCCTGGTTTCCGGTTTTCCCCCGCGCGTCTTGACCAGTGAAACCACCACGCCACCCAGCAACAGCCCGAACGTCACCCCCAACGACAGCAACGCCGGCACCTTGCCCACCATGCCGTGGTAGAAAATCTTGCAGCCAATGAAGATCAGCACCATCGCCAGCGCGTACTTGAGGTAAACGAAGCGGTGCATCAGCGCCGCCAGGGCGAAATACAGCGAGCGCAACCCCAGGATGGCGAAGATGTTCGAGGTATAGACGATGAACGGGTCCTGGGTAATCGCGAAGATCGCCGGCACGCTGTCGACGGCGAACACCAGGTCGGCCAGTTCGATCAGCACCAGCGCCAGGAACAGTGGGGTGGCATGGCGCAGCGGCTTGTGCTGGCCGGGCGGGGCCTGGCGTACGAAGAAATGCGCGCCGTGAATCTGCTCGGTGACCCGCATGTGCCGCCGCACGAACTTCAGGATCGGGTTGTTGGCCAGGTCCGGCCGGTGGTCTTCCTTCGACAGCGCCATCTTCACCCCGGTAAACAGCAGGAAGGCGCCGAAGATGTACAACACCCAGGCAAAGTTCTGCACCAGCGCCGCGCCCACACCAATCATGATCGCCCGCAGCACGACCACGCCGAGGATGCCCCAGAACAGCACGCGGTGCTGGTAGCGGCGGGGGATGGCGAAGTAGCTGAAGATCATCGCCATGACGAACACGTTGTCCATCGACAGCGACTGTTCGACCAGGAAGCCGGTATAGAACTCCAGCGCCGGTTGCGCCCCCAGGTAGTACCAGACCCCGATGCCGAACAGCACGCCAACACTGAAATAGCCTGAATACAGCAACAGGCTTTCGCGCATTTCGATTTCCCGGTCGTGGCGGTGCAATACGCCAAGGTCGAGCACCAGCAGGCCGATGACGATGGCCATGAACAGCAGCCACAACCAGGCGCTGGTGCCGAGGAACGGGGTGGTGAGGAATGTGTGTAGAGCTGTCATGAGCCCCTCCTTGAATGTCGACGTTGCATGGCAACAGTGATCCGACATGGCGGCCTGGCAGCCGTCAGAGGGGCCCGGTATCACATGCTCTTGAGCCTAGACCTGATTGCCGGGGATGCCGAATGGGGAGCTGTTACATTTTTTTGCCGGGACCTGTGTGGCGGCGACCTGGCGTGCAGCTTCCAGGTCAGTTCACCCACACCTCGACCCGGCGGTTGCGCAGGCGGCCTTGCTCCAGTTCGTTGCCCGCCACCGGTAGTTCATCGCCCATCCCCATCACCTCCAGTATCTCGACGCCATCGCGTGCCAGCTCGCGGCGCACCGCCTGGGCCCGCAGCCGCGACAGCAAGGCCGCGCGGCCGGGCGTTTCCTTGGGGTCGCCAAACCCCACCAGCACCGCGTTGCCGTTCAGCTTGCCGGCCTGGCGCAGGTACTCGGCCACTCGCTGCACATCGCGCAATGCCTTGCTGTCGAGGCTGGCGCTGCCCTCCTGGAAGCGAAAGTTCACGCTCAGCCGCTGCGCTTGCTGGGCCAGGGCGCGATAGCGCGGCGGCATGTCGGCCAGCGGCACCACAGGTTGGGCATTGATCTGCTGCGAGACGAAACCTAGCTGGGCGACGATTGCCTGCCCGGCCGGGCTCTGGGCGAAGTCCGCCAGGGCCTTGGCCTGCGGTTTCGGCTTAGCCGGCAGGTAGAAGTACAGGCGCCGCGACAGTGGGTAGTCTTCGCTGGCCACCAGCGCGCGCTCGGGGAGCATGGCCGGGGCATCGCCTTCAGCCACCGCCAGTACCTTGGCGCGGTGCACGGCCGGCAGGCTGCTGAAGCCGATGGCCTGTCGGTCGGCGCTGATTTGCGCGGCCAGCTCGTCGCTGGACTCGAAGCGCCTGGCCGTGGCCGACAGCGTCCGATGCTGCGGCTCCAGCACCAGCGCCTTGAAGGTTTCGTAGGTGCCGGAGCGGTCGTCACGGGCGTAAAGATGGATGGTGCCACCGGCAATGCCCAGTTGCTCCCAGCGCTGGATCTGGCCGGAGAAGACCTGTGCCAATTGCGCTGTAGTGAGTTGGGGTAGCGGGTTGTCGGGGTGGACGATGACCGCGACGCCATCGAGGCCGATCACCTGCTCGGCGGCGGCACTGCGCAGGTCGCCGAGTGCGCGCAGCTGGCCCGCTTCGCTGTCGTTGATCGGCCGCGAAGCGGCGGCCAGGTCGGCCTCGCCACGCCCCAGGGCGGTGAAGCCGGTAGTGGAACCGTGGGCGGCGATATCGACGCGTATCGGCTGCCCTTGGGCGTCGCGCGCGGTGATCACGGTTTCATTGGGCAGTTGCCCGGGGTGCTGTTCGATCGCAGTGGCTTGCCGGGCGCGCAATTGCGCCTGGACCAACGCCGGCAGCAGCGCTGCGCCAATGGTGTTGGATCCTTGCACCCGCAGGTGCTCGGCGTGGGCCGTCAGCGGCAGCAGGGAAAGCAGCAAGACAAGCAGGCGGGGCATGCCGGTTAGCCCTGTGGCATAGAGTTGGCCGGCAGATTACGACAGTAGCGTGATGATAATGTGACTGTTGCCGGGCGATACGATGGGCCGCGTAGCGGCCCCGGTTATTTCAATGCGCCCCGGCGGACTTGCTCAAATCGCTCTCGGCCCATTCGGTGTAGATGCAGGCATCTGCCACCGCCCAGCGCACCTTCACGGTATCGCCCGGCCGCATCGGCATGC
Source organism: Pseudomonas sp. LAM2023 (assembly GCF_016620375.1). Lineage (NCBI taxonomy): Bacteria > Pseudomonadati > Pseudomonadota > Gammaproteobacteria > Pseudomonadales > Pseudomonadaceae > Pseudomonas > Pseudomonas sp. LAM2023. Next base: position 872,905 of record NZ_JAENHV010000009.1, on the reverse strand, counting down.
CGGCAGCCGACAGTGCCTTCACGGTCAGCTCGGTGCCGCCCGCAGTGACCACATGGCAAGTCTGGCTCTCGCCTAGGAACAACACCTCGCCAACTTTGGCACTGACCTCGTTCCAGCCCGCCGGCAGCGGCTCGCGTACGGCCTGTTCGGCGGTGAGGGCCAGGGCCTTTTCCGGGCGCACCATGATCAGCGCCTCCTGGGCGGCGGCCAGGCCCGGCGTCAGGCGAATCGCCACCGGCTGCCCTTCGAAGCTGCCTGCGCCGTTGCTGCTGGCCTTGATCCGCAGGAAGTTGGAGTTGCCGAGGAACGAGGCGACGAAGGCATTCGGCGGGTTCTGGTACAGGTCGTAACCGGTGCCCAGGCCGACGATCTTGCCCTGGCTGAAGATGGCGATGCGCTGCGACAGGCGCATGGCTTCTTCCTGGTCGTGGGTGACGTAGACGATGGTGATGCCCAGGCGCCGGTGCAGCTGGCGCAGTTCGTCCTGCAGGTCTTCGCGCAGCTTCTTGTCCAGCGCGCCCAGGGGTTCGTCCATCAGCAGGATGCGTGGCTCGTACACCAGCGCCCGGGCAATCGCCACGCGTTGCTGCTGGCCGCCCGACATCTGCGCCGGCTTGCGGTGGGCGAACTGCTCCAGTTGCACCAGCTTGAGCATGGCGTCGACGCGTTTGCTGGTCTCGGCGGCGCTCAGCTTGCGAATGGCCAGCGGAAAGCCGATGTTGTCGCGCACGTTCAGGTGCGGGAACAGCGAATAGCGCTGGAACACCATGCCGATGTCGCGCTTGTGCGGTGGCACGTTGACCAGCGACTGGCCGTCGACCAGGATTTCGCCGCTGCTGGGCGTTTCGAAACCGGCCAGCATCGACAGGGTGGTGGATTTGCCCGAACCGCTGGAGCCAAGAAAGGTGAGGAACTCGCCATCCTGGATGTCCAGGTCGAGATTATCGACGGCGGTGAAGTCGCCGTAATGCTTGTTCAGGCCGCGCAGGCTGACCAGGGTCTTGCCTGGCACGTTTTCTTTCATCACTGCACTCATTATTGTTTTCTCCGCGCGCTCAGGCGTTGACTTCGGTGCGCCGGCGCAACGCGGCGGCAATGAACATGACAAGCAGCGACAGGCCGATCAGCAGGGTCGAGGCCACGGCAATGACCGGGCTGAGGTCCTGGCGCAAGGTGGTCCACATCTTCACCGGCAGGGTCTGCAGGTCGGGGCTGGCCATCATCACGCTCAGCACCACTTCATCCCACGACACCAGGAAGGCGAACAGGCCGCCGGCGATCATGCCCGGGCGAATCGCCGGGAAGGTCACCTTGAAAATCGCCTGCAGGCGCGAGGCGCCGCAGATCACCGCGGCATCCTCGATCGACTGGTCGAACAGCTTCAGCGAGTTGATGATCGAAATGATGGTGAAGGGCAGGGCAACGATGACGTGGCTGACCACGAAAGCGAACAGCGTGCCGGTGTAACCAAGCTTGAGGAACAGCGCATACACCGCTACTGCGATGATCACCAGCGGCACAATCATCGGCATGGTGAACAGCCCGTACAGCAGTTCGCGGCCAGGGAAACGGCCACGCACCAGGGCGAACGCGGTGGGCAGGCCCAGCAGCACCGCAGCCGCAGTGGTCAGCAGGGCCACCTTCAGGCTGGCCAGGGCGGCATCCATCCATTCCGGGTTGGAAAAGAACTGGCCATACCATTTGAAAGTCCAGCCCGGCGGCGGGAACACCAGCCATTGCGACGAGCCGAACGACAGCAGCACGATGAACACCACCGGCAGCAGCAGAAAGGCCGCGATCACGCCAGTGGTCAGGTACAGGCCGGTACGTAGCGGGCGGCCCATGGCATTAGGAGACAGGAGCATGGCGGTTTACCTCGCGTTGCCAACCGGGGATTCCGGCTGCAGCTTCAGGTACAGGTAGAAGAGCACCAGGGTGATGACCACCAGCAGTGCGGCGGCGGCGCTGGCCAGGCCCCAGTTGAGGAAGGACTGCACCTGCTGGATGATGAATTCGGGCAGCATCATGTTCTGCGCACCGCCCAGCAAGGCAGGGGTGACGTAGTAACCGAGCGACATCACGAACACCATCAGCGCCCCGGAGAACAGCCCCGAGCGGCACAGTGGCAGGAACACCTTCCAGAAATTGGTCCACGGGCTGGCGCCGCAGATCGAGCCGGCCTGCAGCACCATCGGATCGATCGCGTGCATGGTGGCCTGCAGTGGCAGCACGATGAACGGGATCATGATGTAGCTCATGCCGATCACCACGCCGGTCAGGTTATGCACCATTTCCAGCGGCGTATCGATGATACCCATGGCCATCAACGCCTTGTTGATCACCCCCGAACTCTGCAGCAGCACCAGCCAGGAATAGGTGCGTGCCAGCAGGCTGGTCCACATCGACAGCAGTACGATGTTCAGCAGCCAGCGGCCCCAGCCCTTGGGCACCAGTGTGATTGCCCAGGCCAGCGGGAAACCCAGCAGCACGCTGATCAGGGTGACCACGCCGGCCACCGAGAAGGTGTTGAACAGCACCCGCGCATAGGCCGAGTTGGCGAACAGCTGCTCGTAATTGCCCAGGCCCGGCGTCGGCTCCAGCATCCCGCGTAGCAACAGGCCGGCCAGTGGGGCGAAGAAGAACAGGCCAAGGAAAAGCAGGGCCGGCAACAGGTTGCGGCTGCCTTTCCAGCGCTGGCTCAGGCTGACGCGGCGCGCGGCCGCGCCCGGTGCGCCGGTGCCCGTGGGGGCACCTTGCGCGCTATGCAGGGCGTTGATGGCGACTTTCATTTGACCAACCACTCATTCCAGCGGGCTGCGATGGCCTGGCCGTTCTTGGCCCAGTAGGCGAAATCGAGGGTGACCTGGTCCTGGGCGTAGGCGGTGGGCAGGTTCTGTGCAAGGTCCTTGTCCAGCTTGGCCACGCTGTCGACGTTCACCGGCGCGTAGGCGGTCTTGTTGGCGAACTCGGCCTGGCCTTCGGCGCTGCTGGCGTTGGCCAGGAACTTCATGGCCGCATCCTTGTTCTTGGCACCTTTGGGCACCACGAGGAAGTCGGCCATGACCAGGTTCTGCTTCCAGCTCACGCCCACCGGCGCACCGTCCTGCTGCAGGGCGTAGACGCGGCCATTCCAGAACTGGCCGAGCGAAGCTTCACCCGAGGCGAGCAGCTGCTGCGACTGGGCGCCACCCCCCCACCAGACGATGTCTTGCTTGATGGTGTCGAGCTTCTTGAAAGCGCGGTCCAGGTCCAGCGGGTAGAGCTTGTCGGGGGCTACGCCGTCGGCCAGCAGGGCCAGTTCCAGCACACCAGGGCTGGGCCATTTGTACAGGGCGCGTTTGCCGGGGTAGGTCTTGGTGTCGAACAGCGCGGTCCAGTCCAGTGGTTTGTTGGCGCCGAGCTTGCCTTCGTTGTAGCCGAGCACGAAGGAGAAGAAGAACGAACCGACGCCGTGGTCTGAGACAAAGCGCGGGTCGATCTTGTCGCGCTTGATCTGGGAGAAATCGAGGGGTTCGAGCAGGCCTTCGCTGGCAGCCCGCAAGGCGAAGTCGGCTTCGACGTCGACCACGTCCCACTGCACGTTGCCACTCTCGACCATGGCCTTGAGCTTGCCGTAGTCGGTGGGGCCGTCCTGGACCACCTTGATGCCGGTGGCCTTGCTGAAAGGTACGGCCCACGCTTCCTTTTGGGCGTCCTGGGTGGTACCGCCCCAGCTGACGAAGTTCAGGCTGTCGGCAGCCTGGGTGGCCTGGCAGGCCAGGGTCAGCAGGCTGGCGGACAGCACTGCGGTTACACGTTTGCTCAACAGCATGGTTACGCCCTCGTTGCTTTTGTTATTCGAGGCGGGGCTTGTGGTGCGCCCGCCAATCGTGTTCGGGGAGCCGCTAAAACAAGGTGTCTGAAGGCCGTTTGTAATTGTAGGAGCCGGCCGACAGATTTAAGGTCTACGGGATATCATATTATGGTATTCCAAACTTTTGGCAAGCGTTATGGGGCTACCGGCCATCACTCCATCCCGTGTAGGGGCGGCCTTGTGTCGCGAAAGGGCTGCGAAGCAGCCCCCGGGTTTCAGCGCAGATGCACAAATTGCTTGGGGCTGCTTCGCAGCCCTTTCGCGACACAAGGCCGCTCCTACAAGGCTCCGTATCAGCCCACCAGCTCAGGCTCGAAGGGGATGCTCTGCACCACCTCCAACTCGTACCCAGCCAGCCCGGCATACTTCAGTGGAGGGCCCAGATGACGCAGCTTGCCGACACCGAGGTCCTGCAGAATCTGCGCCCCGGTGCCGACCTCGGAGTACACCTTCGATTGCCCTCGCTGGTAAGGCCGCACCGGGTGGGTGAGCTGCGGTACGCGTTCGAGCAGGGCCTGGGAAGACTCATGGTTGGCCAGGATCACCACCACACCCGCGCCTTCCTCGGCCACCTTCTGCAGCGCCGCCCACAGCGTCCAGTTGGGCGGCCCGGCGTATTCGGCACCGACCAGATCGCGCAGCGGGTCGATCACATGTACCCGCACCAGGGTCGGCTGTTCGCGGCGGATGTTGCCCATGACCATGGCCATGTGCACACCCCCTTCGATGCGGTCCTCATAGGTGACCAGGCGGAAGCTGCCATGCACGGTCGGCAGTTCGCGTTCGCCGATACGCTTGATGGTCTGTTCGGTACTCAGGCGGTAGTGGATCAGGTCGGCGATGGTGCCGATCTTGATGCCATGCCGGGCGGCGAATACTTCCAGGTCGGGGCGGCGGGCCATGGTGCCGTCGTCGTTGAGCACTTCGACGATCACCGAAGCCGGGGTGAAACCGGCCAGGCGCGCCAGGTCGCAGCCGGCTTCGGTGTGGCCGGCGCGGGTCAGCACGCCGCCTTCGCGGGCGCGCAGGGGGAAGATGTGCCCCGGTTGCACCAGGTCCTCGGGGCGGGCGCCGGGGGCCATGGCGGCGGCCACGGTGCGCGCCCGATCAGCGGCGGAAATGCCGGTGGTCACGCCGCTGGCCGCTTCGATCGACACGGTGAAAGCGGTGCTGAACGCGCTGCCGTTGGCCGGTACCATCTGTTCCAGGCCCAGGCGCTGACAGTGTTCTTCGGTCAGGGTCAGGCAGATCAGGCCACGCGCTTCGCGGGCCATGAAGTTGACGGCCTGGGCGTCGCAACGCTCGGCGGCGATCAGCAGGTCGCCTTCGTTTTCCCGGTCCTCGTCATCCACCAGCAGGACCATCTTGCCCTGCCGGTAATCCTCGAGAAGTTCCTCGATGGTGTTGAATGCCATGTTGCACGCTCACGGTGATAGGGTGATTATTATGGTATACCATCATACATAAATATCGCCGTAACAGGAGAGCAGCGCATGAAGGCCTACTGGATCGCCCATGTGGACGTGACCGACCCCGAGCAATACCAGCAGTACACCCAGCGCGCCCCGGCCGCCTTCCAGGCGTTCGGCGGCCGCTTTCTGGCCCGTGGCGGGCGCAGCGAGGCGCTGGAAGGTCGGCCTACCCCTCAGCGTAGCGTGGTGATCGAATTCGATTCGTACGAGCAGGCGCTGGCGTGTTACCGGTCGGCGCTGTACCAGGAGGCGTGCAGCCATCGCCATGGGGTGGCGAAAGCCGAAGTGATCATCGTCGAAGGGTTCGAACCTTGAGGGTTGCCTGATGCCCTCTTCGCGGTTCAACCCGCGAAGAGGGCGGACCTGCGTCAAGGCATGCCCGGCAGCTCGTGCGGCCGCAGGTCAAACACCAGTACCTCGGCATCCACCCCATGACTCAGCTCCAGCACCTGTTCCTGCCTTACCCGTACCCCATCGCCTTCACCGAGCACCTGGCCATTCAGCGCGATGCTGCCCCGGGCCACGTGCACATAGGCATGGCGATGTTCCGGCAAGGTCAGCGTGGCGCGCTCGTCACCGTCGAACAACCCGGCATACACCCCCTGGCGCACCTGCAAAGATCCTTCGGCACCCTCCGGCGATATGATCAGGCGCAGCTTGCCGCGCTTTTCCTCGGCGCTGAAGTGCTGCTGCTGGTAACGCGGCGTGGCGCCTTGCACGTTCGGCACGATCCAGATCTGCAGAAAGTGCACCGGCTGCACCTGGCTGTGGTTGAACTCGCTGTGCGCCACGCCATGGCCGGCGCTCATCAGTTGCACGTCGCCCGGGCGGATGACCGAGCCGGTGCCCAGGGTGTCCTTGTGCTCCAGCGCGCCTTCGAGCACGTAGGAGAAAATCTCCATGTCACGGTGCGGGTGCTCGCCGAAGCCCTTGCCGGCGATGACGCGGTCGTCGTTGATCACCAGCAGGTCGGAGAAACCTTGCTCATCCTGGTTGCGGTAGTGGCCGAAGGAGAAGGTGTGGAAGGATTTCAGCCAGCCATGGAAGGCCAGGCCGCGGTCTTTGGCGTTGCGTACGGTAAGCATGGTCATTCTCCTGGAAAAGCCGGCACCGTGATCGGGTTGGCTAGTAGATGGGAGAAGCTTAACTGTCAGCTCAGGAGGTAAAAACCAGCGTAATAGTGAAAAATTGTCTCTTTTAAAGTGACTATTGATGTAGCGGCGTGTAGGGCATCTCGATGTACTTTGTAGGACCGTTCTTGGTCTGTTCCTGCGTGATTTTCATGCTCTAGCGGGTGCTAGCCTCCCGGCTTTCACTCAAGGAGTTTCACATGGCACGTTTCAGGATCAACGGCAGGAACCAGGCCTGGGATGGAGACCGGACCACTCCAGGAGCCGTATGCCTGGCCAGTGGCCGCGGATTCAAAGGCGATGGGCGTGAAGCGCTGAGGTTGCAGGACAAGACCACCCCATGTCCTACCTGTGGTGAATAGGAACGCTGGTGGAAGGTGCGAGCAATTTCGTCATCCATGGTCGTCCGGCAGTGGTTGATGGGGCTTTGGTAGCCTGCGGCTGCCCAGCGGGAGCAAACCGTCAGGACAGGCCATGGGATCATAAGCTGGCGATTGCAGAACGGTTCGGCGGGGTTTGGCAGAAGCAAGGTGAAGTTGACTTCTATTACGACATTTGGTCAAACATTCACTACGGTTATGTAGGGCGGGCGGGTGGTTTTTCAGAAAGTGTTCTTCTGGATGGTGCTGGGCTTGAGCAGATTTCATCTGACTCCATTCGGAAAGTTAGAAAGTGGGATGAACATAGCGGGCCTCACCGTTCCGCTGATATAGAGGGGCTGCGGGCATGGGATGACATAGGTGATCGTGTCGCTATCAGCATTGGCGTCAAACTGCACGAGATGCATCCAAGCGGTGGAATTACTGCAAAGATACTCATGGCCGGGTATTAGCATTGCCACGTTCAAGCTGGGGAGGTGGCATACGTGATCACGTCTGCAAATAAACCGAAACGGCACATCTGGCGCTGGGTGCTGGTGATAATGCTTACACCCATTATATTTTGGTATGTTGCTGCACCCCCGAGTAAGTTTTCATTTTTCTGAAAAAGGCGAGGGTCGTCTCGGCTACATTTTGAATGTCCAGCACGATATTTCAAAAGGCGAAATCTACCCAGGTGAAACCACCGGCGGTGTCGGGCATATCTTCCCGAATGACTAATTCTTCATGCAACTCGATTGGAGCAACCGGGGCAAATGGCACTGCATTCGGGCCAAGCCCAGGTGGCCAAGTATTGATATCTACATCGGGGCGGACGGCGCCATCGATAGCCGCACCGATGGAAATTTCATTGAAGCCTGCGGGCCATTTCCCCCATAGAAGCAAAAGACCCGCCTAGGCGGGTCTTCTAGTCATCGGCTCACTGCAGATGCACTTTAAGTTCAGTGCCCGCCTGTCTCATCGCCGCCTTCACCGCCGGCACCTCGCTCAACGGGTTCAACAACCCATAGTCATGAATCATCCCGTTGTAGCGCACCGACGTCACCGTCACACCTGCCGCATTCAACTTGCGGGCATACGCCTCACCTTCATCGCGCAGCACATCGAACTCGGCCGTCTGCACCAGTGCCGGCGGCAAGCCTTTCAGCTGCTCGCTGCTGGCACGCAGCGGCGAGGCGTAGATCTGCTCCCGTGCCTTGGCATCGGTGGTGTAGTTGTCCCAGAACCATTTCATCATCCCGGTGGTCAGGAAGTGCCCCTCGGCAAACTGCTTGTAGGAAGCAGTCTCGAAGCTGGCATCGGTGACCGGCCACAGCAGCAGCTGGAAGCGCAGCGCCGGGGTACCGGCTTCTTTGGCCTTGAGCGCAACCACCGCCGCCATGTTGCCGCCGACGCTGTTGCCGGCCACGGCCAGGCGCTTGCCGTCCACGCCGATTTCCTTGCCATGCTCGGCCACCCAGCGGGTCGCAGCGTAGGCCTGGTTGATGGCCGTTGGATAATGCGCTTCCGGCGACGGGGTGTAGTCGACATACACGGCCACTGCACCGGAGCCGACCACCAGGTCGCGGATCAGCCGCTGGTGGGTCGGGAAGTCGCCGAGCACCCAGCCGCCGCCGTGGAAGAACATGAACACCGGCAGCTCACCCTGCACATTGGCCGGGCGTACCACTTGCAGCGTGATCGACTGGCCATCGGCCTGGATGGTGCGTTGCTTCACCTCGATGCCGGAGAGGTCGACCTTGACCGAAGCCTGGGCGCCGGTCAGCACGGCACGGGCGTCTTTCGGGCTGAGCTGTTCCAGTGGCTTGCCGCCACCTTGTTGCAACGCGTCGAGGAACGCCTGGGTGTGGCTTTCGACACCCGGGCTGCCGGCAGCGAAAGCGCTGGAAACGGACAGCGCGAGTAGGGAAGCGGCGAGGGTTTTGCGGACAATGTTCATGAGCGAATCCTTTTCTATGCAAGTGTTGGTAATGGGCGTCTTGCCTGGCCTGGCGGCCATCGTTGCGACCTGTGCGTAGATTAGGGAGATGCACTGATGGGAAAAAGCCGCTATAAAGCGTTTGACTGTCACCAAGAGCGAGACAATGAACCCTTACGAAGACATGCGCATCTTTGCCCAAGTGATGGAAGCCGGCAGTTTCACTGCCGCTGCCGAGCGCCTGGGCATGTCCAAGCAATCGGTCAGCCGGCGCCTGATGCAGCTTGAAGAGCGCCTGGGTGTGCGCCTGCTCAACCGCTCCACGCGGCGTCTGGATGCCACCCCGCTGGGCCAGCACTACTACCAGTCGGCGCTGCGCCTGCTGGGCGAGGTGCAGCAGGTGGAGCATGACATCAGCGGCCAGGCCCAGGCCTTGCGCGGCACCTTGCGCCTGAGCGCGCCGCTGTCGTTCGCCATGGCCCACCTGGGCTGCCTGCTGACCGAGTTCCTGCAACTGCACCCGCAGGTCGATGTGGAGGTGGACTTGAGCGACCGCGCCGTGGACCTGATCGGCGAGGGCTATGACCTGGCGCTGCGGATTGGCGTGCTGGAGGACTCCAGCCTGATTGCGCGGCGTATTGCGAGTGTCGAGCGAATTTACTGCGCAAGCCCGGCGTACCTGCAAGCGCGGGGCGTACCAAGCCGCCCGGGCGAGCTGGCCGGGCACGACTGCCTGCCTTACGGGCATGCGCGGCAGGTGCAATGGCAGTTCCACCAGGGTGGCAAGGCCCAGGCGCTGCAGGTGACCGGGCGCATGCGGGCGAACAACGGCGAGTTGCTCAGGGATGCCGCGATTGCCGGGATGGGTGTGACTTACCTGCCAACCTTTATCGTTGCGCAGGCGTTGGCCGATGGGCGGCTGGTGACCGTGCTGGATGAGTGGCGCCCGCCGGCGTTGCAGCTGTCGGCGGTCTACCCACAGCACCGGCAGGTGGCGCGGCCGGTGCAAGGCTTTGTGGCCTTCCTGCGCGAGCGGTTGGTGCAGCTGTGACAACCTGCAGAGCCTGCTACGGGCTATGCTTGCTGGCATGAGCACAGCACCCCCTTTGCGCCAGCCTTGCCCCCCTGGCGCCTGCGATTGCGGCCGCGAACAGCTGGTCGACCACCCGCAGGCTGCCCAGCGCATCCTCCTGCTGACCCGGCAGGAGGAAAAGCGCCTGCTCGAACGCCTGGAAAACCTCAAGGACCTGGAAGACCTGCAACGCCTGCAGCAACGAATGTACGAAAACCTCGGCATCCGCGTGCACATTGCCCCCGGGTACAACGAAGTGCGGACCATGCGCGGCATCGTCATCGAACTGGATGATCAGCCTGGGCTGTGCCGCAAGACCCGGCAGTCGATTCCGGCGGCGATCCGCCGAGGGCTGGAGCGCAACCCGCAGGTTGCCTTCCGTTTGCTCGATAGCCATGATTTGCTGCGGGAAACCTGAAGGCCAGCCAAGCGCGGATCTTGTAGGAGCGGCCTTGCGTCGCGATCGGGCGCGCAGCGGCCGCTATATCTGCAACCGACAGTCTTCTGGCAGGTCAGGATCACCTGGAATGCGGCCGCTGCGCGCCCGATCGCGACGCAAGGCCGCTCCTACACGTGCCAGCCGCTAATTTTTTCACCGCGTGCCACGTCTACTACAAAGCTCCCCTGCGCCACGCGCGCAGTGGCATTCATCACTCAAGGAGACAGGCAATGACTTCCGTTTTCGACCGCGACGATATCCAGTTCCAGGTAGTGGTCAACCACGAAGAGCAGTACTCGATCTGGCCCGACTACAAGGCCATCCCCAACGGCTGGCGCGCCGTTGGCAAGAGCGGCCTGAAGAAAGACTGCCTGGCCTACATCGACGAAGTCTGGACCGACATGCGCCCGCTGAGCCTGCGCCAGAAAATGGCCGAAGCCGCTGCCCAGTGACCGCGCTGAACCTGCTGTGCCTGCCGTACTCCGGCGCCAGCGCCATGGTCTACAGCCGCTGGCGGCGCAAGCTGCCAGCGTGGCTGCAGGTGCGCCCGGTCGAACTGCCCGGGCGCGGTGCGCGCATGGCCGAGCCACTGCACACCGACCTGCAGGCCCTGGCCCGGCAACTGGCTGCCGAGCAACGCCTGGCGGCCAGTGCCCCTTATGCGCTGCTTGGCCACAGCCTGGGCGCGCTGCTGGCCTTCGAGCTGAGCCATGAGCTGCAAGCGCTGGGTTGCCCGCCGCCGCTGGCCCTGTTCGCGTGTGGAACCGCTGCGCCGACCCGTCGCGAGGACTACGAGCGCAACAATTGGCGCGAACCCAAGGGCGACGCCGAGCTGATCAGCGAATTGCGCGAACTGCAGGGCACGCCCGAGGAAGTGCTGGCCAACGCCGAGCTGATGAGCCTGACCTTGCCCATCCTGCGCGCCGATTTCCTGCTCTGCGGCACCTACGCCTACCGCCAGCGCGCGGCTTTGCAGTGCCCGCTGCACGTATTGGGTGGCGTGGACGACCGCGCCAGCGACGAGCAACTGCAGGCCTGGCGCCAGGAAACCCATGGGCCATTCTCACTGCAGATGTTCCCGGGGGGGCACTTCTTCATTCACGAACAGGAAGACCAGGTGCTCACTGCGCTGGTCGCATCGCTCGAACCGCTCCGGCTTTCCGCCTGATTGACGTCACCGCTTGCCTGGGGGAGGCTAGGCCTTTTTCCAGGCAAGGGGCAGGCAATGCTGATCGATCCACACAAGGCGACGCTGCTGGTCGTCGACATCCAGGAGAAGCTCATCGGCGCCATGAGCGACCCTGCAGGCACCCGCGCACGGGCCCGCTGGTTGCTGGCCGCAACTGCCGAGCTGGAGCTGCCGACGGTGATTTCCGAACAGTATCCCAAGGGCCTGGGGCATACCCTGGCCGAGCTGCTGGCCGTGGCGCCCGCCGCCGAGGTGGTGGAGAAAAGCCACTTTTCCTGCGTGGCCGCCGGCTGTCTGCCAGCCAGCCTGCTGGCGCGTGAGCAAGTGATCGTCTGTGGCATGGAAACCCACGTCTGCGTGCTGCAGACCGTGCTCGGCCTGCTGGCGCTGGGCAAGCAGGTGTACGTGGTCGAGGACGCCTGCGACAGCCGCACCCCGGCGAGCAAGGCCGCCGGCCTGGCGCGCATGCGTGCGGCGGGCGCTCAGGTGGTGACCCGCGAGATGGTGTTGTTCGAGCTGATGGGCAGTGCCGGGCACCCGCTGTTCCGCCACATCAGCAAGACCTACCTGGTCGGTGAACAGCCCTGAACGGCCGGATACTGGCGATCGGGCTGATGGCCCTGGCGCTGCTGCAAGGTTGCGCCGGGCGCCGTGAGCAAGCACCCGAAGCAGACCCGGCCAAGGTCCGCGCGCAACTGCTGCGGTTGTTGCCCGCCCAGGCCAGGGACCGCGAGGGCTGGGCCAGGGACATTCAGCAGGCATTCGAAACCCAGCGCATTGCCCCGAGCAAGAGCAACCTGTGCGCGGTGCTGGCCGTGACCGAGCAGGAGTCGACCTTCAACGCCGACCCGCAGGTGCCCAACCTGGGGCGCATTGCCCGCGAGGAAATCGACCGCCGTGCCGCACGCCTGCATATTCCCAGGCTGCTGGTCGATGGGGCGCTGAAGACCCCTTCGGCCAATGGCAAGAGCTACCAGCAGCGGTTGCAGGCGGTGCGCAGCGAGAAGCAGCTGAGCGAACTGTACGATGAGGTCATCGCCCGCGTGCCGCTGGGCAAGACCTTGCTCGATGGGTTGAACCCGGTGCATACCGGCGGGCCGATGCAGGTCAGCATCGACTTTGCCGAACAGCATGCGCGCGATTACCCCTACAGCTACACCGGCAGCATCCGCCAGGAGGTGTTCACCCGGCGTGGCGGCATGTATTTCGGCATCGCCCACTTGCTGGGTTACCCGGCGAACTACGAACGCCAGCTGTATCGCTTTGCCGATTTCAATGCGGGCTGGTACGCCAGCCGCAACGCGGCCTTCCAGGCAGCACTGAGCAAGGCGAGCGGGGTGACACTGGCGTTCGACGGGGACCTGGTTGTACCGGGCTCGATCATGCCGGGGGCCACCGAACAAGCGGCGCGCAAGCTTGGTACCCGACTCGGGTTGCGCAACCCGCAGATTCGCCGCCAGCTTGAGCAGGGCGACCGCCTGGCATTCGAGGACAGCGACCTGTACAGCGGTGTATTCGCCCTGGCCGATGCTGTGGCGGGCAAACCGCTGCCACGGGCGGTGTTGCCGGGGATCGAGCTGAAGAGCCCGAAGATCACCCGCAAGCTGACCACGGCGTGGTTTGCCGGACGGGTAGATGAGCGCTATCAGCGCTGCATGAAGCGTTAGCAGGGGCTCGCCTGTGCCAGCCTGTGCGCAGTTCTACTCGCGAACAGGCCGGCACAGGTCACTTCAGCCTCCGCTCAGTGCGCCCACCACCTGGTCGACACTGGCCTCCAGTCCGGCAAAGGCATCTTCAGGGTCGCTCTCCACCACCACCAGCTTCGCCCCGGCGGCCCTGATCACCTCGATCACCGCCGGCTCCGGCTGGCGGTGGTCCAGCACCACTGCCACCTCCTGGGTCTTCAGGTTCTGCTCCAGCGCCTGCAGCGCGGCGGCATCCCATGCGGCCGGCAGCGGTTGCTCCAGCACATCCAGGTTCAGCCCACTGGCCAGGTAGCCCAGGCGCTCCGACAGGTTCACCACGGTCAGGTTGTCGGCCTTGGCCAGGCGCGTCTGGCTGCTGGCGGCAAGTTCCAGCAACTGGCGCTTGAGCCTGGCCAGGTTGCCCTGGATCGTCGTCTTGGCTTCCGGCGCCAGCCGTCCCAGGTCGTTGGCCATTACGTCGGCCATGCGCCCAAGGTTGCTCGGGTTCAGCCAGGGGTAGGCGCCATAGGCATCGTCACCGGTGACGGCAATGCCTGGCAGCGCGCCGTCCAGCGGCCGTGCGGCGTCGATTTCGACAATACGGATATTGCTGCGCCGGGCCATCGGGTACAGCGGGTCGTCACGCCAGATCGAACGCAGGCCGATCACTGCATCGGCCTGCTGCGCGGCCTTATCCAGGTTGGCGCCACCACGTCCGCTGAAATACGCGGGCTGACGGCTGGCCGGCAGGTTGGCCGGCGCCGCGCGGGTGAGCTGTACCGCAGTGCCGTCGAGCAGGGCACTGGCCAGGCTGTGAGTGACCGGCAGGCTGGTCAGCACCTGGGTGGCGAAACACAGCGATGGCAAGCCGGCCAGGGCCAGCGCCAGGGTCAGGCGTTTAAGGTTCATGCCGGGTTTCCTTGCAGGTGGGGGACGAGGGCGCGGGCCAGCGCAGCCAGGGCAAAGCAGATGCCGGCCACCAGGATGATCGCGGCACCCGACGGCACCGGCAGGTCGAAGACGATCGGCAGCAGGATGCCGAGCAGCGTACTCAGGGTGGCGATCAGCACCGAGAGGAAGAAAAAGCCCTTGAGCGACTGGCTTACCAGGCGCGCAGCGGCGGCCGGGATCACCAGCAGCGCCCCGACCAGGATCGCCCCGATCACCTTGACCGCCGCTACTGTCACCAAGGTCACCAGCACCACGAACAAGTAGTCCAGGGTCTTCACCGCCACCCCGCGCACCGCCGCCAGCTGCGGGTTGAAGCTGGCCAACATGATGCGGTTGTACAGGGGCACGGCCAGGGCCAGCACCAGCAGCGCGACGATGCCCAGCACCAGCAGGTCCTGGCCGCTCACGGTCAGCACCGAGCCGAACAAGACATTTTCCAGGATATGCACATTGATTTTGCCCGCCAGCATCAGCAGCAGGCTGGCGCCGAGTGCCAACGACACCGAGAGGAACACGCCGATCAGCGTGTCCGGCGATAGCCCGGTACGGTTGCGCAGGAAGTTGAGCAGCAGGCCAAACAGCAGGCAGTAGCCGAACAGGCTGCCGTACGGGCCTGTGTAGGGTTCGCCCAGCAGAATGCCGATGGCCACGCCGGTCAGCGCGGCATGGCCGACCGCCTCGGAGAAGAACGCGAAGCGCTTGACCACCACCAGGGTACCCAGGCCGCCCAGTACCGGGCCGATCATCAGGCCTGCCAGCAAGGCGTTGACCACGAAACCGTAGGCCAGTGCCTCGGGCAGGTAGCCGGCCGTGGCCCAGCCCTGGACCAGCAGGCGCAAGGATTCAACACTCATCAGGCACGCCCCTCGCTGCGCGGGTGAACGGAGAACAGCCCCAGCAGGCGCTCCGGGGTCAGCGCCTGGGCCGGCGGGGCATCGAACAGCACCTGGCGGTTCAGGCCGGTCACCCGGTCGCTCAGGCGCAGCACGGCCTGCAGGTCGTGCTCGATCCACAGCACGGTGGTACCGGCCTGGCGCCAGCTGCGCAGCAACTGTTCGAACACCTGGATACCGGCTTCATCAAGGGCCGACATCGGCTCGTCCAGCACCAGCAACTGCGGTGTCGGGACCAGGCCCTGCGCCAGCAGCACGCGCTGGCGTTCGCCACCCGACAGCGCGCCCATGCGCCGCTTGCGCTTGTCGAGCATGCCGACCCGCGCCAGGGCCGCGTCGATGGCCGGCTGCACTTGCCGCGACAGGCCGAGGAAGGCCGGGCGGCGCTGGCACAGCGCGGCCATGAAGTCGTCCACGGTCATTGGCAGGCCACGGTCGAACTCCAGCGCCTGTGGCACGTAACCGATCACCTGGTGTTCTGCGGGCCAGTGCAAGGTCAACTGGCCCTGGTGCGGCATCTGCCCGAGCAGGGTCTTGATCAACGAGCTCTTGCCAGCGCCGTTGGGGCCGACGATGGCGTGCACGCTGCCGGCGGCCACGCTGAAGCTGACCTGGTCGAGGATACGGGTGCCGCCCAGTCTCAGGTCGATACCGGCGAACTCTATGCGTGGCCCGCAGGCCGCCAGCAGGTTGGCCGCGGCGGTCATGTGCGGTTCTCCTGGATGGCGCGCACAACGGTGTCGAGGTTGCGCTGCATTTCCACTTCGTACTTGTCCTGGGTGTATTCGCCATAGGAGATGTGCGTGAGCGGGTAAAGGCGCACGCCGGATTCACGCTGGATGGTGTCGACATAGGCCGACGGGAAGTCCATTTCCGAGAAGATCACTCGCACATCCAGGGCCTTCAGCTGGTCGATGGTTTTCTTCAACTGGGCCGGGCTGGGCTCGATGCCATGGGCTGGCTCGACCACGGCCGTCACCTCCAGGCCGAAGTCGCGCACCAGGTAGTCGTAGGCAGCATGGATGGTCGCCACCCGGAAACTGGCGCCGGGCGCTTCGGTGACCTTGGCCAGGGCTTCGGCCCGCAGGGTGCGCAAGCGCTTGGCGTAGGCACGGGCATTCTGCGTGTACAGCCGGGCGTTGTCCGGGTCGAGCTTGCCCAGCTCGCGAGCGATATTGTTGACCTGGGCGATGCTGGTGCTGATCGACAGGAAGGTGTGCGGGTTGACCACCTTGCCGGCACCACGGGCGGCAATGCCGGTGGCCGCCAGCAACGGTACGTTCTGGTTGGCCTCGATGGTCGGGATAGCGGGCTTCTCGCTGGCGGCGATCATGCGCTCGGCAAAATCGTCATGGCCGACGCCGTTGAGCACCACCACATCCAGCGTGCCGATGCGCTTGATGTCTTGCGCCCGTGGCTCGTAGGCATGGGGGTTGAACCCTGCCGGAATCAACGGCACCACTTCGGCCTTGTCGCCGACGATATTGGCGACATAGCTGTAATAGGGGTGCAGGGTGATGCCGATGCGCAGCGGCTTGCCGTTATCGGCCAGGGCCGACAGCGGCAGGGCAAGGGCCAGGAGCAGGGCGAGGGCGGAGCGGAGCATGGAGGAGTCCTTGGGTTCAGTGACGGTGTTCGCGGGTGACCCCGGCGTCGTAATGGCTGACCACCTGCCGCCAGCCGGCCGCGATCAGTGCGGCCTGGCTGAGGTCGCCTGGCGGCACAGCGATGGTGTCGCGGCGTAGCCAGACATCCGCCTCGCCAGCGCTGTCGCTCGGCACGATCAATAGCAGGCTGCCGGCTACTTCCGGGGCCTGGCTGCGACCCAGGTAGGCACCGGCCTGCAGCCACGACCACTGATGGCTGCCGCGGCGCTGGCTACCGGCGTCGGCCACGAACGGTGGCAGGCCTTCCTCGGCCAGGGCACTCACGCTGGGGACGGCGGCGGTTTCTTCACGCAGCAGGCGGATTTCGTCGAAGGCCACCCGCAGGTCGGTGTACAGGCCTTGCTCGGCGGCGGTGAGGTCGCGCCGGGCATCGATCTGGTGGCTGGCGATGGCCTGTTCGTCCTCGCGCTCACCGCGCACCAGCACCACGCTGGCGGCGAGCGCCACGATCAGCAGGCTGACCAGCAGCACGTAGAGGGTTTCGTGCCCGGCACCGGCCGGGCGGATCACTTGGCAGCGGCTCATGGCTGGACGATGTCGGCGTGGTCGACTTCCACCACATGCCCGGGGCCAGCATCGAACAGCACATAGAACTCGCCGTCCGGGCGCTTGAAGGTCAGCGTCGAGTCCTCACCGAGCTTGCCGCCGACCAGTACCTGTTCGTCGTAGCCGATTACATCCAGCGTCACCCCGGGGGCAGCGCTGCCGTCAGAGAAGCCCCCGGTGCACTTGACCTGGCCATCGGCCAGTCCTTCGCATTCGCACATCGGGTTGTGTGCCAGGGCGGGGCCAGCGCCCAGCACCAGCACAGGCAGGGCGAGGATGCGCAACAGGTGTCTCATTTCTTGCCTCCTTGGTTCTCGAGCCAGGCCACGGTGGCGGGCGATGCTTGGGCCAGCGGGACTGACGCCTGGTGCAGGCTGCCGTCCCAGCCTTCCAGGGTGATCCAGATCTGCGCGTCTGCGCGGGTGCGGGGCGGGATGGGCAGCGACGTGCCCATGTGGTACGGCGCACCAAAGAAAATGGTGCCGGCGGTGCGCAGGCTGCGCGGTTTGCCGATGCGCAGGTAGGCGGCCTTGACCTCCTTGATACAGGCCTTGCACAACGAGGCGTTGAATACCTTGAAGTACCCGGCCGGGCCGTCGGCGCGGGGGGCCTCGTCACGCAGTTCGGCCAGGTCGAGGCGGTAGGGGCCGACCTGGATGTCGCTGATCACATTGGCGCCAAGGCCGGCTTCGCCACGGAACAGCTTGGCGTCGGCGAAGTACTTCGGCATGAAGCCCAGCGGGATGAGAATCAGCAGGACATTCAGGTGAAAGCGCCACTTCAGCCACAGCTGCTTCAGCGGGCTGCCGGGCAGCGCGTGTGCCTTGCTCATGGGCGTACCTCCACGGTGCTGCCAGGGCGGGCCGGGCGTGGCGCGCGTTCGCTGCGCTTGAGTGCGGCGGCGGTGGCCTGGGCGGTGCGCCTGGTCCAGATCAGCAAGCCGCTGAACACCATCAGGGTGAGGATCAAACCGAAGAAGAACCACACCAGCTTGATCGGCAGGCCGCCGAAATCGCCGGTATGCAGCGGGCGCATGGATTCGGTGACGAACTCCAGCGCCGAGCGGTCGCTGAGCAGGAACTGGCTGTCGACCTTGCGCGTATAAGGGTTCACCGAAGCACTCTGGAACATCAGCGGGTACCAGCCCGGCCCGCCCAGGGTGACGTGGCTGTAGGCGGTGGCTGGCAGGGTGATGAAACTGATCTCCAGCCCCGGGATCGTCAGGCCGGCAATACGCGCGGCTTCATCCAGGTCGATGCGCGGTGCCGGGCTGCCATCCTTGCTTTGCGGCACGTCCTCGCGGGCGATCACCGGCACCACCGGGCGGCTGGAAATGGTGATGTGGTTGTCGAACAGGATCGCCTGGATCAGAAACCAGGTACCGGTGATGGAGATGACCGCAATGAACCAGATCGACCAGACCCCGGCCAGGCGGTGCAGGTCGCCCCAGAAAATCCGCGAGCCATGGCCGATGCGCAGCGGCTTGAAGAAGCCTTTCCAGAATTTCTTGTACACCACCAGGCCGGTGACCAGCGACGCCAGCATGGGCAGGCCGAGCAGCGACACCAGGTACCAGCCCCAGCTGAAGCCATTGGTGAATGGCACCAGCCACCAGCCGTGCAGGGCACGGGTGAAGGCCTCGAAGTCGAAGTCGGGCGTCTTGCCCTGGATTGCGCCGGTGTAGGGGTTTACGTACAACGTCGGGCGGCTGCCGTCCGCCAGGGTGACATCGGCCTTGACGGCAAAGTGCGAGCCGTCGGGTTGGCTCAGGCGCTCCACCACCATGTCCGGCTCGGCCCTGTGCAACGCATCCAGCAACTGCTGGAAGCTCAGGCGCTCGACGTCGCCATCGGGCTTGTTGGCGCGTACGTCCGGGTTGGCCAGCCAGACGATTTCCTGGCTGACCACGGCGAGCATGCCGGTGAAACAGACGATCAGTACAAAGAACCAGATCGGCAGGGCGAGCCAGCTGTGGACCAGGAACCAAAGCCTGGATTTCGATTTTTTCGCGGTTTTGGCCATCGGACAGTCTTCTGCAAGGGTGGTCGAGCGTGTGCCCAGCCAAAGAGGCTGTACTGATAAGGACGAATGAGAATCAAAATCCTGCCGTTTTAAATGCAAGTAAATGTTTCAGAAACGCCAAGGCCGGCCTGCGCGTATTGCGCCGGGCCGGCCAGGCAGTGGTAAGCAGCGGCTCAGGCGCGGGTCAGGGCGACCGCCGCCTGCGGTTTGCCGTGCAGCTGCGCCAGGTCCTGGTACAGCGCGCGGCCGATCTCTGCCGCGCGTGCCGGCAGCACCGAGAGCAGGGTGTCGCTCAGGCCATGGCTGTTTTCGCAGAAGCCTTGCAGGTACACCGAGGCCTGCAGGTCGGGGCTGGCCAGCACGCGGTAGTTGCGGTCGACCGTGAAATCGTCAAGGTAGCCGGCCAGCGGTGCCAGCAGGTCACGGTGCGAGCGGCGCTCGTAGCCGGTGGCAAGGATCACGGCGTCATAGCGGTGGGTTTGCTGCTGGCCGGTGGCAAGGTCGCGCAGGGTCAGCTCCAGCCCTTCGCCGGTGGCCAGCACCGTTTCCACCTGGCGCCTGCACAGCACGTTGTGGCGGTACTGGTGCGCCACTTTCTGCCGGTAGAGGATGCCGTAGATGCGCTCGATCAGGTTGAGGTCGACCACCGAGTAGTTGGTGTTGTGGTATTCGCCGAGCAGCTTGCTGCGCTGGTCGGCCGGTTCGTTGTAGACCAGGTCGGTGTAGTCCGGCGCGAAGATCTCGTTGACGAACGGGCTGTCATCGGCGGGCTTGAGCGCCGAGCCGCGCAGAATCATGTCGACCTTGACCGATGGGTAGCTGTCGTTGAGGTCGATGAACGCCTCGGCGGCGCTCTGGCCGGAACCGATCACGGCGATGCGCATCGGTGTGCCGGCGGTGCACGGCAGCTGGTTCAGGCTGCTGAGGTAACGGGAATGGTGGAATACCCGCGGGTCGTCGCCAAAGGCGGCGAACTTCTCCGGTATTTTCGGCGTGCCGCCGCTACCGACCACCACCGAACGGGTACGGCGGCTGTATTCGCGCCCTTGTATGTCACGCGACACCAGGCGCAGGTGTTCGACCCGGCCCGCCTGAACTTCCGGCTCGATGCGCAGCACCTCCTCGCCATACACCGCCTGGGTAGCGAAGTGCTCGGCGGCCCAGCGCAGGTAGTCGTTGTATTCGAGGCGGCAGGGATAGAAGGTGCCGAGGTTGATGAAGTCGGCCAGGCGCTGCTTCTGGTGCAGGTAGTTGACGAAACTGTAGGGGCTGGTGGGGTTGCGCAGCGATACCAGGTCCTTGAGGAACGAGATCTGCAGCTCGCTCTGGGTCGCCAGGGTTTCGCCGTGCCAGCGGTAGTCCTGCTGCTTGTCGATGAACAGCGCATCGAGGGCATGGCCCTGGGACTCGGCGAGTTCTTCCAGGGCGATGGCCAGGGCCAGGTTGGAAGGGCCGAAGCCCACGCCGATCAAGTCCTTGACAGTTTCCGGGGGGGCAGACTGGCTCATGGCTGCGATTCCATAGTGGTCGAAGGTGGACGCTCGCCGGGATGAGCCGGCGCCTGCGTAGGTACATGGGTTGGAACGAGCCAAACGCTCGGGAATTTACCGGCGCCCGGCTGCTTGGTAACAAGCCGGGGCTAAAGACCTGCGCCTTGCGGCCGATAGGCAGATCAGATCAAGGACCCATTTTTTCTTGCAGGGAGAAACACATGAGCGCCATTGCAGCAATCAGCGTCGGCACCGCGGGCCAAGTGTCGGGCAGTACCTCGGCGGTCGTCAGCCAGGATGTGCAGAAGAACGAAGAGGGCGGGGCAGCCAGCATTCAGGTCGACCTGTCGAAAGTCAGCGCTGACAGCAAAGCCCAAGGTGCCGAGAGCAGCAGCGACAGTGCTGAACCTGCGCATATCAAGCAATTGCGCGAGATGATCAAGAAATTGCAAAAACAATTGGCCGACGAGCAGAAGCAATTAGCCCTGTTGATGGCTCAGCCGATGGAAGAAACGGCCAAACTGGCTGCCGTGAGTGCCAGGCAGGCGAGCATCGCCACGCTCAATGGTGAAATCCTGCAGGCCACCGCGCAGTTGCTCGAAGCATTGCAGACGACCGGTGGCAGCAGCGCGGGTGGGATGGTCAGTACCCAGGCCTGATGCTGGATACAGCCTCGAGCGTGCGCGATGGTGCACTGGCTGAGCAGCTTGAGCGCCGCCCGCGCGGCGCTCGATCCGATAGGCGCAATCCCTCTTTCGACGGACACCCGCGCCCCCTGGCATAAACAGCGCTGTCATCAAGCGCCGTCATTCCGCCGCCAGGCGCCCTTTGTTCTGTCGCTCTGCCTTGTACTGCATGGCCACCGCCGGCGCTGGCTTGGCGGCACCGGTTTCCAGCCACTGGCGCATGCGGCTGGCATCGGCGAAGTGGGTGTACTTGCCAAACGCATCGAGGATGACCATGGCCACCGGGCGGTTGTCCATGCGGGTCAACAGCACCAGGCAATGCCCGGCCTCATTGGTGAAGCCGGTCTTGGTCAGCTTGATGTCCCAATTGCTCTTGTTCACCAAATGGTCGGTATTGCGGAAGCCCAGCGTGTAGTTGGGCTTGCGGAAGGCCACGGTCTTCTCGCGCGTGGTCGACAGCTCGCTCAGCATCGGGTACTTGCGCGAGGCCATCAGCAGCTTGGCCAGGTCGCGGGCGGTGGACACGTTCTGCGTCGACAGGCCGGTCGGTTCGACGTAGCGAGTGTGCGCCATGCCCAGGCTACGGGCCTTGGCATTCATCGCCTTGATGAACGCCGGGTAGCCACCCGGGTAATGGTTGGCCAGGGTATTGGCCGCACGGTTTTCCGACGACATCAGGGTAATCAGCAAGGTCTCGCGGCGGTCCAGCTGGCTGCCCAGGCGCACCCGCGAATACACGCCTTTCATTTCCGGGTTGTTGGCGATGGTCATGGTGAGCATTTCATCCATGGGCTGCTTGGCGTCGAGCACTACCATGGCGGTCATCAGCTTGGTCACCGAGGCGATCGGCACCACGCGGTCGGCGTGGTTCGAATACAACTCCTGGTTGCTGTTCAGATCGATCAGCAGAGCGCTGCCCGAAGCCAGGTGCAGCTTGGACGGGTCACGTTGAACCTGGGCCGGGGATTGTGCAGCAGCGGTCGACGGGAGGGTCGCGGTACCTGTGAGCAACAGCAGCAGGCTGAGGATGGACAGGGATGTTTTCACGTTCAGGCTCACTAAAAGTTGGTATGTCGTTGGCTGTGCAAGGGTTTTCCCCCAAAAACCGCTGCATTTTGGAGTATGGCTGAAATGCTGTCGAATGCCTTATGACTAAAGGGCGCAAGGTGAAGGAAATTTAATCCTGTATCGCGGCTGGATAAGTCGTGGCTCGGTTTCTGCACGTTCGCAAGCAACACCAGCCGCCCTGGCTAATCAAGTTCGGGTTGCCATTTGCCACTTTGCCCGTGAATTCTGTAACTGGTAAAGTCTGCGCCTTTGTTACCAGCCTGAGAGGGATCTTATGCGGCGCATCATTGCAATGACGTTTGGCGGTTTGACACCGAGCTATTACATCCGCCAGCTTTTCTTCGGCGCGCTTTTCGCGGCGTTGATTCTGGGCTTCGCTGCCAATAGCCCCACCGGCCTGACCGGCAAACCCGGCCTGCTGCTGATGGCAGTCGTCTCGACCTTGTTATACCCGTACTCTCGTTTCGTCTACGAAAGCGTCGTGGGCTTCATCATGGGTAATAACGTCTTTTTCGTGAACGCGCTGTTCATGTTGTCGGTCAAGGTTTTCACCATGGCGCTTTGCTGGTCAATGGCGATTTTCATCGCTCCAGTAGGCTTGGCATATCTGTACTGGCACCACAGCCGAAGCGTTTCCCAGTGAGCAAGCGCTAACGCCTGAACCCAGCCATTGCGCTGGGTTTTTTATTGCCTGGAGACCGCCTCCTGTACCGGAAGATGCGGCAGCATCAGCCCCTTAGCGATGGCACTGGCTTCAAGCTTTTTACGTTCCGCATCGAGAGATGCATGGGCGGCTTGCAGGGCAATGATCTTCGCCTGGATTTCGGCCATTTTTTCCGCGATCAAGGCTGCGCCTTGTGCGCAATCGATGGTGTTGCCGCGCTTGGCAGCCAGGATGTCGCCGATCGCCGCGAGTGAAAACCCCATGCTCTGGGCAAGCTGGATGAACTGCAGGTCAGCAACGGTGTGTTCGCTGTAGCTGCGGTAGTTGTTGGCCCGTCGTTGGGCGCCGATAAGCCCGAGCTTTTCGTAATAGCGCAATGCGTGACGGCCGATGCCACTGCGGCGCTCCAACTCTCCAACATTCACAGCGAAATTCCTTGACTGTAGACCAGGCTCTATACCTTAGCCTGCGCCGATCATGCAAACAAGGATTCGGTCATGGCTGTGGAATGCTTCGTTACAGGCGGTAGCGGGTTTGTCGGGCAACATCTGCTGGCCCGGCTTTCTGCGACTGGGCACAAGACCTGGGTACTGATGCGCAACCCGGGCCACCTCGCGCGTCTCAGGGAGCAGGTCGGCCAGCTGGGCGGTAACCCGGCGAATCTGCATGCCGTTGCGGGCGATATCAGCAGGGACGGGCTTGGGCTCAGCGAGGCAGACAGGCAGAGCGTGTCCTGCGTCTCGGTGGTTTTCCACCTGGCCGCAGAGTTCTCTTGGGGGCTGACGATGGAACGTGCCCGCGCGGTCAATGTGCAAGGCGCGCTGAGGGTCGCCAGGCTGGCGGCGAGCTTGCACGCCCGCCTGCTGATGGTGGGCGGCTACATGGTACAGAACCTCGCCTTCCTCGACGGTATCGGGGTTGATTACGACTGCCCCGGAAACACTGACTGGCGCGCAGTCTATCGCCGCGTGGGTGGCTACGAAGGCAGCAAGCTCGAAGCGCATTTCGCGGTCATCCGCTACATGCAGGAAGCACACGCGGATTACACCATGGTGCATCCGGCAACGGTGTGTGGCCACAGCGAGAGTGGGCACATCCTGGCAGGCCAGCCGCTGGTCGAACTCATTCGCAATCTGGCGCAAGGCCGTTTCAAGGCTGTGCCTGGTTCCCCCCAGCACTGGTTGCCAATGGTCAGCGTCGATTACCTGGTGACGCTGATGACCCGCGTCGCGTTCGACCCTTTGCTGGCCAACCGGCAGGTGCTGGCGCTGCATGAGCAGACGCCCAACCTGCAGGGGCTGCTCAAGGAGTTGGCGCAAACGCTGGGGGTCAAGCCACCCCGGCGCCATGTCGCGATCGGGTTGCTCCGCTGGCTAGCGACGATTCCCGGGCTGGCCGCCCGTTTGGAGATCCGCGCGGAGTCATTGAACTTCATCCAGACGCAACGCTTCGACATGAGCGAGAGCGAGCACCTGGAGTGCAAGTATCGGTTAACGCATCCTGACATGGCACAGACACTGGAACGGACGGTGCGCTACGTCATGGCTCACTTGCCCGGCTGAGCCAAGCCCCTCGGGCCATGCTCGTCAAGCTGGCGCATGCCATGAAAACCAAGGCCTGGAACCCGCCGATAGCGGTCAGTACCGGCAGGTCCGGGCCAGCGGTTCAATACGGGTTGCAGTACTGCGCTACGGCGGTGGCCTGGTCGACGTACGGGCGCGCCGGCTCAAGGTTCCATTCGGGTTTGTCCCTGACCGGTTTGTTGTCATAGCTTGCTGCCAGGTGGCACACCAGCTGGCGACGTAGCGAGCCACCGTTGACGCTGTAGCGCCGCCATTGCGCATCGTCCTTGTGCTTGTTGTACAGCTCGGCGAACATCCGGTCGGTCTGGTCGTCCTTGATCGCCCGGCCGCAGGCGGTGGGCACGACCTGCAGCGACCAGGTGTCCGGCCCCAGTTTCGGATCCGGGCGCTGCACCCAGGTGCTGGACTCAATGTACCTGTTGCAGAACCGCTGCGTGGGCAGCGGCGCTGCCTGGGTGCAGGAGAAGCTGGCCTTGCCGTTGGGCGTGCGCGGGAAGTTGATCTTGACGATGTTGCGGTCCTTGCCGGTCTTGTTCTTGTAGTCGCGCTGGTTGGCCAGGGCATCGTTCAGGCCGCGCTGATCACTGTAGAAAAACGCCAGGATCGGCAATTCATCATCTTTCGGGTTGCCCAGGCGCAGCTCGGTCTGGGTCTGGAACTCCCGGGTGTTGATGACACGTCGGGCACCCATGAAGTTGCGGAACGCATTGACCCGGTCCTGGCTGCTCATCGGGTTGCGCATGTTGAAGCCACATTGCAGCTGGTCCTGCAGGCGGTCGTTGTTGAACCGGGTGAAATGGGCGACCCAGGCACTGGCGTTGGTGATGGGCGGGGCCATGGCCTGGCAAACGGCCTCGGTCTGGCTGGTATTGCGGTTATTGCCGCAGCCCCGGTCATCACGGAAATCGGTCCAGGCGTCGTTGGGGAAGGCGCAGTACACATGCACCGGCGTCTCGGGGGCGCGCACCAGGTCGATCGGCTTGATGATGTAGCCGTTCTGCGTGCTCATGCCCGGGTCTTCATAGCTGATGCCGTCGGCACGCATCCAGGAGGCGGCAAAGGTCCCCAGCTCCCGCGCCTTGGGGCTTGGGTTCCATACGTCCCATTGCTGGCCCTTCGCCGGGTCGGCGCGGTGGGTACCCCTGATCAACAGGCCGGAACAGTCGGATGCTGGGTCGTTGCCGCAGCTGTCGACGGTTTTGTTGTAGAGGCTTTCCACCTGCCTCAGGGTCTCTTCGCAGGACTCGGCGTTGGCCGACGTGATGTGCAGACACAACGGCAAGGTCAGTAGCGGGACAATCCTGTTCAAACGTTTTTGCATGGCCTGTATCTCCCTGATTAGCCAAAAAACAACCTGCGGTCCAACTTCATTCGGGTACGGCTGCACCTCCTTGCTTGCCAGGTGAACAGTCAAACGGTCGAGTGGTCAGCGCGGGACCGGGTTGCAACCTGCGGCGCGGGTTTCGCTTTCCGATAGCCTTGGCCGGAAAGGCTCCAGGTTCCACGGCGTCTTGGCCCGGTAGTTGACCAGCACGCAGCTCAATTGCTGGCGCATGCTGCCGGCAGAGGTCTCATTCTCGCGCCATTGGCCGTCGGCACCTCTGAGGGCAAACAGCTGGTCGTACAGCGCCCCGACTTGCGCGTCGGGCAAGGCGCGTCCCGCCGGGGTCGGCACCACGCTCAGGGTCCATTCCTCTCGGCGGGTGCCGGGGTCGTAGCGCTTGGCCCAGCTGGTCGCGGCGATATAGCGCGGCGCCGCTGGCACTGGCGCGGGTTGCCCGCCACCGGCAGGGGACAGGTCGATTGCCTGGTCGGCGGCGACATAGCTGAAGCGTTGCTCCGGCGGTTGGGTGAAGTCCAGCCGCAGAATCGGCACGCTATAGCCCTGCGCCTTGAGTTTCTTCTGGAAGTTGCGCGCACTGTTCAGGCCATTCTCCGGTTTTGGTGGTGCCACGTCACCGCGGGTGGCGAAGTTCTGCGTGCTGTTGACGTTGTAGATGAAGGCATCGATGTGCTTCATGTTCTCGCTGCCGTCGTTGCTCGCCGAGGCATTCTTGAGCATGAATTCGGTGACCTGGGCGCTGTAGGCGAAAGGGTCCTTGCGGGTGGGGTTCAGGCGCGATTCGTGGACCTTGATCATGGCATTCCAGTCACTCGGTTTTTCCGCGTTCCAGGAGCACTGGTTGTACTGGATGGGGCCCTTCAACACGCCGGTGTATTTCTGTGTCCACTGCTCGGCGGTGGCGACCCCGGCTTCCGCGCAGGTGCCATAGGCCAGCGCGGCATTACGGTTGCTCAGGGTGCCCTGGGCGGCGCGCGGCGGTTCGCGGTTGTCGAAGAAGCCGCAGCCGTACCATTTGCGTTCTGGCCCGGTGCCGCCGTCGAAGGCGTAGATGCAGGTCCAGCCCTGCTCCTTCACCGGCAGTTTCAAGGCCACTGCGTCGGTGGGCAGGCGCAGGATGAAACCGGCCGGGTGGATGAGAATGCGCGTACTCAGGTCCTTGCGCAGCCAGCTATAGGAGGTGGCGCCGATCTTGACCGCATAGGGGCTGTAGTCCCAAGGGTTGAACGGCCCGTCATTGACCATGCGCAAGGTCACACCGCTGCAGTAGTAGTGCCCGCGTGCGGCACCGGTGTCGGCCTCCTGGCAGCGGTTATTGATGGTGTTGTAGTTGCGGTTGATGCGCTTGACGGTTTCCAGTGGGTCGAGCGGCGCCTGGGCGGCCAGCGCACTGAGGGTGAAGGGCAGGGCATAGGTGATGAGAAATAGGGAACGAACATGCGGGTACATTGCCGACACTCCTTGTCGCACAAAAATGGTTCACGCTTGTAGCCGCAGCGTAGTTAGCCGGCCCCTTGCGGTCAAATGCGCTGGCCAGACAACGGCGATCTCGTCGCAGAACGTCCCGTGCTGTCTGCGCCGGAGCACAGGGCATCGGGACGTCTTTTCGGCTAGCCAAGTTCAGGCATGGACCAGTGACAGATCGCTGATGATGCAGATCGAGCCATCATCGGGTGGGGTCGTATCGGTATAATCGACCTGGTTGTACACCCCACCATGGAATTCGAACTGGTGCGCTGCCCAGCTGCTGTCGAACTGCAGGTCGCCGGAGCTGCCGGTCACCCCGTTGCAACTGGCGGTCACGTTGACGGTGCCCTGGGCGGTGGCGTGGATGCTCACGGAAAACTTCGCCCCCAGCGGGACGCCCCTGAGCACCGTCGAGTTCACCGGATCGGTCTGGTTGTAGGTCTGCCGAAACCCCAGGGTGATATCGCCTTTTCTCCAGAACACCTTCACTGGCGGGCTGTCGTCGCCGTACACGTGCATCTGCGCCACGACCACCTTCTGCGCCCAGTTGACCTTGGTCAGGGTCATCACTTGACGATTCCAGTGATTCGGGGCACCGGCCAGCGTCCAGTAGGTTGGCTCCGACCACTCGCAGCGTGTCCGCCGGGTACTTTTGCTCGACACGCCTTTGGTCGGGGCAGACAGCTGCACCGAACCGTCGGCGAGCACTGACACATATTCTGGATACTGGACGATCGCTTCGCTGCCGGTGAGTTCATCGGCGACTAGGCTGGTCGAGGATTCGGCCACCGGAACGGAAATGATGAGGTTGCTGATGTCTACGCTCATGGAGGTACTCCTTGATAATCGATAACGGGTTGTGCCCCTGGGGCTGGCAGCGACTATGGCGTCGCTGTCGATAAAAAAATTAGCCGCGGGCTAAATTCATGTCAATAACTTGAGCTAAATTAATTTCGCTCGTCGATAAATCTTCTCCAGGTCGGATTTTTCCTGGAAACGGGCTTTACGCTGGTTTTTGCAGTGGGCTATGCTTTACTCGAATACTGTACAAAAATACAGGTTTGGAGTGAGCCTATGTCCAAGCACATGAAGCCGACGCTGCAGCAGCGCCAGCAAATGACCGGTTTAGAGCGGCTTAGCCTGCGGGTGTCAGCGATGATCAACCACCCGCTGGCACAGACCCAGCGTTGGGTTGTGCTCCATCGCCTGGATACGGATGGTGAGGCTGAGTGGGAGGAAGTGCTGGGCCTGCTGGCCGAAACGCCCGAGTTGGACCTGGCCTTCAACGATGACGACAGTGTCACCCTGCGTTGGGCGCGCAGCAGCGTGGGGGCGTGCGACGATCTTGCCGTAGAGCAGCAGGCGGGCGAGGCTGCACCGTTCTGAATTGCAGAAAAAAGCCCGCCAGGAGGCGGGCTTGGCGTCATACCAGGTGCGCATTCCACACCAGCAGCACCCTGGCCTGGATGTAGGTTTCCTCCTGACGGACCATGCGGTCCTTGTGTCGCGAGTTGTCCGAAATCATTTCGAAATGCTCTTCATCGGCGATCTGCAGCCGCTTGATATAGAGGTGGTCACCCCAGCAAAACAGGTAGATGCCATCGCCGACGAACTCACGGATGCTGACGTCCACGATCAGCGGGTCGCGGTGCCTGATGGTTGGCTCCATCGACTGGCCCCAGCCGGTCACCATCTTCAGGTGGTGATGGTCGCTGAATTCCACGCCCAGCTCGCGCAGGTGGCTTGGGCTGACGCGAACGTCCTTGAACATCTCAGGGTAGTCATGGGGGACCTGCCCGCCGCCCATGGCCGCCCGCACGTCATAGTGAGCGATCCATACCTCGTCACCCACCAGGCCGGGCTGAGCCAAGTCAGCCTTGACCAGCGTGGCCTTTACCGGCTCCTCGGCAGCAGCCAGCAGCCGTTGCCGGGTTTCCTCGGAAATGCCTTTGCCGCTTATGGCCAGCATCTGCTTGACCAAGTCAGCTGCGGACAGCCTGCTGTCGCCAACGTCGGCCTGTGCCTGCTCACCAGCCGCCATGGTGTCGAACCACCCCCTGGGCAAGCCCTCGATACCCTCGATTCTGCGCGCCACATCATCACCCAGGTTCTTCGCTGTCTTGTTCGAGAGGATCTGGCTGAGGTGTGCAGGGGCCATTCCCCAGCGCTCTGCACAGGAGCCTTTTCTCTGGTTGCCGATCAGCTTGAGCAGGTTGTGCTTGCGGATTTCGTAGATGTCCATGAGGCGAAGCATGCCAGTGTTTAGCTCGTTGCTAAATAGCTATGAAGGTAAATATTTTCTGCGCCGTGGCTAGCGCCAGGCTAAACCGATTCAGGCCTGCAACAAAAGTCAGCCGGCCTGCGTCGATAAAAAAAGGCCCGCCAATCGGCGGGCCAGAAGGGCGTAGGGAGCAACGCACAACAAATACGGGTCAGGCGACCAGGGTGCCTGGTTGCAGCTGTTCGATCAGCGCCTGGGCCGAGGCCCGGCTCGGCATCGGGCCACTAACGGCTTCGCCGTTGCGCACCAGGTACCAGCAGGCCAGCAGGCCTTGTTCACGCAACGCAGCGGGGACGGCACTGCCGACAACGGACATGATCTGAATAGTGGCCATGGGGACCTCCTGTAAACATGGCTTCACCATACGCAGCAGCCGAGGCGCTTTGAAATCAACTTCCTCGATAGTGGTCATTAGTTCTATCAACCCTCACCAGCGCGGCGGGCCGTAATACACCGGTGGCGGGCCGTAGTAACTGCGGTAGCCCGGCGGTGGCGCATAGTACGGTTGGTAGTACACCGGTGGTGGTGGCGGTTGCATGTACACCGGCGGCGGTGCGTAGTAGACCGGCTGGCGCTCGACATACACGGTACGCTCGCGCCCGCCATAAACCGTTGCCCCGACCACCGCGCCAACCACGGCGGCACCTAGCAGCGGGCCCGGGCCATACCAACCACCGCCGCCATGGCCACCATGGGCGGCAGCGGGCCCGCTGATGGCCAGGGCACCGACCAGCAGGGCGACTGAAGGAATGTGGCGGTTCATAAAGCAACCTCGCAAGGCGTGGGGTCCTGTTAACTATGACCTCACTCTTGCTCGGCTGAGCACAGGGAAACGGTAAAGGTTGTGTAAGGGACGACCAGTGGTTGCCTCTGTTACGCTGCAAAAACGTTTCAGTTATGACAAAGGAGCAGGTTATGTCGACAAGTCCCAGCAGAGATACCGTGTTGTGCATCTCCCTGGCCGGCCGCCCCGGTACCTTCGGGGTGCGCTTCCATAATCATCTGTACCAGCAGCTGGGCCTGGATTTCTACTACAAGGCCATGCGCACCGATGACCTGCCGGCAGCAGTAGCGGGCATCCGCGCCCTGGGCATCCGCGGCTGCGGCGTATCGATGCCGTACAAGGAGGCCTGCATGGCGTTGGTCGACGAGGTCGACCCCTCCGCGGCGGCCATCGAGTCAGTCAATACCCTGGTCAATACCAACGGCCATCTGAAGGCGTACAACACCGACTACCTGGCGGTACGCCAGTTACTGGCGCAGCACCAGGTCGACCCGCGCACGGCGTTTGCCCTGCGTGGCAGCGGTGGCATGGCCAAGGCCGTAGCCAGTGCCCTGCGCGATGCCGGGTTCGCCGAGGGCATCATCGTCGCGCGCAACGAGCAGGCCGGGCGGCAATTGGCAGATGTGTGCGGCTATCGCTGGGTGGCTGAGCTGGAAGACCTATGCCCGCCGATGCTGGTCAACGTGACGCCAATTGGCATGGCGGGCGGTGCGGAGGCCGAGCAGCTGGCGTTTTCCGAGAACGCCATCGCTGCCGCGGAACGGGTGTTCGACGTGGTGGCGATGCCGGCGCATACACCATTGATTCGGCGGGCGCAGGCGTTGGGTAAACCGGTGATCTCCGGGCTGGAGGTGATTGCGCTGCAGGCACTGGAGCAGTTCGTGCTGTATACCGGTGTACGACCGACGTCGGCGCAGGTGGAGGCGGCAGTGGCTTACGCCCGGGATATCTGATTGCGCCTGTTTTGGCCCCTTCGCAGGTAAGCCGGCGAAAGGGCCAAGACAGAACCAACCAGGATCAGAACACCTTGTGCCCTTCATCCAGTTGCTGGTCGACCAGCGCCCGGCCATGGGCCAGCGACACATGTTGTGCGTTCTCCAGGTCGGAGAAGAACTTCATCGGCATCGCCATGCGCTTGCTGGTATGCCCTTCAGGGTCGGTAATCCGGCATCCGGCGGCGTAGGGCAGGGGAGAGTCGGGGTGGGGCATCACGCTGGCGGTGATGGTGTGCTGGCGGTATTCACAGTGAAGAGATTGCATCGTCCTTACCTCGCTGTGGCATGTGAAGCAGTTACCTTCATATACCATAGCAAGGGGCCGGGAGTTCCCGGCCCGACGAGCGCACCGCGGGGAACGTTCAGCCCTTGAGTTCGCTCGGTTGGATGACTTCGACCCAGTAACCGTCCGGGTCCTTGATGAAGGCCAGGTGGTTCATGCGCCCATCCTGCAGGCGTTTCTGGAACGCTACGCCCAGTGCCTCGAAGCGAGCGCAGGCGGCGCGCACATCCGGTACCGAAACGCAGATATGGCCAAACCCGCGCGGGTCAGTGTTGCCGTTGTGGTAGGCGAACTCGGCGTCGTTCTCGGTACCGTGGTTGTGGGTCAGCTCCAGCACGCCGGGGATCGACTTCATCCACTGGTGGCGTTCGGCGTCATCGGCCGGGATCTGCGCCGGGTCGACCAGGGCAAGGAAGTACAGGCTGAAGGCCGCTTCGGGGAAGTCGCGCTTGTCCACCAGGCGGAAGCCCAGCACACGGGTGTAGAAGTCCAGGGACTTTTCGATGTCCTTGACCCGCAGCATGGTGTGGTTGAAGACGAACTGAGCAGTGGCAGCGTCCGGTTGGGCAGTGACGCCAGGCAGGGTTTGCAGATCGTGCAGGCTCATGGGAACTCCTGAGGCAAGGCCGGGCGCAGGGCACCGGCAAAACAGACAGGCTGGCCATGATACGGCAGTGCGCCGATTGCGCAAATGAAAGCGCCCTGCACAAGGCAGGGCGCTGGAATTAGAGGCCCGCATGTGCGGGCGCGTGATGGGGTCGCTAGTCCTTTAGCTGTCTCGATACTGAGCCAGCCGTTGTGAAAAAAGTGTGAAGTCTGCGTGGACGTTTCATCAGCGTACCCAGCTTTCTACCGTGGCGGCTCCGTACTGCTCTTTCCAGGCCTTGAGGCCACGGTGATTACCGCCTTTGGTTTCGATTCGCTCGCCGGTGTGCGGGTTGGTGTAAACCTTCACGACGCGTGGGCGGCGTTGTTGTTTGGGCGCGGCACTGGGCGCCCGGGGCGCGGCCTTCGGGTCGAGGATGGCGATGATATCGCGCAGGCTCTTGTCATAGCTTTTCATCAGGCCGACTAGTTTCTGCTCGAATTCGATTTCGCGTTTGAGGCCGGCATCCTTTTTCAACGCTTCCAGTTGCGCCATCTGTTCCTGGAGCGCTTTTTCGGCAGCACGAAACTCTGCAAGTCTGGACACTGTAATCACTCCTGTACGTCGGCGGTGGCAGGGCGTGACGAACATTGAAGAAATAAAAACGCCGGCCACACGGGTAGGTTCTGTTGTTCGCTGATATCGAGTGTAGTCATTCACGGGTACCGGGTAAACTGCTAACTTTTTTTGAAGTAAGCGGGGAACTTTCCCGGTGCCCCGTGCGTTATTTGTCTTTTTCTTCACGGTGGCCCTGTCCGGCGCTTAGACCATGGTCCAATGGTGCGTTGTAGAGCGGTTGCGCGATCATTTCTGATGATGGCCGGGTATTCTTCGGCCGCGCCGCTATACCGTGGCCAGCCTGTGCCACCGGTTATTTACTCGCCTTGATTCTGGATGTTTCCCCGCATGTTTGCCCCTTTTCCCCGCGCCCCCGGGCGTCGTGTTGCCGGCCTGTTCCTGTTGTGTGCCGGTGCCAATGCCCAAGCCGCTGGTTTTCTTCAAGACAGCAGTGCCAAGGTTGAAGCGCGCAATGTCTATTTCAACCGGGACTTTCGTGATGGTCACAGCAGTTCCAAGCAGGGAGCGTCCAAGCGCGAAGAATGGGCACAAGGCTTCATCCTCAATGTGCAATCCGGTTTTACCCAGGGCCCGGTAGGTTTTGGCGTGGATGCACTGGGCATGTTCGGCTTCAAACTGGATTCCAGCCCGGCGGACAGTAACAGCGGCCTGTTGCCGTCTTCTGGTCACGATCCGCGGCACTCGGCCGACCAGTACGCGAAGATGGGCCTGGCCGGCAAAGCCAAGGTTTCCAATACCGTGCTCAAGTACGGTTCGATGATGCCGGACGTGCCGCTGCTCAAGTACAACGATGGCCGCCTGCTGCCGACCATGTTCCACGGCGCCATGCTGACTTCCGAAGAAGTGCAAGACCTGAAGTTGACCTTGGCCCGCCTGGATAAATACACCGCACGGGATTCCACCGACCGTCAGGACATTCGCGTGCATTGCAAGAACAAGCGTTATGCCTGCGATATCGAGGCCGACCACTTTGACCTGGCCGGTGTCGACTACCGTTTCAACGAGCGCCTCAGCGCCCAGTACCAGATGGCCAAGCTGGAGAACATCTACCGCCAGCACTTTCTCGGCCTGGTGGCCAGCCAGCCATTGGCGGTGGGCAGCCTGTCGGCCGACCTGCGCTTGATCAAGAGTGATGACATCGGCAATGCCCGCGCTGGTGAAATAGACCACCGCGCACTCAGCGGCATGCTCGGCTACAGCCTGGGTGGCCACAAGCTCAGTGCCGGCTGGCAGCGCATGTACGGCGACAGTGCCATGCCGTACCTGGATGGCAGCAACCCGTACCTGGTCAACTACGCCCAGGTCAACGATTTCGCCGCCGCCCAGGAACGCTCCTGGCAAGTGCGTTATGACTACGACTTCAAAGCCCTGGGTGTACCCGGCCTGACCTTCTTCACCCGTTACATCAACGGCGACAGTATCAAGGTGCCGGGCAGTACGGCCGAAGGCAAGGAATGGGAACGCGACACCGAACTCAAGTACCAGGTGCAAACTGGCACATTCAAGGACGTCAGCGTACGCCTGCGCAATTCCACTTACCGCAGCAACTATGAACGCTGGGCACGTGACATGGACGAGACCCGGGTCATCGTCAGCTACAACTTCTCGCTGTTCTGATCGCTTGCTTTGCCAAATACCGGCAGCCGCCCGACAATGGTTGCTGGTTCGCGCAAAGGGCAGGGCAATGAAAGACCTGTTGTTGATCGGCATCGGCCCCGGTGACCCGCGCCAGATCACCTACGAGGCGGTCGAGGCGCTGGCCCAGGCCAGCGTGTTCTTCGTGCTCGACAAGGGCCGCGACAAAGATGAGCTGGTGCAACTGCGCAAGGCTATCCTGCAACGTTACCGGCCTGAGGGCGGCTATCGCCTGGTACAGGTGGCCGACCCTGTGCGCGAGGGGCATGCCGACGGCTACCTGGGTGCGGTACGGCATTGGCACCGCCAGCGTGCGGCCCTTTACGCGCAACTGATCGACCAGGAGGTCGGCGCCGGGGAGGTGGGCGCCTTCCTGCTGTGGGGCGAGCCGGCCTTGTATGACAGTACCTTGCGCATTCTCGACCTGGTCCGCGAGCGCGGCGTAGCGCTGCGCCTGCGGGTGATTCCCGGCATCAGCAGCGTGCAGGCCCTAGCTGCGCGTCACCAGGTGCCGCTCAACCGCATTGGTGAACCGCTGACGGTGCTGCCAGGGCGATGCCTGGCGACGCAGGGGCGTATCGACAATGTGGTGGTGATGCTCGATGGCCAGTGCGCATTTGCCCAGCTCGATGACCCGGCATTGGTGATCTACTGGGGCGCGTATCTGGGGACCGAAGATGAAGTGCTGATTGCCGGGCCGTTGCAGGCGGTGAAGGCACAGATCCTCGAAGTGCGCGAACGGCAGCGCCGGCGCAAGGGCTGGATCATGGATACCTACCTGTTGCGCAGGGAGTTGTGAGGTACGGCTACCGCATCAGCTGGAGACCATGCGGCCTGCACGCAAGCCTGCAAAGCCGGGTGCGTTCACCTCAAGCAGGACCCACGATGGCCATCACCTGATCGCGCAATTGGTCGATGCTGAACGGCTTGCTGATCAGGTACATGCCTTCTGGTACATCGACGCTTTCGGCATAGCCGCTGGCGAACAGCACCGGCAGCGTCGGCCGCAGTTCGCGCGCCTTGGCCGCCAACGCCTCGCCGCGCATGTCCGGCAGCCCGACGTCGGTCATCATCAGCGCCAGCGGCTGGTCCGGGTTTTCGAGGATGCGCAGCGCCGCGCTGGCGTTTTCCGCCTGAATGACCTTATAGCCTGACTCGTCGAGCACTTCGACTATCAGCATGCGGACGATGTCGTCGTCTTCGACTACCAGAAGGTGCATGGTTCTGATCCTGTACAAATGGAATGTCTTTAATCTGTGCACCGGGTGGCAGCAGAAGTTCCCGAGGATACCGGTCCATGCAATCAGATGGAACGATTGGCGCACACCACCTTCAAATACTGGCTAAATGCCCTGCCAGACCCGCTAAAGCTGGTTAGACTCGCTTAACAGGACGGTGCAGTGGCAGATAACAACAACGATTGATCGGCCACACTCTTCATGGACTTTTCTTGCTCGGGCGTTTTCACATGATTCAAGCAGCCTCGATGGACCAGCGCAGCTTCCGCAAGTTGTTGACCCGCAACGTCGGCCTCCCTTTGGGGGTGGGCCTGTTGGGGGCCTTGGCCTTTGTCGTGGTGATCAACTACCTGCTTTCGGCCATGCAGTGGGTCGAGCACACCGACCGGGTCATCGGCAATGCCAACGAGACGGTCAAGCTGTCGATCGACATGGAGACCGGTATGCGCGGCTTCCTGATCACCGGCGACGAGACTTTTCTCGATCCTTATGAGGTGGCCAAACCGCGTATTTTCGGCAGCCTGCAGGGCCTGCGCAGCATGGTCGAGGACAACCCGCAGCAGGTCGAGCGCATTGACCGCTTGATCGCCTTGCAACAGGCCTGGAACGCCTTTGGCAGCGAACTGATTGCCCAGCGCCGCAGCCAGGGCGACTACCGCGCGACGATCGGCAGTGGTCGCGGCAAGCGCCTGACCGATGAGATCCGCAAAGAGTTCGATGCCCTGATCAGTGCCGAGCAGCAGCTGCGCATGGCCCGTAACGAGCGGGTCAGCAGTGTCACGGTGACGGTCATGCTGTCGTTCGTGTTGTTCATCGTCGGCCTGAGCGCCTTGCTCGCCTATCTGGGGCGGCGTGACCTGCTGGCGCTGTCGGCCAGCTACGATGCAAACCTGCACGCCCAGCAACGCGCCACCGAGCACCTGGAGCACCAGGCCTGGCTGCGCAACGGCCAGACCCAGCTGGCCGAGCAGGTACTGGGCCAGCTGACCCTGTCCATGCTGGGTGACAATATCCTGCGCTTTTTTGCTGGCTACCTGGGCAGCGTGGTCGGGGCCATGTACGTGCGCGACGAGCATGGCCACCTGGTGCGGGTGGCCTGTTACGGCCTGGATGCCGAAGAACAGGCCCGCGAGCAGGTGCTGGGCGATCACGAAGGTTTGCTGGCCCAGGCCGTGCGCGAGGGGCGCCTGCTGCGCCTGGACAACTTGCCAGAAGGCTATTTCCACCTCAGCTCCGGCCTGGGCCGGGGCTTGCCGCTCAGCGCAGTGCTGGTGCCGGCTGGCGAGGGCTCGCAGGTCAATGGCGTGCTCGAGCTGGGCTTCCTGCGGCCATTGCTCCCACGTGACGAGGAACTGCTGCAACGGCTTGGTGGCAACATCGGTATCTCGATCGACAGCGCCCGCTACCGCCAGCGCCTGCAGGAAGTGCTGGCCGAGACCCAGCAACTGAACGAAGAGCTGCAGGTGCAGCAGGAAGAGCTGAAAACCGCCAACGAAGAGCTGGAGGAACAATCCCGCGTGCTCAAGGAGTCCCAGGCCCACCTGGAAACCCAGCAGGCGGAGCTGGAGCAGACCAACGAGCAGTTGTCCGAGCGCACCGAGGCGCTGGACCGCAAGAACGACGAACTGCTCCACGCCCAGGAACAACTGCAGGCGCGCGCCGAAGAGCTGCAGCGTTCGAGCAAGTACAAGTCCGAGTTCCTCGCCAACATGTCCCACGAGCTGCGCACACCGCTGAACAGTTCGCTGATCCTGGCCAAGCTGCTGGCCGAGAACGTCGCAGGCAACCTCAGCGAGGAACAGGTCAAGTTCGCCGAATCCATCTACTCGGCCGGCAACGACTTGCTCAACCTGATCAACGACATCCTCGACATCGCCAAGGTCGAGGCCGGCAAGCTGGAAGTGCGCCCGGAAACCACCCAGCTGGAGCGCCTGGTCGAAGGCCTGCGCGGCATGTTCGAGCCGCTGGCCGCGCACAAGGGCCTGGCCTTCGAGGTCACCACCGACGCCCAGGTGCCGGCCACCCTGTTCACCGACCGCCAGCGCCTGGAGCAGATCCTCAAGAACCTGCTGTCCAACGCCATCAAGTTCACCGAGCGCGGCCAGGTCAGCCTGAACATTGGCTACCAGCCCGACAGCGGCATCATCTTTGCCGTGCGCGATAGCGGCATCGGTATTGCCGCCGACCAGCAGCAGGCGATCTTCGGTGCCTTCCATCAGGTCGATGGCACCAGCAACCGGCGTTATGGCGGCACCGGCCTGGGGCTGTCGATTTCCCGCGACTTGGCGCATTTGCTGGGAGGGCAGATCAGCGTCGACAGCAGCCTCGGCCAGGGCAGCGTGTTCAGCCTGATCCTGCCGGAGCGCTACGAGCGTGAGGCACAGACCGCCGAACCGCTCGCCCTGCGCCCGGCGGTCGATGCCTTGCCACCGGCTGCGCCGACACCCGTGGCGACCAAGCCACAACGCCCGGCCCCGGCGTTTGCCGATGACCGCGAGCGCGCGCCGTTCGCCAACCGCTGCATTCTGGTGATCGAGGATGAGCCGAACTTCGCCCATATCCTGTTCGACCTGGCCCACGAGCTGGGTTACAGCTGCCTGGTCGCGCAGGGCGCCGACGAGGGCTTCGAGCTGGCCATGCAGTACATTCCCGATGCCATCCTGCTGGACATGCGCCTGCCCGACCATTCCGGCCTCACCGTGCTGCAACGCCTGAAGGAGCAGGCCAGCACCCGGCACATCCCGGTGCATATCATTTCCGTGGAAGACCGGGTCGAGGCGGCCATGCACATGGGCGCCGTCGGTTACGCGGTCAAGCCCACCAGCCGCGAGGAACTCAAGGAAGTGTTCGCCCGCCTGGAGGCCAAGCTGACCCAGAAGCTCAAGCACATCCTGCTGGTGGAAGACGACGACCTGCAGCGCGAAAGCATTGCCCGGCTGATCGGCGATGAGGATATCGAGATCACCGCCGTGGCCATGGCCAAGGATGCCCTGGCGCTGCTGCGCGAGAACATCTACGACTGCATGATCATCGACCTCAAGCTGCCGGACATGCTCGGCAACGAGCTGCTCAAGCGCATGACCGCCGAGGACATCCGCGCCTTCCCGCCGGTGATCGTGTACACCGGGCGCAACCTGACCCGCGAAGAAGAAGCCGACCTGCTCAAGTATTCGCGCTCGATCATCATCAAGGGTGCGCGCTCGCCGGAACGCCTGCTCGACGAAGTGACGCTGTTTCTGCACAAGGTCGAGTCGCAGTTGTCCAACGAACGCCAGCGCATGCTCAAGACTGCGCGCAGCCGCGACAAGGTGTTCGAGGGCCGCAAGGTGTTGCTGGTGGACGACGACGTGCGCAACATCTTTGCCCTCACCAGCGCGCTGGAACACAAGGGCGCGATCGTCGAGATCGGTCGCAACGGGCGTGAAGCCATCGAGCGCCTGGAACAGCATGATGACATCGACCTGGTGCTGATGGACGTGATGATGCCGGAAATGGATGGCTTCGAGGCCACCCGCCTGATCCGCCAGCAAGCGCGGTGGCGCAAGTTGCCGATCATCGCCGTGACCGCCAAGGCGATGAAGGATGACCAGCAGCGTTGCCTGCAGGCTGGCGCCAACGATTACCTGGCCAAACCGATCGACCTGGACCGTCTGTTCTCGCTGATCCGTGTCTGGCTGCCGCAACTGGAGCGAATTTGACTAGCGAACGTAACACCGACATCGAAATCCGCTTGCTGATTGAGGCCATCTACCTCAAGTACAGCTACGATTTCCGCAACTATTCCGGCGCTTCGATCAAGCGCCGGATCCTGCATGCGCTGCGCCAGTTCGATTGCCTGACGGTATCGGCACTGCAGGAGCGCGTGCTGCACGACCCCGGCATGTTCATGCAGTTGCTGCAGTACCTGACAATCCCGGTCAGCGAGATGTTCCGCGACCCGGAGCACTTCCTGGCAGTGCGCAACGAAGTGGTGCCGCTGTTGCGCACCTGGCCGTCGATCAAGGTCTGGATTGCTGGCTGCAGCACTGGCGAGGAGGTCTATTCGATGGCCATCCTGCTGCGCGAGGAAGGGTTGCTGGAGCGCACCATCATCTACGCCACCGACATCAACCCGCATTCGCTGGACAAGGCCAAGCAGGGCATCTACTCGATGCAGAGCATGTACGAATACGCTGAAAACTACCGCCTGGCCGGTGGCCGGCGGGACTTTTCCGACTACTACACGGCGGCCTACGGCAATGCCATCATGGACAGCTCGCTGCGCGAAAACGTAACCTTCGCCGACCATAGCCTGGCCACCGACAGCGTGTTTTCCGAAACCCAGCTGGTGTCGTGCCGCAACGTCCTGATCTACTTCGACAAGGTATTGCAGGACCGCGCCCTGGGGCTGTTCCACGAGTCGCTGTGCCATCGTGGCTTCCTGGTGTTGGGCAGCAAGGAGTCGGTGGATTTTTCCGCCTATGCCGAGCGCTTCGAGCCGCTGGTCAAGCCCGAACGGATCTACCGTAAATCATGAACGGCGTGCGCGCGGTGGTGATCGGCGCCTCGGCAGGCGGGGTGACGGCCCTGTTCAAGGTGCTCGGCGCGTTGCCGGCCGGCTTTGCCCTGCCGGTGGTCTGCGTACTGCACCTGCCGGATGACCGCCATAGCCAGCTGGCCGAAGTGCTGCAACGCCGCCTGCATCGGCCCGTGTGCGAGGCGCGCGACAAGCAGCTGCTGCGGCCTGGGCAGATCTATGTGGCCGGGCCGGGTTATCACCTGTCGGTGGAACGCGATTTCACCTTGTCGCTCAGCCAGGAGCCGCCGGTGCATTTCTCCCGACCGGCAATCGACTTCCTGTTCATGTCAGCCGCCGACGCCTACGGTGCCGGCCTGCTTGGCGTGCTGCTCACCGGTGCCAATGAAGATGGTGCCGCAGGGCTTGCCTATATCAAGAACAGCGGGGGCCGGACCATCGTCCAGGACCCTCGCGATGCACAGGTTGCGCTGATGCCGGAGGCTGCCCTGGCCCTGCATCAGCCCGACCATATCCTTACTTTGAGTGGTATCGAGCAGTTGCTCGCTGCCCTGGAATCCAGCGCATGCTAAGCCACACCACCGCCAAACTGCTGATCGTCGATGACCTGCCGGAAAACCTGCTGGCCCTTGACGCCTTGATCCAGGGCGAAGATCGCGAGGTGCACCAGGCCCAGTCTGCCGAAGCCGCCTTGTCGCTGTTGCTCGAACATGAGTTCGCCCTGGCCATCCTCGATGTGCAGATGCCCGGCATGAACGGCTTCGAGCTGGCCGAGCTGATGCGCGGTACGGAAAAGACCCGCAACATCCCCATTGTCTTCGTCACTGCCGCCGGGCGTGAGATGAACTACGCCTTCAAGGGCTACGAAAGCGGTGCGGTGGACTTCCTGCACAAACCGCTCGACACCCTGGCGGTGAAGAGCAAGGTGTCGGTGTTCGTCGACCTGTACCGCCAGCGCAAGGTGCTCGACCGCCAGTTGCAGGCGCTGGAGCGTAGCCGCCAGGAACAGGAAATGCTGTTGACGCAGTTGCAGACGGCGCGGGCCGAGCTGGAGCATGCCGTGCGCATGCGCGATGACTTCATGTCGATCGTGTCGCATGAGGTGCGCACTCCGCTCAATGGTCTGATCCTCGAAACCCAGCTGCGCAAGCTGCACCTTTCGCGCGGCAACCTTGCCGCGTTCAGCAGTGACAAGCTCCAGGCCATGGTCGAGCGCGACGAGCGGCAGATCAACAGCCTGATCCGCCTGGTCGAGGACATGCTCGATGTGTCGCGCATTCGCACCGGCAAACTGTCGCTGCGGCCCAAGGCGTTCGACCTGGGCCAGTTGGTGCGGGGCCTGGTGGAGAACTTTGCGGCCCAGGCCAGTGCCCTGGATACCCACATCGAACTGCAACGCTGCGAGCCGCTGCACGGTGAATGGGACGAGTTTCGCATCGAGCAGGTGCTGGCCAACCTGCTGTCCAATGCCTTGCGCTACGGTGAGCGCAAACCGGTGCAGGTGCGTGTGTACGAGGAAGATGGCCTGGCCTGCGTACAGGTGCAGGACCATGGCATCGGCATTGGCGCGGCCAACCAGCAGCGCATTTTCCAGCAGTTCGAGCGGGTGGCTACCCAGCAGGCCAGCGGTGGCCTGGGCCTGGGGCTGTACATATCGGAGCAGATCGTCCAGGCCCATGGCGGGCGTATCCTGCTCGACAGCGAAGAGGGCAAGGGTGCCACGTTCACCCTGCAG
This sequence comes from Pseudomonas sp. LAM2023, assembly GCF_016620375.1. Taxonomy (NCBI): domain Bacteria; kingdom Pseudomonadati; phylum Pseudomonadota; class Gammaproteobacteria; order Pseudomonadales; family Pseudomonadaceae; genus Pseudomonas; species Pseudomonas sp. LAM2023. The sequence continues at coordinate 830,696 of NZ_JAENHV010000009.1, read as the reverse complement.
TTGCCGTTGGCAGCCTGCGAACAACAAAACGACCAGGCGCGGGCAACCTCTGCATGAGCCTGGGGTCTGATGGCTGTTGCAAGCATTTCAAGGCGTTGACATGAGTGAAGATGCACAAGATGTGGTGCTGGTCGTCGAGGATGAGCCGGCGATTCGCATGATCCTGCGGGATTACCTGGCAGGCGAGGGCTACCACGTACTGGTGGCCGAGGATGGCGAGCAGGCATTCGCGATTCTGGCCAGCAAACCGCACCTGGACCTGATGGTGACGGACTACCGCCTGCCCGGAGGGATATCCGGCGTGGAAATTGCCGAACCGGCGGTCAAGTTGCGGCCGGACCTGAAGGTGATTTTCATCAGCGGCTACCCGGCCGAGATTCTTGAATCCGGCAGCCCGATCACGCGCAAGGCACCGATTCTGGCCAAGCCGTTCGACCTGGATACCCTGCACGAGCAGATCCAGTCGCTTCTGCGCTAGCCTGCACTGGCCCTTTCGCGGGTAAACCCGCTCCCACAGGAACTGTGCAAACCTTGAGACTTGCACAGTTGCTGTGGGAGCGGGTTTACCCGCGAAAGGGCCGTAACAGGCTAGCGCAGTGTCCGCTCCAGGCCACCCACCAGCATGCTTTCCATCAAGCCCAGCCCTTGTTCCTCGGGCAACGCCTTCAACAGCCCCGGCAACTGGTTCAGCAGTGTCGCCAGCACATGCGCGGTAGCCACCAGCGCTTCCCCCTGCAGCTTCGCCTGCGGTGCGATCAACCGCAGCAACCCCGCCTCATAGCGCTTGCGCAACAAGGCCAGGCGCCCCTGCTGGTCGTCGCTCAGGCAACACAAGTCGCGCTCCGCCAGGCGAAACTGCAGCGGTCGCTCGGCGTGCAGCTGCCAGTGCGCCGCAATCAGGCAGGACAACGCCGATGCCCCGCGGGCCATGGCCCGGCGGCCCTGGTCCAGGGTAGCCTGCAACTCCTCGTACAACTCTTCGATCAGGTCGTACAACAGGTCCTGCTTGCTGGGGAAGTGGTGGTACAGCGAGCCGGCAGTCAGGCCTACATGGGCCGCCAGCTCGCGCATGCTGACCTGGCCAAAGCCCTTTTCGGCAAACAGCGCCATGGCCCGCTCACGTCGCTCCTCGAAATTGGCACAGCGCATCGCGGCATTGACCGGGGGCATGGCGTTCGCTCCTCAGTAGGTGAAGAAACCGCGGCCGCTCTTGCGCCCCAGCCAACCGGCCGCGACCATTTCCTTGAGCAGCGGGGCAGGGCGGTACTTGCTGTCGTTGAAGCCTTCATGGAAGGCCTCCATGATCGCCAGCAGCGTGTCCAGGCCGATCAGGTCGGCCAGCGCCAGCGGGCCGATCGGCTGGTTGCAGCCCAGGCGCATGCCGGTGTCGATGTCCTCGGCACTGGCCAGGCCTTCCTGACGCACGAAGATCGCTTCGTTGATCATCGGCACCAGAATGCGGTTGACCACGAAGCCCGGGCGGTTGCCGGCGGTGATCGGCGTCTTGCCGACCTTTTCGGTCACCACCAGTGCCTGGGCATAGGTGCTGTCGCTGGTCTGCAGGCCGCGGATGATCTCGACCAGTGCCATCATCGGCACCGGGTTGAAGAAATGCACGCCGATGAAACGCTCGGGGTGCTCGATGCTGGCAGCCAGCTGGGTGACCGACAGCGATGAGGTGTTGGTGGCGATGATGCACTCGGCGGCGACGTTGGCCGCAACCTGCTGCAGGATACGCTGCTTGAGCTGCAGGTTTTCGCTGGCCGCCTCGATCACCAGTTGCGCACCGTTGAGCTGGCTGTAGTCGGTGCTGGTGCGGATCCGCGTTTTCGCCGCCGCAGCCTTGTCCGCATCGAGGCTGCCCTTGCTGACCTGGCGCTCGAGGTTCTTGCTCAAGGTGGCCACGCCGCGCTCCAGCGCCGCGTCGGAAACATCCACCAGCAACACCTGGTAGCCGGCGACTGCACACACCTGGGCAATGCCGTTGCCCATGGTGCCGGCGCCAATCACGGCGATTTGTTCAATGTTCATGTCAGCTTCCCTCAGACGCGCTCGAAGACCACGGCGATGCCTTGGCCACCGCCGATGCACATGGTGGCCAGGGCGTAGCGGCCCTGGATGCGCTGCAGTTCATGGATGGCCTTGGTGGCGATGATCGCGCCGGTGGCGCCCACCGGGTGGCCAAGCGAGATGCCCGAGCCGTTGGGGTTGACCTTTTCCGGGTCGAAGCCCAGTTCGCGGGCCACGGCGCAGGCCTGGGCGGCAAACGCTTCGTTGGACTCGATCACGTCCAGGTCCTGCACCTTCAGGCCGGTCTTTTCCAGTACCTTGCGGGTGGCCGGGATCGGGCCCAGGCCCATCAGCTCCGGCTCGACGCCGGCATGGGCGTAGCCCACCAGGCGTGCCAGCGGCTTCAGGCCCAGGCGGCGCACCGCGTCACCCGTGGCCAGCACCAGGCCGCCAGCGCCATCGTTGATGCCGCTGGCGTTGCCGGCGGTGACGGTCCCGTCTTTCTTGAACACCGGCTTCATCCCGGCCAGCTGCTCGGCGGTCACTTCGCCACGCACATGTTCATCGACACTGAACTGCACGCTGCCCTTGCGGGTTTTCAATTCCAGCGGAACGATCTGGCTGGCGAAACGGCCTTCGGCGATGGCGCGGGCGGCGCGGCGCTGGCTGGTCAGGGCCAGTTCGTCCTGCATCTCGCGGGTAATGCCGTGTTTGGCCGAGACGTTCTCGGCAGTGATACCCATGTGGAAGTGCTCGAACGGGTCCTGCAGCACGCCGACGGTGTAGTCGATACCTTGCAGGTCACCCATGCGCGCACCCCAGCGTGCCTGTGGCAGCAGGTACGGGCCACGGCTCATGGATTCGGCGCCGGCCGCCACGGCCACCTCGGTGTCGCCGAGCAGCAGGCACTGGGCCGCCGAGACGATCGCCTGCAAGCCGGAGCCGCACAGGCGGTTGACGTTGAAGGCGGGGGTTTCCTTGGGGAGGCCGGCGTTCATCGCCGCGACCCGGGCCAGGTAGGCATCGCGTGGCTCGGTGGGGATCACCGTGCCCATCACCAGGTGGCCGATTTGCTCGGCGGCAACCCCCGAGCGCTCGATGGCGGCACGGGTGATGGCGCTGGCCAGGTCAGCCAGCGGCAGGTCCTTGAGGGAACCGCCAAAGCCACCGATGGCTGAACGGACGGCACTGACGACGTAGATTTCTGCGCTGCTCATAGGGGCTCCGATTGCGAAGGCATGGCGGGACCGGGCCAGGCTCTGCGAGAATGGCCGGCGATCCCGGAGTGGGACCGAGTCTAGGCAAAGGCTCTGTTGCAGCCTATGCCGGAACTGTTCAAACAACCTGGCACTTTTTGCCACTCAGCATAGACAGCGAAAACCGCCATGCGCGATAGCGATTCGGTCGCCGTGTACTTCCTCAATGCCATGCTCCACGCCCTGCGCGACTGCCCCGAAGAACGCGATGCGCAACTGCGCGCGGTGGGCATCGACCCGCAACTGCTCGCGCAGCCCCAGGCCCGCGTGCCGGCCAAGGCGTTCGCCCAGCTGTGGCTGGCGCTGATCCAGCGCCTGGATGACGAGTTCTTCCGCCTCGACAGCCATGGCATGCCGCAGGGCAGCTTCGCGCTGATCTGCCGGGGCCTGATCCTCGAACCCAACCTGGAAAAAGCCTTGCGCCAGTGCATGGCCGGTTTCGGCCTGTTCCTGCGTGACTTGCGCGGCAGCCTGACGGTGCGTGGCGGGCGGGCCGTGATCAGCGTGCACTCGACCATTGCCGACCCGCTGACCCGGGTGTATGCCGAGGAAACCTACCTGGTACTGATGATCGGCATGCTGTGCTGGCTGGCCGGGCGGCGGATCGCCATCGACCGCACCGAGCTGGCGGTGTCGCGCCCGGCGCAAGAGGACGACCTGTTGTTGTGGGGGCCAGACCTGCGCCTGGGTAGCGGGCGTACCGAAGTGGAGTTCGACAGCGCCTACCTGCGCCTGCCGGTGGTGCAGGACCTGGCCGCCCTGAAAACCTTCCTGCGCAGCGCGCCACAGGGGCTGGTGATTCGCTTCCGCAACCAGAACGGGCTGGTGGCCGAGGTATACCGGCACCTGCGGGCGCGGCGCTATGGGCAATGGCCGACGCTGGCGGCACTGGCGCAGCAGCAGGGGGTCAGTGCCAGCACGTTTCGCCGCCAGCTGGAGCGGGAAGGCCGCTCCTACCAGCAGATCAAGGACGAGGTGCGCCGGGCAATGGCCTTCGAGCGCCTGCGCGAAGGGGTGTTGAGCATTGCCGAGATCGCCGAGCAGGCGGGTTTCCAGGAACCCAGTGCGTTTCACCGGGCGTTCAAGAAGTGGACCGGGCAGAGCCCGGGCAGCTACCGGGCGCGGTTGGCCGGGCGATAGCATTTACCTGCATCGGCCAATCGCCGGCAAGCTGGCTCCCACAGGTACCGCGCAACTTTCGAATGCCATGAATTCCCTGTGGGAGCGGCTCAAATGATCAGGCCGGCACCATGGCAAAGCCGACGCCAAAGCGGTTCCAGGCATTGATGGTGGCAATCGCCAAGGTCAGGTTGGCCACCTCGGCCGGCTCGAAGTGCTCCTGCAAGGCTTCATAATGTGCCTGCGGCGCACCGTGCTCGGACAGCCGGGTCAGGCTTTCGACCCAGGCCAGCGCAGCGCGTTCGCGTGGGGTGAAGTAGGCGGTTTCCTGCCAGACGCACAAGGTCTGCAGGCGGGCTTCGGTCTCACCGGCCTTGCGCGCATCGTTGGCGTGCAGGTTGACGCAGTAGGCGCAGCCGTTGATTTGCGAAGCCCGCAGGCGCACCAGTTCCAGCAGCGAATTCTCCAGGCCACTCCTGGCCAGGGCCTGTTCCAGGCCGACCATCGCCTGATAGGCCTCAGGGGCGTGCTTGGCCCATTCGATACGGTTGTGCATGGCTATCTCCAAGGGGGTGTGAGGGATGGCGCTACTGTAGCGTCGGCCCTGTGCCGCCCCGATAGCCAATCTTGCAGATAAGCGGGAGGCCAATCGGCTATTCGGCTGGCCACTGACCGGCATCCAATCTCTTCATTTCTGCCCGGGCGTCCGGGCCGGGATAATGACCGGGTATTGCTACTGGAGAAGCCATTCATGTCCGCAGAACATTTCATGCGCGAAGCCCTCGACCTGGCCCGCGCCAACATCCGCGCCGGTGGCCGGCCCTTCGGCGCCGTGCTGGTGTACCAGGGGCAGGTGCTGGCGCGCGCGGTCAACGAGATCCACAGCGCCCAGGACCCTACCGCCCACGCCGAGATGCAGGCCATCCGCAAAGCCAGCCATGCGCTGGGCCAGGCGCGCCTGGCGGGTGCCGAAATCTACGCCAGCGGCCATCCGTGCCCGATGTGCCTGGCCGCCATGCACCTGTGTGGTATCGAGCGGGCGTGGTTTGCCTATGACAACAGCGAGGGCGAACCCTACGGCTTGTCCACCGCGGCGGTGTACGCGCAGATGGCCCGCCCGCCGCAGCAGCAGAGCCTGCCACTGCGTGCGCTGAAGCCCAGCGGCGAAGCCGGCCTGTACCTGGAATGGCAGCAGGCCAACGCGCAATGAGGACGGCGTTGAACCTGTTGCTGGTGATCTTGCTGGCAGTCAACCTGAGGCCAATCCTGACCAGTATCGGCCCGTTGCTCGAAGCCATGCGCGCCAGCACTGGCCTGGGCTATCAGCAGGCCGCCTTGCTGACGGCAGTGCCGGTGCTGTGCATGGGCCTGGTGCCGCTGCTGCAACCGTGGTTGCGGCGCGGGATCAGCGAGCATGGCGGCATGCTCGCCGGCCTGGCGGCGATCGCCCTGGCCTGCCTGTGGCGCCTGCAACTGGACAGTGCCTGGGCATTGATCGCCAGTGCGTTGCTGGCCGGCCTGGGGGTGGCGCTGGTGCAGGGCATGATGCCAGGGTTGGTCAACCGCTGGTTCCCCGGCCGCCTGGCGGCGGCGATGGGCCTGTATTCGGCGGCGCTGATGAGCGGTGGCGGCCTGGCCGCAGTACTCGGGCCGCATGTCAGCAGCTATTTCGGCCACTGGCAGGTCGGCCTGGGCCTGTGGGCGGCCCCTGCGTTTCTGGCGCTGCTGGCCTGGGCCATGCTGCGGCCTCGCCAGCTTGCACCGACGCAGGCCGGTGCCGCGAGTGGACACTGGTTCGGGACGCGCCGGGCCTGGTTGCTGGCGTTGTACTTCGGCCTGATCAACGGCGGCTATACCAGTATGGTCGCCTGGTTGCCGGCCTATCACATCGAGCACGGCGGTAGCGCCCAGGGCGGTGCAGACCTGGTTGGCCTGATGACCCTGTCCCAGGTGGCCGGGGCGCTGGGCCTGCCGCTGCTGTTGCGGCGCTGGGCAGACCGCCGCCCCGGTCTGTGGCTGGCGCTGGCGATTCAGTTGGTGGGTTTCCTCGGCCTGCTGCTGGCGCCCACACTGGCCCCGGGGCTATGGGTGGCGTTGATCGGCTTTGGCCTGGGCGCCTGTTTCAGCCAGAGCCTGACGTTGACCCTCGAACATCTGAAGACCCCGGCCGAGGCGGGCAGCCTGGCGACTTTCGTGCAGGGGATCGGTTTCATCATCACCGGCATCGTGCCGTACATCACCGGCTGGTTGCGGGATGTGAGCGGTGGCTTCCAGGCATCGTGGACGTTGCTGAGCGTGACCGTGCTGACAATGTTGCTGGTGACCGCCTGCTTCAGCCCACGCGGCTATGCTGCGGCCATCGCCCGCCCGCTGGCTCCAGGCAAGGCTGCACCAGTCAACTGAGGCGCTGCAGGGTGTCGCGCACCCGGTCCAGCGCCGGGTCGATATCCAGCAGTTCGATGGCGCCGAAGCCCAGCAGTAGCCCGGGGCGTACCGCTGCCTCACTGAAGAACGGTGCCAGCGAGTACAGGCCGACCTCCACCTTGCGTGCGAGGGTGGTCAGCAACTCGACATCCACACCTGGGCTGGCCAGGGCGCTGAGGTGGAAGCCGGCGCTGGCAGGGATGGCGCTGAACCATGGCCCCAGGTCGCCGCCCAGGCGCGCCAGGATGCGTTCGCGACGGGCACTGTAGATATCGTGGCAACGGCGGATGTGCTTGTTCAGGTGGCCTTCGGCCAAGAAACGCGCCAGCGCCCACTGCAGCAGGGTCGGGCTGTGCCAGTCACTGAGGTGCTTGGCCACGCAGGCGGCTTGCAGCACGGCCGGCGGAAGCACGGCATAGCCCAGCCGCAGTTCTGGCAGCAGGGTCTTGGAAAACGTCCCCACGTAGGCCACCAGGCCATGGCGGTCGAGGCGCTGCAGCGCGTCTGCAGCCGGCCCGTGGTAGCGGAACTCGCAGTCATAATCGTCTTCGACGATCAACGCCCCCAGCTCGGCGGCCCTCGCCAGCAGGGCGTGCCGGCGTGGCTCGCTCATCGGCATGCCCAGCGGGAACTGGTGCGAAGGCGTCACATAGATCAGCCGAGTGCCGTCGGCGATCTGTTCCACGCACAGGCCTTCGTCATCCACCGGCACCGACTGCAGGCGCGCGCCCAGCGCCAGGAACAGCTGCCGTGCGGGTGGGTAGCCAGGGTCCTCCATGGCCACCTGGCAACCCGGCTCGACCAGCACCCGGGCGATCAGGTCCAATGCCTGCTGTGCGCCGTTGCATACCAGCAGGTCGGCTGCACTGCAGTGCACGCCTCGGGCGTAGGCGATGTGATGGGCGATGGCCTCGCGCAGCTCGGGCAGGCCCTGGGCCGGGAAGTGCCGCTCGGGGTGGCGCTGGCTGCGGCGCAAGGCGTAGTTCAGGCAACTGCGCCATTGGTCGAACGGGAACTGCGCCTTGCTCGAAGCCCCGCCGATGAAGTCATAGCGTGAGGGTGATTCCAGCTGCCGTCGGCTGAGCACGGTGGCGCGCTGCTGCCAGCGTTCGAGCGCAGCGGCACTGGCCAGGGGAATGGCCGATGAGTCACTGCTGCGCAGCGGCTGGCGCGGGGTGACGAAGGTGCCACGGCCGACCACGCCACTCAGCAGGTTGTCATAAGTCAGCCGGGAATAGGCTTCGGCCACGGTCTTGCGTGACACGCCGAGTTGCTCGGCCAGCAGGCGGCTTGGCGGCAGTTGGGTGCCGGCAGCCAGGTGGCCGCTATCGATGCCGGCACGCAATTGCTGGTAGAGCTGGTCGGCCAGGCCTTTGCGGCCTTGCAGGCGGATGTGCAGTTCCATGGGCGGGTCCGGAGCGGGGGAAGCGCTCAGGATAGCGGATAGACGAGGGAAGGGCATGGGGCCGCCCTGCGGTCCATCTCCGGCAAGCCAGCGATGGGTTGACCAAGCCGCTGACAGGCTGCTGGTCAGCAAAAACGGGCTGTACTCACCGTGATGTAGCCTTTGTCCGCCAACGCTATGCGTATCACCGTTTCATCCGCAGGCGCCGTGCGGTTGCGCTTGATACGCACGCCTTCCACGGCTGCCGCCTTCATATGCTGGGCAATGGCCCGCCCGTTCGCGTCGAAGAACACTTCGCTGGCCAGCAACTCGATACGCTCGATCAGTTGCCTGGAGCGTTCATCCGTGGCGCAGAAGAACATCACCCCCGACAGGTGGGGGTCTTCATCCGGGTTGTCCATGTCGTGGGCCAGCAGTTCGCGCAGGGTGCTGCGCAATTCGGCGGTGGAGCGAGCGTACAGGTGCATGCGGAGCCTCCTCTGGATCGCGATCTTGCGTCATCCAGTGCCGATCATGTTTTCATCGGCCAGGGGCAACAAGTAAGACACTTCCGAGCACCGCGTAGGAAAATACTGCGCGTGACAGATGCCACCCCCGACTGGCGAGTAGCAGCGAGGAAGCGGCCTGTCGTAACACCAGGCCGCTTCCCTCATGGGTGCCTGGCGCCTCTAGCGCTGGACCTCCTGTTTGAAGCGCAGCCGCCAGCTGTGCAGCAAGGGTTCGGTGTAGCCGCTCGGCTGCTTCCGCCCTTCGAACACCAACGCCCGTGCGGCTCGGAACGCGTGTGAAGCGGCGAAATCGACCGCCATTGGCCGGTACGCAGGGTCTGCGGCATTCTGCTGGTCGACCACGGCGGCCATGCGCTGCAAGGTCGCCTCGACCTGCTCGGCATCGACCACCCCATGGTGCAGCCAGTTGGCAATGTGCTGCGCCGAAATCCGCAGGGTGGCGCGGTCTTCCATCAGGCCCACATCGTGGATATCCGGCACCTTCGAGCAGCCGACGCCTTGTTCGACCCAGCGCACCACATAGCCGAGGATGCCCTGGCAGTTGTTGTCGAGCTCGGCCTGGATTTCGGCAGCAGTCCAGGGGCGGTCGGGGCTGACCGGGACACTGAGCAGGTCATGCAGCAACTCTGCGCGCTGGGCATCCAGGTCAACCTGTTCCAGCGCTTGCTGCACGGCTGCCACATCCACCTGGTGATAGTGCAGTGCATGCAGCGTCGCGGCGGTGGGCGAGGGCACCCAGGCGGTGTTGGCGCCAGCCCTGGGCTGGGCGACTTTCTGTTCGAGCATGGCCGCCATCAGGTCGGGCATGGCCCACATGCCCTTGCCGATCTGTGCCTTGCCACGCAGGCCGCAGGCCAGCCCGACCAGCACGTTGCTGCGCTCGTAGGCCTGGATCCAGGCGCTGCCCTTCATGTCGCCCTTGCGCAGCATGGCCCCGGCTTCCATGGCCGTGTGCATCTCGTCCCCGGTGCGGTCGAGGAAGCCGGTGTTGATGAACACCACCCGTGACGCGGCGTTGGCGATGCAGGCCTTGAGGTTGACGCTGGTACGCCGCTCCTCGTCCATGATGCCCATCTTCAACGTGTGCGCAGGCAGGCCCAGCAGCGCTTCGACGCGGCTGAAGAGTTGGTCGGCAAAAGCTACTTCGGCCGGCCCGTGCATCTTCGGCTTGACGATGTACAGGCTGCCCTCGCGGGAGTTGCCACGGCGCTTGAGGTCGTGCAGGCCGATCAGGCTGGTGACCACGGCATCGAGGATGCCTTCCGGAATTTCCTGGCCGTCACGGTCGAGAATGGCCGGGTTGGTCATCAGGTGGCCCACGTTGCGGATGAACAGCAGCGAGCGGCCCGGCAGGGTCAACGGTTGGCCGTCCGCGCCGTGGTAGTTGCGGTCTTTCGCCAGGCTGCGGACAGAGGTCTTGCCGCCTTTGCTGACCTGCTCGCTGAGGTCGCCCTTCATCAGGCCGAGCCAGTTGCGGTACACGTTGACCTTGTCGTCGGCATCCACCGCCGCTACCGAGTCTTCGCAATCGATAATGGTGGTGAGCGCCGCCTCCAGGAGAATGTCCTTGACCCCGGCCAGGTCCTGCTGGCCGATCGCGTGGTTAGGGTCGATCTGGATTTCGAAGTGCAGTTGGTGGTGCTGCAACAGGATCGCTGTCGGCGTATGCGGCTCGCCTTGGTAGCCGCGCAGTTGCCCAGGATGCTCAAGGCCGACCTGACGGCCATCAGCCAGGGTCACCTGCAACCGGCCATGGTCGACCGTGTAGGCCCTGGCATCGTCATGTGATGCCCCTTGCAGCGGCGCACTGGCATCGAGGAACTGGCGGCCAAAGGCAATCACCTTGGCGCCACGCACCGGGTTGTAGCCCTGGCCCCGTTCGGCACCCCCGGTTGCGGCGATGGCATCGGTGCCATACAGCGCATCGTACAGCGAGCCCCAACGGGCGTTGGCAGCATTCAGGGCATAGCGGGCGTTGCTCAGCGGTACCACCAGCTGCGGGCCGGCCTGCACGGCAATCTCGCGGTCGACGTTGCGGGTACTGACGCGCACGTTGGCGGGCGCGTCCACCAGGTAGCCGATGCCTCGCAGGAACTGCTGGTAGGCGGCCATGTCACTGATCGGGCCGGGGTGTTGGCGGTGCCAGTTGTCCAGTTCGGCCTGCAGGCGTTGGCGTTCGGCAAGCAGGGCGCGGTTTTGCGGGGCGAGGTCGTGAACCAGGGTGCTGAAGCCTTGCCAAAAGGCGCGGGCCTCGATGCCGGTGCCAGGCAGTACTTCGTCTTCGATGAAACGCTGCAGGGTGGGGGCGATGTGCAGTGGAGGGTTTGGCATGGTCTGTTCGCTCGATAGTCTGTCTTTGGAAAGTGGCTGCACAGGATTCAGAGGGCGGCGGCCCCGGCCATGGCCACCTGGGCATCCTGCCCGGGCTTGACCCCGGATACGCCAATGGCGCCTACCACCTGGCCTTCCACCTGCAGCGGCACGCCCCCTTCGAGGCTGGTCAGCAGCGGCGCGGTGACGAATGCCGTACGGCCTGCATTGACCATTTCCTCGTAGTCGCGTGTCTCTCTGCGCCCAAGCGCAGCGCTGCGCGCTTTTTCCATGGCAATGTAGGCGCTGGCCGGGGCGCAACCGTCCAGGCGTTCCAGGGCCAGCGGGTGGCCGCCGTCATCGACCACGGCGATGGTCACGCTCCACTGTTGCGCCAGGGCTTGCTGGCGGGCGGCGTTGAGCACACGGGCGACTTCGGCCTGGCCGATCACGGACTTGCTATGCATGGTGGTTCTCCGGGTTCAAGGCTGCTTCGACAATTTCGATCCAGTGCCGCACCGGCGTGCGCCCGGCCCCATCGAGGTGGGCCTGGCAGCCGATGTTGGCGGTGGCAATGACTTGCGGTTTGCCGCTTTCCAGGGCGTTGAGGCGGTTGTCGCGCAATTGCCGCGACAGCTCAGGCTGGGTCAGCGAGTAGGTGCCGGCCGAGCCGCAGCACAAGTGGCTGTCGGCGACCGCGGTCAGGGTGAAGCCCAGGCGTGTGAGCAAGGCTTCCACGGCGCCGCCCAGCTTCAGTGCGTGTTGCAGGGTGCACGGGCAATGGAAGGCCAGGCGCTGGTCGGTGCACAGGCCCAACTGCTCGACCGGCTCGTCGCGCAGCACCTCCACCAAGTCGCGTGACAGCGCGCTGACGCGTGCGGCCTTGGCGGCGTAAAGCGGGTCCTTCTCCAGCAGGTGGCCATAATCACGCACGAACGCGCCACAGCCGCTGGCGGTCTGCACGATGGCCTCGGCACCGGCCTCGATGGCTGGCCACCAGGCGTCGATATTGCGCCGTGCCCGCTGCAGGCCTTGTTCCTGGGCATTGAGATGGTAGTCCACCGCACCGCAGCAACCGGCTTGGCGGATCGGCTCCACGCTGATCCCCAGGCGGTCCAGCAGGCGTGCGGCGGCGGCATTGGTGTTGGGCGACAGGGCCGGTTGCACGCAGCCTTCCAGCAGCAGCACGCGGCGCGCATGGCGAGCTGGCGGACGCACACCGGGGGCGGCGACCCGTGCCGGCAGCTTGTGCCTGAGCGCGGCCGGCAGCAGCGGGCGCAGCGCCTGGCCGCTGCGGGTCAGGGCCTTGAACAGCACCGGGCGCGGCACCACCGCACGCAGGCCCTGGCGCAGCAGGCGTTGGCCGAGTGGGCGCGGTACCTGCTGGTCGACCACGGCGCGGCCGATGTCCAGCAAGTCGTGGTACTTCACCCCGGACGGGCAGGTGGTTTCGCAGTTGCGGCAGCTCAGGCAGCGGTCCAGGTGCGTCTGGGTACTGACGCTCACCGGTTCGCCTTCGAGCACCTGCTTGATCAGGTAGATGCGCCCGCGTGGGCCGTCCAGTTCATCGCCCAGCAACTGGTAGGTGGGGCAGGTGGCGGTGCAGAAACCACAATGCACGCAGGAGCGCAGGATGCTTTCGGCTTCGTCGGCGCGGGCCAGGCGACGGGCGCTTTCGCTGAGGTTGGTTTGCATGGTCTGGGCTCACAGGTCCGGGTACAGGCGGCCAGGGTTGAATATGCCCTGGGGGTCGAGTTGTTGCTTGAGGGCACGGTGGTAGCGCATCAGCGCAGCGGTTAGCGGTGGGCTGCTGGCCGCGCCGGAGGCGTAACAGGTGGCATGGCCACCAACCTTGGCAACCTGCTCGCGGATGTCCTCTGCTGCTGCGGTGGACTTCAGCCAGCGTTGGGCGCCACCCCAGTCGAGCAGTTGTCGGCCGGGCAGCTCCAGCTCGCCGGTGGCCAGCGGCACGGACAGGCGCCATAGCGGTGCAGGGTCGGCAAAGAACGCCAGGCGCTGTTCGCGCAGGTCGCTCCAGAAGCGGCTGTCGAGCGGTTCGCCGCCCAAGCGCTGCTGCGCTGACTGCACGGAGCCTTCACCTCCCTCCAGGCGCAGGTACAGCGCCTCGCCGTCATGGCAGGCAGCGCTGATCGGCAGTGGCTGCTGGCCCCATTCGGCGAGTTCCAGCAGGGCCTCGTGGCGGCTCATTGGCAAGCGCAGGCTCAGGCACTGACGCGGACGCGGCAGCACTTTCAGCGACACCTCGGTCAGCAGCCCCAGGCAACCGAAGCTGCCCGCCATCAGCCGTGACACGTCGTAACCGGCAACGTTCTTCATCACTTCGCCGCCAAAGCGCAGCAACTTGCCGTGGCCGGTGATCACCCGTGTGCCCAGCAGGTAATCGCGCACCGACCCGGCCCACGGCCGCCGTGGCCCCGACAGCCCGGCCGCGACCATGCCACCGAGGGTGGCCTCGGCGCTCAGGTGTGGTGGTTCGCAGGGCAGCATCTGCCCGGCTTCGTGCAGCACCGCCTCGATTTCGCGCAGCGGCGTGCCGGCCCGGGCGGTGAGCACCAGCTCGGTCGGGTCGTAGCTGACGATGCCGCGGTGGCTGCGGGTGTCCAGCACCTCGCCGGCAACCGGGTTGCCGAGCATGGCCTTGCTGTTGCCGCCCTGGATACGCAGCGCCGTGCCCTGGTTCAATGCCTGGCTGACCTGCTCCAGCAAGGCCTGGCTCATATCGCGGTCGATGCTCATCAGAAGCGCTCCAGCTCGGGGAAGGGCAACTGCCCGTGGTGCACGTGCATCGCGCCAAATTCGGCGCAACGGTGCAGGGTGGGGATGTTCTTGCCCGGGTTGAGCAGGCCCTGCGGGTCGAAGGCGGCCTTGACCGCATGGAACAGGGTGATTTCCTCAGCGTTGAACTGTGCGCACATCTGGTTGATCTTCTCGCGCCCGACGCCATGCTCGCCGGTGATGCTGCCGCCGACGGCCACGCACAGCTCGAGGATCTTGCCGCCAATGGCCTCGGCGCGCTCCAGTTCGCCAGGCAGGTTGGCATCGAACAGAATCAGCGGATGCATGTTGCCGTCGCCGGCATGAAAGACATTGGCCACGCGCAGGCCATACTCACGGGACAGGTCACTGATGCCCTTGAGCACCCGTGGCAGCTCGCGGCGCGGGATGGTGCCGTCCATGCAGTAATAGTCGGGGGAGATGCGCCCCACTGCCGGGAAGGCGTTCTTGCGCCCGGCCCAGAAGCGCACGCGTTCGGCCTCGTCGCTGGCCAGCCGCACCTCGCGCGCCCCGGCCCGGGCCAGTACGCCGGCGACCCTTTCGCAATCGTCGTGCACATCGGCTTCGACGCCGTCCAGCTCGCACAGCAGGATGGCCGCCGCGTCCACCGGGTAGCCGGCGTGGATGAAGTCCTCGGCGGCGCGGATCGCCAGGTTGTCCATCATTTCCAGGCCGCCGGGGATGATCCCGGCGGCGATGATCTCGGCCACCGCCCGGCCAGCGTCCTCGACACTGTCGAAACTGGCCAGCAGCACCCGTGCCACCTGTGGCTTTGGCAACAGCTTGACGGTGACTTCGGTGACGATGCCGAGCATGCCTTCGGAGCCGGTGAATAGCGCCAGCAGATCGAAGCCGGGGCTGTCCAGGGCATCGCCGCCCAGGGTCAGGCGCTCGCCTTCGACGGTCAGGATCTCGACCTTGAGCAGGTTGTGCACGGTCAGGCCGTACTTCAGGCAGTGCACGCCGCCGGCGTTTTCGGCCACGTTGCCACCGATGGAACAGGCGATTTGCGACGACGGGTCTGGCGCATAGTACAGGCCGTGCGGGGCGGCAGCCTGGGAGATGGCCAGGTTGCGCACGCCGGGCTGCACCCGGGCGAAGCGGCCCTGCGGGTTGACTTCGAGGATGCGATTGAAGCGCGCCATCACCAGCAGGACGCCCTTGGCCAGCGGCAAGGCGCCGCCCGACAGGCCGGTACCGGCGCCGCGCGCAACCACCGGCACACCGCGCTGGTGGCAGAGCCTGAGCAAGGTCTGCACCTGCTCCAGGCGCTCGGGCAGCACCACCAGCAGCGGCACCGTGCGGTAGGCCGAAAGGCCATCGCATTCGTAGGGTTTGAGGTCTTCCTCGCGGTGCAGCACTTCGAGGTCCGGCAGGGCTTCACGCAGCGCCTGCAGCAGGGCGGCCTGGTCCACGGCGGGCAGTGCGCCATCGACGCGTTCGTCGTACAGGATGTTCATGGGTTCACTCGGCAACGGTTTTTGTCGTTATTGGCACATCGCTCACCCTGTCCAGCCTGAGCGTCATGGCGGCCGCGGTCGAGTGGTTGGCGAACTGGTCCTACCAGTTTATGTAGCCGGTGCTGGTAATTTACGGGTTTGCTCGGCTAGATTGAGCCGGGTAGGCGAAGTGGTCCTACCAGCAGGAGGGTGCGCAGTGGGTACTGAAGGCAAGGCCAAGGTCGCCGACCAGGTGGCCGAACGGGTCGAACGGTTGATCGTCGAGGGCGTGCTCAAGGTCGGCCAGGCGCTGCCGTCGGAGCGGCGCCTGGTGGAAAAACTGGGCTGCTCGCGCTCGGCTTTGCGGGAGGGCCTGCGCATCCTGCGCGGGCGCGGCATCATCGACACCGAGCAGGGGCGCGGTTCGTTCGTCGCCGACCTGACCGGCCAGGCAGGCGGCACGCCGTTGATGCACCTGTTCAGCTCGCAGCCGCGCACGCTGTTCGATCTGTTGGAGGTGCGCGCACTGCTGGAGGCTGAATCGGCGCGCCTGGCTGCCTTGCGTGCCACCGATATCGACCGTTTGCTGATCCGCCGGCGCTATGAAGAGATGTTGGCCGCCCATGCCGCCCAGGAGCCACTCGATGCCCGTGAACATGCCCGCCGCGACCATGCCTTCCACCGTGCCATCAGCGAGGCCTCGCACAACCCGGTGCTGGTGCACACCTTGCAATCGCTCAGTGACCTGACCTTGAGCACCGTCTTCGCGTCGGTCAACAACCTGTATTGCCGCCCCGCGCAAAAGCGCCAGATCGACCGCCAGCATGCACGGTTGTACCACGCCGTGATGGAGCAATTGCCCGAGCAGGCGCAGCGCGCGGCTCGCGAACACATCAACGGGATACGCGACAGCTTGCGCGAAATCGAGCAGGAGGAGCAGCGCCTGGTGCGGGCGACCATGCGCATGGATGGCTGGGGGTGAAATTTGCCTGCGCCGGCCCTTTCGAGGGGGCACCCGCTCCCACAGGGGCCGCAGCGGCCTTGTGGGAGCGGGTCAGCTGCAGGCTGGCCTGGTCAATGATTGGCTACGCTATCGTCCTGCGACAGGATGGCCCGGGCCAGTTCTTCGTCACTGGCCTGCAGGCCAGGGTGGTCCTTGCGCGCCTGTTCCAGCGCCGCCTCCACGTAGGCGCCACGGATTGCACCGCCGCTGGCGACATAAGCGGAAAGCTCGTCACGCGCCGGGATGATCCGTTTGTCGTCCTTGAAGGTCGAATACAGCGAAGCGGAAACACCGGCCGAGGTGGCGACGTCGCCCGCATCGACGTCAGCCAGGGCAGCGCCGGCAGGCAGCAGGAGCAGCAAGGCAGGGGCGAGGAGTAGGTGGCGCATGGCATGTTCTCCAGTAACGTGCAGCACAGGGAAATAAACCACTCAGTGTTTAAGAGCGCGTGAACATGGCCGGAGTTCCATGGGTGTTCCACGGCAGGGGCGTTCAGCGGCTGCACGCGTGCATTGACTGTGGCACGCCCGGCGTGATTTGCTCGGGCTTGCCCACCACGGGCCTGCGCGATCATTCAACGGAATCTGAAGGTCCTCTCATGCCCGACTACAAACTGCATTGCTTCGCCGAATCCGGTAACGCCTACAAGGCTGCCCTGATGCTCGAACTCACCGGCCAGGCCTGGCAACCGGTGTTCGTCGACTTCTTCCATGGCCAGACCCGCGAGCAGGCCTGGCGCGAGGAAGTGAACGAACAGGGCGAGGTGCCGGTCCTGGAACACGCCGGCAAGACCCTCACCCAGTCTGCGCTGATCCTCGAGTACCTCGCTGCGCAGACCGGACAGTTCGGCCCGCGCGACGAAGACGAAAAACGCGAAATCTGGCGCTGGATGCTGTTCGACAACCACAAGTTCACCAGTTACTACGCAGCGCTGCGCTTCCTGTTTTGCCTGAAGAACACCGGCGAAACGGACGTGACCCGGTTCCTGCGTGAACGTGCCCAGGCGGCCTACCGCATCGTCGACGCACACCTGGCAAAGACTCCGTTCATGGTGGCTGGGCGCCTGACCATCGCCGACCTGTCGCTGGCGGGGTACGTGTACATGCCGGAGGACACCGGCATCCGGTTGGCGGAATTCACCCATATAGAGGCCTGGAAGGCCCGGATCCAGGCGTTACCGGGCTGGAAGCACCCGTACGAGCTGATGCCTCGCGCAGCCGCCTGAGACGTTCCCCTGCCGAGTTGTCACGCCGTTTTCACGCCTAGCTGTGTGGCGCAGTATGTGCGCTTGCGCCACCAGCATATTCAGGCTTCAGATGCCCCTGTTCGTCCAGCAGATAGGCATCCATCACTTCCCGTACTACCGGGCCCGCCACCCGCCCACCGGCTTCCCCGTTCTCGATCATCACCGCCACCACCACGCTTGGGTGGTCAGCAGGCGCAAAACCGACGAACAGGGCGTTGTCGCGGTGCCGTTCCTGGGTCTTGTCGCGGTTGTAGCGCTCGCCCTGCCTGATTGCCACCACCTGCGCGGTGCCGCTCTTGCCGGCAATCCGGTACTGCGCGCCAGCCGCTGCGGCACGGGCGATCCCGCGCGGGTCGTGCATGACCATCTGCATGCCCTGGCTGACCTGGTCCCAGGCATGCCTGTCATGCAGCACGATGTCGGGCATCGGGTGCGGGTCGACCGGTGTAGCGCCGCCCACGGTCATCGCCAGGTGCGGGCGGTGCCACACGCCCTTGCTCGCCAGCAGGCTGGTGGCCTGGGCCAGTTGCAGCGGAGTGACCTGCATGTAGCCCTGGCCGATGCCGAGGATCAGCGTCTCGCCGGGGAACCAGGCCTGGCGCCGCGTGGCCCGCTTCCACTCGGGCGACGGCATCAGCCCGGCGGCTTCCTCGAACATGTCCAGCGACACCTTCTGGCCCAGGCCGAACTCGGCCAGGTAGTCGTGCAGGCGGTCGATGCCCAGCTTGTGTGCCAGGTCGTAGAAGTAGGTGTCGTTGGAGCGCATGATCGCGATGTACATGTCCACCCAGCCATCGCCGCTGCGGTTCCAGTTGCGGTACTTGTGGTCATAGTTGGGCAGTTCGTAGTAGCCCGGGTCGAAGACCCGGCTGCCCGGGGTGATCACGCCGCTGTCGAGGCCGGCAATGGCGACCTCCGGCTTGACCGTCGAGCCCGGTGCATACAGGCCGCGCAGCACGCGGTTGAACAGCGGCCGGTCGATCGAGTCGCGCAGCGCGGCGTACTGCTTGAAGCTGATGCCCTTGACGAACAGGTTGGGGTCGAAGCTGGGGTTGCTGACCATGGCCAGCACATCACCGTTGGCCGGGTCGAGCACCACCACCGAGCCACGGCGGTCGCCAAGGGCTTTTTCCGCCGCCAGTTGCAGGTGCGCGTCCAGGGTCAGGACGATGTCCTTGCCGGGGGTCGGGTCCTTGTGGTTGAGCACCCGCATCACGCGGCCCTGGGCGTTGGTCTCGACCTCTTCATAACCCACGTGGCCGTGCAGCTGGCTTTCGTAGAAGTGTTCGATACCGGTCTTGCCGATCGACTGGGTGCCGCGGTACTCGGTGTTGTCGAGGGCCTTGGCCTCTTTTTCGTTGATCCGCCCCACGTAGCCCACCGAATGGGCGAAGTGTTCGGCCAGCGGGTACTCGCGGATGAACTGCGGCTCCACTTCCAGGCCCGGCAGACGGAACTGGTTCACCGCCACCAGGGCGATCTGCTCTTCGCTCAGGCCGACCATCAGGGTGACCGGCTCGAACGGCTTGCGGCCCCGACGCAGGTCCTTGTCGAACTGCTTGCGCTCGTCTTCGCCCAGGCCCAGCACCTGCGCCAGGGTGTCGAGCACCTTGGCCGTGTCGCCGCCGGCCCGCTCGCGGGTCATGGTCAGGTCGAAGCTGGGCTTGTTGTCGGCCAGCACCACGCCGTTGCGGTCATAGATCAGCCCGCGCTCGGGAGCGATGGGCAGCACGTGCACGCGGTTGTTTTCCGATACGGCGCTCTGCTGGTCATGCTGCAGCACCTGCAGCACATAAAGCCGGCCCACCAGCACGGCACACAGGCAGAACACCAGGGTGGCGCAGGCCAGAAGCCGGCGGTTGACCAGGTGCTTTTCCTTTTCGTGGTCCTTGAGGGGGATGGGTTGCGGCATCGGCGGTTCTGTCTGCGGGTGGTGGGGCTGGATGACGGCGGACGCCGTGCAAGCTGACCTGTGGGCGCGAGCTCTGTGGCAGCGGGGGCGGTGATGCTACGCAAGCTACCAGGCCCTCTCAAGGCAAAAGCCTGCCGGCGCAAAAGCTCTGGCGGCTGCCACGCCCGTAATCACGCGGGCCGCCGGCAACATGAAGATTTGTTCATCACGGCGCTACCAAGCTGCAACCTCGCCCTGCAACGATGCACGCGCATTGCCCTGAACCTGCTATGCCTAAAAGGACACCCGAACCCAACAGGGCCTATCGATGCTGGTCATCGAACAATTGCACAAATCGTTCTCCACCCCACAAGGCCTGCTGCCGGTATTACAGGGCGTCGAATTGCGCCTGGCCCGCGGCAGCAGCCTGGCGCTGATGGGCGAGTCGGGCAGTGGCAAGAGCACCTTGCTGCACCTGCTGGCCGGTCTCGACCGCGCCGACAGTGGC
Source organism: Pseudomonas sp. LAM2023 (assembly GCF_016620375.1). Lineage (NCBI taxonomy): Bacteria > Pseudomonadati > Pseudomonadota > Gammaproteobacteria > Pseudomonadales > Pseudomonadaceae > Pseudomonas > Pseudomonas sp. LAM2023. Next base: position 810,780 of record NZ_JAENHV010000009.1, on the reverse strand, counting down.
CGTATCCTGATCGACGGCGCCCCGCTCGATGGCCGCTCCGAGGCGGCGCTGGCGCGCTGGCGGCGGCAGGCGGTTGGCCTGGTGTTCCAGCAGTACAACCTGATCAGCAGCCTGGACGTGGCGGCCAACCTTGCCTTCCAGGCCCGGCTGGCTGCGCGGCATGACCCGCAATGGGTCGCCTACCTGGTGCAACGCCTGGGCCTGGCGAGCCTGCTTGAGCGCTACCCGGAACAGCTCTCCGGCGGCCAGCAGCAGCGGGTTGCCATCGGCCGCGCGCTGGCCGGGCGCCCGGCCTGGCTGCTCGCCGACGAGCCCACCGGCAGCCTCGATGAAGCCAGCAGCGACGAGGTGCTGAGCCTGCTGTTGCAACTGGTCGCCGAGGCCGGCAGTGGTGTGCTGATGGTGACCCACAGCCCGCGCCTGGCGGCACGCTTGCAGCAGCGTTGCTACTTGCAGGCCGGCCGCGTACGGGCCGAGCAGGGCTGATGAGACTGTTACCACTGGCGCTGTGGGCGCTGCTCAGCCATTGGCGGCGCCATCGTGTGCAATGCTTCAGCATTTTCACCGGCCTGTGGCTGGCCACGGCCCTGTGGACCGGCGTGCAAGCGCTGAACAGCCAGGCGCGCAGCGACTATGCCCGGGCCAGTGCGGTATTGGCGGGGCCGCTGCAGGCGCAGTTGGTGGCGCGCAATGGCGAGCGCTTCGACCAGGCGCTGTACGTGCAACTGCGCAGGCTGGGCTGGGCGGTTTCCCCGGTGCTGGAAGGCCGCCTGCGTTTGCCGGGCGAGCCGCCGCGCAGTGTGCGGTTGATCGGCATCGAGCCATTGAGCCTGCCGCCGGCCAGCAGCGTTGCCGGGGTGCAGCTGCAGGCCTTCGACCTGCAGGCGTTCATCGGCTCGCCTGGGCAAGCCTGGGTTGGCACAGATACGTTGCGGCAGTTGAATGTGGCCCCCGGGGAGCCCACACGCGACAGCGAAGGGCAGGTGCTGCCTCCTGTAGTTCTGCAACCTGCGCTGGCCCCCGGGGTGATCGTGGTCGATATCGGCCATGCCCAGGCATTGCTGCACGCGCCTGGGCAGTTGTCGCGCCTGCTGCTGACCACTGCGCCAGGGCCGCTGCCGGCAGCATTCGCCGCTGATCTTGAATGGCAAGCGCGGCAGGATGACGGTGGCCTGCAGCGGCTGACCGACAGTTTCCACCTGAACCTCACGGCACTCGGCCTGCTGGCGTTCGTCGTCGGCCTGTTCATCGCCCACGCCGCGATTGGCCTGGCGCTGGAACAGCGGCGCGGGCTGATACGCAACCTGCGTGCCTGTGGTGTCCAGCTGAACATCCTCTTGTGGGCCTTGGTCCTGGAACTGGGCTTGTTCGCCGTGCTGGGTGGCGTCGCTGGGGTGGCCAGTGGGTACGCCTTGGCCGCAAGCTTGCTGCCCGACGTGGCCGCCAGCCTGCGCGGCCTGTATGGCGCCCAGGTGGCCGGCACGCTGAACCTGCCGGCGTGGTGGTGGTTGGCGGGTGTGCTGGTGAGCGTGCTGGGGGCGTTGCTGGCCGGGCTGAGCAGTGTACTGCGGGCCGCCCGGCTACCCTTGCTGGCGCTGGCACAACCCCAGGCCTGGCGCCTGGCGCAAGGGCCGTGGTTGCGGCGGCAGGCTTTGCTGGCGGGCCTGCTGCTGGTGCTGGCCTTGGGCTGCGGTATGCTGGGTGACAGCCTGCCCAGCGCGTTCGGCATGCTGGCAGCGCTGCTGCTGGCGGCGGCGCTGTGGCTGCCCGCCTTGCTCGACAGGGCGCTGGCCTGGCTGGCGCGCCGTTGCCGGCGGCCGCTGGCGCAATGGTTCGTCGCCGACAGTCGCCAGCAACTGCCGGCCCTGGCGCTGGCGCTGATGGCCCTGTTGCTGGCGCTGGCCGCCAGCGTCGGTGTCGGCAGCATGACCGAAGGTTTTCGCAAGACCTTTGTCGGCTGGCTTGACCAGCGCCTGTCGGCCGCGCTGTACATCACTCCACGGGATACCGCCCAGGGCCTGCAGATCAGCCAGTGGCTCGGGCTGCAACCCGCGGTCAGCACGGTACTGCCTGTCTGGCGCGTGGAAACGCAGTTGCAAGGTTGGCCGGTGCAGGTTCAGGGCATCCTCGACCATCCGGCCTATCGAGCACGCTGGCCATTGCTGGAACAACAGCCACGTGCCTGGGAGCAATTGGCCCGCGGGCAGGCCGTGATGCTCAGTGAACAGTTGGCCGGGCGCCTGGAACTGCACCTGGGTGACCGCTTGAGGTTGCCGGCAGACACCTCGTCGGCGCTGACTGTCGTGGGGATATATGCCGATTACGGCAACCCCAAGGGGCATGTCCTGGTCGATGCCGGCTGGTTACGCCAGCACTGGGTGCAGGCTTCCCTGACTGGCGTGAGCGTCGATATAGCTGCAGACCAGGCGCCATCGCTCATCGCCGCATTGCAGCAGCGCTTTGCCCTCGACGACAGCCGGGTGGTCGAGCAGGCCCGCCTGAAACGCTGGTCGACCGAGGTGTTCAACCGCACTTTCGCCGCCACCGCGGCACTCAACAGCCTGACCCTTGGCGTGGCCGGTGTGGCACTGTTCATCAACCTGCTGACCCTGGGCCAGACCCGCCTGGGCCAGTTGGCGCCATTGTGGGCGTTGGGGGTGCGGCGTGCGCAGCTGGCCTGGTTGAGCCTTGGGCAGACATTGCTGCTGAGCAGCCTCACCGTGCTGCTGGCGATTCCGCTGGGTATCCTGTTGGCCTGGTGCCTGGTCGCGGTGCTGAACGTGCAGGCATTCGGCTGGCGCCTGCCGCTTTACGTGTTCCCCGCACAACTGCTGCACTTGGCCCTGTTGGCCTTGCTGACCAGCCTGCTGGCCAGCGCCTGGCCCCTGTGGCAGCTGGCGCGTCGCCAGCCGCGCGAACTGTTGAGGCCGTTCACCGATGAGGCATAGCCTGCGCCTGCTGTTGTCTGGCCTGCTAAGTAGCTTGCTGGGTGGCTGCGAGCAGCCGACGGAGCAGAGCTATGCCGGGCTCGGCCAGCAGGCGGCGGCGTTCAGCCAGGTGACCCGTGGCCAGCACCTGGCTTTTCCACGCGACCATGGGGCGCATGATGGCTTTCGCATCGAATGGTGGTACGTCACCGCCAACCTGCAGGATGCCCGCCAGCGGGACTGGGGCGTGCAGTGGACACTGTTCCGCTCGGCCCTGCGCCCCGGCCCGGAAACTGCCAGCTGGAACAGCCCGAACCTGTGGCTGGGTCACGCGGCGTTGACCGGCCCGGGCGGCCACCAGTCGGCTGAGACCCTGGCGCGCGGCGGCATCGGCCAGGCCGGCGTTCAGGCCCAGCCGTTCCGGGCGTGGATCAATGACTGGACGCTGCAGGGCAGCGCTGGCATCGACAACCTGCAGATGCTGGCCACTACCGAAGGCTTTCGCTATGACCTGCAACTGCACAGCGATGGGCCCTTGGTGTTGCACGGCGAGCAGGGCTACAGCGAGAAGTCCGGCAAGGGGCAGGCTTCGTACTATTACAGCCAGCCGTTCTACCACGTGCGTGGGTACGTACAGCGTGGTGGTCAGTGTATTGCTGTCACAGGCCGGGCCTGGCTGGACCGGGAGTGGAGCAGCCAGCCCTTGGCCGCCGGGCAGACCGGCTGGGACTGGTTTTCGCTGCACCTGGACAACGGCGCCAAGCTGATGCTGTTCCAGGTGCGCCAGGCCCAGGGCGAGGCGTATCGCGCCGGCACCTGGGTGGCCCCGCAAGGTCAGGTGGTGGCGCTGTCGGGCGCGCAGGTCCAGCTGCAGGCGCAGGCCTGGACGCGGCAGAAAAATGGCAAGCGGGTGCCGACGCGCTGGCGGGTGCGGGTGCCGGGGCAGGGCGTGGATGTGCAGGCCGAGGCGCTGGAGCCGCAGGCGTGGATGGACACCCGCTTCCCGTACTGGGAAGGGCCGGTGCGGTTGACCGGGAGTGCGGGTGGGCGTGGTTATCTGGAAATGACCGGGTACTAGGTTCTGTACGAAAAAAAATGTCGCAACACCGCATGGAACAGGCCAGTGAGACCATGGCGGTTTTTGGCTGGCTGGAAGAGAAGCGCCGCATCGTGACACGCTTCAACAAGCTCGCGGAAAACTATGCCGCCATGGTTTCACTGGCCTGTTCCATGCGGTGTTGCGACATTTTTTTTCGTATAGAGCCTAGCCGGTGTTGGCTGGGCGCGACACAGCTGGCCATATCCCCAATGGCTGTGGCACCCTCGCTGACGGCGTGCCGAGCACCAATTCCCTTGGGTCTTTCCGGCCGCATACATCACCAAAAAAAAGAATAGAGAAATCACCATGCCATTTCGCCGTACCCTCCTGGCTGCCTCCCTCGCTCTGCTGATCACTGGCCAAGCCCCGCTGTACGCCGCACCGCCGCTATCGATGGACAACGGCACCACCGCCCTGACTGTGCAGAACAGCAACGCTTGGGTCGAAATCAGTGCCAGCGCGCTGCAGCACAACATTCGTACCTTGCAGGCCGAGCTGGGTGGCAAGTCCAAGCTGTGCGCCGTGCTCAAGGCCGACGCCTATGGCCACGGCATCGGCCTGGTGATGCCCTCGATCATTGCCCAGGGCGTGCCCTGCGTGGCGGTGGCCAGCAACGAGGAAGCCCGTGTGGTCCGTGCCAGTGGCTTCACCGGGCAGCTGGTGCGGGTGCGCCTGGCCAGCCTCGGTGAAGTGGAAGATGCCCTGCAGTACGACATGGAAGAACTGGTCGGCAGCGCCGAGTTCGCCCGCCAGCTCGATGCCCTGGCCGAGCGTCACGGCAAGACCTTGCGCATCCACCTGGCGCTCAATTCCAGCGGCATGAGCCGCAACGGGGTAGAAATGGCCACTTGGTCCGGCCGTGGCGAAGCACTGCAGATCACCGACCAAAAGCACCTCAAGCTGGTCGCGCTGATGACCCACTTCGCCGTGGAAGACAAGGACGATGTGCGCAAAGGCCTGGCCGCCTTCAACGAGCAGACCGACTGGCTGATCAAGCATGCCAAGCTGGATCGCAGCAAGCTCACCCTGCACGCGGCCAACTCCTTCGCCACGCTGGAAGTGCCGGAAGCGCGCCTGGACATGGTGCGCACCGGTGGCGCGCTGTTCGGCGATACCGTGCCGACGCACACCGAGTACCAGCGGGTCATGCAGTTCAAGTCGCACGTGGCTGCGGTGCACAGCTACCCGGCCGGCAACACTGTAGGCTACGACCGCACCTTCACCCTGACCCGTGATTCGCGCCTGGCCAACATCACCGTCGGCTACTCCGATGGCTATCGCCGGGTGTTCACCAACAAGGGCCATGTGCTGATCAACGGCCACCGTGTGCCGGTGGTGGGCAAGGTGTCGATGAACACGTTGATGGTCGATGTCACCGACTTCCCCGATGTGAAGGGTGGCAACGAAGTGGTGTTGTTCGGCAAGCAGGCCGGGGGCGAAATCACCCAGGCCGAGATCGAGGAAATCAACGGCGCGCTGCTGGCCGACCTGTACACCGTATGGGGCAACTCCAACCCGAAGATTCTGGTCGACTGACAGAGCCGTTCCAGCAAGCCCTGGCGCTGCCGGCCCAGGGCTCGGGTGCTAGGTGCCTGAGCGGCCTTTGCTCAGATAAGCGGCGAATTCCGCCTCCGGCACCATGCTGCCGCCGGTCCCCCACACCAGGTGCGTAGCCCTGGCCATACGCTCGCTCGACAAGCCCATGCGTGCCAGGTATTCGGGCGAGTCGAGCACCTTCAGCAGCCCCGGCATGCCGGCCAGCGCCGAAGGTTCCAGCCGTGCCTGTTCCAGGTCATGAGCCAGTACCAACAACCGGTACAGGGTTTCGTCGCTGACCGTGTAATAGCCGTCGAGCAGGCGCTGCATGGCCTTGCCAACGAAGCCGGAAGGGCGGCCTACCGCCAGGCCATCGGCGGCGGTGACGTTGTCGATACCGAAATCCTGCACGCTGGTGGCGTCATGCAGACCGCTGTAAACCCCCAGGAACATGCACGGCGAGTGGGTGGGCTCGGCGAACAGGCAGTGCACATGGTCGCCCCAGATCAGCTTCAGGCCAAACGCCACGCCACCCGGCCCACCGCCAACGCCGCAGGGCAGGTAGACGAACAACGGGTGCTCGGCATCCACCTGGATACCGGCCGCGTCGAACTGCCTGGCAAGCCGCTCGGCGGCCACGGCGTAGCCAAGGAACAGGTGCGGCGAGTTCTCGTCATCGACGAAATAGCAGGTCGGGTCCGCCGCCGCCTGCTGGCGCCCTTGCGCCACCGCCACGCTGTAGTCGCTGGCGTACTCGACCACATTCACGCCATGGCTACGCAGTTTGTCCTTTTTCCACTGCCGGGCATCGGCCGACATGTGCACGGTGGCCTGGAAACCCAGCCTGGCGCTGATGATGCCGATTGACAGGCCGAGGTTACCGGTCGAACCGACGGCAACCTTGTAGCGGCTGAAGAATTCTCGCGCCTGGTCGCTGGCCAGGGCCCTGTAGTCGCTGTCGACGCTGATCAGGCCGGCGGCCAGGGCCAGGTCTTCGGCATGCTTGAGCACTTCGTGAATACCGCCGCGGGCCTTGATCGAGCCGGAGATCGGCAGTTCGCTGTCGGCCTTGAGCCACAGCGAACCGCTGGCGTGCAGGCCGGCCGCCTGCAGCAGGCTGGCGTGCAGCCTGGGCAGCGGGCGCAATGGCGATTCGATGATGCCGCCGCTGGCGGCGGTATCGGCAAATACACTGGCCAGGTACGGGGCAAAGCGCGCCAGCCGGGCGCTGGCCGCACTGACATCGGCGGCGCTCAGGCCGACATCGGCCAGGGCCTGGGCGGCCGGGGCGATGTTCGGGTTGAACCAGCGGGTTTCATGCAGTGCCACCAGATCCTCGATCAGGGGATGGGAGTTGCACCATGCTTGCAGCGTCTTGCCGTGAATCATCGTGGCGTTCCTGGGATGGGGGCGGGGCTGGCTGAGCGAAGTAATCAGATTTGCCCCTGGTCGGCAAGGCCGATCAGTTGCATTCATAGTTCCGCGCCCCGGCAATATGCCGCCCGGCCACATAGCCAAAGGTCAGCGCCGGGCCCAGATTGATGCCACCCGACGGGTACCAGCCGCCAAACACACTGGCCATGTCGGTACCCGCCGCGTACAGGCCGACGATGGGCTGCCCGGCCTCGTCCAGCACGCGGGCACTGGCGTCGGTGCGCAGCCCGGCAAAGGTGCCAAAGCAGCCGGGTTGGACCTTCACCGCATAGAACGGCCCGTGTTCGATCGCTGCCACGCAGGGGTTGGGCCCTTTATGCTGCGGGTCGCCCTGCTTGCGGTTGAAGGGTGTGGAGCCACGGCCGAAGGCAGGGTCCTGGCCGTTACGGGCGTGGTGGTTGAATTCGCTGACCGTGGCCCGCAGCCCGACCGGGTCGATGCCGCAAGCCTCGGCCAAGGCTTCGAGCGTGGCGCCGCGCCTAAGGTAGCCGCTGCGCAGGTGCGGCCATACCGGCAGCGGGGCCGGGCGGGCGTGGCCCAGGCCGTAGCGGCGCAGGAAACGGTGGTCGCAGACCAGCCACGAGCACACCTCCTCATGCGGCGGTACGGCCGCGATCATGGCCGCCACGTAGTCGTAATAGCCATGCGCTTCGTTGACGAAACGCCTGCCGTTGGCCAGCACGCCAATGATGCCTGGCTTGCCGCGCTCGATGATGTGCGGGAAGTGGCCGACACTGCCGTCGCGGTGCGGCACCAGTGACACCGGTGCCCAGGCCACTGGCGACTTCAGGTCGGTGGCAACCACGCCGCCAGCCGACTCGCCCAGGCGCAGGCCGTCGCCCGAGCAGCCCTTGGGCGGCAAGGCCAGGTGGTCGTGGCCGCTGGCATCGCGCGGGAACAGTTGCTGGCGCCGCGCAAGGTCGTTGGGGAAGCCGCCGGTAGCCAGGACCACTGCATTAGCGCGCACCGCTTGTTCGCCCTGCGCCGTGGCGATCACTGCCCCGCACACACGGCCATTCTCGACCAGCAGGCGCCTGGCCGGTGCCGACGCTTGCAGTTGCACGCTCAGGTCCTGCGCCGACTTGGCCAGGCGCGCCACCAATGCCACGCCGTTGACCAGGTGCATCGCCCGGCCATACCGGGCCAGGTGGTAAAGGTGGCGGCCAAGACGCTTGCATACGTGCAGCAAGGCCTTGGGCGAGCGGGTCAGGTTGAGGAACGCGGCAAGGTCGGCACCGGCCATGATCGGCATGCCCATGAACGAGGTTTCGCGCAGGGTCTGGCGCAGGCGCGGTAGTAGTGTGCCCACTTCGCGGGCGTCATAGGGCGCGGCAATCACCTGGTGCCCACCCTCGGCCGCACCTGGCGTGTCGCCGTGCATGTCCGGTATGCCGTTGCCGTCGGCAAACTGCAACGCCGTGTGCTGTTCAAAGAACGCCACCATGTGCGGGCACGCCTCGAGGAAGGCGTCTACCAGCTCTGCGTTGTAATACGCCCCCAACTCGTTACGCAGGTAAGTGCGCGGTTGCTCGATGCTTTCCTCGATCCCGGCGCGGCGTGCCAGCGGGTTGCGCGGCACCCAGGCCCAGCCGCCGGACCAGGCGGTGGCTCCGCCGAACACCGGTTCCTTTTCCACCACGATTACCTTCTGCCCATGCCAGGCAGCCGTCACCGCGGCAGCCAGCCCGGCGGCGCCGGACCCTATGACCAGTACATCGCATTCGGTTTCAATCGAGGCGGAAGGCATCACAGGTGTCCTCTGTTTTTTCTGGAACAAGGTTCCACATTTTTCTCGGTGGTGCACCACGCTGCAAGGGGGAGCAGGCCCGGTATGGCAAGTTATGGGCGATCACCGGACAATTCTTGCTGACCTGGCTGCGCCAGCTATCGTGCCTGTGGAATCATCTTCTAGAATCCGCAAAAATTTCAGGGACCTGAGTCATGGCTGGTAGTCAGATCGAACGCGCCTTCAGTCTTGTAGAACACCTGGCCGGTGAACCGCAGGGGCTGCCTTTGCAAACCCTGGCCGAGCGTATGGACATCCCCAAGAGTGCTACCCACCGCATGCTCACCGAGCTGGCAAGGCTGGGCTATGTGCGGCAGAACCGTGACAACAGCCGTTACCAGCTCTCGGCCAAGCTGGTGGCTCTGGGCTTTCGTTACCTGGCCAGCAGCGGCGCCGACATCATCCAGCCGATTCTCGACCGCCTGGCTCAGGACAGCGGCGAACTGGTGCGCCTTGGCGTGATCGACGGCGCCCGCCAGACCTGGATTGCCAAGTCCCAGGGCGCCCGCTCGGGGCTGCGCTACGACCCGGACATGGGCCGCGATGCGCCGCTGTTCTACACGGCGTCCGGGCATGCCTGGCTGGCCAGCCTGGATGATGAACAGGCGCTGCAGATGGTCTTGCGGCAGGGGATTGCCGACCCGGCCCAGTTCGGCCCGAAGGCGCCACGCTCCACCGATGAGCTGCTGGCCTATCTGCACCGGGCGCGTCAGCGCGGTTACGCCTGGGTCGAGGAAACCTCGGCGATTGGCACCTCGGCCCTGGCGGCGGTCGTCCGGCGCCCGCAAAGTGACCAGGTGATCGGTGTGCTGAGCATCGCCGGGCCCAGTGCGCGCCTGGCACAGAGCCGCCTGACGGAGCTGGCGCCGTTGCTGCTGGCGGCAGCGGAGGAACTCTCGCAAGCCAGCCGGGCCAGCGAGCTGTTTGCCTGAGAGCGCATTTCTGGTCGATAACCGCACAGTTTGTGGTGCTTGTACTTCTTAAAAGCAGAACCTGGTTCTAGATTGTTTAACGCAGATTGTGGAACCTGGTTCCGGAATCCTCAATACAACAATCACAAGAGGACAGGCTGTTGAACGCACCCCTTCGTATCGCCTTGATCGGCGCTGGCATCATGGGCCGGCAGCATTACCGGCATCTGTTCACTGTGCCGCAAGCCCGCCTGTGTGCCGTGGCCGATCCGGGCTCGCAGGCCGAGACCTTTGCCGCCGAATGCGGCGTGCCATGTTTTGCCGACCATCGGCGCATGCTGGAAAGCGCGCGTCCCGAGGCCGTGATCGTCGCCAACCCGAACAACCTGCACGTCGCCACTGCGCTGGACTGCATCGAGGCCGGCATCCCCGTGCTGGTGGAAAAACCGGTGGGTGTGCACCTGGATGAAGTACGCGCGCTGGTCGAGGCCTCGCGTCGGCGCAATGTGCCGGTACTGGTCGGCCATCACCGTCGGCACAACCCGCTGATCAACCAGGCTCGCCAGGTAATTACCGACGGCAAGCTGGGCCGCTTGATCAACGTTACCGCGCTGTGGCAATTGCAAAAGCCCGACAGCTACTTCGACACCCCATGGCGCCGCGAGCCGGGTGCCGGTTTCCTGCTGACCAACCTGATCCATGATCTGGACCTGCTGCGCTACCTGTGCGGCGAGGTGGAGCAGGTACAGGCCTTCACCCGCAACGATGTGCGCGGGTATGCCAACGAAGACAGCGCAGCGGTGTTGCTGCAGTTCGCCAATGGGGCGTTGGGCAGCCTGACCGGCTCCGACGCGGTAGCCGCGCCCTGGAGCTGGGAACTGGATTCTGGCGAAAGCCCGGTGTACCCGCGTCAGGAGGGCCAGCCATGCTACTTGCTCGCCGGTACCCGGGGCGCGCTGAGCATTCCCCAGCTCAAGCGCTGGCACTACGCTGAGGCAGGCGCGGGCTGGCACACGCCATTGCTGCACAGCGAGGAAACCATTCCCGCAGGCGAAGCACTGACCCTGCAGTTGCAGCACTTCGTGCGGGTTGCCCGGGGCGAGCAGGCGCCGCTGATCGACGCGGCCGACGGTGGCCGCACCCTGGCCTTGATCGAAGCGATTCGCAAGGCAGCGTACAGCGGCCGGGCCTGTGCGCCCGAACAGGTCGCCTGAATGCGCCCTTCATCGACTGGTGACAACTGATGACTGATCGAATGTTCTCCCTGGCGGCGCTGACCGTTCTCGAACTGTCCCCACCCGCCATGGTTGAAGCCGCAGCCCGCGCCGGCTACAGCCATGTTGGCCTGCGCCTGGTACCTGCCACCGAGCAGGAGCAGCATTTTCCGCTGGTGGCCGATGGTGACCTGCGCCGCAAGACCCAGGCGCGTCTGCGCGACACGGGTATCAAGGTGCTCGACCTGGAAATCCTGCGCCTGAAGGCGGACACCAGTGTGGCCAGTTTCGAGCCGATTCTGGCCGTGGGCGCCGAACTGGGTGGCACAGAACTTCTGGTGGCTGGCAACGATGCGGACGAGGCACGACTGACCGAGCGTTTCGCCGCGCTGTGCGACCTGGCGGCGGACTACGGTATTCATCCGCACCTGGAGTTCATGCCCTGGACCGATGTACGTGACTTGCGCCAGGCCATGCGGGTGGTAGCCAATGCCGACCGCGGCAACGGCTGCGTGCTGGTGGATGCGTTCCACTTCAACCGCTCCAGCTGTTCGTTGCACGACCTGGTGCAGCTGGCGCCGCAGCGCATGCGCTACGCCCAGTTGTGCGACGTCGCTGGCCCGGTGCCGGCCGACATGGACGAAATCCTGCGCCAGGCACGCAATGAGCGGCGTTTCCCCGGCGAAGGCGATGCCGACCTGGTCGGCCTGCTGCGCGCCTTGCCGCCGAACGTACCGCTGAGCCTGGAAATTCCCACGCGGCAGCTGCTGGCGCAGGGCATCAGTGGGGAACAGCGTGCGCGCATGGCACTGGAGAAAGCCATGGCGGTGCTGGCCAAGGTCTGACCGAAACCTGTTCGCCGGCAAGCCAGCTGCTGTGCGGCAGGAGCCGGCTTGGCGACGGCGGGGCCGGTGCAGGCATTGCCCATTGCGGCCTGAACAAAAAAAGGCCCGCAAGGGGCCCCGTAGAGGTAAGTGGCAGCGCGCCTAGGCGTGCTCGACCTTGCGCGGCGCCATGAAGTACATCCACACCAGCGCCAGGAAGTACATGGCCGGAATCAGGGTGAACAACACCGCATAGTTGTTGTTTGTGGCGGTCAGTACGCTGCCGACGATCTGGGTCATGAACATGCCGCCAATCGCCGCGCACATGCTGCCAAAGCCGAACACCGTACTCACCAGGTGCCGGGGTGTGTAGTCCATCACCAGGCTCCAGATATTGGCCGTCCACGCCTGGTGCGCGCCCACTGCCAGCGAGATGGCGACCACCGCGACCCACAGGCCACTGGCATTGGCGGCGAAGGTAACGCTGAGCATGGTGCAGGCGAAGATCAGCATCGACACCAGGCGCGCCGTGGTGGCGCGCATGCCGCGCCCGATCAGCCAGGACGACAGGACGCCGCCGCCGATGCTGCCGAAGTCCGCTGTCAGCCAGATGATGATCAGCGGGATACCCATCTGGGTCACGTTGATACCCAGGCTGTACTGTTGGTTGAGGAACGGTGGCAACCAGTACAGATAGAACCAGAACACCGGCGCGGTAATCGCATAGGCCACCGCGAAGGCCCAGGTGCCACGCAGGCGCAGAATGCGGCTGAACGGCACGCGGTTTGGCTCGGCGGTATCGCCCTGCTGGATGTATTCCACCTCGCTCTGGCGCACGCGGGGATGGTCTTCCGGGTTGTAGTACTTCAGCACCCACAGCACCACCCACACCAGGCCCAGGCTACCCATGGCGATGAACGCGGCCTGCCAGCCCCACACCGCCAGGATCAGCGGCAGCAGGGCCGGGGTGACCATGGCGCCGACGTTGGTACCGGCATTGAACAGGCCGGTGGCGATGGCGCGCTCCCCCGCCGGGAACCACAGGCGCACGGTCTTCACACAGGCCGGGTAGTTGGCTGCCTCGGTCAGGCCGAGGATGAAGCGGCAGACCATGAAACCGGCGGCCGACGTGGCCAGGCCATGGGCGCCGGTGGCCAGGCTCCATAGCAGCACGGCGAAGAAGAACGCGCGTTTGACCCCGACCCTGTCGATCAGCCGGCCCTGCAGCAGGAAACCGATGGCGTAGCCGACCTGGAACCAGAAGTTGATGTTGGCGTAGTCCATCGCCGTCCAGCTCATTTCCTTGGCCAGGATTGGCTGCATGATGCCCAGCGCGGCACGGTCGATGTAGTTCAGGGTGGTGGCGAAGAATACCAGGGCAAGCATGCCCCAGCGGGTCTTGCCGACGGCGAAGGCGCCGCGAAGCTTGTCGCCGATCGAACCCTGGGGCGTCCGAGGGGCGGCGGGAGTGGTCCTGGAGTGGTTCATAAACTGCTCGTTCTTGAAATTGTATTCAGCTGCGGTGCTACGGGTAGGTCGCCAGTCCCAGGCAGGGGACATGCAAGGCCGATGCATGGTGGGCAGTGAAGGCGGCAGCGTCAATTCAAGGGAGAGGCTAGTGTTCGGTTACCGAACGGTTGCGGTGGTCTGTGGGCGAGGCGGTGGTTCGGACCATGCCGAAGGAGACGGGGCCGTCGTTACTCGGCACCGCAGGTCGGAAAAGTATCGGCAGGGCAGAGCATGGGTTGGCGCCAGGGTGGCGGTACCACACAGTTGCCCAGCGTTTCACCTCCTCGCGGCCGTACTGTTGCATCCACAATTGCAGTGTTTTGTTTAACGTGCTCTTCGCTTCTACCATCTCACCGGTGTACGGGTTTCTGTAGTACTTGCTTTGCCGTGCCCTGAAGCGGCGGAGTGGTAAAGGGGGCGACCATGAATGTTTGCTATCTTCGTCCTCGATCCCTCTGATTGCCAATATATCCGATAAGCCGAATTGGTATTCGGCGAGCAGGTCGCGGAGTTTGCCTTCGAACTCGAATTCGCGCTTGAGGTGCGGATCGATTTTTATGAAAGAGAGTTCGGACTTCTTGGCGGCGAGCAGGTGTTCGAGTGCACGGAATTCGGCGATAACACGTTGAACCACAGCATCCCGGCGTTCAAACCACCGCCGACGCTGGATGTCAGCAAGCCGAGGAAGTTGGGTTTCACCCGTACGGTAGTGGTCAGTTCGATTGCAATCGTCCGGTTTCAGGCGCGTCATCTACCGCGAGGTCGGTCTCGCTGGCGACAACGCCAGGGTGGCTCGCAGCAAGCGCCAGTTGTTCCGCGTGGGTTCCGCAGTAGGCATGCTGGCGTTCTGTATCGTTGTCGCCAGCTGGCAGCGTTACTTCGATAGCAATGCTGCCAAGGCTGCCAGCGTACTCGCCAAGAGCGAGGAGTACAGCCACCGGCAACTGGACCAGCATCTTGACCCGACCGGGCGCAACCTGCTGGAGCCGCTGGACCAGATCCGCGATGCAGTGGCGGTGTTCGGCGACTATCGCACTGCATGGCCAAGTGTAGCCGATGCGGGCCTCTATCAGGGGCGCGCGATCGGGCCTCGGGTCGATGAGGCCTATCTGAGCCTGCTCGGCAGGCGCTTCCTGCCGGCATTGGCCAGTGGTGTAGTCGACGCGATGAGCGCCGCGCCCCCTGGCAGTGAGCAGCAGATGGCCGCGCTCAGGGTTTACCGAATGCTTGAGGATCGCCAGAACCGCCGCCCCGAATGGGTCGAGGAGTGGATGGCCCAGCGGTGGCAGCAAGCCTTCCCGGGCCAGGGGCAACTGCAGCGCGAGCTCATGCGACACCTGCAATACGCCTTGGCTTATGCCGACGCCGACCTGCCCCAGTACCAGCAACGCGTTGCCGAAGTACAGCAGGCCCTGCGCAAATTGCCCCTGCCGGAGCGAATCTATGCGGGCCTCAAGCAGCGCGCTGAGGAACAGCTGCACCAGGGCCTGGACCTGCGTTACCAGGTCGGGCCAGCCTTCGATGTGGTCTATCGGCCGGCTTCCGCTTCCATGCGCGATGATGCTGGCTTCGTGATTGCGCCGATGCTCACCGCCAAAGGTTTCCAGGCGTACGTTGCACCGCTCGGCCAGCGGTTCGTCGAAATGGCGATGATCGACCAGTGGGCGCTGGGCGAGCGCGGCCAACTCGATTATTCCGATGCCGATCGGGACGCGCTTGTTGCTCGCGTACGCAGCCTGTACAGCAGCGATTACATTGATAGCTGGCGGCGGGCGCTGGCCGCGTTTTCGCTGGTGGACTTCCGTGATCTGGAGCATGCAGTCGCAGTTCTCGAGCAAATGACCGGGCCTGCGGCACCGCTGCAGCGACTGCTGGATACAGTGAAGGACAACACCACGCTGTGGTCGCCAGCAGGCGAGGAGGTGCCAGGCGAGACAGCTGTTCTGCAGCCAGCTGGCCGCGCCGCTGAACAGCAGCAGACCTTGGCCATCCAGCGCGCATTCGCCGGGCTCAGCGGCATGTTGCAGGCGACAGGCGACAAGCCGAGCGGCTATGAGGAAACCCTTGCTGCGCTGACCGCGGTTCACGCCTACGCCAAGGCGGTACAGGACAGTCCCGATCGGGGCAAGGCGGCTCTGCAGGCTGTGCGTCAGCGCTTTTCGATGACCGGGCACGACCCGATCGGCACCTTGCAGCGGCTGGCGACAGGCCTGCCGGAGCCGCTCAACCACCAACTCGGAAAGGTCGCGGAGCAGACTGCGCAGGTGCTGAACATTCAAGCATTGCTTGAGCTGGAGCGCCGCTGGGATGCTGACGTCTACAGTTTCTTCCAGCAGCGATTGGCAGGGCGATACCCCTTCGTGGTGAGGGCACCTGACGCTTCCCTGGAGGATTTCGAAGCGTTCTTCGGGCCAAAGGGGCGGCTGCAGCAATTCCATGACCAGTACCTGAAGCTGTTCCTCGATGACAACCTCGAAGCCCTGCGAGCCGGGCAGCAGCAGTCGCTGATCCGCAGCGATGTGCTCGAACAGCTGGCGCTGGCGAATCGCATCCGCGAAACGTTCTTCGATCAACGCGGAAACCTGAGCGTGCAGTTCAGCATCGAGCCATTGGGGCTGAGCGCCAACCAGCGTACGAGCCTGCTGGACCTGGACGGTCAGTTGATCGCCTACACCCACGGTCCGAGTCAAATCACCGGTATCGTCTGGCCCAATACCCTGGGGCAGCAGGTGCGCAGCAACCTGACCTTGCTCAGGCAAAACGGCAACAGCAGTAGCCTGGGTTACCACGGCCCGTGGTCGCTGTTCCGCCTGCTCAGCCGCGGCTCGCTCAATGGGCGCACTGCCACCAGCGTGGATCTCAGCTTCCGGACCGGTGATGGGGTGATGCGCTATCGGCTGAACGCGGAAAAAGCCTTCAATCCCATTACCCAGCAACCATTCAAAGGCTTCCAGTTACCACGAGGTCTGCTACAGCAGCCAGTGAACGTAGCGCAGGCGGGAGGGCCGGATGGGCAGGCTTTATGATCAGGAGCCGACCCGTTCGTCTTGCGCCTGCAAGCCGCTCAAGGCTCTACCAGCCAGGTAGCCAAAGGTCATGCCCGGCCCGAGCGTGATGCCGCCACTCGGGTAGTACCCGCCCGTCACGCTGCCCATGTCATTACCCACCGCATACAGCCCGAGTACCGGCTGGGCCGCGTGGTCCAACGCGCGGGCCGAGGCGTCTGTACGCAGCCCGGCAAAGGTGCCCAGGCTGCCCGGGACCAGCTTGGTCGGCGTGTTGGGGTTGGACGGGATCTGGTCATCCAGCTCCAGGGCCGGCGCCTGCGCTTGGGGCTGAGCAGGAATTCTGCAAGCTTCTGCGCCAGCTCCGGCTGGTCGTTGCTGGCCGTGCGCATTCTGCCTGGACCGCAGTGAAGGGCCATACCCGATTCGTACCTTCACCGGGGATATCGGCGGCCGTGTGGCGTTAGAGGCGAGCGGATCAACCCGTTCGTCCCGGTGCTGCGCCGGCCTTCGCAGGTGTTTGGTTAGGCTGCGGATCCAGCATAGGGTGCCATCCACCGCGCCACCTGCCTTGCGCCTATTCCACCGCCTCGGCCACGCCTTGATCCTCACCCAGGAAGCCGCCGCTCTGGTGCTGCCACAAGCGTGCATACGTCCCGTTTTTCGCCAGCAACTGCGCATGGGTACCTTGCTCGATGATGCGCCCTTCATCCATGACGATCAGCCGGTCCATGGCGGCAATGGTCGACAACCGGTGGGCGATGGCGATGACGGTCTTGCCCTGCATCATTTCATCCAGGCTTTCCTGGATGGCCACTTCGACTTCCGAATCCAGCGCGCTGGTGGCTTCGTCCAGCAACAGGATCGGCGCGTTCTTCAGCATCACCCGGGCAATGGCGATGCGCTGGCGCTGGCCGCCGGACAGCTTGATGCCGCGCTCGCCCACCAGGGTGTCGTAACCGCTGTGGCCCTGGCGGTCGCTGAGCTGGCTGATGAAACCATCGGCCTGTGCGTTGACTGCGGCGGCGCGGATCTGCGCCTCGCTCGCATCGGGGCGGCCATAGGCGATGTTGTCGCGAATCGAGCGGTGCAGCAGCGAGGTGTCCTGGGTGACCATGCCGATGGCGCTGCGCAGGCTGTCCTGGGTGACCCGGGCGATGTTCTGCCCGTCGATGCGGATTTCGCCACTGTCCACGTCGTAGAAGCGCAGCAGCAGGTTGATCAGCGTGGATTTGCCGGCACCCGAGCGGCCGACCAGCCCGACCTTCTCGCCAGGCTGGATGTGCAGGCTCAGGTCGTTCAGTACCTGGCGCTCGCCGTTGTAGTTGAAGCTGACCTTGTCGAAGGTCACCGCGCCGCCGCGGGTCACCAGTTCGCCGGCATCCGGCGCGTCCTGCACCTTGGGGCCGCGGGTCAGGGTGGCCATGCCGTCCTGCACGGTGCCGATGTTCTCGAACAGCGAGGTCATCTGCCACATGATCCAGTGCGACATGCCGTTGATGCGCAAGGCCATGGCGGTGATCGCCGCCACCGCGCCGGTGCCGACCTGGCCCTGGTGCCACAGCCACAGGGCATAGCCGCCTGCGCCGAGGATCAGCCCCACCACCAGTGCCTGGTTGACGATCTCGAACTGGCTGACCAGGCGCATCTGGCGAAAGCCGGTGTGCTTGAAATCCTCCATGGCGGCGCGCGCGAAGTGCGCTTCCCGTTTCGAATGCGAGAACAGCTTGACCGTGGTGATGTTGGTGTAGGCGTCCGACACCCGCCCGGTCATCGACGATCGCGCATGGGCCTGTTCCTCCCCGACCTTACCCAGGCGCGGTACGAAATACAGCATGGCCAGCCCGAACAGCAGCACCCAGGCAATGAACGGCAACATCAGCTTCAGGGCAAAGCCACCGGCCAGGGCGATGATCGCGATGAAATACACGCCGATGCCGGGCAGGATCTCGATGACGGTAAACAGCACTTCACGCACCGCCAGCGCCGTCTGCATCACCTTGGTGGTGACCCGGCCGGAGAACTCGTCGGAAAAGAACGACAGGCTCTGGCGCAGCATCAGCCGGTGGAAATCCCAGCGCAGGCGCAACGGCAAATTGATCGCCAGGACCTGGTGCTGGACCATCGTGCGCAGTGCCACCAGCCCGACGCTGGTCACCAGGACGATGCCGATCCCCCACAGTACGTGGCTTTCCTGGGGGCTTGCGGCATCACCGGCCTGCCAGGCCGCAAGCAGGTCGACCACCTGGCCGAGGAAGGCGAACAGCCAGGCTTCGTAGACTGACACCGCGGCGCTGAGCAAGGCCAGTGCCAGAATGTAGCCGCGCGCGCCGCGGGTGCAGGCCCACATGAAGCGCAGCAGGCCCACCGGTGGCGGTGGTACCTCGTCGGGGGGGAAGGGGTCGAGCCATCGTTCAAAAATACGCAGCATGCTTGTCTCCGGAAATCAGCTTTGCCCTGGCCGCTAACCATACAGAACACGCAGCGCTCCGTGGGTTCGAGTTGCCAGGGCGGCTCCTTGTGGCCCGGAGCCGGCGAACCTGCAAGCTGACAGAGCCAGCCTATCAGCCCCTAACAGTCACTCTATTAGATCTCTGCCCAGGCTCGGCTAGTCTTTTCTCTGGCTTCGCCAATTGCGCGAGCGGGCGCTGTGTCAGCACTTGCGTGCAAGACCGCCGGCGCTTGCCGTGGCAGTTTCGCAGGCCCTCGTACAGACCTGATGAGGGGTAGCACGGGCGCACGCGCCCGGCTGAAAGAACACCTGGCACAGACCGGAAATCTGGATAAACGACCCGAAGGTACACGCAGATGTCGAACGCATCGAAATGCCCGTTCCATCAAACCGCAGGTGGCGGCACCAGCAACCGTGACTGGTGGCCTGACCAGCTCAACCTGAGAATTCTCCACCAGCATTCCTCCAAGTCCGACCCGATGGACCCGGGTTTCGATTACGCCAAGGCGTTCAAGAGCCTCGACTTCCAGGCCCTGAAAAAAGACCTGACCGCCTTGATGACCGACTCCCAGGACTGGTGGCCCGCCGACTTCGGCCATTATGGGCCGCTGTTCATCCGCATGGCCTGGCACAGTGCGGGCACCTACCGCATCGGCGATGGCCGGGGTGGTGCAGGTTCGGGCCAGCAGCGCTTCGCCCCACTCAACAGCTGGCCGGACAACGTCAGCCTGGACAAGGCCCGGCGCCTGCTGTGGCCGATCAAGCAGAAATACGGCAACAAGATCTCCTGGGCCGACCTGATCGTGCTCACCGGCAACGTCGCCCTCGAGTCCATGGGCTTCAAGACCTTCGGCTTTTCCGGCGGCCGCGCCGATGTGTGGGAGCCGGATGAAGATGTGTACTGGGGGGCGGAAAAGGTCTGGCTGGGGGGCGACCTTCGTTATGGCAAGGAACAGGTCAAGGCCCAACCGCCGGGCCAGGGTGACCTGGTCGCCGAACCAGCGAAGCACCCAGAGGAGCAAAGCCGCGCGCTGAGTGGCGAACGCAACCTGGAAAACCCGTTGGCCGCGGTGCAGATGGGCCTGATCTATGTGAACCCGGAAGGCCCGGACGGTAACCCCGACCCGGTGGCTTCGGGCCGCGATATCCGCGAAACCTTCGGTCGCATGGCCATGAACGATGAAGAAACTGTGGCCCTGATTGCCGGCGGCCACGCCTTCGGCAAGACCCACGGTGCCGGCCCTGCCGACAACGTCGGCCCCGAGCCGGAGGCAGCAGGCCTGGAACTGCAGGGGTTGGGCTGGGCCAACAAGTTCGGCAGCGGCAAGGGTGGCGATACCATCACCAGCGGCCTGGAAGTCACCTGGACTTCGACCCCCACCCAGTGGAGCAACGAATACCTCAACAACCTGTTCAACTTCGACTGGGAGCTGACCAAGAGCCCGGCAGGCGCGCACCAGTGGCGGCCAAAAGACGGCAAAGGGGCAGGCACTGTGCCCGATGCCCACGACCCGGCCAAGCGCCACGCGCCGTCCATGCTCACCTCCGACCTGGCGCTGCGCTTCGACCCGATCTACGAGCCGATCGCCCGTCGCTTCAAAGACAACCCCGACCAGCTGGCGGACGCGTTCGCCCGCGCCTGGTACAAGCTGATCCACCGTGACATGGGGCCGCTGGCACGCTACCTGGGCCCGGAAATGCCCAACGAAGAGCTGCTGTGGCAAGACCCGATTCCCAAAGTCGACCACCCGCTGGTGGGCGAGCAGGACATTGCTGCGCTGAAGGCCAAGGTGCTGGCGGCGGGCCTGAGCGTTGGCGAGCTGGTGGCCACCGCGTGGGCGGCGGCGTCGACCTTTCGCGGCTCGGACAAGCGTGGCGGGGCCAACGGTGGTCGCCTGCGCCTGGCACCGCAGAAGGACTGGCCGGCGAACCAGGGCACCGACAAGGTGCTGGCGGCGCTGGAGAAGATCCAGGCCGAGTTCAATGCCGGTGGCAAGAAAATTTCCCTGGCCGACCTGATTGTCCTCGCCGGCGCTGCTGCAGTGGAAAAGGCTGCCAGGGATGCCGGGCACGACGTCAGCGTGGCCTTCCGCCCGGGGCGTACCGATGCCTCGCAGGCGCAGACCGACGTCGAGTCGTTCGCTGTGCTGGAACCGCTGGCCGATGGCTTCCGTAACTTCACCAAGGCCCGCTACAGCGTCAAGGCTGAAAAGCTGCTACTGGACAAGGCCCAACTGCTGACCCTTACCGCCCCGGAGTTGACCGTACTGATCGGCGGCCTGCGTGTGCTTGGCGCCAACCATGGCGGCAACCAGCAGGGTGTGTTCACTGACAAGGTCGGCACCCTGAGCAACGACTTCTTCCGCAACCTGCTGGACATGGGCGTGGAATGGAAGGCGACCTCGGCCGACAACGAGGCTTTCGAAGGCCGTGACCGCAAGACCGGGCAGCTGAAGTGGAGCGCCAGCCGGGTCGACCTGGTGTTTGGCTCGCATGCCCAGTTGCGGGCGCTGAGCGAGGTGTATGGCAGCAGTGATGGCGGCGACAAGTTCGTCCGCGACTTCGTGGCCGCCTGGGAGAAGGTCATGGAGCTGGACCGCTTCGACTTGCAGTAACGGTGCTGCGGCGGAGGGCGCCTGGCGCCCTCTACCGCGTCGGGGCTGGACCATTGCGATGTTCCTGTGCAAGCTGATGCACGACAGTGATTGCACAGAGAAGGTGAGCGTCAGTGAACCCCGAAACCCTGCTGGCAGGCTTGCCAGGCTACGCCATGGCGCCCGAGTCGATTAGGGTGCTGCCCGACGCCAAGGCCTACCGCGCCTGCCTGCTCGAGCAGATCCGCAGCGCAAGCCGGCGCATCGTCATCGTCGCGCTGTACCTGCAGCAAGACGAGGCCGGCCAGGAGGTGCTGGACGCGTTGTACCAGGCCAAGGCTGCACGGCCGGGCCTGGAGATCACCATCGTGGTCGACTGGTTCCGCGCCCGGCGCGGCCTGCTGGGGGCCGGCCGCCAGCCGGGTAACGCCGCCTGGTATCAGGCCCAGCGCCAGCAGCACGGGCTGGATATCGTGATCCATGGCGTGCCGGTGCAGACCCGCGAGCTGTTCGGGGTGCTGCACCTGAAGGGCAGCATCATCGACGACTGCGTGATCTACACCGGCGCCAGCCTGAACAACGTCTACCTGCACCGCTTCGACCGCTACCGCCTGGACCGTTACCACCTGTTCCACGCGCCAGCGCTGGCCGATGCCATGGTCGACCTGGTCCGGCGCCTGCTGCACCACACCGCCACGCCACGCCTGGACCTGCCGGCGCCGCCTGCCACCCGCAGCCTGCGCGGTGATATCCGGCGCCTGCGTGCGCGGCTGCGGCGCATGAAGTACGAGGCACCGGCCGACGAGGCGGGGCAAGGCCTGCGGGTCATTCCTCTGCTCGGCGTAGGCCGTGGCAACCCGCTGAACCGGGCGCTGTGCGCCTTGCTGGCGGTGGCGCGTACCCAGGTCATCATCAGCACGCCGTATTTCAACCCGCCACGGGTGTTGATGCGTGAGCTCGATGCTGCATTGGAGCGGGGCGTGCGGGTGGAGCTGATTGTCGGCGACCGTACGGCCAACGACTTCTATATCGCACCTGGCGAACCGTTCAGTGCCAGTGGTGCCTTGCCTTACCTGTATGAAGACAACCTGCGCACCTTTGCCCGGCGCCGGCAGGCCGCGATTGCCAGCGGCCAGTTGCAGGTGCGGATCTGGCATGACCCGGGGCATACCTTCCATGCCAAGGGGGTGTGGGTCGACCAACGCTATTCGATGCTGACCGGTAATAACCTGAACCCACGCGGTTTCAACCTGGACCTGGAGAACGGTCTGCTGATCGATGACCCGCAAGGCCAATGGCAGGCGCCTCGGGAGGCCGAGTTGGGCGAACTGCGTCGGCATGCGCCGCGGATCGACCCGGCGCAGGCGCTGGGCGTCAAGGCCGAGCACCCGAAGGAAGTACGCAAGTTGCTGCGTCGGCTACGCTTTAGCCGGTTGGAGCCGTTGATCAAACGGGTACTTTGAGGTTCGTTCGAGTCTGCAGGGCTGCAGGGGTTGGTCGCCCGGTCGTCGGCCGGATCGATCGGTGCCAATCGCTGGCAGTCCATTCTCTGGAGTCCGGCAAAAGGCGCCCACTGAATGGATGCAACCTTCGGCAGTAATTCGTCACGCAGTCAGGTGGTTCGGCAGTTGACGCTGGTCTTTTCCAGCCTGCTGTTGCTGATATTGCTACTGGGCCTGGTTTCCTTGTACCGCATCGCCGAGTCCCTTGACGCGCGCGAGCGAACACAGAGCCGTTTTCACGCCGAGTCGGCACTCACTCAATTGCACAAGAGCGAACGCAACTACCTGGTTTCGTATGCCGTGTGGCAGGCCGCCTACGAGCACCTGGCGGGCCGTGTGGACCGGCACTGGGCCTACGACGAGGATAACCTGGGCGAGACGCTCTACAGCACCGACGGCTATGAAGGCGTGTTCGTCCTGGATGATGACGGCACCCCCTACGCGATGCTTGAAGGGCGCCTCAGCGAACAGGGCTTCGAAGACTACAGCGGCAGCCGCGCCCAGGTTCTGCAACGGGCTCGGCAGGCGATGACGCAGGAGGACCAGGCTGCCTCCGGCTACCTGGTGTTCAACGGCCAACCGGCGCTGTTCACCGCAGCAGTCATCCGCCCGCCGTCGGCGCGACCCTCCCTGCCGAACGCTGGCGCAGTACTGGTCTTCGTGCGGTTACTCAAGCCGAAGGTGCTCGGGCAACTGGGCCGCTCTGCGGGGCTGTCAGGCTTTGCCGTCGTGGCCGCGCCTCAGCTGCAGGCAGACCAGGGGCGTTTGCCGCTGGAGGACAGCGGCTACGCGCTGACCTGGCAGATCGAACAGCCCGGGACCGACCTGCTCGAGACGGTATTGTTGCCCCTGGCCCTGGCATTACTGATCATCGCCCTGGTCATGGCCCTGTGCGCTCGCTACGCCATGCGCGCCAGTACCAGCATGGACCGCAGCCACTACGCGCTGGCCACCTCGAAAGCCGCCCTGCAAGCCAGTGAAGCGCGCTTCAAGGCGGTGGCCGAAGCCGCCTCGGACTGGATCTGGGAAACCGATGCGCAGCAGAACCTGACCTATCTCTCACCGCGTTTCACCGAACTGACCGGGCACCCCCTGGAGCGCTGGATGCAACGCCCCATCAGCGATCTGTTCGACTGCGCTACCGGGCAGGTCGAGACCTGGCTGCACGGCCTGGCGGGCAGCGAGTCGACGGGCAGCCTGCGTTGCCAGTACCGCGATCTTCACGAGCAACGGCGAGAGTGCCGGGTTGCCGCCAAGGCCATTATCGAACACAAGGTTTGCCAGGGTTTCCGCGGTACCTGCACGGACATCACCGACGAAGTGGCGGCCCATGCGCAGGTCCAGCACCTGTCGTTACACGATGCGCTCACCGGCCTGCCCAATCGCAACAAACTGTTCCGCTTTCTCGAGGATGCCGGGGTAGGGGAGTTGGCCTTGCTGATGCTCGACCTGGACAATTTCAAGCCGATCAATGACAGCCTCGGCCACCCCGCCGGGGACGCCGTGCTGATCGAAGTGGCGCGTCGGCTAGGGCAGGTGACCCGCGACACCGACCTGGTGGCACGCCTGGGCGGTGACGAGTTCGTCATCGTCCTGGCCCGGCCAGGCAAACATGATGAAATGGACCGCTTCTGCGCGCGGGTCATCGAAAACCTCAAGCGCCCGATCAGCCTCGAACGACACAAGGTACAGGTTGGGGTCAGCCTCGGGGTGGTGTTGTCCGCAGAGTACTCTGGTTCGCCCAGCGACCTGATCCGTTATGCCGATGTCGCCTTGTACAGCGCAAAACAGGCCGGCAAGCATACCTGGCGCTACTTCTCGGCACAGTTGAACTCGGCATTGCTGGAAAAGCGCGAGCTGGAGCGTGAACTGCGCGAGGGCATCGCCCGAGGTGAACTGCGCTTGCATTTCCAGCCGCGCTACAAGGTGGACGGGGTGACGGTGGCGTCAGCCGAGGCGCTGGTGCGCTGGCAACACCCACGGCTCGGCTTGCTGCGGCCAGACCGCTTCATTGCCCTGGCCGAGGAGTCCGACCTGATCGTGCAACTGGGCAACTGGGTGCTCCAGGAGGCTTGCACGCTGGCGCGTGGCTGGCCGCTGGACATCCTGGTCTCGGTCAACATGTCGCCAGCGCAGTTCAGCCGCAGCGACGTGGTGCGGGACGTGGCTGAAGCGCTCCGGCACACGGGCCTGCCTGCCCATCGCCTGGAGCTGGAGATTACCGAGAACGTCATGCTCAATGACGTGGAAGGTGCTCTGCAGACCATGAATGCATTGAAGGAGCTGGGGGTACGTCTGAACATGGATGACTTCGGCACGGGCTACTCTTCCCTGGGCTATTTGCGCACCTACCCGTTCGACAGCATCAAGATCGACAAGCGCTTCGTCCAGTCGTTGGGCACCAGCAGCAGTGATCGCAGCGTGGTGCAAGCTATCATCAACTTGGGCAACGCGATGGGCATGACCGTCACCGCCGAGGGCGTTGAGACCGCAGAACAGCTGGCCTTGCTTTGTGACGACCAGTGCCATGAGGTGCAGGGTTACCTGCTTAGTCGGCCGGTGGAAAACCGGGCGCTGATGCAGCTGATGACTGCTGGCGAGGGGGTAGACCCTGATGGAGCCTGATGGCTGCGCTCGCTTGACTTGGGCTGCAGGTCGGCGCCGGATACGGTGATATATCCGTGCCATCATCTTTGTCGTACACTCCGGCCACCGAGTTCACAAGGAGTGTGCACCATGCGTCCTGCCATCCGCCTGGCCCTGGCCTTGGCTGTGTTGCAGTTGCCATTGGCGGTTGCCAGTGAAGCACCAGGCGACCCATTGCTGGACACGCCAGCGCGCAGCGATGCAGGCACTGGGCAAAACGCCCGTGGCGTGCTGCGCGCCCGCGATCACGCAGTGCTGGCCAGTGAACTGGCCGGGCGCATCGTCGAGATGCCCTATGCAGAAGGCGAAGACTTCAAGAAGGGCAGCACCCTGGCGCGCTTCGATTGCGCTGCTTACCAGGCCCAGCTCAACGCCGCCCAGGCGGCAGTACGCGCTTCCCGCGAAGAACTCGAGCACAATCGGCAACTGGCCGCCCTCAAGTCGGTCGGCCGGTACGAGGTCTCCCTGGCCGAAGCCAGGCAGGCCCAAGCCCAGGCCGAAGCGCAGGTGTATCAGGTGCAGGTCAGGCGCTGCGTGGTCAATGCACCGTTCGATGGCCGTGTGGTGCAACGCCGTGCCCAGCCACACGAAAGCGTACCCAGCGGGGCGCCGTTGCTGGAAGTGGTGGACAACCGCTCGCTGGAGATCCAGCTGTTGGTGCCGTCGAACTGGCTGGCACGTCTCAAGCCCGGCCAACCCTTCCAGTTCACCCCGGATGAAACCGGCCGACCGCTGCAGGCGCAGGTCAAGCGCGTGGGCGCGCGGATCGACGAAGGCAGCCAGACCCTGCTGCTGATCGGCGAACTGCCGCGAGACGCCCAAGGGCTGTTGGCGGGCATGAGCGGTACGGCCATCTTCCCGGCACAACCATGACGGCCGCCGCCAACGGCATGGCTGAGCATGCCTTCGCCCGGTTTCTGGGGCTGGAACGGCAGGCTCGCCAGGCTGCCAGCAGCGAGCAGTTGGCCTATGCCATGGTCAATGATGGCCAGGCGCTGTTCGGCTTTCGCCATGCCGCGCTGTTGATCGAAGGCAAGGTCCGGGCCCTGACCGGTATCAGTGTGGTGGAGAGCAATGCGCCGTTCGTGGCCTTTGTCGAGCGCGCCGCCAGGCAGTTGCAGGCCGCTGGTGCTGCTGATGCCGCCGCAGCGGTCAACCCGGCGATACTCGATGCGCAGGTGCGCGACGACTGGCAGGCCTTGTCTGCTGCGCAGGCCTTCTGGCTGCCATTGCACAACCGTGAAGGGCAAACCTTCGGCGGCCTGTGGCTGGCACGCGATAACCCCTTCAACGCTGCCGAGCAGGCCCTGCTGGTTCACCTGGCAGAGACCTACGGCCATGCCTGGCAGGCCTTGCGCCCGGCGCGCCCCTGGCGCCTGCGCTGGCCACGACGGCGCCTGCTGGCGCTTCTGGCGGTGGCCGTGGTGGTGCTGTGCATACCGGTACGTCAGTCGGTGCTGGCGCCCGCCGAGGTGGTGCCGCGCGGTGGCCGGGTGGTGGCTGCGCCGCTGGACGGAGTCATTGCCGAGTTTCTGGTCAAACCCAACCAGACGGTGACCGCCGGTGAGCTGCTGGTGCGTTTCGACGATACCTCGCTCAAGGCGCAGGCGGATGTCGCCGAGCGTACCTTGGGGGTTGCCGAGGCCGAGCTCAAAGCCAGCACTCAGCGCGCATTCTCCGATGCTGACTCCAGTGCGCGCCTCGACCTGCTGGCTGCACGGGTGGAGCAGAAGCGCGCCGAGCTCGACTACGCACGCCAGTTGCTGGCGCGCAGCGAAGTGCGCGCCGAGCGGGATGGCATTGCCGTGTTCGCCGATGCCCAGCGCTGGACCGGCAAGCCGGTGCAGACCGGCGAGCGCCTGCTGCAACTGGCCGATCCCGTCAAGGCCGAGCTGCGCATGGAGTTGCCGGTGGGCGACGCCATTGCCCTGCAACCGGGGGCCGAGGTGGCGCTGTTCCTGGACAGCGATCCATTGCACCGGCACCCTGCGCAGCTCGAGCGTGCCGCCTACGAAGCCCAGGCTACCGCTGCCGGGCAGTTGGCCTACCGGTTGGATGCGGCGTTCGTCGAGGCGCCGCCACGCATCGGCCTGCGCGGCACCGCCAAGCTGTATGGCGAGCGTGCGCCGCTGGCCTATTACCTGCTGCGCCGTCCGCTGGCGGCCGTGCGCCAAGGGTTGGGCTGGTGATGCTGCCCGCCCTGCGAGCCGACCTGCAACTGTCGCCGGCGGCCCCGGCGCTGGACGGTTCAGCGCAATGGACCTTGGCCGACCCGCTGCGCGGTCGTTATTTCAAGCTCGGCGCAGCCGCGGTGCGCTTGTTGCACCACTGGGGCCTGGGCGATCCGCAGCAGGTACTGGCGGCGGCCAATGCCGAACCAGGCGCGCGACTGCAAGTCGACGAGCTGGACACCCTGCGAGGGTTCCTTGCTCAACATGACCTGCTGAGCGCGCAGGATGCCGACCAGCGTCAAAGCTACGCCAGTAAAGCCGCGGCCACCCGGCAGAGCGTCTGGAAGAAGGCGCTGCACCAGTACTTGTTCTTCCGTATCCCGTTGTGGCGTCCGGACGCTTTCCTCAATCGCACTTGGCCAGTGCTCGAACGCCATGCCGGCTGGCTGTTGCGCTTTGGTCTGCCCGCGTTGCTGGTACTCGGCCTATTCCTGATGGCCCGCGACTGGTCGCGTTTCATCGCCACCTTCCCGCACCTGTTCAGCCTGGGCGGCATGCTTGTCTTCGGCCTGGCCCTGGCCTTTGCCAAGCTTTGCCACGAGTTCGGCCATGCCTATATGGCCAAGCGGGCCGGCTGTCGGGTGCAGAGCATGGGGTTGGCCTTCATGGTGATGCTGCCGATGTTCTATACCGACGTCAGTGATGCCTGGCGGGTAAATGATCGGCGCTCGCGGCTGCTGATCGATGCCGGGGGCATCTTCGCCGAACTGGTCCTGGCGGTGCTGGCCCTGCTGGCCTGGTCGCTGCTGCCTGATGGACCGCTGCGCACGGCAGCGTTCATGCTCGCCAGCGCCACCTGGCTCACTACCTTGCTGGTCAACCTCAACCCGTTCATGCGGTTCGACGGTTATTTCCTGGTCAGTGACCTGTGGGGCGTCGAGAACCTGCAGCAACGCGCCTTCGCCCTGTGCCGCTGGCGCCTGCGCGAGGCGCTGTTCGGCTACGGCGACGCAAAACCCGAGCCTTGGCCCGAAGGCATGCACAAGCGCCTGCTGGTGTGGGGTTATGGTGCCTGGTTGTGGCGTGCAGTGCTGTTCTTCGGTATCGCCCTGGCGGTGTACCACCTGTTTTTCAAGCTGCTGGGCATTTTCCTGATGCTGGTCGAACTGGCGTGGTTCATCGGCCTGCCAGTGTGCAAGGAGCTGCAGCAGTGGTGGCAGCGGCGCGGCCAGGCCCAGCCGCACAAGGCCTTGCGCAGTGGCCTTGGGTTGTTGCTGCTGCTGGCGCTGCTGGTAGTGCCGTGGCGTGGAGCGGTGGAAGTGCCGGCAATGCTTGAAGCGTCCCGCGTGAGTGCCTTGCACGCCCCGCTGGCGGCGCGCGTGAAGCGTTTGCTGGTGCAGGATGGCCAACAGGTCAGCCAGGGCCAATTGCTGCTGGAGCTGGAATCGCCCGACCTGGATTCGCGCCAGGCCATCGTTCGCCGTGAAATCCAGATTCTCCAGTTGTTGCTGCGCCGGCAGTCCGGGCGCAGTGCCACCGCCGGCGACGCGGGTGTGCTCGAGCAGCAACTGGCCGAGGCGGTGGCGGAGTTCCGTGGCCTGGCTGCACAGCGTCAACGACTGCTGCTGCGCGCCCCTTACGACGGGGTGGTGCGCGACCTGGCGGCCGGGCTGGCGGCCGGGCAATGGCTGGATACCGCCCAAGCCCTGGGGCGTATCGTCGAGCCCGGGGTGCGTTTGCGTGGTTACCTGGCCGAGGCCGAGTTGTGGCGAGTGGCGGCGGGCATCGAAGGCCGTTTCATTGCCGATGACCCATTGCGTACAGCAGTGCCAGTGCGCCTGGAACAGGTAGATGCCACCGGGGCGACTTACCTGGAACTGGAAGCCTTGGCCTCTGATCGCCACGGACCGATTGCCGTGCGCCGCGACAACCAACAGCGTGCGGAACCGCTGCACGCGCAATACGGTGTATGGCTGAGCCCAATGACAGCAACCGCCGACGTTGTCCAGCCGCTGCGTGGAGTGGTGGTGCTCGATGGCGCCCGCGAGTCGTTGCTGGGGGCAGCCTGGCGCCGGTTGGCAGCGCTGGGCGTGCGTGAGAGTGGTTTCTAGACTGTTCAGCTGAAGGAGCGCCCATGCCCGAACTGCTTTTGCCGCTTTGTGCTCGCCTCGACCTGGCCGTCGACCTGCCGGCAGTGCTGGCGGCATTGCAACGGGTAGCCAGCGATGCCTGGCAGCCGCACTTCAACAGCGGCTACCATCAGGGCGACTGGAGCGGCGTGGCCCTGGTGGCCGCTGAAGATGCCGTTGTGCCGCTCGCTCCCGGGCAGGGCGCAGCCCTGCGGTTGCCCTGGTGGCAGGCAGAAGCGGCCTGGCAGGCCTTGCTCGCGCCGTTTGCCAGTTCGCTGCGCGCTGCTCGTCTGCTGCGCCTGGGAGCGGGCGCGCGCATCCATGAGCACCGTGACCCGGACCTGGGCCGGCCAGGCGGCTGCCTGCGCTTGCATATCCCGTTGCTGAGCCCTGCTGGCGTGGAATTTCTGGTCGATGGCCTGCAGATACCCATGCGCCCAGGCGAGTGCTGGTTCATCGACCTGTCACGACCACACCGGGTAGACAATCCGGGGCCTGGTGAGCGTATTCACCTGGTGCTCGATTGCCTGCCTGACCCGTGGCTGGCAAGCCTGATCGAAAACGGCCGTGCACAGACCCCAAGCTTGTGCCTGGGCAGGGCAGGGCAGGCCTTCGAGCATTTTCGCCAACACGTGGCGCAAGACCCGGCACTGGCCGCTCGCCTGCAGGCTCATGAACAGCCCCAGGCCTTCGTGGCTGAGGCCATCAGCCTGGGCGCAGCCCTGGGGCTGGCGTTTTCCGAGGCAGAAGTGCTCAGCGCCATGCGCTTGGGCCGGCAAGCATGGAGCGAGCAATGGCGAGCCTGAATTCCACAGCTGATTTCCATGGTTGGCTGCCCATCCGCCTGTGGCGCAGGGACGGCGACTGGCGGGTAGACTGGTGCTGGTTCGGTGCGCGTCACCTGAGCAAGCCGTTTTTCCGGGATGAGGTCGACCTGGCCCTGCGCCTGCCGTTCAACCAGGCGCTACGCCGCGACAGCGATATTCAGGCGCTGCTTGACTGGCACGCACGCAGCCCGGGCCTGGCACCATCGGCCTTGCTGTTCCACGCTTCGCGTTGTGGCTCGACCCTGGTGGCGCAGTTGTTGGCCAGCCAGACGCACAACATCGTGCTGTCCGAGCCACCCCCACTGGACGGTCTGTTACGCGCACCGTTGCAGGATGCCGCTGCCGCAGCCTGGCAGGACGCGGCGCTACAAGCGTTGTTGTCCGCCTACGGCCAGCGCCGACGGGGCGATGAGCGCCAGTTGCTGGTCAAGCTCGATGCCTGGAACGTGTTCGAGGCTCCCGTGCTGGCGGTGTTGTACCCGCAGGTGCCACGGCTGTTCCTGTACCGCGACCCGCTGGAGATTGTCGCCTCGCAGTTGCGCCAGGCAGGCATGCAACGGGTCCCGGGCCTGCTTGGGCCGTCGGCTTTCGATGTGCTGTTGCCGCAGGCCGGAGCCATGGGCGTGGTGGAATACACCTGCAGGATGGTCGGCGAAATCCTCAGTGCCGGGCTGGCGTTGTGCCGACAGCATGGCGGTATTGCGGTCAACTACAACGAATTACCCGATGCGACCTGGGGCCGGCTTGGTCCGCTGCTAGGGCTGGCACCCGGCGTTGAGCAAACCTTGCGCGAGGTGGCAGCCTTCGATGCCAAGCAACCGGCGATGAACTTCAGCGCCGACAGCCAGCGCAAACGTCAGGAGGCCAGCGAAGAGGTGCGCGAGGGGGTGCGCCGATGGGCCATGGAGCCGTACAACGCCCTGGAAGACCTGCGTTTGAGCCAGGCGCAGGCGCAGGCCTGGTGAACCCTCGAACAACTGTTTGATAAAAATGCATGGCGGCCCTGCCGTAATGGTGGCGATTTGCCGCGGTATTCGGCTACGCTACTTCCGATGTGCAGGGTAATCCACAGGATGTGCGCGCCTCCCCAGGGGCTGACTATTGCAAGGAAGCGACACCATGGCCAGTTCCGAAGTACACCTGCGCCCCATCACCGACGCCGACCAGGCGTTCCTGCGTACCCTCTATGGCACCACCCGGGCTGGCGAAATGGCCATGCTGCCATGGGATCAGGCCGCCATCGATACGTTTCTCGACCAACAGTTCCAGGCCCAGCACGCCCATTACCAGACTCACTTTGCCGACGCCGGTTTCTCGATCATCGAAACCGCGGGTGAAGCGATCGGCCGCGCCTACCTGCTGTGGACCGACAGCCATCTGCAAATCATCGACACTGCCTTGATGCCCGCCTGGCGAGGCCGGGGCATCGGCACCGGGTTGATCCGACAGTGGTTGGCACAGGCCGATCGACAGGGCCTCAGCGTCGGCCTGCACGTGACCTTGGACAATCCGGCGCTGCGCCTGTACCAGCGCAACGGTTTCGAAGTGGTTGGCGACAACGGCTTGTATCTGGAGATGCGCCGGCCGGCGCTCGCAGTTTTTCACGTCGACAGGCCTGCCTGACGATGCGCGTCATATTCCGCGGGGCTGTGTGGCCCGCTCTATAGCGTAGTCATAGGAGATCGGAAAATGAGTGAGCCATTCCTCGGTGAGATCAGGATGTTTGCGGGCAATTTCGCGCCGCGTGGCTGGGCACAGTGCCAAGGGCAGCTGTTGAGCATCTCGCAGAACAGCGCACTGTTCGCCATCCTGGGCACCACCTACGGCGGTAACGGCCAGACCACGTTCGGCCTGCCTGACCTGCGCGGCCGCATGCCCGTTGGCGTGGGTACCGGGCCCGGCTTGCCGACCGTGGACCAGGGTGAAATGGCCGGGGCCAACCAGGTCAGCCTGCTGCCGCAGAACCTGCCGGCCATCGCGGTGGCGATTCCTGCCAGCAAAGCCAGTGTCGCCATCCCGGCGGTGGTCACCAATGCCAACCTCGCCGAGCCTACCACCGCCAGCGTGCTGGCCACACCTTACGACACCACTGGTTCGGGAGCGGCAGCGAGCATCTACTCCGATGCCGCCGCCAGCACCACCCTGAAACCGTTCGATGCCAACATTCCGCCAATGAACGTGGTGGCGGGCGGCAGTTCGATACCTGTTTCGGTACAAGCACCTTACCTGGGCATGAACTTCATCATCGCCCTGGAAGGCATCTTCCCGGCCCGTAACTGATCCAGGACGGAGCAGCATCGCGGGGCTGTCTGGTGCCCTGCGATGCTTCGGGGACGATTACAAGCAGCGCCGCTACACGGGCACAACGACAGGAACAACCAGCCGCAAGGCTGAATGAGGTCGACATGGCTTTCTGGAAACGCAACCGTTCGCACGCACAACCCACCGTTTCCGTAAACCGTCCGAGCCTCATCCAGGCGTTGGAACCGCGCATGATGTTTGACGCCTCGGTGGCCGTGGTCGCCGACCAGGGCGCCCAGGCCGTGGCAGCCGCAACGGCCAAGGACCCCAGCGTGGCCAGCGATGCCAGCAGCACGCAGGACACTGCAGCTGCGCACGACGCCGCGCCCGCCACGGCGCCGGCCACCACGGCTGCGGGCAGCCACGAAGTGGTGTTCGTCGACTCTGCCGTCAGTGACTACCAGAAACTGATTGCCGGCCTTCCTGCTGGCGTCGAGGTGGTGGTGCTGGAGAACGGCAAGGATGGTTTCAGGCAGATTGCCGATTACCTCGATGGCCGTAGCGACGTCACCAGCATCGATATCATCAGCCACGGTGACAGTGGCTATGTCTACCTGGCTGGCAATGCCGTGTGGACCAACCAGTTGGCCAGCCATGCCAGCGACCTGGCGCGTATCGGCGCCAGCCTGGCGGACGGCGGCGACATTCGTTTCTTCGCCTGTAACACTGGCGCGGGCAGCGATGGCCAGCTGTTCGTTGACGAAGTGGCACGGTTCACCGGCGCCGACGTTGGCGCCTCAGCGAATTCAACCGGCAATCGCGCCGGCGAGGACTGGCAGCTGGAGACCGTCTCTGGGGTGCTGGCGACAGATACGGGCGTGCAGCGCGGGGACCTGTCGGCGTTCACCACTTCGCTGGCGACCATTACCGTTACCGACACCGATGCATCTTCCACGGCGCTCAATGGCAAAGTGTCGCTGGCCGAGGCCATCCAGGCTGCCAACACGGATGCTTCGGTGGATGGCTCCAGCGCTGGCAGCGGCAGCGATATCATTGTCTTCCACCAATCGCTGAAAGGGCAGACCATCCGCTGGTCCACGGCTTCAGCGCTATTGGTCACCAGCAACGTCACCATCAACGGCGACGTCGATGGTGACGGCCAGGGCGATATCATCCTCAGCGGCGACGTCAACAACAATGGCTCGCGCGACTCACTGGAATCGTCGGGCCTGCAGAGCAACACCAACGGTGCACTGACCGTGCGCAACCTGGATTTCCGCTATTTCTCCGGCAACTTGACCGGCGGTGCAATCCGGGCCAACTCGGGCTCGATCACGGTCGAGGACTCGAACTTCCAGGACAATGCCGGTGCCGTGATCAACTCGGCGACCACGGTAGGCTCCACGGTGATCGTGCGCAACACGACCATTCACGACAACGATGGCAGTATCGTCAACGCTACGGGCATGTCGTCACTGGTCCGCCTGGGTGGGGCCAACAACCACGTGCTGGAAAACGTGGCGATCTACGACAACATCGGCGAATACGGTGCCACTGGCGTCGTCTCCGCCGGTGCAGTGATCGTGCTGAACAATACCGGCGGCTCGGTGAGCATCGTCAACAGCACCATCGCCAACAACACCTTCAGCACCAGTACCGGCACCATCAGCTCGGCTGGCCTTGGTTGGTCGCCGGGCAGCGCTGGCACGGTGACGGTGCAGAACAGCATCCTCACCGGCAACACCGTCAATGGCGTTGCGCTGGATGCGGCCACCAACAACGGCGCCGGTGGCGGCTATACCAGCACCACCAACCTGATCGGCGTTTCGGTCGACTTCGTCAATGCTGCAGGCGGCGACTACCGCCTGGCGTCCACCGCCAGCAATGCCATCGACCAGGGCACTGCTGCCGGTGCCACGCTCACCGACCTGCGCGGCTTTGTCCGGCCGCGTGGCGCCGGGGTGGACATCGGTGCCTACGAGGTGCTGTATGCCGCGCCCCCCGTGGTCGACCTGGACACCAGTAGCGGCGGTAACGACAGTACGGTGAACTTCACCGGCACACCGGTGGCGATCGTACCCAACCTCAGCCTCACCCAGACCGACGGCGACACCCAGGTGAGCGGCGCCACCCTGACCCTGAGCGGTGTGGTGGATGTCGGCAACGAAACCCTGTCGCTGAGTGCCGGGCAGATTGCCAGCGCAGCCAGCTTCGGCATCACGGTCAGCGGGTCGGGCAGCACGGTGCTGACGTTGAGCGGTGTCGCCACCCTGGCGCAATACCGCGCGGTGCTCGCCGCGGTGGCCTACGGCAACGCGGCCGTGGCCTACACCAGCGGTACCCGTAGCGTGGCGGTCAGCGTCAACGATGACATGGGCAGTACCAGCCGCACAGCCTCGGTAGTGGTGCAGCCACTCAACAGCGTGCCGGTGATCGGCAACCTCAATGGTGACGGCGTCACCTTCACCCAAGGCAGCGGCGCGGTGCTGATCGACAGCGGTGGCAATGCCACGGTCAGCGACAGCGATTCCGCCGATTTTGCCGGTGGCAACCTGACCGTTGCGATCAGCGCCAATGGCGTGGCCAGCGAAGATCTGCTGGGACTACGCAACCAGGGCACTGGCGCCGGGCAGATCGGCGTCAGTGGCAGCACGGTGAGCTATGGCGGGGTCACCATCGGCAGCCTGTCTGGCGGTAGCGGTGGGGCCAACCTGGTGGTCACGTTCAACGCCAATGCCAACGCGGCGGCGGTGCAGGCGCTGGTGCGCAACCTCACCTACGAAAACAGCAATGCCGGCAACGCCATCGCCCAGGCCAGCCGTACCCTGAGCATCACCCTCAATGACGGTGACGGTGGCACGTCCGCTGCAGCTTCGGTACAGGTGGCGATCCAGGAAACCATTGCCCCGACCGCCACGATCAGCATCAGCGACACGGCCTTGAAAATTGGCGATACGGCCACGGTGACCATTACCTTCAGCGAGGCAGTGAGCGGCCTGAC
The DNA here is from genome assembly GCF_016620375.1 of Pseudomonas sp. LAM2023. Taxonomy (NCBI): domain Bacteria; kingdom Pseudomonadati; phylum Pseudomonadota; class Gammaproteobacteria; order Pseudomonadales; family Pseudomonadaceae; genus Pseudomonas; species Pseudomonas sp. LAM2023. The sequence continues at coordinate 774,972 of NZ_JAENHV010000009.1, read as the reverse complement.
CCTCGCCGACCTGAGCGTGGCCAACGGTAGCCTGAGCGGTCTCGCCAGCTCAGATGGCGGTATCACCTGGACCGCGACCCTGACGCCGACCAGCAATGTCACTGATACCAGCAACCTGATCACCCTGGACAATACCGGGGTCAGCGACCTCGCCGGCAATGCCGGCAGCGGCACCACCGATTCGAACAACTATGCCATCGATACCGTGCGCCCGACCGCCACCATCGTGGTAGCCGACAGCGCCTTGCGGGCCGGCGAGACGTCGCTGGTCACCATCACCTTCAGCGAGGCGGTAAGCGGTTTCACCGTTGCCGACCTGAGCGTGGCCAACGGTAGCCTGAGCGGCCTCGCCAGCGCCGATGGTGGTATCACCTGGACCGCTACCCTGACCCCGGGCAGCAACGTCAGTGATACCAGCAACCTGATTACCCTGGATAACACCGGTGTGACCGACATGGCGGGCAATAGCGGCAGCGGCACTACCAGCTCCAACAACTACGCCATCGACACCCAGCGACCGACCGCGACCATCGTGGTGGCTGACAGCGCCCTGCGCATCGGCGAGACCACCACGGTGACCATCACCTTCAGCGAGGCGGTAAGCGGTTTTACCCTTGCCGACCTCAGCGTGGCCAACGGCGCGTTGAGCGGGCTCGCCAGCGCGGACGGCGGCATCACCTGGACCGCCACCCTGACGCCGGACAGCAGCGTCAGTGATACCAGCAACCTGATCACCCTGGATAACACCGGGGTGACCGACGCGGCTGGCAACAGCGGCAGCGGCACCACCAGTTCCAACAACTACGCCATCGACACCCAGCGCCCGACCGCGACCATCGTGGTGGCTGACAGCACCCTGCGCATCGGCGAGACCACCACGGTGACCATCACCTTCAACGAGGCGGTAAGCGCGTTTACCCTTGCCGACCTGAGCGTGGCCAACGCTAGCCTGAGCGGTCTCGCCAGCGCCGATGGTGGTATCACCTGGACCGCGACCCTGACCCCGAGCAGCAATGTCAGTGATGTCAGCAACCTAATCACGCTCGACAATACCGGGGTAATCGACCTGGCGGGCAATGTCGGCAGCGGCACGACAGACTCGAACAACTACGCCATCGACACCCAGCGCCCGACTGCTGTGATTACGGTCGCCGACACCACCCTCGCGGTCGGCGAGACCACCACGGTCACCATCACCTTCAATGAAGCAGTGACCGGCTTGAGCACCGCCGACCTGACGGTGGCCAATGGCTCCCTCGGCGGGCTCAGCAGCGTCGATGGCGGCATCACCTGGACTGCTACCCTGACGCCTGCCAGCGGTATCAGCGACACCAGCAACCTCATCACCCTGGACAATACCGGTGTCGCCGACCTGGCCGGCAACGCGGGGGTGGGCAGCACTCAGTCAACCAACTACATCGTCAACACCGTGGCCCCGACCGCCACTGTCGTGGTAGCCGACAACGCGCTGCGCGTGGGCGAGACCACGGTGGTCACCATCACCTTCAGCGAGGCAGTGAGTAGTTTCGACAACAGCGACCTGAGCGTGAGTAACGGCAGCTTGAGTGCCGTGAGCAGCAGCGACGGCGGCATCACCTGGACGGCGACCTTCACCCCGGCCGCCAACGTCGAGGACGCCAGCAACCTCATCACCCTGGACAACAGCGGTGTGGTTGGTGCTGTCTCCGGCAACGCCGGGGTAGGCACCACCGACTCCAACAACTATGCCATCGACACCCAGCGCCCGACGGCCAGCATCGTGGTTGCCGATAGCCAACTGGGCATCGGCCAGACCAGCCTGGTGACCATCACCTTCAGCGAAGCGGTGAGCGGCTTCACGACAGCCGACCTGACGGTGGCCAATGGCACCCTCAGCGGGCTGAGCAGCGCCGATGGTGGCGTCACCTGGACCGCGACGCTGACGCCGGCCAGCGGTGTCACCGACACCAGCAACCTCATCACGCTCGACAATACCGGGGTAATCGACGCGGCGGGCAATGTCGGCAGCGGCACGACAGACTCGAACAACTACGCCATCGACAGCCAGCGCCCGACTGCGACCATCGTGCTGGCCGACAGCGCGCTGCGTGCTGGCGAGACGACCCAGGTCACCATCACCTTCAGCGAAGCGGTGAACGGCCTCGACCTGGCCGACCTCACCGCCCAGAACGGCACCCTGGCCAACCTGGCCAGCAGCGACGGTGGCATCACCTGGACGGCGACCTTTACCCCGGCGGTGGCGGTGCAGGATGCCAGCAACGTCATCAGCCTGAACAACAGCGGCATCGCCGACCTGGCCGGCAACGTCGGCACCGGCACCACCCAGTCGGCCAACTACACGGTCAACACCGTGCTGCCCACTGCCACCATCGTGGTGGCCGATAGCGCCCTGCGTGCCGGCGAGACGAGCCTGGTGACCATCACCTTCAGCGAGGCGGTCAGCGGCTTCGACAACAGCGACCTGAGCGTGAGCAACGGCAACTTGAGTGCCGTGAGCAGCAGCGATGGCGGCGTGACCTGGACGGCGACCTTCACCCCGGCGGTCAACGTCGAGGACGCCAGCAACCTGATCACCCTGGACAACAGCGGAGTGGTCGGCGCCTCCGGCAACGCCGGGGTCGGTACCACCGACTCCAACAACTATGCCATTGACACCCAGCGCCCGACCGCCAGCATCGTGGTTGCCGATAGCCAGCTGGGCATCGGCCAGACCAGCCTGGTGACGATCACCTTCAGCGAAGCGGTGAGCGGCTTCACGCTTGCCGATCTGACGGTGGCCAATGGCACCCTCGGCGGGCTGAGCAGCGTCGATGGTGGCGTTACCTGGACCGCGACCCTGACGCCAACCAGCGGGATCACCGACACCAGCAACCTGATCAGCCTGGACAACAGCGGCGTGGCCGACGCAGCAGGCAATGCTGGCAGCGGCAGTACCGCTTCGAACAACTACAGCATCGATAGCCAGCGCCCGACTGCGACTATCGTGCTGGCCGACAGCGCGCTGCGTGCTGGCGAGACGACCCAGGTCACCATCACCTTCAGCGAAGCGGTGAACGGCCTCGACCTGGCCGACCTCACCGCCCAGAACGGCACCCTGGCCAACCTGGCCAGCAGCGACGGTGGCATCACCTGGACGGCGACCTTTACCCCGGCGGTGGCGGTGCAGGATGCCAGCAACGTCATCAGCCTGAACAACAGCGGCATCGCCGACCTGGCCGGCAACGTCGGCACCGGCACCACCCAGTCGGCCAACTACACGGTCAACACCGTGCTGCCCAGCGCCACCATCGTGGTCGCCGACAGCGCCCTGCGTGCCGGCGAGACGAGCCTGGTGACCATCACCTTCAGCGAGGCGGTCAGCGGCTTCGACAACAGCGACCTGAGCGTGAGCAACGGCAGCTTGAGTGCCGTGAGCAGCAGCGATGGCGGCGTGACCTGGACGGCGACCTTCACCCCGGCGGCCAACGTCGAAGACGCCAGCAACCTGATCACCCTGGACAACAGCGGAGTGGTCGGCGCCTCCGGCAACGCCGGGGTCGGCACCACCGACTCCAACAACTACGCCATCGATACCCAGCGCCCGACGGCCAGCATCGTGGTTGCCGATAGCCAGCTGGGCGCCGGCCAGACCAGCCTGGTGACCATCACTTTCAACGAGGCGGTAAGCGGCCTGTCCCTGGCCCAGCTCCAGGCCGATAACGGCGTGCTGAGCGGCCTGGCCAGCAGCGATGGCGGTATCACCTGGACGGCCATCTTGACGCCGACCACCGGCAGCCAGAGCAACGGCAACCGGGTGTACCTGGACACCGGCCTGGTCACCGACGCCCAAGGCAACCACGGCGACAGCACGGCGCAGTCCAACGCCTATCTCGTCGATACCCGTGCGCCGAGCGTGACCAGCGTTGGCGGGCCGGTTGCTGGCGTGACCTACAATGCCGGCGATGCGTTGGTGTTCGTGGTCAATGCCAGCGAGGCGGTCGAGGTCAATGGCTCTCCGCGGCTGCTGCTGGAGGTGGGCGGGCGCACGGTCTACGCCGAGCTGGTGGCCGGTGCGGGCACGGCGACCCTGGTGTTCCAGTACATCGTCCAGGCCGGCGACAACGACAGCGACGGCATCAGCGTGACGGGCCTGGCGGCCAACGGTGCGAGCTTGAACGATGCACTGGGCAATGCCATGAACCTCACCTTGAACAATATTGCCGATATGCGCCAGGTACTGGTCGACACCCAGGCACCGGCCGCGCTTGCCATCGTCACCCTCGACCCATCGCCAAGCAATGCGCAGAGCGTGCGCTTTACCGTGACCTTCAGCGAACGCGTCAATGGCGTGGACCTGAGCGACTTCAGCCTGGCCAGCAGCGGTTCCGCCAGCGGTACGTTGAGCGGGCTGCGCCAGCTCGGCGATGGTGTCTACGAAATCACCGTCAGTGGCGTGAGCGGCACCGGCACCTTGGGCCTGAACCTCAAGGCCAGCGGTACCGGCATCAGCGACGTCGCCGGCAACCTGCTCAGTGGCGGCCTGGTGGGCGCGGCCTACAGCATCGATCGCGAGGCGCCCACGGTAAGCAGTGTCGGCGTGCCGGCCGCGGTCGCCTACAACGCCGGTGATGTGCTGACCTTCGTGGTCAATACCAGCGAAGCGGTCATCGTCGATGGCGTTCCACAGCTGGCCCTGGATATCGGTGGGCGTACGGTGTTTGCCGACTTCGTCGCCGGATCGGCGACCACCACGCTGGTGTTCCAGTACCGCATCCAGGCCGGCGACAACGATGCCGATGGCGTGCAGGTACTGGGCCTTTCGGCCAATGGTGCGAGCCTGCATGATGCGCTCGGCAATGCGCTGAACCCGGGGCTGAATGCCGTGGGTGACAGCGCCGGGGTGACTGTCGACACACGTCTGCCAAGCGTCGAGTCGATCGTCCCGGTTCCGCTCTCCACACCTGGCAGCCAAGCATTCACGGTCACCTTCAGCGAGGAGGTCAGGGGTGTCGACCTGGCTGATTTCCAGTTGCTCGCAACCGGCAGTGCCACCGGCACCTTGCAATCGCTGGTGCGTATCGACGGCCACACCTGGCAAATCAATGTCGCTGCAGTGGCGGGTAGTGGCACGCTGGCACTGGCACTGAAAGCCGATGGCACCGGCATCAGCGACATTGCCGGAAATGCCTTGGTGGGCGGTTTCAGCGGCCAGGGCCAGCCATTGCCGTCCAGCGATGGCGACCCGGAGTACCGTGCCTATCCGCCTGCAAAACCGGGCCTTCCCGGCTCGACTGCAGCGGTGCACGCGCCGCTTGCAGTGCCGCTGCCGCCGTTCCAGTCGCCGCTGGTGCCGCAGCCATTGTTCGAGGTGCCGAGCCCGGGCGGTGGCTTGCCGACCGTTGGCGATATCTTCATTCGCAACGGTGCCTTGGCCCCGAGCTACCTGGCCCAGGTTTTCGTGGGGCAGCAGCATGCCCTCGGCGATGGTTCCGGCGCGGGCTTCCTCGGCTTCGGCGGCGGCGATGCCAATGTCTTCGGCGCCAGCAGCCTGGCCAATATCTTTGACAAGACGCTGCCGGATGATGGCGGCCAGTACGAGCTGAACGGGGGTAAACCGTGGCGCCAGGGCGCCGAGGCCGGGGCAGGCAAGGGCCTGTCCGGGGCACCGACCCTCAGCCAGCAATTGCAGGCATACAAGGACGCTGAGCAGCGCCAGGCCAGTAAGCTGGCCCAGGCGCTGGGACAGATCGAGGCAGCTACCCCTCAGGCGTGAGCGTCGGCCATGAGGGGCGACAAGACCAGAAAAACAAGCAATTTGCCGTGCCAAAGGGGGCGGAAGGGATGAGTAGAGCGTCAAGGATATTTGCGGTAAGCCTGTTGGCATTGGCGGTGACCGGCTGTGCCGTCAAGACCCAGCCGATCGAGCGCAGCGTCAGCGAGCAGCGGGCACGGCAGGATCTGGCCAGCATGTTCAAGGGCCAGGAGGCGTTGCAAGGCCCGCTGACACTGCACCAGGCGATGGCGCGGGCAGTCAAGTACAACCTGGAAGCTCGCCTGAAGGTCATGGAGGAAGCCCTGGCCCAGCGTCAGGTGGACCTGGCCACGTTCGACATGCTGCCCCGTATGGCGGCCTCCGCGGGCTATGCCGGGCGTAGCAACGTCAGCGCTTCCAGCAGCCGCAGCGTGCTGACCAATACCCAATCCCTGGAACCCTCGACTTCCCAGGACCGCGACCGGGACGTGGCCGACCTGACCATGGTCTGGAACGTGCTGGATTTCGGCGTCAGCTATGTCAGTGCCAAGCAGCAGGGCGACCAGCGCCTGATCGTGCAGGAGCGCCGCCGCAAGGTGGTACAGACCATCATTCAGGACGTGCGTTCGGCATACTGGCGGGCGGTGGCCGCCGAGCGCCTGCTCAAGCAGATCGACACCTTGATGGCGCGGGTCGAGCAGGCTCGCGACAACAGCCAGCGCATGGGCGACCAGCGTATCGGTGACCCGATCCAGGCGTTGACCTACCAGCGTTCGCTGATCGAGGCGACCCGCCAGCTGGAAGAGCAGCGCCGGGCCTTGTCGCTGGCCAAGACTGAACTGGGCGCGTTGATCAACCTGCCGCCGGGCAGTGAGCTGACCCTGGCGCAGAACACCGATTATGCCGTGCCCGAACTGAAGGTGGGCCTGGACAGCCTGGAACAGCAGGCCTTGGCATCGCGCCCGGAACTGCGCGAGCAGGACTACCAGGCGCGCATCAGCGCCGCCGAGGTGCGCAAATCGATGTTGCGCATGTTGCCGGGCCTGGAGTTCTCCGCAGGTGGCCATTACGACAGCAACAGCTTCCTGACCAACCAGCACTGGGCCGACTATGGTGTGAAGATCACCTGGAACCTGTTCAATGTGCTGTCTGGCCCTGCCTCGATCGATGTCGCCAAGGCCGGCGAGCAGGTGGTCGAGGCGCGCCGCCAGGCGATGTCGATGGCCATCCTGGCCCAGCTGTACGTGGCCAATGCCAACTTCAGCGAGGCCCGCCGGCAATTCGCCACGAGCCAGCAACTGGTCGCTCTCGACCAGCAGATCGTCGAGCAACTGCGCAACCGCCATCAGGCCGAAGGCATTGGCGAGCTGGAGCTGATCCAGGGCGAGCTGAACGCCTTGCAGGCAGATCTGCGCCGCGACCTGGCCTATGCCGAGCTGCGTAACAGCTATGGCCAACTGTTCGCCAGTGCCGGCCTTGATCCGCTACCGGCGACCTTGCCGTCCGGCGAGCTTGCCGACATCGCCCAGGCCCTGAGCAGCAGCGAGGCGCGCTGGCAGCAAGGGGACATCACGCCGGGCTCCTGAGCCTGGTCATCGAGCGGGCTGGGGTGACTGCTGCTCCAGCACCTGCTCGAGTGCCTGATGCAGTACATGCTCCTGCACATAGCGCAGCAACTGCTGCTGCGATACTGCTGCTGCGACACCGGCAGTATCTATTACCAACTCGGCGTGCAGCGGCGTCTCGTAAGGTGCATCGATGCCGGTGAACCCCCGCAGTTCGCCGGCCCGTGCCCGTCGATACAGCCCCTTGGGGTCACGTGCCTCGCAGGTTGCCAGGTCGGCGCTGACATGCACCTCATGGAACCCCGTTTTGCAAGCCTTGCGCGCGGCGGCACGATCGGCGCGATAGGGTGAAATGAGCGCGGCGATGCAGATCAGGCCGGCATCGGCGAACAGCGCGGCCACCTCGCCGGCACGGCGGATGTTTTCATGCCGGTCGGCGGGGGAGAAGCCAAGATCGGCGTTCAGGCCGGTGCGCAGGGCATCGCCATCGAGGACATAACTGGCATGTCCCTGGGCGTTCAGGCATTGGGCCAGGGCGACGGCCAGGGTCGACTTGCCGGCACCGGATAGCCCGGTCAACCAGATGACTGCACCACGTCGGCTCGGCTGTGGGTGTTGTTCGCTTCCTGCGCTGTGCACGTCGAACCCTCCGGGTAGAAAGACCGAGTGTACTGCGCTGTAGCGGGTGGTGTCAGTCTATGCTTGAGGGGTAGGGTGGTAGCCGGGCGCTGATCGGGCAGGGAAGTGGCGTTGTACCGGTCCAAGCGCGGTGGCGTGCCAGCGTGTGGGTTGTCGAGAGGCCGATGGCCGATGGCCGACCTCACCTAGTCCAGATGCTGCTGATGCTGCTGATGCTGCTGATGCTGCTGATGCTGCTGATGCTGCTGATGTCTCTGATGCTTCTGCATCTGCTTTTGATCTGGCTTCTAAGCGCGCGATAGTTCAGGCGCCGCCGAATGCGACTTCAGGAGGCCTTCGTTCGGCCTCCTGAAGTCGCGAAGATCAAGATCAAGATCAAGATCAAGAGCTTCTGCTGGCGATGGTCGGTGGTTCTGCTATCCCTTTGACAGGATCAGGTCACCACCTGATAGCACGGTACATACGCGGCGCCGCCAGGCAGCTTCATCCGATGCTGGTCGACGAAGGCCTGCAACAGCCGGCCCAGAGGATCCAGCACGGCCTGGTCGCCACGGATCTGATACGGCCCGTGTTCCTCGATCAGGCGAATGCCCTTGTCCTTCACGTTGCCCGCAACAATCCCCGAGAAAGCCCGGCGCAGGTTGGCGGCCAGTTCATGCGCAGGCAGTTCGCGCCGCAGGTCCAGGTCCGCCATGGCCTGGTGGGTCGGGTCGAACGGGCGCTGGAAGCTTTCCTCGATCTTCAGTAGCCAGTTGAAATGGAACGCATCGTTGCGCTCACGGCGGAACTGCTTGACCTCCTTGAGCCCTTCAACCATGTGCCGGGCAACTTCCGCCGGATCGTCGATGATGATCTGGTACAGGCGATGCGCCGCTTCACCGAGAGTAGCGCCAACGAACGCGTGCAATTGCTGCAGGTACGGCTCTGCGCTGCGCGGTCCGGTGAGCACCACCGGGAACGGCAGGTCCTGGTTGTCCGGATGCATGAGGATGCCCAGCAGGTAGAGGAATTCCTCGGCCGTACCGGCACCGCCCGGGAAGATGATGATGCCGTGACCGACACGGACAAAGGCTTCCAGACGCTTCTCGATGTCCGGCAGGATTACCAGTTCGTTGACGATCGGATTGGGCGCCTCGGCGGCGATGATCCCGGGTTCGGTGAGGCCCAGGTAGCGGCTGCCGTGCATGCGCTGCTTGGCGTGGGCAATGGTTGCGCCCTTCATCGGGCCCTTCATCACGCCCGGGCCGCAGCCGGTGCACACGTCCAGTTTGCGCAGGCCCAGTTCATGGCCGACCTTCTTGGTGTATTGGTATTCCTCGCTGCTGATCGAATGGCCACCCCAGCACACCACCATCTTCGGCTCCACGCCCGGACGCAGGGTGCGGGCATTGCGCAGCAGGTGGAACACGTAGTCGGTGATGCCCTGGGAGCTTTCCAGGTCGATGCGCTGGCTGGCCAGCTCGCTTTCGGTGTATACGATGTCGCGCAGGGCGCTGAACAGCATTTCACGGGTGCTGGCGATCATCTCGCCATCGACGAAGGCGTCGGCTGGGGCATTCAGCAACTCCAGGCGCACGCCACGGTCCTGTTGGTGGATACGTACCTCGAAGTCCTGATAGGCCTCGAGGATGGTCTTGGCATTATCGACATGAGCGCCGGTGTTGAGGATGGCCAGGGCGCACTGGCGGAACAGGGTGTAAAGGCTACCGGTACCGACTTCACTGAGTTGCTGCACTTCACGTTGTGACAGCGTCTCCAGGCTGCCTTTGGGGCTGACGGATGCGTTGATGACATGGCGTTGAGGCATCTAAGTCTTTCCTGTGCGGGTAAAACATCCTTCTTTGACAACACCATACCGAGAAATGTGGGCGGCAACGAGGGGGAGGCTAAAAAAGCTTGAGACCCGTTTGCCTTCTTCGCAGGTAAACCCGCTTCCCCAAGGATCGCGCTGAACCTCTGGGCGCGGGTTTAGCCGCGAAGAAGCCAACCAGGTTTCACCTCATCCCAGCAGTTTCTGTACGCCGAGGGTTATCGCCAGCCCACCCCCGATCAGCCACAGGTTCAGGAGCGCCCCGGTGGCCAGCGCTCGCGGCCCGGCCTGGCGGATCTGGCTGAAGCGCGTTTCCATGCCCAGTGCGGTCATGGCCATGGTCAGGGCGAAGGTATCCAGGCTGTTGAGCGCCTGCGTCACGCTGCCCGGCAGCACCTGCAGCGAATTCACCAGTACCAGCGCCAGGAAGCCGAGGGCGAACCAGGGCATGGCGATGCGCCCGTTGCCTTGTGCCTGGCCTGGCTGGCGTGCACGGCTGATCCACCACCCGGCCAGCAACAGCACGGGCACCAGCAGCATGACCCGGGTCATCTTGACGATCGTGGCGATATGCGTGGCATCGGCGCTGATGTTGCTGGCCGCGCCAACCACTTGCGCCACTTCGTGAAGGGTGCCGCCGAGGAACAGGCCAGCGCCCAGGGTGTCCAGTTGCAGCCAGCCGGCGTTGATCGCCAACGGGTAGAGGAACATCGACAGGGTGCCGAACAGCACGACACTTCCGACCGCCATGGCGCTCTTGTGCGGGGCGCTGCGCAGAGCCGACTCGAATGCCAGTACCGCAGCGGCGCCGCAGATCGCGCTGCCGGCAGCGGTCAGCAAGGCCGTATCGCGGTCCAGCTTGAATACCTTCATGCCGCACCACAAGCCGAGCAGCAGGGTACTGCCTACCACCAGCACGGATACGATGAGCCCCGACCAGCCGACTTCGGCTATTTCCTGCAGGCTGATGCGCAGGCCGAAGAAGGCAACGGCAATGCGCAGCAGGCTGCGAGCGGAAAAGTTGATGCCTGCCGCCCAGCTCGCGGGCACCCCGTCACGCAGCGCGTTGGCATACAGCGCCCCAGCGACGATACCGACGATCAGCGGGCTGATACCCAGGTTGGCGATGGTCGGCAGGGCGGCCAGCTGAGTGACTGCCAGCGCGAACAGCGCGACGAACAGGATGCCATTGAGCCGCCCACGGGTGGAGAGGGTGGGTGCAATAGCAGGGTTGGACGGAACCGTGGCCATGTGAGTCCTCCGGAAAGGTGTTTCGACAGGGCCTACGTTAATCTGGTTATAAGCTTATAAAAAATCGTAATTTGGGATGGCAAATATCCGCAGACCTGATATTTTCAATTCATGACCCCGGAACAACTGATAACTTTCGCTACCGTCGCCGAGCATGGCAACATCAGCCATGCGGCTCAGGCTCTGCATCTGTCGCAACCGGCGGTGTCGGGCCAGCTCAAACTGCTCCAGGAGACCTTTGGCGAGCCCCTCTACCAACGCGCCGGCCGCGGCGTGCGGCTGACCGCGGCCGGTGAACAGTTGCTGGCCTATGCCGAGCGTCTGCGCGAAACCTTCCGCCAGGCCCAGGTGCTGCGTGAGGCCATGCGCGGGCTGGAGCGTGGGACCCTGCGCATCGGCGCGAGTACTACACCGGCCAGCTACCTGCTGCCGTATCTGATTGCCGATTTCCATGCCCGCTATCCGGAGGTGCAGGTAAGCACCTCTCATGGCAACACGGCGGAAATCGTCGCTGCGCTGGACAGCATGGATATCGCCCTGATCGAAGGGCCCCCGGGGCAGGAGCTGCCATTGGGCACGGCAGTGACGGCGTGGCGCCAAGACGAGATCGTTGCCATTGTGCCGCGCGGGCATCCGCTGGCGGGCAGCGAGCAGCAGACGCTGGCCGCGCTGGGGGCTTACCCGCTGGTGTTGCGCGAAAGCGGCTCGGGCGTGCGGCAGATCGTCGAGCGGGCCTTTGCCCGCAGTGGCGTGGCCATGCGCGTGGCGCTGGAGATTGCCGGGGTGGAAGGGGTCAAGGAGGCGGTGCGGGCCGGGATGGGCATCGGTTTCGTGTCGGCGATGTCGATCCGCCACGAAGACGGTGCGCTGTGCCGATTGCAGGTTGCGCCGCAGGCGCTGGTGCGGCGCTTTTCCATCCTGGTGCCGCATGCAGCGACGCCGTCGCGGGCGGCGGCGCGCTTTCTGGAGTTGTGTGTAGGGCAGTCAGAGGGGAGTTAGCAACTCTGGCCTCAGGCCACCCGAAAAACATGCTTCAGATAAGCCACGAAGTTCTCATCGCGGCACTGGGTCTTGCCCGGGCTGTCGGAAATCTTGGCTACCGGCGCACCGTTGCAGGCGGTCATCTTGATCACGATATTCATCGGTTCCACATCTGGAATGTCGCACGTCAGCCGAGTACCAATGCCAAAGCTCACGTTGATACGCTCATGCAGCGCCCGGTACAGCCCCAGCGCCTTGGCAAAATCCAGCCCGTCGGAAAAAATCAGCGTCTTGCTCTTCGGGTCGATCCCCAACCTTTCGTAGTGGGCAATGGCTTTTTCCGCCCAGGCCAGCGGATCGCCCGAATCGTGCCGCAGGCCATCGAACAGCTTGGCAAAGTACAGGTCGAAATCGCCGAGGAACGCGTCCATGGTGATGCAATCGGTCAGGGCGATGCCGAGTAACCCGCGGTATTCCCGCACCCAGCATTCCAGCGCGGCAGCCTGGCTGTCGACCAGCCGTGGGCCGAGCTGCTGGTGGGCCATGAACCACTCGTGCGCCATGGTGCCGATCGGCTTGAGCTGGAACTCCCGGGCCAGGTGCACGTTGCTGGTACCGACAAAGCGGCCCGGGAAGTCACGCTTGAGAATGTGCACCACCTCTTCCTGCACCCGATAGGAAAAGCGCCGCCGGGTACCGAAATCGGCCAGTTGGAAGCCGGCCAGTTCTTCGTTGCTGGCCTCGGCCTTGAGCCAGTCGAGTTTCTGGTACAGACGCTCGCGAACCTGCTCGATCACCACCTCGCGATAGCGGTAGCGGTTGCGCACCTCGCTGATGATCGCCAGCAGCGGGATTTCATAGAGAATCACGTGCAGCCATGGCCCACGCACACGGATCGCCAGTTGCCCCGCATCATCCAGGTACACCTGCACATAGCGCAGGTTGAAGCGGAACAGGCTGAGAAAGCGAATGAAATCCGGCTTGATGAAAGGGATTTTCTCCAGGTAGGCAAGCTGGTCATGGGTGACGCTGACATCGGCCAGTTGTTCGACCTGGTAGCGGATCTCTGCCAGGTAGGGGGCAAGGTTCTCGTCGTTGCGGCAGCGAAATTCCCATTCCACCTCGGCGTTGGGGTAGTTGTGCAGCACTGCCTGCATCATGGTGATCTTGTAGAAGTCGGTATCCAGCAGGTTCTGGATGATACGCGGGCCGAAAACGCTATCGCTCATGGGCGGTCTTCCTTGATTCGGGCAAGCTGGTGGTCGAGTGCAGCTTCATCACCGCAGAGGATCACGCCCTCGGCGGCCAGGGCACCACACGCCTCGATCGCCCCCGCCTGGGTGAGGGCGCGGCAGGCGGGCAAGTACAGCAATACCTGGAAGCCGGCCTGGCGCAGTTGCCGGGCGGTGGTCCTGACACAGTAGTCCAGGGCCAGGCCGCCGACGATCACCGCGCCCACCTGGTTTACCTTGAGGTACTCGATCACCCCGGTGGAGCGGCGCTCGGCCAGGTCGTGGTAACAGGCGCCGTAGGGGTGCAGGTCGGGCTCGACGCCTTTCCAGACGAAGTAATCATAATCGATGGGCGCGGGCAGGCCGGGCAGCAGTTCGAAACCTGCGGTGCCGGGTACGCAGTGGCTGACCCAGGTCAGGTCGGCATCGGCCAGCTGTAGCGGCTGCAACATGTCGGCGTGGTCGGCGACCACCCAGGCGGCGTTGGCTGGATGAGCGTCCTTGCTGCCCAGGCGCAGGTCGGCGCGCAGCGCCATGGCATTGAGATCCACCACGATTTCATCACCTTCGGGAACGGGTAGCTCTTGCGGGGCGTTGGCAGTGAAGCCATTTTGCGCGTCGACATCGAAGCTGGCGATCTTCATGGCGGTTCTCCTTGCTGGGGTGGCCATATAATCCACCTGGTGTATTAAGTGTGTCAAGCGCTTTTTATTTTAGGGTTAATGCTTGTGTTACTTAACTTCTCTGGTGGAATATGGGCGGATTCCTGAGCGGAGCCATCCCGTGAGTAGCACCGAAGTCCTGGCCAGCGTCGATATCGTCGCCCTGCGCATGGCCCCTGAAGCGCAGCACCTGCAAGTGTTGCTGCACCGTCGTGAACGAGAACCGCATGCCGGCCAGTGGGCCTTGCCCGGGGTCATCGTCAATGGCCGTACCCCTGACACCAGCCTGGAAGGCGCTGCCGACCGGGCCCTGCGTGAAAAGGCGCAGGTATTGCCGCGTTACCTGGAACAGGTGGGTACCGAAGGCAATGCCTTCCGTGACCCCAGGGGTTGGTCGTTGAGTACCTTCTATCTGGCGCTGCTCGACCCGCAACAGCAGGTCGAGGGCCAGCAACTGGCGTTCTTCGATCTGGACAGCGTGCTGGAGCGCAAGGTGCTGCTGCCGTTCGACCATAACCTGCTGGTCGGCCGTGCCCGCGAGCGCCTTGCCGCGAAGACGGTGTACAGCAGCTTGCCGCTTTACCTGCTGGCCGAGAAGTTCACCGTGCTGGATGCACTGGGGGCCGTGCAGGCCTGCCTGGGGCAGGCGGTGAACAACACCTCGCTGCGCAAGCGGCTGGAGCGCTTGCGCGAGCTGGGGTGGGTGAGGGATACCGGGGAGAAGAACCAGCCGCGGCTGGGGCGGCCGCAGCAGTTGTATGCCTATACGCCGCAGGGTGAGCGGGCGTTCATGTTCGACCGTAGCCTGTTGCCCGAGGGCGCCTGACAGGCTTGCCGCTCACTCCTTGGTGCCTGATCGGGCGCAGCAGAGGTCAATGGCCCATGGCTACCTTGGCGCCGGCCTGGCGACGACGGTAGGCGCTGTCGCGGCTGGCCAGCCACCAGTAAAGCGGCGAAGTGACCGCCAGGCCCACCAGCCACGACAGGTCTGCACCGTTGATGTGCTCGGCAATCGGCCCGACATACAGCGGCGTATTCATGAACGGGATCTGCACCACGATGCCCACCGCGTAGGCAACCAGCGCCTGCGGGTTGTAGCGCCCGTAGATGCCTCCATCGACCTGGAAGATCGACTGGATGTCGTAGTCCCCCTTGTGAATGGCGTAGAAGTCGATCAGGTTGATCGCGGTCCACGGCACCAATACCACCAGCAGCACCAGCACCATGTCGACGAAATGGCCGATGAAGTCTGCCGAGGCGAACACCGCCACCACGCAGCAGGCGCTCAGCACCACCAGTGACAGCACCGCGCGGCTGTTGGCGGTGGGGATCCAGCGGTGGGCAAAGGTTTGCACCAGGGTGATGATCGACAGCACCGCACCATACAGGTTGAGGGCGTTGTGGCTGATCACGCTGAGCAGGAACAGCACCAGCATGATCGGCCCCAGGGTACCGGTGGCCAGCTTGACGGCGTCCATGGTGTCCATGCCGGCAGGGATCGCCAGCACCGCCACGGCGCCGAAGATGAACGACAGGCTGGAACCCAGCGCGGAGCCCAGGTAGGTGGTCCAGAACGTGGCGCTGACCTTGACGTCGGCCGGCAGGTAGCGCGAATAGTCCGACACATACGGGGCGAAGGCGATCTGCCACAGCGCCGCCAGCGACACGGTGGCCAGCCAGCCGGCCAGGTTGAAGCTGCCGCGGGTAAGGAAGTCGTCGCTTTGCACATGGCTGAAGATGTAGCCGAAACCGACCACGATGCCGATGCCCAGTACCCAGGTACCGATACGGTTGAGCACGTGGATGAAGCGGTAGCCGATGATGCCGATGATGCCCGAGCCCAGCGCACCGATGACGATGCCCACCGGCACGGGCACGGCATCGACCACACCGTGCAGCGACTTGCCGGCAAGGACGATATTGGAGGCGAAGAAGCCGATGTACATGACCCCGGCGATCACCACCACCAGCAATGCGCCAAGCGAGCCGAACTGGGCGCGGCTCTGGATCATCTGCGGGATGCCCATCTGCGGCCCCTGGGCCGAGTGCAGCGCCATCAGCACACCGCCAAGCAGATGGCCGACCAGGATGGCGACGACGCCCCACAGCAGGTTCAGGTGGAACAGCTGCACGCCCAATGCGCCGGTAACGATGGGCAGCGGCGCGATGTTGCCGCCGAACCACAGTGTGAACAGATCCCTTACCTTTCCATGGCGGTCTTGCGGGGGGACGTAGCCGATCGTGTGTTTTTCTATCAGGGGTGCCGAATTGGCTGCACTGGTCATGACTGACTCCAAGGCAAGGTGGGGCATTGGGAACTGCCCGGGGGCGTGCCGGCGAAGGGCGACGCGTTCTTGTTGGAGCGATGATGCGGGGCGCGGGGATAACGAGAAATTAGTAAATATGTGCCCATAAACCTTAAAAAACCTAAGGCTGACAAAAGCTTAAGCGGGTGACGGCAGCAAGAAGAATGCCAGTGGGCGGGAGGGCCTGGAGTAGACGGGGTGGGCTGCTGGCGGGCGATTTGCGCTGGGCTGTGGTGGTGCGCTGTGCGCTTTTGCGGGGCAGCTGGAATGCGCGCCTGGACTGGCCATCTCGCGGGTGGATCTGCTGCCCCAGGTGCAGCGCAGGGTCATGGGCTGGTGAAGGCAAGCAGGCAGCAGAAGCCAACCGCTACATCGGCAACAAGCGATCCTGAATCACCTCTTTCATCACCAGGGTCGAACTCAACCGCTTCACATTGGGAATGCTGGTCAGCTGCTCGTCGTACAGCTTCTGGAATGCCGGCAAGTCCCTGGCCACCACATGCAGCAGGTAATCCGGGTCGCCAAACAGCCGCTGTGCTTCGACGATCTGCGGGATCTCGGCCAAGGCTGCTTCAAAGTCCGCCACCGGCTGGCGGGTCACTTCGCGCAGGGTCACGAATACCAGCGCGGCAAAGTTCAGGCCCAGCGCACTGGGCGCCAACCGGGCGTGATAGCCAAGAATCGCGCCGTTTTCCTCCAATGCCTTCAAACGCCGATGGCATGGCGACAGGCTGAGCCCGACGCGGTCGGCCAGCTCAGTCACCGACAACCGACCGTCTTTTTGCAGCTCGGCAAGGATTTTTCGATCGATCCTGTCCATTGAGAAGAATCTTCCAGTAACTGAAGGCAGGGAGGGAATATACGAAAGAAAATGCCGCAGCGGAATACGTAATCTTTTGCTCATCCCAAAGCAGTGGAAGAAGGAAGATTCAAGTGGCTCTCAGTGTTCTGGCGGCGTTCTGGGCCGTGTCGATGCTGTTTGTGATAACCCCTGGCGCGGACTGGGCCTATGCCATTTCGGCGGGCATGCGCGGACGCTGGGTGATGCCTGCGGTAGCGGGGATGTTGTCGGGGCATTTCCTGGCGACCCTGGTAGTGGCGGCCGGCGTCGGCAGCCTGCTGGCGGGTCACCCGCTGGCGCTGACCCTGCTGACCCTGGCAGGGTGCAGCTACCTGCTGTGGCTGGGTGGCAACCTGCTGCTGAGCCCGGCATTGCCGGCGGCCGGGCAGGGCGGCGCGGGGGATTCGGGGTCGCGCTGGGCGTTCAAGGGGTTTTGTGTCAGTGGCCTGAACCCGAAAGTATTCCTGCTGTTCCTGGCCCTGCTGCCGCAATTCACCGACCCGCAGTCGAGTTGGCCGGTGCCGGTGCAGATACTGCTGCTGGGGTTGGTGCACCTGTGCAGTTCGCTGGTGATCTATTCGCTGGTCGGCTATGGCGCCAAAGCCGTGCTCAGCACCCGACCGCAGGCGGCGAAGCTGGTCGGGCGGGTTTCCGGCGTGGCGATGATCACGGTGGCGGTGGGCTTGGTCACCGCGCAGCTGGGGTGAGGCTGGAGCAGACGACAGGCGAGGCCTCGGATAAACTCGCAGCACTGCAACGCACAACCAGGACGTGCCCATGCCCGACACCGCGCAACTGCTCACCTTCGCCCTGATCTGCCTCGGCATGGTCCTGACCCCTGGGCCGAACATGATCTACCTGATCTCCCGCTCGATCTGCCAGGGCCGCAAGGCCGGGTTGATCTCGCTGGGCGGTGTGGCCCTGGGCTTCGTCATCTACATGGTCTGCGCCGCCCTGGGGATCACTGCCCTGGTGATGGCGGTGCCCTTGGCCTACGATGCGCTGCGCATCGGCGGCGCGCTGTACCTGTTGTACCTGGCCTGGCAGGCGCTGCGCCCTGGCGGCCGTTCACCCTTCCAGGTTCGTGACCTGCCTGCCGACAGCCCGCGGCGGCTGTTCACCATGGGTTTTGCCACCAGCCTGCTCAACCCCAAGATCGCCGTGATGTACCTGTCGCTGATGCCGCAGTTCATCGAGCCGGGCCATGGCAGCGTGCTGTTGCAGTCGCTGGTGCTGGGTTCGACGCAGATCACCATCAGCGTTACGGTGAATGCCCTGATCGCGATCATGGCCGGGTCGATCGCGGTGTTCCTGGCCGGGCGCCCATCGTGGCAGCAGCTACAACGCTGGCTGATGGGCACGGTGCTGGCGGGCCTGGCCGTGCGCATGCTGGCTGAGGGGCGGCGCTGAACGTGAGCCTGCGGATGGCTGCGGATGAGAGGCTGGCACAGGCTAGCGAATGAAGTGCACCTTGCCGGTGTCGTCATTGCCCATGTAGATGCCGTACACCCCGGCTTGCCGCTCGAGAATGTAGCGCTCCAGAATCTGCCGGATCGCTGGGTAGTAGATGTCGTCCCAGGGGATATCGTCGGGCTCGAAGAACTTGCAGGCCAGTGTTTCCGCCCCGTATTGCCCGGTTTCCTCGGTGGCGATGGCGCGGAAGATGATGTACACCTCGCTGATCTGCGGCACGCTGAAGATCGAGTACGGCGAGACGATCTCGGCGCGTACGCCGGTTTCTTCCCAGACTTCGCGCAAGGCTGCCTGTTCGGTGGTCTCCCCGGCCTCCATGAAGCCGGCGGGCAAGGTCCAGGTGCCCGGGCGCGGCGGGATGGCGCGCTGGCATAGCAGGTATTTGCCATCGCGCTCGATGATGCAACCGGCGATGATCTTCGGGTTGATGTAGTGGATGTAGCCGCAGCCGGTGCAGTGCAGGCGTTCGTGGGTGTCGCCTGTGGGAACGCCCCGGGCCAGTTCCATGGTGCAGTGTGGGCAGTAGCGCGGGGCGTTGGGCATGGTCAGCGGCCTATGCGGGGTTCCTTGAGGGGCAGGGGCTCGACGATATCGCGCACCTTGGTATTGTCATCCTGCTTATGGCGCAGGTAGTCCAGGGCGACCTTGGCCGCGGCGCGGACGTGATCGACCGAGGCCTGGTGGGCTGCCAGCGGGTCGCCGCTCTTGATCGCCTCGACGATCTTTTCCATTTCCCGGTTGCTGGCGCCGCGGCGGTTTTCCTGCGATACCGAGGTGGCGCGCAGGTAGCTGATGCGGGCCTGCAACTGGCGCAACTGCTGGGCTGCCACCTGGTTGCCGGAGCCCTCCAGCAGTACATCGTAGAAGCCTTGTACCGAATCCAGCACCTGTTGCAGCTCGCCTTCTTCGAGGGCCTCGCGGTTGACTTCCAGTGCGCGCTCCAGGGCACGGATGTCCTTGGCCTTGGCGTTGAGGGTGAACAGTTGCACGATCAGGCCTTCGAGCACGCAGCGCAGTTCATAGATGTCGCGGGCGTCTTCGAGGGTAATGATGGCCACGCGCGGGCCCTTGGCATCGGCGAACTCCACCAGGCCTTCCGACTCCAGGTGGCGCAGGGCCTCACGCACCGAGGTGCGGCTGACGCCGAGGCGGTCGCAGAGGTCGCGCTCGACCAGGCGGTCGCCCGGCAGCAGGTGGAAGTTCATGATCGCGGCGCGCAGCTTGTCGAGCACGATTTCGCGCAGGGTAACGGGGTTGCGGTTGACCTTGAAACTGTCGTCGAGTGGCAGGCGTTTCATCGAGTGCGCTCTGAAAGAGGCTGCCCGACCGCAACTGCAACAGCACCACGAACCTCGGGTGCTCCTTGCATGGGTTCGAACAGCCCGGTGTTAACGGGTTGACTCCGCATCGGCTTCGGCGAACGCTTCGCGGGCCAGGCGGAAGCTGTCCACCGCCGCGGGCACGCCGCAATAAATGCCGACCTGGAGCAGGATCTCGCGAATCTGTTCACGGCTCAGGCCATTACGCAATGCGCCGCGAATGTGCAGCTTGAGCTCGTGGGGCCGGTTGAGCGCGGAAATCATGGCCAAGTTTATCATGCTGCGCTCTTTCAGCGACAAGCCTTCACGACCCCAGACGTGGCCCCAGCAGTATTCGGTGACCAGCTCCTGCAACGGTTTGGTGAAGTCGTCGGCGTTCTGGATTGAGCGATTGACGTAGTCCTCGCCCAGCACCTGGGTGCGGATCTGCAGGCCTTTCTCGTACTTTTCAGTGCTCATGGGCAGTGCTCCGGAAAAATAGGGTCATCGGTATGGGCTTCTTCGCGGGCTTGCCCGCTCCCACAGGGATCGCATAGATACTGAAACCTGTGCAGGACCTGTGGGAGCGGGCGAGCCCGCGAAGAAGCCAACGCGGTCTATCAACCCAAGGGGGGCAGGGCGCCCAGCTTGCCCTTGTGGTAGACCATCGGCGTCACCGGCTCGGCCGGCAGCACCAGGTTCTTCACCGCACCAACGATGATCGCGTGGTCGCCGCCATCGTATTCGCGCCACAGTTCGCATTCGATGATCGCCGTGGCCCTGGTCAGCAGCGGGTTGCCCAGCTCGCTGAGGTGCCACTCGATGCCTTTGGCCTTGTCCTTGCCCTTGCCGGCGAACGCGTAGGCCTCGGCGGTCTGGTCGGCAGACAGCAGGTGGATGGCGAACTGCTTGCTGTCACGCAGGATCGGGTAGGTGTCGGAGGCGTAGTTGGGGCAGAACAGCACCAGTGCCGGTTCGATCGACAACGCGCTGAACGCGCTGGCGGTGATGCCGACGATGCCGCCGTCGGCGTCCAGGGTGGTGACCACCGTGACGCCGGACGGGAAAGAGCCCATCACGTCTTTGTAGATGCCGGGTTCGATCATGGGCGCAGTTCTCCTAGCGCATGACAAAGGGGTCGGGCATGGGCGCGGTGGACAAGTTGATCCACACCGTCTTCAGCTCGGTATAGGCCAGCACCGAATCGATGCCGCTCTCACGGCCGTAGCCGCTGTTCTTGAAGCCGCCGATCGGCGCCATGGCCGAGACGGCGCGGTAGGTGTTGACCCAGATGATCCCCGAGCGCACGTCGCGGGCCAGGCGGTGGGCACGGCCCAGGTCGCGGGTCCAGATACCGGCGGCCAGGCCGAACTGCGAGTCGTTGGCGATGGCCAGGGCTTGTTCTTCGGTCTTGAAGCGGATCACCGCAGCAACCGGGCCGAACACCTCTTCCTGCATGATGGTCATCGAGTTGCTGTCGCACTCGAACAGGGTCGGCTCGTAGAACCAGCCGTCACCCTCGACCTCGGCCCGCTTGCCGCCCATGTGCAGCTTGGCGCCTTCGGCCTTGGCCACTGCTACCAGGCCTTCGACCACGGCCAACTGTTGCGCGGTGGCCATCGGGCCCATTTCGCTGGCGTCGTCCTGCGGGTTGCCGATACGGATGCGCTTGGCGCGGGCGATCAGGCGCGCGACGAACTCGTCGAAGATCTCGTCCTGCACCAGCAGGCGCGAGCCGGCCACGCAGCTTTGCCCGGAGGCGGCATAGATGCCGGCCACGGCGCCGTTGATGGCGCTGTCCAGGTCGGCGTCGGCGAAGATGATGTTTGGCGACTTGCCGCCCAGCTCCAGCGACAGCTTGGCGAAGTTCTCGGCACTGCTGCGCACCACGTGGCGGGCGGTGGCGGCACCGCCGGTGAAGGCGATCTTGCGCACCAGCGGGTGGCGGGTCAGCGCCGCGCCGGTGCTAGGGCCGTAGCCGGTGACCACGTTGACCACGCCGGGCGGGAAGCCGGCTTCCAGGGCCAGGCGGGCCAGCTCGAGGATGGTCGCCGAGGCGTGCTCGGACGGTTTGAGCACGATGGTGTTGCCGGCGGCCAGGGCCGGCGCCAGCTTGATCGCGGTGAGGTACAGCGGGCTGTTCCACGGGATGATCCCGGCCACCACGCCGATCGGCTCGTGCACGGTGTAGGCGAACAGGTCGGGCTTGTCCAGCGGCAGGGTGCCGCCTTCGAGCTTGTCGGCCAGGCCTGCGGTGTAGTGGAAAAACTCCGGCAGGTAGCCGACCTGGCCGCGGGTTTCGCGGATCAGCTTGCCGTTGTCACGGCTTTCCAGCTGCGCCAGGTGTTCCTTGTTTTCGGCAATCAGGTCGCCCAGGCGGCGCAGCAGCTTGCCACGCGCGGTGGCGCTGAGGCTGCGCCATTGCTGGCTGTCGAAGGCCCGCTGGGCGGCCTGCACGGCCAGCTCCACATCGGCTTCGTCGGCATCGGGCAACTGCGCCCAGGCCTGGGCGGTGGCCGGGTTGAGGCTGTCGAAGGTCTTGCCGCTGTGGGCATCGCGCCATTGGCCGTCGATGCACATCTGGAAACGAACGAGGGTCATGCAACAATCCCCTTGGCGGATTCGGTGAGGGTGCGGGCTTGCGCGAGGAAGTCCAGCAGCATCTTGTTGACTTCGCGCGGTGCTTCCACCGGCATCATATGCCGTTGCTCGGCAAGGACCACACAGTGCGCACCCGGAATGCTGGCGGCGAGCTGGCGGGCCATGGCCGGGGTGGAGCCCGAGTCGAACTCGCCGGTGGCGATCAGCGTCGGCACCTGGATGCTGCCCAGGTCGCCAGCGCGGTACATGTCCTGGGTGGCGAACAGCGAATACGTGGTGTGGTAGCCCTGCGGGTCGTTGCTGGCCAGGACCTGGCGAATGGCAGCGACCTGCGCCGGGTTGGCAGCCTTGTATTCACGGCTGAACCAGCGGTCGAGCGCGGCGTCGACATTGGCGTCGGGGCCTTGCTCGGCTGCCTGGGCGGCGCGGGCGATAACCCCGGCACTCTGTTCGGGGGTGCGGTTGAACACACTGTTGAGTATCACCAGTGCCGCCAGACGCTGCGGGTAATGCAGGGCGAACGCGCGGGCAACCAGGCCACCCATGGAGAAGCCGATCACGGTGGCCTGCGCGACCTGCAGGTGGTCGAGCAGTTCGGCAAGCTGGGCGGCATAGCCTTCCAGGCCGATGTCGGCGGCCGGCAGGGCGCTGTGGCCGTGGCCTAGCATGTCGTAGGCGATGACGCGGTAGTCGTTGGCCAGGCCAACGAACTGACCGCCCCACATTTCCTTGTTCAGGCCCACGCCATGGATCAGTACCACGGGTTGGCCCTGGCCAACGGACAGGTAGCTGGTGCCGGCGGGGGTGCGTTCAGCAACAGGCTGAATCATGGAGGGCGCTCCTTCAGGGGCGGGCGCGGCGGGTAGGTACGTCACGCCCCGTCCTGGTTGTTGTTATTGAGCGTTGGCTTTTTCGGCAGCCAGTTCTTCCAGGTCGATGTAGCGGTTACCGATGCGTGGGTGCAGGCGGCCACCGTCGGCAGCGCCCAGGACCACGACGATTTCATCGGCGCGCGGGGCGTCTTCGATCTGCATTTCCAGGGTGATGTAGTGCGAACGCAGGCCTTCGTCGTCCTTGTGCATCATCGGGATCTGGATCGACGTGCCCGGGCCGCCGCGCTTGTTGGTAAAGCTCAGGTAGCTCTTGGCCTGCACCGCTTCGCGGTAGTGGTTGCCGAAGCGCAGGGTGTGGATCACCGCCGAGGCGTGCTCAATTTCGCCATCGGCGCCGACCACGGCCGCTTTGCCATAGGCTTCGATTTTGTCGGCACCACCGATGGCGGCGGTCAGGCGCTCGACCATCAGGGCCCCCAGGTCCGAGCAGTTGGCGCGGATTTCCGGCTTCAGATCATCAACGAAACCGCGACCGGCCCATGGGTTCTTGATCACCACGGCCAGGCCGACCATGGTCACCGGCTTGTCGGTGGCCTTGCCGCCTTCGATGCGGGTCTCTTCGGAGTAGGTGACGATCTTGCGGATTTCGAAACTCATGGATGGCTCCTGGTGAGGGTTATCAGCTCTTGTTGTCTGATGGTATACCATAATATTCGTTGTGCAAGAGGGGGCGCGAAATTTCTCTTGCGAGGGGGATGAAAGGCGAGGGGATGCCTTGGGTTTTGTGGTGTCGTCGAGATCGAGCGCCGCCCGCGCGGCGCTCGATCTCAACCTCCCCACAAAACCCAGGCCCTACACACCAAAAAAAAACCCGCTCCCGCAGGCCACGATGACCCACGCAAGCGGGCGCATCCCGCAATAATTCAGGCAAAGGGAATTCAGGCGAACGCCGGCACCACTTCCTTGATGAACAGCTCGAGTGACTTCTTCTTCTCGGCATGCGGCAGGCTGTTGTCGCACCAGAAGCTGAACTCGTCGACGCCCAGCGCCTGGTAGTACCTGATGCGGGCGATGATCTCTTGTGGGGTGCCGATCATGGTGTTCTTGCGGATGTTCTCCAGCTCGAACGCCGGCACTTCGGCAAACTTCGACTCCGGGCTTGGCTCAAGGAACCCGTTGACCGGGGTGGTCTTGTTGCCGAACCAGGCATCGAAGGTGCGATAGAAGCGCGAGATGGCCTGGGCGCCGACCTTCCAGCCATCTGGCTCGGCCGGGCTGTGCACATGGGTGTGGCGCAGCACCATCAGTTGCGGGCGCGGCACGCCCGGGTTGTTGTCGAGGGCCGCCTGGAACTTGTTCTTCAGGTCCAGCACTTCCTCGTCGCCCTTCATCAATGGCGTCACCATCACGTTGCAGCCATTGGCCACGGCAAAGTTGTGCGAGTCCGGGTCGCGGGCGGCGATCCACATCGGCGGAACGGCGTTGTAGGGCTTCGGCACGCTGGTGGAGATGGGGAACTTGTACACCTCGCCGTCATGGGCGTAGTCGCCTTGCCACAGCTTGCGCACCGCCGGCACCATTTCGCGCAGGGCCTTGCCGCCGTCGGTGGCCGGCATGCCACCGGCCATGCGGTCGAACTCGAACTGGTAGGCGCCACGGGCCAGGCCCACTTCCATGCGGCCCTTGCTGATCACGTCGAGCAGGGCGCACTCGCCGGCGACCCGGATCGGGTTCCAGAACGGCGCGATGATGGTGCCGGCGCCCAGGCGGATCTTTTCGGTGCGTGCGGCCAGGTAGGCCAGCAATGGCATCGGGCTTGGCGAAATGGTGTATTCCATGGCGTGGTGTTCGCCGATCCACACGGTGCTGAAACCGCCGTTTTCGGCCATCAGGGTCAGTTCGGTCAGGTCTTCGAACAACTGGCGGTGGCTGACCTGTTCATCCCAACGTTCCATGTGCACGAACAACGAAAATTTCATGGGGCTTTCCTCAACGCTTGTTGTTTTCGCCCGCCAATGCAGCGGGCTTCAGTGTGGGAGCGGGCCTGCGTCTGGCTGCCAGGCTCAGGCAAGGGCGGGCAGGCTGGCCATCTTGCCGCGGCAGTACACCATTGGCCGTGGCGCCTCCGCCGGGACGATCAGGTTGTGCACCTTGCCGACCATGATGGCGTGGTCGCCACCTTCATATTCACGCCACAGTTCGCACTCGATGACCGCGGTGGCGCCGGCCAGGATCGGGTTGCCCAGTTCACTCAGGGTCCATTCGATGCCACTGGCCTTGTCCTTGCCTTTCTTGGCGAACGCATAGGCTTCGGCTTGCTGTTCACCGGAGAGCAGGTGGATGGCGAAGCGCCTCTGCCGGATCAGTACCGGGTAGGAGTCGGAGCTGTAGTTGGGGCAGAACAGCACCAGCGGCGGGTCCATCGACAGCGAGGAGAAGGCGCTGGCGGTCAGGCCGACGACCGAGCCATCGTCGTCCAGGGTGGTGATGACGGTAACGCCGGACGGGAAGGAGCCCAGGACGTGCTTGTAGACGGTTGCGTCGATCATCGGGGTGTACCTCTGAAGGGCTGCGGTGGTCCGCGGTTTTTATCGTTGATGTGTCTGATGGTATACCGTAATACCTATTTTGCAAGCGGAATTTTCACGCTCACGGTTATCGCGATGGGCGGCGCAAGGCCACGAATGCTGCGGGTTTGGCTGCCAAGCAGGTTCGCCGCCATGGCTTTGCAAACAGATCAGTGGGCAGTTTTTCCTGCGGATCAGTGTTGTCAAAAGTTTGGAATACCATAATATGGTCCGCAGCTGAGAGGCCGCCTTGATGCGGTTTCCTTACAAAGATAAAAACGACCTTTCGAGCTGAAATCCTATGTCCCAACCGTCGTCGCAACACCCGTTTGTCGAGAACCACACGGTCGATTACGTTCCACCTGCCGAGCGCCACGGGAAGGCGCGCGACCTGTTCACCCTCTGGTTCAGTACCAACATCGCGCCACTGCCCATCGTCACTGGCGCCATGGTGGTCCAGGTGTTCCACCTGAACCTGCTGTGGGGGCTGGTCGCCATCGTGCTGGGCCATCTTGCCGGGGGCGTGGTGATCGCCCTGGCCTCTGCGCAGGGACCGCAGCTGGGCATTCCGCAGATGGTGCAGAGCCGTGGCCAGTTCGGCCGCTACGGCGCACTGCTGATCGTGTTCTTCACGGCGCTGATCTACGTCGGCTTCTTCATTTCCAACATCGTGCTGGCGGGCAAGACCATCCATGGCATCGCCCCGAGCGTGCCAATGCCGGGCGCGATCGTGATCGGCGCCCTGAGCGCCACCGCCATCGGCGTGATCGGCTACCGCTTCATCCACGTGCTCAACCGCATCGGTACCTGGGTGATGGGCTCGGCGCTGCTGGCCGGCTTCATCATGATGTTCGCCCAGGCGCTACCGGCCGATTTCTTCAGCCGTGGCGCATTCAACCTGTCGGGCTTCATCGCCACGGTGTCGCTGGGCACCATCTGGCAGATCAGCTTCTCGCCCTACACCTCCGACTATTCGCGCTACCTGCCGCGTGAAGTAGGCATTGCCAAACCGTTCTGGGCGACCTATTTCGGCGCCACCCTGGGCACCATCCTGTGCTTTAGCTTCGGTTCAGTGGCGGTGCTGTGCGTGCCCGAGGGCACCGATGCGATGGATGCAGTCAAGCAGGCCACCGGCTGGCTGGGCCCGATCCTGATGGTACTGTTCCTGCTCAACATCATCAGCCACAACGCCCTCAACCTGTATGGCGCGGTGCTCTCGATCGTCACCGCGATCCAGACCTTCGTCGCCGCGTGGACGCCGAGCATCAAGGTGCGGGTAATGCTGGCAGCGTTGATTCTGCTGGGTTGTGGCCTGGTGGCGCTGAATGCTTCGGCAGACTTCATCGGCCAGTTCATCGGCCTGATCCTGGCCCTGTTGCTGGTGCTGGTGCCGTGGGCGTCGATCAACCTGATCGACTTCTACCTGGTCAAGAAAGGCCAGTACGACATCGCCTCGATCTTCCGTGCCGACGGCGGCATCTATGGCCGCTTCAACCACCACGCGATCATCGCCTACGCCTGCGGCATCTTGGTGCAGCTGCCGTTTGCCAATACCTCGCTGTATGTGGGGCCGTATTCGAACATCGTCGAAGGGGCCGACCTGTCGTGGCTGTTCGGCTTGCTGGTGACGGTGCCGCTGTATTACTGCCTGGCCACTCGTGGTAACGCTGCCGAGAAGGCGGGGCGGGTAGTGAGTGTCAATGACTGATAGACAGTTGTAGCAACAGGGGCTGCGTTGCAGCCCATCGCCGGCGCAACAAGGCTCAGCGCCCTTCATGCTGGCGCCGATACGCCCCCGGCTGCATACCTACCGCCTTGGCGAACGCCCGGGTAAACGCCGCGACCGATTGATACCCCACCTGTGCGCCTACCTGCTCGACGGTGCGCCCCGCCTGCAGCAGCTGGCTGGCATGGCGCATGCGCAGCGCCAGCAGCACCTGCCCTGGGGACTGCCCAGACAGTTCATTGAAACGCTTGAAAAAAGCCGAGCGTGACAACCCGGTGCAGGCCGCCATGCTGGCCAGCGTCCAGGCTTGCCCCGGTTGCTCTATCAATTGCGCCAGCAGCCCGGCAAAGGCCGGCTGGCGGGCAAGCGCGACCAACCCGCCCAATGGGCGCCCGGTATGCACCTGTTGGCGCAGCACATAAAGGAACAGCAGGTGGGTCAACCGCTCCAGCAAGGTTTGCGACGGGCCGGCGGGACGCCGGCATTCCTCCAGGATCAACTCGAACAACGCCCGCGCTGCATGGCCAGCCGGTTCGTCGGCGCGCAGCAGTATCCAGTCGGCCAGGCCTTCGACGATCAGCGATGACAAACCCGGCTTGAAGTGAAAGAAGCCGCACACCAGCCCCACGCCATCGACTGCCTCGGCGTCCAGCGGCTGCATGGGCTGGCGTGGCTGGGCACAGGCAGCGGCCAGGTCTGGTTCACTGGCCAGGCGATAGCCAAGGTCGCGCAGCAGGAACACCGCATCGCCGGCTGCCAGGCGTATGGCAGCGGGTTGGCCGTCGATGTGCAGCCAGCAATGCCCCTGTACCACCAAATGGAAGCTGGCGCGGCCCATGCCTTGCGTGCTGGCGTGCCAGCCGCCGCAGTAGCGGCCGACATGAAACAGGCTGGCATCCAGGTTCAGGCCCTCTAATAACCCATCGACAAGGTGGCTGGACGAAATCATCTAATGCAAAGACTCAAGAGCAAGGAAAGGCGACTGATGAATATGGAGCGTAATGCTTATAACCAACAGACTGTAGTGACACCCATCAGAGGAGATCACCGCATGTCGTCGCGAGTTACTTTACACACCCTGCAGAGCGCCCCGGAAGCGGCCCGCCCGTTCCTCGAGAACGCACAGAAGAACTCCGGCTTCATCCCCAACCTGCTGGGGGTGCTGGCCAACGCCCCCGCGGCACTGGAAACCTACGTGACCGTTTCGGCACTCAACGGCAAGGCCGACCTGAGCCTGGCCGAGCGCGAAGTGGTGCAACTGATTGCCGCCACCCAGCATGGTTGCGACTTCTGTGTGGCCGGCCATACCGCTGTGGCGCTGAACAAGGCCAAGCTGCCGCCGGAGGTGGTCGATGCCCTGCGTGCCCGTGGCGAACTGCCGGATGCGCGTTACGAAACGCTGGCCGCTTTTGCCCGCGAGGTGATCGCCACCCGTGGCAATGTCAGCGAGGCCACTTACCAGGCCTTCCGCGCGGCCGGTTTCAGCGAAGGTAACGCGCTGGAAGTGATTCTGGGGGTGAGCCTCGCAACCCTGTGCAACTTTGCTAATGTGTTCGCCCAGACGCCGCTCAACGACGAGCTGAGCAAGTACCGCTGGCAGCCAACCGCGTAACTGTACGCCTGGCGCTGGTGGCGCCTGCGAAATCAAAAGGAGTAGGGACATGCTTGATGCTGCATTTCGTCACTGGCTGGATGCCAATGCCGAGGCAATCGACCAGGGGCAGTGCGACCCGCAACTGGTGCTGGCGCACATCGCCGAATCGCAGCTGCTGCGCATTGGCGTCGACCCCGTACTGGGGGGCAACGGTGGCGCGGTCACCGATACGGTCGAGGCCATCGCCGCCATCGCCAGCCGCTCACTGGCCGCAGCCTTTGTCTGCTGGGGCCAGCGGGCGTTCATCGAATACCTGCTGCAAAGCCCTAACCAGGCCCTGCGTGAGCGCCTGCTGCCCGGCCTGCTGACCGGCGAGCTGGCGGGGGCCACCGGATTGTCCAACGCCATGAAATTCCTCTCCGGGATCGAGGCGCTGCAAGTGCGTGGCCGCCCCGGGGCGGCGGGTTGGACACTGGAAGGCCGGCTGCACTGGGTGACCAACCTGCGCAAGAGCGGGTTCGTGGTGGCGGCAGCCATCGAGGACGATACTGGCGGTTCGCCCTTCGTCCTGGCCATTCCCTCCGACAGCCAGGGGCTGGAGCGTTCTGATGACCTGGAGCTGATGGGCCTGCAATCGAGCAATACCGCAGCGCTGGCGTTCCACCAGGTAGAGCTCGGCCGTGACTGGCTGCTGCACGACAACGCCCGCGCGTTCCTGCCCAAGGTGCGCCCGGCGTTTCTTGCCTTGCAGTGCGGCATGGCCATCGGCCTGGCGCGGCGTTCGCTGCACGAGGTGCACGACCACCTCCATGGGCGGCTGTCATTCCTCGAAGAGCATCGCCAGGTCCTCGACGAGCGGCTGGAAAACACCGTGGCCGAGCTCAAGCAGGGTTTGCTCGAAGGGCGCTTCCAAAACCAGCCGGCGGCGCTGTTCAAGTTGCGCATCATCCTCGCTGAATGTGCTGCCGATGCCGTGCAGCTGGAGCTGCAAGCCAGCGGCGGCAAGGCGTACCTCGATGAGTTCGGTGCCGGTTTCGCCCGCCGCTGGCGCGAGTCGGCGTTCGTGCCCATCGTCACTCCAAGTCTGGTGCAGCTGCGTGCCGAGTTGCATCGCCAGGCTGCCAGCGCATGAGCCGGGCGTTGCTCGAAGCCCGCGAGATCAGCCTGGGCTACCCACGCGACGGCGGCTGGCAGCCAGTGCTGGCGCGCTTCGACCTGCAACTGGCGCCAGGGGAGGTGGTGACCATACTTGGCCCCAGTGGGGTGGGCAAGTCCAGCCTGCTGCGGGTGCTGGCCGGCCTGCAGCAGCCGCACGGCGGCCGCGTGACCCTGCACGGTGAGCCGCTGCAAGGGCCCCATCCGCGCCTGGCGGTGGCCTTCCAGGACCCGAGCCTGCTGCCCTGGCTGAGCCTGGAAAAGAACGTCGCCTTTGGCCTGGATTTCGCCCGCCAGCCCAGGCTGGCCGCAGCCGAGCGCCATGCCCGCATCGACCATGCCATCAGCGCGGTGGGCCTGGCCCATGCGCGCAGCCAGTACCCGGCGCAGTTGTCCGGCGGCATGGCCCAGCGCACCGCACTGGCACGCTGCCTGGCGCGCCAGCCTGAGGTGCTGTTGCTGGACGAGCCGTTCGGTGCGCTCGACGAAGTGACCCGTGCCGACATGCAGCAACTGCTGCTGCAGCTGATCGCCACCCACAACACCGCAGCCGTACTGATTACCCACGATATCGACGAAGCCTTGTCGTTGTCCGACCGGGTGCTGCTGCTGGGCGATCACCCGGCGCACATCCTCGGCCAATGGCACATCGACCTGCCACAACCGCGCGCGCAGCGGGTCGAGGAACTGGGCGCTCTGCGAATCGAGATCCTCAAGACCCTTCGGCGGGCCAGCCGCGCCGCTGCATCTTCCTCTACCTCGTTGCCTTCGGAGCCTGCACATGTGCATGGATGACTGCTGTTCCTCCACCTCGCGTCGTGATTTCCTCAAGCTCAGCGCCATGCTGACGGCTGCCGGGGCCGTGCCGCTGCTGTCCAGCCTGCAGGCCCGTGCCGCCGCCGAACCGGACGCGCCGGTGCGTATCGGCTACCTGCCGATCACCGATGCCACGCCGTTGCTGGTGGCGCACAACAACGGCCTGTTCGAGGCCGAAGGCATCAAGGCCGAGCGCCCGGTGCTGCTGCGCAGCTGGGCGCAAGTGATCGAGGCGTTCATCTCGGGCCAGGTCAACGTCATCCATCTGCTGTCGCCGATGACTGTGTGGGCACGTTATGCCAGCAAAGTGCCGGCCAAGGTGGTGGCCTGGAACCATGTGGGGGGCTCGGGCCTTACCGTGGCGCCGGATATCACCGACATCAAGCAACTGGGCGGCAAGACCGTAGCCATCCCGTTCTGGTATTCGATCCACAATGTGGTGCTGCAGCAGATGCTCGGCGACAACGGCCTGACGCCGGTGTCGAAGCCCGCCGACACCCAACTTGCGGCCAACGAGGTCAACCTGCTGGTGCTGCCGCCCTCGGACATGCCGCCGGCCCTGGCCAGCAAGCGCATCGCCGGCTATATCGTCGCCGAACCGTTCAACGCCCTGGCCGAGAATCTCAAGGTCGGCCGTGTGCAGCGCTTCACCGGCGATGTGTGGCGTAACCACGCCTGCTGCGTGGTGTTCATGCATGAACATGACCTGAACAACCGCCCGGAGTGGTCGCAGAAGGTGGTCAACGCCATCGTCAAGGCCCAGCAATGGACCCGCGACCACCGCGCCGAAGCGGCGGCGCTGTTGTCCAAGGCCGGCCCCAACAAGTACACGCCGCATGAACCGGCGGTGCTGACCAAGGTGCTGGCCCCGGCTGCCGACGACCGCGCCAGCTACATTGCCAGTGGGGCGATTCAGCATCGGCAGTGGGATGAAAAGCGCATCGACTTCCAGCCCTACCCGTACCCCAGCTATACCGAAGAGCTGGTCAAGCGCCTCAAGCACACCTTGATCGAGGGCGAGCACAGTTTCCTTGCCAGCCTGGACCCGGCGCACACCGCCCGCGACCTGGTTGACGATCGCTTCGTGCGCAACGCCATCGCCGCCGTCGGTGGCCCCTCGGTGTTCGGCATTGCCGAGAACTACCAGCGTAGCGAGGAGTTCGCGGTCTGATGCGCAAGCATGTCGTACATGCCGGTCTCGGCCTGGCCGGCCTGCTGGGGTTGCTGTTGTTGTGGTGGACGGGCGTGCAGGTATTCGGCGCGGCCGATGGCCTGTCGGCACGCTTCTCGCCCCAGGCGACCCTGGCCAGCCTGGTCGAGCTGCTGGGGCAGGGCGAGGTCTACGGGCATATCTGGGTGAGCCTCAAGCGTATCCTGATCGGCTTGCTGCTGGCGCTGTTGATCGGGGTGCCGCTGGGCTTGCTGGTGGGCAGCTATCGGCACCTGGAGGCCGCGACCACGCCGGCGTTCCAGTTCTTGCGCATGATCTCGCCGTTGTCGTGGATGCCGGTGGTGGTGATGCTGATGGGCGTGGGTGACCAGCCGATCTATTTCCTGCTGGCATTTGCCGCGTTATGGCCAATCCTGCTGAATACCGCCGCCGGGGTCCGGCAGCTGGACCCACGCTGGTTGCAATTGACCCGCAGCCTGAGTGCCACGCGCTGGGAAACCTTGTGCAAGGTGATCGTGCCGGGGGTGATCGGCCATGTACTCACCGGTGTGCGCCTGGCCATCGGCATTCTGTGGATCGTGCTGGTGCCGTGCGAAATGCTCGGGGTGAGCGCCGGGCTGGGGTATTTCATTCTCGATACCCGCGACCGCCTGGCGTATTCCGAGCTGATGGCCATGGTGCTGCTGATCGGGGTGCTGGGGTTCGTACTGGATGCCTTGGCGCGTGGGTTGCATCGGCGCTGGGTACATGGCTGAAGGGCCGATGGGCTTCTTCGCCGGTAAACCCGCGAAGAGGCCCGTGGTTCAGTGCACGGTATTGCGCTGGCGCACACATGCCTGTGCCTCAGCGGTCAACTCATCCAGCCGCTCATCACGTTTCTGTTCCGCTTCGACCATTGCCTCCTCGCCTTGCTGGTTGAGCAGGTAGGTATGAATCTGCATCACTTCGGCCGTCTGGTAGATCGGCGCGATGTCCAACCGCCCGATCAACGCACCGCTGGCGCGCCCGGTGCTGCTCATCAGCACTTGTGGGCCATTGGCGGCCACCACCTGCATGCCCATGGCCTCGAACCACGGCACCTGGCTGGCAAAGGCATTCAGTTCGACACAGGCGTGGCGTGCCTGCAGCTCGGCCAACAGGGCGCGGGCGATGCCCTGGCGGCGATGGCTGGGGCGCACGGCCAGAAAGGCCAGCGCACACACCTGCCTGTCATCCTCGGCTGGCAGTGACAGGGCAAAGCCCAGCAACTGGTCCGGCGCTTCGGCATCCAGCGCCAGGGTCAGCGCCACGGCCAGGCCGCGGCTGCCGTCCAGCGCCTGCAGGTACTGGTGCACCTCCATGCCGACGCCGTACTGGTACAGCGGATACAGCGGGTTGTCGGCGCTGATGGCAACACTGCTCAGTGCGCCGACATTGTGGATCACCAGCTCGCGGATCTGGTTCTGGAAGGATTCGGGCGGCACGCTGTCGAGGCGGCTCAGGATGAACATCGGGGGGCGGGCTCCGGCGGTTGGATAGATGGCTCGCGCCGTGCAGGCGCGGGCCCTGTAGTCTAACCGGTTTTACCCATCAGCCTTGTAGCTGCATCGCACCGAGCATCAGGTCGAGGTTTTGCACTGCCGCACCCGAGGCACCTTTGCCGAGGTTGTCGAACACGGCGGTCAACAATACCTGGCCATGTCCGGGGTTGGCGAACAGCGCAAGGCGCAGGTCGTTGCTGTCGTTCAAGGCCTCCGGGTCCAGCGTTGGCGCTGCACCGTGCTGATGCAGGGGCATGACCTGGACGTGGCGGGCACCTTGGTAATGCTGCTCCAAGCAAGCCTGCAGCTGCGCGGCGCTGACCAGGCCGGGCAGCAGGCGCAACTGCAGCGGGATGCTCAGCACGATGCCCTGGCGGTAGGCCGCGTAACCGGGCATGAACATCGGCGGTGCCGACAGCCCGGCGTGCTGCTGGATTTCCGGTACATGTTTGTGCGCCAGCTCCAGGCCATACAGCTGCAAGGTCGGGGCCTTGTCGGCGCCGGGCTGTTCATGCCGTTCGACTGCCGCGCGGCCACCACCGGAATAACCCGAGATGGCGTGGATGTTGAACGGGTAATCCGCTGGCAGCAGGCCAGCCTTGATCAGTGGCCGCAGCAGGGCGATGGCCCCGGTGGGGTAGCAGCCGGGGTTGCTGACGCGCTTGCTGTAGGCAATGCGTTCGGCTTGCTGCTCGTCGAGCTCCGGCAGCCCATAGACCCAGCCTGGGCTCGTGCGGTGCGCAGAGCTTGCATCGATCACCCGCACCTGCGGGTTTTCGATCGTTGCCACCGCTTCGCGTGCGGCATCATCGGGCAGGCACAGCAGGGCGATGTCGGCGCTGTTGATTGCCTCGCGGCGGCGTTGCGGGTCTTTGCGTTCGGTATCCGGCAAGGTCAGCAGGCTCAGGTCGCGGCGGCCTTGCAGGCGCGCGTGGATCTGCAGGCCGGTGGTGCCTTGGTCACCGTCGATGAAGACAACAGGGGTGTGCATGGTCAGCGTCCGCTCAGGGAAGGATGGCCTATGCTCGCCTGTGGCGTTGATAAAGGAAATTTGAATATCATGACGACAACCTTCAGTTTTACTGAACAAGACGGCCCTTGATATGCGCGAAATCAGCCTCGACCGCCTGCGCACGCTGGTGGTGATTGCCGACCTCGGCTCGTTTGCCGAGGCCGCCCGCCAGCTCAACCTGGCGCCGCCGACGATCAGCCTGCACGTGGCCGAGCTGGAGGCGCGCATCGGTGCGCCGTTGCTCACCCGTGCTCGCGGCCAGGTGCGCCCGACCGCCATCGGCGAAACCCTGCTGGCCCGCGCTCGGCGCCTGTTGGCCGATGCCGATCAGGCGCTGGATGAAGTGCGCCGGCAGGTCGAGGGGCTGACCGGCAGGGTGCGCCTGGGCGCCTCGACCGGTGCCATTGCCCACCTGCTGCCGCAAGCGCTGGAGCATTTGCGTGCCGTGCACCCGGGCATCGATGTGCAAGTACAGGTACTGACGTCCCAGGCCTCGCTGGCTCGCTTGCGCGAGGGCACCCTGGATATCGGCCTGGTCGCCTTGCCGCAGGTGGCTGGCAAAGGGCTTGAGGTCATCCCTTGGCGGCGCGACCCGATCCTGGCCTATGTGCCGGCCGACTGGCAGCCGCCGGCCAAAGTCACGCCGGCCTGGCTGGCGCAACGGGCATTGATCCTCAACGACAGCAGTACCCAGCTGTCGCGGGTGACTGGCGAATGGTTCGCGGCGGCAGGGTTGTACCCCGAAGCACGCATCGAGCTTAACTATAACGATGCGATCAAGAGCCTGGTCGGGGCCGGGTACGGGGCAACGTTGTTGCCGCAGGAAGGCGAGGCGGCAGAGTTGGACCGGCGTATCGTCCGCCGGCCGCTGCGCCCGGGGCTGTGGCGGCAACTCGGTATCGCCTGCCGCAAAGGGCAGGTGGAGCGGGCCACGGGGTATGTGCTGCAGGCATTGGAGCAGCTTCGGCAGTAGGGGCTGTGCAGCCCAGCCGCCGACAAGCCAGTTCCCACAGGCCCCCTCAAGTTTTGGGGCAGTGGTGATCCTGTGGGCTTCAGCCGCGCTCAACGGCACAGCCGGCAGCGCCTACCGCGTCGCCTGCTTCGCGAGATAAATCCGCTCTACAGGTGTGCACTGCGCCTGCTTCGAGTTGGCGCTGCACCGAGCTGGACGTATTGCGGCCAGCCGTCATCGGTTTTGAACGGAATCACCCGACCCTGGATCTACCCAGTGCGTCGTGCGTTCTACATCCAGCCAAGTGGGAGCTTATTCGATGGCCAAGTACCTGTACCTGATCAGCTACATTCTCGACAACCAACCGGGCACGTGCGAGTTGCGCAGTGACGAAGAGGACCTGAGCAGAGAAGTTGCACGCGATTACCTGCAGGGCCTGCACCGTAACGAGGCAACCTCTTTCACCGATGTGCAGGTCCAGCGCCTGGAGCACGATCATCAGCCCGGCACTTCGCCGGGGCATTATCAGCAGCCCTGAAGCTCAAAGGCATGAACGGGGCAAGACGCCCCCTCATGCTCCACGAATACCCAGGCTCCCGCGGCCCTGCCCTTGGACACGGGCCTCTTCTGGCAGGGCAGTGACCTTGATGGCGCGTACCGGCACGGCAAACTGGGCGCCGATCTTCGAGAAGCGCTCGAGCAGGTGGAAATTGATGGCCTGCTGGATGTCCATGTACAGGTTGTATCCCGGGTCCTTGACGATGTACACGCACTCGAACTCCAGCGCTTCCTTGCCGAAACCGCGCAGGTGAGCGCGATCGAAGCGGACCTGGTCCTGCGCCTTGATGGCTTCCTCGACGATCGCCGGTGCCTTCTTCACCGCCTCGGTGGGCGTGTCGTAAGACAGGCCGAACTCGAACACGATGCGCCGCTCTTGCAGGCGTTTGTAGTTCTGGATGGTGCTGCTGATCATGCTGGCGTTGGCCATCACGATCTGCTCGCCACCCAGGCTGCGGATGCGCGTGGTCTTCAGCCCGACGTGTTCCACCGTACCGGCCAGCGGGCCGATGACGATGAAGTCGCCCACTTCGAAGGGCTTGTCCACGGCGATCGACAACGAGGCGAACAGGTCACCGAGGATGTTCTGCACTGCCAGCGCGACGGCGATGCCGCCCACACCCAGGCTGGCGACGAAGGCGGTAATATTGACGCCCAGGTTGGACAGCATCGCCAGCAGCACCACGGACCACAGCAATACCCGCGCGCCCCAGGCTGACAAGGTGGCCAGCGCGCTGCCCTGGTTGAGCCCACTGCTGCTGTGCCGCGCGAAGTAGCGGCTCAGGCCCAGGCCGATGGCCCGGTTGGCCCACAACCCAATCTGCAACGCCGCGACCACGAACCACAGGCTGCCGACCCGCGTCAGCCAGCGCTCGGGCAGGTCGAGCATGCTCAGGCCGACCAGCAGCGAGGCAAGCAACAGGAGCAAGTTGCTGGTGCCTGCGAGCACCTTGGCCAGCACCTGGCTGAGTACGCCGTCGTGTTCGGACCAGCGCCGGACCCGGCGCAGCACGAAGCTGATGGCCGCCCGCGCGACCAGAAAGGTGAGGATGGCAACGGCCAATGCCAGCAACAGGTTGAGGATGGAAATGCCGAACAGCGTGGTCTCGGCGAACAATGCGATGATGCGGTCACTCATGAGGGCTTGCCTCCTTCCGTCAGGGTCGGGTGACAGGGGCCGGGCCTACAGACCCAGCATGTTGGCGTGCACGTAGTACATGATCCACAACGACAGCCCCACCAGCAGCACGATGATCACCACCGTGAACACCAGCGCCACCAGGCTCCAGCGCTGCTCCCGCGCAGTGGTCAGGTGCAGGAAGAACAGCATGTGCACGAGGATCTGCACCACCGCGCAGACCAGCACCAGCAGGAACGTCAGGTGGCGTGGCAGGCTCGGGTACATGGCCAGCCCGAAGGGCACGAGGGTGAGGATGGCGGCCAGCAGGAAACCCACGTTGTAGGATTGGTGGCTGCTCTGGCTGGCACCGGCACTGCTGTGGACCTGGCTTTCACTGGACATCAGATCACCCCGAACAGGTAGACGACGGTAAACACGCACACCCACACGATGTCGAGGAAGTGCCAGAACAGGCTCAGGCAGCTCAGGCGTGTGGAGTTGACGCAGCACAGGCCGCGCTGCTGCACCTGGATCATCAGCAAGGCCATCCACACCAGGCCGACCAGCACATGCAGGCCATGGGTGCCGACCAGGGTGAAGAAGCCGGTGAGGAACGCGCTGCGCTGCGGGCCGGCACCTTCGGCAATCAGGTGGTGGAATTCGTTGAGCTCCATGGCGATGAAGCCCAGGCCGAGCAGGAAGGTCACCCCGAGCCACTGCAGCACCCGGCGTTTGTCCTTGCGGTGGTTGGCCAGCATGGCGTAGCCGTAGCTGATGCTGCTGAACAGCAGCAGGAAGGTTTCGACCAGTACATACGGCAGCTCGAAGATGTCCGCCGCGCTCGGCCCGCCGGCCACCGCCTGGCCCAGCACGGCATAGGTGGCGAACAGCGTGGCGAACAGGATGCAGTCGGTCATCAGGTAGATCCAGAAGCCGAACAGGCTCAGGGAACCGGCATCCTCGTAGCCTTGCTCCTGCTGGTGGGCAGTTTCGTTCAGCACGATATGGGACATGGTTCAGGCCTCCGCCAGCAGTTGCCGCCGTTCGGTTTCCACGCGCTCGACTTCCTCGGCCGACACGTAGTATTCGGTGTGCTGGTCATAGCTGCGCACCACCAGCGTCGCCACCGTGGCCAGCAGGCTGGCGATCACCAGCCACCAGATGTGCCAGACCAGGGCAAAGCCCATCACCGTCGAGAGTGCCCCAAGCACCACGCCCAGGCTGGTGTTGCAAGGCATGTGGATCTTGCGGAAGTCCGCCTCCACCAGGGTTTTCACGCCTTTCTCCTTCATCCCCCAATAGGCATCGATGCCATGTACCACGGGTTGCTCGGCAAAGTTGTAGAACGGCGGCGGCGAGGCGGTGGCCCATTCCAGGGTCCGGCCGTCCCACGGGTCGCCGGTGTGGTCGCGGTTTTCGTGGCGCTTGCGGATACTCACCACCAGTTGCATGACCTGGCAGGCCACGCCGCACAGGATGATCAGCACGCCGAGCATCTCCAGGAGCAGCAACGGCCGCCATTCCGGCACGTCGAAGTGGTTCAGGCGCCGGGTCATGCCCATGAAGCCAAGGAAGTAGGACGGCATGAAGGCGCAGTAGAAGCCGACCAGCCAGCACCAGAACGCCGCACGGCCCAGCGGGTCGTAGAGCTTGAAGCCGAAGGCCTTGGGGAACCAGTAGGTGAGGCCGCACAGGTAGCCGAACACCGCACCGCCAATGATCACGTTATGGAAGTGCGCGATCAGGAACAGGCTGTTGTGCAGCAGGAAGTCCGCACCCGGCACCGCCAGCAGTACCCCGGTCATGCCGCCGATGCTGAAGGTGACGATAAAACCAACGGTCCACAGCATCGGGGTCTCGAAGCGCACCCGCCCGCGGTACATGGTGAACAGCCAGGTGAAGATCTTCACCCCGGTCGGCACGGCAATGATCATGGTCATGATGCCGAAGAACGCGTTGACGTTGGGCCCGGCGCCCATGGTGAAGAAGTGGTGCACCCAGACGATGAACGACAGCACGGTGATGACGATGGTCGCCCACACCAGCGAGTAGTAGCCGAACAGGCGCTTGCGCGAGAAGGTCGATGCCACTTCGGAGAAGATGCCGAAGGCCGGCAGGATCAGGATGTACACCTCCGGGTGGCCCCAGGCCCAGATGAGGTTGATGTACATCATCGGGTTGCCGCCCAGCTCGTTGGTGAAGAAGTGCATGCCCAGGTAGCGGTCCAGGCTGAGCATGAACAGCGTCGCGGTGAGGATGGGGAAGGCCGCCAGGATCAGGATCGAGGTGCACAGCACGGTCCAGGTGAACACCGGCATGCGGAACAGGGTCATGCCAGTGGTGCGCATCTTGAGGATGGTGACGAAGAAATTCAGGCCCGTGAGCAAGGTGCCGATGCCGGATATCTGTAGCGACCAGATGTAGTAGTCCATGCCGACGCCCGGGCTGTAGCCGATGCCGGACAATGGCGGGTAGGCGACCCAGCCGGTGCGGGCGAACTCGCCGACACCGAGGGAAATGTTGACCAGCAGGGCACCGGCAACGAACAGCCAGAAGCTGACCGCGTTGAGGAACGGATAGGCCACGTCGCGCGCACCGATCTGCAACGGCACCACGATGTTCATCAGGCCGACCACGAACGGCATGGCCATGAAGAAGATCATGATCACCCCGTGGGCGGTGAAGATCTGGTCGTAGTGCTCCGGCGGCAGGTAGCCCGGCGAACCGTCGGCGGCCATGGCCTGCTGGGTGCGCATCATCAGCGCGTCGGCGAAACCGCGCAGCAGCATCACCAGGGCGACCACGATGTACATCACGCCGATGCGCTTGTGGTCCACCGAGGTAAACCACTCCCGCCACAGGTACGTCCACTTGCGCTTGTAGCTGATCGCCCCAACGCCGCCGATGCCGATCAGCCCGACCACCGCCAGGGTGTACATGATGATGGGCTCGCCGAGAGGGATGGCATCCCAGGTCAGTTTTCCGAACATGTGCGTTACTCCTTGCCGGGTTGTGGCGCATCACCTTGTGGGTCGCTCAGGCGTCGCTCGACCTCGCGCGAGCGCTTGACGCCCTGGTACTTGTCGATCAGCGACTGGAACAATTGCGTGTCGACCGCGGCGTAGTGCTCCACCGGGTGGGCGACACTGGGCTTGGCCAGCTGCCTGTAGCTGGCCTGGTCGAGGCGGCGCTGCGAACCACGCACCTTGGCCACCCAGGCGTCGAAGCCGGCCGGGTCGAGGGCGAGGGCCTTGAAGTGCATGTCGGAAAAACCGGGGCCGTTGTAGTTGGCGGCGATGCCGGTATAGCTGCCGGCATGGTTGGCGATCAGGTGCAGCTGCGTCTGCATGCCGGCCATGGCGTAGATCTGCCCGCCCAGGGCGGGGATGAAGAACGAGGTGATGGCCCCGTCCGAGGTCACCCGGAAGTCCACCGGCGTGTCCACCGGCATGGCCAGTTCGTTGACCGAGGCAATGCCCAGTTCGGGATAGACGAACAGCCACTTCCAGTCGGTGGCGATCACCTGCACCTTGATCGGGCGGGCCTCGGACTGCAGCGGGCGGTAGGGGTCCAGGGCGTGGGTGGAGCGCCAGGTAACGATACCGAGGACGATGATGATGAGCAGCGGCACGCCCCAGACCACCAGCTCGATAGCGCGCGAGTGGCTCCACTCCGGTGTATACCGCGCTTTGACGTTGGAGGCCCGGTAGTGCACCGAGAACACCAATGCCATGACCATCACCGGGAGGACCACGATCAGCATCAGCAGCGTGGCGAGGATGATCAGGTTGCGCTGCTCCAGGCCGACCTGGCCCTTGGGGTTGAACAGCACCATGTCGCAGCCCGACAACTGCAGCGTGATGCCCCCGAGCACCAGCAGGCCGAGCAGCCTGGCGGCTTCCGTATATGCCTTTGCCATGTGTTTGTCCCGTATTGTGTTACCGAATGTTCAGGCTTGTTGAGTTAGAAGAAGGGCAGGCGGGGGAAGGTTGTATGGAATCTGCGCATAGGCGACGAGCGGTGGTTGGCAGTGGGCAACGTTGGTCCAGCCAGCCGGCTGTCTGATGGTTCGGATTGTTTTTGCACTGGGCAGCGGAACCCGACGATCTATGGAAGACACCACCCACGAGGGCTGCCCCATGAAGAAGAGAGGCGAGACGTACCGCAGCTGGTGCGATCCGATCCTGCACCATCAGGTCCACGAGGAAACCCTCGACGACGACACCCGCCTGGAGGTACAGACGCGCCTGTCACGTACCGGGGCAACCCAGCTGTTCATTGGCGTGTATCTGGCCGACGGCACGGCGCTATACGAACGCGCCTATGCCCGGCGCCCCGGCGAAACCATGAGCCGGGCGCTGGTGTGGGGGGTAGGGCGCGCCCGGCGGGTAGCGGCCGAGCGCCGGGCGTTCAGCGCCGAGTCGCTCGGTGGCTGAGGCTCAACCGTCGGACTGTTCCTCGGGTGGCACCTGGCCCTCCGGCCAGTCGGGCGCCTGTTGTTCCGGCTCCGGCTTGGGTACAGGTTCGCCGGGGTTGTGCGGTACCTCGTCGACATACGGATCGGGGTGGTTGGGGTCGATCATGGCGTGGCTCCTTGCAGGTTGGTTACCTGGCTTAGGTCGCCCTGGCGCGCAAGCTGTTCAACTGGATGTCGCCAATGGAACGTCGTACCCGCTGGAGTGTTCCATTGAAGGACCCCGTCACGGGGGAAGATTCAGGGAGTCGACGCGATGATTCATCTGGGTTGCGCAGGTTGGAGCCTGCCTCGCCAGTATGCTGATGAGTTTCCAGCCCCTGGCAGCCACCTGCAGCGCTACGCCACGGGCTTGAACGCAGTCGAGATCAACAGCTCGTTCTACCGGCCGCATCGGCCTGGTACCTATGCCCGCTGGGCTGCGTCCGTTTCGGCGGATTTTCGTTTTGCCGTGAAGCTGCCGAAGCGAATCACCCACGAACAGCGGCTGCGCGGGGCCGTGCCAGCGTTGGAAGCGTTCCTCGCCCAGTGCGGCCAGCTGGGCGAGCAGCTCGGCTGCCTGCTGGTGCAATTGCCCCCCTCGCTGGACTACACCCGCGAAACCGCCTGGCCATTCTTTGCCGATTTGCGCGCCCGCTATGCCGGGCCGGTGGCGCTGGAACCCAGGCACGCCAGCTGGCAAGGCGCACACTCGATGCTGGTCGATCTG
Source organism: Pseudomonas sp. LAM2023 (assembly GCF_016620375.1). Lineage (NCBI taxonomy): Bacteria > Pseudomonadati > Pseudomonadota > Gammaproteobacteria > Pseudomonadales > Pseudomonadaceae > Pseudomonas > Pseudomonas sp. LAM2023. The sequence goes on along the minus strand of NZ_JAENHV010000009.1, from coordinate 732,375 downwards.
CACATCGCCCAGGTCGCCGCCAGCCCTGCACGCTTCGCCAGCGACGCCCAGCCAGCCGGCTGGCCGGGCCTGGTCTACTGGCGCCTGCATGGCGAACCACGCCTCTATCACAGCGCCTACGCCGACGACTACCTAAAACGCCTGGCCGAGCAGTTGCAGCGCAGCCGCGCCGCTGGCGTGCCGAGCTGGTGCATCTTCGACAACACCGCCTCCGGCGCTGCGCTGGGCGATGCCTTGAGGCTGCAGCGTTATCTGCGCTAAGCCAGACAAAGCTGATAGCCAAGCGCTCAGCCCGCTTCCATTGCGGTGTTCTTTTTCCACCCCCGCAGGTTCATCGCGCACAGGCAAACCTGCAGGATGATCAGGGCCCAGGCCTGGGCCTGCCAACCCCAGATCGCCCACAGCAGGTTGCTGGCAATGAAACAGCAGAAACCCAGCTTGCGCCGGCCAGGGCGGCGCGAGCCAATGCACCAGGCGGCCAGCACCGTCAGGGCCATGGCGGGCCATTGCAACAAGTCGATCCAATCTTCCATCACACGCTTCCACGGCGCGCCTGCGCGCCCGGCGGGGCGCGCAGGCGGTTGTCAGGCGGCGTTCAGCTCGCCCTTGAGCAGTTTCTTCTGGGCTTGCATGGCCTGGCCCATCTCTTCCAGCGCCTGGTTACCCAGCAGCTTGCGGGCAGTCGGGAACAGCTCGCTTTCCTCTTCCTCGATATGGTGCTCCAGCAGCTCCTTCATGACCTTGACCCGGCCGGCGAACTCAAGGGTAGCGGTGTCGGTCTGCAGCAGGTCCGGCAGCACCAGGGAATCGACGGCACGGTGCTCTTCCTTGGCCTCGTAGTACATCTTCGCCTCTTCCTTGCCACCGGCCTGCTTGATCGCCGGGTAGAGGATTTCCTCTTCGAGGGCGGTATGGATGGTCACCTCCTGCTTGATGCGTTCGAGCAGCTCGCTGCGTTTTTTCACTGCACGCTCGGTAGTGGAGGACAGCTCCTCCAGCAGCTTCTTCACCAACTCATGGTCCTGGACCAACAGATCGATTGCGTTCATGAATCACCTCTTCGGGCTCGGAAAAATCACGGTTGCCTTCGATGGAGTGAAGCGTTGGGCGCAAGGTTCAAAGCGGTTGATAAACGCACCGGTCGGCCGCTGCACGGGCGGGTGATGACCAGCAAGTCAGAATAAATGAATCTTTTTGCCAAGCGCGGGCTCAATTAGCCTGAATTGATGGAGGAGAGTCCAATGGCAGGACCGCAGTTGTTTGTGATCGAGTACGAGCTTCATGGGGAATTTCGCACATTCATCATCCGCCAGGAACGCATGGACAATGCCGAAGCCTGGCACTGGGCAAGTTGCGATGCCGGCGTGGGGATCATCCCCAGGTTTGGCCAGCACAAGATCAAGAAGGTCAGCCGGCCGATGGCCGAGCGTTACGGGCTGGCCAATGTGCGTTGGCGCGCGTCGGGCCAGGGGCCTGAGTTCGTCGCGCCTCCCATAGACGTGAAGAAATTCTCGAATGGGTCTTCCGGGGAAGCGTGAAGCGCTTTGCTGGCCATTACGTGGGTAATCAGGGCCGCACCAGCGGCCCTTGATCGAAGGGGAAGGTTCATGGAGATTCTGCCGTTACTCAATGCCCTGTTGCTCGCGCGTGGCCCCGGAGGCCAGGAAGATGAGGTCCGTGTGGTCGCGCAGCGTGCGCTGGTCGCTTGTTGCGAGGAGGTGCACGGTGACAGTGCCGGCAACCTGATCGGCGTCGTTCGCGCAGCGGCCCCTGCCGACCCTGCTACGGCAATACGGGTCATGGCCCATCTTGATGAAATTGCCATGATCGTCAAGAAAGTCCGCCCGGATGGCAATCTCGAGGTGCTGGCGCTTGGTGGCGCGCAGCCGATCAGTTTTGGCGTATGCCCGGTCGACATTATGGCTGACCATCAGCTGCTCCGGGGTGTGCTGTCCTATGGTTCGATGCACAACAGCGGGCAGTCCGGCAGCGGGCGGGATGTGTTGTCCGGCGCCGTGCAGTGGAAGGATGTGTATGGCGTTACCCGCATGACCCCACAGGCACTCGAGCAGGCCGGTGTGCGTCCGGGCACGCGGGTGGTACTGAGCCAGCATTGGCGCCAGCCGTACCAGGTCGAGGACTGCATTGCCGCGCATTTTCTCGATGACCGCGCACCGCTGGCGGCTGTGATTCATTGCGCGCACCTGCTGCAACAGCGGCGCAGCGAACTGCGTCAGGATGTCTGGTTCGTGCTGACCAGCCATGAAGAAGAATCCAACGCCGGTGCCATGTACGCCGCCGCCAGGCTGCCAGGCGACACGACCATTGCGGTGGAGGTGGGGCCGGTGCTGGATGAATACGGCACCCGCCTGTCAGCCGACCCGATCATCAATACCGGCGACCAGAAGGGCTATTACAGCCGCAGCGTGGTGCAGGCGCTGATGGCCGCCACGCGCCGGGCAGGCTACACACCGCAGCCAGCGCTGCTGGTGGATTTCGCTTCCGATGCCAGCGCAGTGCTCAGCACCGGGACCGATGCCCGCGCCGGGTGCATCGCCATCCCCACCGAGAACACCCACGGTTTCGAGATGGTGCTGCTGGAGGGGATCAGCGCCTGTGCTGCCAGCCTGCTGGAGTATGTGCTGCAACCGCACGCCGCGCTCACTCCTGGGGGATGATCGAGATCTTGCCGTTGCGTTCGACGATGGCGAACTTGATCTGCTCGACGCGTTCCAGGCCTTGGCTGTCGCGGGCCGATTCGAGGATGTCGTCTTCGGTCAGGCGTGCCCGCCGCATGCGCTGATGGAGGAACCGCCCCTGTTCCACCACCAGCGTGGCGTGGCCGTCGAGCAGGCGTGCCAGGCGCCTGGAATTGAGCTTGGCCAGTGACAGGCCGACATCCAGCACGATCAGCGTGGCAATCACCAGCATGGCATTGATGAAGGAGAAATCCTCGCCCAGCAATGCCTGTTGGGTGGCCTCGCCGATAATCAGCAGCAAGACGAAGTCGAAGGTGGTCAGGTCGGCCAGCGAGCGCCTGCCGGCCACGCGAAACAGCAGCATCAGGGCGATGTACATGGCTGTGGCGCGCAGGATCGAGTCCATGTCGTCGAACTCCTAGGGGTAGAGGAAGGTGGCGAACTGCACGGTGCTGTTCTGCCCGGCCCTGACCACACCTTCGAGCCTGCCGACATGTTCGCTGCGCAAGGTCAGGTACAGGGTGGCCGCGCCGTCCTGGCTGGTGCCGAGCTGCAACAGCAGCGACTGGCCATGGGAACGCGACACCTGCGGCTGCGGCTGCATCGTTTCGATGCTGGCTTCGCGCAGCAGGCTGCCGCCGAGCACCACTTGCACCGGTTCACCCGGTGTACCGCGCACGGTGATGCGCAGGTTGTCGGTGGTGCCGCTGCGGCTGAGCCGCTGATAGTCGACCCGCACGCGGCCATCATCACTGGCCACCTGGGCGTCGCTGAGCGGGCCGTTGCCAAACAGGCCGGCCAGGGCCAGCAGCGCGATCACTAGCAGCACGTACCAGCCCACCCGTTCGAAACGCCACACACGCTGCTGCATGCGCATGTCTTCCTCGACCGGGTGATGCCTTGAACGCAGCTCGTCGTCGCTCATGCGCGTAGCCCTCAGGCGCGTTCGCCGCGCAACCAGCGCTGGTGGTAATGGGCCAGGTGCGACAAGCCATACAGCGCGCCCTGGCGCATGACATCTGCCCGCTCGCCGAAAAAGCGCTGGGTACGCGTGAACACGGCCAGCGGTTCACCGGTGAATGCCCAGGCGAAACACAGGGTGCCAGGCGCGATGGCATCCTGCGGCTCTGGCCCGGCGACACCGGTGCAGGCAATGGCGACCGTGGCATCGCTGTCTTTCAGGGCGCCCAGTGCCATCTCCCAGGCCACTGCTTCGCTGGTCAGGCCGTAGCGTTCGATAGTCTGTGGGCTGACGCCGAGCAGGCGTTTCTTGGCGCTGGGCGCGTACACCACGTAGCCACTTTCCAGCACCTCACCGGTGCCGGGCACTGCCGCCAGCAGCGCCACCATGGCGCCTGCCGTGCAGGATTCTGCAGTGGTCAGCACCAGCTTGTGGGTTTTCAGGTAGTCGATGGCCTCGAGTACGGGGTCGGTCGCCATGGCAGGTCACTCATGCGTTGTTTTGTGGTGGACGTGTTTCTTGCGCGGTTGGTTCAGTGCAGGTGAGCCGCCCATCAATGCCGGGCAAAGCCCGCTGAACTTTGCCCGGCCTGGTGGCTTCCTCTTAGTACGAGGTGGTGGTGCGCAGCAGTGCACTGCTGCCGGTCCAACCAGAGGAGAGGCGATCATGACCGAGCCTGTGACGTATTTCTGGATCGCGGTGGCGGCGATCATTCTGCTGGTCGACCTGTGGGCCATTGTCAGTGTGTTCCGCAGCGACAAGCGCGATGCAACCAAGGCCATGTGGGCGCTGCTGTTGCTGGCCTTGCCGGTGGTCGGCCTGGCCATCTGGGGTGTGCTCGGGCCACGCGGCATCAAGCGCGGCACCGGGCCGTCTTCACCTGAACACAGCAAGGGCTAGACGGCGGGGCAGTACGGTCGTTGTGGGAGGCGCTGCATGGCAGCAGCTTCGCCGCTTTGCGTGGGTGAAGCCGCTCCCACACGCGCCGTGCCGGATCAATCCTGTGCAGTCCACATCACTTTCATTTTCCAGGAGCCCACGTGCCACGCATCATCACTCCCGCTACCCCCGAGCATGAAATCAACGAACACAACGCCCGCATGTTCGGCTCGCCAAAGGAGCGGCTGGATTTCTACCGCCATGAAATCCAGTACGAAACCAGTATCCTGGCCAATCGCACCGATGCCTACCTCACGGCCCAGTCGTTTCTGGTGATTGCTTTCGTATCGTCGATGGGCAACCTGAACCAGAGCTGGGGCGAAATGTTCACCCTGATCGTGCCGCCGTTCCTCGCCTTGCTCGGGGTGCTCAGCTCACTCAATGCCTGGCCAGGCATCCGGGCCGCCTACAAGATCATCGAGCACTGGCAGTTGAAGCAGAGCCACCTGCTGCGCAGCGAGCCGTTGATGGGCCTGGCCTATGATGAGTCACCGCTGTTCAGCGAGGCCGAAACCTCGCAGGCGGGGCACCGCAAGTCATTGTTGTTCTCGCTGCGCACGCCCTGGATCTTTCTGGTTTTCTGGATCGTCTTGGGCGGTTATGCGGTGTTCATCCAGCTGGCATGAGCCGGCAGCTGCTCCGTCGAAGGGGGCCTTACGAGCCCCCTGTGCGGGCTCACCGTCGTGCGCGACGCAGTGCTGCCAGGCAACAGCCGCCCAACAGCAGCATGGCGGCAACCGCCAGCACGCCAGGTCTGTCGTGCCGCTTGCGACGCTCGCCTGGTTGCCTGGGCAGGGCTTCCCCGGCTGCCCAGGCATCGATGCGGGTCAACGCCAGACGCGTGCCGTCGACCAAGGTCAGGGTCAGGTCCTTGATGTCGCCGGCCGCACGCCCGGGGAACACCGGTTCGCCGGTGGCATCGAGTGCGTCATAGATGAACCGCTGCCCTTCGAGCCAGCCGACCGCGGTCAGCAGCTCGGGCCCCAGGTAGTATTTGCCGTCGAGGAAGAAGCCGGGAAACTGATGCGCCCGCTCCAGGCTTTCCACACTGTAGCGCTCGCCCGGCCGCATGCCGGTTGCCGGATCGATCATGGCTGGCCCCCCGCGAATGCGTGGTCAGGCCCCAAGGTGCCGGCAGCAGCGCCCGGCACGAGGATGACCTTGCGGCAGTCGTCCTGCTTCTGGTCGAACATCCGGTAGCCCAACGCCGCTTCTTCCAGGGCCAGGCGGTGGGTGACGATCAGTTCCGGCTCCAGGCGCCCGGCCTCGATATGTTCGAGCAGTTCGGGCAAGAACTTCTGCACATGGGTCTGGCCCATCTTGAAGGTCAGGCCTTTGTCGAAGGCATCGCCAAACATGAAGGCATGGATGAACCCGGCATACACCCCCGGCACACTGACCACGCCACCTCGGCGCACCGCGGCGATGCTCTGGCGCAGCGCCTTGCCGCTGCTGCCCTCGATCTTCAGCGTGGTCAGCAGCGTTTCGGTGGTGCTGCCCTTGGCCTCGAAACCGACCGCATCGATGACCGCATCCACGCCGCGCATGCCTGGGGTCAGACGGATGATGCTGTCGGCCGGGTCGTCATCCTGTTCGAAGTTGATCGGCACCACGCCGTAGGCATCGCGGGCGAATGCCAGGCGGTAGTCGTTGTCATCGACCATGAAGATCGTCTGCGCGCCGAGCATGCGTGCGCAGGCCGCGCTCAGCAGGCCGACCGGGCCGGCACCATAAATGGCCACGGTCGAACCCTGGCCGACCTGGGCATTGGTCACGGCCTGCCAGGCCGTGGGCAGGATGTCCGAGAGGAACAGCACCTTGTCGTCGGGCAGGGCGGTGGGCACCTTGAACGGGCCGACGTTGGCCTTGGGCACCCTCACGAAATCGGCCTGGCCACCGGGCACGCCGCCATACAGGTGGCTGTAGCCGAACAACGCCGCACCCGGCGGGATGCTCTTCTTGTTGAGGATTGCACCACGGCCGATGTTGGTGGTTTCGCAAGCGGCGAACTGCTCGAGCTGGCAGAAAAAGCAACTGCCACAGGCGATCACGAAGGGGATTACCACGCGATCACCGACCTGCAGGTTGGTGACGCCGCGGCCGGTCTCCTCGACCACGCCCATGAACTCGTGGCCGAAGATATCGCCAGGTTCGGTCTGCGGAATCTTGCCGTGGTACAGGTGCAGGTCGGAGCCGCAGATGGCGGTGGCGGTGACCCGCAGGATGATGTCGTCCTCGTCCTGGATGGCCGGGTCAGGGACATTGTCGACCCGGACGTCCTGGGCCCCGTGGTATGTCAATGCTCTCATGGGTTCAGCTCCTGCAGTGGCGGATGGTGTTGATGCTGCTCTATGCAGGGGAAGCCAGGGGCAGAGGGAAAGTTCAGGTGGAATCATTCAGTGGCAAACCAGGCGCTTCGGTGAACGCGATCGAGTGAACCTTGTTCCGTCGTCAGGGCTCGACTGACAAACAATGGAGGGCGGCCAACATGAATGCGCTTAGCGGGCAGATCAGCATCGAGCAGCGCCGGCTCGAGGCCATCAACCGCTGGTTCTGCCTGTTCGATGATCTTGAGCGACGGCGCGAGTGCCCCAGCAGCCATCACGAGGAACTGCTCCGTCAGGCCGAGGAGATGGACCGCCTCGGCCTGGTGTCCTGGGAGCAGTGGCGCGACCTGCGACAGTTGGCCGACCGCGCGTTCCTCAAGGCCATTGCCGGCGCTGATTACCATGGCTGCTGAAACCCTTGCACCAGATGCACGGCCCGCGGGTTGTCGGTGCGCGGTTCATTGGCCCGCTGGGTAAATGTCACAGATCATCACGACTGAACTCGGCGAGGCGTGGTTACGTCCCTCGAATGGATGCCTGCAGAAATCCGGCATTTTTCCAACAATCCGCTTCGAGGACGTAATGATGGAAAAGACCGATCAAAGCTCGACCTCTCCGCCCAACCGCAACCCGGATCACGTACATGCCATTGGTGAGGAAGCCGGGGCCTTGCTGGGTGAGGCCAGGCAGAAAGGTGGTGAGCAGCTGGAGCATTACCGCGACAGTGCGGCCGATCAGCTCGACTCCCTCCAGGAAGGCGCACGGTCGGCTGCAGCGGCCCTGGAAGGCAATGACAGCCTTGGCCTGTCGCGCTACCTGACCCAGGCGGCGGAGTGCATGGGCGATTTTGCCGAGCAGGTGCGCCATGAAAGCGCCGAGAGCCTGTTGCAACGCGGCGCGCAACTGGCGCGCAGCAATCCGGCCTTGTTCCTGGCCGGCAGCGTGGCCGTCGGTTTTGCCATTTCGCGCTTCATGCGCGCCAGCGAAACCCATGCGGGCACACCCTCCGACACAGCAGCGCATGGTTTCACCGCGCCAGGCGCCACGCAGCCAGTGGTACCCGACCGCGGCAGTGACGTATCCACCCGTGAACCCTACACCCCGGTCGACCCGATCGGGCCCGGTGCCGGCACGCCGGTCAGTGGCAGCCCATTCGAACGCGATCCGCTCAAAGGAGGCGAATGATGAACAAAGATCCTTTGCACACTACCCCAGGGCTGCACACTCCGGCTGATGACCCGGTCGGCGTCGGTGGCCTGCTGCGTCAGCTGATGCGCGAAGTACCGGAGCTGTTCACCAAGGAGCTGGCCCTGGCCAAGGCCGAACTGCAGCACAACCTGGCCACCCTGAAGGCTGGCACTGCAGCCGTGGCGGCCGGCGCGATCGTGGTCCTGGCAGGGTTCATCATGCTGCTGCTGGCGGCAGTCTACGCCTTGGCCCTGGTGCTCCAGCCCTGGCTGGCGGCGCTGATCGTGGGCGCGGTCACGGTGGTGATCGGCTTCATCATGCTGCAGTCGGGCAAGAAACAGTTCGAGCCTGGCCACTTGGCCCCTGACCGTACCCTGCATGCCATGCAACAGGACAAGGACACGCTGACGAGGAAACTGCCATGACTACTTCCTTCGAACATGAGGCGCACAAGGACCCGGAGCAGCTCGAACAGGAAATCAATGCCAAGCGCGAGCACATCAGTGACCTGGTGGATGCCCTGGAACAGCGGCTGAGCCCGGGCCAGATGGTCGACCGGGTACTGGCTTACGCCAAAGGTAACGGCGGTGAGTTCTTCACCAACCTGGGCACCACCCTCAAGAACAACCCGGTGCCTGCCACCTTGACCGTGCTGGGCCTGGCGTGGCTCGGGCTCAACCAGAACCGCCCGTTCAATCCGGGGCCGGCGCACCACGGGCCGGGGCTGGGCGACAAGCTCGGCGAGGCGGTGGATAGCGTGAAGGGCGCCTTCGCTTCGGCAGGCGAGGCAATGCACGATGCCAGCCAGAAAGTGCGCATGAAAGCGCATGACATGCGTGATCGGGCCAGTGACCTGGGCAGCGGTGCGCGGGATTCGATGGGCGCCTCTGCCGATACCTTGCGCAGCTCCGCGCACAAGGTCGGCGATCAGGCAACGGCACTCAAGGGCTCGTTCGACCACCTGCTGCAAGAACAGCCGCTGGTGTTGGCTGCGCTGGGCATTGCCCTGGGTGCTGCGTTAGGAGCGGCGCTACCGAGTACCCGCAAGGAAGACCAGCTCATGGGCGCCAGCAGCGACCGCCTGACCGACACGCTCAAGGCCAAAGGCAGCGAGGTGAAGGCGTCGGTTACGCAGTCGCTTGAGCAGGGGGCCGACAAACCGCCGGCCCGGCCGGGGCGGGGCGCTGACGGCTCCGACCTGTCATCAGGGTTGGGCTTCAACCCCTGACCTGCGGCACCTTGCGCACCAGCCCCTTCGGCATGCGCTGAAGGGGCCGCTGCCGGGAGTCAGGCGGCAGGCCTGACGATCGGCGGTTTGACCTTTTCCAGCTGGTCGCCAATGACCGCGAGCAACTGGTCAAGCGCCCAAGGCTTGGGCAGAAACACCGCACCCGTCGGTAGCGTGGTGCTTGCCGCCTCGTGGTAACCACTCATGACAATGATCCGGGTCGCCGGTTGGCGCTCATGGATCTCCTGCGCAAGCGCCAGCCCGTTCAACGGGCCGGGCGTTCTGACGTCGGTCAGCAGCAGCGAAAATGCCTGCCGTAGCGAGAGCCGCCGGCCCTCTTCGGCGGTACCCACCGGGAAGACCGAGGCGCCGAGGTCTTCCAGGGCGCAGGTCAGCAGTTCACGCAGGATCGGCTCGTCCTCCACCAGCAGGATGGTTGGGTGAACAGCGGATGACTCGTAGGTGTTCATGGCAATACTCAAACATCGCGCACGGGTGGAAAGAAGGGACGTCAGCTTGCGTGGGTCAATGCAGGCGGTGGCAGTGCGCTATCACTGCGACAGCGGCAGGTTGCCGAAAATTCCTTTTTGCTGACAGGTTTTGTGCAGTCCGGTACACCGGGCAGCGCCACGCGTTGGCAGTGCCCGGGGTTACCGGCCAGGTCAGGCGCCAGCTTCCTGACCCAGGCGCTTGAGCAGTGCCCTGGCCACCGCCTCGGATGACGCGGGGTTCTGGCCAGTGATCAAATGGCCGTCCTCGACCACATGGCTGGCCCAGTCGGCAGCCTTGGAATATTCACCACCGTTGGCCTTGAGCATGTCCTCCACCAGGAACGGCACCACCTCGCTCAGCCCCACCGCCTGTTCTTCGCTGTTGGCGAAGCCGGTCACTCGCTTGCCCTTGACCACCGGGTGCCCGTCGGGTGCCTTTACCTCCTTCAGCACGCCGGGTGCATGGCACACCGCGGCAATCGGCTTGTTAGCGGCATAGAACGCTTCGAGCAAGGTTCGCGAATCTGCGTCCTCGGCCAGGTCCCATAATGGCCCGTGCCCGCCGGGGTAGAACACCGCATCGAAGTGGTAGGGGTCGATTTCCCCGAGCGGTACGGTGTCGGCCAGGGCCATTTGCCCTTCGGTGTCGTGGGCGAAGCGCCGGGTCGCCTCGGTCTGCGCGTCGGGCTCGTCGCTTTTCGGGTCCAGCGGCGGCTGGCCGCCCTTGGGCGAGGCGAGCGTGACATCGGCACCGGCGTCGATGAACACATAGTAGGGCGCGGCGAATTCCTCCAGCCAGAAGCCGGTTTTCTTGCCGGTGTCGCCCAGCTGGTCGTGAGAGGTCAGGACCATCAGGATGTTCTTCATGCAAGCATGTCCTCCGAGGGTGAATGGGCAGTGCGCGGCTCGCCCTGCATTACTCTGGGAGGGTTACGCACAGCAAAGCGTTCCATGACGTTGCAGGAACCGCAGCATCGGTGGCGTTGCCGAATGTAGCGTGAGCGTCTACCGGGGGTTGCAATGTCACGTCTTCCGATCATCGGGGTCACCGCCTGTTCCTACACGGTCGGCCCGCATGCGGTGCAGCTGAACGACGACAAGAATGCGCGAGCGGTGGCCTGCGCGGCCCAAGGGCTGCCCTTGATCCTGCCGATGTTCCCCGAACTGCTCGACAGCGCCGAGATCATCGCGGCCCTGGACGGGCTGTTGTTCACTGGCTCGCCTTCGAACATCGAACCGCACCACTACGATGGGCCGCCCAGCCCGCCAGGCACCCAGCACGATGCCGCCCGCGACCACCTCGCGCTGCCTTTGTGGCGGGCAGCGGTTGCGGCGGGTTTGCCGGTGCTGGGCATTTGCCGGGGTTTTCAGGAAATGAACGTGGCCTTCGGCGGCACCCTGGTGCAGCAGCTGCATCAGCCCGGTGCCAAACACGAGCCGCCCAGCAATGAACCGGTCGAAGACCAGTACGCACCGGCCCACCTGCTGGCGGTCCGGCCGGGGGGCGTGCTGCAACGGCTGGGGTTTGCGGAGCAGATCGAAGTGAATTCGGTGCACGGCCAAGGTATCGAGCGGGTTGGCCAGGGCCTGCGTATCGAAGCCGTGGCCGAGGATGGGCTGGTCGAGGCGCTTTCCGTGGAAGGCAGCCGGGCGTTTGCCCTGGGCGTGCAATGGCACCCGGAATGGCAGGTGCTGTTCTACCCGCAGTACCTGGCGATTTTCCAGGCCTTCGGCGCCGCCTGCCGGGCGCGAGCGGCACAGCGGCCAAGGTGAGGCGGGTAAAACTGAACATTGCCGCGCGCGCCCGCTCCAATGGCAGGTGACCTGGAGGATTCATCATGCAGCCAGAAACCGAAGGACTTGAAGAGCAAGGGCCGGGCAAGGTCCCGTTCATCAACGACCCCTTGAAGCCTACGTCGCCTCCATTGAACGATGCGGATGCCACGGACGCAGCCGAAGCCGAGCAGGATATCCAGGACGATGGTGAGCCGCTTTGAACAGGAGCAGTGCAATGGACACTTATCATGTCAGCCCGGCGGGTGATGGCTGGGAACTCAGGAAGACCGGGGCCGACAAGGCCTCCAGGCGCAGTGCGACAAAAGCCGAGTTGCTGGGCTTGCTACCTGAGCTTTTTGCCGGGCAGACCGCCTCGGTGAAAATTCACAAGGCCGACGGCAGCATCGAAGAAGAACGTACCTACCCGCGCGCCGCCGACCCGAGGCGCTCCAAGGGCTGACCCGGCCACGGCTCACCGGTGATCGGCACGACACGGTCACCTGTGCCGGCCCGAGCGCAAAGCCATGAATGAGAAGGTGAGGGTGCCCGCCAGTTGCGCCCCGTCGGCCACACCCCGCCAGAGCGCAGCATGGCTGGCAGTGGCCACGGTGATGGTGCTTGCCTCCGGGGTTGCACCGTTGGATCGGGCAGATTGGCTGGTGGAAAACGTCTTGCCGGCAGCGTTGCTGCTGACCCTGGCACTGACCTGTCGGCGCTGGCGGTTTTCGCCAGCGGCCTATCTGGCCATCGTCGTGCTACTGGCGATTCACGAACTGGGTGCGCATTTCACCTATGCCAAGGTGCCCTACGATGCTTGGCTGCAAGCGTTCACCGGCCATGCACTGAATACCGCCATGGGCTGGCAGCGCAACCAGTTCGATCGCCTGGTGCATCTGAGCTACGGCCTGCTGTTCGTCTGGCCGATCAAGGAGCTGCTGCAACGAAAGGCAGGCCTGAACGGTGCCTGGCTGGCGCTAGGCACAGTGTCGCTGGTGCTGGCGACGTCGGCCCTGTACGAGCTGTTCGAATGGGTGGGCGGCCAGTACCTGGGCGAAGACCGGGCACAAGCGTTCCTGGCCACCCAGAAAGACCCATGGGACGCGCAGAAGGACATGGCGCTGGCGTTGTTCGGCGCTGTCGTGTGTTTGTTGCTCCAGCAATTGGCAGCATTCAAACGACCGAGGCCGGCGGCCTAGGCGTGCGGGAGCGAACAGGGTGTTTATTCGCGATTATTTCTCATTTACACTTGGCGCCTCTCTTCGCAGCCTAGCGCTCTTGCAGGATGTATCGTGTCGTTCGAGCCCGCCAAACCGACGCTGTTGTCTACCTTGGTCCGTCACTACGACGAGCTGGTGGACCACATTCGTCGACGCTTCGGCGACCGAGGCATGGCCCGCGACGTTGTGCATGACGTGTGCGTGCAGCTGCTCGAACGCGACGAAAAAGACGACGTTCGGGCGCCACTGGCGTTGCTGCGCAAGATTTCCAACGACACCGCCATCAGCCGCTATCGTAGCGATCGTCGCCGCGGCGCCTGGGTGCAGGCGTTCGCCGAGCTGCCGGAGGTGGTCTGCCCGGCACCGACGCCCGTAGGCAGGTATGATGCCGAGCGCGAGTTCCAGCTGCTGGTCAACGCTATCGCCAGCCTCCCACCGCGCTGCCAGGCCGTTTTCATCATGCACAAGATCCACCAGATGCCCCAGGCCGAAGTCGCCGCACACCTCGGTATCTCCATCAAGACCGTGGAAAAGCACCTGCGCCTCGGGGTGGCGGCGTGCAAGGAGCGGCTTGGCCGTGATGGGGTGTGCGCATGACCCGCATAGCGGAACAGTTGCCATTGGACGAGGTGCTGGGGCGACATCGTGACCAGCTCCGCCATTTATTCCCCGTCCCGCCGCCCAGGCCCGCACGCACGAAAGCGGCCAAGTCGGCGGGTATTGCGCTGGTGGTTGCATGCGCCTTTGCAGCCCTGGCCTGGCTGAACCCGGTGTACAAGACCGAGCGTTTCGCTACCGCCATTGGTGAACAACGCGCTGTGTTGCTGGGCGACGGCAGTAGACTGCTGCTCGACAGCGGTTCCCGCGTCGATGTTCGCTGGCGCCTGCGCAGTCGCGAAGCCGGCCTGCACGTCGGGCAGGTCCTGTTCGATGTGTCCCCGGCCGTGTATCGCCCGTTCGTGGTGTCGGCAGGGCTGACGAAAGTCGAGGTGCTAGGCACGCTGTTCAATGTACGCCGCCTGGATGACGACAACGTGCGTGTGACACTGGCGCGCGGGCGCGTGCAGGTCGCCGCTGCGGCGCAAAAGGCTGTCAGCCTGATGCCAGGGCAGCAGGTTGATGCGATTGGTGGGCGACTGCTGCCGGTGACGAATGCTGACGCTGCCCGGGCGATGGCCTGGAAGGAAGGGGGCATCGTGTTCGAGCAGACGCCGCTGGGTGAAGCAGTGTCGGTGTTGCGCCACTATCGAAAGGCAGCCATTCGCCTGGACGACCCGAGCCTGGCCGCGCTCAAGCTGAGCGGGGTGTTCGACGCGCACAATGTCGACCGGCTGCTGGCGCTGCTACCGAGCATCCTGCCGGTTTCGGTGCAGCAGGAAGGCGATGGTAGCGTGCAGATCCGGCGCAAACCAGTACGAAAATAATTCTCAGGCGCAGGTAGGGTTGCTCGATGTCCGTGGCGGCTTCAAGAAAAGCCTACCCACAAAGGATCTCGAGAAGTGCATTTTCCGCTCCGCAATCGTCAACTCCGCCTGTCACTACTGGCCAGTAGCTTGCTCATCGCAATGTCGGCCGAAGGCCGTGAACGGGTGAACGTGGACCTGCCTGCTGCCCCGCTGGGTGAGGCCATCAACGCCTTGGCGCAGCAGTCTTCGGTACAGATCCTGTTCGCCAGTGATCTCGCTGCAGGTCGCCAGACTCCTGCGGTGAAGGGCCGCTTCACCATCGAGGAAGCACTTCAGACACTGCTCAAGGACAGCGGCCTGCAAATCGAGGCCAGGGATGAACGCACCTTTGTCGTCGTCCCACAGGGTTCACTCACTGCCATGCCGACAGCCCAGACTGCGCCCGTGGAAATGGCGCAGATGGAAATCACCGCTTCGCGTACCAGCAGCAGCCTGGTCTCGGCGACGCGGCAGTCTACCGTTATCGAGCACGAGCAACTGCAGGAGCTGCGCCAGGGCTCGGAGAGCCTGGCCACGGTACTGGCCAAGGCGGTGCCGGGCATGTCCGACTCCAGCCGCACCGTCACCGAGTACGGGCAGACCTTGCGCGGGCGCAGCCTGTTGGTCATGGTCGACGGCGTGCCGCTCAACACCAACCGCGACTCGTCGCGCAACCTGGCCAACATCGACCCGGCACTGATCGAACGGGTCGAAGTCATCCGTGGCAGCAGCGCCATCTATGGCAGCGGTGCCACGGGAGGCATCATCTCCATCACCACCCGGCCTGCCGGTGGTGAAAAGCGGGCTGAAACCAGCCTCAGCGCCACCTCGCCGTTGACCCGCCTGGGCAGCGATGGCCTGGGCGGGCAGTTCCAGCAGTACCTTGCAGGCTCGCAGGGCGCGGTGGACTATGCCTTCGATTTCGGTACCCGCCATATCGGTGCTTCATACGACGCACACGGCGACCGCATCGCCCCGGAGCCCAGCCAGGGCGACCTGTTCGACTCGAATATCTACAACGTTGGCGGCAAGCTGGGGCTGCACCTCGACGAGGACCAGCGTATCCAGCTCGCGGCCAGCCACTACGAGGCACGCCAGGATAGCGACTATGCCACCGACCCCAGCGTCGCCAGGTACCCGGCCGGTTCGCTGCCGGCCAACGCGATCAAGGGCCTGGACCTGGACGAGCAGAACCATATTCGCAACACCTTGCTGAACCTGGAGTACGAGCACCTCGACATCCTCGGCAGCAAGCTGTCTGCCCAGCTGTACTACCGCGACTACTTCACCCGCTTCACGCCGTTTGATGCCCGCGCCGTGGCCACCCGTGGCGGCCATGTCGACCAGATCATGCAGAACAGTGAAGTGTTCGGCAGCCGCCTGACCTTGCGCACACCGCTCGGCGACAGCGGTAGCACCGAGCTGGTATGGGGCGGCGACTACAACCAGGAACGCAGCGACATGCCGATCGATGTGTTCGACCCGGCGGCTTACGATGCCAGCGGCGGCCTGGTCTTCGACAAGATCGGCAAGCTGACCTACATGCCACCGCTCAAGACCCGCAGCGCCGGTGCGTTCGCCCAGCTGCAGCATCGCTTCGACGAGCATTGGTCGGTGGACGGCGGCTTGCGCTACGAGTACTCCACCGCCGAGTTCGATGATTTCGTACCGTTGTCCGAATCCAGGGCGGCTTCGCCCGTGGCGGTGGAGGGCGGAAAGATCCATTACGATGCGCTGCTGTCGAACCTCGGCATCGTCTATTCACCGGTGCTCGGCCAGGAGCTCTACGCTTCTTTCAGCCAGGGCTTCCAGCTGCCTGACGTGGGCATCCAGCTGCGCAATGCACGGCGCGGCTTCGACCTTGGCGCCTCGAACCTGGAGCCGGTCAAGACCAACAACTATGAGCTCGGCTGGCGCGGTGAGCTGGGTGGCAACACGCTCGGCACGTTGGCGCTGTTCTACACCACCTCCAAGCTGGGCGACGTGCAGAGCTTCAACAATGGCCTGATTCTCACCCGCACCAAAGAGCGCATCTACGGTGTCGAAGCCAGCGCCGACTGGCTGTCGGACGATGCGGTGTGGGGGGCAGGCGGCAGTGCGAGCTGGATGCGCGGGCGCGAGAAGCCGGACGGCAAAGGCTGGCAGGACATGACCGGCTACCGGGTGCCGCCGCTGAAGCTGACTGCCTATGTGCAGTACAAGCCGACCCTGGACTGGAGCAACCGCCTGCAAGCCACGTTCTTCGATGGCAAGGACTACAGGCTCGATGGCCTGGACAGCTTTGGCCGGCATGAGGTGAGCAGCTATACGACCGTCGACCTGATCAGCCAGTACCAGGTCTCTGCTGACGACAAGGTCAGCGTCGGCATCCAGAACCTGTTCAACCGGGACTACTACCCGCTCTACAGCCAGTTGTTGCGCAACAACAACAATACCAGCCACTTGCCAGCCCCAGGCGCGGTGGTGACCGCCAGCTATACGCACAATTGGTAATCCGCATCGCCGGGCCCAGGCGGGTGGAGACCGATGGTAGTCGCCTTGTATAGAAATTCGACTATACCTGTACAATAATTTTATTTTGTATAGTATTTGAGTCGAAGCGATGGCGACGTCAACCGCAGCGCGTTGGGCCTGGCTGGCCCTGTTGCTCCTGCTCGCCGGGCCGGCCGCCGCCGACTGGCGCTCGGTAGTCCCTGCTGCGCAGCTGTCCGGCAGCGGTGATTTCACCTGGTTCGGAATGCGCCTGTACAGCGCCCGGCTTTGGTCCAGCGGGCCTGTACAGGGTGGCCAGCAACCGTTTGCGCTGGAACTGCGCTACCACGTCGAACTGTCCCGCGACACCTTGGTGCAGGCCAGCCTCAAGGAAATGCGCAGGCTTGGCGCCGCCACGCAACAACTGGATGCCTGGCGTGGCTGGCTGGAGGCGGCGTTTGTCGATGTTCGCCCAGGCCAGCGTATCACTGGCGTGTACCTGCCAGGCCTGGGCTGTCGCTTCTACGTGGATGACAGGTTGCGCCGCGAAATCGGCGACACCGCCTTCGCCAAGGCATTTTTCGCCATCTGGCTGGGCGAGGGTGCCAGGGACCAGCAATTGCGCGCCCGCCTGCTGGGCCGTTGACCATGGGGGTGAACATGTACAAGGTGCTGCTGATGACCGCCTGCCTGCTGCTGGCCAGCTGCGGCAATGTCGACGTGGATCACTACGCCCGGGAAACGCCAACCCTCGACCTGGCGGCCTTCTTCTCGCGGCCGGTACAAGCCTGGGGCATGTTCCAGAAGCGTTCCGGCGAAGTGGTCAAGCGCTTTCATGTGCGCATCGACAGCCGACGCGACGGTGAGCGGCTGATCCTCGACGAGCATTTCACCTACAGCGATGGCACCCGACAACAGCGCACCTGGACCTTGGTGCCGGACGGCCGCGGCCAGTGGCGGGGCACGGCGGGCGACGTGATCGGTGAGGCTCGCGGGCAGGTGGCGGGCAACGCGTTGCGCTGGCGCTACCGCCTGGACCTGCCGGTAGACGGCAGGCACTGGGAAGTGGAGCTGGACGACTGGATGTACCTGATGGATGAAGACACGCTGATCAACCGCTCCAGCATGAGCAAGCTGGGCGTGGAGGTTGGCCAGGTTACCTTGTTCTTTCGCCGCATGCCGGAGGTCACACCATGAACCTGCAACGCCTTACCGAGCTGGCTGCCGCCGGCGCCGTCAACGAACTCGAACTGCTGTCGCTGGAGGGCGGTTTCTATGTGCTGCGGGCCCTGACCGGCGCCGGCCCGGTGACCTTGAGCGATGAGCACGGGCAGGCCACGCGCCTGCGCTCGACCACCGAGGTGCGCCAGTTGCTTGCCGGCTGGCCGGAGGTGCCCTGCATGCTGGTGCAGCAAGTGGTGCATGACGAAATGTGTGGCCAGCGCGACGGCCCCATCGCGCCGCTGCGGGTGCCCGTGTCGCTGGGTACGCAATGGTAGCGCGCCCGCCACGCCTGGGCCTGGTGCTGGGCGACCAGCTCTCGTTCGACCTGGCCAGCCTGGCAGCGCTGGACCCGGCCCGCGATACGCTACTGATGGCCGAGGTGCAAGACGAGGCTACCTACGTGCCGCACCACCCGCAGAAGATCGTGCTGATCTTCAGTGCCATGCGCCACTTTGCCCAGGCCCTGCGCGAGCGGGGCTGGCGGGTGCAGTATGTCGAGCTGGAGACACCCGGCAATAGCGGCTCTATCGTCGGCGAACTGCGCCGCTGGCAGCAGGCGCTGGGCTGCGCCGAGATCCACCTGACCGAATGTGGCGAGTGGCGGCTGGAACAGGCCTTGCGTGAGGCCGAGCTGCCGCTGGTGTGGCACCCGGACACGCGCTTCCTGTGCTCGCGGGGGGCTTTCGCGCGCTGGGCGCAGGGGCACAGGCAGCTGCGCATGGAGCATTTCTACCGCGGCATGCGCAAACGCTGCGGGCTGTTGCTGGCAGCCGATGGCGGCCCTGCCGGCGGTGCCTGGAACTTCGACCGCGACAACCGCAAGGCCCTGCCACCTGGGCTGCGCGGGCCGTTTGCGCTGCAGTTTGCCGTGGATGACATCACCGCGGCGGTGATCAGCCTTGTAAGCCGGCGCTTCACTGACCACTACGGTGCGCTCGAAGGCTTTTCCTACCCCGTTAGCCACGCCCAGGCCGAACAGCTGTGGCAGCACTTCCTGGACTTTAGCCTGGCAGCGTTCGGTGACTATCAGGACGCCATGGCCGAAGACGAACCGTACCTGTTTCATGCGCGTATCAGCGCCGCCCTGAACATCGGCCTGCTGGACGTGCGCCGCCTGTGCCAGGACGTGGAGCAGGCCTGGCGCGACGGCCGGGTGCCACTCAATGCCGCCGAAGGGTTCATCCGCCAGCTGATCGGCTGGCGCGAGTACGTCCACGGTATCTACTGGCTGCGCATGCCTGAATATGCCGCGCTCAACCACCTGGGCAACCAGCGCGCGCTGCCCGAGTTCTACTGGACCGGACGCACGCGCATGCGCTGCATGGCGCAAGCCATCGGCCAGACCCTGCGCCTGGGATACGCCCACCATATCCAGCGGCTTATGGTGACCGGTAACTTCGCCTTGCTCGCCGGGGTACTGCCCGCAGCCATCTGCGAATGGTACCTGGCGGTGTACCTGGATGCGTTCGACTGGGTGGAACTGCCCAATACACTGGGCATGGTCATGCACGCCGACGGGGGTTTTCTCGGCTCCAAACCGTACTGCGCCAGTGGCCGCTATATCCAACGCATGTCCGATCACTGCAAGGCTTGCGCCTACAACGTCAAGCAGGTGACGGAAGAGCAGGCGTGCCCGTTCAACGCGCTGTACTGGCATTTCCTGATCCGCCATCGCCAGCAGTTGGCCGGCAACCCGCGGCTGCACCTGGTGTACCGCAGCCTGGACGGCATGCCGGCGGCGCGACGGGAAGCGGTGTGGGCTCGTGGCGAGCAGTTACTGGCGCAGCTGGATGCAGGGGCGTCCCTGTGAAGAAGCAGCATTTGCCGAGCAAGGTGTGCGTGGTGTGCAAGCGGCCATTCAACTGGCGCAAGCGCTGGGCGCGTTGCTGGCAGACGGTGGTCTACTGCTCCGAGCGCTGCCGGCGTTCAGCGCCACGTGGCAAGGCGCAATAGCAAGGGCAGGGCCAGCGCCCAGACTGCCGCCAGCAGCGTCGCGGTCGTCAGCGTGCCCAGCGGCAGCTCGACCTGGGCCAGCCTGGCCCCGGCCACATAGGCAAGCGGGCCACCTGCCGCGCCGAACAGGGCGGCAAGCCAGGTGTGCCGGGCCAGCCAAGCCAGGCTGTGGCGCAGGCCGCAGCACAGCACGCTCCAGAGCAGGGCCAGCCACAGTGGCAGCGGCCAACTGTCGAAGCGAAACACCCCGAGCATGCCCAGCAGGCTGTCGAGTACACAGCCGGCGAGGGCGCAGCGCAGCACCGCCTGCAACTCGCCCTGGCGGTCGCGGCAGCAGCCGAAATGCCAGGCCAGGCCGACGGGCACCAGGCCAAGCAACCAGGGCTGATGGGCCCCATACACACACAGCCACCAGCCTGCCTGCAACCACACGGCGTTGGCCAGCAGCCCGCGCCCGGTCATGCTCAATGCTCGGGCAGCGGGGCGCGCAAGGCTTTGGGCGCGGCCAGCAACAGTTGCGCCACGCCGATCGCACGCTCCTCGAAACCGCCCTGGCAATAACACAGGTAGAACTCCCAGAGACGCTGGAACGCGTCGTCATAGCCCAACGCGTTCAGCGCGTTGCGCGCCTGGCGCAGGTTGTCGTGCCAATGGCGCAATGTGCGCGCGTAGTCCAGGCCGAAATCCTGCAGGTGCACCAGGTTCAGCGGCGTGTGCCGGGTGGCGTTGTGCAGCAGCACGGTCAACGAGGGCAAGGCACCGCCGGGGAAGATATAGCGCTGGATGAAGTCCACCGAGCGGCGCGCCTGGTGGTAGCGTTGATCGCGGATGGTGATGGCCTGCAGCAGCATCAGGCCGTCCGGCTTGAGCAGCCGGGCACATTGGTTGAAGTAGTCGGGCAGGTAGCGGTGGCCGACGGCCTCGATCATTTCGATCGATACCAGTTTGTCGAACGTGCCGCGCAGGTCGCGGTAGTCCTCGCGTAGCACGGTCACGCGCTGCGCCAGGCCCAGCGCCTCCACGCGCTGGCGGGTATACGCATATTGGGCTTCCGACAGCGTCGTGGTGGTCACTCGGCAGCCATGCCGGGTGGCGGCGTGAATGGCCAGGCTGCCCCAGCCACAACCGATCTCGATCAAGTGATCGCCGGGGTGCAGGCGGAGTTTCTGGCAGATGTGCTCCAGCTTGTTCAACTGGGCCTGCTCGAGGCTTTGCCCGTCATGCTCGAACATCGCTGCCGAGTACATCATGGTCGGGTCGAGCAGCTGTTCGAACAGGGCGTTGCCCAGGTCGTAATGCGCCAGGATATTGCGCCTGGCCCCGCGTCGGCTGTTGCGGTTGAGCCAATGCAGCAGCCGCAGCGCAGGCCGCCCCAAGCGGGCAAGCCCGCTTTCCATGGCGTCGAGAACTTCGAGGTTGGCCACGAACAGGCGCGTCACGGCGGCCAGGTCAGGGCTGCGCCAGTAGCCGTGGATGTATGCCTCGCCGGCACCGATCGAGCCGTTGCAGGCAATCAGGCGCCAGGCTCTGTCGTCGACGATTTCCAGCTCAGCCTGCAAGGCGCTGTCGGCGCTGCCGAAACACCATTGCTGGCCAGCGTGGCTCACTCGCAGGTAGCCGTGGCGCAGCTTGCCGAGCTGAGCGAGTACCAGGCTGCCCAGCCACGGGACCAGGCCGGCGGACTTGCTAACGCTCACGCTGGGATTGTGCATGCTCAGGATCCTCACAAGGTTGGCCGACGGCCAGGTTGCCCTGGCTGGCAGCGTGGTCATGGACAGGGGTACGTTTGAACAGCAGGCGCACTGCCTGCCAGTAGATGGCCGACAAGGTCCGCAGGCTCATCCACGGGAATGCCAGGATGTGGCGGAGCAACGACCGGCTATCGAGCGGCTGGCGGCGTAGCGCCAGGTCGGCCTCGAACACCTTGTGCCCGGCGTGCCAGTTTTCCATGTGCAGGCGCACATGCTCGGCGTCCAGGTGAAAGCGCAGGCGGTAGTCCATGGCCAGCGGCATGAACGGTGACACATGGAAGGCCTTGGCCATGCGGTAGGGCCGGTCGAGGCCAGCCTGCACCGGCAGCACGTAATGGAAGCGTTCACGCCAGGGCGTGTTGCGCACTTCCAGCAGGATGGCCACCAGGTGTGCCTCGGCGTCGTGGCAGAAGTAGAAGCTCACCGGGTTGAACGACAACCCCCAGCAGCGCAGCTGGGTCAGCAGGCGAACCGGGCCGGTCGGTGCCTGCCCGGTAGCCAGGCCGACCAAATGGCGGGCGGCATCGGCCAGGCTCAGCCCCTGGCGGGTCAGGCCTGGCAGGTAATCGGTCTCGCGCCAGCACAGCGGTGCCAGGCGCCAGCGCCCGAGCCAGGGCGATAGGGCCGGCAGCCTGGCGCTGTCGTCGAGGTCGAGGTCGAACATGCCGATGCGGTAGCGAAATGCATGCGCGCGTGGCAGCAGCCGGCGATGGCTGACCCAGCCTTGGCAAAGCCTGCTGTTCACAGTGTTTCTCCGAACCGTTCGGCGACTTTCAAGGCGCTTGCCACGCCGTCTTCATGGAAGCCGTTGCCCCAGTAGGCGCCACAGTAGTAGCTGTGCCTGTGGCCCTGCAGTTCGGCGTGGCGTGCCTGTGCCGCGGTCGCCGCCAGGCTGTATTGCGGGTGGGCATACTGGAAGCGGGCAAGGATCTGCATTGGGTCTATCAGCGCGGTCTGGTTTAGGCTGACGCAGAAGGTTTGCGGCGCCTGCAGGCCTTGCAGGATGTTCATGTTGTAGGTCAGCGCCGCCGGCGCCTGAGGGGGCCCGCCCAGGCGATAGTTCCAACTGGCCCAGGCTGCCTTGATGGGTGGCAACAGGCGAGTATCGGTATGCAGCACCACGTCGTTGCTGGCATAGCGGATAGCCGCGAGCACCTTGCGCTCGAGGATGCTCGGCGCTTCCAGCAAGGCCAGCGCCTGGTCGCTGTGGCAGGCGAACACGACACTGTCGAAGCGCTCGATGCCGGCGGCACTGTGCAGGGTCACCCCGCCGTCGTCGCGTACCACCCGGTAGACCTTGGACGCCAGGCGTAACTGGTCGGCGAAGGGTTTGCATAGCGGTTCCAGGTAACTGCGCGAGCCCCCCTGGATGACCCGCCACTGCGGGCGCTGGTTGACCGACAGCAAACCGTGGTTGCGGCAGAAGCGCACGAAAAACGCCAGCGGAAAGGCGAGCATGTCACTGCGCGACATCGACCAGATCGCCGCGCCCATGGGGATGATGTAGTGCTCGATGAAGCGCTCGCCGTAGCCCCCGGCATGCAGGTACTCACCGAGGGTGGCGTGGGCCAGCTGGCGCTGGCCGTCGAGGTCGGCCAAGGCTTCGCGGTTGAAGCGCAGGATATCCCTGAGCATGCCCCAGAAGCCCACCGACAGCAGGTTGCGCCGTTGCGCGAACAAGGTGTTCAGGCTGTGCCCGTTGTAGGCCAGGCCGCTCGCCGGGTCGTGCACCGAAAAGCTCATTTCGGTCGGCTGCGAGGCGACCCCGAGGCGGTCGAGCAGGCGGATGAAGTGCGGGTAGGTCCAGTCGTTGAAGACGATGAAACCAGTGTCGATGGCGTAGGTTCTGCCGCCACAGCTGACATCTACCGTGTGGGTATGCCCGCCGATCCAGCTGTCGGCCTCGAACACCGTGACCTGATGCCGGCGCGACAGCAGATAGGCGCAGGTCAGGCCGGAAATGCCGCTGCCAATGATCGCGATACGCATAGGCTTCACCCTTCCTGCCTGCGGGCCAGGCGCAGGCCGATGGCCAGGCGCAGGCGCGCCGGCAAACTGCCGAGCAACCTCAGCAGCAGGATGAAGCCGCGCGGGAAACTGATCTCCAGCGGCCGCCGGGGCAGGCGGCTGACGATGAAGCGTGCCGCGCGGGCGGCTGTCCACATTTGCGGCATCGGGAAATCGTTGCGTCGGGTCAGCGGTGTGTCGACGAACCCTGGGCTGACCAGGGTGACGTCGATGCCTTCGCTGAACAGGTCGATGCGCAGTGATTCCACCAGGTAGCGCAAGGCCGCCTTGGACGCACCGTAGGCGCCGGCTCGGGGCAGGGCCAGCCAGGTCACCGAGCTGCCCATCACCACCAGATGGGGGTGGCTGCCGGCGCGCAGCAAGGGTAGGGCGGCCGCCAGGCATTGGCTGGTCGCCAGCAGGTTGGTGCGCAGCACCCGCTCGATCAGGGCCGGGTCGAAATGCCCGGGCTCCAGGTATTCGCAGGTGCCGGCATTGAAAATCGCGATGTCGAGGCCGCCCCAGGCCTGGTTGATCCGGGCGGCGATCTGCTCCACCTGGTGCGAGTCGTCAAGATCGCCGACAGCCAGCAGTACCTGGCCGGGGAAGCGTTGCGCCAACGGCGCCAGGCGTTCGGCATGGCGCCCGCCCACGGCGACCTGGTGGCCTTGTTCGAGCAGTTGCTCGGCAAGCGCGGCGCCGATACCGCTGCTTGCGCCGGTCAGCCAGCACCGGCTCATGCCAGCCGCCCTTTCAGCCAGCGAACCGCGCCGCCGAGGAGCGGAACGTGTTCATACAGCAGCGCGCCGGCGTCGAAGTAGTCCTGGTGGCTGAACACCCGTTCGCGCCATTGCAGGAAGCTGCAACCTTGCAGGCTGACGGGCTCGCCGCCTTTCAGCCGCGGGTGGCAGAAGCGCAAGCGCCAGCGCAGGTAGCCCTGGCCTGGCCGCACCTCGTCGTAGCCGGCGAAGCTGTAGCTGATATCGCCCGCATTGGCATACAACTGGCCGAAATAGGCGCGTAACGCATCGAGCCCCTCGATATGGTGCAGGGGATCGCGGAAGGTGACCGAATCGTCATATAACTCGCCGAGGAGGTGCAGGTTGTCGCGCTGAAGGCAGGCGAAACGCTCGGCGAACCGCTGAAGGTAGACGGACATGTGCAGCTCCAGTTAAAGCTATACAAATCACCTGATTTGTACAGGTATGACTGAAGCCTATGGCTAAAATTGTACAAGCGCAACGGTCTTGTACAATTATTTGTTCAGGATTTCTGTACGGCGAGCTGCTGGCGCAACGCCGCGACTTCCGCCTCCAGCTCACGCACCCGCTGTTCGGCGTGCACCTGCGCCGTCACATCGCGCTGGATGCCGATGTAGTAGGTCAGCTCATCGGCGTCGTTGTGCACCGGCGTGATGGACAGCTCGTTCCAGAACAGGCTGCCGTCCTTGCGATAGTTGCGTAGCACCTGGCAGCACGGGCGGCCCTCACGGATCGCTTGGCGAATGCGTTCCAGGGCCAGCTGATCGTGGTCAGCGCCCTGCAGGAAGCGACAATCCTGGTACAGGATGTCGTCGCTGCGATAGCCGGTCAGCCGTTCGAACGCAGGGTTGACGTAGATAAGAATGCTGTCGTTGCCTTCCTGTTCGGCGACGACGATACCGTCGTTGGAGTTGTCGACCATCAGTTGCAGGAGCTTTGCGTTGATCATTCAAGCCCACCCGGGAGTATGTTTTGCCTATGCGTCGCCT
Organism: Pseudomonas sp. LAM2023; assembly: GCF_016620375.1. Taxonomy (NCBI): domain Bacteria; kingdom Pseudomonadati; phylum Pseudomonadota; class Gammaproteobacteria; order Pseudomonadales; family Pseudomonadaceae; genus Pseudomonas; species Pseudomonas sp. LAM2023. Next base: position 706,947 of record NZ_JAENHV010000009.1, on the reverse strand, counting down.
GGCCCGTCGGGGCAGGCGGCGCGTTTTCCACATGATGGCCCATACTGGCTCGCCGCAGAAGGGGAGGATGAGGCTAGAATGGGCGCACCTTGCGGACGAACCCCGGTATGACTGAAACGACCTCCACCGATTTGCTGCCCATGCGTGACGTGGTCAGCCTGACAGGCATCAACCCGGTTACCCTACGTGCCTGGGAGCGCCGCCATGGGCTGATCCAGCCGCATCGCACCGAAGGCGGCCATCGCCTGTACACGCCCGGCGATGTACAACGGATCCGCGATATCCTGCGCTGGACCGCCAATGGCCTGCCGATCAGCAAGGTGGGCGCGTTGCTCGAACGGCAGCCTGTCGAGTGCCGGCAGGGCGACGAGCAGTTCGCCGATTGGCGCGCGGCGCTGGCGCGGGCCGCTGCGGCTTACGATGTACAGGCGCTGGAAGCGCTGCACGGGCAGCTGTTCACCCTGTTGCCGAAAACGGCCGTGCTCAGCCAGGTGTTGCTGCCGGTGTGGCAGCAACTGCGCAGCAGCAACGCGCCAGGGGCCCGCAGCCAATGGTTGTTTGTCGATTTTTTCCTGCGCGCCCGGCTGCTGCTGCGCCTGCAGCTGAATCAGGCCGCTGCCCCACGGGTGCTGCTGGTGGCAGGCGACGAACAGGCGGAGCTGGCACTGCTGGGTACTGCACTGCTGCTCAGTGGCGAGCAGCAACGCATCGAGGTCCTGGGTGGGCCTCTGCCACTGGAGGAGGTGGCACTGGTGTGTGCGGCGGTGCAACCGGCGGCGCTCGTGGTGGCGATGCAAGGGCCGCTGAATGCCGCACTGGCCAAGCGCCTGCGCTGGCTGCAGATGGAGATCGCCTGCCCGCTGGCCCTGGCCGGCGAGGGGCTGGTGTTGTCGCAGGCGCTACTCGACGGCGCGCCCGTGTGCCTGCTCGATACCCAGGGCGGGGATGTGGCATCGGTGCTCAGCGCCTTGCTCAGAGGCGGGCTGGATGTGTGACCGGCAGTGGGTCGGCAAGCTGCGGCTGTCAGCGCATGAACAGCCCTAGTCTCTGTGTGAAAAGCCTTGATACTCGGTGATGCTGCGTTGAAAACAGCCTCGGAATGCTCATTTACAACTCGTAAACTCCGCTTCCTCGGCTGTTTTCGCCTTGCCTGACCTTCGTCTCAAGACTTTTCACACAGAACCTAGCCACATCGCGCCAAGTATGATCGCCTGGGCCGGAAGCAGATAACGGGCAAAGCGCAAGCCGCCATTGCTGAGCGCCAAAACGCATTTAGTCAAGGTGTTCCCGGTCAGGGCCATCATGCCCGGCACCACCAGATCGGCCATCTCCAGCCGCCCGGCCACCACCAGCGAGGCCACCGACGCAATGGCCGCATGGGCATCCCCCAAGCCACTGACGAACGCCGCGATGCTGACGCCGCCTTGGCCGAGATGATCCAGCAGAAACGCCGAGAACAGGACAACGCCGGTCAGGGCGACGGTAATGATCAGCGCGGTCCAGAGGCTGAAGGCACCGTCGCCCTGATGCGCCGCGGCCCCGCCTGGCGCGGCACGCCAGGGGGCCAGCAGCAGTACGCCATACACCACGGTAACCAATGCACCGAGCCCGATGGAGGTGGCGAACGGGCGCACCAGCTGAGGGTCGATGATGAACAGCACCAGGGCGAACTGGGTAATGCTGGCGAGGTTGGACAGCACGGCCGCCGCCGCCAGGGCGCGCACGGCAACTTCCTGGCGCCGGGCTTCGTGTGCCAGCAGGGCAATGGTCGCCGAGCCCGAGGCAAAGCCCGAAGCGATTGCGCTCAAGGGCAAGCCGTAGCGAGGCCCCATCAGGCGCATGGCGACATGGCCCACGGCACCGACCGTCATCAGCAGCACCACCAGCGTGCAGATGGTGCGCGGGTTGAGCACGTGGTATGGCCCCAGGAACCGGTCGGGTGTCAACGGCAGCACCACCAGCGCCACCGTCAGCAACATCAGGCCGTCGCGCAGTTCCTGTTCGCTCAGTTGCTGCAGCACAAAATGATGAAGTTCCCGCTGCAGGGCCAGCAGCACGGTCAGCACCACGCCGGCTGCGGTGGCCAGTTCAGGCTGCTCGAGGCTGAGCGCGCCCAGGGTCAGCACCAGCAGCAGGGCGATCTCGCTGGTGACCTCCGGGTCCTTGTCGGCATGTTTGCGGTAGTGCATGCACAGCATCAGCACCAGGCCCAGGCTCGCCACCCCGACCAGCATCGCCCCGGCCAGCAGCATGCTGACATAGCCCAGCAGGGCGGTGATGGCGAAGGTTCGCAGCCCGGCGGCAGCGTGGTCTTCGTTGCGGCCTTTCTTGCGTTCGCGTTCTAGCCCGACCAGCATGCCGATGCCCAGCGCTACGGCGCCGTGGCTGACAGTCAGGGTGTCGAGCATGGCGCCTTCGTGGCGTCCTTGTGCGCGGCATCAGCGCCGCCTTGCTCCAGGGCCATCAGCGCCGCCGGGTCGAGAATTTCCACCAGCCGTCCATGCAGGTTGACGATGCCCAGCGCGCGCAGGCGGGCAACCGAACGGCAGACGGTTTCCAGGCGCAGGCCAAGGTACGAGGCCATGTCCTCGCGGGACATGCGCAACATGAAGCCATGGGCCGAGTAGCCACGGCTGACAAAGCGCTGCGACAGCCCGACCAGGAAGCTCGCCAGCCGCTGTTCGGCGGTGAGGTTGCACAGCATCAGCACGCGCTGGTGCTCACGCACGATCTCCCGGCTCATCAAGCGGTTCAGGCTTTGCTGCAGCACCGGAAACTCTCGCGCCAGGGTTTGCAGGCGGCGATAGGGCACCGGGCAGACTTCGCTGTCTTCCAGGGCAATGGCGTCACAGACATGGTGCTCGGTGGCAATCGCATCGAGGCCGAGCACGTCACCCGGCATCCAGAAGTTGATCACCACGCCCTGGCCTTCGACGCTGTTCAGGCTGGTCTTGAAACTGCCGCAGCGCACCGCATAGAGCATGGTCAGTGGGTCGTTGGCATTGAACAACGCTGCGCCTTTGCGAACGCGCATGCGTGGGCCTATCAATGCGCCCAGGCAGCTGTGGTCGAGAACGGGCAGGCCGGTGGGCAGGCACAGGCCGCTGACACGGCAGTCCTTGCACAGGGACACCAGCGGATTCAGGTGGATAGGGTTTGCCGCATGCCGCGCAACAGGTGGGTCGAGCAGCGTGACTTTCAGTTGGCCGGACATGCTCAGGCCCTCTGCGCGCGTCGACTATCGGTGTGTTGCGCTGTATTGCGAGGGGCACTGTGCGCCTCTGCCAGTGCGGCGCGGGGCGACCAGCCGGCGAGCATGTCGAGAGAGTGGGGCGCATTGAGGCGCGAGGTGAGCCGCTCGACGAACTGTTCGGCTTCGGCTGCTGTCCTGAAACTGATCCGGCAGTCGTCCAGGCGGACCCACCAGCGGTTCTGTTCGGTGCTGTTCTCGACGTAAACGTTCATGGAGCCTCCTGAGTACGCATGAGCAAGACGACTGCTGACCAATGCAAAACGAAGGCATCCCTGCCGACAGCGGGGCGCTTGGCCCAGGTCGGTATGGAGTTAGCGTGCGCCGATGAAGCCGCCAAGTATTGATCGCCGTCAAATTATCGAGCGATCGACCGTACCGCTGGTCTGCAGTGGGTTCTGGTTGATAAACATCAAGTCTGCCGGCTGTGCCTGGCAGATGCTCCAGGTATGTACCGCAACCGCAGAGGTGTGCCATGGAAACCCCGCAAAGACTGCTGCTGATTGCCTCCCCGCTGATGCGCCGGACCCCGGTCTATGACCGTGCCGCAGCGCTGGCCAAGGCCAAGGGGATGGCGCTGCACATCGTCGCTTTCGACTACCTGGAAGGGCTGGCCACGGCAGGCCTGGTCAACGACCAGGCACTGGCTGTGATGCGCGAGGGCTATGTCCAGCAACACCGTGAGTGGCTGGAGACACAGGCGCTACCGATGCGTCGCAACGGGGTCACGGTCACCACGGAAGTGGTGTGGGTACAGCACCCGTTGAAGGAAATACTCGTGCATTTGCGCGAACAACCCTTTGCCATGTTGATCAAGGCATTCGAACATGAGCCCTGGTGGATGCGCGCCATGTTCACTTCGCTGGATATCCAGCTGCTGCGCGAAACCCGCATCCCGCTGCACCTGGTGCACAAGGCCAGCAATGCGCTGCCGCGCAAGATCCTTGCAGCGGTTGACCTGTCCAGGCCGGAAGACCAGTTTGAAGGCTTCAATGACCAGATCATCGGCGAAGCGTTGAAGCTGGCCTTGCAGTGCAATGCGCAGGTCGAATTGTTGTATGTCTACGACCTGGGCGCCATGTACGTGGACGCCGGCGGTAGCCGCGAGCATTCCTTCCTGTTCGAATCGAACCTTGCCCAGACCCTGCACGAAGTACAGAGCGATGCGTTCCAGGCGCTTGCCGAACGCAACGGGATCGCCGCCGAACACCGGCATATGCGCATAGGTGACCCGGCCAAGGCCCTGGCCGTGTTCATGGACAACAATGACATCGATGTGCTGGTCATGGGCAGTTACCACCACCATGGTATCGGCTGGTTCATCGGCAGTACTGCCGAGCGGGTTCTGCACCGGCTGTCCAGCAGCGTGCTGGTGATATCGCCGGAGCGTTCCCAGGGGTAGCACCAAGGCCCGCAAGGGCCTTGTTTTCAACTGCGCAGGTCAAGCTCGTGGAGGATCTCGCTGACGTCGCCACCCAGGTAGCGTGAGCTGAAGCCCAGCGCCTTGGTCAGCCGGTGCATGGCATAGTTGTTCGCCAGGTCCCTGGACACCATGCACTGGTAACCATTGCTGCGCGCCGCGTCGATCAGGTGTGTCATCAGGCGCCTGCCGAGGCCTTTGCGCTGCCAGGCTTCATCGACCGCGACCGCACATTCGCACTGTTGGCTGCCAGGTATGCCGGCATAGCGGCTGACACCGACCTGGACCAGTTTGCCCTCGACATGCGCCAGTGCGATGTAGGCCATGCGCTGGTGGTAATCAACCGGCATCCGCAGCGGGTCCAGGCTCGGCAGGCCGCCGCTCAACCCGGCGATGAAGCGGAACCGACGGGTTTCATAGGCGATGGTGCTGAGAAAGCGCTTATCCCTTTCGTGGTCTTCCTCGCGCAGTGGGCGGATCAGCACTGGCGTACCGTCCGCGAGCTTTTCGACCCAGTGCTCGCACGCCTGGGGCTGTTCAGTTGGCTGCCCGTTCATGTCGCCTCCCGGTTGGCTGATGTTTGCCTGGTGTTGCTGTTGTAACGCCAGGCGCCGGTGCGGTTCTGACAATCGTCAAGTTCCGGCCGGGTGGTGGTTTTCTGATCTGCATCAAGCGGCATCAGGCCGGTGGCCGGAAGATTTCCTGCATCACCCCCCAGCCGCGCAAGCCCGGAGGTTCGCCATGGGTCAATATCGACAACTGCTGGTGCTGCTCACCGAGGTCGATCCGCATTCCGCGGCGTTGCGCAGGGGCCTGGCCCTGGCGCATGTCAGCGGCGCCAGCGTGCACGTGCTGGGCTTGTTCGAGCCGAGCGAGGAACATTTGCTGCGCGAAGAGCGGCTGAACGAGGCTGACATCAAGCGCCAGTACGAAGCCTATCGCGAGCGTCTGACGGCCCTGGTCGAGCGGCACCGCAACAGTGGCGTCGCGCTGACCGTCGATAGCCTGCAGGCCGACGACATTCGCAGCCAGGCCATCGATTACATCAACGAACTGCAGCCCGACATGGTCATCAAGGACAGCGAGGCTGCAGCGACCCTGGTCCGTTTGTTCAGCACCCCGCTGGACTGTGCGTTGATGCGCGGTTGCAAGGGCGTCACCCAGTTCGTGCCGGCGGCGGCGGTGTCGTTGCCGCAACGTATCCTGGTAGCCGTGGACACCGCGTTCAGCGAGACGCCGGCCATCCAGGAACTTTTCAACCGGGGGCTGATCCGTGCAGCCCAGGCCCTGGCCTTGCAGTGCGACGCGCAATTGCACCTGCTGTCGGCGTATAACCTGGCCGGGGTATTCGCTTCGGACATGAATGTCACCCAGGCCTGGATCGACGAAATGCGCGAGGCGCTGCAGCAACCGTTCGCGGAGCTGGCCGATGCCGAAGGGGTCGCAGCGGACCGCCGGCACTTCATCGAAGGTGGCCCGGTGCAGGTCATCCGTGAACAGGTGGCCGCCCTCGATATCGATGCGCTGGTGATGGGGGTGGTGCAGCCGAAGGGGCTGGACAAACTGCTGGGTGACACCACCGAACGCATCGTCGGCCGTCCGCCGTGCAGCGTGCTTGCGGTTCATCCTGAGGTGGCCGAAACCTGGGAGCCCTCGCCATGCAACTGACTTTTCTGGGTGGCACCGGCACCGTGACCGGCAGCAAGTTCCTGTTGACCCGTGACAGTACCCGGATACTGGTCGACTGCGGGCTGTTCCAGGGCTACAAGCAGCTGCGCCTGCGCAACTGGGAGCCGCTGCCTCCGGCCTTGCGGGCGCTCGATGCGGTGGTGCTGACCCATGCCCACCTCGACCACAGCGGCTACCTGCCAGTACTGGCGCGCGAAGGCTACAGCGGGCCGATCTATGCCACCCCGGCGACCTGTGCCCTGGCGGAAATCCTCCTGCTCGACAGCGCCCGCTTGCAGGAAGAGCAGGCCGAACACGCCAATCGCCACGGCTACTCCAAGCATACCCCGGCACGCCCGCTGTACACCGAGGAGGATGCGAAACGCGCCCTGGCACTGTTTCGCCCGGTCGAACTGCACCACCCAATGGTGATTGCCGAGGGCATGGAGCTGCTGTTGCGCACTGCCGGGCATATCCTCGGCGCGGCCACCGTGCAGATCCATGCCGACGGGCAGACCTTGCTGTTCTCCGGCGACCTGGGACGCCCGCAGGACCCGATCATGCGCGAGCCGGAGCTGGTCAGGACGGCGGACGTGCTGCTGGTGGAATCCACCTATGGTGATCGCAAGCATCCCGCCGAGTCGACCGAGGCGTATCTGGCCAAGGTCATCAACCAGACGCTCCTGCGCCATGGCATCACCCTGGTGCCGTCGTTTGCCGTTGGCCGTGCCCAGTTGCTCATGTACTACCTGTACAAGCTCAAGCGCGACCGGCTGATCCCGGATATTCCGGTGTACCTGAACAGCCCCATGGCCACCGACGCCACTGTGCTGTATCAGCAGTTCCGCAGCGAGCATCGACTGACCCTGGCCGAGTGCGCCGCGATGTGCAAGGGCACGCATATCGTCCGTACGGTGGATGAATCCAGGCATCTGGACCAGTTGCGCGAGCCTGCCGTGATCATCGCCGCCAGTGGCATGGCGACCGGTGGGCGGGTATTGCACCATCTCAAGGCGCTGGCGCCCAACCCGCGCAACAGCATCCTGTTCTCGGGCTTCCAGGCCGGCGGCACGCGCGGTGCCGATATCGTTGCCGGTGCCCACAGCGTGCGCCTGCAGGGCGAGGATGTGCCCATCCGGGCGCAGGTATATGCCATGGACACCCTCTCCGCACACGCCGATGCCGACGAGATCATCGAATGGTTGCGTGGCTTCACTCGGCCGCCGCGGCAGACCTACGTCATTCATGGCGAACCGCATGCCGCCGACACATTGCGACGGCGGATCTGCCTTGAGCTGGGTTGGCAGGTGTGTGTGCCCGATTACCAGGAAACCGTTGCCATCGACCCGGTGCGCTAGCCCGGTGTGGGAGGTATGCATGAATACGCAAGCGAGGGCGAAACTGCGGGCCTGGATGCACCGGCCCAGAGGCAGCCTGGGTTGGATCGTGGCCATCGTCGCTCTACTGGTGGCGGCGTCCGCCTATCGTGCAGTCAGCCCGAGCTGGCGCCTGCCGATGCGCGACCCCGCGGTATTGCTGGCCTTGCTGGCGTTGAGCGTGGCGCTGGGCTGGGCGGTGCAGCGGGGCGTGAAGCGCACGGTGGGCAAGGCCATATTCGCTGGCCAGGCAACGGGCTGGCAGGCCAGGCTGGCCTTCCTTCGCTCGGTAACCCGGGAGTCGAACATCCTGTTGGCGATGCTGTTGCTCCTGGTTTTGCTGGGCGGGGGGACCTTGTGGTTGGCGGGGAATGCGGCGGCGCGCATCGTCGACAGCTGCGCAGCCAATCTGCAGGCCCAGGTGGACATACCCGAGGATGAGAAGCTTGCCGCGCTGGTCGGCAAACCGGTGTGCACGTGCCTGGCGCAGGCGTTCTTGCAGCGCAACGGGGTGCTGCGCCTGGCCTTGCTCGGAACCCCCCTGCAGGAAGTGGCCGGCTTGCAGGCGCTGACTGCCGATGACGAGCAACGCTGCCTGGCGCAGTTCGACCTGCTGCCCGAAGAGGCTCAGGCGACCACGCCATGACTCGGCATCAGCCACAAACTGAAACGATGGGCGCCCATGGCGGCGCGGGAGGTTTCCATGTCACATGACCTTGCTCTGCAAACGCTGTTCCCAGACCGCAGCGAGGCCGGGCGTTGTCTGGTCGAACCGCTGGCCGGATATGACGGCAGGTCTGACGTGATCGTGCTGGCACTGCCGCGTGGGGGTGTTCCCGTGGCTTATGAAGTGGCGAGTGCGCTCAAGGTCCGTCTCGACCTGCTGGTGGTGCGCAAGCTCGGCATGCCGTTTCATCCCGAGCTTGCCATGGGCGCAATTGCCACGGGCGGTGTGACATTCCTCAACGATGACGTGTTGCGGGCTTACCCCGTCGACCCGGCGCTGTTCGACGCCGTGGTCGCCGAGGAAACCCGGGAACTGGCGCGGCGGGAGCACGCTTACCGGGGCAGCCGCCCACCGCTGCAACTCAAGGATCAGGTGGTGATCCTGATCGATGATGGCCTGGCGACTGGCGCGACCATGAGGGCGGCCATCCTGGCGGTGCGCGCGCAGTCACCTGCGCGGATCGTGGTGGCGGTGCCGGTCGCGCCGCCGGAAACGTTGCAGGCGATGTACGGCGAAGTGGATGAACTGGTATGCCCATTGGTACCCGAGCGGATGGTTTCGGTTGGTTACTGGTACCAGGACTTCCCGCAGGTTTCGGACGCCGAAGTCACCGCGCTGATGCGCCAAGCTGACAGGCAGGCTGCTGTCCAAGGGCCTGCCCAGGAGTGAGGACATGACTGAAGTACGATCGCAGACAATGAAGCTGCCAGGTGTCGAATTGCTTGCTGACCTGCGTTTGCCAACCGCTGCCCATGCACTGGTGATCTTCGCTCATGGCAGCGGTAGCGGTCGTCTGAGTGCACGCAATCAGTACGTCGCCGACAGGCTCGCGGCACGTGGCCTGGGATCGTTGCTGTTTGACCTGCTGACGCAGGACGAGCAGCAGCTGGACAACCAGACCGGTGAATTGCGCTTTGACATCCCGCTGTTGGCCAAGCGCTTGATCGATGTCGTCGACTGGGTTGGGCGCGACCCGCAACTGCACACCTTGCGCGTTGGTTTGTTCGGTGCAAGCACAGGTGCCGCGGCAGCGCTGTGTGCGGCTGCAGAGCGCCCGGGCGTGGTGGCGGCAGTGGTCAGCCGGGGTGGCAGGACGGACCTGGCCGGGCCGGTGCTGGCGCGGGTGAAAGCGCCGACTTTGCACATTGCAGGTAGTAACGATGCGCAGGTGCTGGAGTTGAACCGCCTGGTTGGGCGCAGCTTGCATTGCGCGCATCGCCTTGAAGTGGTGCCGGGCGCTTCGCATCTGTTCGAAGAGCCTGGCACCCTGGGCAAGGCTGCCGCCCTTGCTGGCGACTGGTTTGTCACGCACTTGCAAGCCGCCTGAAGCCTGGCCACAGGCTTTCACACACCGAACGGATAGGTCTCGTCCTCCGGCTCCAGGTGCTGGCGTGTCGGTAACGGCAGCGCACTGACCGGGTGTGTTTGCTCGAACCACAGCAGGGCATCGAATTGCTCGGCCAGCACGGCGTCGAAGTAATGGCTGAGCCGTTCGCTTTCCGGGCGATAGATGACACCGATGGCGCGCTCGAGCAACGGCGTCGACAACATCCGACGCAGCTCCTTGCGCTGCGGGTCGCGCCAGTCGGTGAGGGAGGCCGGTATGCCGGCCAGGTGGAACTGGTGCTCCCAGCTGTCTGCACGGGGGGGCCGGATATTCTTGATATGCATGTCGCCATCCCAATCGTCGGCGGCGGCCACCTGGCCTCGGCCGGTGGCCATGCCGACCAGCACGGCATCTTGTCCAAAGGCGTTGCGGCACAGCTGGCCGATGTTGAACTGGCCTTTCCAGCCCATCTCTGTAGCGCCAGCGTTGCCGATATGCGAATTGTGCGCCCACACCACCGCCTTGGCGTGCGGCCCACGGCGTTCCAGCAGCGCACGCAGGGTATCGAACATGTGCCGGTCGCGCAGGTTCCAGGAGGCGGCCGACCCCCGATAGATGGCGCGGTAGTATTGCTCCGCAGCGATGATCACCCGGGCATTCTGCGTGGCATTGAAAAATGCTTCGTCATTGCGTATCAGCCCGGAGAGTTGTTCGGCGAGCATGACATTCAGCTGCTGGACTACCGGTTGCTCGCAAGGCATGACGCCGCCCCGCTCGACAAAGTGGCCATATTGCGCCGGGTCGTCCTGCCAGGGCGTCAGGCAACCGTAGCGCCGACGGGCCTCATGGGCCAGTTTTGAGTCGACCCGGTCCAGATAGGCCAGCACCTCATGGATGGAATTACGCAGGCTGTAGACGTCCAGCCCGCGGAACTCCACGCGAAGGTCATCGGCGAGCAGGCGATTATGCCCATGCAGCCACTGGGCAAAGGCCTTGACTTCGCCGTTGCGCCACATCCAGGTCGGGAAGCGGCTGAATATATGGCGTTTCCATGCTGAATGCGCCAGGCCCCGGACATACTGGTCGACATGCCCGGCATCCGGCCAGTCGGCCTCGACGGCCACGATTTTGAAACCATGCTGCTCGATCAGCCGTCGGGTAATCGCTGCACGGGCGCGATAGAACTCGCTGCTGCCGTGGCTCGCCTCACCAAGCAGGACCACCCGGGCGTCAGCGTAGCGGTCGAACAGTGCCGCGAAGGCCGGTGTGTCCAGGTCCGGCAGGGGTTCGGCATATTGATGCAGCAGTGGCGCGATATCGGCGATTTCGACCTGATACTGCTGGCCATAGAGCCTTTCCATCAATTTTTTCGAGGGGCCATTCATGGGCATGCTCCCATAGGCAGGCCGCCGCGCCACAAGGGATGATGGTGCGGCGGCCCTGGGGTCAGTTCAGGACCAGCCGGTGGATCACCTGGCTCGGGTCATCCGGGTCGGTGGCCGTGGTGAATCCTGCCGCCTTGGCCAGATCGCGCATTGCCTGGTTGGCGGCGGAGTCGATCGAGTACATCTGCCGGAAGCCCTTGGCGCGGGCATGGTCGGTGAGGTGCTTGAGCAGCAGGCGGCCCAGGCCGTGGTGCTGCCAGCTGTCGAGTACGGTGACGGCGCACTCGCATTCATCCTTGTCTGTGCAGGCGGCATAGCGGGAAATACCCACTTCCTGCAGTTCGCCGTCGACATGGGCCAGGGCGACGAAAGCCGCCTGTCGGTCCTGGTCGACCTTCATCAGTTGGTCGAGCATCGCCTCGCTGGGCTCCTTGAGCTGGCACAGGAAGCGAAAATGCCGCGACTCGGGCGACAGGCGTTCGATGAAGGCCCTCTCGCGTTCCCGGTCCTTGGCTTGCAAGGGCCGGATCAGTACGTGGGTGCCGTTTTCCAGGGCTTCGATCCAGTGCTCGCCAGCGGGCGTCGGAAACGAAGGCAGGGTATGTGGACGGGAAGTCTCGGCGGGCGCCATGGCAATGTCCTCTGCGTGTTATGAACAAGGGACGTTCAGTTTCGGCTTTCGGCCTTGCGCTGACTTGATACTTGTCAATTGCCCGCGCACCGCCTGTCAGGCCGGTGAAACAAGCGAATCGAACAGGCCTGGGGAGCGAAGGTTGGCCACGCGGTCATCGCTGGCGTTGGCACTGACCACCAGCAAGCTGCATTGCAAATGGTTCATCAGATAGCTCAACGTCTCGCGCTGCCGGGCGTTCAGCGGGCTTGCGATCACTACCAGGTCGTAGCCACAGCGATTGGCATAGGCGCAGAGGGTATGGGCACAGGCGCCGACGATCAGATGATGATGAACGGCGGGGATACCGAGCTGCGCGGCAAAGCCTCTGACCTCGGCCACGAGGGTTTCGTAGCGAGGGATTTCCGCCAGGCTGTAGTGCTTGCTGTGACGCAGCAAAGCCGCCTGGTCGTAGACGGTGAACAGATGCATGCGGGCCTTGCGCGCTTGGCTGATGGCCTTGGCCACTGCAACCACATGCGTGTTCAGCGCTATCTGGTCAAGGTCTTCGCAGCTGGCTGGCGCGGCGACGAACAACTTGCCATGACTGCGAATGGGCTGTTCCTGCGCTGACAGCACGGGGCAGGGCGCCTGCTGCATCAGCATGAGCACGAAGTCGGCGCCAGCGTCTGCCTGCACCAGCGCCGGGTCCAGGATCAGCAGGTCGGCGGTGCATGCCTTGGCAAGCCTGACCAGCGCATTCACCCCAGGCTTGAGCACAACGACTTCGGCATTGATGCGAACGCCTCTGTCGAGCAGGTCCGTGGCCAGGCTTTTCTGGCGAGCCCGAATGTCGACGCGCTTTCCGTCGGACCCGGCCGAGCCAAGGATGGCCACCGTCACCGTGGCGTCGACGGCCGTGGCCAGGTCGATCGCCTGTTCCATGGCCGCACTGTAGCGATTCTGACTGGGTGCAACGACAACCAGGCTACGGATTTGCATGATAGGCACCCTCTTGGTTGGCATGGCCGCTCTGTAGGCAAGCAGGGGTAGTGCAGTACGCGACGCTAGAGCATGCAGCAGGTGCATTGGCCGGGTTTGACCTGCATCAATTCCCGCCATGGGCAGGCCGACCCTTGGTCGCTAATCCCGCAAACAGTCAGTGCGCCAGCTAGTTTGAATATATGGCCGCGCGCAAAAGGCGGAGGCGTCATCATGTCAGGCCCTATGGATCTGGGGGCGAGGCCCCATGTGAAGTGCCTTGCATGCTCGTTGAGCCGGCTTTGTCTGCCCGCCAGCCTGAGTGCGGAGGAGGTGGACAAGCTGGAACGCATCGTTCGCCGCAACCGCCCGTTGAAGCGCGGCGAGTACCTGTTCAAGGCTGAAGAGCCGATGGAACAGGTATTTGCCCTGCGCTCGGGGGCAATCAAGCACTTTCTGCTCGACGCCGATGGCAACGAGCGGATCGGCGGCTTCATCCTGCCCGGTGAAATGCTGGGCCTGGATGCCATCGGCGCCAGTCATTACCGAGGCTTTGCTGTGGCGCTGGAGATCTCGCTGGTCTGTGCCATCAGGCTCGACCAGCTGATGGATCTCTCCGGCCAGATTCCGGGGCTGCGTTATCAGCTGTTGCATATGCTCAGCCTGGGCATCCAGGGCAAGGACGAGCAGTTGCGCTGCTGCCACGGGCGTGCCGAGCAGCGGCTGGCGATCTTCCTGCTGGGCATGTCGGCGCGTTACCAGGCTCGCGGGTTGCGGGCTGATGTGTTCAAGCTGCCGATGTCGCGCGGCGACATTGCCAACTACCTGGACCTGACCCTGGAAACCGTCAGCCGACTGTTCGGTCGTTTTGTCCAGGCCGGGTTCCTGCAATGCAGCGGGCGCGAAGTCAGGCTCATCGACTTGCACGGCCTGGGTAATCTCACCCGCCTGGAGGAACCCACTTGAGTGCCGCCAGCACCCGGTCATAACGTTGCACAGGCCAGCCCAGGGGTTGCGGGCCGCCCCAGGCCGGGCGCGGCAGATGATCCGTGCGTAACCAGATGCGCTGCGCGGCAATGCCTGTCTGCCAGCACAGGCGGGCAGCCTGGCGCGCCACCTGGGGTGGCGCGCAACAATACACCGTGTCCGGCCGAAAGGTGTCCAGCGTTCGCTGCAATTGCAGCCAGCCGCTGCTGCTGTCGTGCGCCAGCGCCGCAAGCCAGGTTGGACAAGCGTCTGGCAGGCGTTCGGCAGGGATACCCGCATGAGACAAGCTCACCTGGACCCAAGGCAGCCAGCAACGGATTTCATCCAGCACCGCCAACAGCGGCAACAGGCCTTCGGCGCGGCTGATGGCCAGCAGCCTTGCGCTTTGCAGGGGCAGCGGCCAGGCGTTGCCAAGCGGCCCGGAATAGCCGAACAGGTCACCGGCCTGCCCCACGGGTTTCACGCTGCAGGTGGCCACCAGAAAGCGACCGCTGGCGCCAGGCAGGCTCACATAACTGCAGGGCCAGCATTCGTTGTGGCTGCTCAGCAGGCAGTACTGGCCTGGCATCGCTTCGCTACGTTGCGGGCTGCAAAGGGCCAGGCGCAGGTATTGCTGGGTACCGGAGCCCGGCACCGCCTCGAGTAAGCGGACGCTTGCACTGCCGCCCCGGCCCATAGTCGCCTCGCACTGTATGTGGTGACCTTGCTTGATTCAGCCTATGCCCAGGCCATGGCAACGCTTTGACCAGGATCAAACCGGCAGGTGACAGTGGCTTCACGCAGGTTGACAAAGGTCAAGCAAGGGGCTGCCGTGCCGCGCAAGATCGAAGGCGTCTCCCTGGGAGGCATTACTTATTCGAGGAGCGCGCCATGTCGGAAGCAGCCAAGAAAGTACCTGTCACTCCAGCCGCCACGCCAGCGAAAGCTGCGCCGCCCAGCAGCGAACCTGCTGATCTCTGGCGGCCTTTTCAGCAATTGCGCCGTCAGATCGACGGCCTGTTCGAGGATTTCGGGCGGCGGCCATTGCGCATGCCGTTCAGCCACACGCCGTTCGATGTCGAGCCGTTCTGGCGGCGTGACCTGTTCACCCATGGCATGCCGGCGATGGATATCAGCGAGCAGGCCGAGGAGTACCGCATCAGTGCCGAACTGCCGGGTGTGGACGACAAGGACATCGAGATCAAGCTGGTCAATGGCAACCTGGTGATTCGCGGCGAGAAGCATCAGGAGGTCGATGAGAAACGCAAGGAATATCACCTGAGTGAGCGCCATTACGGCAGTTTCGAGCGAGTGCTCCAGCTGCCTCCCGAGGTCGACGCCGAGAAGATCAACGCGCAGTTCGCCAAAGGCGTGCTGCTGGTGCATCTGCCCAAACGTGCCGAGGCGATTCACCCGGAAAAGGTGATCCCGATCAACAGCAGCAAGTAAATGACGGTCCGGTCACTTTCAGGAGCAGGGACGCTCCATCCAGCAGAGGTAACCAGCATGTCCATTGGCAGATATTGCAACCGGGATGTGGTCACTGCACCACCCGGCATCTCCATCTACGCTGCGGCACGCATGATGAACCAGTATCACGTCGGCGACCTGGTACTGGCCGAGCCGGTCGACCGCGAGCGCTTCCGGCCCGTCGGCCTGATCACCGATCGTGACCTGGCCTTGCGGATCATTGCGCGCAACCCACCGGACCAGGAGGACCTGCAGGCGATCGATGTGCTGCCACGACCATTGATCACTGCGAACCAGAATGAAGACCTGTTCGATGTCATCCTGAACATGCGGCGGGCCAACATCCGGCGCATCCCGGTGGTGGATGACTTCGGCCTGCTGGTCGGCATCGCCACTGCGGACGACCTGGTAGGGCTGCTGGCAGACAACCTGCACGAACTGTCGCTGCTGATTCGTCAGCAAAGCCGGCGGGAGGAAGACCTGCGCGGTGAGGATCTGTGAGCGCGCGGGGATGATTCCCCACAGGAGGCGAGCATGAGCGATTTTCCCAGTACCGAGGAACTTGAAGGGCTGGATGCCTATTGGCGAGCCGCCAATTACCTGACCGTTGGCCAGATCTACCTGCAGGGTAACGCCTTGTTGGCAAGCCCGCTGACGCTGGCCGACATCAAGCCCAGGTTGCTGGGACACTGGGGAACTTCACCGGGGCTCAACCTGATCTATACCCATCTGAACCGGCTGATACGCCAGTACGACCTCAACGTCCTGTTCGTCACCGGCCCCGGCCACGGGGGGCCGGCCTTGGTTGCCCAGGCCTATCTTGACGGTACCTATACCGAGCTGAACCCTGCGATCGAACGCAATGTGCTTGGCATGACCCGGCTGTTTCGGCAGTTTTCATGGCCCTATGGTATTGGCAGCCATGTCGGCCCGCATGTCCCAGGCTCCATCCACGAAGGGGGAGAGCTGGGTTACTCGTTGGTGCATGCCTATGGTGCTGCGCTGGACAATCCACAATTGATCGTGGCGTGCGTCATTGGCGATGGTGAGGCGGAAACCGGCGCGCTGGCAGCCAGCTGGCACTGCAACAAGTTTCTCAACCCCGCCCGGGACGGGGCGGTACTGCCAATTCTGCATCTGAATGGCTACAAGATCGCCAACCCGACTGTGCTGTCCATGATCAGCGAAGATGAGTTGACCAGCCTGATGTACGGGTATGGCTATGACCCCTATTTCGTCGAAGGTGATGAACCCATGGAGGTCCACCGCGCATTGGCCAGGACTCTGGAGGTCATCTACGAGAAGATCTGCCAGATTCAGCGCCTTGCGCGCCACGCCGAAAACCCTCAGGCCATCGACAGGCCTTTGTGGCCGGTGCTTGTGCTGCGTACGCCCAAGGGATGGACCGGGCCCAGATACGTCGACGGGCAGCGCGTCGAAGGTACCTGTCGCTCCCATCAGTTACCCCTGGCGGACCTTGGCCAAGCGACGCACTTGCTACAGCTGCAGCAATGGCTGGAAAGCTACCGTCCGCAAGAGCTGTTTGACGCGCAAGGCGCGTTGCTGCCCGAGCTGGCCGCGCTGGCGCCTTGCGGCCGCCGGCGCATGAGTGCGAACCCGCATGCCAACGGGGGGATGCTGCTGCGGGCGCTGGATCTTCCGCGCTACGCGGACTATTGCGTGTCGATGACAGGGCCGGGGCAGGTACGGGCCGAGGCGACCAGGGTGTTGGGCAGGTATGTATGCGATGTCATGAAAAACAGCCGGTTGTCCCACAACTTCCGACTGTTCGGCCCCGATGAAACGGCGTCCAACCGTCTGGACGCAGTGTTCGAGGCTGCCGACAAGATGTGGCTGGATACCTGCGGTAGCGATGACAAACACCTTTCGGCACAGGGCCGGGTCATGGAAATACTCAGTGAGCACATCTGTGAGGGCTGGCTGGAGGGCTACCTGTTGACCGGCCGGCACGGCCTGTTCTCCTGCTACGAAGCCTTCATCCACATTGTCGATTCGATGATCAATCAACATGCCAAATGGCTCAAGACCGCTGCCGAGGTGCCGTGGCGCAAGCCGATTGCGTCGTTGAACATCCTGCTGACTTCGCATGTGTGGCGCCAGGACCACAACGGCTTCTCGCACCAGGACCCTGGCTTCCTCGACCTGCTGGCCAACAAGAAGGCCAATGTTGCGCGAATCTACCTGCCCCCTGATGCCAACTGCCTGTTGTCAGTGGCCGAGCATTGCTTGCGCAGCCGCAACTACATCAATGTCATCGTTGCCGGCAAGCAGCTGGAATGGCAATGGCTCGACGGGGAAGCCGCTGCGGTGCATTGCCAGGCGGGTATCGGTCGCTGGGCCTGGGCCAGCCATGATGACGATGCGCCCGAGGTGGTGCTCGCCTGCGCCGGCGATGTGCCGACGCTGGAGGTGCTGGCAGCGGTGACGCTGCTTCGCGAACAGGCGCCTGAGGTGCGGCTGAGAGTGGTGAATGTTGTCGATCTGATGGCGCTGCAGGTGTCGCAACAGCACCCCCACGGCTTGTCCGACCGTGACTTCACTGCCTTGTTCACCGAGGATCAGCCGGTGATCTTTGCCTTCCATGGTTACCCGGCATTGGTGCATCGCCTGATCTACAAGCGTGCCAACCCCCAACGGTTCCATGTGCGAGGTTTTCGCGAAGAGGGTGCTACCACCACGCCGTTCGACATGGCGGTGATCAACAATCTGGACCGCTACCAGCTGGTACTCGATGTCTTCGAGCATGTACCGCGCCTGCAGCCCCAAGTGGAACAGGCGCGGGCCCGCTACTGGTCGACCATGGAGAAGCACAAGCTGTACCTGATCGAGCATGGTGAGGATATGCCGGAGGTGGCCCAGTGGCGCTGGACCTCGCCGGCGAACCGTGGGTGACGGGTGTTACTTGGCCTTCCAGTACTTCTGCATCTCGAGGAACAGGAACGAGGCGGTCCAGGTGATCAGCACCAGGCCCGTCAACGCCTGCAGGCCAGTGAGGTATTTGAGATGGCCGCTGGGGGCAATATCGC
This sequence comes from Pseudomonas sp. LAM2023, assembly GCF_016620375.1. Classification (NCBI taxonomy): domain Bacteria; kingdom Pseudomonadati; phylum Pseudomonadota; class Gammaproteobacteria; order Pseudomonadales; family Pseudomonadaceae; genus Pseudomonas; species Pseudomonas sp. LAM2023. The sequence continues at coordinate 688,720 of NZ_JAENHV010000009.1, read as the reverse complement.
CGAAGCCTATCGTGGTGTAGGTGGTGAAGGAAAAGTACACACAATCGAGCAGACTGCCGTCGAAGTTGCCGCTGAGCCTGCCCCAGCCCTCGGCATGGTTCATCAGGTAGTAGACCACTGCGAAGCACCACACTTCCAGGGCATGCGCCAGCAGCGCGCCGAATACCCCCAGCACTATGCGAAACCGGCTCCACAGCTTGAGCCGCGGGAGCCAGTCGTTCAGGCGCAGCAGGCATTCGTAGTGAATGATCACCACCACAATCACCACCAGCATGTTGATCAAGGTGACGGTCAGCATTGCAGATACCCTGGCTGGCCCTGACGGTTCATTTCGAGGTGTCGACCAGAGTATAGGTGGCCGTCTCACTGGCCTGCGGCAGCAATGGCGGGAATTCCTCGGGGGTGATGGTCTCCCTGGCAAGCAACAGGCGCGCACCTGCTTCCAGATCGTCGCGGCGTTGTTCGAGCAATGCCCGGGCGCGGCCATAGGCTTCTTCCAGCAAGTCTCGGATGCCCAGGTCGATCTCGCGAGCGGTCTGTTCCGAGTAGTCCTTGCGTTCCTGGCGCAAGATCGATTCGCCCAGATAGCTTGCCTGTTGCCGCTCCAGCACCGCCTGGCCCAACGTCGGGCTCATGCCGAAGCGGGTGATCAGTTGCCGGGCGATATCGGTGGCACGCCCCAGGTCGTCGGCAGCGCCGGTGGACACCTGGCCGAACGCCAGGCTTTCAGCGGCGCGCCCGGCCATCAGCACCACCATGCGGTCGCGCAGCATCTGCGTGCTGATCAGGAAGCGGTCATCGGTCGGCCGTTGCAAGGTATACCCCAGCGCGCCGGCAGCGCGGGGAATGATCGACACCTTGTGCACCGGGTCCATGGCCGGCAGGCTGCTGGCGGCCAGGGCATGGCCCATTTCGTGGTATGCCACTACCTGGCGTTCGTCGCTGCGCAGCACGCTGCCCTTGCGTTCGACGCCCGCCACCAGGCGTTCGATCGCCGCAGTGAAGTCCTGCAGTTCAACCCATTGGCTGGCGCGCCGGGTGGCGACGATGGCCGCCTCGTTGACCAGGTTGGCCAGGTCGGCGCCGGTCAGTCCGGGGGTGATTTCGGCAATGCGCTCGCAGTCCAGGTCGTGCTTGTAGACGATCTTGTGCAGGTGCACCTTGAGAATCGCCAGGCGGCCCTTGCGGTCGGGCCGGTCGATGAGGATCTGTCGGTCGAAGCGCCCGGCGCGCAGCAGTGCCGGGTCGAGCACCTCGGGGCGGTTGGTCGCCGCCAGCAGCACCACGCCTTCACGCGGGTCGAAGCCATCCAGCTCGGCCAGCAGTTGGTTGAGGGTCTGTTCCTTCTCGTCATTGCCGCCGAAACTGCCGATGCCGCGCATCTTGCCCAAGGCGTCCAGTTCATCGATGAAAATGATGCAAGGTGCCGCCTGGCGGGCCTGTTCAAACAGGTCGCGCACCCGCGCAGCGCCCACGCCAACGAACATTTCCACGAACTCCGAGCCGGAGATCGAGAAGAACGGCACGGCAGCTTCCCCGGCGATGGCTTTGGCGACCAGGGTCTTGCCGGTACCGGGTGGGCCGACCAGCAGGGTACCCTTCGGCACATGGGCCCCCAGACGGGCGTACCAAGCCTGGTTCTGCAGGAAGGAGACGATTTCGGTCAGCTCCTGCTTGACGTCATCGATGCCGGCCACATCGGCGAAGGTCACCTTGGTGTCCTGCTCGACATAGACACGGGCGCGTGACTTGCCGACGCCCATCAACCCGCCCAGGCCCTGTTTCTGGCCGAGGCCACGGAACAGGAAGTACCACAGCGCCAGCATCATCAGCAGCGGCATGAACCAGCCCAGTACATTCGCCACCGTGCTGTCTTCGGCAACGCCGGTGAACGCCACGCCCGAGCGCCCCAGCTGTTCACTCAACGCCGGGTCGACACGTACCGTCGAGAACGCCGAGCGCCCGTTGATGGGCTCCTGCAGCTTGCCCAGGATGCGCTCGTGCTCGACGCGCAGGTCACTGACCTTCTGCTGTTCCAGCAACTGCAGGAACTGGCTGTAAGGGATGGCCTGCACCGACGGTTGGCTGAACAGACCGAACTGGACCGCCGCCAGCACCGACAAGCCGACTGCCAGCAGATAGAACTTCCAGGGCTGGTCCTTGTTCATGCTCATCCCTCCACCACGCTGCAAGGCTAGGCGATCAGCAGATAGTCTTCGACCTTGCTCACACCAGGCACCGACCAGGCTGCGCGTTCGACTACCTCCCGCTCGCGCAGCAGGTGCACCTTGCCTTCCAGCCTGACTACGCCGCCGTTGACGCTGACGCGAATGCCTTCGGCCTGGATTTCCGCACTGCGTTTGAGCGCGTCTTCGATATGGCGTTTGATATCACCCACGTCAGCCCGGGCTTTGAGGGTGATGCGGTTGTGCACGCCGACCACGCCGGACAGCCGCCAGACCGCCTGTTCGAGCTCCTCCTTCTGGTATTGCCAGTCGAGTTGGCCTTCCAGGGTCACGGTACCTTTGTGCACGGTGACCTTGATGCCTTCCACATTGGCATCCGAACTCCAGGCGATGATTTTCAGGGCGCGACTGGCAATCGTGTCGTCCGCCGTACCTTCAAGCTTGTTCAGGCGTACCTCGATTTCCTCGGCCAGCCCACGCACGCCTTTGATGGCTTTGACGGTGCGCTCGGCACTGACTTTCTGGGCGTAGCTGTTGACATGGCCGGACAGCGTGACCACACCGTCCTGCACAGTCACACCGATGCTGGCGGCATTGATATCGGGTTTGAATTCCAGCTCTTCGAGCACCAGGTCTCGCAAGTCAAGGTCGTTCATGTTCGGCTCCGGTAGCAGGTCAAGAGGTGGGCCGGGTGGCCCTGAGTCTTTGTTTCTACCCTTGCGCCGAACGGCGTGATTGATAAAGGTCAAGACAGCCAGAACAACTTGCACGCGCCTTCGCAGGTTGACAAATGTCAGGCCACCGCAGGCCTCGCCACCGATACTTGGGGTATTCCGCCACGCGTGAGGGTATGGCCATGCAACGCTATCTGCTTGTGGGGTGGGCGAGCCTGCTGCTGGCCAGCGCCGCCTGTACCCCATGGCACGCTGAAGAGTACGACGCGCGCCTGGAGTCGGCAGAGGACAACGCTGCCACTGCCCGCTTGCGTGCCGACCAGGTGTGCTACCGCATCGACCTGGTCGAGCAGACGGCCAACGAAGCGCTGCGCAGGGCGACGCAGGCCCAGGAGCAGGTCCAGCAACTGCTGCAACAGGCCAGACGCAAGTAGCCGCCATGGCGCTACGATGGTTGAACCCCGGCCTGCTGCTGGCCTGTGTACTGGCATTGGCGGCCGGGGGGATGGCCTATGCGGTCCAACGGCCTGCGTGGGCCGCTGTGGCCTGGGCGGCGGGTGGCACCATCATGGCCTTGGTGCTGGCGGTGGAAATGGCCAGGCGCCTGGCGAAGGGCCAAGCCGGCATCGACCTGATTGCGTTACTGTCAATCGCCGCCGCTTTGGCGTTGGAGCAAATGCTGGTGGCTGCCGTGCTCGCACTGATGCTGGCCACTGGTCGTGCGCTGGAATCGTTCAGCCTGCAGCATGCAGAGCGTGAGTTGCGCGCACTGATCGATCGCGCGCCCCAGCATGCCTGGGTTCAGGAACAGGACGGCCTGCGTGAAGTTGCGGTGGATCAGGTGCAACCTGCGCAGACCGTGCTGGTGCGCCTGGGCGAAATAGTACCGGTGGATGGCCGGCTACAGAGCGCTCACGCAACGCTGGACGAGGCCGCATTGACCGGCGAATCGTTACCGGTAACGCGCCATGCCGGCGAGCGGGTTGCCAGTGGAGTGGTCAATGTCGGCGCGCCGCTATTGCTGCTGGCAACACATACCGCGGCGCACAGCACCTATGCCGGCATCGTGCGCCTGGCCGAGGCGGCACGCCAGTCGCGGGCACCGTTCGTGCGCCTGGCCGACCGTTACGCGTTGGCGTTCATTCCGCTGACGGTGCTGCTCGCGGCGTTCGCCTGGTGGGCCAGTGGCGACGTCCAGAGGGTGCTGGCCGTGCTGGTGGTCGCCACCCCATGCCCGCTGATCCTGGCTGTACCGATTGCCATTCTGTCGGGCATTTCGCGCGCGGCTCGGCGCAATATCCTCGTCCGTGACGGTGAGGTACTGGAAGCGCTTGCCGGGGTCCGCCAGGTGTTTCTCGACAAGACTGGCACTTTGACCAGCGGCCAAGCCCGCTTGCAGTCGATTGAGCTCAAGGGGGAGGGTATGCCGCTGCAGGTACTGCAATGGGCAGCTTCGTTGGCCCAGGCATCCACCCATCCGATTGCCCAGGCTGTCGTTCACGCTGCCCGCTCGCGCGACCTGGCGCTGACGGCGCCGGAACAGGTAGAGGAAAGCCCAGGCCAGGGGCTTGCCGGCCAGGTGCAGGGCAGGGCCGTGCGCCTGGGTACCCTGGCCTACGTGCAGGGCGCGGAAGACCATGATCGCTGGGTGCAGGCGCGCTTGCGGCAACTGGATTATCTGGCCAGCAGTGGCAGTTTCGTGGCGATAGATGGCGAGTTGAAAGCGATGTTGCGGCTGGCCGACGATGTACGCCAGGAGACCCCTCAGACCCTGCGCCTGCTGCGGTCGCGGGGGATCGACAAGATCGTCATGTTGACGGGCGATCGGGCGCAAACGGCCGAAACGATTGCCTTGAGGGCGGGTATTGATGAACTGCGTTCCGGCCTTTCGCCTGAAGACAAGACGCGTCTGGTGCGGGAAGGTTGCCGCGAAAGGCCGACACTGATGGTTGGCGATGGCATCAATGATGCACCGGCGCTTGCTGCGGCCGATGTCGGTGTAGCCATGGGGGCCGCGGGGGTGACTGCCTCGGCGCAGGCGGCCGGCGTGGTCCTGCTGGTCGACCGGCTGGGCCGCCTGGTCGAGGCACTGGACATTGCCCGCAATGCCGTGCATATCGCCCGGCAGGGTGTGTGGGTTGGCATGAGCTTGTCAATGCTGGCGATGCTCATTGCCGCAGCAGGCTACCTGCCAGCGGTGATGGGTGCCGTGCTGCAGGAAGGCATCGACCTGCTGATCATCCTCAATGCATTGCGCGCGCTCGGGCCCTGGGGCGGCGATGGCCGCAACGGGCTTGCCAGTGGTGACCTGGACCGCCTGCAGGACGAGCATCGGCAGCTGCAGAGCCTTTTGACAGACCTGAGCCAGATGGCTCGGGATTTTTCCAGCCGCCCTGTGCTTCAGGCGCGCACCGACCTGGCTGCGCTCATTGCCGCATTACATGACGTGCTGGAGCGGCATGAGCGGGATGACGAGCGTCGGTTATACCCACTGCTGAGCCGGTACATAGGCGGTGAGGATCCGCTTGCGGCGATGAGCCACACGCACCGGGAAATTTTCCGGTTGATCCATTTGTTGGCGCGCATGAGCGGGGATTTCGCACAGGCAGCAGCCACGCCAAGTGCCGAGGAGATCCAGCATCAGCTTATTCGCCTGGACACGTTGGTGAAGCTGCATTTTGAACAGGAGGACGCCTTGTACCGGCATCTGGACCGGCGCTGAAGCGCGTGATGACCCGGTGCGATTGATAAAAATCAAGCGCCAGGCGAAGGGGAAGGGGATGCTGGCAGCATCAGAGTGGTCCATCCCCTGGCCTGTACGGGAGTCGAAATCATGCCGCATAGCAAAATCCTCTTCCGATCGGCTGCGCGGGAAAAAATCCTCAGTGGCGCCACCCAGCTCGCCGATGCCGTGCGCGTCACCCTGGGTCCCAAGTCGAAATCGGTACTGATGCAAAACAGCTGGGGACGGCCGACGGTGTGCAATGACGGAGTGTCCATCGCCAAGCGGGTCGACCTGCAGGACCCCGAGGAAAACCTGGGGGCGCAGATGCTGCGCCAAGCGGCCGAGCGCACCGGAGAGGCGGTTGGCGATGGCACCAGCACCGCGACGGTACTTGCCCATGCAATCCTGGCCGATGGCGTGCGTAATGTGGTGGCCGGCGCCAGTGCCATCGACCTCAAGCGTGGCCTGGACAAAGGCCTTGCGCTGGTAATGGCGGCATTGCTGGCGCAGTCACGCGCGGTCAGTACGCTCAAGGAAAAGGCCCAGGTGGCCACGTTGTCGGCGCACAACGATCCCTTGATCGGGCAGCTGGTCGCCGATGCGCTGGAGAAGGTCGGGGTGGAAGGTGTAGTGAGCGTGGAGGAATCCAAGACCACCGAGACAGTGGTCGACATCATGGATGGCATGCGCTTCGACAGAGGTTATGTTTCGCCGTACTTTGTCACCGATACCGAGAAGATGCAGGTCGAGCTGACCGATGCCTGCGTGCTGCTGTGCGACCACAAGATTGGCGCATTGGCCGACCTGCTGCCACTGCTCGAGCAAGTGGCGAAGAGCGGCCAGCCGTTGGTGGTGATTGCCGAGGATATCGACGGCGAGGCGCTGACCACGTTGGTGGTCAACCAGATTCGCGGCGTGTTGCGCGCGGTAGCCGTAAAAGCACCAGGCTTTGGTGAACGGCGCAAGGAAATGCTCCAGGACATTGCCGTGCTCACTGGCGCCACCGTGGTATCGGCAGAGCTGGGCGTCAATCTCGAACATCTGCAACTGTCCCAGCTGGGTCAGGTTCACCGCGCCGTGGTGTTGAAGGACAGCACCGCGCTGATCGGCGGCAAGGGCACCCAGCAAGCGGTTGCTGCCCGCGTTTCGCAGATCCGTGCACAGATCGACGCGAGCAGCAGTGATTACGACCGGGAAAAACTGCAGGAACGCCTGGCCAGGCTTGCCGGCGGGGTTGCGGTGATTCGCGTTGGCGCGCCCTCCGAAGCCGAGATGAAGGCGCGCAAGGACGCCTTGGACGATGCCTTGTCTGCCACCCGTGCGGCGATCGCCGAAGGCATCGTGCCAGGCGCTGGCCTTGCCTTGCTCAAGGCGGTGCCAGCATTGCTTGCCGAAGAGGCGGGCAGCGAAGGCGATACGCGTACAGGCTTGCAGATTCTGCGGCGTGCATTGGAAGCGCCGGCGCGGATGATCGCCGAGAATTCCGCCGTGGATGCCGGCGTGGTGGTGGCTCGGATGCTCGCCGAAACGGGTAGCATCGGTTTCGATGCCGCAGCCAACGCTTATGTCGACCTGTACGAGGCGGGCATCATCGACCCCACCAAGGTAGTGCGCATCGCCCTGGAAAATGCGGTCTCGGTCGCCAGCATCCTGCTGCTGACCGAAGCCACCATGACCGATATCCCTGAAAAGAACCCCCCTTCCATGCAACCCCCGCTGCCTGAGTGACAGGCCAACCGACCGTTGGAGGCAATCATGAGCCACTATCAACGCCTGCTGCTGGTAATGCGCCCGCTGCTGCGCCAGTCTGGCGCCCTGGAGCAGGCGGCTGCGCTGGCCCGTTCAAGTTCTGCCAGCCTGCACATTGTCGCCCTGCTGGAGTCACTGGACAAACTCAGGCTGCTGGAAACGGGTGATCATCAAGCTGCCAGGCAGGCCTATCTGGCAACCCAACACGAACAACTGGAAAACCAGGTGAGTGCCTTGCGCGCCTCGGGCGTGCAGGTCACGACCGAGGTTGCCTGGAGCAGCGACGTGCAGGACGACATATTGGCGCATGTGCAGGAGATGCAGCCCGACCTGCTGCTCAAGCAGGTCGAGCATGAGCCGGTGCTCAAGCGCGCGTTCTTCACCCCGCTGGACTGGCAGTTGCTGCGCCACTGCCCGACCCCGGTCTACCTGCTGGGCGCCGCCAGGCCGGCATTGCCGCGCCAGGTCGTGGCCGCGGTGGATGTGGCCGATACCTCGGACGAAGGGCTGGCGCGCAACGACAGTATCGTCCGGCAAGCCAGTGCCCTGGCCTTGCAGACCGGGGCGCAACTGGATCTGCTGCATGCCTGTGACCTGTCGATGGCCTACATGGGTGACATGGGTTATTCCGCCTGGGCCATCGGCGATATCGCCGGCCCCTTGCGGCAGGCACTCGAGGACGATTTCAGGGCGCTGGCCGAGCGTTTCGGAGCACCGCCCGAACGCCGCCACTTCGTACTGGGTCGGCCGGTCGCGGTGCTGGGCGAATACGCCGAGTCACAAGCCGTGGACGTCATTGTCATGGGACGGCCGCTGGCCCGTGGGCTGGACCGCCTGTTCGGCAGCACCACCGAGCATGTGCTGTACCAGGTACCCTGCAACATCCTGGTGGTGTAGCGGCATGCGCCTGTTCATGCCGCTGGCCCGAGACCGCGGGCCAGGTGCGTGGCGACCAGGGCGCTGGTGTCGACGATAACCAGTGCCTGCCGACAATGCGCTGGCAGGCGAAAGGGCTCGATGCTGTCGCTGACCAGGATCCGCTCGAACATGCTGCTGTCGAACAACTGGGCTGCGGCGGTGAACAGGCCGTGGGTAGCGGCGGCCAGCAGACGGGTCGCGCCAGCCTGCCGGCAGGCCTGCGCAGCGTGCAGAAGGGTCTGGCCGGTGCTGATCATGTCATCGAAAATGACCACGGTGCTTGCGGTCACATCGCCTACCAGGTAGTCCCCGCTAAGGGCCTCGTGCTGGCGGTGCTTTTCCATCAGGGCGGTGCTGACCGGGCGGCCGAGCAATTGTGCCAGCGCCTGGCGAAAGTGCTCGGCGCGCTTGACGCCGCCGATGTCCGGCGACACTACCGTGACCGGCTGTTCTGCCAGCAGCGGGGCAATGCGCTGGGCAAACAATTGCACGCATGACAGGTTCCAGGCTGGGATGCGGTAGGCATTGTCGAACGCGCTGGGGTTATGCACGTCCAGCGCCAGCACCCGGTCGATGCCGCAGCTTTCCATCAGGCGGGCCACATGGCGGGTGATGGTGGAATCCTGGAATTCTACCTTGCGGTCCTTGCGGCCATAACACAGATAAGGCGTCAGCGCTGTCACCTGAATGGCACCGGCATCCTTGATTGCCGCGCAGAAAAACAGCAGCCGGCACAGCTTGTCGTGGGCGCTGTGGCGCGTATCACCATAGAGCGAATGAACCACGATGACGCTTCGGCCTGCGACCGCTTCGCTCGGCCAGCATTTGTGTTCACCGTCCTCGTAGTCCCGTTCTTCATGTGCCGACAACCTGCAGCCCAGACGCTGCGCCACGGCACTGCCGTAGCCCTCGCTACCTTGCAAGGCAAACAGTAAAGGCGGTATGTGGTTCATGTACTGTGCTCCGTCGTTCATGGCCGGCACCCCGAAAGCGTGGGTACCCCTTGATTTGACCATTATCAAGTCCTGTGTCGCCGGCCGGCAGACACTGGGCAGGTCAACGCATGCCAAGGGCTGCGATCCTCACAACCTGCAAAGTGAGCACGCCGATGGACAAGTATCAGAAAAGCCGCAAGGACAAATTGTTCAAGTCCCACCCTTTCGATCCTTATGCCACACCGCTTCGCCCGGGCGGTAGCGCGCGTTGCCCGCAATGTGGTGCCGCCTACCACGAGGGTGAATGGCACCTGCATGGGCCTGTTGGCCCCGGCCCGGTGGACGCGACGGTCTGCCCGGCCTGCCGCCGTATCGAGGACCGTGCCGCGGCCGGACAAGTGCGCATATCCGGGCGTTTCCTGGCAACCCATGAGCAAGAGATCCGCCAGCTGATACACCATGCGGAACAGCAAGAACGGCAGACGCATGTGCTTGAACGGCTGATCGCGGTCGATTGCAAGGATGACGAACTGCTGGCGACTACCACGGGTACGCACCTGGCCAACCGCATCGGCCATGACCTGGAAGCCGCCTATGACGGCACCTGCAGTTACCGTTACAGTGACAGCGAGGTGTATCTGAGCGTCGACTGGCATCGCGATTGAAACCTGCCGCCTGGTTGCCTGCGCAAGGATGCCGTGCACACCAGGCGGTGAATCAACCATGGATCGCCAGTAGGCTGGAGTGCACCTTGTACAGGCTTTGCTCGGTGGTGCTGCCGATGACCTTGGTCATGCCCTCATGGTAAACCGTCCCCATGACCACCACATCGAAGGCATGCTGGTTGGCGTATTCGCTGACAACATTGCGCGCGGGGCCTCGCACCAGATGCAGGTGATCCGGCTTGATACCGTAGTGGCTGGCGAACTTCGCCAGGCGTTCGCGCGCCCGACCGGTCATTTCCTCGACGCGGTCCTCGGTCCACGCCACTGGCGCGGCGGCATAGGCCAGGAAGCTGGGGCCAGGCTCATACGCCTGCAGCACATGCAATTGCGCCTTGCAGCGCTGCGCCAACACCTGTGCATGTTGCAGGATGCGCTCGTTGATCTTGGCCACCGCGTGGTCGTCCTCGACCAGATCCACTGCCGCCAGCACCCGGGCTGGCAGTGTGGTGTCTGCCTGGGCCACCAGGTGCAGCGGGATCGGGCAGCGGCGCAACAGTTGCCAGTCCAGGGGTGTAAGCAGGGCGCGGCTGACGAGGGTTTCGTGGCGGACATCCTTGATCAGCATCTCGACCCGATGCAGCTGGGCCAGCCGGATCAGATCCTTGAGCGGGTCTTCGTCATCCAGGGTTTCGGCATAGGCAGTCGTGCCTAGCTCGCCAAGCGCCTTGACCTGGTCGTTCAGCCAGGCCTTGCGGTGCTCGGCATCCTGCCTGCGGACATTGCCGCGCAACACGTGGTCCAGGGTGGCCAGGCGGGATGGCAGTTGGCTCAGCACCACCAGGTGCAAGGTAGCGCCTGTCGCCTTGGCCAACGCTTGGGCACGCGCCAAGGCAGGCGAGGGGTGCAGGTCTGGGTGGCAGATCAGTAACAGTCGCGACAGAGCGTTCATGAGGGCCTCCACAGCGATGGCCGCCACGATGACGGCACAGCGGTTCAAGGGTAGGGTGGCGCGATGGCGCTCGGGTGCCTTGATATTTATCAAGAATGGCCCAGCACCCGCGCCGACAATGGCAAGGGCGCACAACCTTGTTTCCGCGCCGGGAGGTGGCCGATGAACCGGTATCGCCGGATTCTGCTGATCATGACCGAAGTCCAGGCCAACGCCGCACTGTATCGCGCCATGGCCTTGGCGACGACCTCAGGCGCGTCCTTGCATGTGCTGGGCATTCATGAACCCAATGAGCTGCAGCTGCGTCACGCGTTGCAGGAATCGCCGCTGCCTTCGGCCGCTTTCGTGCACTTCAGTACCGGCTTGCAGGCACTGCTTGACGAGCAGCCAGCGCTGGGGCTGCAGCTGAGTTTCGAGGCCGTCGAAAGCCTCAGCCCGCGTGACCTGTTGCCTGCCTGCATCGCCCGCTATGCACCTGACCTGGTGATCAAGGCTTGCCCCGGCTGCTCGTTGCTCGACCAGATCGCCCGCAACTCGCTGGACCAGGTGCTGCTGCACGCGAGCGCGGCGCCGCTGCTGTTCGTCCCGGCGAACGCCCCGGCCGTGCCTGGCAACGTCCTGGTAGCGGTAGATGTTGCCAACCCTTCGCCGGAAAATGATGCACTCAACCATGCGCTGCTGGCGGCAGGCCAACAACTGGTGGCGCAGTGCAGGGGGCAGTTGCATCTGCTCTCTGCTTACGACCTGCCGATCGCCATGCTGGCCAATCCCGACCTCGCCGGCCCCTGGGCCGACGAGGTGCGCGACGCCCGCCAGCAGCCCTTCGACGCGTTGGCCGATGCCCATGGCATCGTGCACGCTCATCGGCATTTCAGCGAAGGCGCGCCGTTGCGCGTGATCAAGGCTCAAATTGTCGCTTTGAACATCGATGTGGTGGTGGTTGGCGTGGTGCAAGCCAAGCGTTGGGCGAAACTGATCGGTGATACCACCGAACGGCTGGTCAGCCAGGCACCCTGCAGCATCCTTACGGTCAGGCCCACGGCTGCCCGCTGAGTCAGGCGGTATCGCCTGCTCGACCGTGGCGCAGCACTTCCACGCAGAATTGCGCCTCGTAGGGCGGCACATGGCATTCGACGATATCCTGCGCCGCTAGCTGCAGGTGAATGCCGACGATATCGGCATGCACCGGCTGGCGGCAGACGTGCCGGTCGACAAGCACTGCGCTGAGTACCTGGCGCGCGCCCAGTTCGGCCAGGTAGGCGCAGGTGCGCAGCAGCGAGTACCCTTCATAGAGCACGTCATCGACAACCAGCAGGGTGGTACCGGCAAGGTCGAGGTTGCCGAGTTCCGGGTTGCCAGTGAGCTGCGTATGGGCGTGCAGGATGCTGAGGTCATCGGCATAGCGCTTGACCTTGACCGGATAGAGCGGCAACGGCGCTGCACCGGTCAGTTGCTGCAGGTGCAATTGCAGGCGCTGTGCCAAAGGCTCGCCGCGCCGTTGGATGCCCACCAGCGCCAGCCGGGACGCAGGCAAGCAGGCCAACGCCTGGTGGGCCATCGCGCGCAGCACTGTGTCCAGTTCTTCCTCGTCATACAGGCGAACTCTTGTAGGAGGCGTGCTGTTCATGGTCTGTGCCTTCACCGGACATGGGTCAGTGCACCTTACCCAGGCAGCGCAGGGCGGGCTTGATAAAAGTTAACTAATGGCCATTCCAGCCAGGGCGAAGTGCTCCGCCGGCAGTTGGCAGGTGTTGATCACCGGCAATATTGACCTAGGATAACTTCTGCCGTTTTTTCCATCGTCGCGCCGCAGATGCAGTGATAGCGTTCTTGCATAGGCTTTTGCTTTCGGGGCGTGGCCATGTATCAGAACCTGGCTGTTCTGGCCGCCTTGCTGGTGCTCTACGCCAGCCTGGCCGGCGCGCTTGAATCCAGACCCATCAACGGGCCTCTGCTGTTTTTGCTGGCGGGTCTGGCGGTCGGCCCCTCCGGGCTTGGGCTGCTGAACCTTGCGCTGGACCGCAACGATCTGCGCCTGCTGGCCGAACTCACCCTTGCCATCCTGCTGTTCAGTGATGCCGCCAAGGCCGACCTGGCGCAGCTGCGCCACTACCGCAGCCTGCCGCTGCGCTTGCTGACCATAGGCCTGCCGCTGACGCTGATCGCGGGATGGTTTGCCGCGTGGCTGATCTTTCCGCAAATGCCCTGGCTGGAAATGGCGCTGCTGGCAACGATACTGGCGCCAACCGATGCCGCCCTCGGCAAGGCCGTGGTCAGCAACCCGGAGGTTCCAGCCAATGTGCGCGAAAGCCTGAATGTCGAAAGCGGTTTGAATGACGGCATCTGTGTGCCGGTGCTGCTCTTGCTGCTGGCCCTGGTGACGGAAGCGCACTCGACGGTACCTTTTGCCCTGGCCGGTTACCTGTTCCTGGAGGAGTTGGGCGTCGGTGTCCTGACGGGCGTGGCGCTGGCCTTGCTGGTGGGCGGGCTGTTGCGCCTGTCGCAACGCCATTGCCTGCAGATCGAGGCGTGGCAACAGCTGGTGATGCCGGCGCTGGCGTTGCTGAGTTTCGCCTGCGCCCAGGCATTGGGCGGCAGTGGCTTCATCGCCGCATTCTGTGCCGGGCTGCTGACAGGTTGCCGGTTCAAGCAGGAAACCCAGCCGCTGCTCGCCACCGGCGAGTCTTGTGCTGAAGCGTTGTCACTGCTGACCTGGGTGGTGTTCGGTGCCTACGTGGCGCCCAAGGCATCGCAGATTCTGTCGCCCTCGGTATGGTTCTACGCCCTGTCAAGCCTGTCGCTGGTGCGCATGCTACCTGTCTGGATCAGCTTGAGCGGTAGCGCGCTCACCGCCGAGAGCCGTTTGTTCATCGGCTGGTTCGGGCCCCGCGGCCTTGCTTCCATCGTCTTTGCCGTGCTGGTGCTGGATGCGCAATTGCAAGAAGGCGCTACCATCATCGCTACTACCATCGCTTGCGTCATGCTCAGCGTGGTACTGCATGGGATGAGTGCGTTGCCAGGGGCTCGCCGGCTCGGGCGCAGCGCTGAATGATGGCGTGGTGCGCGATCGCCGGTTCTATCGATACGCTTGGCTGAAGGTGAGCAGCATGGATGATCCAGCAAAGAAAATGAGCCTGGTCGGGCTCACCACTCTGGTAACGGTGAACATGATGGGGTCGGGCATCATCATGCTGCCGGCAAGCATGGCCCAGATCGGAGCGGTGTCGCTGCTGTCCTGGCTGATCACCGCTGTGGGTTCGATGGCCATCGCCTACTGTTTTGCCCAATGCGGCATCTACTGTACGCGTTCTGGCGGGATGTCCGCCTACAGCGAGCAAGCGCACGGCAAGTCGGCCTTTTTCCTGTGTTCGTATCTGTATTTTCTTTCGTTGATGATCGGCAACGTGGCGATCGGCATCTCTGCGGTGGGCTACCTCACGCCGTTCTTCCCGTGGCTAGGCAGCGGTGCTGCGCCGCTGCTGGCGGGGGCGGTCATGCTGATCTGGTTCACTACCCTGGCCAACCTGGGCGGCGCCAAGATCACCGGTCGGCTCGGGGCGATCAGCGTGTGGGGGGTGATCGTGCCGGTTGCCGGGCTGAGCCTGATCGGCTGGCACTGGTTCAGCCCGGCCATCTTCGAGGAGGCATGGAACCCAGGGCAGATGCCAGTTGCCCAGGCCATTACCAGCAGCATCCCGCTGACGCTGTGGGCCTTTCTCGGCATGGAGTCGGCCGCGCAGAACTCCGATGCGGTGGAAAACCCCAAGCGCAATGTGCCCCTGGCTTGCCTGTTCGGCACCCTTGGCGCAGCCGTGGTGTACATCTTGTCGACCAGTGTCATTCAAGGGATCGTGCCCAACCCCGAGCTGGCCAATGCCAGCGCGCCCTTCGCCATGGTCTACGCGCGCATGTTCAACGACACTGTCGGCAGCGTGATCATGGGGCTGGCGGTGATCGCCTGCGTGGGGTCATTGCTTGGCTGGCAATTCACCCTGGCCGAAACCGCCAAGGTTACCGCCGGTGAGGGGCTGTTTCCCCGGCTCTTCACCCGCGTCACAGCGCGCGGCGTGCCGTTGGCGGGCTTGTTGACCTGTGCCGTGCTGCAAAGCCTGATCGCACTGTCGACGCTTTCGCCGAATGCTACTGCCCAGTTCAGCAAGCTGGTCAACCTGGCGGCAGTGACCAACATCATCCCCTACATCACCTCGCTCACCGGATTGCTGGTGATCATGTACAAGGCTCAGGTGCCGCTGAACATTTTTCGCCGTAACGCCATCATCATGGTGGTCGCCGTGTGCTACTGCTTCTACGCCCTGTATGCCTCGGGCCTGGAGGCAGTGTTTGGCGCCGCGCTGATCATGGCGCTGGGCTACCTGCTGTTCGGCTTCATTGCCAAGCGTTTCGTCAAGGTGCTGGACACGATCGGGGGTGCGTCGTGAAAAATCGTGCGAAAGTCGCCGGTTTGTGCCTGGCAAGCCTGTTGTTGTACGGGGCAGCGGCCAGCGAATTGGCAACTGCAGATGTCCTGGACCGGTTACGGCACAGCCAGGTGCTGACCCTGGGGTTCATGGACGGCCTTGCGCCGTTCTCGTCAGGTAGTGAGCAATCCCCGCAGGGATACGCCGTGGAACTGTGCATGGCGGTGGTCGAGCGGATCCGTCAGGCGCCTGGGCTTGCTGGCCTGCAGGTGCGCTGGCGCGCTTTGGCAGAGGCACAGGTGGTTCCAGCCTTGACTGATGGGCAGGTCGACCTGGTGTGTACGCCGATGGTGGAAACCGTTGGCCGACGTGCCGTGGCGGATTTTTCCATCCCGGTCTTTACCTCAGGCCTGGCTGTGCTGGTCAGGCGTGACGCACCGGCTACCTTGCTGGGGCCACTCAGTGGCAAGGCGCAGGACAGCGGCCCACGCTGGCGTGCAACCATCAACGCAGGGCTGAGCAAACACAGCTTTGCCGTATTGCGTGGCACATTGAGCAGCCGCTGGGCCCATGAACGGATACGCCAGCTTGGCTTGCAATCCACCCTTGAGGAGGTGTCGACCTACGAGGAAGGCGTGCAGCGGGTGGCCGAGCGCAAGGTCGACGCATTGCTGGGGGACCGGGTCGTTCTGCTGGCCTATCAGGCGCGCCAAGCCGAGCGTGAGCAGTTGTGGGTTCCGGAGCGGATGTTTGTCATGAGCCGGGTGGCGCTACCCATGGCACGCGGGGATGACGATTTCCGCCTATTGGTCGACAGCGCCTTGAGCAAGGCGCTGGCGGGGGCGCGGGGTGAGGAACTGTTCGTGCGCTACCTGGGCCCGTTGTCGGCCCAGGACCGCCTGTTGCAAAGCCTTTATCCTCTGCCGGATTAATTGGCCGGTACCGTGATGACCGGGACTTCCGGGGCCACGCCCGTTTCAGCCAGGGAAAGCAGCACCAGGATGAACAGGAATTCGGACTTGGACTTCATGTCGCGGTCGTCAATCCAGAACCAGTAGTCGCGATAGTGCACGGCGGCATAGGCATCGCCTGGCTGGTGCGCGCTGGAATGGATGCGCACCAGCGGGGCGTCCCACTCGCTGGTAACTGGCAGGGTGGGTGCAGGGTTGGCCCGCCCTTCTTGTACATGGATGGCGGGCGCCTCGATCGTGGCGGCGATTTCCGCAAAGATTTCCGACATCGACCGGGTCAGCAGCGCCACTTCGGTATCGCTCCTCTGCACGGAGCCGAAGGTCAGATGCAGGACTTCCTTGTCGGGCTGCAGGCGCAGGTACTCACGCACCAGTCGACGGTCGTCCTCGAGCTGTGCTGACGTGGTGTCGGCGATCAGGAACAATTCACTGTCATCGCCGCTGCGCTGGCTGATACGCATGCCGAGTTTTTCCGAGCGCTGGATGCGACGAAGCGCATCCAGCACGGCGTAGAAGCGGGGGTCTGCTGCACGCAATCGGGACGGCGAATTCGAACGGTTGTAGAGGCCGTTCGCGGCGCGTGTGGTCAGATGCAGTACGCGGTCCACCGGATAGCCCGCCTGGATCAGGGAAAATACCGCTGCTGGCGACAGCGGGGTAAGCAGATAGCGGGAAAACCGCTCGCCAGACAGCGGCGTGTAGCTGATGGTCGGGCGATCCGTGTAGACACCGGAGGCGCCGATTGCCTGGCTATTGCCGTCGGCAGGCAAACCGCTGAACCAGCTGGCGGACAGGTTCACCTGGCTCTGGATGGCGGTGGAGCTGATCACCGACGAAACCTCAAGATAGACCGGTGCATCGGCGTACCGCAGCTTGACGATATTGAGCAAGGTCTGTTCTTTCCAGGTGGTGGCTATGACCCCCGCATAGTCCGTTCGATCACGCTCGATGGTGGTGGGGCCCAGTGTCGAACAGGCGGCCACCAACAGGGTGGCGGCGACCAGCACGGCACGTTGACATCGACCTGAGTTTGCCCGCGATTCGGAAAAACGCTGCTGCTTCATCTGTCGCACCCGGGTAAATGCAAGCGGGTCATTCACCAGCGCTCAGGCTTGAGCGTGCCTAATCGTCTACCTCACGCAGCGCCTTGATCCGGCCTTTCCTTTCGGCGTCGACCAGCGCCCGGTAATCCTTCGCATTCTGCCCGGCATAGGCCAGGGCAAAGCTGCCAATGGCGGTATCGAAGGCGTCCGATTTGCCCAGATAGCCGCTGATCAACGCGGCGTCGCCGGATTTGGCGTGCGCCCGCGCCAAGGTCATCCCGCACACTTCGGCATACATCGCCATCTGCTCGAACGACGCACCTTCGACCGGCAGTGACATCTTCATGTCACGCAACTGCCTGACGAAGAACTGCCGGCCCTTGCTGCCTTCCGTCCAGCCCAGAAAGATGTCGCTGGCCGATTGCGACAGGCGCTGGCCGGTGACCACGCGCTGGCCCTGGTTGGCGAATTCGCTGGCGCCGGCGTAGGGCGCCAGCACCGACGGGCAGGCCTCCTTGAACTGCAGCAGTAACGGATTGTTTTCTGCCGAGAAAAACAGGCCGACAAAGCAGAACGTGCCTACACTGCCGATGCCGACGGCCTTCACGGCAATGTCTTCCAGGCGATAGCGGTCATACAGCACCCGGCGTTCCGGCAGCAGGGAGTTACGGTAGTCCTCGAGCGCCAGTTTTACGCGCTTGGCAAAATCGGCCTCACGCACATGGAACAGGATCGGCGGCTGGTCGACCAGACGCCGCCGGCCACCCACTTCATCGCTGATCTGCGGGTACAGGTAATCGCCGATGCGCGTCCGGGCTTTGGCCATCAACGCTTCGCGTGCCTTGCGGTACGCAGCATTGGGCGCCATGTCGATCAGCGTTTGCGCATCCAGGCGGTCGTACCATACGTCCAGCGGGCTCATCAGCGACAGCTCACGCATGCGTTTGCGGTAGGCACTGACACAGGCCATGGCCAACTGCCGGGCCTGCTTGCGCTCGAGTCGATTGTCCAGGGCCGCGACGGCAAAACTGACCGCCAACCGTTTGATGTCCCATTCCCAGGGCGCGGGCAGGGTTTCGTCAAAATCATTGATATCGAAGATCAGGTTGCGCTCAGGAGTAGCGAACAGACCAAAGTTCAGTAAATGGCAGTCGCCGCAGGCTTGCACGCGGATGCCGGTACTGGGGAGGCTGGCAAGGTCCCGCGCCATCAGGCCGGCCGAGCCACGCAGGAAGGTGAAGGGGCTGCGCAGCATGCGACCGTAACGGACAGGCACCAGTTCGGGATGCCGGTGACGGTTGGACTGTTCCAGCAACGCGACTGGGTCACGCTGCTTCGAGGAAGGTTTCCACGTTGCATGTGCCGCCCGTGGAACACTGTCGCGCAAGCGCTTGCCGGCCTCGAGCCGCTGCTTGCGCGATTGGAAGTTCCTGTCTTCCCGGAGGTCTTCAATCGCCTTGGGCTTGCGTTTGCTCGGACGTTTCTTGGGCTCAGACATATCGGCACCTTTGATGGGCAAAGGTCATGTGCAGAAGGTAGGCCTGAAGAACAACGGAACTCAGCTGTGCTAAGCCGGCAAATCCAGCGTGACGGATTCCTGGACAGGTATTCAAAGCGTAGCAGCAAACGGCGCCGTTCACGGGCGCCTTTGCCTACCCGTTGATCACACCCACAGCGCCAGCAGCGCCGCCACCAGGGCCGGGGGCATCACCAGCAGCCCCAGGCGCAGGAACTGCCAGGCACTGACATGCTCGCCTTCGCGACGGATCGCGACCAGCCACAGCAGCGTCGCCAGCGAGCCGGTAATCGACAGGTTCGGCCCCAGGTCGACACCGATCAGCAGCGCAGCCGTTGTCTGTTGCGGCAGTTGCACCAGTGAACCCATGGACCCGGCCATCAACCCGGTGGGCAGGTTGTTCATCAGGTTGCTGGCGAGGGCAACAGCCACGCCTGCCAGCCAGCTGGCCTGGCCCGGCGCTGCCTCTGCCAGCGTGGCCAGCGCCTGGGCCAGGCGCACGACCAGGCCGGTCTGGGCAACCGCTTCGACCAGTACGAACAAGCCCGCCACCAGCGGCAGCACCCCCCAGGCGACGTGACGCAGTACCGGCATCGGGCTGCGCCGCTGGCGCAGGTGGATCAGCGCCGTGATCGCGACGCCGGCAGCGAACGTCGGCAGGCCCAGCGCCATGTCCAGTGCCGAGGCCCCCAGCAGCAAGGCTGCGGTCAGTGCGATGCCCAGCGCACACAGGCGGGCGCCGGCCGATAGCGGCTGGGTGTGCACGCTCAGGGCCAGCGGCTGATTGATCTGCCGGCGCTGGGCCAGGCGCAGCATCAGGTAGGTCAGGGCGATGGCTGCCAGCGATGGCAGGGTGAACTGCCGGAGCCAGTCTGGCAGCGGTGGCATCTGGCTGCCGAATACCACCAGGTTGGCCGGGTTGGAGATCGGCAGCACGAAGCTGGCCGCGTTGGCAATGAATGCGCAAATGAACAGGTACGGTAAAGGCTCGGCTTTGGCCGCCTTGCACGCTGCATACACTGCCGGCGTGAGCACCACCGCCGTGGCATCGTTGGAGAGGAACACGGTGACCAGCGTACCGACCAGGAACACCAGGTCGAACAGCCGTTGCCCGGAGCCCTGCGCGTGCTGCACGGCGTAGCGCGCCAGCCAGTCGAACAGCCCCTCCTGGCGGGCCAGCTCGGCCAGCACCATCATGCCGACCAGGAACAGGTAGACGTCGCTGCCCTCGGCCACCGCGGCCAGGGCGCTGTGCGCTGTGATCAGGCCCAGGCCGACCAGCAGCAAGGCGCCGCCCATGGCCCAGACGTATTCAGGGATACGCCAGGGGCGCAAGATGACGCCAGCGGTGGCCAGGGCGGCTATGGCCCAGATGATCGATGCGTGTTCGCTGACTGGCATGGGCTGTTCAGTTTCCGGCAAGGGTAGGCAAGGAGGGGGATGGCGAAGCGTCGGGCTGGGTCTCGGGCAGGGCGACCAGCACCAGCACGAAGGCGGCGAGGGCAATCGCGGCCAAGGTCAGGAATGCCGCATCATAGCCAGCGGCCTGCAGCACCAGCCCGGCGATGCCCGGGCTGAGCGCGGCGCCCAGGCCGAATACCGCCGCCAGCGCACCGAGGCTGACATTGAAGCGCCCGGTGCCGTCGGTCAAGTCCTTGACCACGACAGGGAACAGCGCGCCGAAGATACCCGCGCCGACACCGTCGAGCAGCTGCACACCGACCAGCCAGAACGGGTTGTCGGACACCACGTACAAGGCCCCGCGCAGGGGCAGGATGAGAAAGCCGGCCAGCAGGAACGGCTTGCGCCCCCAGTGCTCGGCCTTGGCCCCCACCAGCAGCGCCATGGGTACCATCACCAGCTGCGCCGCGACGATGCAGGCGGAGGTGAGCGGGGTGGCCAGGCGCAGGTCGACCTGCGACAGCTTCTGGCTCACCAGGGGCAGCATCGCCGCATTGGCCAGGTGGAACAACGCGCAGCACACCGCGAAAACCAGCAGGGTGCGGTTGTGCAGCAGCAGCTTGAACCCGGCAGGGTGGTCATCACCGCTTGGGCCATGGGCCAGGCCGCGCGCCAGCTGGTGGTCGATCGCTGCGGCGGGCACGCGCGCGACGGCGACGATGCTGGCCACGGTCATGACCGCCATGAGGTAGAACACCACCACCGGGCCGAACAGGTAGGCCAGGCCGCCGGCCAGCAGTGCCGAGCAGGCATTGCCGGCGTGGTTGAAGGTTTCGTTGCGCCCGACCCGCTGGGTGAACGCCTTGGGGCCGGTGATACCCAGCGAGATCGCGGCTATCGCCGGGGCGAACACCGAGCCTGCCAGGGCACTGAGCGTCTGGGTCAAGGCCACCCAGGCGAACGACGAAATCAGCGGCAGCAACAGGCAACTGCCGGTTACCAGCAGGGCAGCGATCACCAGCACCGCGCGCTTGGCCGGGGTGTGGTCGATCAAGGCCCCGGCCGGCGTCTGCGCCAGCAGCGCGACGATGCCGGCCAGGCTCATCAGCAGGCCGATGTTGGCCGGCTGCCACTGGTGCACGGCGAGCAGGTAGATGGCCAGGTAAGGGCCGAGGCCGTCGCGTACGTCGGCAAGGAAGAAGTTCAGCCAGTCGAGGGCACGGTGATGGGAAGCGAGGGGCCTTGAATTTGCCAAGGAGGTCGTCTCGTGAAAGCCATGGGGGAGCGCGAGCGGTAGCCGCGTGTGCCGGATTCAGCCGATAGGCAGGGGCGCTTCGCAATGGGGTAACGAAGCGGGTGAGCGACGGATGGCCGAGGGCAGTGGAACAACGAGGAGAATGTCACGTTTCACGATAGAACTTGATGAAAATCCGATTTTCCGCGCTGGCGATCCTGCTGAGGGCCATGGCACATCGCCAATCCTGGCGTGGGCCAATCATACCGTGGGGGGCGTTGAAATGCAGTAGCCACGCTCAGGCGCAAGATTCGCACCCGTCAACACCTTTGCGGGACGCGGGCCGGCGGCCGCTGTGCTATCACTACCGGCATGCCTTTGGTCAGGGACCAGGAATTTCATGATGAAGCGCCTTTTCTGCCTGCTGTTGATCCTGTTGAGCGTGCGGCCCATGGTCGGCCATGGCGACCAGGCAACAGGCAGTGCCACCGATGGCATACCCGCCGAACCCGCCCAGTTGACCATCGCCAACCGCAGCATCTTCACCTTCCACGCCACCTTGCTTGGGGAAACGCCAGCTGCGCGGGTACAGCGGGCTACCGCGGTGATCGACGAAGCCTTGCGCGGCACGGATGAGCTCAAGGTCACTGTCGACCCCATCCTCAATAGCCATCTGGTGCTGTTGGGCGGGCGACGCGCCTTCATCATTGCTCCGCGTGACCTGGGCCCGGATGACGGCGATACCCGCGCAGCGGCCGAGCAGGCTGCCACGATGCTGCGCCAGGTGGTCGAGGAGACCGGTCAGGCGCGCAGCCTGCACTTCCTGTTGAAGGCGGCCGGCTATTCGACGCTGGCGACGCTGATCTACCTGGCCTTGTTGAAAGCGACCAACCTGGCACGGCGCAAACTGCAAGGCCTGTTGCCGCAGCTGATGCGCGAGCGTGCCCGGCAGATCCGCTTCGGGCAGATGCCGCTGTTCGACATGCAACTGGTCTACGGCTTGATCGAGCGCCTGCTGCGGCTGTTGCACTGGGCCGTGGTGTTGCTGCTGAGTTACCAGTGGTTGAGCTTCGTACTGTCGCAATTCCCCTACACCCGGCCATGGGGTGAAAGCCTCAACGTCTACCTGCTCGACCTGTTGCGTTACCTGCTGCAAGGCATCATGGACGCGATCCCGGGTATCGCCGTGGCGATCATGATCTTTTTCGTCGCCCGCGGGATCAGCGGCTTCAGTCGCCGCCTGCTACAGCGCATGGCCCGGCCGGGAAACCTCAAGTGGCTGACCGAAGAAACCCTGCAACCGACCACCCGCCTGACCTCGCTGGCCATCTGGCTGTTCGCTCTGGTCATGGCCTACCCGTACCTGCCGGGCTCCGGTACCGACGCCTTCAAGGGGCTGTCGGTGCTGCTCGGGCTGATGATCTCGCTCGGCGCTTCGAGCATAGTGGGGCAGGCGGCAGCGGGCCTGATCCTCACCTATTCCCGCACCTTGAAGGCCGGCGAGTATGTGCGGGTCGGTGACCACGAAGGCACGGTGAGCGAAGTCGGCATGTTCAACACCACCATCCGCACCGGCCTGGGCGAGGTGCTGACCTTGCCCAACTCGATGATCACCGGCTCTGTGACGCGCAACTTTTCACGTGTGGTGCAAGGGCAGGGGTACATCGTCGATACCGTGGTGACCATCGGTTATGACACGCCCTGGCGCCAGGTCGAAGCGATGCTGGTGGAAGCTGCCAGGCGTACCGACGGCGTACTGGAAAAACCCAGGCCGCAAGTGTTCCAGACCGGCCTGTCGGATTTCTACCCCGAATACCGCCTGGTAGCCCAGGCGGTGCCGAGTGAACCCAGGCCCCGGGCAGAACTGCTGAGCCTGCTGCACGCCAACATCCAGGATGTGTTCAACGAGTACGGGGTGCAGATCATGTCGCCGCACTACCTGGGCGACCCCGCGCATGAGAAATGGGTGCCGCCAGAGCGCTGGTATGCCGCGCCGGCACGGGCACCCGGTGGCGATCGGCAAGGGGAATAGTCGCTTGCCCGAAGACTATTGCGTGCCACCGAGGGTGGCCCGCGCCAGGCACGCAGCGGCGCTACTGACCCCAGCGGCTGCTGGGGCTTGAGGGCGATTGCGAGAACAACTGGCAAATGCCGCCTAGACTCTGAAGGTCACGTGGCCACAACAACAATAAAGAGGATTCATCGGATGTTCACTCCTGCGATCAAAGCTTTATTCTGCGCGTTTGCCTTGAGCGCCACTGGCCTGGCCCAGGCGGCTGAGCCGATTACCATCAAGTTCTCCCATGTTGTCGCCGAACACACGCCCAAGGGCCAGGGCGCGCTGTTGTTCAAGAAGCTGGTGGAAGAGCGCTTGCCCGGCGAAGTCAAGGTCGAGGTTTACCCCAACTCATCGTTGTTCGGTGATGGCAAGGAAATGGAGGCCTTGCTGCTCGGTGACGTACAGATTATTGCGCCGTCGCTGGCCAAGTTCGAGCAGTACACCAAACAGATCCAGTTGTTCGACTTGCCGTTCCTGTTCGACGACATCCATGCCGTCGACCGCTTCCAGATGAGCCCGGCCGGCCAAGGCTTGCTCAAGTCCATGGAAAGCAAAGGCATCACCGGCCTGGCCTATTGGCACAACGGCATGAAGCAATTGTCGGCCAACAAACCACTGCGCGAGCCGAAGGATGCCCGTGGCCTGAAATTCCGTGTACAGGCTTCGGCCGTGCTCGAGGAGCAATTCAAGGCCTTGCGGGCCAACCCGCGGAAAATGAGCTTTGCCGAGGTCTACCAAGGCCTGCAGACTGGTGTAGTGAATGGCGCGGAGAACCCGTACTCGAACATCTACAGCCAAAAAATGCATGAGGTGCAGAAGTACATCACCGAGTCCAACCACGGCGTGCTGGACTACATGCTGATCACCAACACCAAGTTCTGGAACGGCCTGCCAGCAGACGTGAAACCGGTACTGGAGAAGATCGTCGGCGAGGTCACCACCGAAGTGAACAAGCAAGCCGAGGCGCTCAACCAGGGCGACAAGCAGCGCATCATTGATGCCAAGACCACCGAGATCATCACCCTGACCCCGGAGCAACGCGAAGCGTGGCGTGATGCGATGAAACCTGTGTGGAAGAAGTTCGAAGGTGAGATCGGTGCTGACCTGATCAAGGCCGCCGAAGCCGCCAACACGCCTCAGTAAGGCAGTAGCCGGCCCTGCGCGAGTGGGGCCGGCTTCGCTCTGGAGATCGCGCCATGCACGCCCTCAGACGTATCTGGGAACATTTCGAGGAAGGTTTCATCGTCTTTCTCCTGGCCGCCATGACCCTGGTGACCTTCGTCTACGTGATCCTCAACAACCTCTACACCCTGTTCTACAGCGTGGCTGAGCATTGGCCAGGGGCAGCCGACCTGTTCAACGCCGTTGGCGACCAAGTGATGGACGCCGCCCAGGCCATGACCTGGAGCAATGCGCTGACCAAGGCTTTGTTTGCCTGGTTGATATTCTTCGGCCTGGCCTATGGCGTGCGCACCGCCGGCCATATTGGCGTCGATGCGCTGGTCAAGCGGGCCAGCAAGCCGGTACAACGCATTATCGGTGTAGTAGCCTGCGCCAGCTGCATGGTTTATGCCGGGCTGCTGAGCGTCGCCAGCTTCGAGTGGATCGAGACCTTGCTGACCGCCAGCATCGGCGCCGAAGACCTTGGTCATATTGGCATCATGCAGTGGCACATCGGCCTGATCGTGCCGCTGGGCTTCACCCTGGTATTCATCCGCTTCGGCGAAATCATGGTGCGCATCCTCATGGGCCGCCAGGTGGGGCTGGGCCTTGCGGATGAAGCCGCCGAGGCCATGAAGCTGACCGAGCACGAGGAAGATAAACCATGACCGTCCTGTTCTTGTTCACGGCCTTGTTCGTGCTGATGTTCATCGGCGTGCCGATCGCCATTTCCCTGGGGTTGGCGGGCTCACTGGCGATCATGTTGTTCAGCCAGGACTCGGTGCGCTCGCTGGCGATCAAACTGTTCGAAACCTCCGAGCACTACACCTTGCTGGCCATTCCGTTCTTCCTGCTGGCCGGAGCATTCATGACCACCGGTGGTGTAGCCCGCCGCCTGATCGACTTCGCCAACGCCTGCATCGGCCATGTGCGCGGTGGCCTGGCCATCGCGGCGGTGCTGGCCTGCGTCCTGTTCGCCGCGCTTTCCGGTTCCAGCCCGGCGACGGTCGCCGCCGTCGGTTCGATCGCCATCGCCGGTATGGTGCGCTCGGGTTATCCAACCGCTTTCGGCGCAGGCATCATCTGCAACGCAGGCACTCTGGGCATCCTGATTCCACCCTCGATCGTGATGGTGGTATACGCCGCCGCTACCGAGACTTCGGTCGGCAAGTTGTTCATGGCAGGGGTGGTGCCGGGGTTGATGCTCGGGCTGATCCTGATGATTGTCATCTACATCGTGGCGGTGAAACGCAACCTGCCGGCGTTGCCCCGGGCTACGTTCAGCGAGTGGCTGAGCGCGGCGCGCAATGCAATCTGGGGGCTGCTGCTGATCCTGATCATTCTCGGTGGCATCTACAGCGGAATGTTCACCCCAACCGAGGCGGCTGCGGTCGCGGCGGTGTATTCGGCCTTCATCGCGCTGTTCGTGTACCGCGACATGTCCTGGCGCGAAGCACCGAAGGTACTGCTGGAGTCCGCCCGGCTGAGCATCATGCTGATGTTCATCATCGCCAACGCCATGCTTTTCGCCCATGTGCTGACCACCGAACAATTACCGCAGCAGATTACCGCCTGGGTCATCGAGGCCGGGCTTACCCCCGTGACCTTCCTGCTGGTGGTCAACGTGGTGCTGCTGGTGGCTGGCGCGTTCATGGAGCCATCGGCGATCATCCTGATCCTGGCGCCGATCCTGTTCCCGATCGCCACGCGACTGGGCATCGATCCGGTGCACCTTGGCATCATCATGGTGATCAACCTGGAAATCGGCCTGATTACCCCCCCGGTTGGGCTCAACCTGTTCGTCACCTCTGCCGTGACCGGCATGCCACTGGTGGACACCGTGCGTGCAGCAATGCCCTGGTTGCTGATCCTGCTGTTGTTCCTGATCCTGGTGACTTACGTGCCTTGGATCGCGCTGGTGTTGCCTGAGATGTTGGGCATGTGAACCCACAGTGATAGCGGCTTTGTATTGCCGGAAGCCGTCATGGACGGGTGTCCGAACACGGTTGACCGAAACGCCATGGGCAGGATATGTGGTGGCCCGCCTGACACAGTGGGTAGCTGTGTCAGGCGTGGCGATCCGCTTGCCCAATTGCAGTGGATCGCCAGTTGATACTGCTAGACGGTCGAACCGGCTTTGCTCACGGTAGGTGCCCTGCGCAGGTTATACGCCCCCCAGGCCAGGCCTAACAGTGCCGCCAGCACCGAGGCGGAAAGCACGCCAAGTTTGGCCGCCGCCAGCGCGCCTGGCTCGGCGAAGGCAAGATTGGCAATGAAGATCGACATGGTAAAACCGATGCCGGCCAGCAACCCGATCAAGAAAATGCTGCGCCAGCCTACCTCGGCGGGAAGCGCGCACCAGCCCAAGCGCACCATCAGCCAACTGACGCCGACGATGCCCAAGGGTTTGCCAGCTACCAGGGCGACAGTGACGGCGATCATTACCCATTGCGGGGCCTCGGCAGACAGATCGACACCTGATAGATTTACCCCGGCGTTGGCCAAGGCAAACACTGGCATGATGCCGAAAGCTACCCAGGGATGCAGGGTACCTTGCATGCGCACCACCGGCGGCACCAGTTCACGCTGGGCCAAGCGCAGCCGTTTCAACGGGTCCATGAGGTCGCTGGCATCCCGCTCTGGCGCCCTGGCGCGTCCCAGCAGTTCTCCGGTAAAGCGGGTAACTGCATCCAGCGGGCGCTCGCGCATCGGCATTGCGGCTACAGGCGTCATCAGGCCCAACACAACGCCGGCGAGGGTCGGGTGGGCTCCGGTCAACAAGACACCCAGCCAAGTGATTGCGCCAGGAATGATATAGGCGTAGGCGGCACCCACACCGATCTTCTGAAGCCCGATCACCATCAGCAGGCCGATCACTGCAACGCCGAAACCGCTGTAATCCAGGCCACCTGAATAGAAGAACGCGATGATCAGCACTGCGATGATGTCATCGATGATCGCCAGGGCCAGCAGGAACACGCGGACGTTGGACGGGATCGACTTGCCGAGCAGCGCCAGAACCCCTACCGCAAAGGCGATATCCGTAGCCGTCGGGACGGCCCAACCTTGTTGTTCTGCCGATGCGTGGCCAAAACCCAGATAGAGGAGGGCGGGCACGGCGACACCGCCGACGGCGGCTGCCATGGGTAGCGTGGCTTGACGCAGGCTGGACAGTGCGCCCTCGTGGATTTCGCGACGGATCTCCATGCCGACGACCAGGAAAAAGATGGTCATCAAGCCATCGTTGATCCAGAAATGCAGGGACTGTGAATAGACCAGCGAGCCAACACCGATCGTCAACGGCGTGTGCCAAAGGCTGTCGTAGCTGTCGGCAGCTGGAGAGTTCGCCCAGATCAGTGCCGCCACAGCGGCAAGCAGTAGGACAATGCCGCTGACTGCTTCAATGTGTACGAAGCGTTCAAGGTTGGCGAAGGCACGCTCGGCCAGTTGCTGGGCGCGAGGCAATTCCTTTTTTTGCATAGGCGCAAGTACTCCCGCATGGCGGCCCGACCTGCGCTGTTCTTTAACCTGCCTCTCTGCACCGTGCAGTTGGCACCCATCCGGTAGTCTACCGAACAAACACCGTCAGATGAACGAAAAGTGCCAAACCTGATGTTTCGCAGAGCAGCGTGAACACACGGTGGGCGTCGGCTTCGACGATGGCTGTGGCGCCGGGCATCGTGGTCAAGGTTCGTTTCCGGTGCGCGCTTAAAGACTGTCCGGATCGCCGAAGAACATCTGTATCCGCGAGCGCAACCAGCGCTCCGCCGGGTCGTTGTCCTGGGCCCCGCGCCAGGCCATGTGCAGTTCGAAACTGCGCACCTCAAGTGGCAAGTCCTCCGCCCGCAGCCCACCCGCTGCGGTCAGCGCATCAGCCGTGTAGTCCGGCACCGTGGCCACGATATCCGTGCCCGCCAGCAAACTCCCCAGGCCGTTGAATTGCGGCACCGCCAGCACCACATGGCGCTTGCGGCCAATTTCCTCCAGGGCTTCGTCGATGAACCCCGACAGGTCACCGGCGAACGACACCAGCGCGTGCGGCCGAGCACAGAAGTCGTCCAGGGTAATGGCGCCGGGGACGCTGTCGGCGCGCAACAGCTTGGGCATGCTGCGGCGCAGCACCTTGCGCTTGGCGTTGGCGGGCAGCTCGCTGGTGTAGCTGACCCCCACCGAGATCTCGCCCGAAGCCAGCAGCGTCGGCATCAGCAGGTAGTTGACCCGGCGCACCACCAGCACGATGCCCGGCGCTTCGGCACGGATACGCTTGAGCAACTGCGGCAGCAGGGCGAATTCGGCGTCGTCCGACAGGCCGATGCGGAACACCGCATTGCTGGTGGCCGGGTCGAATTCGGCTGCGCGGCTGACGGCGGTGGAAATCGAGTCCAGCGCGGGAGACAGCAGGGCGAAGATCTCGTGCGCCCGGGCCGAGGGCTCCATGCTACGGCCGGTACGCACGAACAGCGGGTCGTCGAACAGGTTGCGCAGGCGTGACAGGGCCGCGCTGATGGCGGGCTGGCCGAGGAACAGCTTTTCCGCGGCACGGGTCACGCTGCGCTCGTGCATCAGCGTTTCGAACACAATCAGCAGGTTGAGGTCTACGCGACGCAGGTCGTTTCGATTCATCGGGGCGCTTCGCCTGAAAGGGTGCAGGGGTGAATCTTAAGGCCAAAGGCTGGTACCCTGCACGGGTTTACGGGGGCCAATCGCAAGGAAAGTCAGGTGCCCAATCGATGACAAGCATGTCGACTATTAATGACCACTGATGGTCTAACCGGTAAAGCCCGGATAGAGTTCGTGGTAATTAGAGGTTCACAATGGCGAGGTATGCGATGTCCCGCATGATCCGTTTCCACAAGTTCGGCGCTGCCGATGTGCTCCGCTGCGAGGAGCAGGCCGAACCGTCACCCGCTGCCGACGAGGTGCAGATCCGCGTCGAAGCGATTGGCGTCAGTTGGTATGACGTGCTCTGGCGGCAGAACCTGGCACCGTCCCAGGCACGCCTGCCGGCGGGGATCGGCCATGAGATGGCCGGGGTGGTGACGGCGGTCGGCGAAGGCGTCGAAGACATCGCGGTAGGCGACCGGGTGGCCAGTTTCCCGGCGACCAGTGCCAACGACCACCCGGTGTATGGCGATGTCATCGTCCTGCCACGCACTGCCATTACCCGCTACCCGGATGTACTCACGCCGATCGAGGCCAGCGTGCACTACACGCCGCTGCTGATCGCCTATTTCGCCTACGTCGACCTGGCCCGGGCCAAAGCCGGGCAGACCGCGCTGGTCACCGATGCCAGCCATTGCGCGGGCCCGGCCTTCGTGCAACTGGGCAAGGCCCTGGGCTTGAAAGTGTTTGCCGCTACCAAGGAAGCGGAACAGCGTGAGTACCTGCTGGGTCTGGGCGCCGATAAGGTGATCGTCACCGAAGAACAGGATTTGCTGCTGCAGGTTGGCAAGTACACCGACGGCCGTGGCGTGGACATGGTCCTCGACGGCATGGGCGGGCCGCAGATGTCATTGCTGGGCGATGTTCTGGCTCCGCGTGGAAGCCTGGTGCTGTATGGCCTGCAAGGCGGCAACCAGACGCCGTTCCCGGCCTGTGCGGCGTTCCAGAAGAACATCCAGTTCTATGTGCATTGCATCGGTAACTTCACCGGCAAGCCGGAGCTGGGTATCAGCCAGGACCAGGTCGCGCTGCAGCGCGCCCTGCGCGATATCAACCAGTTCACTGCCGACCAGTTGCTGACACCGCAGATTATCAAGGTGTACCCCTTCGAGCAGGTGGTGGAGGCGCACCGCTACATGGACCAGTGCCCGTGCGGTGGGCGTGTGGTGTTGAATATGGGGCGCCACTGACACTGACGGTTGTTCGATGGTCGGAAAACCCGGGGCTGCCCCCGGGTTTTTTTGTGCCTCGAAAAATGCCTGATAGGTAAAAACCAGAAGTTACTTACAATACTGCGCGAATCGGACTACATGTCTGCGGCGGTTTTCCTGCTCTATCGAAATATTTCGGCATGTTTTTCGCCTTGTATTGTATTTACACCGCAGTCAATGTGATTTTTCATTTTTTCTGAATGGTTTTTATACGCTGATCTGTATCTTCCATTCGCTTTGCATCGCTCGATAATGGCCCAATGATAGTTTGCGCAAGGAATGTGGGATGAGCAGGGCTATGCACAAGCCAGGGCGGTGTTTGCCAGCGCCGCGCAGTCGCAGGGCTGCATTTTTCTCGATGGCCTGGCGACAGCGAATAGTTACGTCATTACTTCCTTTCGTTTGTAGGAAATATCTTCGGGAAAGGTCGAGACATGTGTTCGAGCAGGGTGTTGTTCGGCATGCATCGGCTGTTTGAAGTTGATGAGGTGACTCCGTGACGGCTATTCACGACCAGGCAATGCACTATATCTACCAGCAAGTGCTCGAGCGTTTGCTGAACCACATGTCCAAGGCCCAGCGTGCCTCTCTGCAGTTGCTGATACAGCGCTTGCTGGTCGCTGCAGGCGGGCCCGAATACATTGGCACTCTCCGCCTGCTGGTATTGCAGGGCAGCGACCGTCGCAGTGCCCGGCTGCTGGCCATGCTGCGTGCCGCGCAATTGAGCATTGCCTTGCGTGCACCAGTCACGTTCCAAATACGGGTGCTGGTGGTCAGCTTGCCTGCCGCCGACAGCGCTACGCTGGAAAACCATGAGCGCAGCTTCAGCGCGCTGTTCCTGCAGGACGACCCGCGGGTGCAGCTCCAGATGATCGAGGGGCGCGAAGTAGTGCCGTTCAGTCGCCAGCCCTCGGCAGCGTACGAACGACGGTTGCAAGCGCGAGATGCCCTGCTGATATTTGGCCACCTGGTCGATGCCAGGCCCGAAGCCCTGTTGGGTAGCCGCCTGCACCTGGAGCTGGCGGATGCCGTGGGCGCCGCGCTGCAGGCCCAGGCACCTGCCGACGTACTGGTTACTGCCGTCCCGGCGCACCTGCGCCGGCGCTACCTGGCCTGGGCCCGGCGCAGCCTGCGCCTGGCGGGGGCGCAGGGCTCGCACCGCGGCCATCAGTGCCTGGCGACGCTGAGCCAGGGGCTGGGCTGGCTGCACGGTAGCGTCGGCGGGGCACTCGAACCCCAGGGCGAGGCGACAGCGGGCGTGGCGGCCGAGGATGCGCCCGTGCGGATGTTTGTCATCGATGACTTGCTGCCGCATTTGCTCGAAGGGCAACAACTCGACCTCATGCTCGGCTGTGGCTTCGCCGCCGCTCAGGATACCTGGGCGCTGGCGGCGTTCATCGACCCATCGGCCTTGGCCCAATTGCACGAACTGCGCGCCCGCAGCCTGGAGCCCCAGGCCGGTCGGCCAGCGCTACGCCTGGCCGGCAGCCGGCCCGCCGATGCACAGCAGATGCAGTTTGGCAAAGCCTACGGTATCAACCAGACCCAACTGGTGTGCGTCCTGTTCAGCCCGTTTGCCAGGCAGGGGAAGAACCTCGAGCGGTTCCTGCAGTGCCGGCATCCCGACATGCTGGTGGCGTTGCCGTACCTGCACCGAGCCCTGCAGGGCAAAACCTGCCCAGAGGCGGTCAAGGACTGGCTGGTAACCACCAGTGGCCTGTCGCTGGCGCAATTGCGGGCGATCTATGACGGGCGCTTGCGCCTGGCGGCCTGGCGCCTGATGAGCAACCTGGCGCAACGCGATATCCATTTGCGCTGGTTGCCGCCCGGCGCGGCAGGGCGGCGGCGCGGTGCGGCAGGGCAGCCCTGATGAAAACGCGGGCCGTACGGAGCGAGTTTGCCTATCGCAAGGTGTACCGCTACCTGATAGCGCTGATCGACGAAGCACCTGGCGCAAGCCCATGCCGCTTGCCGTCGCTGCG
The DNA here is from genome assembly GCF_016620375.1 of Pseudomonas sp. LAM2023. NCBI lineage: Bacteria > Pseudomonadati > Pseudomonadota > Gammaproteobacteria > Pseudomonadales > Pseudomonadaceae > Pseudomonas > Pseudomonas sp. LAM2023. The sequence goes on along the minus strand of NZ_JAENHV010000009.1, from coordinate 656,261 downwards.
AGCGCTGTCGCGCCGGCTGCGAGTATCGTTGGCCACCGTGCAGAGCGCCTACAACCTGCTGGAGGAGGAGGGCCGGGTTCGCTGCCTGCCAAGATCGGGATACTTCATCCACGAGGCTGCCAAGGGCGAGGCCGTGAGCATGCCCGCGCAGGCCCCCTTGCCTGCGCAGCCAAGCCTTGAGCGTGCCCTGTTCAACCACGAGCGGCGCCTGGCGCGCCAGCGCACGCACAGTGCCAGCGCCTGGGCGGAACTCGGCAGCGCCCGCCTGCGCCATGCGCTGGCACAGCGCTATACCCGCTCCTCCAGCCTGTACTGGCGTGCCGAGGATGTGCAACTGGCCCCGGATGTCCCGGCGCTATTGGAAACACTGCTGGCTGCGCTGGCCTTGCGAGGGGGAACCGTGCTGGTGCATGCGCCCTGTTGCCCACAAGTGCTGCGCGCCCTGGCGCGTGCCAGCATGCGCGTGCTGGACGTGCCGGCAGACCCGCATGGCAACCCCGACTTGCGCGCCGTGGCCCGGCTGCTGGGGAGCGAGCCGGTGTCCATGATGGTCATGCCGTCGTGCCTTGGCATGCCGCAAGGGCGCCTGGTGGCGCCGTACTACCAGCGCCAGCTTGGCCAGTTGTTGGCCCGCCACCCGGTATGGCTGCTGGAGAACGACCTGGACAGCGAGCATTGCTACAGCGGGCCGCCGACCCAGCGCCTGCGTGACTGGGTCGATCCACGCTGGCTGCTGGTGATGGGGGCGTTCGAAGCGTTAGTCGGGGCCGAGGCACCCTACGCCTATGTCCTGGCCCAGGATGCGGTATTGGCCGGTACGTTCGCCGAGCGTGCGTTTCGGCTTGCGCCACTGCGCCTGCAGGCGCTTGCGCAAATGCTCGGCAGACGGGAGATAGAAGCACAACTGGTACGCTTGCGCTCAGACCTGCAAAGGCGCGCACTATGCCTGGCACACGCGCTGGAGCTGCAGTTCGGCACGCGCGTGGTGCTGGAAATGCCTGAGGGGGGCCAGGCACTCTGGGTGCGTTTTCGCCAGCCGTTGGTGTGGGAGGGGATCGCCGCGGCCTTGGCGGGTTCGGCACTGCATGCGCTACCCGGCGGGCAGTTCAGCCAGCAGGGGCAGTATCAGCAGTATCTGGCGTTGGTGTGGGTGGGGGAGCAGACGGAGGCCTTGCACCAGGCTGTGGAGCGCCTGGCCCAGGCACTGGAGCTGCGTTGCGGGCGGCCCGCCAGCATTGTGGGTTGAACACGGCACGACCCACGGCACTTGCCAGGCGGGCTGATCTGTATGTATAACCAGTATCTACTCCAGCCGCCTGACCCCATTTCCAGTGATCGCCCATTCCGTCGATGACCCGTTCTACTACCTGCACAATTTCCGCCAGGTGCTGCTGTGGGTCGAACAACGCTACGCAGACCTGCTTGACGACCAGGAACTGGCTTTCATCCGCACCTTCAGCCAACTGGCCGCCCCGGCGCAGGCGCTGATGGTGCGCATGGTCATGCGCAAAGGCGAGCTGTTTCGCAGCGACCGCCTCGACTATGCCGAGATCGGCGACACCGGCCAGGCGCTGCAGCCGTTGCTGGCCCTCGGCTGGGTGCAGGAACCTGCACACCTGGCGCTGGAGCAGCTGTTCGCCTTGTTGCGCAAGGACGAGCTTGCCCGCTGTCTTGCCCGCTACCTGAGCCACCCGCGCGCTGCCAAGCAGCAGTTGCTGGCCCAACTGCAACCGCTGGGCCTGGAGCCCCGGCCATTGGCCGAGTGGTGCCCGGGCAGCGACCTGCGCATCTTGCAGTGGTGCCGGCAACCGCTGTGCGACCGCATGCGCCTGCTGTTTTTCGGCAACCTGTATCAGGACTGGTCGGACTTCGTCCTCGCCGATCTTGGCCTGTTGCGCTACGAACAGGTGCCGTTCAGCACCGATTCGCGTGCCTTGCAGCAGCGCGCCGAGGTCGACCTGGCCATGGCCCTGCATCATTGTGCCGAACGCCTGGACCAAGGCGACGACCCAAGCGCGATCCTCGCGACCCTGCACGGCCTGCACAGCGACAACCCATGGCTGGCCCGGCGTTATGCGCGCCTGCAATTTGCCCTGGGCCAGCAGTGCGAGCGCCAAGGCGACTGGGCGCAGGCCATGGCCGTCTACGCCCAGTGCAGCCATGCCCAGGCGCGCATCCGCCAGGTGCGGGTGCTCGAGCGCAGCGAGCAATGGCCCCAGGCGCATGCCCTGGCACTGCAACTGGCGGCGGCACCGGCCAACGCGCTGGAAGTGCAGGCGCTGGAGCGCATGCTGCCACGCCTGGCCCGCAAGCTCGGTGGCCCACCACAACCGCGCCAGCGTGCGGCCGCCCTGGAGCTGATCGAACTGGAACTGCCACGCGAACACGCCGCGCTGGGCGTGGAGGAGGCCGTGCGGCAACACCTGGCCGAAGCGGATGGGCCGGTGCATTACGTGGAGAACACGCTGTTCAACAGCCTGTTCGGCCTGCTGTGCTGGGAAGCGATCTTCGCCCCGGTGCCCGGCGCGTTCTTCAACCCGTTCCAGGCGGCGCCCCAGGACTTGCATGACAGCGACTTCCAGCACCGCCGCAGTGCACAGTTCGAGCGTTGTCTGGGGCGGCTCGACGACGGCAGCCATCACCAGGCCATTCTCGACTGCTACGCCACCAAGCAGGGCTTGCAGTCGCCGTTCGTGTTCTGGTCCATGCTCAGCGAGACGCTGCTACAACAGGCGCTGGCCTGCCTGCCCGCGGCGCACTTGAAGCAGTGTTTCCTGCGCCTGTTGCAGGACATCCGCAACAACCGCGCCGGCATGCCCGACCTGATCCAGTTCTGGCCTGGGCAGGGCCGCTACCGCATGGTCGAGGTCAAGGGGCCGGGCGACCGACTGCAGGATAACCAGCTACGCTGGCTGGAATTCTGCCGGGCCCATGGGCTGCCCGTCGCGGTGTGCCATGTGCGCTGGAGCGAAACACCGTGAGCTACAGCGTGGCGGTGCGTGCACTGTGCGAGTTCAGCGCCAAGGTCGGCGACCTGGACCTGCGTTTCACACCATCGCCTACCGCCCAGGAGGGGATCGAGGGGCATCGGCGGGTGGTGGCACGGCGCGCGGCGGGCTACGAGTCGGAAATCACCCTCGAAGGCCAGTTCGAAACCCTGAAGGTGCGTGGCCGTGCCGATGGCTATGACCCCGCCTGCAATCGCCTGGAAGAAATCAAGACCCACCGTGGCGACCTCGCGCGCCAGCCGGCCAACCATCGCCAGTTGCACTGGGCGCAGGCCAAGGTCTATGGCTGGTTGATGTGCCAGGCACGGCAACTGCCGGCCATCGAGGTGGCGCTGGTGTACCTGGACGTGGACAGCGACGGCCAGACGCTGCTCAGCGAGCACTGTACCGCCAGCGAACTGCAGGCTTTCTTCGAAACCCAGTGCCAGCGCTTCCTGGCCTGGGCACAACGGCAGGAGCAGCGCCTGGCCGAGCGTGACCGTGGCCTGCAGGCATTGGCCTTTCCGTATCCGGCGTTTCGCCAGGGTCAGCGGCAACTGGCGGAAACCCTGTACAAGGCGGTGAGCACCGGCCGTTGCCTGATGGCCCAGGCCAGCACTGGCATCGGCAAAACCCTCGGTACCTTGTTCCCGCTGCTCAAGGCCATGGCGCCGCAGCGCCTGGACAAGCTGTTCTTCCTGACTGCCAAGACGCCGGGGCGGGCCCTGGCCCTCGATGCCATGCGCCAGATCACCGACGCCACGCCGCAACCGGCCTTGCGCACCCTGGAACTGATTGCCCGTGACAAGGCCTGCGAATACCCCGACAAGGCCTGCCACGGCGAGTCCTGCCCATTAGCAGCGGGCTTCTACGACCGCCTGCCTGCCGCGCGCGAAGCGGCCGCCGCGCTGCCATTGCTGGACCGCGCGCAGCTGCGTGAGGTGGCCTTGGCGCACCAGGTGTGCCCGTATTACCTGGGCCAGGAAATGGCGCGCTGGGTAGACGTGCTGGTGGCGGACTACAACTACTACTTCGATGCCCACGCCCTGTTGTTCGGCCTCACTCTGGTCAACCAGTGGCAGGTCGCGGTGCTGGTGGATGAGGCGCACAACTTGGTCGAGCGCGGGCGTGGCATGTACAGCGCCAGCCTCGACCAGGGCCAGCTGCTGGCCCTGCGCCAAAGCAAGCCAGCCGGGCTGGTCGGTGCACTGGACCGCCTGAACCGGCAGTGGAACGCGCTCTACAAGGAACAGCGGGCGCCTTACCAGGCCAGCGAGTCGCTGCCGGAAGGCCTGCTGCGTGCCTTGCAGCAGTGCATCGGGCTGATCCAGGAACAGATGAACCAGGCGCCTGCGCAAATCGACCCGCAGGTCCTGCAGTTCTTCTACCAGGCCCTGCAGTTCAGCCGCGTCGCCGAGCTGTTCGACGAGCACTTCCTGTTCGACATCAGCCAGCGCCAGGGGCCACGCCAGCGGCGGCTGGCCACCCTGAGCCTGCGTAACGTCACTCCGGCGCGGCTGTTGGCCCCGCGCATGCAGGCGGCGCGAAGCGTGACGCTGTTTTCGGCGACGCTGAGCCCACGGCATTTCTACAGCGACCTGCTGGGCATGCCGGCGGATACCGCCTGGCTGGAAGTGGCGGCGCCGTTTCGCGCCGAACAGCTGCAAGTGCGCATCGCCAGCCAGGTGTCCACCCGCTACCAGCAACGCCAGGCCTCGCTGGCGCCGATCGTCCAGCTGATTGCCGAGCAGTATGCGCGAATGCCCGGTAACTACCTGGCTTTCTTCAGCAGTTTCGAGTACCTGCAGCAGGTGGCCGGGCTGTTGGCCGAGCAGCATGCACAGATTCCCTTGTGGTGCCAGGAGCCCGGCATGGACGAAGCCGCCCGCCAAGGCTTCCTCGACCGCTTTGTGGCGGATGGCCGTGGCGTCGGTTTTGCAGTCCTGGGCGGCGCTTTTGGCGAGGGCGTGGATTTGCCGGGCACGCGGTTGATCGGTGCGTTCGTCGCCACGCTCGGGCTGCCCCAGGTGAACCCGGTCAACGAGCAGTTCAAGCAGCGCCTGGGGCGGCAGTTTGGTGCGGGGTTCGATTACGCCTATCTCTACCCGGGCGTGCGCAAGGTCATCCAGGCGGCGGGCCGGGTTATCCGCGGTGATCAGGACCGTGGCGTACTGGTGCTGATCGACGAACGCTTCGCCGAACCCCGGGTGCAGCAGATGTTCCCGGGGTGGTGGCCAGTGGCCGAACAGCTGGGCGCAGGTTAACCCGGCATGCCATCGGCACGTGGCCGCAGCAGGATAGGCAGGTAGTGTTGCAGGAACAACAACAAGGCCAGGCTCCAGCACAGCGCCGCAAGGCTCACCCCCAACGGCGTGAACACTGCCAGCAGCACCCGCGCCAGCGTCGCCAGCTGCATCAGGGCAAACGCCCAGGCAACGCGTTTCGGTACCTGCAGCGGCCTGCCGGTATGGCCCAGGCTGACCCGTGCCATCATTGCCAGGATCAGCCCGCTCATGGCCCCGACAGTCAAGGCATGGGTGACCAGGCTGGGGTTCAGCGCTACCCCTGCATGCCATAGCGCCATGCCCAGGCAGGCAATGGCCAGCCAGGCATAGGCCAGGTGCAGCGACCACAGCAGAGGTACCCGCCACAGGCCGCGATCATGCCATTGCACCAGGCGGGTGGCCTGCAGCGCGAACAAGGCGCCGAACAGCAGTGCCAGGCCGATATTCGGCGTGTCGGCCAGGCCCGCGACGAAGGCCAGCGGTACCGCCACGCTCAGCAGCAGGCAGGCCCGATCCTGCCAGGGGCGGGCAGGAGCCGGGGTCATGTTGCCCAACCCACGCAGGGTGAAGAACGGGATGACTCGCCCGCCCAGCATGGTCATCATCGCGGCCACCAGCCACAAGCCGGCGAACACTCCCCGCCGTTGCCACAGCTCGTCCTGGCGCAGCCAGCCGGCCAGGGTCAGCCACTGGCAAGCGGCAATCAGCAGCACCAGGCCGACAATGGGATAGTTGTTGCGCAAGCGCCGTTGCACGATTGGCCGTGCCAGGGCCAACGCCACCAGGGGCAGAAAGCTCCCTTCGATCAGCACCAGCAAGCTGCCCGGCAGCGCTACAAACCAACTCGCCCGGCCCAGCAGCCACAGCAGGAACAGGCCTTGTAACGCACGCCCATGCAGGCCCGGGATGCCGCTCCAGTTCTGCACCGCAGTCAGCAGGAAGCCGGCGACGATGGCTGCGGCGAAGCCGTAGAGCATCTCGTGGCGATGCCAGGCCAGCATGCCGCCGGCGGGTGTTGGGGCAATGACGCCGGCAAGTACCCCGGCCCACAGCAGCACGGCGAGCAGGGCAAACAGGCTGCCGCCGAGAAACAATGGGCGAAAACCCAGGCCCCAGACGGCCTGGCGTGGGCGTGAATCGATCGGTTGCACGAGCATGGGCGGACCTGGATTCGTGAGTGGGCTTCAATTGCGGTAAGATCACGAACCGTGCCAGCTGTAAAGCCCTTGTATATCAAGGTGATGGCACCTCTCTGGGTCCAAATGACTTGCGTACAGCGCAGTCATACCGACTCGCTGGTATGTCGTTTTGACTTGCTTCAGGGGCCGGCCGGTTCGCCGCTGGCCAACGCTTCGCTACAGGATTCACGTTGTGTCCGATCTCTCCAAAAACCCGCTGCTGCAGTACATGGCCCGCCTGGCCCCATCCAGCCAGCAAACCATGCGCTACATTCTCCAGGACGCTGCCGACCGGCTGGGTTTTGTCGACTGCAATATCGTCGATGTGCCCTGGCACCGGCTTGAACCCGGTCATGTGATCGCTCTGGTCGCGGCCCTGCGCACCGACGGCTATGCGCCCAACAGTTCGTCGCTGTACGTCAATGCCATCCGCGGGGTGATGAACGAAGCCTGGCGCCAGGGGCTGATCGAACATGAACAGTTGCTGCGCATCCGCGAAGTCAAGCCGGACAGCGGCAGCCGCCTGCCGCCGGGGCGTAACCTGCGGCGGAGCCTGATTCGCGAACTGATGGATGTGTGTGCAGCCGACCCCCGGCCACAGGGTGTCCGTGATGCGGCGATCATCGCCTTGCTGTATGGCACCGGCATGCGCAAGTCCGAATCGGTGGACATCGACCTCGACCAGGTCGACTTCGAGGCGCGCAGCCTGCAGGTAGTGGGCAAGGGCAACCGCCAGCTGATCAAGTACGCGCCACCGTGGGCGTTCGAGAAGTTGCAGGCGTGGCTCGACCTGCGCCGCCAGGACCTGCCGGCAGGCACCGAGGACGACCCGTTCCTGTTCAACCGCATCCGCCGGGGCAGCCACATCACCCGGGCGCGTATCACCAAGCATGCCATCTACTACATCGCTCGCCAGCGCGGTGCCCAGGTGGGCGTGAAGATCATGCCGCACGACTTCCGCCGGGCCTTCATTACCCGGGTGATCGAAGAGCACGACCTGTCGATTGCGCAGAAGCTGGCGCACCACGCCAATATCCAGACCACGGCCATCTATGACCGGCGCGATGACAACGAGCGTCGGCGCGCGGTGGACCGCTTCGACTACTGATTACCTTACCGGTTGACGCGACCCGCGTAGGAGCGGCCTTGTGTCGCGATGGGCTGCAGAGCAGCCCCAGTCTATCTGTGCTTACCACTGAATCACCGGGGCCGCTCTGCGGCCCATCGCGACACAAGGCCGCTCCTACAGGGCGCCGCCCGAGCACCTGAACAGGGCCCGAGTACGCCCCCGCTTTGTGCGCCAGCCGCTCGTATGCCCGATACCAGAGCGGCGCGCGCAGATGTTTCATCTTCGTTCACCTGCGGAGTTGGCCCGCAACCTGCTATATCCAGCCTGAGAATTTGATCGAGTGGTCAGGCCGCGCGCGCTGTCGCCGTGCATGCCTTGCCCTCTAAACGGCCAGCAGGCCACGGATTTCAGGGGCCGCAGGATGTCGCTCGCGGAGCAGATCGAACAACCACAAGACGACGCAGGCTGGAGCGCCTACCTGCAGTTGCGCTTCGTCAGGCGCGATGCACTGACCCGCCTTGGTGCGCGGCGGCATTTCGGACCTCTTTTGGTGCAGCGGCCGTTCTACCCCGAGGGGGCCCCGTGCCATGTCTACGTGCTGCATCCCCCGGGCGGGATTGTCGCCGGCGACCGCCTGGAGCTGGATATCCAGCTGGAGCCGGGCAGCCATGCCTTGCTGACCATGCCCGGGGCCAGCAAGTTCTACCGCAGCATCGGCCCGACTGCACGGCTGACCCAGCGTTTTCACCTGGCGGCCGACAGCACCCTGGAATGGCTGCCCCAGGACAGCATTTTGTTCTCCGGCGCCCGCGCCAGCCTCGACAGCCGTTTCACCCTTGACCCCGGGGCGCGCCTGCTGGCGTGGGAAACCTTGTGCCTGGGGCGGCCGGTGATGAACGAGCGTTTCGAGCATGGCGCCCTGGACAGCCGCTTGCGCATCGAACTGCCTGGCGAGGTCGGCCTGCATGAGCGCCTGCGCCTGGAAGGCGGGCACCTGGCCAAGCTTGGCGGGCATCCGCTGGTGGCCACGTTCTGCGCCGCACCTGCCGACCAGGGCGTGCTGGAGCAGGTTCGCCTGCTGCTTGAACAACTGGGCAATCCGGCCGGCGCGACCCTGCTCGGGTCGTTGCTGGTGATCCGCCTGCTCGACCATGACAACCAACACCTGCAACGCACCCTGCAACGCCTGTGGCATGTGCTGCGCCCGGCCGTCCTTGGCTTGCCAGCCTGTCCCCCGCGTATCTGGGCCACCTGAGAGAGCGCCATGGAGCTGACCCCGAGAGAGAAAGACAAACTGCTGCTGTTCACCGCCGCCTTGCTGGCGGAGCGGCGCCTGGCCCGTGGCTTGAAACTCAACTACCCGGAAGCGGTCGCGCTGATCAGTGCCGCCGTACTCGAAGGCGCTCGCGATGGCCGCAGCGTCGCCGACCTGATGAGCCTGGGCCGTGAAGTGCTGAGCCGCGAGCAGGTAATGCCCGGCATTGCCGAAATGCTCCACGACGTGCAGGTCGAAGCGACCTTCCCGGATGGCACCAAGCTGGTGACCGTGCATGACCCCATCGTCTGAAATTGCCCAGGAGCCCCGCATGATCCCAGGTGAAATCCAGGTCGCCGACGGCGACATCGAAATGAACAGCGGCCGCGCGACGGTCAGCGTCAGCGTGGCCAACCATGGCGACCGGCCGGTGCAGGTCGGTTCGCACTATCATTTTTATGAAGTCAACCAGGCGCTGGTGTTCGATCGTGCGCCGACCCTGGGCTTTCGCCTGGACATCCCCGCCGGCACCGCGGTGCGTTTCGAGCCCGGCCAGGCGCGCACCGTGCAACTGGTGGCCTACGCCGGCAAGCGCGAAGTGTACGGCTTTCAGGGCAAGGTGATGGGCGCGCTGGAGGGCCGGGCATGAGCCGTATTTCCCGCCGGGCCTATGCCGACATGTTCGGCCCTACCGTAGGCGACCGCGTGCGCCTGGCCGATACCGCCCTATGGGTCGAGGTGGAGCAGGACTTCACGGTCTATGGCGAAGAGGTCAAGTTCGGTGGCGGCAAGGTCATCCGCGATGGCATGGGGCAGGGCCAGATGCTGGCCGCCGAGGCCATGGACCTGGTCCTGACCAATGCCCTGATCATTGACCACTGGGGCATCGTCAAGGCCGATATCGGCATCAAGCACGGGCGCATCGCGGTAATCGGCAAGGCCGGCAACCCCGATGTGCAGCCGGGGGTCACTGTGCCGGTGGGGCCCGGTACCGAGGTGATCGCGGCCGAGGGCAAGATCGTCACCGCAGGCGGCGTCGATTCGCATATCCATTTCATCTGCCCGCAGCAAGTGGACGAGGCGCTCAACAGCGGTGTCACCACCTTCATCGGCGGCGGCACCGGGCCGGCCACCGGCACCAACGCCACCACCTGTACGCCCGGCCCCTGGTACCTGGCACGCATGCTCCAGGCCGCCGACAGCCTGCCGATCAATATCGGCTTGCTGGGCAAGGGCAACGCCTCGCGGCCCGAGGCGCTGCGCGAGCAGATCGCCGCCGGCGCCGTGGGCCTCAAGCTGCACGAGGACTGGGGCTCGACACCGGCGGCCATCGACTGCTGCCTGGGGGTTGCCGAGGAAATGGACATCCAGGTGGCGATCCACACCGACACCCTGAATGAATCCGGCTGCATCGAAGACACCCTGGCGGCCATTGGCGAACGCACCATCCACACCTTCCACACCGAAGGGGCCGGCGGTGGGCATGCGCCAGACATCATCCGCGCGGCGGGCCAGGCCAACGTGTTGCCGTCCTCGACCAACCCGACCCTGCCGTACACGGTCAACACCGTGGACGAGCACCTGGACATGCTCATGGTCTGCCACCACCTGGACCCGAGCATCGCCGAGGATGTGGCCTTCGCCGAGTCGCGCATCCGCCGCGAGACCATTGCCGCAGAAGACATCCTCCACGACATGGGCGCCTTCGCCATGACTTCGTCCGACTCGCAGGCCATGGGTCGGGTCGGCGAGGTGGTGCTGCGCACCTGGCAGGTCGCCCACCAGATGAAGCTGCGCCGTGGGCCACTGGCGCCGGATACCCCCTACAGCGACAACTTCCGGGTCAAGCGCTACATCGCCAAGTACACCATCAACCCGGCGCTGACCCATGGCATCGGCCACGAAGTGGGCTCGGTGGAAGCGGGCAAGCTGGCCGACCTGGTGCTGTGGGCACCGGCGTTCTTTGCGGTCAAGCCGGCGCTGGTGATCAAGGGCGGAATGATCGTCACCGCCCCCATGGGCGACGTCAACGGTTCCATTCCTACGCCGCAGCCGGTGCACTACCGGCCCATGTTCGGCGCCCTCGGCGCGGCGCGACATGCCACTCGCATGACCTTCCTGCCGCAGGCGGCGATCGACCGCGGCCTGGCCGAACAACTCAACCTGCGCAGCCTGATCGGCGTGGCCCATGGCTGCCGCCGGGTACGCAAGCCCGACATGCTCCACAACACCCTGCAACCGCTGATCGAAGTCGACGCGCAGACCTACCAGGTGCGTGCCGATGGCGAACTGCTGGTGTGCGAGCCGGCCAGCGAACTGCCGCTGGCCCAGCGCTATTTCCTGTTCTGAAGGAGGACCGATGATTGTCTTGACCCGCCGAATCACCGAACCCGGCCCGCTGGGCGAAACCGGCAGCGTCACCCTTGATGTCGACAGCCGGATCAAAAGCCGCCTGCGGGTAACCCTGGACGATGGCCGCGAAGCCGGGCTGATGCTTGAGCGCGGCCACCTGCTGCGCGGCGGCGAACTGCTGGCCGATGCCGAGGGCACCCAGTTGATCCGCGTGCTGGCGGCGCCCGAGGCGGTATCGACGGTGCGTTGTGCCGACCCGCACCTGCTGGCCCGTGCGGCCTACCACCTGGGCAACCGCCATGTGCCGCTGCAGATCGAGCCCGGCCTGTTGCGCTTCCAGCATGACCATGTGCTGGACGACATGCTGCGTGGCCTGGGCCTGACGGTGGAGGCCGAGCAGGCTCCGTTCGAGCCGGAGGCGGGCGCCTATCAGAGCGCAGCGCACAGCCACAGCCATGCTCATGCGCACGACCACCCGTTCGTGCGCCTGCCCGCCCATTCCTGACCGACCTGGAGCCACTGATGAAAAACACTTTCGCCCTGTTCCTGCTGATGCTGGCGCTGCCAGCCTTCGCCCACCCGGGCCACGACAGCCAGCCGCTGCAGGATGGCTTGCTGCACCCGCTGACCGGCCTTGACCACCTGCTGATGTTGCTCGGTACCGGCGTGCTTGCCGCGTTGACCCGGCGCAGCCTGGCATTGCCGGCGGCTACCCTGGCAGCCATGTTCGGCGGTGCCGTGTGTGGCCATCTGTTCGGCGATGTGCTGGGCATGGAAACCCTGATCGCCGTATCGCTGCTGGTGGCGGCCGCCGCCGTGTTGCTGCCCGCTCGGCAGCTGCTGTTGGCCATGGCCATGCCGGTGTTCGCCCTGTTCCATGGCTGGGCCCATGGTGTGGAAGCGACGCCAAGCGCGTTCTGGCAGTTCAGCGCAGGTTTTGTTGCGGTCAGCGGGCTGTTGCTGGCGGCAGGCTTTGCCATCGGTTGCCTGTTGCGCCGGCACAGCGGCCTGCAGAAAGCCTTTGGCGGCGGCCTGCTGGCCGGCGCCGCGCTGGTGCTGGCCGGTTGATGGACAGCGACCTGGCGTTACTGCGCCTGCTGCAGTTGGCCAGCCCCGGCTTGCCGGTGGGCGGCTTCACCTATTCGCAGGGCCTGGAATGGGCGGTCGAGGCGGGTTGGGTACGGGGTGTGGACGGCTTCACTGCCTGGCAGCGTGAACAGATCGACGACACTCTGGCCGGCCTCGACTGGCCGGTACTGGCCCGCCTGTATCGCGCCTGCCAGGCCGAGGATGCCGAGGCGTTCGGCCACTGGAGCCGGTTCCTGCTGGCCAACCGCGAAACCGCCGAGTTGCGCCTGGAAGAACAGCAGCGCGGTGCGGCGTTGGCACGTCTGCTCGACGGCTGGCAACTGGGCCAGGATCCAGCCTGGCGTACCAGCCTTGAACTTACCCAGCTGGGCGGCATGGCCTGGCTGGCCGCGCACTGGGCAATCCCGCTGCGCCAGTTGGCTTTGGGCCATGGCTTTGCCTGGCTGGAGGGCGCGGTAATGGCCGGGGTCAAGCTGGTGCCGTTCGGCCAGCAGGCTGCCCAGACCTTGCTGCGCGATCTGGGCGCAGGTTTGCCGGCCGCACTCGACCAGGCCTTGGCCCTGGGCGATGACCAGCTCGGCAGCGGCCTGCCGTTGTTGGCCATCGCCTCATCGCGTCACGAAACCCAATACACCCGTTTGTTCCGTTCTTGAGGACTGCCTGCATGCAAAGCTATCAACAACCCCTGCGCGTCGGTGTCGGCGGCCCGGTCGGCTCCGGCAAGACCGCATTGCTCGAGGCCTTGTGCAAGGCCATGCGTGACCACTACCAGATCGCGGTGGTGACCAACGACATCTACACCAAGGAAGACCAGCGCATCCTTACCGAAGCCGGTGCCCTTGAGCCGGAGCGCATTGTTGGCGTGGAGACCGGCGGCTGCCCGCACACGGCGATACGCGAGGACGCCTCGATGAACCTGGCGGCGGTCGAAGCGTTGGCGCGCAAGTTTGGCAACCTTGAGGTGATTTTCGTCGAAAGTGGCGGTGACAACCTCAGCGCTACCTTCAGCCCGGAGCTGGCTGACCTGACCATCTACGTGATCGACGTGGCCGAAGGCGAAAAGATACCGCGCAAGGGCGGCCCGGGGATCACCAAGTCGGACTTCCTGGTCATCAACAAGACCGACCTGGCGCCTTATGTGGGGGCTTCGCTGGAGGTGATGGAACGCGATACCCAACGCATGCGCCCGCAGCGCCCGTGGACCTTCAGCAACCTGAAGAAGGGCGAAGGGTTGCAGGCGGTGATCGACTTCATCGTCGAGCGCGGCATGCTGGGAGTGCGCGGCTGATGTGGACTGCTTGTAGGAGCGGCCTTGCGTCGCGATGGGCTGCGCAGCGGCCCCGGAATTTCAGCCCGCAGCACAGATTGCCGGGGCTGCTGCGCAGCCCATCGCGACGCAAGGCCGCTCCTACAAGGCCTGTGCTCGGCTTGGGTCATTTATGGCAGCAATGGCCTGTGTCTGCTTGCCCTTCATAGCGGTCATGGTGTCGCACCCAGTCCATGGTCCCCGCTTCGTTGCGCCCCAATGGCGCGATGTCGAGGAAATTGTAGGTATTGACCAGGATATCCAGCCCGCGGGCATAGGTGGAATAGGTGTGGTAAAGGCTGCCATCGGGCTCGCGGTAGAACGCGCTGAGCCCGGGCAACTCGCTTTCATCACCGGCATACGGCTCGTAGTTGTACTGGCGCTGGCCTTGGTCGCCAACACTCACGCCGAAGTCCTCGTTGAAGCTGCTGCCGTGCGATGAATACCAGGGGAAGCGCCAGCCCATGCGCTGGCGAAATGCCTGGAATTGCGCGTAGGGCGCTCGCGACACCGCCACCAGCGACACGTCGTGGTGCGCCAGGTGCAGGTTGGCGCCGTCAAAGTGGTCGGCCAGGAATGAACAGCCGTGGCAGCCTTCGGCCCAGCCCTCGGCGAACATGAAGTGGTAAACCAGCAGTTGGCTGCGACCGGCGAACAGTTCCGCCAGGCTCAGTTCGCCATCGGCGCCGTGAAAGCGATAGTTCTGCTCGACCTTGACCCAGGGTAAGGCGCGACGGGCCGCCGCCAGCGCGTCGCGGTGGTGGGTAACGGCCTTCTCGTGCAGCCATAGTTGCCGGCGTGCCGCCAGCCACTGGCTGCGGGAAACCACGGGATGCCTGTTTTCGTGGGTGCTCATGGTGATGTCTCCATGCTTGGGGTTCACACACTGGTCGAGCACCGGCGGGGCGAATCGACAGGCAGCGCTGGCCGGGCGATGAGCGGTAGCGGATTTCAGCCCGAATGGGCGATAGGCCCATCGGCCATTTCATCCAGTGCGTCGTCGTCGCCGGGCAGCGCGGTGATCACGCTGAAGTCGCTCACTTCCACCTGGCCACCGCCATAGCCCAGCAGATGGAAGGAAAACGCCTTGCGTGCGGTCGGGTTGTCAAAGCTGAACTCGATCTCCAGGGGTTGGTCTGCCGTGACTTTTATCTCATCAGGCAAGCCCAAAGGTACGTCCTGTTCCAACTGCTTGGCCTTGAGCTGGATATAGGCTGCACGTTTCGGGTCGAGCGAGCGTACCTTGACCCGCACGCGGGTGTGCGAGCCCTCGGGCATTTCCAGGTATTGCGCACCAATCAGGTTGTCCGCCCAGTCGTCGTGAATGCGCTTGTGCAGGCGGATCGGCGCAGGGCCACCGAACTGGTAGCGCAAGTTCAGCGGGGTGTGCTGCAGGGACTGGTCGAGCACTGTGGCGAGTGCGCCGATCTGTTCCCCGAGCAGGTTGTCGCCCGGGCCCAGGTAACGTGCCTGGTCGGCGATGAAACCTTCGCTGGCATAACGTCGGCAACGCTGCTGGAAGTCGCACTCGGTGAACACGCCATGGCCGTCGTGATAGCGCAGCATGCCGTTGGTATAGGAAATCATTTCGCGGCCGGTGTCGTAGTCGCGGTACAGCGAGCGGCCGCCGAGCGCCATGGGAATGGGCAGGGCAAAGTAGTCGAGCAGCGAGGTGGCCAGGTCGACATGGCCGTAGGTGCCGTGCTTGATGCGTGGCAGTTGCGCCTGCTCCGGCGCCAGGGTGAGGTTGAAGCCCCACGATGAGGCCAGGCGCACGCCATCGATGCCGTGGGACTCGTCGGAGGTGACCACCACCAGGGTGTCCTTGAGTACGCCCTGACGCTCAAGGTTGTCGAGGAAGGCGCCGAGCGCGTCGTCGAGGTAGGCGACTGCTGCCTGTTTCGGCGTGTCGTAGCGCTCGAGGTATTCGGCGGGGGCCGAGTACGGCTGGTGGGTGCCGACGGTGAGCAGGGTGAGCATCCACGGCTTGTCCTGCTTCTGCAACTGGCCGACATAGCCCAGGGCACCTTCGAAGAAGGCCCGGTCGTCCTTGCCCCAGGGGAAGTCCAGGTAGTTCTTGTTGCGGAACCACTCCTGGCCATGCACGGCATCAAAGCCGATGTGCGGCATGATGCGGTCCTTGGCCATGAAGCGCAGGCCGGCCCCCTGCAGGTAGTGAGTGGTGAAACCGGCCTGGCGCAGCTGCGCCGGCAGGCAGGCCTGGTTGCGTTCGTTCTGGGTCAGCAGCTCGACCCCCTTGGGCGTGCCGTTGGCCAGCTTGTCGTAGTCACCGCAGAGCATGGAATAAAGGCCACGGATGGTCTGGTGGGTGTGCAGCACGTAGTCCGGGGTGTTCATGCCGCGTTCGGCCCATTGGCTGAGCCTGGGCATCAGGTCTTCGTCGAAGCGGCTGTGCAGCGCCTGGCGGTTGGGCCGCAGGTAGGCACCGGGGATACCTTCCAGGGTAATGACCAGCAGGTTGCGGGCGTTGCCGGGCCCGGCCAGCAGGCGCTGACCATGCAGGTCGGATTGGGTCAGGCCACTGCTGGCCAGCGGCGTGAAGGTTTGCGTCTGCCCCGTCCAGCCTTCGACGTGGCGCCCGAGGTCGCCGGCGGCGGCCGACATCAGCTGGTGGGGGAGGTTGTAGAGCCGCCATTGCTCGGCATCGGCAGGTGCCAGTTGCTGGCTACCCCAATGGCCAGCGAACAGCAACAGCGGGATGGCCCAGGCCTTGCGGGGCAGCGGCTGGCTGCGTTGGCTGCGCTGGCGCCAGGCGCTGGCCAGCCAGACCAGCAGGCCGGCACCCAGCGCCCAGGGCAGCCAGGCATGGGCGAGACCGCCGCCAGTTGAATTCTCGATGAATTGCGGGTCGGCCAGGTAGGCCAGGTCGGCTGTGGTGGGCAACCTGCCCACCGCACTCACCAGTTCGGCCGAGGCCAGCCACAGCGCAGCCCATGCCAGTAGCACGGGCAAGGCCAGCCACCAGGGCCGGCGGTGCAGCAGCAGGACCAGCAGGCTGCCGAGGGCCATGTCGGACAGGTAACCGAGCGGGTTGGACCAACCCAGCATGGCGCGCGTACCCAGTGGGATCACCAGCACCAGGCTTGCCAAGGCGGCAAACCGGGTAGGTAGGTGGTCTGACAGGTTGTTCACAAAAAATTCCCTTTTGCCATCAAATCGTCATGCATCTGTGCTGGATGATAACAGCCTGCGGCGGGGAACACGGTTCGCTACAAGGTTGGTAACCAAAATCCGGGCCGCGCGCGCGGGCCCGGACCTTGGCAAGTATCAGAAGTAGTACGGGAATTTCAGGCTGAAGGAAAAGTCCGGCGCATCGTCGGTCAGACCAATGGACAGGTTGGGTACGATGGTCAGGTTGTCGGTGGCGGCGAAGGTCATGCCGATATTGAAGTTGGCCGCGTTGTAGTCGCTGTTGGAGATCGACTGCCAGTCGCCGCCATCCGGTTTGATCTTGCTTTTGCTGGCGAACTGGTCGGACACCGAGAACGACATGCTCATCTTCTCGTTCAGGGCAAAGGCAATACCGCCGCCGATCTGCCAGGAGTCGCCCAGCTTCACGTCACCCGGCACCTTGCTGTTGATCTGCGGGCTGATGTCGCTGAACGAGTCCTGCATGTTGTAGGTGTAGGACAGGCTGCCGAACAGTACGGCTGGGTCGAAGGTCTTGACCAGCGAGATGCCCGGGGTGATCGACCAGACGCCGTTGCCGGTCGGCAGGCTTTCCGGTACCGACAGGTTGTCGTTGCCGGGCACTTCACGCAGTTTGATGCCGTAGGGGTCCTTGCCGGTGGGGGCCTTGATGCGCAGGGTGGCCACGGCATCGGGCCAGGTCTCGTCTTCGTCGAGGAACTTGTAGGCGACGCCGACGTTGATGTCGCCGATTTCCGGGTCGCGGGTCACCGTTTCATCTGACGTGCTCGCCCCGGCGCCACCGGCACCACCGGAAGAATAGGTGGACTCGCGGTACACCACCGGGACATTGATATCAAACTGCCAACGCTGTGCCAGGTTGTAACGGGCGGTCATGTCCAGGGTCCAGTTATCCGCCTTGATCCGGTCAAGATTGATGCTGCCGAGGAAGATCGAGTCCAGCGCCAGGAAGCCGTTGAGCACCAGGGCGCGGGTATCGTAATGGGTATAGGTAATGCCGGTCTCGAAGCTGAATTTGCCGCCGCCGAAAAAGCCGCTGGCCTCGTCATACAGGTTGGACACGCTCTGCGCCGGCTCGGAGTCGGCTGTCAGCGCCTGGCCATAGGAGCTACCGGTAGTACCCGGCGCACCGGATGCGACGGTCTGCGCGCCCTTGACCCCTTCGGCGGGGGATTTGACCAGGCGTTTGGGCGGGGGTGTGGCAGGGGTTTCCTCGACCTGGCGCACGCGCTGCTCCAGCACCATCAGCGCCTGCTGCTGGGCTTCGTAGCGGCGTTTCAGTTCAGTCAGTTCCTGCTTGAGGGCCTCGACCTGCGGGTCGGTGGCTGCATGGAGCACTGTAACCGGGGCCAAGCTGGCCAAACACACAACAGCTTTCAGCGTTATCGATCGGTGCATGGAATTGCCGTCCCTACCGACTCATTTTTGTGAAACTGAGCGTAGATCAATATCCGAATGTGCGAAGACCTTTGAGCTGGTCGAGACTGCCATTCAGCGAAGCCGCTGTCGGCACGCTTTCGCGCATCACCACGTTGAGCGAGGTGATGTTATTGACGCGGTTGCCGCTGCCCAGCAGAGTGGCGTTCTGCATCAGGCCACCCTGGGCCAGGCGCTGCACGCTGCTGCCCTGGTTGTTGCTGGCATCGATATTGAGCTGCACACCGACACCGCTGGCGGATACGCTCAGCGCGCCTGCGCCGTTCGCGCCCGTCAGCGTCTGGCCGGCGGCCAGCGCCTGGCCCTGCGGCTGTGTGGTGGGAGCCTGGCTGGCCTTGGTCACGTTGATGTCGACGTTGTTGTAGGCGCTGTTGTTGTCGCCAGCTGCGCGGACCACCTGGGTCACGCCTTCAGTGGTGCCGAGCCCGGCGCCGCCGGTCACGCTACCGGTACCGGGTGCAGATGCGCCGGCTGATGCCGTGCCGGTGCCTTTCTCGTCAATCAGCGAGACATAGAATTGCGGCTTGA
Source organism: Pseudomonas sp. LAM2023 (assembly GCF_016620375.1). Lineage (NCBI taxonomy): Bacteria > Pseudomonadati > Pseudomonadota > Gammaproteobacteria > Pseudomonadales > Pseudomonadaceae > Pseudomonas > Pseudomonas sp. LAM2023. The sequence goes on along the minus strand of NZ_JAENHV010000009.1, from coordinate 637,604 downwards.
TGGTCGACTGCTGTATCTGCAGGGTGCTGGTCGCGCCGATCACATCGCCTTTGGCATTCTGCCAGGTGCTGGACATGACGATGCCGAAACTGACGATTCGCCCCGGCATCACATAACGGCCACGCAAGCTCGCCAGTTCCTGGTCCTTCAGTTCGATGGGTCTGAAAGTCTCTGCCTGGATTGGCAGGCTGGCTGCCAGGCAGGCCATTGCGAGCCACAGTGGATGCTTCATGGGTACTCCCCGGAGCGTCATGCCCCTTATCGTTCGACGCGTCGTTAGAAGAAGTCGCTTTTGATGAAACCGAAATCCAGCAGCTCTGCGTCCTGCACCGGGGCGAAGTCGTTCACCCGACCCTTGGCGGTCAGTGGCAGGGGCGGGTCGAGCAAGACGTTGTGCTTGTCGTAGCCCTGGCCGATCACGGCGAAGATGATGCCGTTCCAGCCTTTGAGAAAATCGTCGATTTTATAGCGCTTGTGGCCCAGCACCGGGTCACCGATGTACACCCAGCCGCGGTCGACCTTCTGCATGACCACGAAGTGCTTGTAGCCGCGCACCTCCATCAGCACCACCACCGGGATGCGAACGCTGTGCAGGGTCTCGGGCGCCACCCGGTAGCCGCGGGCGCGCATGCCAAGGCTTTCCACGTAGCGTTTCATGTCCAGCATCGAGAAGCCTTGGGTGCGGACCAGGTCCTGGTCGGCGTGGGCCAGCATGCCTTCGATGATCTGTTGCTCGTTCACGTCCAGCCAGTAGGCCTGGCGCAGGATGGTGGCCAGTGCAGCGGCGCCGCAGCTGAAGTCGGTTTTCTGTTGCACCAGGTCGGCGAACTTGCGCTCGCGTACGCTCTGGATGGGTTTGAACACCACCGCGCCACCGGGCAGCACGGACAGTGGCATTTGCGCAGCCTCATTCACGCTGGCCAGGCACAGCAGACACGCCAAGGCGACAATACGCATGATCGGATGCCTTCCCTTTCTGTGGTGAAAAGGCCCCCCGCAGGGGGCCTCGAGCACAGCGATCAGAACGAGGTGTTGGAGATCGCCAGCGAGTTGCTTTGCTGGTTACCCACACCGGCTGCCACGTTCACGCCCAGGTTGCCGCTGCCACCATTCACCGAGCCGCTAAGGGTCGCAGTGTTGGTCACAGGGTTGGCCCAGCCGGTCGGGGTCAGCACTTGGAAGGACACGGTATTGCTCAAGTCGTAGGCGCTGCTTTCGCTGTAGCTCTTCGCCACGTCGTTCGAAGATTGCGACGATTTCTCGCCAGACTTTTCAAACGCCGATTCCGATGCATTGGCATAGGACGACTCGTGAGCTTTTTCATACGAGGAGTCGCGAGACTTGTCGTAGCTCGATTGGCGAGACTTGTCATACGACGAGTCGAATGCCTTCTCGAACGATGCGTCGTACGCGCTTTCCCGCGAACGGTCGACGTCGACATTGAGCGAGGCATTGAGCGAGCCATCGAAGCTGTCGGTGCGTGTGCGCTCGCGGCGGCCGTCATCGGTCGTCACGGTGCGGGTAGCGTCGGCAGCGGCAGCCAGGGAGGCACTCAGGCTGGAGCTGCTGGACGAACTGGCGTTGCCGGCCACCGAGCCACTGGCATTCCAGCTGTTGGAACCGCTGGCCGTGGCGCTGTGCGAGCCGCTGGCATTGCTGCTGCTCGACCCGCTGGAACTCCAGCCATTGGAGCCGCTGGAGCTGGCGCTTTGCGCGCCGGCCACGCTGAAGCTCGAGGACGAGCTGCGGTCGTCGGACGAGTTGAACGTGCCCTCACGCGAACTCGAACCGCTCTTGCTGGTGGTGATGGTCAGCGTATCCACGCGGTAGGTGCGGTCGGCACTATTGTTCACCACCAGGCCCGGGCCATTCTGCTCGGCCGAGGCGGTGGCCGTGGCATTGCCCAGCGGGGCACCGGTATTGGCGATGGCCATGGTGTTCTTCTGCTGGTTCAGGTCGCCGCCGGCGATGTTGACGCCGACGTTGCCCTCTGCACCATCGGCCGAGCCGGTCATGATTGCCGAGCTTTGCGTGGACCAGTTGTCGACGCGGTTGTTGTTGCTGAACTGGCGGACATCAGCGGTGGCTTCGGCGGTGCCGAACACGAAGCTGTTGTCCAGGCTGGACTCGGACGATGCGTTGGCAATGGCCGCGGCGTTGTCCTGCTGGTTGCCGTTGCCGGCCGCCACGTTGACACCCACGTTGCCGCTGGCACCGGCGGCCGAACTGCTCATCTCGGCCGCATTGACGGTACCTTGGTTGGTGATTTTGTTGCCTGTACTGCGCTGGCTGTCAATGGCGTTGGCCGTGGCAAACACAGGGATCCTGGTGGGAGGAGGCTTGTGGTGCCCGTTATTATGGTGACCATTGTGGTGCCCGCCACTCCGGTCGTTCTGATCAGCTTGTACAGCAACAGCCATGACCGCAGCAATTGCGAAAACCAGAGGCTTGATTGCCATCGAGGGTTTCATGGTGATTCTCCGTACGTTATTGGTTAAGTGTCGTTCTTGACTGAATGGGTCAATCCGCGACCCGGATGCTCAGGGTGTTGGCCATGCGGTTTCCCACCCCGGCACTCTGGTTCAACTGGATCACCCCACGGCTACCGGTGAAGGCCTGGTCACTGGTAGTGACCTGGCGATGGCCTGTTGGGGTGTCAATTGCACCGGAGTTGTTGAGCAGCGCCACGTTCTGCTGCAGGAGGACGCTGTCGTCGATGCTTTGCGGCTGGGCACCGATACTGATGCTCAGTGCGTTCGCTTGCTGGGTATTGGCGCCAGCGCTCTGGTTGACCCCGAGGGCGCCGCTGCCGTTGCTGAAGGCATTGCCCTGGATCTGCGCGCGGGCGTCCAGCGCAGGATTGGCCGGCGTCGCCAGGCGTTGCCGTATCTGCGTGCTGGCGTTCGCTGCAGGCCCGACGGCAATGGCCCGCGCATTCGCCTGCTGTTGCTGGTCACCTGCAGCCTGGTTGACCGAGAGGTTGCCTTGGTAGTGGCTGCCGGAACTGTCGATGTCGGCATTGTCGAGCACAGGGGCTGGCGATTGGGCGAGGGCCGAGGCACTGCACAGGGTGGCCAGGATCAGCAGCATGGGCTTCATCTCACTTGCTCCCGCCAGTCAGGATCTGCAGCGGGGCGAGGCCACGCTGCACGCTGGAATTGACCATGTTGGAGATGCCGTTGCCCGAGCCTGTGCCGCGTCCGCCGGAAAGGTTGGGCAGTTGTGTCTGCTGGCCGAGATTGCCGCCCAGGTTGTTGGTCTGCTGGGTGATCATGCTGCTGATCCCCGCGCCACTGCTGATGCTGGCGAAGTCGCCGTCACTCAGCTCGTTGGTTTGCCTGAGCACCTGGGCCGACGGGTTGGCATTGACGGTGGTGGGAGTCGGGTCGGGAATCAGCGGCGGGACCGTTGCGTTACGCGTCTGCACGTCGCGGGTGATGATGATGATGCCTTTGTCCGCCTGGGCAGTCAGGCTCAATGCAGCGAACAGGCAGAACAGCAACAGATGGTGAAAGCCTTTGTCAGTTTTCCTCACGACGGCAGCTCCTTTTTTTGAGCGCTGGTCCGGTTCAGCGATGCGAACGGGACAGCAGAAGGTGTGCCGCTTTTGAAAAAGCGTGGTGGATCAACTGGTTAGGGCAAGGGGATGACAAACTGCGGCGTATTCTGTCTCAGCCGTGAAACAGGCGCCGCGGGGTGTTACCGGTCAAGCCGGTGGCGGCTTCGACGGCAAGGGGATTTTTGCCGGGGTGTTTCAGCACGTTGACAGTGCCCGCGAAACAGGGCGAAGGCCCCGCTATTTCGGGGCTTTTGGTCCAACGAAGTGTGTCGAGGATTTAACACTCTGTGAAACTGGCTGGCGTATCGCTATCAATCAGCCTAGCGACTGTTTGCAGCGCCAGCAACTGGCGTTGTGGCCAATCGCCTGCAATTATTTCGTACGCCTGATCATGCCGTTGCAACCAGTGCAGGCTGTCGTCGAAGAAACGCTGGCGGTCGCTCAGTTCTGGCTGGCTGCGCTGGCCATCGGCAACCCAGTCCACCCCTTGCGGGCTAAGCAACAGGTGCAGGTGGTAATGCCGTGCCAGCAACGCCTGCTCCAACCAGGGCGGGCAGTCACCGAACAGCGCCTGGCTCCACAGCATGTTGCTCAACAGGTGGGTATCGAGGATCAGCAGTGGCGGTGCTTTTGCACGGGCACTGTCTTCCCAGGCCAGTTGGCCGTGCGCGATGGTGGGAATATCGGCATAGCAGGTGTCGCGGCATTCCTGGTCGATGAAGTGGCGCACGTATTCGGCCACCACCAAGCCGCCGAAACGCGCCTGGATCACCCCGCTGAGCCAGCTTTTGCCGCTGGATTCCGGGCCGCACAGCACCAGCACCTTCATTTCCTGCGGCGTGGTCATGCTTGTACCAGTGCCGGGTCGCGTTGCCATTCCAGCCAGCCGCGCACGGCGATCAGGGTGAGCACGGCGAAGAAGCCGGCGGTGAAGTACAGCTGCTGGTGCAGGTACTGGCCGACGTAGATGATGTCCACCACCACCCAAAGCGGCCAGCACTGCAGGCGTTTTTGCGCCATCCACAATTGCGCAACCAGGCTGAACCCGGTCAGGCTGGCGTCCAGCCAGGGCAGGGCGGCGTCGGTCCAGTTGGCCATGGCGGCGCCCAGCGTGGCGCTCAGCAGTACTCCGGCGGCCAGGCCGCTGAGCAGTGCAGGGCGCTGCAGGCGTGAAACCTGGCGGGCATCTTCAACATGGCCCGGACGTTTCCATTGCCACCAGCCGTACAGTTGCAGGATGGCGTAGGCCAGTTGCAGCAGCATGCCCGAATACAGTTTCACTTCGTAGAACAACCAGCCATAGATCAGCACCATGACCAGGCCGATCGGCCAGCACCAGGCGTTCTGCTTGACCGTGAGCCAGACAGCGATGACGCCGAGGACGGCGGCGATGAGTTCAAGGCCGGACATCGGCGATCCTTGGAAAGATTATCGGAGAGGGCGGCGATTGTAGCGGGTCGCCAGGACAAGGTGTAGGGCGTCGGCGAAGCGGGGGCTGCAAAGCAGCCCCGGCGTTCTCGACCTTAAACCCGGAATTGCCGCAACAGCTGCTCCAGCTCTTCGCTCAAACGCCCCAGCGCCACTCCGGCTTCACTGGACTGGCGCGCGGCATCGGCGGTCTGTTGCGACAAGCCGGCGGTATCCAGCACGTTGCGGTTGATCTCCTCGACTACATGCGACTGCTGCAAGGTGGCGCTGGCAATCGAGGCGTTCAAGGCGGTGAGGTTGTTCAGTGCCTGGTTGATGGCGTCCAGGCTGGCACCGGCTTCACGGGCTTGTTCGACCGTCTGGCGCGAGGCTTCGCTGCTGGTGTCGATGGCCTTGACTGCCGCGTCCGACTGGCTTTGCAGGTGCTCGATCATGGTGTGGATCTCGGCCGTCGACTGCGCCGTGCGCTGGGCCAGCAGGCGTACCTCGTCGGCGACCACGGCAAAGCCACGGCCTTGCTCGCCGGCCCGTGCCGCCTCGATGGCCGCGTTCAGCGCCAACAGGTTGGTCTGTTCGGCGATGGAGCGGATAACGTCCAGCACGCCACCGATGCGGGTGCTGTGCCCGGCCAGCTCACGGATCACCTGCACGGCCTGGTCAATGGTCAGCGACAGCTGGTCGATCTGCGCCAGGCTGCCGTGGATGGCCTGCTGGCCGTGCGCCACCTGCTGCTGCGCTGTACGCATTTCCCCGGCGGCCTGCTCAGCGGTCTTGGCCACGTCCTGCACGGCGTAGGTGACCTCGTTGACGGCGGTCGCCACTTGGTCCATCTGCAGCGATTGCTGGGCGCTGTGCTGCTGCGCGGCGCCGGCATTGTCACCCACATGCCCGGCCGACTGGGCCAAAGCATGGGCTGCCCCCTGCAACTGGCCGACCACACCTTGCAGCTTGCCGTTGAAGCGGTTGAAGTGCTCGCCCAGGTGGGTGATTTCGTCGCGGCCGTGGGTGTCCAGGCGCCGGGTCAGGTCGCTTTCGCCGCTGGCGATGTTGCCCATGGCCTGCACCGCTTCCTGCAGCGGGCGCGCGATGCTGCGGGCAATCAGCATCACCACCAGCGCCATCAGCACGGCAATGGCCAGGCCGACCAGCGAGGCGTCGCGCAACTGGCGGTTGAACTCGGCCTGCACGTCATCGACGTAGACGCCCGAGCCAATGATCCAGCCCCACGGCTTGAACAGCTGGATATACGACGTCTTGGCCACCGGCTCGCTGGCACCGGGCTTGGGCCAGCGGTAGTTGACCGGCCCGGCATCCTGTTTGCGGGCCAGTGCGACCATCTCGTTGAACAAGGCAAAGCCGTCGGGGTCACGGATGCCCGACAGGTCCTGGCCGTCGAGCTTGGGGTTGGCCGGATGCATGATCATCTTCGGCCCCAGGTCGTTGATCCAGAAGTAGTCGTCATGGTCGTAGCGCAGCGCGCGCACCACTTGCAATGCCTGTTGCTGGGCCGCCTCGCGGCTGAGCGTGCCGGCTGCCTCCAGGCCTTGGTAATAGGCCAGTACACCGGCGGCAGTCTGCACCACGTGGCGGGTCTTTTCCGCTTTGGCCTGGTACAGGTCGCCATGGATCTGGCGCAGCATCAGCAGGCCCAGCACCAGCAGCATGGCCACCGCGACCAGCAGGATCAGCCACAGGCGGCGGCTGATAGACATCGATCTCAGGGTTTTCATCCACAGCTCCCGCATTGTTCTTGTTATTCAGGTGCATCCAAGCATGCTTTACGCCATGGCCGTACTCGACTAATGGCTAAGTGCTATGCGACTGATAGTCTGCAGCGGTCGTACAAGGCGATTGCAAAGGCGCTCTGCTAGGATGTCGGCCGCGCAAGATGAAACCTTTAGGCGGGGCGAACTTTTCTGCTGGCATTGCGCCCAACAGACGCTGTAAAACAGCCGGGCCGCGCGCGGCAATTTCAAGCAAATCAAGAACAAGGGGCCTGCAACGAGCAGCGCCTCAGCGGGGGAATGATGGATTTTTGGACTGCCTTTCAGGCAATCATCTTGGGTGTGGTCGAAGGGCTGACGGAGTTTCTGCCGATATCCAGTACCGGCCACCAGATCATCGTCGCCGACCTGATCGGGTTTGCTGGCGAACGGGCCATGGCTTTCAACATCATCATTCAGCTGGCGGCGATCCTGGCGGTGGTGTGGGAGTTTCGTAGCAAGATCCTCGACGTGGTCTTCGGCCTGGCCAGCCAGCCGACGGCGCGGCGTTTCACCGGCAACCTGTTGCTGGCGTTCCTGCCGGCGGTGGTACTGGGCGTGCTGTTCGCCGACCTGATCCATGCCTACCTGTTCAACCCGATTACCGTGGCAGCGGCACTGGTGGTGGGTGGGGTGATCATGCTCTGGGCCGAGCGTCGCGAGCATCGCGTGGAGGTCGACCATGTAGACGACATGCGCTGGAGCCATGCCTTGAAGATCGGCTTCATCCAGTGCCTGGCGATGATCCCGGGCACTTCGCGCTCCGGCTCGACCATTATCGGTGGGCTGCTGTTCGGCCTGTCGCGCAAGGCAGCGACCGAGTTCTCGTTTTTCCTGGCGATGCCGACCATGGTGGGCGCAGCGGTGTATTCGGGCTACAAGTACCGCGATCTGTTCCAGCCCGGCGACCTGCCGGTGTTTGCCCTTGGCTTCGTGACCTCGTTCATTTTTGCCATGATCGCCGTGCGCGCGCTGCTGAAGTTCATTGCCAACCACAGCTACGCGGCATTTGCCTGGTATCGCATCGCCTTCGGCCTGCTGATCCTGGCGACCTGGCAGTTCGGTTGGGTTGACTGGGCCACCGCACATGGCTGAGGCGGCCAGGGGTGTACGCCTGGAAGGCGTACGCAACGCGCGCCTGAAGCTGCTGTTGTTGGGCCTGCTGTGCCTGCTGCCGGGCCTCGGCGCGGCGCGCATGGCCTGGGTCGACCAGGCCTGGTGGCCACTGGCGTTGTACCCGGCGATGAGCCTGATCAGCCTGCTGCTGTACTGGCAGGACAAGCAACAGGCCCGCACCCAGGCCTGGCGTACGCCAGAAAAGGTGCTGCATGCCAGTGAGCTGCTGGGTGGCTGGCCGGGGGCACTGCTGGCGCAACAGCTGTTCCGCCACAAGACCCGCAAGGTCTCGTATCAGCTGGTGTGCTGGGGGATCGTGCTGCTGCACCAGGTGTTCTGGGCGGACTGGCTGTTGCTTGGCGGGCGTTATCTGGCCGTTGGCTGATACGCCGCTGTGCCAGCCCTCTTCGCGGTAACCCTGCTCTTACAGGTGAAGCCGCGAAGAGGCCAGCAGAGATAGATCAAAGCAGTAGCCCTGCCTGCAGTCGTTTGGGCAAGCGCTGGACCACCAGCTGGTGCGAGCGCCGCAGCAAATCACACAGCTCGTCGCGCCCCATCGGATAGGGCGGCGCCATGCTGATCCACCGCGCCCGCGCCAGATACGGCGCAGGCCGCACCCCCGGGCGATCGCAATAGCCGAGAAACAGCTCGTCGGCGACCTTGAACGACAAGCCAGCGCCCGCCAGGTCGAGCACCGCGAACATCTTGTTGCCCGCCACCGAGAACACCCGGATGCCACCCCATTTGTAGTCTTCCCGCGCCCCGGGCAGGCTCAGGCAGTACGCCGCCACCTCGGTTTCGCTCATGTGCCGTTCAGACATACTGTTCTCCACAGGCCTCGAACGAGGCGGCCAGGTGGTCGATCCACACCCGTACCGCAGGCAGCACGCCACGCCGGTGCGGATATACCGCCTGCAGGTAGCCACCCGGTAACGACCAGTCCGGCAGCAGGCGCACCAGTTCGCCGCGTGCCAGTTCTTCCTCGCAGAACATGCTGGGCAGCGCGGTGAACCCGAGGCCTGCCCGTACAGCAGCATTACGTACTACGAAATCATCGATCGCCAGGCGTGGTTCCAAGGCGATTTCCTGCTGTTTGCCGTGAGGGCCGAACAGCCGGAAGTGTACCAGCCGGTCCGCTTCGGCAGCGCCCAGTACGGGTAACGACGCCAGTTCGGCGGGGTCGCGAATGTGGTCGGCGAAACCGGGCGCGGCAACCAGTTGCATCTGCGCCTGGCGCAGGCGCCGGGTAACCAGGGCCGGGTCTTCATCGCCCAGGTCGCGCACCCGCAGCGCCACGTCGATGCCTTCCGAAATCAGGTCGACCCGGCGGTTGAGCAGCACCATGTCCAGCTGCACCAGCGGGTATTGCTCAAGAAAGCGGCTGATCACCTCAGGCAGAAAGGCATGGGCCAACGCCACCGGGCAGGACACCCGCAAGCGCCCACGCGGTTCGCTGCTCATGCTGGCCACCGCTTCGTCGGCGGCTTCGGCCTCAAGCAGCATGGCCTGGCAGTGGTGCAGGTAGCGCTCGCCAACGGCGGTGAGCTTCAGTTGCCGCGTGGTGCGCTGCAGCAGGCGAGTGCCCAGGCGTTCTTCCAGCTCGGCAATGCGCCGCGACAGCCGCGACTTGGGGATGCCCAGTTGGCGACCGGCTGCGGCGAAACCGCCGGCCTCGACTACGCGGGCAAAATAGAAAAGGTCGTTGAGGTCTTGCATGGGTATGTCTCACTGTTCCATCTGTGGGACAAACTAACGCATTTTTGCTGACTTATCAGCCATTGGCTCCCTCGGTAGGATTCTCTCCATCGTGATCGCCCACTGTCGCGGTCGTCATTCACAGGAGAGTCCCATGAAACTGTTGCACATCGATTCGAGCATCCTGGGCGACAATTCCGCCTCCCGCCAACTGAGCCGCGAAGTGGTCGAAGCCTGGAAAGCTGCCGACCCGAGCGTGGAGGTGGTGTACCGCGACCTGGCCGCCGACGCCATCGCCCACTTCTCTGCAGCCACCCTGGTAGCGGCGGGCACCCCGGAAGACGTGCGCGATGCAGCCCAGGCCTTCGAGGCCAAGCTCAGCGCAGAAACCCTGGAAGAGTTCCTGGCGGCGGATGCCGTGGTGATCGGCGCGCCGATGTACAACTTCACCGTGCCGACCCAGCTCAAGGCCTGGATCGACCGCGTTGCCGTCGCCGGCAAGACCTTCCGCTACACCGAAGCCGGCCCGGAAGGCCTGTGCGGCAACAAGAAAGTCGTGCTGGTGTCCACCGCCGGTGGCCTGCACGCTGGCCAGCCGAGCGGTGCCGGGCATGAGGACTTCCTCAAGGTGTTCCTGGGCTTCATCGGCATCACCGACCTGGAAATCGTCCGCGCCCATGGCCTGGCCTACGGCCCTGAGCAGCGCAGCCAGGCGATCGACGCTGCCCAGGCGCAAATTGCCAACGAACTGTTTGCGGCTGCCTGAGTCAGGTACCAAACGCTGACGCTGTAACAGCGGCCTTGTGTCGCGAAAGAGCCGCAAGGCGACCCCGGAGGTCTCGGCGATAACGCTGAAACTGGGGCCGTCTTGCGGCTCTTCGCTGCATAACCGCGTCGGCCTGTCGGTTGATACAGGCGCGTTTCTGCGCGGCTCAGTGACTCTCAGGCACGATCATCGACACGGGCGCGTGGTGGGCCCGCTGGCGTGCCGCCAGGTAGTACAGCACGCTCGGTACTACCAGGCCGATCAGCCACGATACATCCACACCGCCCAGGTGCTCGACCATCGGCCCCGTGTACAGCTTGGTGTCGATGAACGGCATCTGGACCAGCACGCCGACGCTGTAGACGATGATCCCCGGCCAGTTCCAGCGGCCATAGCGGCCCTGTGGGTCGGCGAGGGCAGGGATGTCGTAACGTTCCTTGGTGATGAAGTAGTAGTCGACCAGGTTGACCGCGCTCCACGGCACGAAGAACGTCAGCAGGAACAGGATGAACGACTTGAACGCGCTGAGAAACGAATGCTGGCCAAGCAGGGCCACCAGGGTCGCGGCGCCGACGATTGCCAGGACGAACAGCAGGCGCTGTAGCCGACTGATCGCCAGGTGGCCGCGAAAGCCACTGATGATGGTGGCAATGCACATGAAGCTGCCATAGGAATTCAGCGTCGAGATGGTCACCTTGCCGAAGGCGATGCAGAAATACAGCAGCGCTGCGCTGCTGCCGGCACCGCCCAGGCCAACGATGTATGCCACTTCATGGCCGGCGAACTGGCCACCGGCGATAGCCACGGCAAATACCCCGAGCACCATTGATGCTTGCGCGCCGATCACCGAGCCCAACCCGGCAGCGAGGAAAGTCTTGCCTGGCGAGGTGCTGCTTGGCAGGTAGCGCGAATAGTCGGCGACATAAGGGCCGAAGGCGATCTGCCAGGACGCCGCAAGTGACACCGCGAGCATGAACGATGCCCAGCTGAAGTGGCGGTTGTCCAGTAGTTGCCCGATGTCGGCCAGCATCAGGATGCGGCTGAACAGGTAGACGAAGGCAATGATCCCCAGCACGCTGGCGACTCGCCCGATCCAGTGGATCACCCGGTAGCCGGCCAAGGTGGCGAGAACGATGACGCTGGCGAAAATCAGGATGCCGGCGCTGTCGCTGACGTCCAACAGTTGGCCGATTGCCTGCCCGGAGAGTACCGTGCCGGTAGCGGTAAAGCCCAGGTACATCAGGCACACCAGCACCATCGGTATGGCTGCGCCATAGACCCCGAACTGCACGCGGCTGGAAATCATCTGCGGCAGCCCGAGGCGTGGGCCCTGGGCTGCATGCAGGGCCATTACCGCGCCACCGATCAATTGGCCGAGCAACAGGCCAATCAATGACCAGAACACATCGCCACCGAGCACCACGGCCAGCGCGCCGGTCACGATCGCAGTGATCTGCAGGTTGGCGCCGAGCCACAGGGTGAACTGGCTGTACACGCGCCCATGGCGTTCAGTTTCGGGGATGTAGTCGATCGAGCGCCGCTCGAATACGGGTTTGCTGGTCATTCGGTGGCTCCGCTTCATTGTATTTGTGTAAGCGAGTCAGTCATCGATGGGGCACGGGGCGGATGACGTTGGCGTCATGTGAGCATGTATATACAAGCAGGGTCAAGCGAGGGTGTCGCGAATGGAACAGTGGCACTGTTGCGCAATGATGGGCTGCAACTGTGCCGGTCCCCAGTGAAGGAATAGCCTTATGCTGTAACGAAATATGTCTAAAAAGCCTGGAAGAAGGATGCTGCAATGCCGCTCAAGGACCTGCTGATCGCCCTGGTGGTGATCGTCGCCTGGGGAGTCAACTTCGTGGTCATCAAGGTTGGCCTCGATGGCTTGCCGCCGATGTTGCTGGGGGCATTGCGCTTCTTGCTGGTGGCGTTTCCGGCCATCCTGTTGGTCAGGCGGCCCAGGTTGCCCTGGCGCTGGCTGATCGCCTACGGTGCGACCATTTCCCTGGGCCAGTTCGCCTTCCTGTTCCAGGCCATGTACAGCGGCATGCCACCAGGGCTGGCTTCGCTGATCCTGCAATCACAGGCGTTCTTCACGCTGGGTTTTGCTGCCCTGTTCCTGGGCGAGCGGCTGCGCCTGGCGAGCGTGCTCGGGCTATTGGTGGCCGCCAGCGGCCTGGCCCTCATCGGCAGCGAAGACGGTGGCCATGTACCGATGCTGGCGCTGGTGCTGACCCTGTGCGGCGGCGCCATGTGGGGCCTGGGCAACATCATTACCCGCCGCTTTGGCTCGGTTGACCTGGTGGCGCTGGTGATCTGGGGCGGGCTGATTCCGCCGCTGCCGTTCCTGGTATTGTCCTGGTGGCTGGAAGGGCCTGAGCGCATTGGTCATGCCTTGGCCAACATCGGTTGGAGTTCGGTGCTGGCCCTGGCCTACCTGGCGTTCGTCGCCACCATGCTGGGCTACAGCCTGTGGAGCAAGCTGCTGTCGCGTCATCCAGCTGGCAAAGTGGCACCGTTCTCGCTGCTGGTGCCGGTGATCGGCTTGAGTTCATCGGCGCTGTTGCTGGGCGAGCGTCTGACGGTAACGCAGGGTTGGGGTGCCTTGCTGGTGATGGCAGGGTTGCTGGTAAACGTGTTCGGTGCGCGCATCGGCCAGCGCTTGCGCGCGGTCAGCGCATGAATCGGCGGTGCTGCACTCTGGTAGAATCGGCCTCTTTTGCCAGGCCAATGGAGTGCACCCATGATCATTTCCACCACCAGCCAGCTTGAAGGCCGCCCGATTGCCGACTATCTGGGCGTGGTCAGCTCCGAATCGGTGCAGGGTATCAACTTCGTGCGCGATTTCTTTGCACGTTTCCGCGACTTCTTCGGCGGCCGCTCGCAAACCCTGGAAAGCGCACTGCGCGAGGCGCGGGAGCAGGCCACCGAAGAATTGAAAGCGCGGGCACGCCAGTTGCAAGCCGATGCTGTAGTGGGGGTGGATTTCGAGATCAGCATGCCATCGGTACAGGGCGGCATGGTCGTGGTATTTGCCACCGGCACGGCGGTGCGCCTGAAGTAGCGCGTTCAGCCGCTGGTCGGGCCCGGCATTTCAGTCTGGGCGGTCCGCAAATGACCAGCTAGTCTCATTTCCACTGGTCGCGTTTACCTGGGCAACCCTTCTGGTTGCCGGCGCGTCCGCCACTGGAGGGAGACAGGGCATGAGCGAATCCTTTTTCGAAGACCTGAACGACGCGTTCCCGATCAACAGCCAGGTGCGTTGCGGCCAGGCGGCATTCCGCCTGGGTTTCGCCCACATGACGCTGGATGATTCCGAACAGCTCCAACCCGCCCACCTGCAGCGCAGCAAAAAAGGCCGCTTCATGCCGCGGGTGCCACTGAAGAAGTGACCCGCCCCAACAAGACCCCGCCGAACGGCGGGGTTTTTGTTGCTATTCGTTGATCCGCCTCATGGCATTGCCGGGTAGCACTCGCCGGATGGCCAAGACTGTGATTTCCTGACGCCGCATTGCGCAACGGAGGATTGAATGCTCATGCGAGTCAGGGAAGAGACTTATTGGCGGTGGGCTGACGCCCAATTGCATAGCCGCAGCCATGATGAAGCGCTCAGTGACGGTACCACGCTGGACGTGCAGGTGCGCCTGTCACGGCTGGGGGCGACCCAGTTGTTCCTGGGGTTGTATGCCGGGGACGGTCGGGCACTGCTGGAGGAGTATTACCCCGCGCGGCCTGGCGAGACCATGACCCGCGCCCTGGTCTGGGGTGTCGACCGTGCGCGGGCGATGGCCACCGGGGCCTTGCCTTTGCCGGAAGCCCGCCACCGTCGGCGCCAGGCATGAAAAAGCCCGGCCTTTGCGGGCCGGGCTTGTTCAAGGAGGCGGATCCTCAATTGATCGAATCGATCACCTTGACGGCCTGCTGTTCGCGAACAGCGGGCCATTCTTGTTGCAGGGTCTGCAGGACGCGGCCGACGAACTCGGTGTCAGCGGCGGCCTTCTTGCCGACGTAGCCCTGCCCACGGCGGTAGACCTTGAAGCGGGCACGCATGCTCGGCAGGTGCTCTTCGAATTCATCTTCGACGGTATTCGGTGGCAGGCGGTCGAGGCGCACTTCACCGGTTTGGCTGACCCACAGCAGGTGGTCGTCAAGGCTGTCCTTGCGCATGGCGAACAGCTGGGCCAATTGGTCGATAGTCGGATTGTTGTTCAAGTTCATCATAAAGCCCCCATTACCCAGTCGTAGTGATTTTCACAGTTGGCGCTACCACGGTGTAGCGCACTACCAAGGCTGCTACAGCAGCATCGCAACAGGGGCTTTCTCACGCTGCCTTTTGGACAGTTTCCCTCTCCACGGACGGCCTGCGTTACCGCGCAGGCCGTCTGGAACACCCTTGCCACCGCTCCCGATCAGAGAGACGGCTTCATCATGCCCAAGGGCGATGAACGGCGTCAACCATTTTGTAGTGAATATTTTTTCTCACTACATCGTGTCGTTTTGTTCGACAATTGCTGCCGCCGCTACAGTCCTGAAAGGATCTCGAAGGCGGCGCGTACGCGGGCTTCGTTGGGGTAGTTGCGGTTGGCCAGTAACACGATCGCCAGTTGCTCGGAGGGCACGAACGCGGCGTAGGCACCGAAACCATTGGTCGAGCCGGTCTTGTTGTACCAGGCCGCCGACAACGCGGGCAGGGCAGGTTGCAAGCGTGTGGCTGCCTGCGGTTCGCGAATGAGTCGCGGGCTGTTGCCGTCGACCAGGGTAGCCAGCGTGACCGGATACGGGTAACGCTCCCAACCCAGGCCCTGGGTCATGGCGCCAACCTGGAAGTAGCCCTGTCGGGTAATGGTTGTGGCCTGCAGCAGAGCAGGGGGCAGGCCTTCCGGTTGCATGTAGAGGCGCACATAGCGCAACAGGTCGCTGGCGCTGGTCTTGATGCCGTACGCCTCATCTGCGTAGGGACCGGGGCCGACCCGTACCGGCCTGTCGCTGGCGTCGTAGCCTTGGGCATACAGCCCCTGGGCATCGGCCGGGACCTGCAGGTAGGTGTTCTGCAGGCCCATTTTCGCCAGCAGGCCTTCACTCATCAGGGCCGAGAACGGTTGATGCTGGGCGCGAGCGGCCAGGTCGCCGAACAGCCCCAGGCTGGGGTTGGAATAGCAGCGCTGGGTGCCCGCTTTGGCCCGGGGCTGCCAGTGACGGAAGAAATCGACTACCTGCTGTGCGGTCTGCACCGTGTCCGGGAACTGCAACGGCAGGCAGTCGGCGCTATAGGTGCCCAGGTCCAGCACGCTTGCCTCGCCGAGAGGCGCCCCGGCCAGCGCAGGGTGATAGCGCTTGGCCGGGGCGCCGAGGTCCAGTTTGCCCTCGGCACTGGCCAGTGCGGCCAGGGTAGCGGTGTAGGTCTTGCTCAGCGAACCGATTTCAAACAGCGTGTCGCGGCTGACCGGTACAGGGTCGTCCTTGCTCGCCACGCCGTAGTTGAAATAGTGCGCGTGGTCGCGGGCATAGAGCGCCACGGCCATCCCGGAAATGCCTTGTTCCTGCATCAGCGGACGGATGATCCGGTCGACCTTGGCCTGCAGCTGGTCATCGGCTTCGGCGGCGCTGTGGCCTAGAGCGAGGGTGAGGGCGGCTGCAACTGCGGCCAGGCGGGGGAAGGGCATGGGCGGGTCCTTTGCGGGAAGTGTCCGTTGAGCGATACCGGTGGGGGTTCCGGCGTTAGCGGTGAAAAGCCGAAGACCTTATCGTCTGCCCTTGCCCAATGACAAGACGGAAACGGTAATGAAGTATTTGCGCATGCTGTTCGACAACTTCACCCTGGCGTTGCTCGGGGTGGTCCTGATTGCCACCGTGCTGCCCTGCTCGGGCGACGGCGCGGTGTATTTCGGCTGGCTGACCAACCTGGCCATCGGCCTGCTGTTCTTCCTGCATGGGGCCAAACTGTCGCGCGAGGCGATCATCGCCGGTGCCGGGCACTGGCGCCTGCATGGGCTGGTGTTCGCCTGCACCTTCGTGCTGTTCCCGCTGCTGGGCCTGGCGTTCAAGCCGCTGTTCGTACCGCTGGTGGGCAACGAGCTGTACCTGGGCGTCTTGTACCTGTGTGCCTTGCCGGCCACCGTGCAGTCAGCCATTGCCTTCACTTCGCTGGCACGCGGTAACGTGCCGGCAGCCATCTGCAGCGCGGCGGCATCGAGCCTGCTGGGCATCTTCCTCACGCCCTTGCTGGTCATGCTGCTGCTGGGCGCCAGCGGTGATACCGGCTCAGGCCTGGATGCGGTGCTGAAGATCACCCTGCAGCTGCTGGTGCCGTTCGTGGCCGGGCAGCTCGCGCGGCGCTGGATCGGCGCCTGGGTCAAGCGCAATGCACGCTGGTTGAAGGTAGTGGACCAGGGCTCGATCCTGCTGGTGGTGTATACCGCCTTCAGCGAGGCGGTGGTCACCGGCTTGTGGCACACGGTATCGCCGCAGCACTTGGCCGGATTGTTTGCCGTATGCGCGATCCTGCTGGCGGTGGTGCTGTTTGGTACCCGCCAGTTGGGCAAGCTGCTGGGCTTTGCCCTGGAGGACCGCATCACCATCCTGTTCGCCGGCTCGAAGAAAAGCCTGGCCACCGGGGTACCGATGGCCCAGGTGCTGTTCGTTGGCAGTGGCATCGGCGCGATGATCTTGCCGCTGATGCTGTTCCACCAAATCCAGCTGATGGTCTGTGCGGTGCTGGCGCAACGTTATGCCAGCCGCGAGCAGGCGGCTGGAGAGGCTTCGGCGACATCCTGACAGGGCCTGTCGCCGGTAAGCCAGCCCCCACCTCGAGCGCATCGATCCCATCATGGGCTATCCTGGTGGCAGCTGGCTTACCGGGCCTGCCCTGAACCACGCTCGCGCAGCGCCTTGCGCACTTCAGCCTCGGTCTTGTAGGCCGGCGCTTCCAGGTCGTCGTAGTTGCGCGTGTAGCGCCGGGCGAACTCTTCCACACCCAGCTGCTGATACTGCTGCACATGTTTGAGCTCGTGTGCCCACAAGGCCACGTTGTCCTCGGCATCGGAGGGGCGGCGGAAGATGATCGTGTCGATCAGCGTCACGGCGTTCACGTCAGGGTTCTGCAGCAGCGCATTGGCCGCGCTCATTTGCTGCTCGTCACCTACCCGGTAGCGCGCCGCGTCGAGCACGGCAAAGTCATACCAGGGTTCGAGCTGCGCGCGGATGTGCAACGGGATCGGTTGCACGCCGTTGGCGGTGGCCTCGTCACGGGCTTGCTGCAAGGCGTAGGTCAGGCTGGACGAGGCCACGCTCTCCACATCCTTGAGGATCTGCCCGGCCTGGCCGGGGTCGATTGGGGCGCAGAAGCAGCCCATCAGGCAGACCTGATACTGCCCGGGCGGGCAAGCCTGGCCGGCCAGCGCAGGCTGGGCCAGCCCCAGCATCAGCCCCAGCAGCATAGTGATCCGCTTCATTCAGGGCCTGTTCAGCAAGGTCAGAAATTCGCCGGGGTGTTGGCGCTGATGATCTCGGCCTCGTCCGGGCCGATATTCTTGAAACTGTGCGGCAAGGTGGTGGGAATGTAGTAGCCATCGCCCGAGTTGAGCACGCTGACCTGCCCATCGACCCACAACTCGACAGTGCCGCGGGTGACCAGGCCACACTCTTCACCCTCGGCATGCACGATCGGCTCGCCCGAGTCAGCGCCCGGTGCATACAGCTCGCGCAGCATACGCATCTGCCGGCCTTCGACACTGGCACCGACCAGCAGCATGCGCAGGCCGTTGCGCCCCAGGTCTGGCTGTTCGCCAGCACGGAATACGTAGCGTTCTTCGCGCACCGGTTCGTCGAAGCTGAAGAACTCCGCCAGGCTCATGGGAATGCCTTCGAGCAGTTTTTTCAGGGAGCTGACCGAAGGGCTGACGCGATTCTGTTCGATCTGCGAGATCGTCGAATTGGTCAGCCCGCTGCGGCGGGCCAGTTCCCGTTGGGAGAGGTTGTTGCGTTCACGCACCAGTTTGAGTCGCGTCCCCGTGTCCATAGCCGCCTTGTTATCAAGAGGTGTCAAAAATAATGAGCGATGCGCATTAAAACACACTCTGCTCGCTTGCGCGCTGTGCTTGTCAGGCCCTTTGTTCGCGGGGCATCGGCCACAGCCCGACCAATAGCAACAGGGCCGCAACGGCGAGGAACGGCAAGCGTGGATCCAGCGCATACACCAGGGTGCCTGCCAGCGGCCCGACCACCGCGCCCATGCCCTGCGCCGCGCCGATGGAACCGGCTGTGGCGCCTTGTTCCGAGGCGTGCATGGCGTTTGCCGCCAGCGCGGAAAATGCCGGGAACACGAAGCCCATGCCCGCTGCCGCGACAAAGTAGCAGGCCCACAGCCACGGCGCGGTGGTTGCCAGCGCGCCGCAGGCAAAGCCCAGGGCCGACAGCGTGGCACCGACCCGGATCATTTTCAGCGGCGGCCATTCCAGCTGGCGCAACAACACCTGTGCCAGGATCAGCGCCACGCCCACCGTGGTCAGGGCAATCCCGGCAGCCTGGGCGGCTTCGGTCGGGCCCAGGTGCAGGCGGTCGAGGGCGAAGAAACCAACGATGATCTGCGATACCGTGACACTGAGCATGGCGCAGAATGCCACCAGCAGCGGCCGGCGCAGGCGCGGGTCGGTCAGCCGCACCGGGCTGGGGGCATGGCGCTGCGCCAGCGCCTGCGGTTTGAGGCGCAACAGCAGAAGCAGAAAGGCAATGGCCGGCAACAGCGACAGGAGGTGGAACGGCAGGCTCAGGCTATGCCGTGCCAGCAGCGCTGCCAGCGCTGGCCCGACCACCAGGCCGACGGCATTGGCAGCGCCCAGCGCGGCCATGGCGCGGGCCCGGCGTTGGGGTTCGACATGGTCGGCGATCAGCGCGTTGCAGCCCACCGGGATGGCGGCATAGAAGGCGCCGATGCAAGCGCGTGCCACGGTCAGGCCGATGAACGCCAGGGTCGCTCCAGGCAGCCAGCGCAGAGCGCCTTCGACGAACAGGCACAACAGCCAGTACCCCAGGGTGAAGCCGGCACTGCCCAGCAGCAGCACACGTCGGCGGCCGAGGCAGTCCGCCGCGCGCCCCCAAGGGCGTGCCAGCAGCACCCAGACCACACCCGCCACGGTCACTGCGGCACCGGCTTGCCAGGTAGCCATGCCAAGCTGGCGGGCAAGCGGGCCGATCAGCGCGACAAAAGCCATCATCGACAAGGTGCAGGCCATGTTGGCCAGCAACAGCGGGCGTAAATCCAGCGTGCTGGCAGGCAGCAGAGTGGCAGGGTCCTTTGCGAGGTTCATCAGGCAGTCCAGGGCAGTACGGCAAACAGTAAGCCGAGTGGGCGGGCATTATCATCGATTGTCGAAGGCCCTGTCTGCTGGCGGTCACGGGTTGCGGCGCAGGGGGCCTGGCCACATGCTACGCAACACGCCGTCACGGCGCACCCACGCATGCATCAATGCTGCGGCCACGTGCACCAGCACGGCGGCAAACAGCAGGTAGCCGGCCCAGCCGTGGGCCTGGCGCAGCACGGCATACAGCTGCAGGTCGTGTGGGGCGATTGCCGGCAAACCCAGCGGGGGTGGGTAACCACCTGCAGACAGCATGGCCCAGCCCAACAGTGGCATGCCCAGCATCAGGCCATAGAGCAGCACATGCGAAGCCGCGGCGGCCCAGCGCTGTGGCGCCGGCAGATCGTGCGGCAACGGCGGGTGAGGCACGCCCAGGCGTACCGCGATGCGCAGCACGACCAGCAGCAGCAGGGCCAGGCCGGTGGCCTTGTGCAGGCTGAGCAGCACGGTATGGCGTGGCGACAGGTCCACGACCATGCTCACACCGATGAACAACATGGCCAGGATCAGTAGCGCCATCAACCAATGCAACAGGCGGGCGAGCGGGTGGAAGGCTTCGGGTCTCATGGCTGGGCTCCAGTGCTGAGCGATTCACGGCTGCGGCGGTTGAAGGATTCCGAATAGGCAGAGGAGCGAGCGGCGAGGATCGGGTCGTTGGACGCTTCTATACCTGTGGGCAGGATCAGCGGGTCGAAGTTGAGGTCACGGCAGGCACCTTGTTCGGGGGCATCGACCTGTTCCAGTACCAGGGTGCCGGCATCCACGCTGCGCCGTTCGGCGGGCCAGGGGCGGGCAGGGTCGTCCAGCGCATCGCCCGGGTCGGCCAGGACCAGGCGCAGGGTCCAGCGCAATGGGCCCTGGGCCAGGCGCTGCTGCAGGTCGTGTTGCAGGTACTGCTTGTCATCGACCTGGGCAGGCAACGCGGCAAACGCGCTGTGCGGCTCAAGTTGCCAGCGTACCGGGTGGGCGGTGCCGGCGCTGTCGATCAGGCGGAAGGCATTGATGCTGTGGTACTGCGTGCTGGCAAAGCTGTTGCTTGGCTTGTAGCTGGCCGCCCATTGGCGAAATGCTGCACTTTCCGGATGGGCGGCGAAGAACGCCTGCAGTTTGCCTGGGTCCGGTTTGCCGGTGGCCGGGTCGGGCGCGCTTGCCAGCACTTGCTCATAAAACCCCTGCGGTGTGCTGACCGCCAGCACCGGCGGGTTGTTCATGCCGGTACGCCAGACCTGGCCGTCGTCGGTGCTGAGCTGGATGGCCAGGCTGCGTACCGGTATGCCGGTGTCCGGGGCGAACGGGTTGGCACCGCCGATGGCGAAACGGCCAGTCACCGGCACCCGTTGCTGGCTGAACGCGCGCGCTGTAGACAGGCTGGCGGCCTGGCCGCTGGCCTGGAAGTAGCCACTGACGCACAGGCCCTTGGCGTGGTTCTTGCGGTAGCCCGGGTAATGCCCGGCCTGCGCTTCGAACGTGTCGATGATCCGTTGCGGGGTCAGCCGAGGTTGGCTGAGCCAGCCGGCGGCATAGGCAAAGCTGGCGCCGGCGGCCAGCACCACGGCGCCGATGGCGGCCAGGCGCAGGGCCAGGGCTTGGCCGTGCAGGGGTGATTTCATGGTCAGGGTCCGGTTCAGTGAAGGTGCCGGTACGACGGCGTCGGGTAAAACTTATTCCCTCGAGGGGAATAGAATTTGCGCACGGGCGTCTGCTACCTACACTGACCAACCCAGAGGCCGGACCTTGCCATGCACGACCTGGACGACCACCAGTGGCGCGAACTGCTTGCCCGCCTGCGCCGCTTTGCCGTGTGGCTGACCCGCGAGCCGGGCAGCGCCGATGACCTGGTGCAGGCCACGGTCGAGCGGGCCCTGAGCCGGCGCGGTCAACAGCGTGACGCCGATGCGCTGCGCGCCTGGCTGTTCACCATTCTTTATCGGCTGTTTCTCGACGGTAAACGTCGCGAGCGCCTGCATGCACGCTGGCTGTCCTGGTTTGGCCGGGGCGAACGTGATGAAGAGCCGGTTGGCGACAACCTCGAGGCCATCGTCCAGGCCCAGGCCGACCTGCAGGCGTTTGCCCGGTTGACGGCGGAGCAGCGTGCCTTGCTGCTGCTGGTGACTGTCGAAGGCCTGAGCTACAAGGAGGCCGCCGAGGCGCTTGGCATCCCCATCGGCACCGTGATGTCGCGCCTGTCGCGCGCACGCAATGCCTTGCGCCAACTGACCGAGGGTGACCACCAGCCACCAGCCTTGCGGAGACTGAAATGACGCGCCTGATCCCCAGCGAAGACGAATTGCACGCTTATGTCGATGAGCGCCTGGAGCCTGCGCGCCGCGCCGAAGTGCAGGCCTGGCTGGCGGCCAACCCGCAGGCAGCGGCCAAGGTCGAGGGCTGGCGTGCCGATGCCCGCCGCTTGCGCGCGGCGTTGGCCGGCTTTGCCGACCTGCCTGCGGCGGCGCAACTGGACCTGGACCGGTTGCAGCAGCAAGTACGCCAGCGCCGTCAGCGCCACTGGGCCACGGCGGCGGTGCTGTTGCTGGCACTGGGGGTGGGCGGGCTGGGCGGTTGGCAGGTGCGCGAGGCGACCCTGGCGCAGGCGATGCTGCCGATGGCCGATGCGGTGCAGGCGCACCGCCTGTTTGCCGGCAGCGAGGCGCTGGATATCCAGGCCAGCGACCCGGCGCAGTTGCGCGCCTGGCTGGGCCGGCATTTCAACCGCGTGGGCCAGTTGCCGGACCTGGCAGGGTATGGTTTCAAACCGCTGGGCGCGCGCCTGCTCAGCAATGAGCAAGGGCCGGCGGCGCTACTGGTGTTCGAGGATGGCAAGGGGCAGCGCATCAGCCTGTTCCTGCGTTCACCGGGCGAGCAGTACCGGCGCATGCCGGATGGGCAGCGGGTGGATGGCCAGCTGCAGGCGCGGTACTGGTCGCACGGGGCGTACAACTTTGCCTTGGTCAGCGCCGCGGACGATGTGCGCGGCGCTGGGGTGGGGGAGGCGTTGCGCTTGGGGTTGTGAACGAGCAGATCGAGCTCGGCGCTCGCTTGCCCTTGACGCATTCGGTTCAACCACTTGGGGGCTGCGCAGCAGCCCCGGCGATCAGCTCAATTCCAGCCAGATCGGCGCATGGTCCGAAGGCTTTTCCATCCCGCGCAGCTCGTAGTCCACACCGGCGGCCTTGAGCCGTGGCACCAGGTGCTGCGACGCCATGATCAGGTCGATGCGCAGGCCGCGCTTGGGTTCGTCCTCGAAACCACGGCTGCGGTAGTCGAACCAGCTGAAGCGGTCGGCCACGTCCGGGTGCAGGTGGCGGAAGCTGTCGACCAGGCCCCAGCCCTTCAGGCGCTCAAGCCACTCCCGCTCCTCCGGCAGGAAGCTGCATTTGCCGGTCTTGAGCCAGCGCTTGGCATTGTCCGGGCCGATGCCGATGTCGCAGTCCTGCGGCGAGATATTCATGTCGCCCATCACCAGCAGTGGCTGGTCGTTGCGGAACTGGCCTTCGAGCAGTGCCTGCAGGTCACCGTAGAAGCGCTGCTTGGCCGGGAACTTGGTGGGGTGGTCGCGGCTCTCGCCTTGGGGAAAGTAGCCGTTCATGATGGTGATCGGGTTGCCGTCGGCATCGGCGAAGGTGCCCCAGATGAAGCGGCGCTGGGCGTCTTCCTCATCGGTGGCAAAGCCCTTGTGCAGGCTCAGCGGCGCCTGGCGCGACAGCAGTGCGACGCCATAATGGCCTTTCTGGCCGTGGTAATGCACGTGGTAACCCAGTGCCTGTACGTCGGCCTGCGGGAACTGATCGTCGCTGACCTTGGTTTCCTGCAGGCCGATCACGTCCGGCTGGTGCTTTTCGATCAGCGCCGCCAGCTGGTGCGGGCGGGCTCGCAGGCCGTTGATGTTGAAACAGACGATCTTCATGGAAAGACAATCCCGGTAAAAGCCGCGATGCTAGCCGACATCGCCTGCCACCACCAGCATGGCGGCTTCGCGGGGCGGCTGCTAACGTGCTTTGCAGGGGGTGAACGATGCACGCTGAGGCACCTCCAAGGCACTGTCTGCCCATTCCAGGAGGTTTGCCCGCAATGCCCGAAACCACTGCCGCTCCGGCGCGTGTCTGCCTGCTCGACGACGGCTACAGCCGTGAAGCGCGTTCACTGTTGTACAACGCCTATCGCCACGAACCGACCTTCGCCTATATCTTCGAGGCCCAGCGCCCGGGGTATGAGCGGCGCCTGCGGGTGATGGTGCGCGAGTGGGTGCGCCAGCACTTCTACCTGCAACTGCCGGCCATCGGCCTGCTGCTGGAGGACCGCCTGATCGCCCTGGCCCTGATCGTGCCGCCGCTACGGCGGTTGGGCGTGGCCGACAGCTGGGCCTGGCGCCTGCGCATGATGCTGGGCACCGGCCTGCGCTGCACCCGCCGCTACATGGACTACCAGGCGGCCCTGGCCAGCTGCCTGCCCACCGATAAGGTCCACGTACTGCCGCTGCTGGGGGTGCACCCGCAGTTTCAGGGCAAGCAGTATGGCGAGCAATTGTTGCAAGCCGTGCACGACTGGTGCGCTGCGGACGCCAGCACCCAGGGCGTGGTGCTGGACACCGGCAACGAGCACTACCTGGCGTTCTACCAGCGCCAGGGCTATGAAGAAATTGGAGAGGTGGCTGTAGGGCCAATCCGAGAGAGGGTGTTCTTTCATCCCAACCCGGTCTCTTCCGATTCTGCTTTCGCCTGAGCGGGCAGCGCAGCGGCTCACTTGAGCGCGCGGCTCTGGTAGCATGCGCCGCATGACGTATTCAGGAAGATTGACCTGGGGCCTGGTTATCTGGGCCGCCAGTTTCGCAGCATGGGGCCAGAGCGAGTTGCTGGTGAAGGTAAAACCGGCCAACAAAGCGCTCAAGGCCAATGTCGAAGGCTACATCGGTACCCTTGGCGACCGCGATGAAGAAGCGCTGCTGCGTTTCAGTCGCGGCGCCCAGGAGCAGGCGCGCAAAGCCGCACAGGCACTTGGCTACTATCAGGCCCAGATCGATACCGAGGTCAAGCCTGCCGGCGCGGCTGACCGTTCCCCGCAACTGATCATCAGCATCGACCCGGGCGAGCCGATTCGCCTGCGCAACGTGACCGTGCGCATCGAAGGCCCGGCCAGCGAGCTGAAGGCTTTTCGCGTGCCCGACAGCAAGGCGCTACGGGCAGGGGAACAACTCAACCATGGCCATTACGAAGATGCCAAACGGCTGATCCAAAACCAGGCGTCGCGCTATGGCTTCTTCAGTGGGCGCTTCAGCCGCCAGCGCCTGGCGGTCGACCCCCAGGCTGGCGTGGCCGACATCGAACTGGTCTACCAGAGCGGCCCACGCTACCGCCTGGGCGCCGTCACCTTTGGCGGCGACACCCCGCTGGACGATGACCTGCTGCAGCGCATGGTCTCGTTCAAGCCAGGTACACCCTACGACTCCGAGCTGGTCGCCGAACTGAACAACGACCTGCAGTCGAGCGGCTACTTCGAAGGTGTGCGGGTGGATGCGGCGCCCACCGCGGCCGTCGGAGAGGAAGTCCCGGTGGATGTCCACCTGCAGACACGCAAACCGCGCACCCTGGGCCTGGGCCTGGGTTTCTCGACCGACGTTGGCCCTCGTGGCAAGGCCAACTGGACCCGCCACTGGGTCAACCCGCAAGGCCACAGCTATGGCTGGGAAACCGAACTGTCGGCCCCTCGGCAGAACGTCGGCCTGTGGTACGACATCCCGCTCGACCCGCCGCTGACCGACAAGCTGCGCTTTGCCGGCGGCTACCAGAACGAGGAAATCGCCGGCACCGATACGCTCAGTAAACTGCTGACGGTCGGCCCCGAGTGGCACAGCAAGCTGCCCAGCGGCTGGCAGCGGGTAATCTCGCTCAAATACCAGCGCGAGGAGTATCGCCTGGGCGACGATTCCGGGTTGAGCAACCTGCTGATGCCGGGCGTGAGCTTTTCCTTCTTGCGCAGTGACAACCGCATCGACCCGCACAACGGCTACCGCCTGCAGTTCGATGTGCAGGCCGCCAAGGAAGGGTTGGTTTCGGATACCAACCTGCTGCATGGCAACGTGCTGCTCAAGGGCCTGACCACCCTTGGTCACAACCACCGGCTGCTCGGCCGGGTGCAGTTCGGGGGCAGTGCAACCAATGGTTTCAAGAACAACGTGCCGCCGTCACTACGCTTTTTCGCCGGTGGCGACCAGAGCGTGCGCGGCTACGACTACCAGACCCTGTCGCCTAAAAACAGCGACGGCGACCGCATTGGTGGGCGCTACCTGGTAGCCGGCAGCGTCGAGTACCAGTATTCGCTGACCGAAAAGTGGCGCCTGGCGACCTTCGTCGACCAGGGCAACTCGTTCAACGACCTTGAGCTGCCGAGCCTGAAGACCGGCGTCGGCTTTGGTGTGCGCTGGGTATCGCCGGTCGGGCCGTTGCGCCTGGACCTGGCCAGGGCGCTGGATGACGACGGCGGCATTCGCCTGCACTTTTCCATGGGGCCCGAGCTGTGAAACGTGTAATTAAGTATCTGCTTATCGGCCTGCTCGGGGTAATTGCGAGCCTGGGCATTGCAGTGGGCCTGCTGTTGGGGACCGAGGCTGGCAGCCGCTGGGTGCTGGGCCAGGTGCCAGGGCTTGAAGTGACTGACTTCCAGGGCCGTCTGGCCGGTCGCTGGCAAGCCAGCCAGTTGGTCTGGGCCGACGGTGACAGCAAGGTCGAAGTGCAGGCAGCGTTGCTGGCCTGGTCGCCTGCCTGCCTGCTGCGAGCCACCTTGTGCATCGGCCAGTTGCAGGCACAACGCATTGACATGGCCTTTGCACCCGGTGCCGAGCCGGCCGAGAGCGGCCCGCTGCAGTTGCCGGCCTTGCGCTTGCCGGTGGCTGTCGAGTTGGGGGAAGTCAAGGTTGGCCAGTTGCGCCTGGACGGCAGCGACCTGCTTGGCGACGTGCAACTGGCAGCGCACTGGACCAGCAGCGGGATGCGCATCGACAGCCTGCAGCTGCAGCGCGACGAGCTGCAGTTGAAGCTGCAGGGTAACCTGCAGCCCGAGGGTGACTGGCCGGTGCAACTCCAGGCACAGGTGCAGCTGCCTGCGCTAGACGGCAAGCCCTGGCAGCTGGCGTTGAGCGCCAGCGGCGGTTTGCAGAGCACCTTGGCGCTCACCGGTAGCAGCAGCGGTTACCTCGACGCCACATTGAACGGCCAACTGCAGGCGCTGGCCGAGCATCTGCCGGCAACCTTGCAGATTCGCTCCGAGGCATTCAAGCCAGCCGGTGCGCTACCCGACACCTTGCAGTTCAACCAGCTCAGCCTCGATGCCAAGGGCAACCTGCTCACGGGTTACAAGGTGTCGGGCTCTGCCAGCCTGCCCGCCGAGCAGTCGCCAGTGGCCTTGCTGTTGTCTGGCGTGGTCGACAGCAAAGGGGCCAGGCTGGATGCTCTGGACCTGAGCGCCAGCGACAGCCAGCGCGTCAAGCTGCAGGCCAGCGCCGACTGGCAGCAGGGCCTGGTCAGCGACGCGCAACTGGACTGGCAGGACTTCCCGTGGCTGCGCCTGTACCCGCTGGAAACGCCGCCTCAGGTCACGCTCAAGCGCTTCAGTGCCCAGGTGCATTACCGCGATGGCAATTACCAAGGTACTTTCAATGGCGACCTGGACGGCCCGGCCGGGCCGTTCAGCCTGGCCAGCCCGTTCCAAGGGGACCTGAGCCAGGTCAAGCTGCCGCAGTTGGCGCTTAGCGCCGGGCAAGGCAAGGCTGAAGGCAGCGTCGCCGTGGGTTTTGCCGAGCACCTGGCATGGGACGTTGCCCTGCAGCTTTCGGCGCTCGACCCAGCTTATTGGCTGGCCGAGCTGCCAGGCGCCTTGGCCGGGCCGCTGCGCAGCAAGGGCGAGCTCAAAGGTGATGCGCTGAGCCTGGAGGCTCAGCTTGACCTGAAGGGCCGTCTGCGCGGCCAGCCGGCAGTGCTCAAGGTCGACGCCCAAGGGGCAGGGGAGCGTTGGACGCTGGCCGCCTTGGCCGTGCAACTGGGTGATAACCGGATCAATGGCAGTGGCAGCCTGCAGCAGCGCCTGGCCGGGCGGATTGACCTCGACCTGCCGCGGCTGGGCCAGTTGTGGCCAAGGCTGCAGGGCCAGGTCAAGGGCCGGCTGGACGTCGCCGGTACCTTGCAGGCCCCGCAAGGTACCCTGGCCGTGCAAGGCCAACGGTTGGCCCTGGCCGACAACCGCCTGCAGCAGCTGGGCCTGGATGCCCGCCTGGACAACGCCCAGCGCGGCGTGGTCGCGCTCAAGGCCAGCGGCATCCACCTGGGTGACACGGCATTGGGTGACCTGCAGGCCAACGGCAAGGGCGACATTCGCCAGCAAGCCCTGACCGTGGCGCTGGACGGCCCGCAACTGAAGCTCGACCTGGGCCTGGATGGCCAGCTGAACAAGGGCGACTGGCGTGGGCGCCTGGCCAGCGGGCGGGTCCAGGCCGGTGGCCAGGACTGGCAGTTGCAGGCACCGGCGCGCCTGCAGCGGCTGGCCAGCGGCCAGCTGGACTTCGGCGCCCATTGCTGGCGCTCCGGCCAGGCCAGCCTGTGCGGCGACGATCAGCGCCTGGCCCCCGAGCCACGCTTGCGCTACCACCTCAAGCGGTTCCCGCTGGACAGCCTGGCCCAGTGGTTACCGAAAGACTTCGCCTGGCAGGGCCTGCTCAACGCCGACATCAATCTGGATATTCCGGCCAGCGGCCCCAAGGGCAGCATCGTCGTCGACGCCAGTGGCGGTACCCTGCGCGTGCGTGACAAGGAGCGCTGGGTCGATTTCCCCTACCAGGCCCTGCGCCTGGACAGCACGCTGGCGCCGCGGCGTATCGATACCCGCCTGGTGTTCCGTGGCCAGCGCCTGGGTGAGCTGAACGTCAATACCCGCCTCGACCCGCTGGGCAGGAGCAAGCCGTTGTCAGGGAATTTCCACCTGGCCGGTGTCGATCTGTCAGTGGCGCGGCCGTTCCTGCCGATGGTCGAGCGCCTGGCCGGGCAGCTCAATGGCAGCGGGCGGCTGTCGGGCACCCTGTTGGCGCCGCAGGTCAACGGCAACCTGATGCTGCGCGGCGGCGAGGTCAGTGGTGCCGAATTGCCGGTCAGCTTCGAGAACCTGTCGTTGCAGGCGTTGATAGCCGGTGAGCAGGTACAGCTCGAAGGTGACTGGCGCAGTGGCGAGGCGGGGCGTGGCCAGTTGCGTGGCAACCTCACCTGGGGCCAGGCACTGGGCATGGACCTGCGCCTGCAAGGCCAGCAGTTGCCGGTTACCGTGGAACCCTATGCAACGCTGGAGGTCGCCCCGGACCTCACCCTGCGCCTGATCGACGACAAGCTGGCGGTTACCGGCAAGGTTCAGGTACCCAAAGGCACGATCACCGTGCGTGAGCTGCCGCCGTCCACGGTCAAAGTGTCGGATGACACGGTGATCGTCGGCCACCAGACCGAGGAGGGCACAGCGCCCATGGCGATGGCCATGGACATCGACGTCGAAGTGGGGCGCGAAAAGCTGTCGTTCAGCGGCTTTGGGCTGAAGGCCAACCTGCTCGGCCATGTACACATCGGCGACAACCTTGATACCCGTGGCGAACTGAGCCTGGCCGATGGCCGCTACCGTGCCTATGGCCAGCGCCTGACCATTCGCCGCGCGCGGCTACTGTTTGCCGGGCCGATCGACCAGCCGTACCTGGACATCGAAGCAATCCGCAAGGTTGACGACGTGATCGCCGGTATCCGCCTCACCGGCAGTGCAGAGCAACCCACTACCAAGGTGTTCTCGGAGCCGGCCATGAGCCAGGAACAGGCATTGTCATACCTGGTGCTGGGACGGCCACTGGGCGCTTCCGGCGAAGACAGCAACATGCTTGCCGAGGCGGCTTTGGGCCTGGGCCTGGCCGGTAGCGCCGGCATCACCGGCAGCCTGGCTTCGAGTTTGGGGATCGATGATTTCCAGCTGGACACGGAAGGTTCCGGCACCACCACCAGCGTGGTCGCCAGCGGCAATCTCACCGAGAAGCTGAGCCTGCGCTATGGGGTAGGGGTATTCGAGCCCGCCAACACCATTGCGTTGCGCTACAAGCTGAGCAAGAAGGTCTACCTCGAAGCTGCCAGTGGGCTGGCCAGTTCCCTGGACATCTTCTACAAGCGCGACTTCTGAGCCGCGCAAGGGGCGGCGGTCAACGGACGGTGGCCGCCTCGATGAACTCGTTGGTATCGGGCGAGGGTGGCGGACTGGGGGCACGTACCGGAATGATCAGGTTGGTGTACTGCTCGATCAGCCGGCTGAGTGCTTCAGGTGGTTCGCTGGCCTGGAACTGCATGCGGATCTGCACTTCGTCGGGGTCACGGCTTTCGCCTTGACGGCTCTGGCCACCGATCGTGACCTTGAAGCTCGCCGCATTGTGTTCGCCAGCGGTCAGCAGTGCCTGTTGGGCTTCGGTGCCTTTGACCCGGACCGACAGGTCGACCTGCATACGCTCCAGGGCCAGGCCCTTGGGCGAGACCAGCGCGAACAGCGGCACGCGCATGATGTGCTGGCCGTCCATGGCTACCTCGACCATCTTGGCTTTCATGGGCGCGCCCAAGGTTTCGGTGTCGCAATCGAAGAACTGGTCGAACAGGTTGATGTACTGCTGCGCGATAAGGCTATTGGTAGCGCTGGCGGCTTCTTGCAGGCCACGGGTAATTTCACGCAGGTCAATGGAAGTCATCGGGGCGGGAACTTTGCTCACTCACTTGGCTCCTCTGGGCAGGTAGTTCCCCCACCACACGGATGGGGGAGGTGCGGGTTTCTGTGGCTCAAGGAGCTGCGGCTCCAGCACCAGCACCAGCACCAGCACCAGCACCGGCTCCAGCGCTGATGCCCTTGTTATTTAGCGTGTCGGCCTTCGAGATTGCCTCGGGGCTTTCCAGTTTTGCCGAGTTGACGACGGTCGGTTTGGTGGCGGCGTCGGTAAGGAAGTCGATTACCCGCATCAGCGCTTCTGGTGGTTCCTGGCGCTTGATGGTGGTGTTGAAGGCATAGCGGGCGCGGGTATCGGTCTTGCGGGTTTGCGTGGACTTGTGGCTGATGCTGCCTTTCATGTTCAGTCGGAACGGACCCCAGCCCAGCGAGGCGGCCATCGTGCCGCTCTTTTCGCTGCTGGAAGTGTCTTCAGCCGACTGCTGGATGGTCAGTTCGAATTCGACCTTGCCTTCTTCGATGGCAATGTTCGGGTGGGTGATGGCCGCCAGCAGCGGCACTTTCATGGTCTTGCTGACCACGCCCTTGTATTCACCTTGTTCGTCGACGATGGTTTCGTCGTAGTCGAACTGGATGGCGACCGCCTTGCCGTCCTGTATGCAGACTTGCATCAGGAAGTCGGCGTATGACTTGCTTGCGGTGACCTGGGCCTGGACCATCGCTTGCAGCGGGCCGGCAATCATGCGATCCATCGGCAAGGAGTTGATCACGGATCCAATGAGGCTGTTATCTATCATGACTGGTCTCTCTTTCTGGTTGGGTGTGACAAGCGATCGTTAGCGACCGGCCACGGGGGGGCCTCAGCGAGCGCACGCTTCCTGGCGACGAATGTTGCCGATCTGGCGCAGGCTGAGGCCGTATTTGTTGGCCAGCAGGCTGCGTGACAAGCCGCTGGCGCTTTCTTTCTGGATTTGCTGGTTGCGCAACTGGCGCAGGAAGTGGTCAGCCTTGGGGATCTCCAGGGCGACCCCGGCAAAGCGCTTGATCAGTGCATCAAGCGCGTCGGCCGGCAGCACATCGGCGAGCTTGGTGCGTTCGCGGTGCTTGGGGATGTACTTCGGCCTGCCGCCGTAGGCACAGGTGAGCTGGTAGGCGTTGTCGATGCCGATGCAGTCGATCAGTGCCTGCAACGAATGGGGCAATTGGCTGATATCGATGTGGCTCAAGTCTGGCAATTCCATGTGGCGCTCCTTGGGGATGGATGGGATTACTACCCGATCACCAGCGGCGTTATGTCGACGGTGTGGCTGAATTCTCGGCGACGGACAAAGCCGGTCGCTAGGCGACATAGGGGTTGGGACTTGTAGCCTCGGAGAACAGGTATTGCAGGCAGCGATATCCGGCGCTGTAGGAGATGGCTTCAACAACTGGCTGCAGCGGGTGGCTTCCCATCGAGCCTCATCCAGTCCTGCCTGTTGGGTCTGGTAACCCTCACTCGCACGGATAGCTGCTCAGCAGGCTGGCGCCACGCAGGTACGCCTCGGGGCTGTGAAGCATGCCTTGTGGCAGCGTGCGCCAATCGACCAGCAAGCACAGCGCATGCAGCGGCTGGCCATTGCGCTGGCCGATGACCTGGTCGGCAAAGTGGCGTCGGTACAGCGCCTGGGTGTACTGCAGCGCCTGTACCTGGTCTGCCCGGCCCAGGGTTTGCCGGGCCAGCTCGGGCAGCAATGCCGGCGCTACGGTGAAATGCAGCGAATCACCGTTTGCCTGCAGGTAGCCGGCCTGGCGCACGCGTTGCCAGAGTTGCTGCCACTGGCTGGACCCAGCCTGGGCGGCCAGGTTGCGGCCCAGGTCGAGCAATTGCCCGGTCGAGGCCTCGTGGGTGTCCAATGCATGAAGGGAAAGGGGGGTCAAAAGCAGCGATGCGAACAGCAGGGGTTTGTACATGGTGCCTCCGGCGGCGACAGCTTGGGAGCGCCATGCTTGCAGGCCGCCGCCGCCTCACCCAGCAGGAAATGCAGCGCCGGGGCCGGTGGCCGTTGTATGATTGCCGCGGCTCGTTGCGAGCCATTTGCCCCAGATGTTGCAAGGAACCTTCGATGACACATGTGCAGCGCCTCAAATACTCCCTTCTGATCATCCTGGTCGTACTGGGCCTGATGCTGGGCCTGTCCCACTTGCAGAAGCAGGGTACGATCAGTGAGCAGACCTTCCAGATGCTGGCGATTGCGATTGCCGTGGTGGTCGTGGTCATCAACGGCATCTTGCGGCGCAAGGTCAAGCCCTGACCGGTGCGGGCCGGCCAACTGTGGCCGGCCGTGCCCTCAACGCGAAGGCGTTTGCTCCAGCACGGCACGCGCCTGTGGGTCGAGGCTGTAGCACTTGTCGCTGCCCAGTTGGATGACGCCCTCGGCGCATAGCCGCTTGAGGACTTCGCGCACGCTGAGGAACGACAGCGGGATATCCAGTTGCTGCAGTTGCGCATGCACGCCGCGCACGCCAATGCTGCGGCCGTTACGCTGGGCGACGTGCAAGGCGTCGATCACCTTGAGGCGGATCAGGCTGGTGCGCAGGCCGAAGGTGCGCAACAACGCGCGGATCTGTTCGTTGCCGGTACGTTCGTCGGCCACGGCGTCCTGTCCCTGGGGCGCCTTGTCCGGGCGGTGGCCAGCCTGGATCGAGGATTGCGGGTTGTACATGTGAATGCTCCTTTTCGTCGACGAACCCGAAATATGGGTGCCTCAATGACTAGGACGAATGAGAAGACAAAAACTGCAGCCCATTCGCAAAAAAATGCCGGTTTTTGTTCAAGACGTTTCATCCGCCGCTCACAGGTAAAATTTTCATCTGGCCATTCGTCTGCACGGGATGACCCCGAATTCGAGGAATGCCCGTGTTTCCATTTTCCCGTCCCATGACTTGCGCTGGCCTGGCCATCGCTCTGGTAGCCTTCAATGCAGGCGCAGCGGCGCAGTCCGCCGCAGTCGATGCCAGCGCGCAGATTCGCCGCACCAGCTACGGCGTGCCGCATATCGTGGCCAAGGACGAGCGCGGCCTGGGCTACGGTATCGGCTATGCCTATGCCCAGGACAATCTGTGCCTGCTAGGTAACGAGGTGCTGACCGTCAGCGGCGAACGGTCCCGATATTTCGGTGCCAACGGCAAGACTCTGGAGCAGCGCGACAACCTGGCGAGTGACCTGTTCTTCACCTGGCTCAACAGCCCCTCGGCCATCAACGCGTTCTTGCAGGCGCAACCGGCCTCGGTCCAGGCGCTGTTGGCGGGTTATGCCAGTGGCTACAACCGGGCCCTGGCCGAGCGCCGTGGCCAAGGGTTGCCCGCCGAGTGCGGCAATGGCGAGTGGCTGCGCCCGATCAGTAGCGAAGACCTGGTCAAGCTGACCCGCCGGCTGTTGGCCGAAGGGGGTGTCGGGCAGTTCGTCGAAGCCCTGGTGGGTGCGCAACCGCCCAGTCTGGCCAACCGGCAGGCCGCTAGCGGCTATGCCTCGGCCCTGGCCCGGCAGGAACGTTTTGCCCTGGAGCGCGGTAGCAATGCGGTGGCCTTGGGAGCCCGGCGTTCGGCCAATGGTCGCGGCCTGTTGCTGGCCAACCCGCACTTCCCGTGGATGGGCGGCATGCGCTTCTACCAGATGCAGTTGACCATCCCCGGCAAGCTCGATGTGATGGGGGCAGCATTGCCGGGGCTACCTGTGGTCAATATCGGTTTCAACCAGCACCTGGCCTGGACGCACACTGTCGATACGTCGCAGCACTTTACCCTCTACCGCCTGCAACTCGATCCCAAGGACCCGACCCGCTACCTGCTCGATGGCAAGTCGCTGCCGCTGGTCCGGCAGACCATCAGCGTTGCAGTCAAGGCCGAGGATGGCAGCCTGAGCCAGGTACAACGCCAGGTCTACAGTTCGCGTTTCGGCCCGGTGGTGCAATGGCCCGGGCGCCTGGACTGGGACAGCCGCACGGCCTACAGCTTGCGTGATGCCAACCTGGAGAACACCCGGGTATTGCAGCAGTGGTACCAGATCAACCGCGCCGACAGCGTGGCGGCGCTGCAGCGGGCGGTCGAACGGTTGCAGGGCATTCCTTGGGTCAACACGCTGGCGGTCGACCAGGGCGGCCAGGCCTTGTACTTGAACCAGTCGGTGGTGCCCTATGTCGATCAGCCGTTGCTGGACACCTGCAGCAGTTCGCAGGCCGAGGGTCGCCTGGTAGTGCTGGATGGCTCGCGCAGTGCGTGTGCGTGGAAAGTGGATGCGCAGGCGGCACAGCCGGGGATCTTCCCGGCACGCCTGCTGCCGAGCCTGCAGCGCACGGATTTCGTGCAGAACTCCAATGACCCGGCCTGGATGACCAACCCGGCGCAGCCGCTGACCGGCTACTCGCCGCTGGTAAGCCGCAGTGACCAGCCGCTGGGCATGCGCGGCCGTTTTGCCCTGCAACGCCTGCAGGGCAAGGCCCGCTTGGCGATCGACGATTTGCAACGCATGGTCACCGACGATGAGGTCTACCTGGCCATCCTGGTGCTGCCAGACCTGCTGCAATGGTGCCAGGGCGCCGCTGCCGAGGTACAGGCCGTATGCAGCAGCCTGGCGACCTGGAACGGCAAGGCCGACCTCGACAGTGGCATTGGCCTGGTGCACTTCAACAACCTGTTCGAGGCATTGGCCGAGCACCCGGAAAGCTGGCGGGTGGCCTTCGACCCGGCCGACCCACAGCACACCCCGCGTGGCCTGGCGGTCGAGCAGGCAGCGGTGCGCAAACGGCTGCACCAGGCGGCGCTGGCGTCGCTCAGGCAGGTGAATGAGAGTGGTGTGGCAGGGCAGGTGCGCTGGGGCCAGGTACAGCAGGCAGTCGATGGCACCCCGGTGCCGGGCGGCCCGCAAGCGTTGGGCGTGTACAACGCGATCCACAGCGTGCCGCACGGGCAGGGCAAGCGGCTGGTGGTCAGTGGTACCAGCTACCTGCAACTGGTCAGCTTTACCGACAAGGGGCCGGAGGCGCGCGGGTTGCTGGCGTTCTCGCAGTCCAGCGAAGCCGGTTCGGCACACTTCGGCGACCAGACCAAGGCCTTCTCGGCCAAGCAACTGCTGCCATTACCGTTTACCGAGGCACAAATCCAGGCCGACCCCGAATACCGGCAGTATGTGATCAGCGAGGGGGACAAGGGCGCGCTGGCCAGCCAGCCTTGAGGCGCTCGCACAGGCACTGCACCATGACCGCAAGCGGTGCAGTCCCTGTGCGGGCGGATTTACTCGCGAAGCGGCCAGTATTTGCCAGCGCTACAGCGTCAGGAAAACTCGAACGGCGCCAGCTGAAAGCCTTGCTCGTCAACCTGCAACACCCAGCCCCGGCGGTCCCAGTCACCCAGCACGATGCGCCGTGCCGGTTGCCCATCGACCACCAGTTTGTGGATTGCCGGCCGGTGGGTATGGCCATGCACCAGCGTGCGCACGCCATGCACGGCCATCACCTGCGGCACTTCCTCCGGGGTGACATCGACGATATCGGTGGCCTTCATCCGCGTTTGCGTGCGGCTTTCGCTGCGCAGCTTGCGCGCCAGCTTGTAGCGCGCCGCCAGCGGCAGGTGACGCAGGATCCACAGGCTCAGCGGGTTGCGCAGCAAGCGGCGCATCTTCATGTAGCCCAGGTCGCGGGTGCACAAGGTGTCGCCATGCATCAGCAACACCGGTTCGCCGCCGAGTTCGATGACGCTGGGATCGGCCAGCAACGTGCAACCTGCGGCGACACAGAAGGCCTGGCCAATCAGGAAATCACGGTTGCCATGCATCAGGTAGATGGCCGTACCGCTGTCGCTCAAGCGGCGCATGGCCTGGCAGATCGACTGCTGGAACGGCGTCATGGCATCGTCGCCGATCCACGCTTCGAAGAAGTCGCCGAGAATATACAAGGCCTCGGCGTGGCGGGCACGGCCATCGAGCAAATCCAGAAACGCCCGGGTGATATCCGGGCGTTCTTCTTGCAGGTGCAGATCGGAGATCAGCAGGATCACTCAATGATCTCGGCTTTCTCGATGATCACGTCGTCTTTTGGCACGTCCTGGTGGCCAGCCCTGGAACCGGTCGCGACCTTCTCGATGGCATCGACGATTTCACGGCCTTCGATCACTTCGCCGAACACCGCGTAGCCCCAGCCCTGCACGTTCTTGCCGCTGTGGTTGAGGAAGTCGTTGTCGGCGGCGTTGATGAAGAACTGCGCCGAGGCGGAGTGCGGCTCCATGGTACGGGCCATGGCGATGCTGTACTTCTTGTTCTTCAGGCCGTTGTCGGCTTCGTTCTGGATGCTGGCGCGGGTTTTCTTCTGGCTCATGCCAGGCTCGAAGCCACCGCCCTGGATCATGAAGCCCTTGATCACGCGGTGGAACACGGTGCCGTTGTAGTGGCCATCCTTGACGTACTGAACGAAGTTTTCGGTAGTCAGCGGCGCTTTTTCGGCGTCCAGTTGCAGGACGATGTCGCCGTGGTTGGTGCTCAGTTTGACTTTGGACATGCTGAAACTCGCTCTTTCAAGGCAATCGGGAATTAGGGTGCGCAGGGCGCGGGGTTACCACCTGACGCAGGATCAGGCGGTCGCGACACATGGCGCGCACTGGCCATTTTGCCAGGCTGCGGCAAAAAGCCGTGATAAATCACGCCTGTTTGTCCGGGCCCGACTGTCAGCAGCTTGACTGCTTCGGCTATGATATGCCCTTTGATTCAATCGGCCTACCCAGGCCGGCCACGTGCATTCAAGGATCCTATGAGCAAGCCCACTGCCGACAACGCGCCCAACGCCGCTGCCAAAGGCGCCCCCGCTGTCCCTGCGAACTTCCTGCGGCCGATCATCCAGGCCGACCTGGACTCGGGCAAGCACAGCCGTATCGTCACCCGTTTCCCGCCGGAGCCCAATGGTTACCTGCACATCGGCCACGCCAAGTCGATCTGCGTGAACTTCGGCCTGGCCAAGGAGTTCGGGGGCGTCTGTCACCTGCGTTTCGACGATACCAACCCGGCCAAGGAAGACCAGGAATACATCGACGCCATCCAGAGCGATGTCAAGTGGCTGGGTTTCGAGTGGGCCGGCGATGTGCGCTACGCCTCGGATTACTTCGACCAGTTGCACGACTGGGCGGTCGAGCTGATCAAGCGCGGCAAGGCCTACGTCTGCGACCTTACCCCCGAGCAGGCCAAGGAATACCGCGGCAGCCTCAAGGAGCCAGGCAAGAACAGCCCGTTCCGCGAGCGCAGCGTGGAGGAGAACCTTGACCTGTTCGCCCGCATGAAGGCCGGTGAGTTCAAGGACGGCGAGCGCGTGCTGCGGGCCAAGATCGACATGGCGTCGCCGAACATGAACCTGCGCGACCCGATCCTGTACCGCATCCGCCATGCCCACCACCACCAGACCGGTGACAAGTGGTGCATCTACCCCAACTACGACTTTACCCACGGCCAGTCGGACGCCATCGAGGGCATCACCCACTCGATCTGCACCCTGGAATTCGAAGGGCATCGTCCGCTGTACGACTGGTTCCTCGACAACCTGCCGGTGCCGGCCCACCCGCGCCAGTATGAGTTCAGCCGCCTGAACCTGAACTACACCATCACTTCCAAGCGCAAGCTCAAGCAGCTGGTCGACGAAAAGCACGTCGAAGCCTGGGACGACCCACGCATGTCGACCCTGTCCGGTTTCCGTCGCCGTGGCTACACCCCGGCCTCGATCCGCAACTTCTGCGAAATGATCGGCACCAACCGCTCCGACGGCGTGGTCGACATGTCGATGCTGGAGTTCAGTATCCGTGACGACCTGGACCGTACTGCACCACGCGCCATGTGCGTGCTGCGCCCGCTGAAGGTGGTCATCACCAACTACCCGCAAGGCCAGGTCGAGCAGCTCGAGCTGCCGCGCCACCCGAAGGAAGACATGGGCGTACGCGTGCTGCCGTTCTCCCGCGAGCTGTACATCGACCGCGACGACTTCATGGAAGAGCCGCCGAAGGGCTACAAGCGCCTGGAACCGGCCGGCGAAGTGCGCCTGCGCGGCAGCTACGTGATCCGCGCCGACGAGGCCATCAAGGATGCCGACGGCAACATCGTCGAGCTGCGCTGCTCGTACGACCCGGACACCCTGGGCAAGAACCCTGAAGGGCGCAAGGTCAAGGGCGTGATCCACTGGGTGCCGGCCGAGGGCAGCGTCGAGTGCGAAGTGCGCCTGTACGACCGCCTGTTCCGCTCGCCGAACCCGGAAAAGACCGAGGAGGGCGGCAGCTTCCTGGACAACATCAACCCGGATTCGCTGCAGGTGCTGCGCGGCTGCCGTGCCGAGCCATCGCTGGCCCAGGCCCAGCCCGAGGACCGCTTCCAGTTCGAGCGCGAAGGCTACTTCTGCGCCGACCTGAAAGACAGCCAGCCGGGCCGCCCGGTGTTCAACCGCACTGTCACCCTGCGTGACTCCTGGGGCAGCTGAGGAACCGCCGTGCTTACCATCTACAACACCCTGAGCAAAGCCAAGGAAGTCTTCAAGCCGCTGGATGGCAACAAGGTGCGCATGTACGTGTGCGGCATGACCGTGTACGACTACTGCCACCTGGGCCATGGCCGCAGCATGGTGGCCTTCGACCTGGTCACGCGCTGGCTGCGCAAGAGCGGCTACGAGCTGACCTACGTGCGCAACATCACCGACATCGATGACAAGATCATCAACCGGGCCAACGAGAACGGCGAGACCTTCGACGCCCTGACCGCGCGCATGATCGACGCGATGCACGAAGACGAGCGGCGCCTGAACATCCTGCCGCCGGACCAGGAACCGCGTGCCACCGACCATATCGCCGGCATGCACGCGATGATCCAGACCCTGATCGACAAGGGCTACGCCTACGCCCCGGGCAATGGCGACGTGTACTACCGTGTCGGCAA
Organism: Pseudomonas sp. LAM2023; assembly: GCF_016620375.1. NCBI lineage: Bacteria > Pseudomonadati > Pseudomonadota > Gammaproteobacteria > Pseudomonadales > Pseudomonadaceae > Pseudomonas > Pseudomonas sp. LAM2023. The sequence continues at coordinate 598,276 of NZ_JAENHV010000009.1, read as the reverse complement.
GTTCGTCGGCTACGGCAAGCTGTCGCGCAAGAAAATCGAAGACCTGCGTATCGGTGCGCGCATCGAAGTTGATGAAGCCAAGCAGGACCCGCTGGATTTCGTCCTGTGGAAAGGCGCCAAGCCGGGCGAGCCGAGCTGGGAATCGCCATGGGGGCCGGGGCGTCCGGGCTGGCACATCGAGTGCTCGGTGATGTCGACCTGCTGCCTGGGCGAAAGCTTCGACATTCACGGCGGTGGCAGCGACCTGGAGTTCCCGCACCACGAGAACGAGATCGCCCAGAGCGAGGCGGCCACCGGCAAGCAGTACGCCAACGCCTGGATGCACTGCGGCATGATCCGTATCAACGGCGAGAAGATGTCCAAGTCGTTGAACAACTTCTTCACCATCCGCGACGTGCTCGAAAAGTACCACCCGGAAGTGGTGCGTTACCTGCTGGTGGCCAGCCACTACCGCAGCGCGATCAACTACTCGGAAGACAGCCTGCGCGATGCCAAGGGTGCCCTGGAGCGCTTCTACCACGCCTTGCGTGGCCTGCCGCGGGTTGCAGCCAAGGGCGGCGAAGCGTTTGTCGAGCGTTTCAGCGTGGCGATGAACGACGACTTCGGCACCCCCGAAGCCTGCGCCGTGCTGTTCGACCTGGTGCGCGAGATCAACCGCCTGCGCGACAGCGACCCGGATGCGGCTGCCGGCCTGGCGGGTCGCCTGCGCGAGCTCGGTGACGTGCTGGGTGTGCTGCAGCTGGAAGCCGATGACTTCCTGCGTGCCGGTGCCGAAGGCAAGGTCGATGCTGCTGCGGTCGAGGGCTTGATCCAGGCGCGCCTGCAGGCGCGTGCGGACAAGAACTGGGCCGAATCCGACCGTATTCGCGACCAGCTGACCGCCATGGGGGTTGTGCTGGAGGACAGCAAGGGTAGTACTACCTGGCGTCTGGCTGACTGATCCGTACAGACGGGGCCGCTTTGCGGCCCATCGCGACACGAGGCCGCTCCTACAGGAGTAGCGCAGCATCGGATGCTTGCGTCGCCCCTGTAGGAGCGGCCTTGTGTCGCGATGGGCTGCAGAGCAGCCCCATTGTCTACTTGCCTGACGCGGCCAGCGGGCAATCCAGAACCAGCCTGGCCCCACCCAACTCGCTTGCCCCCACTTCCAGCCCGAACCCGTGCAGGTCGACGATCGCCGCAACGATCGACAGCCCCAGCCCGAACCCCGCATGGCGATGGCCTTCTTCGCTGCGATAGAAGCGCTTCAGTACCGCAGCCCGTTCTTCTTCGGGAATACCCGGCCCGCTGTCCTCGATGGCCAGCTGCAGGCCATTGTCGTCCTGCGTGGCGCTGATCCGCACCTGGCCACCCTCCGGGGTGAACTTGATAGCATTGCCCACCAGGTTAGCCAAGGCTTCGAACAACAGCTCGCGGTCACCATGCAGTGCCGGCAGTTCTGCGGGCTGCTGCAATTCCAGGCGAATACCGCCATCCTCGGCCAACGGCAGGTAGAAGTCATGCAGCTCCACCAGCAACGCGTGTGGGTCCAGCTGGACGAAACCGGCGCGCCGTTGGCGGTCTTCCAGTTCGCTGATGCGCAACAGCCCGCGAAAACGCGCCATCAAGGTGTCGGTTTCGCCGATGGCCTGGTCCAGCGCCTCGGCCTGGGTGGAGTCGCTGTCGCTCTGCTGGCGAATGCGGTACAGCTGGGCGCGCAGGCGCGTGAGTGGGGTGCGCAGGTCGTGGGCGATGTTGTCGCACACACCCTTGACCTCGTGCATCAATCGCTCGATGCGGTCGAGCATGGCATTGACGATGGCTGCCAGCATGTCCAGTTCGTCACGCCGGGCCGACAACGGCAGGCGGTGGGTGAGGTCGCCGGCGACGATCAGCTCGGCCTGGGCCTGGATCGCACGGATGCGCTTGAGCGGCCTGCGGCGCAGCAGGTACCAGCCGGCAAAGCCTGGGATCAGGGTCAGCGAGATACCCCAGAGCAGTGCATGCAGGATGATCCGGGTAACCACGAACAGCGAGCCGTTGTCACGCACCAGCACCAGCCAGCGGCCGTCCTGCACCTTGATCGCCACGGCATCACAACTGTCACGCGGCATGTGCGGGTCGTCGGCGTCCAGGCAGCGCTTGAGTTCATGAACCTTGCCATCGAGCCGCAACTCCGGCGGAAGCGCGCGAATGCGCCCGCCAATCGGGTTGAGCTGGCTGTCGAACAGGCCATAGGCATCGAAGCTGCGCTCTTCCAGGGCCTGGCTGGCGACCAGGGCATCATCCAGCTGCTTGCCGCTCATGTGGGCGAACAGGTGCTGGCGCTGCAGCATGGAATGACGGGTGAGTTTGTTCAGGTAGCTGGACACCTCGAAGTACAGCACCCCCATGAGGATGCTGCTCCAGGCCACGAACAGAAAGCTGTACAGCGCCAGCAGGCGGCTGGTCGAGGAGCTCCAGCCTTTAGACGGGTTCAGCAATGGCATAGCCGGAGCCCCGTACCGTACGGATCAGCGGCGACTGGCCGGGTGAGTCGATCTTCTTGCGCAGGCGGCCAATGTGCACGTCGATCAGGTTGGTACCCGGGTCGAAGTGGTAGCCCCAGACTTCTTCGAAAATCATCATGCGGGTGATCACCTGGCCGCTGTGGCGCATGAGGTATTCCAGCAGCTTGTACTCGGTGGGCAGCAGGTTGAGCGTCTGATCGCCGCGCCGGGCCTCGTGGCTGATCAGGTCCAGTTGCAGGTCGGCTACCTGCAGGCGGGTCTGGGTGACCGGCACGCTGTTGCGGCGCAGCAGGACCTCGACCCGTGCAGCCATCTCATCGGAGGCGAACGGTTTGGTCAGGTAGTCGTCACCACCGGCACGCAGGCCGCGCACTCGCTCGTCGACATCCGACAGGGCACTGATCATCAGGATCGGCGTGGTGATCTTGAGGTTGCGCAGGGTCGTGACGATGGTCAGCCCGTCGACCTCGGGCAGCATGCGGTCGAGGGTGATCAGGTCGTAGCCGCCGGCAATGGCTTTGGAAAGGCCTTCACGGCCATTGTCGGCCCAATCCACTTCCAGGCCGTGGCTGGTAAGTTCGGCGACGATTTCCTGGCCGGTGACGGCGTCGTCTTCGATGGTCAGTACGCGAGGCATGCTGGTTTCCGGGCATCTGATGGAGAGTTGATTGTGCCAAAGAATAGCCAACCGGCGATTTAAGAAAAATTCATCTGGCCACCCGACCGGCCGACACCCCCTTGTAGGAGCGGCCTTGTGTCGCGAAAGGGCTGCGCAGCAGCCCCCGGCAATTTGTGCATTTGCACTGAAATCCTGGGGCTGCTGCGCAGCCCTTTCGCGACACAAGGCCGCTCCTACACGGGACCGCGCAGGCCAGGGCAAAGCGGTCAGCGTGCGCCGATGCCTTCGGCATGCATGATCTGGGCAATGATCGGCACCGGGGTCATCAGGTGCGAACGCATCATGGCGCTGGCACGCTTGGCGTCCCGGGCGAGAAGCGCTTCGACCAGTGCCGCATGTTCCTGGCGCTTGAGTTCCAGGGCCTGCTCGGAAAACACCGTCTGGGTCAGCCACAGGTGCCGGTAGCGCTCGGCCTGGTCGAACAGGTAGGTGCGCGCCTGTAGCAGATGCCGGGAGCCGCAACCCGACGCGATCGCGGTGTGGAATGCCTTGTGCCGTTCATCCCAGACATCCAGGCGCTGCTCGCGGGTTTTCACCTCCATCACCTTGGCCAGGGTATGCGAGTGGGCCAATACCGACGCTTCCCAGGCATCGTCGCCGCGCTCGATGGCCAGGGTGATGATCATCGCCTCCAGGTTGGCGCGGGCATCGTAGATGTCGTTCATCTCCTCCAGCGACATGGGTGCCACGCGGTAGCCCTTCTGGCTGATCGCGTTGACCAGGTGCTCGGCCACCAGTTGCGACAGCGCTTCGCGCAACGGGCCGACGCCCAGGTCGTAGCGTTCCTTCAGGGTGCTCATCAACAGCTTTTCCCCGGGCTTGAAGACGCCGCGGATGATGTCCTTCTTGAGCCTCTCATACCCGCTGAATGCTGAGTTTTGTCGGGGGGCGAGCGCTTCCAAGGTCCTGTTTCCTCAAACCGTTTTGCCGATCATACCGAAAGCGCCGGCTGGCGAAAAACAATGGACAAACAAGCAAAACATCGCTGAAAAATAAAAATGTAGACATTTTGTGTTTGTGGCGATATTTTTCTCTCGCCCGCACTGATCCAGGTCATGACCGGACGGCGCCATTCACTTTCTTTGCCAGGACCTTGCCATGAACGCATTTACGCAGATCGACGAACTTGTGATGCCACTGCCGCTCGAACCGCATGGTTACACCATCGCCCCTTCGAAGCAGTCGCCGCGCCTGCTGGAGATCACCTTTGCCCGCGAAACGGTCGAAGCGTTCGTCCAGGCCGTTGCCCAGTGGCCGGTGCAGGCGCTGGAGTACAAGTCGTTCCTGCGTTTTCGGGTGGGTGAGATCCTCGACCAGCTGTGCCAAGGCACCCTGCGCCCGGTGCTGCTCAACACCATCCTCAACCGCGCCAGCGGTGGCATGCTGATCACCCCGGTCGGGCTGGATGACGTGAGCCAGGCCGAAGACATGGTCAAGTTCACCACCGCCTGTGCGCACCTGATCGGGCGCAGCAACTACGACGCCATGAGCGGGCAGTTCTATGCCCGCTTCGTGGTGGTCAATACCGACAACTCCGACAGCTACCTGCGCCAGCCGCACAGGGTCATGGAGCTGCACAACGACGGCACCTTCGTCAACCAGATCACCGACTACGTGCTGATGCTGAAAATCGACGAAAAGAACATGGAAGGCGGCAACTCGCTGCTGCTGCACCTGGACGACTGGGAGCAGTGCGACGAGTTCTTCCGCCACCCACTGGCCCGTCGCGAGATGCGCTGGACCGCACCACCGAGCAAGAAGGTGTCCGAGGATGTGTTCCACGCGGTATTCGACACTGATGCTGAAGGCCGCCCGACCATGCGCTACATTGACCAGTTCGTGCAGCCGGAAAACTTTGAGGAAGGCATCTGGCTGAACGCCTTGTCCGAATCGCTGGAAGGCAGCGCGAAGAAGCTTTCGGTACCGGTGGGCGTGGGCAGCTTCCTGCTGATCAACAACCTGTTCTGGCTGCATGGCCGCGATCGTTTCACGCCACACGAAGGCCTGCGCCGCGAGCTGATGCGCCAGCGCGGTTACCTTGCCTTCCCCAAACCGCTGTACCAGCGCGGGCAATAATGACAGGGCGTGGGGCGGGCGCCCGCCCATGCGTCCATGTAGCAAACGATGCCACCAGGGCCCCTGCGGGCCTTGGTGAGCCAGCCAGGCAATGACTGCGTGTGAGGTAAGGCTGTGTACGATTTCATCATCATCGGCGGTGGCATTGTGGGCATGTCCACGGCCATGCACCTGATCAAGGTCTACCCGGATGCGAAGATTCTCCTGCTGGAGAAAGAGTCCGGCCCGGCCCGCCACCAGACCGGCCACAACAGCGGCGTGATCCACGCCGGCGTCTATTACACCCCGGGTAGTCTCAAGGCGCGCTTCTGCCTGGAAGGCAACAAGGCCACCAAGGCCTTCTGCACCGAGCACGGCATCCGCTTCGACGAGTGCGGCAAGCTGCTGGTAGCCACCAACGAACTGGAAATGCAGCGCATGAAGGCGCTGTGGGAGCGCACCGCGGCCAATGGCCTGGAACGCTATTGGCTAACGGCGTCCGAGCTGCGCGAGCGCGAGCCGAACATCGTGGGCATGGGCGGCATCTTCGTGCCCTCCAGCGGCATCGTCAATTACGCCCAGGTGACGGCGGCAATGGGCGCTGAGTTCCAGCGTGCCGGTGGCGAAATCCGTTATGGCGCCGAGGTGGTCGGCTTGCAGGAACTGGCCAGTGAAGTGATCGTGCGTACGCATGGCGACGAGCTGCGCAGCCGTTTCCTGGTGACCTGTTCGGGCCTGATGGCCGACCGCGTGGTGAGCATGCTGGGCCTGCGCACCGACTTCGTCATCTGCCCGTTCCGCGGTGAGTACTACCTGCTGCCCAAGCAGCACAACCAGATCGTCAACCACCTGATCTACCCGATTCCCGACCCGTCCATGCCGTTCCTCGGCGTGCACCTGACGCGCATGATCGACGGCACCGTCACCGTCGGCCCCAACGCCGTGCTGGCGATGAAGCGCGAGGGCTATCGCAAGACCGACATCAGCCCTGGCGACCTGTTCCAGACCCTGACCACCCCGGGCATTCTCAAGGTACTGGCGAAGAACTTCCGCCCGGGCCTGATCGAGATGAAGAACTCGCTGTTCAAGGGCGGCTACCTCAAGCAGGTGCAGAAGTACTGCCCGAGCATCACCAAGGCCGACCTTACGCCTTACCCGGCCGGCGTGCGTGCCCAGGCCGTGTCGCGTGACGGCAAGCTGATCGACGACTTCCTGTTCGTCAACACTGCGCGCAGCGTCAACGTCTGCAATGCGCCGTCGCCAGCTGCCACGTCGGCCATTCCGATCGGTGCCTACATCGTCGAGAAGGTCTGTGAGCAAGTCAGCCGGCAAGGCAGCGCTGCGCCCAAGGCCGACCTGGCGCCGCGCCGGCGGGCAGCCGGCTGAAGCACCCGTAGCACCTCCTGCGGTTTCGTTTACTCAACCCGTACTGCCCTACTCACCATCTAGGGCAGGGCGGGCTTTTTCGCGCCTGCGTCGGTGACGTGCAAGCCGACGGCCCCTGCGTGGGCATGACAAAAACAACAAGGTAACGCCATGCAAACCCACAACAACAATTTGAGTCATGGATTGAAATCACGGCATGTCACCATGCTGTCCATCGCCGGCGTGATCGGTGCCGGCCTGTTCGTCGGCTCCGGCCGGGCGATCGCCGAAGCCGGGCCGGCCACCATCCTCGCCTATATCCTGGCCGGTGCCCTGGTGGTGCTGGTAATGCGCATGCTGGCGGAAATGGCGGTGGCCTCGCCGGACACCGGTTCGTTTTCCACCTATGCCGACCTCGCCATCGGCAAATGGGCCGGCTATACCATTGGCTGGCTGTACTGGTGGTTCTGGGTGCTGATCATCCCGATCGAGGCCAACATCGCCGCCACTATCATCAATTCCTGGGTTCCGCAGCTGGAAATCTGGGTGCTGTCGCTGGTCATCACCTTGCTGCTGACCGCTACCAACCTGTTCAGCGTAAAGAACTATGGTGAATTCGAGTTCTGGCTGGCGCTGGTCAAGGTGCTGGCCATCGTCGGTTTCATCGCGCTGGGGGTGTGCGCCATCTTCGGCCTGCTGCCGGGCTCTGGTGTCAGCGGCGTGTCGCGCCTGTGGGACACGGGCGGTTTCATGCCCAACGGCTTCGGCGCGGTGCTCAGTGCCATGCTCATCACCATGTTCTCGTTCCTCGGTGCCGAGGTGGTGACCATCGCCGCAGCCGAGTCCGACGAAGCGGGCAAGCACATCTCCAGGGCCACCAACTCGGTGATCTGGCGAATCACGCTGTTCTATATCCTGTCGATCTTCATCGTCATCGCCCTGGTGCCGTGGACTGACCCGCGCCTGGCCAGCGAAGGCTCCTATGTCACGGTGCTGGACACCCTCGGCGTGCCGCATGCCAAGGCGATCATCGACTTCGTCGTGCTGACTTCGGTCACCAGTTGCCTCAACTCGTCGCTGTACACCGCCTCGCGCATGGTCTATTCGCTGAGCCGCCGCGGTGATGCACCGGCCTGCGCCCAGCTGACCAGCCGCAGTGGCACGCCGGTGGTGGCGGTGTTGCTGTCCACCGGTGCGGCGTTCCTGGCGGTCATTGCCAACTACCTGGTGCCGGCCAAGGTATTCGGCTTCCTCATGGCCAGCTCCGGCGCGATTGCCTTGCTGGTGTACCTGGTGATTGCCATTTCCCAGTTGCGCCTGCGCCAGCGCCTGATTGCCCAGGGCAAGACCTTGGGTTACCGCATGTGGCTGTTCCCGTGGCTGACCTGGGCGGTGATCCTGTTCATCAGCGCGGTACTGGTGTTGATGTTGTTCCGCCCGGACCACCGCATAGAGGTCGTATCGACCATGGTACTGGCGCTGCTGGTGGTGTGTTCCGGCCTGCTGGTTACCCGGCGCCGGGCACGCGGGATGGTGCCAGGGGGTGTGGGGCAGGGCGCCTGACACAGGCGCGCTGAAGACAGGCGAGCAAGTCGCTGCCGGCTGTGAGAGGATGTCCCCCATCACAGCCAGGACCCCGAACGCAGCCTGATGAAGACACCGAAAAGAATCGAACCCCTGATCGAAGACGGCCTGGTCGATGAAGTACTGCGGCCGTTGATGAGTGGCAAGGAAGCTGCCGTGTATGTCGTGCGCTGCGGCAGCCAGGTACGCTGCGCGAAGGTATATAAAGAAGCCAGCAAGCGCAGTTTTCGCCAGGCTGCCGAGTACCAGGAAGGCCGCAAGGTCCGCAACAGCCGTCAGGCACGGGCCATGGCCAAGGGCAGCAAGTATGGCCGCAAGGAAGCCGAGGATGCCTGGCAGAACGCCGAAGTGGCGGCGCTGTTCCGGCTGGCCGCTGCTGGCGTACGCGTGCCACGGCCCTACGACTTCCAGGACGGCGTGCTGTTGATGGAGCTGGTGACCGACGCCGACGGCGATGCGGCACCGCGCCTGAACGATGTGCACCTGGAGGCCGAGGAAGCCCGCACCTTCCATGCCTTCGTCATCCGCCAGATCGTGCTGATGCTGTGTGCCGGGCTGGTGCATGGCGACCTGTCGGAGTTCAACGTGCTGCTCGGCTCCGACGGCCCGGTGATCATCGACCTGCCGCAGGCCGTGGATGCTGCAGCCAACAACCATGCCTTCAGCATGCTGCAGCGCGATGTGGCCAACATGGCGCACTATTTCGGGCGTTTTGCGCCGGAGCTGAAAAATACCCGGTACGCGCAGGAAATGTGGGCTTTGTACGAGGCGGGCGAACTGCGCTCGGACAGTCCGCTGACGGGGCTGTTCGATGACGACGAGCATGACGTCGATGTGGCCGGCGTGATGCGCGAGATCGATGCAGCCCGACGGGATGATGCGCGCCGGCGCGCCGCGCGGGCCGAGGCCGAGCAAGGGGTGGCCCGGGCAGAGGAGCCAGCGCCGCCCTGGCTTCAGTAACAGGTTGCCTGCAGTGGTTTCTTCGCGGGTAAACCCGCACCCACAAGTACAGCGCGAATCCTGTGGGAGCGGGTTTACCCGCGAAGAGGCTGGCACAGGAAAAATGCAGCCATTGCCTTTGACGCAAGACAATATCTCGTCATTTGGCCTTTTCACTGGCGCGCGACAGGCATAAGGTATACGCCGTTCAAATACCCTGGAGCAGTCATGTCCAACCAATTCCCGTCCGTTCGTCCTCGCCGCTTGCGCCAGAACGAGTCCCTGCGCACGATCTTCCAGGAAACCGAGTTCCGCCTTGAAGACCTGATCCTGCCAATCTTCGTCGAAGAAGGCATCGACGACTTCGTGCCGATCACCAGCATGCCGGGTGTCAACCGCATCCCGGAGAAGCTGCTGGCCCAGGAAATCGAGCGCTATGCCCGCGCCGGCATCAAGTCGGTGATGACCTTTGGCGTTTCGCACAACCTGGACGCCGTTGGCAGCGACACCTGGAACGAAAACGGCCTGGTTGCGCGGATGTCGCGGATCTGCAAGGACACCGTGCCGGAAATGGTAGTAATGTCCGACACCTGCTTCTGCGAATACACCAGCCACGGCCACTGCGGTGTGTTGCATGACCACGGCGTGGACAATGACGCCACACTCGCCAACCTGGGCAAGCAGGCGGTCATCGCCGCCGCTGCCGGTGCCGATTTCATCGCCCCTTCGGCGGCAATGGACGGCCAGGTGCAGGCCATCCGCAGCGCGCTGGACGGCGCCGGTTTCCATGACACCGCGATCATGGCCTATTCCACCAAGTTCGCTTCGTCACTGTATGGCCCGTTCCGCGAAGCCGGTGGTACCGCGCTGAAGGGCGACCGCAAGAGCTATCAGATGAACCCCATGAACCGCCGCGAAGCGGTGCGCGAGTCGTTGCTCGACGAGCAGGAAGGGGCCGACGTGTTGATGGTCAAGCCGGCCGGCGCCTACCTCGACGTGATTGCCGATATCCGTGCCGCCTCGCGCCTGCCGCTGGCCGCATACCAGGTCAGTGGCGAATACGCGATGATCAAGTTCGGCGGCCTGGCTGGCGCCATCGATGAAGGCCGGGTAGTGCGTGAAAGCATCGGCGCGATCAAACGTGCCGGTGCCGACCTGATCCTCACCTACTTCGCCATGGACCTGGCCCGCGACGGTATCTGACCGGGGTCTTTGCCCATGTAAGCCGCTGCCATCGCAGCGGCTTTCCTCCAATGCGCAGCAGCTGCCGAGAAAGCACGAAAAAGCAGTAAGCGCTGAATTATTTAGTGTCCCGTTGTATCTCATCCCTTAGAGCATTCATCGACAGGGATACGGACATGAAACCTCGCAAGAAAAGCGTCCAGCCAATCGGCCTCAAGGACATCACCATCGTCGACGACGCGAAGATGCGCAAGGCGATTACCGCAGCCGCCCTGGGCAATGCCATGGAGTGGTTCGATTTCGGTGTCTACGGCTTCGTCGCCTATGCCCTGGGCAAGGTATTCTTCCCCAATGCCGACCCGGGCGTGCAGATGATCGCGGCGTTGGCCACGTTCTCCGTACCGTTTCTGATCAGGCCATTGGGCGGGCTGTTCTTCGGTGCCCTGGGCGACCGTTTCGGGCGGCAGAAGATCCTCGCGGCAACCATCGTCATCATGTCGCTCAGCACCTTCGCCATTGGCCTGATACCGTCCTATGCCAGCATCGGCATCTGGGCGCCGATCCTGTTGCTGCTGGCGAAGATGGCCCAGGGCTTCTCGGTAGGGGGCGAATACACCGGCGCGTCGATCTTCGTCGCCGAATACGCGCCCGACCGCAAGCGCGGGTTTCTCGGCAGCTGGCTGGACTTTGGCTCGATTGCCGGGTTTGTGCTGGGGGCCGGCGTGGTGGTGCTGATCTCCACCGTGCTGGGTGAGGACAAGTTCCTCGAATGGGGCTGGCGCCTGCCGTTCTTCCTCGCCCTGCCGCTGGGCATCATCGGCCTCTACCTGCGCCATGCGCTGGAGGAGACCCCAGCCTTCCAGCAGCACGTCGACAAGCTGGAGCAAGGCGACCGCGAAGGGCTGGCCGCCGGGCCCAAGGTCTCGTTCAAGGAAGTCGCCACCCAGCACTGGCGCAGCCTGGTGACCTGCATCGGCGTGGTGATCGCCACCAACGTCACCTACTACATGCTGCTCACCTACATGCCCAGCTACCTGTCGCACAACCTGCACTACAGCGAAGACCATGGCGTGCTGATCATCATTGCGATCATGGTCGGCATGCTGTTCGTGCAGCCGATGATCGGCCTGCTCAGCGACAAGTTCGGCCGGCGACCGTTCATCATCGTCGGCAGTGTCGGCCTTTTCGTGCTGGCCATCCCTGCCTTCATGCTGATCAACAGCGGCGTGCTGGGGGTGATTTTTGCCGGGCTGCTGATCATTGCCGTGCTGCTGAACTTCTTCATCGGCGTGATGGCCTCGACACTACCGGCCATGTTCCCCACGCATATCCGCTACAGCGCCCTGGCCAGCGCCTTCAACATCTCGGTACTGATTGCCGGGCTTACACCGACCCTGGCGGCCTGGCTGGTGGAGAGCAGCGGCAACCTGTACATGCCGGCGTACTACCTGATGGTGATTGCTGCCGTGGGGCTGGTCACCGGCCTGACCATGAAGGAAACCGCCAACAAGCCGCTGCGCGGCGCGGCACCGGCCGCATCGGATATCGAGGAAGCGCGCGAGCTGCTGCAAGAGCACCATGACAATATCGAGCAGAAGATCGAGGACATCGATGCGCAGATTGCCGAGCTGGAGGCCAAGCGCAAGTTGCTGGTGCAACAACATCCGCGCATCGACTGATCAGCGTGGCATGTAGCCACGCTGCCAGGAGCGGGGAATGAAGCGCGACACCAGGGCCAGCACGCAGGCCAGCGAGCAGCTGCCGGCCAGCGCCTGCAGGCCCAGGCGTTGCTCCAGCCAGGCCCCCAGCGCAGCGCCTAGCAGCATGCCGGCCCACGGGACCAGTTGCACGCGCCAGCCGTTGCGCCGCTCACCCAACAGCCAGCGCCCCAAGCCGCGGCCGAAGCGTGACAGGGCGCCGGTGACGTAGGTCAGGCCGATCGGCAGGCCGTTCACCTGTTCGACCACGGCATTGATCATGCCCATGGCCAAGGTGGCGGCCAGCAGCGCCGGGAAGGTATTTGCCAAGCGCCAGCCAGCGGCGAAGGCCAGCAGTACGGCGACCACCAGCAGCACTGGCCAAGCCCGCCGGCGGAAGGCGCGCGCCAACAGCACACCCAGTGCGTTGCCGGCGACAAAGCCGAGGACGGCTCCGCTCAGGCGCAGCACCATGGCCAGGTCCGCTTCACTGATGGCCACCGCCAGGCGCGTGGTGTTGCCGCTCATGAACGAGACGAAGTCGCCCAGTGCCAGCAGGCCGATCGCATCGGTCATGCCGGCCAGTACCGACAGCCCGGCAACCAGGCCAAGGCCGACACGGCCACGCAGGATCTGCAGGCGCAGCCGCCGGGCCGTGCGTGCAGGAAGGGCGTTGGGCAGCATGCAGGTACCTCAGCGGGGCAATTCGCGGGCGAGGGTGCTCTTGATGGTGCGTTCTACCACATCCACCAGCACCATGGTCTGGTGGTCGACCTCGATATTCAGCAGTTCACCGACCTGGTAACGGGCGAAAGTGGTCTGGCGCAGGGTTTCGGGGATCAGGTTGATAGTGACCACGTTGTCTTCGACATCGGCGACCGTCAAGCTGCAGCCGTTGACCCCGATGAAACCGCGCGGGAACACGTACTTGCCCCATTGCGCGGGCATGCGGAACCGGATGAAGGCGCCGCTCGGCTGGATCGACAGCTCGACGATCTCGGCGGTGGTGGCGATGTGGCCTGCCATCAGGTGGCCGCCGACTTCGGCATTCATCTTCGCCGAACGTTCGATGTTGACACCCTGGCCCGCCTTGAAGAAGCGCAGGTTGGTACGCTCGAGGGTGGCGGTCATGGCGTCGAACCTGACCCGGCTGCCGTCAATCTCGGTGACCGAGAGGCAAGTCCCTTCGACACTGACGCTGGCGCCGATCTTCAGCTCGTCGAGCAACTCCGGGGTCAGGTCGATGGTGAACTGGTTGTGGCCCGGGTAGCTGGTCACTTCAAGCAGGGGGCGGACGGCCTGGACGATGCCGGTATACATGGGTTGCTCCTGGGCACAGAGAAAGAAAACTCCCGAACGCTATGCCCATGGCGCGGCAAATGCAAGAGCGGCCAGCCCGGTTCAGACATGCCCGCTGCTATTGACGATACGCAGGCACAGCGCCTCGTACGGGTCCAGGTTGACCATCAGCCGCCCGTCCTCGGTCAGGTCACCCTCGACCGTCTCATTGATCATGTCTACCACAGGCCCCGGGGTGAACCCGGTCAGCTGCAATTGCTCGGCAATCACTTCCCGGCCAAAGTTCAGCGCACTGATCTGGATGCCGCGCCCGGCCGGCAGCTCATGCACCATCACCAGCAACCCGGGGCTGCTGACGTCGGGTACCAGCAGCTGGCGGCTGCTGGCGATACCATAGGCCTGGCGCACCGCCAGCAGCTTTTTCACCTTGCAGGCGAACGAATCGCCGTTTTCCAGCTGGCTGTCCAGGCTGCCATACAGGGCCCGCGCCCGCGGCAGGCCACGCACCGATGCCTCGGCCTGGGGGGCGAGCCCGGCCAGGTCGTAAGCGCCCCGGTGAATCCAGCGGGTATCGCCATCCATCATCCGCTCTGCCACCGCTTCGGCGGGCAAGGGCAGGGCGCCCACCAGGTCCCAGCCGGACAGCGCCACGACCCCCGGTTGCATGGCGTTGTACATGACCAGCAACAAGTGCACCTTCTGGATCAGCTCGACCTCTGCCGGGCCGATCTGCCCAAGGTCGCGGATGCCCAGTGCCGCGGTGATCAGGCTGACCGTGGTGCAGGCGATGCCATTGGTGACGAAGCGCAGGTTGTAGGGCGCGTGTTCGCCCGACAGCCGCTCGTAGATTTCTTCGCGGATGTGCTCACGGAGGATGCCGCCAGGCAGGGTCTGGCCCTTGTACAGGTACATGTCATGGGCGTGCAGGGTCCAGAAATGCACCAGTTCCACGGTCACTTCGTCGTGGTTCTGCAGGGCATGGATCAGCGAGGCCGGGTCGATGCCGAAGGCATGCATCTCTTTCAGCATCAAGCGCAGGAACTCGGTGTCGCCGGTCAGCAGAGCATGCTGGTAGGCGGGCCGGGTGACGAAGTCATAGGACAGGTCGGCACCGCCCTTGGACATCTGCGCGATATCGTCGAGCGTCAGGTTCAGTTCCTGGAAACTGAAGCCGCCGGCCTTGCGGATCATGCCGCCGATCAGCTGGTTGCCGACCAGCGACAGTGGGTGGCTTTCCGACCAGGCTGTGCCGTTGGTACGCGTTTCCACGCCGAGGAAGCCGTTGGCATCCAGGCGCAGGCCGCGGGCCCCCAGGCAGTCCAGGGCGTGCAGGGCATCGCCAATGATCATTTGCTGGGCGGCGAAGGTCGGGTCCAGCCAGTTCAGTGACGGCTGGCCCTCCTTGAAGTAGTGCAGGTATACCCAGCGCCGCGTCTTGCCGTCCACCCCGGTCACCGGCGGCGTAGCGCTCCAGTCGGTTTCCTTCACACCCGGCTCGAAGAAGATCACCCGTTGCAGCTGGCCGACGATGTAATGCCGGGCCTTGAGTTCGTCACATTGTGCCGGCAGCAGGTTGACCGCGTCGCGTCCGGCCGGCACTTCGGGCAGCAGGGGCCAGTCTTCCTCGCGGATCTCGACCATGTGGTACAGCCCCGGGTAGGGGCCGTAGGCCAGCTCGGCCAGGCGGAAGTCGGCGCCCTTGCCAGTGTGCGAGGGAATCAGGTCGTCGATGGTCACGGCGTTGTGGGCGGCGGCCATGCGGCTCATCTGGATCAGCTCCTGCTCGCTGCCGTACAGCGGGTCGATGTCGAAGCTGATGCGGTCGAAGTTGCCGTCCACGCTGGGCGTGAGTTCGCGGCCTTGAATGCCGCCGGAGCGCTTGATCGGGCCGGTGTGCAGGCCTTGGATGCCGATCTCCGACAGGCGTTTCCACAGCGCTTCGTGGGCCAGGGCGCCGAGTACCGAACAGCCCTCGGGGGCGATGATGGCGTCAGGGTAGACCGTCAGCCAGACCGAGGCGATCTCGATGGCCCGGCGCGGCTGGGCTTCGGCGTAGGGCTGCTGCCACAGGCGCGACTGGCCTGCGTACAGGTGGGTACGCTGCTGGGCTGCCTGAAGCATGGCGCGCTCTTCGAGCCATTTGACATAGGACGGGTCGGGCTGGGTCATTGCGCTTCCTCATTGCGTTCACCGGCTCAGGTTATGACGGCTTTGCAGGCGGAACGTTTCACTTGGTTGCGTTCGTTGTCGCGATGCGTTTGGGGCCTGCACCCATGCCTGGAAACAGGCCGGTCGAAATGTCCTACAACGGCGCGGGAAGGCCCCGACTTCTCACAGAATGGCTTCCCCGATAGCGTTCATGTCTTCAGTCTGCTGGAAGACAAGGACCTTCTCATGCCCCGGCCACGCTCCATCCCGCCTGAAGAAATCGTGGGCGCCAAGGCCGCTCACGACGTCATGGAAAACAGCTTGCACACCATGCTCGAGGCCCCGCAGGAAGCTCACTCGCCCTACCTGGCTGCGGCAGCAGGGCTGGCAGGCTACCCGGCCGACCCTGAGTTCCAGCTACGTGGCGGCTTCGACAACCTGATGCTCGACGCGGCAAACCCGTTGTTCGGCCTGGTCATCCGCCTGCGCACCCTGGATGAACTGCCGAACATCGAATACGTGCACAAGACCCTGCAAACGCAGGTCAGCGCCATCCGCGAGGAAATCCAGCAGCACGGCTATGCCGAGGCGCATCTCGAAGTTTACTCCTACGCGCTGTGCCTATACCTGGACGAGGCGGTAATGAGCCGCCCCTGGGGCTGCAATTCGTGCTGGAGCCATGAACCGTTGTTGAGTGTGTTCCACCACGAAACCCACGGCGGCGAGAAAATCTTCGTGCTGCTGGAGCGGATGATGCAGTCGCCTGCAGAATTCCAGGATGTGCTGGAGTTCCTGTACTTCTGTTTCTGCCTGGGCCTGAAGGGCAAGTACGCGCTCGATCCCAAGGGCGATGACCTGATCAATGCGCTGATTTCACGCATGCACAAGGTACTTCGCGAACTGCGTGGTCCCACCCCCGAAAGCGTGTGCGACCCCTACACCAACATTGTCGATCGTCCCTATCGCCGGCGGCGCTGGAACTGGCCCTGGTGGAGCCCGCTGGTGGTGTCTGCCGTGGCCATGGTCTGTGCCTACTGCTACTACAGCTACCGCCTGAGCCTGATCACCAGCGAGGTTCTGGAGGCACTCGACAGCATCATCCTGCAGCCGTAGCCAGGGGAAACCTGCATGCCTAGCCAATCCGAGTTGCGTTTTACCTTTCAGCCGCTGGCGAGCCGGCTGGAGTTCGAAGTGGTTTCGTTCGAACACGACGAAGCGCTCAGCTCACCGTTCCAGCTGAGCCTGGAACTGATCAGTTTCGACAGCGACGTCGACTTCGGCGCGTTGCTCGACAAACCGGCATTGTTCACCCTGTGGCGCGGCGAACGCCCGCTACGTTATGTGCACGGCCTGGTCAGCCGCTTCAGCCAGGGCGAGACAGGCCACTTCCGTACCCGTTACCGCGCGCTGGTCGAACCCGCGCTGGTCGAACCCGCGCTGGCGCGGGCCGGGCTGCGTTCGAACTGGCGCATCTTCCAGCACAAGAGCGTGCCGCAGATCCTCGAACTGATGCTCCAGCGCCAGGGCATCAGCCGTTTTGAAATCAAGAGTATCGGCGCACATCAGGTGCGCGAGTTCTGCGTGCAGGCCGGTGAAACCGACCTCGATTTCATGGCCCGCCTGGCCGCCGAGGAGGGGTTCGTCTACCGCTTCGAACACACGCCGAAATATCACCAGCTGGTCATCAGCGACCGGCTGTTGGCGCTGGGTACGATCAGCCTCGGCGCCATAAAGCCGGATGAAGATGACGACGGTCTTCATGAAGCGGATGACATCGGTCCCGACCAGGTGCTGTACCGCGCCAACAGCGGTGGCGATCAGGCACGCCCGTGCCTGTGGAGCCTGCGCTACAGCGAACAGGTGCGTACCGCGAAGCAGGTGCAGCGGGACTACACCTTCACCCACCCACAGTACCGCCAGGAGCACAGCGCCGGTGACAGCAGCATCACCCACCAGTCGCTGGACTATGAGCGTTTCGACTACCCAGGCCGCTACAAGCGCGATGCGGTCGGTATCCCCTTCACCGCCACCCGCCTCACGGCCCTGCGCCATGACGCCCGCCTTGCCGAGGTGGAGGGTGACGATGTGCGCCTGCAACCGGGGTTGAGCTTCACCCTCGTCGAACACCCTCGCGAGGACCTCAATGTGCATTGGCGCACGATCCGCGTGCACCACCAGGGCACTCAGTTCACCAGCCTGCAGGAGGAGGCTGCTGGCAGTGCGCAAGGCACGCATTACCAGCAGGCAGCGGTGCTGGTGCCGGGAAGAACTGAGTGGCGCCCGGCACCGTTGCCCAAACCGCGTATCGACGGCCCGCACATGGCCACCGTCGTCGGCCCGCCTGGTGAAGAAATCCATTGCGACGAATGGGGGCGGGTCAAGGTCAGCTTCCCTTGGGACCGCGAGAGCCGGGACAACGAATTCAGTTCCTGCTGGGTGCGCGTTTCGCAGGGCTGGGCGGGCGGCAGCTGGGGCTCGATGGCCATCCCGCGCATCGGCCAGGACGTGATCATCCAGTATGTCAACAGCGACCCCGACCAGCCGCTGATCATCGGGCGGACTTACTGTGGCGACCAGCTGCCGCCCTATGACTTGCCCAAGCACAAGACGCGCATGACCATCAAGAGCCAGACGCACAAGGGCAAAGGCTTCAACGAACTGCGTTTCGAGGATGAACTGGGCAAGGAGGAGGTGTTCATCCACGCCCAGCGGGACCAGAACAATGTAGTTGGCAATGATGAGACCACGCGTGTCGGGCGCAACCGTGTCGAGCAGGTGGGGCATGACGAGCAATCCAGCATCGGCAATGACTTGCGCGAAGAGATAGGGCGCGACCATACCCGCTTGGTCGGGCAGACCTGCCGCATGGACATCAGGCAGGACCTGGTCGAGAAGGTCGGCAACAACCGGAGCGAATCAACGGGTGGCAATCAGCAGGTGTCTGTCGGCAATGACAGCGAGCTTGTCGTCAAAGGTATGCAAAAGGTCACTGTCGGGCGGGGTATGGAGCACCACACGACGATCTACCAGGTGCGGGCCAGCGAACGCATCGAATTCAGAACCGCGGGTGGCAGCATCATCCTGGATGAGCGAGGCATCACCATCAGTGGGCTGGCACTCGACCTGCAGGGGCAGGCCACGGCGGTCGCCAAAGGCGCAGGCGTTGCCCAGTCACTGTTGCTGACGCCGAACGCCAGCGACAAGTGTGAGGGCCAGCTCTGATGGACTGCGAAGGTTTGGCCAGCCTCATTGAAAAACAGTACGAGCCCCATTTGCATTGCCATGTGCTGATCGACCCGCTCGCAATTCCTGACAATGGCGACCACGCCTTGCTTGCGCAGCTGCGCAGCGCCTTGGGCGAAGGTGCACTGACCCAGGTGCCAAGGGCCGATCTAGCCCATGCGCCCCATTTGCATCCCGTCCTGGTTTGTCTGGCGATGCCTGGAACCGCGCCCAGTCGCTCATTGCTGGAACAGACAACGCGGGCAGCGCAGAAAGGTTTGTATCAGCGCCGGCGCTACCTGTGCGGCTGGCTGTTCAGTGAGGCGCCGTCGGCCACCATTGCTGTGCACCTGGCGGCCTTGTGCCGGTTACCCAATGGCAAAGGGGCATTCAGTTTCCATCCAATCTATGAACCGGTTCGCCTGGAGCTGCTTGCAGCGACCTACCAGCAGGTTGAGCACGGTCCTTGGTGGCCGATCGGCAAATGGTTGTTCCTGAGCAGTGGAGGACGGCTGGTAAACCTGAAAGGGCAGGGTAAGCAGCGTCATCCCCTGCCAGCGCCTGCCCAGCGGATCCAGGAGGATGCGGCGCTGGTAGAGCGTGTGCTGGGCATCTGGAAAGTGTTGCGAGCGGGAGCGAGCGACGCCTACCCCTGTGCGATTCCGCCGTTTGCCGCCGTGCGTGCATCGAACCACATCGATGATGCGCGGGCGCTGGGGTTGAGCGAAGCGGAGGATATCGTGGTTTTTGCCCTCCATCAGCTGTGTGTGCATCCCGAGTTGCGCAACATTGCTGCGGTTCGTGAACTGATCAGCTCAGTCGTTCGGCAACAGCGTCCCCTTGCACCTGCACTGGCGTGTTACTCCGAGGAGCAATGGCGCCGGCTGACCGAATTCCTGCCGAAATCCGAGAGTCGCCCATGAGCATCAGTCAACGCATCGCCATCGCCGCAGCCGAAGCCGGCCTGCCGCACGACCAGTGCATGTCCTGTGAACGCCAGGGCCTGCCGATCCTGCCGCTGCGCCGCGCGCTGGTGCCAGACACCCGCCCCGAGTGTGTCGTCACCGTCGCGGATAACCTGCATATCTCGACCAGGATCGGCCTGCGCACCTTGCGCATGGGCTACCTGTACGTGTTGCTCGACCAGCAGGTCTGGCAGGCCTATGCCGTCAGCGCACAGGGCCATTTGCGCCGCTTCAACCCCTACGAGCCACCGGATGGCCCGCCAAGGCCACTGCCGGAAAAGTGCGTGCATGAAGACCATGACATCCCCTCGGCCTTTCTCAACATCGACACCGACCGATACAGCAGCGCCTGGCTGGCCTTTTCCAGCGACGCCTGGCCGGTCAGTGTGCTGAACGCCTACAAGCGGGGCCAGGCGCCGGCGCAGCGTTTCGAAGGGCTGGACCTGATCCAGGCGCGCAACCATCCCGAACTGCTGGGCATCGCCATGACGCCCGACAACTTGCAGGTCGACAAGCAGGTTTTCGAGTACGCACAGCAGGCGTGTTCCCCGTTCGACAGCGCGCACGGTTTCCACAGCCGCTGGCTGCGCCGGTTCGCCCTGCGTGGCTACCTGATCAATGCGATGAACCGCCACCAGCTGGAAAACGGCGTGCTGGCCGTGGTGCTCGACGACACCGTCGGGCTGATCCAGGAATACAACCATCAGCGCCTGAATTGGGTACTGAAGCGTCAGGCCTGGCGCGAAGAGCCGATGCGGGCCTATCAGCTGCAGACCTCGCAGATCCTGCAGATCATTCGTGCCACCAACAGGGAACGGGCCGCGCAGGAAGTGCCGTCGCTGGAGCCGATGACCGGTGATGGCCCCCCGGTGTTCACCGACCCGGCAGTCGCGCGACAACAGTTGGTCGAGCGTGCGCAGCAGGCGAGTGACGAGCGGCTGGAGCAGCGTTACCACGAACCGCAGCGCGCGGCGTTCCAGGCGGCTTACGACCAGCAGGAAGGCGAGTTTCAGCGTTACATCGACCAGGACGCGCAGGCGTACGTTGCCTTGTTCGATACGCCCATGTTCAAGGTGGTCGAGGCGTACGACTACGACGGTAACGACCGCGAATCCGGCGTGGCGTATGCCAAGACCCTGGCGCTGTGCCTGGGCGGAGGTGTTACCGAAGCCATGGTGCCGGCCACTGAGTCGCGTATTCCTGCAGCGGGAACCAGCGAGGCCCTCTGGCTGAAATGGCTGCAGGACCCTGACAGCCCACCCTACCGCGCCTTGTTGATGCGCGACCGGGCGTTGCTGGCCGGGTTGCTGCCGAGCTTTGCCGCTGACGGCGGCATCAACTGGAACGACAGTGACAAGCTCTACAGCATGCTGAGCAAGATCATTGCCAGCGACGACGCCGGCTTGCGCCTGCGCACTACCCTCAAGCAGGCCATCGCCGAAACGCAAAGCGCGCTCAACGCGGCCAGCCAGCGCCTGGCGCCCTGCCTGTCGCCTGGCATCCGGAAAGCCGTGCGGCATCTGAACAGCGCCACGCAGTATCTCTACAACGGCGTGCAGTTGATCGAGCTGGAAGTGAAGATGAAGCTGGGCGAGTACTACGCCCTGCAGAGCCAGCATTTGCGGGAATTACAGCACAAGGCCAACGCCTCCATTGCCGCGGCGCGGGACCGGATGCAGCGCAACCTTGACGATTTCGAGTTTGGCTCGATGAAGTCGATGCGCAAGGTGCGGCCGATCATCCAGCACGGGCTGATGAGCCTGGCCGTGCTCGACCCGCGCTTCACCCACACGATGATCAGCGTGACGGTTTGGGTCGAGGGCACCGCCGAAGAGGTGCATGGGCGGTTGTTCAAGGAAGCCCGCATTGGCGTGAACCAGGCGAGCAGCGCGGCGCAGCTTGCCCTGGTGGATATCTCGGTGGCGGCGGGGACGTTGGAAAGTGATGCGCGCAGGTTGTTGCACGGCATGAAGATCACCTCGCAGCAGGCGGCGCGATTGGTAAGGACTGGGTTTTCCGGGTTGCGCGGGGTGGCTGGCAGCTGGGAACTCCTGCTGGCGATAGGTGGGTTGTATCTGCAGCAGGACAGCCTGGGTAGGAATCAGGAAAAGGCGGAAGAGGAAATTGGGCCGAAGGCGCATGAGGCCAAGTTGGCGTTGCAAGGATCTCAGTTGGGCGTGTTGGGAGGGCAAATTGAGCTGGTGGGGCTCATTTTGAGGGCAAGTACCCAGCATATTGGCAAACCGTGGGCTAAAAGTGCGTCAGGTACTGGAGTGTCGCTGATAAAATTCGGTGCCATGATAAGTGCGATAGCTGGGGTCTTTGACACGGCACAAGCATTTTCCGCGGCTAAACGTGCACGAGCAACTGGGGATAAACTATCAGAGGCATATTATTCATTTGCAGGTCTTGCGTACTTTTCCTCAACCGGCATGTTTGTCTATGCAGTATTTAAGCCCGCACTGTTAGGCCCTTTAGGTCTGGCTATAACACTGGCACTTATTGCTTACGCCCTGGCCAAGTCAGCTGGCGAAAGCGAATCTACTGCGTTTGAACGGTGGGCGCGACGTTGCTGTTTTGGGAAGGCTGACGAAAAGCCTGCTGTACATTGGGCTTCTCCTGAATATACAGACATTGCATTTGCAGAGCTTAATGCGGCTACGCTCGGCATGCGTGCGGGGATCCACTTTGAATCCAAACGCTCGAACGATCCAGCGGGTTCTAAGATAGGCGGCCTAGTCAATGTCGAGTTAGAACGCAAACTTAAATTCCAAATCGTATTACCTAAATATGATGACGAGCACTCGGCTTTTCGTTGGGTTGTAATAGTGCATCGTCAAGGTGACGGGACTTTCCCCGATTTCATTGGTGGTGAGACACTGTTGGTAGAAGAGCATCAAGCTGTCTCGATTGAGGCGCTCACGCCATCCTCGAAATTTTCCGACTTTTCCAAGCCACGTCAGCCTGACTATAAAAGTGAATTTTCGTTGAATAGAAATCGACAGACGTCAGGCTCAGGTGACCTCGCAACGACTTGGCTGGAAACCACTGGCACGTTAGAGCTGACGACGTCTATTGGGTCGCATACAATTAGAGCCGCAACATTGCTGGTGAGTTATTGGCCAGATAGAAGGATGCCAGATGCGTATGTTGAGGTCTGCATCAAGGAAGTCAATGAATGAAAAATAAGTCCAGGATTCTTTCGGAGCGGGCTTTGTGTTGGAGTTATGATCTGCCTGGCGTTGGTTCGGATGCAGTTCCACGCTTAAGCTTTGAAGATATAGATCCGTCCCCAAATTATTGTGACGATGTATTCCTAGAACTTCCCCGAGCCACTGTCAGTTTGCGTGGTATCGCAGTACTGATAGGTGGGCCGATCCTGGCTTTTTCTATAGTTGCATTTATCTATATGCACTGGAGGTTTGTAGATGTCTACTGGTCGGATAATTGGGTCGTTGACATCCTCGTATCGCTAGCGCTTCTGGTTGGCATGTGGGCTACTGCGACATATGTAAAGATGGACCTGCTGCTCCCACGGGACGAACCCATCCGCTTCAACCGTTTGCGACGCAAAATCTATCTCTATCAATTCAGATTCCACTATATCTATTTGTTTAGCCGCAAACACTGGGGCGTCAAACCGGTCGCCTACAACTGGGACGACGTAACCGCCGAAGTCTACCGAGTCTACGCCCCCGGCCACGGTGGCCTGATCGAAAACGTCATGCTGTCGGTCCGCAACCCAGACACCAACGAAGTCATCGACCGCGTGTTCTTCACCCATGACCTCCGCCACGGCGAAGCCTACTGGGCCATCGCCCGGCTGTTCATGCAACAAGGCCCTGAAGCGCTGCCGAAGTTCGTCCATCCACCCCGTGACTGGAACGATGACGATGGCCTGAGCCACATGCATTGCCTTGCACCAAAGGTTCTTTGGCCGCAAGACATTGACCGTGAATCTCGAACTGCCCCGTGTGAAGGTGAGGCCCGATGAAACCCGTGATACTCGTAGGCCATCGGCATGTCTGCCCGCTGCATGGCAGCAACCAGGTGGAAAGCGGCAGTTCCGCGTACACTTTCAATGGCAGGCCGGTTGCCAGAGTGGGGGACCGCACCACGTGTGGCGCTGTAATAATCAGCGGTGCCGCGAACTTTCTGATTGAAGGTGCAGCCGTGGCGCGCAAGGGGGATCGAACCGACCACGGTGGCGTGCTGGAAGGGGGCGATGCGGGCTGGATGCTGGATTGACGCTGACGGCTTACCAGGGGACCTGTGGCAACCCAACCACCGTGCCGCCTGTTTCGCGGGCGAGCCCGCTCCTACACCGACCGTGTTGGCTTGCTGATTTGTTTGCCAGCCTGCGCTGCCACTTCCAGCGCCTGGCCGTCGCGTTGCTTGCCCTGGCGCGCCAGACCTTCGAGTTGGGGTATCAACATGCCCTCTGGCAAGTGTCGCCAGAACCGTCCCGGCATGTGCAGACGCAAGGCATCGGGGTTGAGGCGGGCAGGGTTGAAGGTATGGCGGTAATAGGTGCGCCATAGCTCGGCACCCGGGTCATCGGCGTTGCGCGCCCAGTGGCGCCAGCTGTCGGGGCATTGCCGGTGGTATTCGAACGCCTGGCCGTCGAAGCGTATGCCATCGCCTGGGGTGGCGATCAACCAACGCAGGCGCCCCAGGCGGTCGGCGAAGTGCGGGCTGGCGCTTTCGAGGATGTCATGGGCCGGCTCGTGGTAAGCCACAAGGTCCAGCTGCAGGTGGGCCGCCACGGCGTCCGGCAATGGCACGAAGCGGACAAAGGCGTGCAGGTGGTGCGCCTCGCGGCTGACCTGCTTGATCCGCCGATGCAGTTCGCTGCCCAGCCGATCCCCCGCCAGCATTGCGGTGCGGTCGCCGTGGGCCACACGCCAGAGCACCTCATACAGCAGGTTCCAGCGTTGCTCGCCACGGTAGCGGGCGGCCTGTTCCAGCAGGGTCAGCAGCGGCGCCGGTACCTTGGCCCGGAAAGGACCAGGGCCTTCCGGGAGCGGAGTGGGTACGGCCAGCAAGTCAGCCATCGGCCCCTGCGACCAAGTGACCTCCGCAGGGTCGATACCATGCCCCAACAGTACGCGCGCCTGCTCACGCCAGGTTGCGAACAGGTCATCGCAGTCCAGCGCGATCATCCCCACAACCCCATCTGTACCGGTGCCTGTGGCTCCCGTAGACGGGCTCGCAACAGGCCGCTGCGCAGTTCGGCCTGGGCCGGACGGTAGTCGCTGGTGACAATGAACGGCCGCGCCTTGTCCAGCACACAACGCAACTGGATCAAGTCGTCATAGCGAATGCGCCGCTCGTGTCGCAACGCGACCAGGCGCTGTACGCTACGCAGGCCGATACCCGGGATGCGCGCCAGCAGTGCCGGTTCTGCGCGGTTCACATCCAGCGGGAAGACCTCACGGTTGGCCAGTGCCCAGGCCAGCTTGGGGTCGATGTCCAATGCCAGGTTATCACCCTGGCCGAGCAGCTCCCCGGCCTGGTAGCCATAACCACGCAACAGGAAGTCGGCCTGGTACAGGCGGTGTTCGCGCAGCAGCGGCGGTGCCGCCAACGGCACGCTGCCCGGGCTGTCGGGGATCGGGCTGAAGGCGGAGTAGTATACGCGCTTGAGGCCGTAGCCCTGGTACAGCGACTCGGCATTGCGCAGCAGGGTGCTGTCGTCGGTATTGTCGGCACCAACAATCACTTGGGTACTCTGCCCGGCGGGGGTGAAGCGCGGGGCCTTGGGTTCGTTGGCCACGGCTTGCTGGCCCTGGTGGATGACGCCCATGGCCTGGCGAATGGTGTGGGCCTGCTTTTCCGGCGCCAGGCGCTTGAGGCTGGCGTCGGTGGGCAGTTCGATGTTGACACTGAGGCGGTCGGCCAGGCGACCGGCCTCTTCGATCAACAGCGGGTCGGCATCGGGAATGGTCTTGAGGTGGATGTAGCCACGGAAGTGGTGTTCCTCACGCAATAGCCGGGCCACGCGGATCAACTGCTCCATGGTGTAGTCGGCCGAGCGGATGATGCCGGAACTGAGGAACAGGCCGCTGATGCAGTTGCGCCGGTAGAAATCCAGGGTCAGGCGCACCACTTCCTCGGGGGTGAAACGGGCGCGGGGCACGTTGCTGGAGCGGCGGTTCACGCAGTACTGGCAGTCGTACAGGCAGAAGTTGGTCAGCAGCACCTTGAGCAGCGACACGCAGCGGCCGTCGGGGGTGTAGCTGTGGCAGATGCCCATGCCGTTGGTGGCACCCAGGCCATCACCGCCCCGCGAATTGCGCTTGGGCGCGCCGCTGCTGGCGCAGGAGGCGTCGTACTTGGCGGCGTCGGCGAGGATGCCGAGTTTGGCAATGAGTTGCATGGCGTCATACCGTATACTGATTATTCATACAGTATTTTGAGAAGGCGCCGATTGCAAGTGCATTTGAAGTCCAGGCGATCATAGTGTCCTGTGCCACTCGCCCGAACGGTCACCTCAACCGCGCGCAGAAGGTGTGGCGCTCAATACTCCTGCCAGCGTCGCGTCGCTGCACCCTGGGGTTGCGGCGGGTTACTGGCAGGGCTCGCCCAGGCGAAGTGATAGACATGGCTGGGCGCTGCTGCTTGGCATTGGCCAGTGTCTGCATCGGCGGCGACCACATACCACTCGGCGCGCGAGGTTTCGCCGAGCCTGCGCGCCTTCTCGGCACTGAAGCAGCGGCCCAGTGCGGAGCCCGGGATCAAGGCGTAGGCTGCAGGATGCTGGCGCAGCCAGTAGGCGGCCGCATCTGCCCTGGATTGCCCGCTGAAGCCGAAATGCACGATAGGTTGCCGGGCAAACAGCCAGTGCCCCTCGCGCCAGTCAACCAGCACCAGTTCGGCTCCGCTGGTGACGCGCGCGGCTTCGCTCATCAAGGTGTCATGTGGGTTGCGGCCTTCTTGCAATGGCTCGACCCAGCCGCGCGCGAACCATAGCGCGAACCATGCCAGGGCTACGGCGGTGAACCCCTTGCGCCAGGCCGGCCGGCGCTGTAGCCAGCGTTTGAGCAGCCAGGGCAGCAGCGGCGCGATGGCCAGCACCAGGCCCGGCAGTGCCGGGAAGA
Source organism: Pseudomonas sp. LAM2023 (assembly GCF_016620375.1). Classification (NCBI taxonomy): domain Bacteria; kingdom Pseudomonadati; phylum Pseudomonadota; class Gammaproteobacteria; order Pseudomonadales; family Pseudomonadaceae; genus Pseudomonas; species Pseudomonas sp. LAM2023. The sequence goes on along the minus strand of NZ_JAENHV010000009.1, from coordinate 571,552 downwards.
TATACAGCTTGCGCTTGCCGCTGCTGAGGCTGAAGAACAACAGCACCAGCGCTACCCAGCCGAGCAGCAACAGAAAGCGCCCGTCGCGCTTGTGCAGTTGCCGATACCAGGCCGGTACCAGCCAGGGCAAGGCCAGCACCAGCGGCAGCCAGTACTTGGGGATGACCTTGACGAAGAAGTACCAGAACGGCTCACGGTGGTCCCAGGCATTGGCATAGCGGCTGGCGGTCTGGCGCAGCAGGATTTCCTTCAGGTAGGCCAGTTCTGCCGCGCCGCCGCCCTGGGCAATCGACACCAGCAGCGGCAACAGCCACACCGCGCAACCGGCCAGCAGGCATAACAAGCCCAGGCTCCAGCGCCGGGCCTGGCCGGGCATCACCACCACGCCGTGCCAATGCTGGCGCACCGCCCAGGCATACGGCAGCAGTACCAGCGCTGGGACAAAGCCCACGCCCTTGCTGATGATACCCAGGCCCATCGCCGCGCAAGCCAGGTAGAACCAGCCCCAGGCCGGCCCCAGCAGCAGGTGGCGCAACAGGCCATAGAGGCCCAGCGCCACCCACAGGCACAGGAAGCTGTCGATCTGCCCGGTGCGCAGGATGCTGTAGCTTTGGTAGGTCGCCAGGAACAGCAGAGCAGCGATCACCCCGACACGCCGGTTCCACAGGCGCCGCCCCAGGTCGTGCAGCACCCAGGTGATGGTCGCTGCCGATAACAGTCCGGGCAGGTACAGGGCGATGCTGGGCGTGCCGGTCAGGTTGGCGAAGAGGGCTACGGTCCACATGAACAGCGGCGGCTTGTCACCATAGATTTCTGCCGCCCGGTGCGGGATGAACCAGTGGCCGCTGTGCAGCATTTCCAGGGCAACGCCGAGGAAGCGCTCCTCATCCACATTCATCGGCTGGCGCCAGCCGATACCGGCACCCACCAGCAGCAGCGCCAGGGCCATCAGGGCCAGGCGTTCGGCCATGAGCGAGTCGAACCTTGGCACGGGCTATTCCTTCTGTTGCGGGTGGCGGGCGATCAGCTGCAGGTTGCGCAGGTAGACCAGCAAACCGAAGCTCTGGCCAATGATGAACACCGGGTCCTGGCGATAGATGGCGTAGGCCAGCAGCAACGCGCTGCCGAGCATGCTCAGGTACCAGAAGCCTACCGGGATGAGGCTGCGGCGCTTGAACTCGCTGTACAGCCACTGCAGTACGAAGCGCCCGGTGAACACGGCCTGGCCGGCGAAACCGACGATCAGCCACAAGCTTTCACGGGTCATCCTTCGAGCTCCTGCGGGCGCGTGTCCAGGCGGGTACGGCGGATCAGCCACCAGACCCCGAACAGGTCGAGAATGCCAACCAGGGCGCGGTCCAGGTTGCCATACTTGGACACCCCGGCCTGACGTGGCCGGTGGTTGACCGGGTGCACCAGCATGCGGCCGTTGTGGCGCAGGATCAGCGCCGGAATGAAGCGGTGCATATGGTCGAAGTAGGGCAGGCGCAGGAAGGCCGCGCGTTCGACCAGTTTCAGCCCGCAGCCAGTGTCAGGCGTGGCGTCGCCGAGCAGACGGCTGCGCAGGCCGTTGGCAAGGCGCGAGGCCCAGCGCTTGCTGGCGCTGTCACGGCGGTTGACCCGGTGCCCGGCCACCAGCTTGAGGTTGCCTGCCAGGTGCGGGTTGGCGCGTACCAGGGCCAGCATGCCGGGGATATCCGCCGGGTCGTTCTGCCCATCGCCGTCAAGGGTGGCCAGCCACTGGCCGCGCGCCGCTTCGGCGGCGTGCCACAGTGAAGTGCTCTGGCCCAGCGAGTGCGCGTGGCGAAGGATGCGCAGTTGCGGGTAGCCCTGGTTCTTCACCTGTTGCAGGGCGCTCAGGGTGTGGTCGCTGCTGCCGTCATCGACCACCACTATTTCGTAGTCCAGGGTTGCCAGTGCCGCGCGGATTTCCTGCAGCAGTGCCGGCAGGTTGTCGGCCTCGTTCCTGGCGGGAATCAGTACCGATAACTCAAGTGGGGCTGTCATGGGGCGCTTGTGATCCTGTTGTGGTGGTGCGGTTCAGACCTGGTAGTAATCCCGGTACCAGGCGACGAAGGCATTGACGCCGTGCGCCAGTGAGGTGCCTGGGGCATAGCCGATCCAGCGCGCCAGGGCGTCGACATCGGCCCAGGTTTGCAGCACGTCGCCGGGTTGCAGCGGCAGGTAGTCACGCTGGGCCTTGGTGCCCAAGGCATCCTCCAGGCATTCGACGAACTGCAGCAGCCGTACCGGCTGGCCGCGGCCGATGTTGAACAACTGGCAGGGCGGTAGCCCCTCGGCCGGCTGTGGCGGCTTCAGGCGCAAGCGCACGATGCTTTCGACGATGTCGTCGATATAGGTAAAGTCGCGCGCCATCAGGCCGTCGTTGTAGACCGCGATCGGCCGGCCTTCGAGGATGGCCCGGGTAAACGTGAACAGGGCCATGTCGGGGCGGCCCCAGGGCCCATAGACAGTGAACAAACGCAGCCCGGAAGTCGGCAACTGGTACAGGTGGGCATAGCTGTGCGCCATCAGTTCGTTGGCGCGTTTGCTGGCGGCGTACAGCGACAGTGGATGCTCGACCGGGTCGTCGACGCTGAACGGCAGCTTGGCGTTGTCACCGTACACCGAACTGCTGGAGGCATAGATGAAGTGGCGTGGTGGCTGCTGGCGGCAGGCCTCGAGCATATTGAGAAAGCCAACCAGGTTTGCCTGGCCGTAGGCTCCGGGATTATCCAGCGAATACCGCACCCCGGCCTGCGCCGCCAGATGAATCACTTCACTGAACGGCTGCGCGGCGAACAACTGTTGCAGCTCTGCCGGGTGGGTAATGTCGAGGGTATGGAAGCGGAAGTTGGCGAAGTCGAACAGCTGTTGCAAGCGTGCCAGCTTCAACTTGACGCTGTAGTAGGCACTGAGGTTATCGATGCCGACCACCTCGATGCCCGCCTCGCACAGGCGCCGCGCCACGTGGTAGCCGATGAACCCGGCCACGCCGCTGATCAGTACGGGCATGCGGGTTGCCTCTGGCCACGGCCGATGCCGTAGTAAGTCAGGCCAGCGGCGGCCATGTGCTCCGGCTCGAACAGGTTGCGCCCGTCGAATACCACGCGGTCGGCCAATTGCTGGAGCACCTTGTCCAGGTCGAGCACGCGGTAATCCTGCCATTCGGTGACGATCACCAAGGCATCGGCGCCGCGTAGCGCATCGTCCTTGCAGGGCACCAGGCGCAGGTCACGGCGCGTGCCATAGTGCCGCTGGATCTCGTCCATGGCCTGTGGATCATGTGCCTGTACCCGCGCACCGGCAGCCCACAATGCTTCCAGCAGCACCCGGCTGGAGGCTTCGCGAATGTCGTTGGTGTTGGGCTTGAACGACAACCCCCACAGGGCGAACACCTTGCCTCGCAGGCCACCTGGGTAATGGCGCTGGATCTTGCTGAACAGCCGGCCCTTTTGCCGCTCGTTGACCGCCTCAACCGCACGCAGCAGCTGCGGCTCGAAGCCTTCGGCCTCGGCGCTGCGGCGCAGGGCCTGCAAATCCTTGGGGAAGCACGAGCCGCCGAAACCGCAGCCGGCATAGATGAAGTCGTAGCCGATGCGCGGGTCCGAACCGATGCCGCGGCGCACCATCTCGATGTCGGCGCCCAGGTGCTCGGCCAGGTTGGCGATTTCGTTGATGAACGAGATCTTGGTCGCCAGCATGCAGTTGGCCGCGTACTTGGTCAGCTCGGCGCTGCGCGCGTCCATCACCATGAGCTTTTCGCGGTTGCGGCTGAACGGCAGGTACAGCTCGCGCAGCAGCTCCACCTCGGCAGGTTCCGCGCCACCGATGATGATGCGCTCCGGGCGCATGCAATCGTCCACGGCCGAGCCCTCCTTGAGGAACTCGGGGTTGCTGATGACCTGGAAGCGGCGAGTGTCGGCCACGGCCTGGGCGATGCGCGCCTTGATGCGCTGCACCGTGCCGACCGGGACAGTGGATTTGTTGACGATCACCTTGGCGGCGTCGGCGTGTTCGAGAATGCTGTCGACCACGGCGAACACGTGCCTGAGGTCGGCGCTGCCATCGGCCTGCGGGGGGGTACCGACCGCGATGAACTGCAACCTGGCATAGTTGGCCGCTTCACTGGCGTCGGTGGTGAAGCGCAGCCGACCACAAGCCAGGTTGTTCGCCAGCATTGGCGCCAGGCCGGGCTCGAAGATCGGGCAGTGGCCTTCATTGAGGGTGGCGACCCGTGCGGCGTCGACATCCATGCACAACACCGAATGCCCCACCTGGGCCAGGCACACTGCCTGGGTGAGGCCAACATAACCGGTACCGAAAACCGTGACCTTCATTTGACAGCTCCTTGGCGAGAAAGCTGAAAAAAAATGTCACATTGTTGTTTAGGAATTGTTACCCGTACTGACTGCCGATTGCTGGGCGACCGTCCATAGCTGTTGGCGGAACCACCGCCGCAGGGGATCGGCATGCGTGCGTTCGTGCCAGATCTGCATCACCTCGATTACCGGCAGGGCCAGCGGCAGCGGGTACATGACCAGGTCGTCATCGCGTGCGCTGGCTTCGACGGCCAGTGAGCGCAGGCAGGTCAGCAGCAAGTCGGTGCCGCGCAGCAAGCGCGCCGGGGCGATGAAACTGGACAAGCCAGCTACCACCCGCCGTTGCTTGCCTTGGCTGCGCAGGGCGCGATCGACCAGGCCGTCGAGGTCGCCGGTAAGGGTGGTGAGCAAATGGTCGCTGGCGAGGAAGGTGTCGAGGTCCAGGCCCTGGTCCAGGCCTGGATGGCTGCGTGACGCCAACACGACCAGCGATTCGCTGAGCAGGCGCTGCTGGTGGAAGGTGTCCGGCAGGTCGGTATAGAACCCGGCAACGGCCAGGTCGCAAGTGCCTTTCTCCAGCGCTTCGCGGGGGAGCTGGCCACGGGTGTTGTGGGTGACCAGGGTCAGGTTTGGCGCCTGGCTGCGCAGGACCGGCAGCAGCCTGGGTAACAGGGTCTGTTCGACGTAATCGGTGCTGTACAGGTGCAGCCGGGCCGGGCGGGCGAGAAAGTCCTGGCCTTCGCAGCGTTCATAAAAGCCTTCCAGGCTCACTACCAGGCGTTCCACCTGGGGCGCCAGTTCGTGAGCACGCGGCGTGGGGGTCAGGCCGCGGGGTGCGCGCACGAACAAGGGGTCGCCGAACTGATGGCGCAGCTTGTTGAGCTTGTGGCTGAGCGCAGGCTGGCTCAGCGCCATGCGCTGGGCGGCGAGGGTGGCGTTGCGTTCCTGATACAGCACATGGAACAGGTACAGCAGGTTGAAGTCTTTGCTGGCGATATTCATTTTCTGGATTACAGGCATGCAAGCTTTCGAATTATCGAATCATAGCCTGGCCACTAGCATGAGCGCATCGGGCCGCCCTGTACGGATGGCCCATGGGTTGATCGAGGAGATTGCTGCATGATCCAGATGTCCAGGCTTGCCCTTGTCGTGGCTGCCACCCTGCTCGCTGCTGGCACCCAGGCCGCGCCCAAGGGCGAGGTGCTGGTGCTGTTGTCCAGCGAGCACCAGCTACCGTTGCAGGACGGCAAGCGCTACGCCACCGGTTACTACCTCAACGAGTTCGGCGTGCCAGCCGACCAGTTGCTCAAGGCTGGCTACAAGCTGGTACTGGTAACGCCCAGGGGCAATGCACCAAGCGTCGACCCGCGTTCGATCGATCCGAGCTATTTTGCTGGCGATGCGGCCGAGATGAAGCGTATCGAAAGGGTCGTCCAAAGCCTGCCTGGTATCGACGATACCCTGTCGTTGAAGGAGGTGCTGGCAGGCGATCTGGGCCGTTATGCCGGGCTGTTCATCCCCGGCGGCCATGCGCCGTTGATCGACCTGGCCAACAACCCGGACGTGGGCGCCTTGCTGCGGCATTTCCACCAGGCTGGCAAACCTACCGCGGCCATCTGCCACGGCCCCATCGCCTTGCTCTCGGCCCAGCAGGACCCGGTAGGCTATCAGGCCGCGCTGGCACGTGGCGACAAGCCTGCAGCCACTGACTGGTTGTACCAGGGCTACCGGATGACCATCTTCTCCGACCCGGAAGAGCAGGTATTCGAGGGTTCGCTCAAGGGCCAGCGCCTGTTGTTCTACCCGGCGAGTGCCATGGCGATTGCAGGCGGCGACATGGGCTACGCCAAGGCCTGGCAACCCAACGTGGTGGTGGACCGCGAACTGATTACCGGGCAGAACCCGTTCTCGGACAAGATCCTGGCCAAGGCGCTGCTGGAAAAGTTGGCCGAACAGCCACAGCGCCCCGGACAGGGCATCTAAACTTACAAGTGGCCTGCAGCGGCTAACGCTCGCCAGGCCAACACCATCCAACCGACCACCGCCTCCCCGGAGCGGACGTCCCTCGCTGGCGATGGCCTTCTTGCAGAGGAGGGCAGGTCATGGACGAGGCAAGGCTTCACGATTTCATGGGCAAGCTGGTGGGCGACATGGGCGCGGCGGCGACCCTGGCCAATGTGATACTCGGCGACGAACTGGGGTTGTACCGGGCCATGGCCGACAGCCAACCGACCACCCCCGAGGCACTGGCGGCGAAGACCGGTTGCCACCCACGGCTGGTGCGCGAGTGGCTCAACGCCCAGGCCGCGTCGGGCTACATGGTGCACGATCAGGGCCGCTTCGTATTGCCCGAAGAACAGGCCCTGGCTTTGGCGCTGGAAGATTCCCCGGCCTACATGGCCGGTGGCGCGGCGGTAGTGGCGGCACTGTTCCATGACAAGGACAAACTGGTTGCGGCAATGCGCGGTGACGGCGGGCTGGCCTGGGGTGACCATCACCCCTGCATGTTCAGCGGTACCGAGCGGTTCTTCCGGCCGGGTTACCGCACTTTCCTGGTGTCGGAGTGGCTACCGGCGCTCGAGGGCGTGGTCGCCAAGTTGCAGGCGGGTGCCAAGGTAGCTGACGTCGGTTGCGGGCATGGTGCTTCGACGCTGGTCATGGCCGAGGCATTTCCGGCCTCCACTTTCATTGGCTACGACTACCACGGGCCTTCCATCACCACGGCCAACGAACGCGCACGCGAAGCGGGGTTGGTGGGCCGGGTGACATTCCAGCAGGCCAGCGCCAAGGACTATCCGGGGCATGACTATGACCTGGTGTGCTTCTTCGATTGCCTGCACGACATGGGGGACCCGGTGGGCGCGGCGAAACATGCCTACCGCGCGTTGAAGGCGGACGGCACGGTGATGCTGGTGGAACCTTATGCCGAAGATTCGCTGGAGGGCAACCTGACGCCGGTCGGGCGCTTGTTCTATGCCGCCTCGACGTTCATCTGCACACCGAACTCGTTATCCCAGGAGGTGGGCTTGGGGCTGGGCGCCCAAGCTGGGGAGGCGCGCTTGCGTGCGGTGTTCGAGGAGGCGGGGTTCAGCCAGTTTCGGCGGGCGACGCAGACACCGTTCAACCTGATCCTCGAGGCCAGGAAATAAGGAGAAGCCGTCAGCTCGAAGCCAGCGCACCAGCTGTGAGCGCCTGGCTTGCCGGCGATGAGGCCGCGACGGGCAAAAAGAAGGGGCGCCTGAATGGCGCCCCCTTTTTTGCCGCTTAGGCTTCAGCGTCCCAAGGACGATCGCCTTTTTCATCCTTGATGCGGGTCGGCAGGCCCATTACGTCCAGCGCCTTGAGGAACGGCTCGGCTGGCAGCTCCTCGACGTTGACCATGCGCTTGGCATCCCACTCGCCACGGGCAACCAGCAGGGCGGCAGCCACCGGCGGAACACCGGCAGTGTAGGAAATGCCCTGGCTGTCGGTCTCGGCGTAGGCTTCTTCGTGGTCGGCCACGTTGTAGATGAACACTTCGCGCGGCTGGCCGTTCTTGGTGCCCTTGACCAGGTCGCCGATGCAGGTCTTGCCGGTGTAGCCCGGGGCCAGCGAGGCAGGGTCCGGCAGCACCGCCTTGACCACCTTCAGCGGTACCACTTCCAGGCCTTCGGCGGTTTTTACCGGTTGCTCGGAGAGCAGGCCCAGGTTCTTCAGCACGGTGAACACGTTGATATAGTGTTCGCCGAAGCTCATCCAGAAACGCACGTTCGGCACGTTGAGGTTCTTCGAAAGCGAATGAACTTCATCATGGCCGGTCAGGTACAGGTTCTGTGAACCGACCACCGGCAGGTCGTCGGTACGCTTGACTTCGAACATGCTGTTGCTGGTCCACTGGCTGTTCTGCCAGCTCCAGACTTGCCCGGTGAATTCACGGAAGTTGATTTCCGGGTCGAAGTTGGTGGCAAAGTACTTGCCATGCGAACCGGCATTGACGTCGAGAATGTCGATCGAATCAATGCTGTCGAAATACTGTTGCTGCGCCAGCTTGGCGTAACTGTTCACCACACCCGGGTCGAAACCGACGCCGAGAATGGCGGTGATGTTCTTGGCCTGGCACTCCTCGAGGTGTTTCCACTCGTAGTTGCCGTACCATGGCGGGGTCTCGCAGATCTTCCCCGGTTCTTCGTGGATGGCGGTGTCCAGGTAGGCGACACCGGTATCGATGCAGGCACGCAGCACCGACATGTTGAGGAAGGCGGAACCGACGTTGATCACGATCTGCGATTCGGTCTCGCGGATCAGTGCCTTGGTCGCCTCGACATCGAGGGCATTGAGCGAGAAGGCCTGGATGTCGGCGGGTACCTTGAGGCTACCCTTGGCCTTGACGCTGTCGATGATGGCCTGGCATTTGGAGATGTTCCGTGACGCGATAGCGATACGACCCAGTTCGTCGTTATGCTGCGCGCACTTGTGGGCCACCACCTTGGCGACACCTCCTGCACCAATGATAAGAACGTTCTTCTTCAATTTATCCCTTGCTCCTTACTGAAAGCCGGTCTTACGACAGGCTGGAAACGTAGTCTTCGAAACCGAACTCGCGCACCACTTCGACGCTGCCGTCGAGTTGCTTGACCACGATGGATGGCATTTTCAGACCGTTGAACCAGTTTTTCTTGACCATGGTGTAACCCGCCGCGTCGACGAACGACAGGCGATCGCCGATGGCCAGCGGGCGGTCGAACTGATATTCGCCGAAGATGTCGCCGGCCAGGCACGACTTGCCGCAGACCATGTAGGTATGCGCACCATCGTTCGGGGCCATCTTGGCGTTGAGGCGATAGATCAGCAGGTCGAGCATGTGCGCTTCGATCGAGCTGTCGACCACGGCCAGGTGCTTGCCGTTGTACAGCGTGTCGAGCACGGTCACTTCCAGCGAGGCGCTGTTGGTGATGGCCGCTTCGCCCGGCTCCAGGTACACCTGTACGCCGTATTTTTCCGAGAAGGCTTTCAGGCGCGCGCAGAAGGCGTCCAGGGCATAGTCTTCACCGGTGAAGTGGATGCCGCCACCGAGGCTGACCCATTCGACCTGGTGCAGCAGGTGGCCGAAGCGTTCTTCGATGTGGCTGAGCATCTTGTCGAACAGGCCGAAGTCGCCGTTTTCGCAGTTGTTGTGGAACATGAAGCCGGAGATCTGCGAAATCACCTGTTCGACCTTGGCCGGGTCCCATTCGCCCAGGCGGCTGAACGGGCGGGCCGGGTCGGCCAGCAGGTAGTCGGAACTGCTGACCTGCGGGTTGACACGCAGGCCGCGGACCTTGCCTTCGGACTGTTCGGCGAAGCGCTGCAGCTGGCCGATCGAGTTGAAGATGATCTTGTCGCAGTTCTCGAGCATTTCCTCGACCTCGTCGTCGGCCCAGGCCACGCTGTAGGCGTGGGTCTCGCCGGCGAACTTCTGGCGGCCAAGCTTGAGCTCGTACAGCGAGGAAGAGGTGGTGCCGTCCATGTACTGTTGCATCAGGTCGAAGACCGACCAGGTGGCAAAGCACTTGAGGGCGAGCAGTGCCTTGGCACCGGAGTGTTCGCGCACGTAGGCGATCTTCTCCATGTTGCCCAGCAGCTTGGTTTTATCGATGAGGTAATACGGCGTCTTGATCATTTAAAGGCCCCCGGCCAGGCCGGCCAAAAAAAGGACACGCATTGTGCCTTCACTTGCCGCAGACCGAAAGGGTGGGATATGCATTTCGTCAGGGTTGCTGACGTTGCAGTGGCTTTTGCGGTTGTGGCGGGCTCAGTAGAACATGCTCATGTGACCGTCCTGGTCATTATCCATGACCTTGCTGGTTGCCCTGAGCCATTGGTCAGGGCAAGGCAATCATCGATCCTGCGCTGATCTCCAATATTGGGCATTCTTTGACTCAGGGAGACATAGCATGACCAAGCATCACGACAACGGCCACGGTTTTGCCGATGACCCACAACGGGTCCATGACGCGGGGCGCAAGGGTGGGTCTGGCAAGGACCTGAAACAGGACCGTGCGGAAAAGGCGCGTGTGGGTGGGCAACACAGCCACGGCGGTTCGCGTCGGCGCGGCGAAGGTTGACTTCGCCGCGGTCGCGCTTCAGTCGGCCGCGGCCAGCCAGGCGTGGATCTGCGCCAGGGTAGCGGTGGCCCCGCCACACACGACCACCAGCACGTTACCGTAACCGGCCAGCGCGACCGCGTCATAGGCCAATGCCAGCGCGGCACCGCAGGCCGGCTCCACCAGCACACGATGATCGAGCAGGAACCGCTCGCAGGCTTCGAGTGCGGCACGGTCACTGACCACATGGCTATGCACAGGGTGCTGGCCGGCGCAGGCCAGTGCCTGGTCGGTGACACGCTTGGCCCCCAGTGACGTGGCTACTGAATCGATACGCTCCAGCTCGACCGGGTGCCCTGCCTGCAAGGCCGCATGCAGCGACGCCGCGCCCGTGGTTTCCACTGCCAGCACCGGCACATCGCCCCAGCCGTTACGTTGCAGGCCCTCGACCACTCCGCAAAGCAGGCCACCACCGCCTACCGACAGCACCACGGCATCCGGCTTCAGGCCGGCTTCGGCAACCTCGTCCACCAGGCTGGCATGGCCAGCCCACAGCAATGGGTCGTCGAACGGGTGGATGAAAGCATCACCCTGGCCGACCAGCGTTTGCGCCAGGGTGTTGGCCTCCTGCCAGGAGCTGCCGTGTACCACCACCTTGGCGCTTTCCAGGCGTAGCAGCTCCTTGGCCCGTTCGGTGGTGGTCTCCGGCACCACCACGGTTACCGGCACGCCCAGCTTGCGCCCGGCATAGGCGACCGCCAGGCCTGCATTGCCTCCCGAGGAGGACACGAAATGCCGCGCGCCACGGGCATGCTGCACTTCGCAGGCATGGCCGACACCGCGCAACTTGAACGAACCGCAGGGCTGCAGGGCGTCGAGCTTGAGCCAGATGTTGCATTCGGCTGCCAGCGACAGCGGGCGGGATTCGATCAAGGGGGTAGGGATATGCAAGGTCATCGGCTGGCTCCACGCAGTTGCTCGAGATAGTTGTAAATGGTGTAGCGGGTCACCCCCAGGGCACTGGCTGCTTTTTCCACTCCGCCTTTGACGATGAACAGGCCGCGTTCCTGCATCACCCGCACGGCTTCGACCTTGGCCTGCTTGTTCATCCGCCCCTGGCCGCTGCGCTGCAGCGCGGCCTGGATGATTTCGCTCATCAGCAGCCCCATGTCGGCGGGCTCGTTGACGGAGGGGGCCGTTGCTGATGGCTGCAACTGCTGGAGGAAGCTCATGGCGGCGTCCAGGCCGGTCACATCGCTGTTGACGCAAAGGCTGGCGAAGGGGTGGCCGGTGCTGTCGCGGAAGATCGCCGTGGCGCTGCGCAAGGTGCGGCCTTTGAGGCTGGTGGCGTAATCGGGGACGACCACCGGCGCGCAGCCTTGCTGGTCGGCCGAGGCTTGCATGAGCGCCTTGAAGCCCTGGTCCTGTTCCGGGGCGGCAAGGATCGGGCTGCCGACGCTGCGGCCGGAAAGGTGGCCGTTGACGATCGCTACCACGGAGTGTTCCGGGTGATCGAGGTCGTGCAGGAGGATTTCCAGGTTGCCTGGGGCAACGCTGCCCATGGCCTGGATGGCGGCCTTGAGGACGGTGAGGGTGAGCTGGCGTTCTGCTTCGGGCGTCAGGGGCATGGCAAATCGCAAATCAACGTTTTGTGTATTTTTACACATAAAGTTGAATTGGGCGATTTGCTTTTTCAGGCCCATTCGCGGGTAAACCCGCTCCCACATGGACCCCACGGTATTCAATACCTGTGGTGAAGCTGTGAGAGCGGGTTTACCCGCGAATGGGCCGCAAAGCGGCCCCTTCAACCCTCAGCCCAGGGGCGGGGTACGCGGCGGGATCATCCGGCGCGAGCCGGTCGCCTCGAAGGCTGCACCGAAGCTGAGGAGCGCGTTGTCGCTATAAGCCCGACCAGCGAAGGTCAGCCCCACCGGCATGCCGATATCGGCCATGACGCCCATCGGCACGGTCACGGTCGGTACGCCCAGGTGGCGGATCGCCAGGTTGCCGTTGGCCACCCAGATACCATTGCTCCAGGCGATGTCGGCCGATACCGGGTTGACATCGGCATCCGCGGGGCCCACGTCGGCCACGGTGGGGAACAGCACTGCGTCCAGGCCCAGGTTGTCCATCCAGTCTTCCAGGTCGATCTTGCGGGTCTGCTCCAGGCCGCGCAGGCCATCGGGCAGGGTCTCGATCTGGTCCCAGGTCTTCAGGCCGCGCTTGGCCATGTTGACATATTCGTCCATGCCGGCGGCCAGGTCGTCCTCACGGTTGGGCAGGGTGCCCGGGTCGTGGGGGAAGATCAGCGCGCCATCGACATCGGCAAGGCGGTTGAGCTTGGGGTCGTCATTGGCGCGCAGGAAGTCGTCGAATGCCCAGCCGGACAGTTCCCACAGTTCGTCATGCAGGAACGCCTTGCTGACGATGCCGCGGTTGTACACGGTCGGTGCGCCCGGGCGGTCGCCTTCGCAGTTGGACACTAACGGGAAGTCCACTTCCAGTACTTCGGCGCCGGCTGCTTCGAGCGCCTGGCGTGCCTGTTGCCACAGGTCGATCACGCTGGCGCGGGTGTTGATGCGCTGGCCGGTCGGGCCGCCAATGCCAGGCTTCTCGGACGTGCCAGCCTCGGGGTCGGCATTGATGTACATGCGCGGCACGCCAAAACGCTTGTCCTTGAGCGCGCTGGCATCCACGGCCAGGTCGAGGTAGCTGGCGGGGCGCACCTGGGACGCTGCCGGGATCGGCACCCAGGGTTGCAGGCGCCACAGGTCGCCGCGCTTGTCGGCGTCGTCGGCGACCACCACGTCGAGGATTTCCAGCAGGTCGGCCATGGTGCGGGCGTACGGCACCACCACGTCCATGGTCGGCGTCAGCGGCCAGTTACCGCGCACCGAGATCACCCCGCGCGACGGCGTGTAGGCGCACAAGCCGTTGTTGGACGCCGGGCCACGGCCGCTGGACCAGGTCTCCTCGGCCAGGCCGAAAGCGCTGAAGCTGGCTGCGGTGGCGGTGCCGGCACCGTTGGATGAGCCCGAGGCGAACGGTGCGGTCAGGTAATTGGCGTTGTAAGGGCTTTCGGCACGGCCGTACACCCCGCGCTGCATGCCGCCGTTGGCCATCGGTGGCATGTTGGTCTTGCCCAGGCAGATGGCGCCGGCGGCACGCAGGCGCTCGATGGTGAAGGCGTCACGCTGCGCCACCAGGTCCTTGAACGCCGGGCTGCCGGAAGCAGCGGTCAGGCCCTTGACCAGGTAGCTGTCCTTGGCGGTGTAGGGGATGCCGTCCAGCGGGCTCAGCAGCTGGCCTTTGCTGCGGCGGGCGTCGGAGGCCTCGGCCTCGGCCAGCGCCTGCGGGTTGCGCACTACCACGGCGTTCAAGGCGGTGGCGGTGTCGGCACCGTCATAGGCGTCGATACGCGCCAGGTAGGCCTTGACCAGCTCGACCGCCGTCGTGCGGCCCGACTCGAGTGCGTCGCGCAGCTCGGCAATGGAAACCTCGGTTACCTCGATCATGCTTTCACCAAAAAATGTGCAGGTGGGGGCTAATGCGAGGAGTGTACAAGAAGGGCCTGGCGGGCGCAGGTTTGCGCGCGGGCAAATGGTTTTGTGCAGGCGGGCATTGACGGGGCCGCGTAACGGCCCCGACTGCCTGTCAGTCCAGGTCGGACGCCGCGTGTCGCTCTGGCACCTGGCTGTTTTCATCGCCCCAGGTGCGGTTTACCCGGGTTCCGCGCTGGACTGCCGGCCGCAGGGCAATTTCCTCGGCCCAGCGTTGGACATGCGGGTATTCGTCCACCGCCAGGAACTCCGCCGCACCATACAGGTTGCCGCGCACCAACTGGCCATACCATGGCCACACGGCGATATCGGCGATGCTGTATTGCTCGCCGCCCAGGTAGCGGCTTTCCGCCAGGCGCCGATCGAGCACATCCAGCTGGCGCTTGGCTTCCATGGTGAAGCGGTTGATCGCGTACTCGAACTTTTCCGGCGCATAGACATAGAAGTGGCCAAAGCCACCGCCCAGGTACGGTGCAGCGCCCATCTGCCAGAACAGCCAGTTCAGGCTTTCGGTGCGGGCCGCCGGCGCCTCGGGCAGCAGGGCACCGAATTTCTCTGCCAGGTACAGCAGGATCGAGCCCGACTCGAACACCCGCACCGGCGGCTCGACGCTGCGGTCGAGCAATGCGGGGATCTTCGAGTTGGGGTTGACCTGGACGAAGCCGCTGGAAAATTGCTCTCCCTCGCCGATGCGGATCAGCCAGGCGTCATATTCGGCCCCCTGGTGGCCCAGGGCGAGCAGTTCTTCCAGGGCGATGGTGACCTTGACGCCATTGGGCGTGGCCAGCGAGTACAGCTGCAGCGGGTGCTTGCCCAGCGGCAGGTCCTTGTCGTGCGTCGGGCCGGCAACCGGGCGGTTGATGCTGGCGAATTGGCCGCCGGACGCCGCATCGTTGCGCCAGACCTTGGGTGGCACATAGGCGGGCTTGCTCATGCATGAATCTCCTTGAATGGCGCGAAATGAGCGCATGAAGACCTCGACCAGCATCTATGCCATGGGTTCGATAAAAAGCGCAAATGCACAATGCGCGAGCGCGTTGTGCATGACGGCGGTTTCATCCAGGTTTCATCCGCCACTGGCCAGCCCGGTTCTATGCTGGATCATCGCTTCGCCCCGCAAGGAACCGCTGGCCGATGACCCTTTCACGTTGCGTGCTGGCCCTGGCCCTGTTCGCCGGCTTGCTTACCCATGCCGAGGCTGCGCCTTGGGTTGCCGGCCTGCACCACATGAGCCTGGCCGACCCGGTCGACGGCCAGCCCATGCAGGCGCTGGCGTTCTACCCGGCTGTTGGCAAAACCCGCAGCAGCCGCATGGATGGCTACCCGATCGACGTGGCTGAAGAAGCGCCGGTAGCGTTGGGCCAGTTCCCCTTGCTGGTGCTGTCGCATGGCAATACCGGCAGCCCGCTGGCCTTGCACTACCTGGCCACCTCGCTGGCGCGTCGTGGGTTCGTGGTGGTAGCCGTGGTCCACCCGGGGGACAACGCCCGCGATCACAGCCGCCTGGGTACCCTGAGCAACCTGTATGGCCGGCCGCTGCAAGTCAGTGCGGCGATCACCGCAGCCCGCGACGATGCCTTGTTGGGGCCTTACCTGAACCATGGCAAGGTCGGGCTGATCGGCTATTCGGCCGGTGGCGAAACCGCCTTGATTGTTTCCGGTGCCCGCCCTGACGTCGACCGCCTGCGCCAGTATTGCCTGGAGCGCCCGAACGATGCCGACGCCTGCAGGACGCACGGGATATTGATTGCCGACCGCAGCGAGTTGGCGCCCATGGCCGACCAACGGGTGGGCGCGGTGATGTTGATGGCACCGCTGAGCTTGTTGTTCGACCGCCATACCCTGGCCGGGGTGCGTTTGCCGGTGTTGATCTACAGCGGTGACAGCGACCAGCTGGTAGCAGTGGATCGTAATGCCGAAGCCTTGGCCCGCAAGCTGCCGCTGACCCCGGACTACCGCCTGCTGGCCGGCGCCGGGCATTTTGTGTTCATGGCCCATTGCGACAGCGAGCAATACGCGCGCATGCCGACGCTGTGCAAGGACGCCGAAGGCGTGGACCGCCGCGATATCCACCATTCGCTGCAGCGCGAGACAGCGGCGTTCTTCAGCCAGGCGCTGGGCGCGCCGCAGCCGGCCGAGCGCTCAGCCGCGGCCAGCATGCCGCGCCAGCCACAGCGTTAGGCCGACGCCGGCCAGGGCCAGCAGGGCCGCCACTGCGAAGACCAAGGCATAGCCCAGGTGCACGGCAACTGCTCCCATCAGCGGCCCGGCGATGGCCAGGGCCATGTCGAAGAACACCGCGTAGGCACCCAGCCCGGCGCCGCGACTGCTGGCAGGTACCTGCCTGATTGCCTCCACCCCCAGCGCAGGGTACACCAACGACAGGCCGAACCCGGTCAGCCCGGCACCAACCAGCGCCCAAGGCGGCGCGGCTGCCAACCACAGTAGGCTCAGGCCGAGCACTTCGGTGGCCATGCAGGCCATGGCGACGTTGTAGCCGCCAAACCGGTTGACAGCGTTGACGAACAGCAGCCGCGAAATGATGAAACAGGTGCCAAAGGCACTCAGGCACCAGGCTGCGCCGAGCCAGCCACGCTCCAGGTAGTACAGGGTGACGAAGGTAGTCAGGGTGCCGTAGCCGATCGAGGCCAGGGTCAGGCCGAGGCCGCACGGCGCGACCCGTGCGAAGGCCGACCAGAACGGTAGGCGCTCGCCGCGTGCCACGACCACGTCCGCGCGCTTGCGCAGCACCAGCAGCGCCGACAGCGCCAGCGCCAGCAGCACTGGCCCCAGTACGCTGAAGCCCAGCCCATCCACCGCCAGCACGCCCAAGGGCGCGCCAAGCGCGATGGCGCCATAGGAGGCAATACCGTTCCAGGAGATCACCCGCGCGGTGTGCTCGGGGCCGACCTGGCTGATGCCCCAGCTCAACGTGGCCACGCCTATCAGCCCTTGAGCGATACCCAACAGCAAGCGACCGCCGAGCAACAGTGCCAGGCTCAGCGGCGGCAGGGCCAGGGTCAGGGCCGACAACCAGGTCAGTAGCCCGCAGCCGGCAATCCCCAGCAGGCCGAAGCGAATGGCGCGTTTACCGCCCAGGTTGTCTGCCACGCGCCCGGCAAACGGGCGGCTGAGCAGGGTGGCCAGGTACTGCAGGCCGATGGTCGCACCGGCGACGATGGCGCCGTAGCCCAGCTGGTCATGCACATGGCTGGGCAGCACGGCGATCGGCAGGCCGATGCACAGAAAGGCAATGAAGGTGTAGAAGACGATCGACAGGATCTGCAGGGTGATGCCGGCGGCAGGTTGTTGCGCGGTCATGGGCTCGTTCGCGGGCGGGCGGTTGGGCGTGGTCCCATCATGGCCGTTGCGCAAAGGAAAAGAAAGCAGGCTAACGAATTATTCGTCCGGAGTGCCCGCTTGTGGCATCGGTGGCGGATTGTTCGCGGGTAAACCGCTCACACAGGGCCCGCAGGCGCCTTGTGGGAGCGGGAAGAGGCCGGCCCGGCCAGGCAAATGGCCAGGCCTGAGCCTTCAATCAGACCAGCACACCCTGGCTACGCAGGTAATCATCGTAGGTGCCGCTGAAGTCCACCACGCCATCGGCCGACAGTTCGATGATGCGGGTGGCCAGCGATGACACGAACTCCCGGTCGTGGCTGACGAACAGCAGGGTGCCCGGGTAGTTTTCCAGCGCCAGGTTCAGCGCCTCGATCGATTCCATGTCCAGGTGGTTGGTCGGCTCGTCCATGACCAGCACGTTCGGCTTCTGCAGGATCAGCTTGCCAAACAGCATGCGGCCTTGCTCACCACCGGAGATCACCTTCACCGACTTGAGGATCTCGTCGTTGGAGAACAGCATGCGCCCGAGGGTGCCGCGGATCACCTGCTCGCCGGAAGTCCACTGGCCCATCCAGTCGAACAGGGTCATGTCTTCTTCGAAGTCGTGAGCGTGGTCCTGGGCGTAGTAGCCCACTTCGGCGCTATCGGTCCACTTCACTTCGCCTTTGTCCGGGGTCATTTCACCGACGAGGGTGCGCAGCAGGGTGGTCTTGCCGATACCGTTGGGGCCGATGATCGCCACGCGCTCGCCGGCTTCGATGGTGAAGCCCAGGTCCTTGAACAGCACCTTGTCGTCGAACGCCTTGGACATTTTCTCGACGGTCACGGCCTGGCGGTGCAGCTTCTTGGTCTGCTCGAAGCGGATGAACGGGCTCACCCGGCTCGATGGCTTGACCTCGGCCAGCTGGATCTTGTCGATCTGCTTGGCCCGCGAGGTGGCCTGCTTGGCCTTGGAGGCGTTGGCCGAGAAGCGGCTGACGAAGGTCTGCAGCTCGGCGATCTGCGCCTTTTTCTTGGCGTTGTCGGCCAGCAGTTGCTCGCGCGCCTGGGTAGCGGCGGTCATGTATTCGTCGTAGTTGCCTGGGAACAGGCGCAGCTCGCCGTAGTCCAGGTCGGCCATGTGGGTGCAGACACTGTTGAGGAAGTGGCGGTCGTGGGAAATGATCACCATGGTGCTGTTACGCGCGGTGAGGATGTTTTCCAGCCAGCGGATGGTGTTGATATCCAGGTGGTTGGTCGGTTCGTCGAGCAGCAGCACGTCCGGGTCCGAGAACAGCGCCTGGGCCAGCAGCACACGCAGCTTCCAGCCAGGGGCCACTTCGCTCATCGGGCCGAAGTGCTGCTCCAGCGGAATACCCAGGCCCAGCAGCAGTTCACCGGCGCGTGATTCGGCGGTGTAGCCGTCCATTTCGGCGAACTCGGTTTCCAGCTCGGCGACGGCCATGCCGTCTTCCTCGGTCATTTCCGGCAGCGAATAGATGCGGTCGCGTTCGGCCTTGACCTTCCACAGTTGGGCGTGGCCCATGATCACCGTGTCGATCACGGTGAATTCCTCGTAGGCGAACTGGTCCTGGCGCAGCTTGCCCAGGCGCGTGTTCGGCTCGAGCATGACCTGGCCGGCGGACGGCTCCAGGTCACCGCCGAGGATCTTCATGAAGGTCGACTTGCCGCAACCGTTGGCGCCGATCAGGCCGTAGCGATTGCCGTTGTTGAATTTGACGGAAACGTTTTCGAACAGCGGCTTGGAGCCGAACTGCATGGTGATGTTGGCGGTGGAGATCAAAGGGCTTACCTATCAGTCACTTACAGAGCTGGCTTTCACGCTGATACCGATTTGATACCAATTCTGAGTTTTTCCAGCTCGCTCCAGTCGGAGCTTGAGTTGAGCCAACGGGCATACGTCGACAGCAGCATTTGGACGCTGTGACCCAGCTGTTGGGCGATAAATGCGGGGTTGAGACCAGACATTAAGCATATTGTCGCATAGGTGTGGCGACAGTTATACGGGGGGCGATATTTGATCCCCAGACCTTTGAGGACAGGCGCCACTGATGGTGCAGGTCCGACGTCTGCTTGACGTGCTCCCCATTCTTCCCAGGCGGGAAGACGAACGGCGATTCGGTGAATTGCCCTTTGCCGCATATATCTGGCTCGGCCAGTGAGGGTGCTTGTACAGCTCGGCAATGATCAGATTCGCCTCGTCCAAGGTAAAGGGATCGACCTCTTTCCTCGAGCGTGCTGGCAGCTGTAACCGTGCCCGCAAGGGAGCGTAAGCCGGCAAGAGCGCGCAACCATCACCGGCAGCCAGGGCGTTCTGCCTATTTGAAGCGCTGGGCACCCAATGGCGCTTGGGGCCGGGCGGGCCGTCAGGGCTCGATTACGCCGCGATCCCCGGGGCCGCCAAGATACTGGGCCAAGAGGATTGATTTGTCTGAGGCCTTTCACGATCTTCGCCTCATGGAGAACGAGGCGCTGACAGTGATGGCCGAGGCAGCGGAGTAGGGCAGGCCATCAAACCACAAAGGAAAGCCATGATCCGTTCGTGCTGGTTTCGGTTCATGGCTTGCGTGTCGATTTACGAAAAGGAACGATTATGTTCCCTGAAATCACTTTCCGCGGAAGAACGAGCGCGCCTCTTGCTGATCATTCAGCAGGAATCGAAGCGGAGCGGAAAACGCTGTCTCGGTTACTTCGTTGTTCGGGATGTTCGTAAGCGGCCACCCATGCTTAAGGGTATGAGTAAGCATCTACTCCATGACCTTGGTGTAGCCTGGGATTTCACGTAGGGCCGCTGAAATTGAGGCGAGAGCTGCTGCGTTGCCGGCCTTCAATGCTTCGAATTCATCCTTCAGGCGGCTCAACTCAGCTTTCTGCTGAGCGATTTTCCCGTTTTCATCTTGCACATTGACCGCCTAGGTCATCATCCCCAGTCCATGGGCTTTCCGGCAATGGACTGGGTGCGGTTCGTTGGAAGGCACAACGCTACCTTTGGGGGATGAAGGCCCATTGCCTTCCTCAAGGAGTCGAGTCATGACGTTGCGGTTCCCGAAAAGCTTCAAGGTCGCGCCGGGCGCGCGTATCAACCGTAAGCGTTCGCTGAAGTCACCTTGCATGGCTTGGGCGCGCATCGACTTGGCTGAATGCGCGCGAGACAGGATCGCCCTATGATTCGGTGAGTCCACGTCTGATAATGCCTCGGATATCAATATTCAACGCAGGGCCAATAATGGACTACCGTGCAACTCGCTACGCCGTATTTGCCATTCCCTTCTTCGCAATGTGCCAGCCAGTACAAGCATCGACGTGGCAAATTTGCCGTATGGAGCTACATATCACTGATGTGTTGAAGCGTCCCTATCCAAAGCTACAGGCCCAGGTCGTGAAGGTAAGCCAGGCATCGATCACGGCAGAATGCCCGGAAAAGGGGGCGACTATCACATTCGTACCGGAAACTGCTGATTACCAAAGCACGCTCCCACGCAGGCAGTGGCCCAAAAAAGGCCAGTTGATGCACATCAACTACCGATATCTGGATGGGACGTGTAAGGGCGATGGTCATCCCCATGAGTGCCGTATTGAACACTACCCCTTAGCGGGTACTTGGTAAGCGTCCGACAAACACATATTCGCCACATGCAGGTCGAAGCACTTGCGGCGAGCATGGGCCAATGCAGCCGATTTCGGTGATAGCCATCCGTGCAATCATCAGGTTTGCCTGCAGTCGGTACGAGGGCGTGGCTACCGCTGGGTCCCACCGCATGAGCAGACCGGCGTGGCCATGGAGGAGTTAGGGCGAAACGTTCGCAAGGTGTTCCGCAGCACCGGACAGAAGCTGAGAAACCTGCGCATCACCGAGCTTACCGACGACCAGCGACGGGATAACCTGGATCAGGTGGCGAAGTTCTCCGCGCTGCGCGGGATGGCAACTAAGACCTTGCGCTGGCTCTGCCGACTGTGCTGCTGGATAACGGCAGCCAGCACAGCGACAATCCCCATAAAACGTATGAGCGCCGCCGGCGACAACGTTACGATCTGGCCGGGATATGACACACTGATCCGCTCACCGCCACGTGGCAGGGAAGTGGCTAAACGTAAAGCGCACTGACGTTCACCGCTATCGGGAAACCGCCACGCCCAGGCAGTAGTCACAAATAGTTCATAACGAAGGTCACTTCGCTGTTGGCGGAACCCGCGCTCATTCCCTCATCGTATTGGCCGGCATCCCCATTCGGCAGGGTACGAATATACTTGGCACTGAGGGGTATGGAGAAGTTTCCACCGTCTGTTGAGTATTCATTGAAGACATAGGTTTTGTCGAGTTGTATGGGGGTCTGATTGCCGTCAAGCAATTGCAGTGCTATACCTTTTGCTGTTGAGCTTGTATTTAATTTGATAATGCCGAGTGCGCCGTCCACTGCAGGGGCGCCTGAGGTGGCAGACAAGCTATAGCTCACTTTTCTGATTCCGCTCGGGCAGTTGTTTAGTTTTATATTGAAGGCTTTGGGTGGTGTGGCATTTCCACTTCTTGAAAATACGCTAAGGTTGTGCTCGCCCATATCAACGGCAATGTTTGGAGTTTCGCACGATTGAAGTATAATGGAGGAGCTTTTGTCTATCGTCATGGCTAAAGGTCTTAAGCTCGCCGATTCTACTTGCATATACCCTAGGGTCCCAGCCGGAATGGTTGCGCCTGGTGAAATATCTCCAGTTTTAACTATGCGTAGGGCGTGTGTAGTGTTATTGAAACCGTATCCTCCAGGGTTTTGAGTGATTCCGCTGCCAAATCCATTATATCCTTTACCATCATAAATCCATTGCCACGAAAGCCCCGTACTTCCTATTGGGAAATAAGTTGACGTTGAGTCCGTTCCTATATTGTTTTTAACCCCGGTCGTGAATGTGGTTGTGCAATTAAACGATGCACTGCCATTAAAAGTTTTAGCCGGGGATTCGTAAATCACGGTGTTGACCGCTGCGTCTCTGGGGATGGAAAGCGTGGAGGGTATACTTATACTTATCTGTTTTTGTGAATGGCCGTCGTAAAACGCGCACGCTGCAAACGAGAGCGAAGGTGCAGCGAAAAAAATACAAGCTGCCAGTGATGTAATAGGTTTAATCATTTGCCGAGCCCCTCAACGAATTTCCAGTTGAATTCGGGGTGCTCGGTCGTTAAACGATGGTAAGCCTCGTTTAAGCGGATGCTCTCTGTCTCGCTAGATGTTTCGTTTAAGGTGTCATGAGATAATGAAACGCACGCAGAAATAGTTAAGAATATACTTGATATAACTATATTCCAGCCATCATAATGCTTGCTTGCTTGCTTGCTTATAAGTTTGCCTTGAGTCTCGCATGGTGCATGCTCGGTAAATGGATGCGCCAAGTTACGCCGAGACCCGCCATACGCTTAATCAGACAATTCTGATAGTCAGCAGAGTCGAACTGCCAAAGATGACTTGCCGCTGGAAGCCCACCCGAGGTCAGCCTTCCGGTTGCGCTGATTGACCCTCAACCAACGTAGATTCCTCGCTTCGCACATTGCCAACGGCCGTGCTCACCTGGTGGCACTCAAAGGTCTCGGCCGGTGCGCCGAGATTGAGCATCCGTTGCCCGGCGTGCTCGCTTGGCATGTCTGCTCCAATCCACCGAATATCCTGCTCGTTCAGCAGCAGTAGCCATCGCTCAACGTTAAACAGATTTTTTACATCCTTTGTTATAACGTTACGGAGCTGTTGCAAATTGTTACCGGTCTTCCGAGGAGCTGACTCGCGGTGGCCGGTATTTTCAGGAGTGTTCATGAGCGTCGATCTAGACACCGAGGCCACTGCCCTCGATGGGTTCCCCCGTTTCCAGCGCGCGCCGGCGCACGCGCGCAAACTGGTGCAGTTGACCTATCTGGCACTGGCAATCGCCACGCTGCTGATGATGCTACAGGGCCTGGTCGGGGTATTCAGCCCGGACTCCCATTGGTTGGTCCTGCTCGCCGTCAATGCCGCTGCGCTGTTGCTGTTGGCTGCGGCTGCGCAATCTGCCTGGCGGGTAGCCAACTGGCGCGCGACCCTGCTGGGCGAGACGCCGTCGCAGCTGGCGTTCTGGCGCAGCGCTGCGGTGGAAACGGCCGAGTCGCAATCGCTCAGCCGTTTCGATCGCTGGTGTGCGCAGGTTGGCGAAGCGTGCCGGCGGCAATTGCACAAGCTTGGCGCAGAGACGCCTTGGCTTGTTGGCCTGGCAGGGCTGGCGCTGCTGTTGGTCAACAATGCCTGGCGCCTCGATTTGCCTGTACCGCTGGTTGCCGGCCAGGTGACCTGGGTGGCGATCGGCATCCTGGCCGTGTTCGCGTTCTGCCTGGTTGTGGCCGAGCGCCACCTGATGGGCGAAAGCGCAGCGACCTGGCCCGAGGCCAGGGCTCTCGCGGCGATGATACGGGTAGTCATCGCCGTGCAGGTAGTGACCATTGGCTGCCTGGCCTTCATTGACGGCGAACGCCTGTGGCCGGCGCGCCTGGCGGTTTTGATCAGTGTGCTGCCTGGGCTGGCAGCGCTCGAGCTGTTGTCGCGGGCAGGGCTGGCGCTGTTTCGCCCCTGGCGCCCAGGCGAAGAGCCTGCGCTGGTAGCGCGCAGCCTGGTCGGCGACATGCTGCAATGGCCACCGCGCCCGATCACCGTGCTGCAGAACGAATGGCATCAGTGCCTGGGTATCGACTTGCGCCAGGTATGGGCCTTTGCCTTCATGCGCAAAGCGTTCGTGCCGGTAGCGGCGCTAGTGGCGGTGGTCGGTTGGTTGTTGACCGGCATCGTCGAAGTGCCGATGAACAATCGCGGCGTATATGAACGTTTTGGCAAGCCGCTGGAGGTGTATCAGCCGGGCCTGCATGTCGGCCTGCCTTGGCCTTTTGGCAAGGTACTGGAGGTAGACAACAGCATCATCCATGAGCTGGCCACCTCCGGCGCGGCCAAGGCGGCGGACACCTTGGCCGCCGCCGAAGGGCCAGCGCCGGCAGCGGCCAACCGGCTGTGGGATGCCACCCACCTGAGCGAGAACTCACAGGTGATTGCCGGCGCCGAGGGCGGGCGCCAGGGCTTGCAGATCGTGAACATGGACGTGCGTTTCATCTACCGTATCGGCATGAGTGACGCGGCGGCCCTCGCGGCAACCTACCACAGCACCGACGTTGCACAACTGTTGCGCAGCGTTGCCAACCGCGTGCTGGTCCACGATTTCGCTGGCCGGTCGCTGGATGGCTTGCTCGGCGCCGAGCGTGCGGCGCTCGGCCGGGACATAGGCCGTGCGGTGCAGGCCGACCTGGACCGAATGGACAGCGGCGTGGAACTGCTGGCCACCTCAGTGGAGGCAATTCACCCGCCAGCGGGCGCGGCTCATGCCTACCATGCCGTGCAGGCTGCGCAGATCACCGCCCAGGCGCTGATCGCCCGCGATCGTGGGCAGGCCATGCAGACGCTCAACCAGGCGCGCTTCACGGCAACATCGCTGACCGACAAGGCCACTGCCGAGGCGCACGAAACCGAAACCGCGGCCAACACCGCCGCGCTGCGATTCGCCGCCGAACGTACCGCGTGGCAGCACGCTGGCCAGGCTTTTCTGCTGGAGCAGTACCTGGAGCGTTTGTCCCAGGGGATGGCCGGGGCAAGCAGCCTGATTATCGACCACCGCCTGGCGGCAACCCAGGCACCGACCTTGGACCTGCGCAGCTTCGCTGTGCCTGTCGACCCTACACCGGCAGTACCTGCATCCGGACGCACCCAGGAGCGTAACCAGTGAATTCCCATTCTACCCATGGTCATGACCACAGCCATGACCACAGCCATAGCCACGGTCATGAGCATGACCATGATCATGCCCCCGCAGTTGCCCGGCCGGCCTGGCTGCGCCTTGGCGTGGCATTGCTGCTTGTCCTGGTGATGGCGGCGACAGCGTGTTTTGTCCAGGTGCGGGTAGGCGAGGCAACCGTCATCACGCGCTTCGGCAACCCCTCACGCGTGCTGATGGAGCCTGGCCTGGCCTGGCGCTGGCCGGTGCCGTTCGAGGCAGCGGTACCGGTCGACCTGCGCCTGCGCACCACCTCGAGCGGGCTGCAGGATGTCGGTACCCGCGATGGCCTGCGCATCATTGTCCAGGCCTACATCGCCTGGCAGGTAGCACCCGACCCACAGCGCATCCAGCTGTTCATGCGCTCGGTGCAGAACCAGCCGGACGAGGCGGCGCGGCAGATTCGCACCCTGGTGGGTTCGGCACTGGAAACCACGGCCAGTGGCTTCGAATTGGCAGACCTGGTCAATGTCGACGCCAGCCGGGTGCGTATCGATGCGTTCGAGCAGCGCCTGCAGGACCGGATCGATCAGCAACTGCTCAACACTTATGGGGTACGTGTGGTGCAGGTGGGGATCGAGCGCCTGACCCTGCCCAAGGTTACCCTCGATGCCACCGTCGACCGTATGCGTGCCGAGCGCGAAACCATCGCCACCGAGCGCACTGCTGAAGGCAAGCGCAAGGCTGCGGAAATCCAGTCGGCCGCCGAGCGTGACGCCAGGATCCTGCAAGCCGACGCGAACGTGAAGGCCGCGCAGATCCAGGCCCAGTCGCAAGTACAGGCGGCGGACATCTATGGCAAGGCATACGCCGGTGCGCCAGAGCTGTACACCTTGCTGCGCTCGCTGGATACCCTGGGCTCGGTGATCAACCCTGCTACGCGCCTGGTGTTGCGCACCGACGCGGCGCCGTTCCGTGCGCTGGTGGAGGGGCCGGCGTTGCCGGCTGGAGCTGACCATGGCCATCGCTGAACAGCTGTCGTCGCGGTTACCCGACGGCCCGTGGTTGCAGTCCGCGCGCATCGGCTTCCTGGTGCTCTACGCGGTGACCCTGCTGGCGGCAGTGGGCTGGCTGTTCGGCAATGTGCGCCAGGTGGGTCCGGAAAGCCGCGCAGTGGTGTTGCGCCTCGGCGCCGAAGCGCGCATCCAGAATGCCGGCTTGCTGCTGGCATGGCCACAACCGTTCGAGCAGGTGGTGATGTTGCCCTCGGCGGGGCGGGTTACCGAGCGTCGGGTCGAGGTGCTGCTGCGCTCCGAGCTGGCGCAGAAGTCCGACAAGGACGGCACCCTGGCCAGTGACGCCACGGCAGGCTCCGGCTTTCTCCTGACCGGCGATGCCGGCGCCGTGCAGATGGACGTGCGGGTGTTCTACACCGTGACTGACCCGTATGCTTTCGCGCGCCAGCGGCCGCATGTCGAGGCCGCCCTGGACCGCCTGGTAGAGCGTAACGCGGTGCTGATCTGCGCCTCGCGCGACATGGATGCGATCCTGGTGGCGCGCCCTGAACTGGTTGGGACGGATGCCCAAGTGGCCGAGCACCGCGAACAACTTCGCGGCGACCTCCAGCAGGGCATCAATGCCAGCCTGGCGCGCCTGCGCTCGGCCGGGGCCAGCCTGGGGGTCGAAGTGGCGCGGGTCGACATCCAGTCCTCCTTGCCTTGGTCCGCGGTCAGTGCGTTCAACGCTGTGCTCACCGCCAGCCAGCAGGCCGAGCAGGCGGTGGCAAAAGCCCGCAAGGACGCCGCACGGCAACTGCAGCAGGCCACCCAGGCAGCAGACCGCACCGTACAGGTGGCCCAGGCCGAGGCCAGTGAGCGCCTGGCGCGAGCCCAGGCCGAGACGGCGACGATCGTCGGTTTGACGCAACAGCAGGATCCGCAACTGTTGCAACGCCTCTACCAGGAGCGCGTACCGGCAATTCTTGCCCGTGCAGGCGCGGTTACCACCGTCAACAAGGATGATGCCGGGCACATGATCTTGCAGGGGCCAAAGCCATGAGCGCAGTGCCTTGCCCACTCGTTCCTTGCCGGCCCGCCCCGGTTCACGTTCATTTCTGGAGCTGCTCGCGATGAGTACCCATCACTGCCATGGCCATGGGCATCACCATCATGCTCACACCCACCTCACCTCGGGCTTGCTGTCGCAGGCCGAACGACGCACGGCCGGCCGCCAGCTGATCCTGGCAATGCTGGCGCTGGGGCTTCTGGGGTTGGGGCTGGTCTGGCGCTGGCTGGCACCGACCCAGGAAGGGGTCAGCCAGATGCTCCTGGGCGTTGCCTCGCTACTGGTAGCCATCCCGGTTTTGCGCGCGTCGTGGCACAGCCTGCTGCATCCTAGCCTGCACGGTATCACCGACCAGCTTATCGGCTTGGCCATGCTGGGCGCCTGGGCGACCGGTGACCTGGCCACCGCGGCACTGCTGCCAATCATCATGATCTTTGGCCATGTCCTCGAAGAGCGCAGCGTGCTGGGTGCGCAGGAAGCCATTGCCGCGCTTGGGCAACTGACCCGCAGCCATGCGCGCCTGATCGGTGCCGATGGCCAGGTGCGCGAGGTCGATAACGCCAGCCTTGCGCCTGGCGACCAGGTCGAGGTCCGTGCCGGCGACCGTGTGCCCGCCGATGGCCGGGTCGTCGCAGGGCAGGCCAGCCTCGATACTGCGGCCATCACCGGTGAGTCGGTCCCGCAGGAAGTCAGCCCTGGCATGGATATCCATGGTGGCTCGATCAACCTCGATGGCCTGTTGCGCGTGGAGGTGACCCGCGTCGGCGAGGACTCTACCTTGGGCAAGGTGATCGCGCTGATGCAGCGCGCCGAACAGGCCAAGCCGCCAATCACGCGGCTGCTCGAGCGGTACGCTGGGCGCTACATGGTTCTGGTGCTGCTGATCGCCGCCGCGACCTGGTTCATTACCCGCGATGCGCAGGCCATGCTGGCCGTGTTGGTGGCGGCTTGCCCGTGTGCATTGGTGCTGTCCGCGCCGGCGACAGCGGTGGCAGGCATTGCCGTTGCTGCTCGGCACGGCATCCTGATTCGCGGGTCGGCCTTTCTCGAAGAGCTCGCCGACCTGTCTTCGCTGGTGATCGACAAGACTGGCACCCTGACCTACGGCGACCTGCGCCTGCACAGCGTGGTCGGCCTCTCGAGCCAGTTGTCGCAGGCCGCTGTCATCGAGCTGGCCGCCAGTCTCGGTGCGGCCAGCAGCCACCCGGTCAGCCGGGCCCTGGCGTCGTTGGTGACGCACGACCGGCATCTGCCGCTGGTGGATGTTCAGGAGCGCCAGGGCTTTGGCGTAGTGGCCCGCGCGGTCGAGGGCGAAGCCGCATTGGGCCGCCCGGAGCTGTTCAGCCAGTTGGGCATTGAAGTGCCCACGCTGCCTGAACATGATGGCCCGATTGCTGGCTTGGCCCTGAATGGCCGGTTTCTGGCCTGGCTGCTCCTGGCCGACAATGTGCGCGCCGAAGCCGCCGAGGCGATGCAGCAGTTGCGAGAACTGGGCCTTGAGCGCCAATTGCTGTTGACCGGTGACCGCAAGCGTGTGGCCGAATCGATCGCCGCCCAGGTTGGTATCGCGCGGGTGGTAGCCGAAGCACTGCCAGAAGACAAAATGCATCAGGTCAACCATGAGCTGCAGATTGGCCTGCGGCCGCTGGTAGTCGGAGATGGCATCAATGATTCACTGGCGCTGAAAGCCGGTGTGGTGGGGGTGGCGATCGGTGCGGGCGGCGCTGATATCGCGCTGGCCGCAGCGGATATCGTGCTGATCAACGGTGACCTGCGGCGCCTGGGCACCTGCATCCGCCTCAGCCGCCGCTGCCGCCGCACCCTGCAGGTGAACGTGCTGATCGGCCTGGGCTGGACCTTGGCCATTGTCGTGGCGGCAGCGTTTGGCATCCTCGGGGCAGCAGGGGCAATGGTCGCGGCGTTGTTGCACAACCTCAGCACATTGCTGGTGTTGACCAATTCCGGGCGTCTTTTACGTTATGACGAGAGGCACAGGGAGCACAGCCGCCTGTTGCCAGCCCCGGAACCACGCTCCGCTCATGCCGGCGGCGCCCGGTAGACGACCTGGTCACGCCCTTGCTGTTTGGCCATGTAGAGCCCTGTGTCGGCGCGGTTCAGCGCATCCTCCATCGTTTCGGCGTTGGCGAACAGGGTGCAGCCTATGCTCAGGCTGACGTTCAATTGACCATTGGCCAACTGCATCGGTGCGCTACCGACCAGTTCACGGATTCGTTCGGCGATGCGCCGCAGCTCTTCGCCGTCCTTGACCTGCAATATGGCGACAAATTCTTCACCGCCATGGCGCACCAGCAGGTCATCGGGGCGAAGTGCCGCGCGCAGACGCCGGGCACATTCGCAGAGCACTTTGTCGCCGCCGGAATGGCCGTACCGGTCATTGATGGATTTGAAATGATCCAGGTCTGCATAAATTGCACCCAGCTGTAAGCCATTCTGTTCGGCCAATCGCCGCTGATGCCCTTCAAAGGCCGCCAACGCGCCGCGGTTCCACAGTTGAGTCAGCGGATCGAGCAAGGCTTTGCGCTGCTCGCGATCCATTTCAAGGCGTAGATCGCGGTTGACCTGCGCCAGGGCCCGTAGTTGCAGGTAGCCTTCCGCGAGTGTGGCCAGGTCCTTGAAATTCGCTTGCTGGGCTTTGCTGAGCTCACGCGGGCGAGGGTCGAACATGCACAGCGTACCGATGGCTTTGCCGTTTCCGGCGCGCAAGGGGTGGCCGGCATAGAAGCGGATATAGGGTGCGTTGAGTACCAGCGGGTTGTCGACGAAGCGCGTATCGTGCCTGGCATCCGGGACCATCAAGGTATCTTCGCCGAGAATGGCGTAGCCGCAGAAGGAGACACTGCGCGTCGTCTCGCTGGCCTCGAGCCCTATACGCGCCTTGAACCACTGGCGGTCCTGATCGATGAGGCTGATAAGCACCGTGTCGACGTGGGCCAGGTCCTGGGTGAGCCGCACCAGGGTATCGAGGTAATGCTCGGCAGGCGTGTCGACCAGGTTCATGTCGTCGAGTGTGCGCTGGCGCAGCGCTTCGTCTACGGGCAAGGGGCAAGCTGGCATATCAGGTCTCCATTCCTCGGTTCGCTGCTTCTGGAGCTGGCATCTAGGTACGACGATAAAACAAGCACAGCATAGGTCATGACAGCGGAACGATAAGTTCAGCGCCCTGGTTGCGCACATTTCCCACGGCCGGGCTCACCCGGTACCATTCGAAGTGCTCTGCGGGCTCACCCAGGTTGAGCACCAGTTGCTCCGCCTGCTCGCTCGGCATGGCGGCGACGATCCACGCGCGAGCCAGTTCTGGCGAGAGCACGACAGGCCTGCGGTCGTGCACATCCACCAGGCCGCCTTGGGCATCGGCGGTGATGATCACGAAGCCGTCGCAGGCGGTGCCGGCAAATTGGCCAATCGATGCACACAGGGCAGGGCGCCCATCCCGGCGGCGGATGTAATAGGGCTGTTTCCGCGGCCCGCCTTCATCGACCCATTCATACCAGCCGTCGACTGGCGTGATCGCCCGGTACGGCCAGATAGCCCGGAAGAAAGCGCCGTGCGCCACTTTTTCCACACGGGCATTGATCGGCGCTGCGCGGTCAGTCGCCCAGTGTGGCCGCCATCCCCATTTCACCAGGTCTGCGCGCAGGCCTCCGTGATCCACCCGCAGCACGGCCACCGGCGTTGTCGGCGCGATGTTGTAGCGACCCAGGGGCTGCTCGCCGACATTGTTCTGCCAGGCCCCCGGCAAGCTCAGGGTGGTAACGAAGTCATGGATGCCGCGGTACTGGCTGAGCCTGCCACACATACGTCGCCCTCTTGCCTTGGCGAGTAAGCATAGCCCGCCGAATGGTACTGGTGCGGTGCTGTCTGCGGGTGCTCAAATACTGTATCGATATACAGTATCTGGTGCAGCATGTATTTCCTCATCGTACGCCGCCGGGCGCGCGGCATCGCCATACCGTCCGACCAGTTGAGAAAGGTGCCGGCATTACGCGCCGACGTTCACATTGGCGATCACCACAGCGAACCGCTGGGGCGGGTTTCCACCCAGGCCTGGGTGTTCAACCCGACGCCCGGGCCCGACATCATTCCGCGGCTGCACGATGCCAAGGTCAACGGCATGGCCCAGCTCGGGATGAACATCAATGGCGTCGAGGAGATCGACGGCGTGCTGTTCGCCCAGTCCTGGTGGTGCCGGGCGGAATGACGAGCAGATTGCGGCAAGCTGCCATTTGGCGGGGATTTTCCTGCCTGGAGAAAACTCATGGGTTGCGCCGTCATCAACAGCAGTGACGGCAGTACGGATCAAGCGGTACAGGAGGGCTCCTGATGAGTACGCCACGTGGCATACGCAACAACAACCCCGGCAACATCGACTTCAACCCGCGCAACCCCTGGCAAGGGCAGCTGGGCATGGAAGAGGGCGTGGCGCGGCCGCGCTTCGCGCGTTTCGACCAGCCGGAAAACGGCATCCGCGCCCTTGCCAAGCTGCTCATCAACTATCGCGGCAAGGACGGTATGCCCGGCTTGGGCGCAAAAGGCATCGATACCGTGCTCGAGGCCATCAGCCGCTGGGCGCCGACTAGCGAGAACGACACTCGCGCCTATGCCGAAGCGGTGGCCCGCAACCTGGGCGTGCGCAGCACCGAGCCGATCGACCTCAGGCACCCCGCTACGCTGCGGGCGATGGTGCTTGGCATCATCATTCAAGAGAACGGTGACAACCCTTACAAGGCGCAGGTGATCGACGAGGGGGTGCGCAGGGCGCTCTTGTGACGGGCCAATCGTCTTTGCGTTGTGCTGGCTGGAACCCTTGGGTCAGCCTGCCACTGCGGGTGCTGGCTGAGCGCTGCCGGCCTCCTCGGGAATCCTGACGAACACGCTGTATTTGCCGCCTTCCATTTCTTCGAAGGCAATCAGTTTCTTTACCAGCAGGCCGCTCAGGACCTTGCCGGCATTCAACAGCAGCATGCCGTTGTCGGCATGAAGGTTACGCGCCAATATCATGCCTTCGGCCAACTCGTGCGTGCCCAACACCTTGATGGCCGGGTCGGTCAAGGTGATGTCGCGCATATACTCGGCGCAGACGTTGACGAAATCTTCCACCAGCTCTGGGTCGTACAACTTTCCGGCATATTTGCGAATGTACAGCAGGGCTTCATCGCTATTGAGCTGGCGCTCCAGGACCAGCCCGCGCTGCAACTCGATGAAGTCCACGGCCATTTTCAGCCAGCGGGCCCCCAATGGAATTGCCTCGCCCTTTAGATGGCCCGGAAAACCGCTGCCGTCCCAGCGTTCCTGGTGGTGCAGGATGAGTTGCGCGGCTTCTTTCATGGGGTCCAGGGTCATGACCAGCGCTTCGCTCTGTTTCGGGTATGAGCGGTACAGTTCGCGTTCCTGGGGTGCAATGAGGTCGGCTGGGCAGGTGAGCATGCTGTCGGTCCAGCTCATCTTGCCGATGTTGTACAGCGCAGCCGCCATGGTCAGGTTGCGGCAGGTCGCGTCGTCCAGCTTATGGCTGGTGCAGTACACCTGTATCAGGTCGATGACTTGCCGGTTGGTCTGCTTGGCCTTGGGCAGGCGCATGTTGCCCAATTGCGAAAAGAATTCGGTGCTGGTCACGTAACTGCGCTTGAGCTCTTCATAGGCAAGGTCAAGCATGTCGGCGGTCTGCTGCAATTCGGCGGTGCGTGCGGCTACGCGCTGTTCAAGGCTCTCGTTGAGTGCCTTGAGTTGCTGGAGCTGAACCCGAGTGAGTTGTTCCAGGCGTTTTCGCTCGCTTTCCGAATGTTGGTGGGCCAGCGCCTGACGCAAGGCGACCAGCAGCTCTTCGTCATTCCAGGGTTTGCTGATGTAACGATAGATATGCCCGTCGTTGATGGCCTTCGCGATGGTGTCGGTATCAGCGTAACCGGTCAGCAGAATGCGCAACGTGTCGGGATACCGCTCATGCACGTGCGCCAATAGCGTGGCACCGTCCATGTTCGGCATACGTGCATCGCTCATCACCAGGTTGATCGGGCGCTGTTGGAGAAGCTGCAGGGCATCGGCGCCGCTTTCGGCGAGGAGGACTTCGTACGGCTGGCTGCGTAGCAAACGACGTAGGCTGTTGAGAATCGAGGGTTCGTCGTCCACCAGAAGTACTACGGGCTTGTCTGTGGTGCCATCGGTAACGGGTTGCTCCATGAATCGCTCCTTGCCGGTTTCAGCCAGACTGCTCCCTGGCTACAGCCTAGATGACATTTGCTTCTGCCGTTAGCTTTTGTCGGTTGGCCTCACTATGCTCGGAGGCAACGTGCATCTCGCCAGGGAGGGTTGTGCTGTGCCGACCAGTCTGCAGCTTCGCATCATTGCCACGCTGCTTGTGCCGTTGCCGGCATTGGCGTTGGCCCAGAACATCGGTGGGCCACTCACGCCGCTGCCGGCAGTACCGAAGCTTGACCCCGCGCGGGTAGAGCTGGGCCGCAAGTTGTTCAATGACGCACGATTGTCGCCTGACAACAGCCAATCCTGCGCCGATTGCCATCGCCTGGATCGGGGGGGCGCTGACGGGCAGGCCCGCTCGTCAGGTGCCGATGGCAAGCCTTTGGCGGTCAATACCCCCAGCGTTTTTAATGCCAGCCTGAACTTCCTGCAGTTCTGGGATGGGCGTGCGCAATCGTTTGAGGGGCTGGTACACCTGGTTAGCGGCAGTTCGACCGAAAAGGACAATGACTGGGGAGCGGTCGTCCAACGCATTGCCAACGACCCGGCCTATCGCGCCGGGTTTGCCGACGCCTATCGCCAGCCAGTGACCGCCCGCGGCATCGAAGACGCACTGGTTGCCTACCAGCGCACCCTGTTGACACCGGATTCACGCTTTGATCGATACCTGCAGGGAGACACCAGCAGCCTCAGCCTGGATGAGAAGCATGGCTACCAACGCTTCCAGGAATACGGATGTATCGCCTGCCACCAAGGCGTGAACATTGGGGGCAACATGCTGCAAAAATTCGGCGTTTTCGATGATTATTTCGCCAACCGTGGCAACGTTACGCAGGCGGATAAAGGGCGCTACAACGTGACCGGCGACCCGGAGGACCTGTACCTGTTCAAGGTCCCCAGCCTGCGAAACGTAGCGGTCACTGCCCCTTACTTTCATGACGGTTCGGCACCTACCCTGGAAGCCGCTGTCGACGCCATGTTCCATTATCAGTTGGGGCGCACGCCAAGAGACGGTGACAAAGCGCTGATCATCAAGTTTCTCCAGACCCTCACCGGCCAATGGGAGGGCAAACCGCTATGAAGCTCAATGCCCGGCGCAGTCTGCTGCTGTTGGCTACCTGCGTGATGTTGCTGGCGTCCGTATTGGTCTATCTGTACTGGATGTCCAGGTCCGATGAGAGCGGTACCTATGCCCAGGCGCGTGACCTGATTCGCCAGATCAAGCAATACGACGCCCAGTGGGAGAGCGCAGTGCTGAAGGCACGCACCACCACCAATTACAATTATGACCCGCTGGTGCTGCCGTTGATGGACATGAAGCGGCTGTGGCAGGCGTTCCACAAGCTGGAAGGGCGCCACCAGAAAACGGCCACGCCTGCCTGGCAAGCGGCCATTCGCGACTACCAACAGGCCTTTGACGACAAGGTCCTGCTGGTGTCGCGCTTCAAGACGCACAATGCGATTCTGCGCAACTCACTGGCTTTTCTCCCGGGTGCAGCCGATGTCATCCAGGCGCATCTAGGCCAACTGGTCGATGCCGACACGCTTCGCCTGCGCAGGATCACCAGCGACACCTATGACTTGATGCTCAGCAGCCTGGAGTTTGCCCAAACCACGACCGATGACAAAGCTGCCGATATCCTCGTTGGCTTGAACGATCTTGCGGTCAACAAGGAGCGCTTGCCTGTCGATTTTCAGGTACCCATCGATACCATCAGCAAACACATAGAATTGATCCTGCGCGAACAACCCAAGGTCGATCAATTGCTGGAAGCGATCGAGGCGGTGCCGATCGCCGAGCGTCTGGACGCCATTGCCCTGATGCTGGACCACGACGAGCAGGCCGCGTTGCTCACGTCTCAGCGATACCATTTCTACCTGCTGGTGTTTTCCACCCTGCTGGTTTTGCTGCTGCTGTACATGGGGGTGTGGCTGATGCGCAGCTATGCCGAAATAAACCGGGTGAACCGAGCGCTGCTCAGCGCCAATGACGAACTGGAGCAGCGGGTTGAACGGCGCACCCAGGCCCTTAGCCAGGCTAGCGCAGCACTGCAACGTGAGGTGGATGAACGCCGGCTGCTCGAGAACCAGTTGGTCCAGTCGGAAAAGCTCGCCTCGCTTGGCCAACTGGCTGCCGGCGTCGCCCATGAGGTCAACAACCCGATTGGCTTCGTTTCATCCAACCTCGGCGCGCTGGATGACTATTTCGGCCGTTTGCAAAACATACTCAAGGCCTATGCCGACGCGGAAAACAACCTGGTTCCGGAGGGCCTCAGCGCGAAGCTGGCGAAATTGCGCACGGAAATCGAACTGGACTACCTGCTGGAGGACATCCCGGCGCTGATCCGCGAATCCAAGGATGGCATCAGTCGCGTTGCGCGGATCGTCAAGGACCTCAAGGACTTTTCCCGGGTAGACGCCAGCCAGGACTGGCAGCTGGCAGACCTGCATCAAGGCATCGAGTCGACCTTGAACATCGTTGCCAGCGAACTCAAGCACAAGGCGGAGCTGGTCAAGGACTACCAGCCATTGCCGCAGGTGGAATGCCTGCCGTCGCAGATCAATCAGGTGGTGATGAACCTGCTGGTCAATGCCACCCAGGCGATGGGCGCCGAACGCGGCAGGATTACCCTGCGAACCGGCGCCAATGACGAGTGGGTGTGGATCGAAGTCGCGGATAACGGCTGTGGCATTCCTGCCGAGAGCCTGCAGAAGATCTTCGACCCGTTCTACACGACGAAGCCCGTCGGCCAGGGCACCGGGTTGGGGCTGTCACTTTCTTACGGCATCATCAGGCGCCATGGTGGTGAGATCCACGTGGCCAGCGAGGTGGGTGTCGGTACGACATTCAGGGTTGAGCTGCCTATCCGTCAGGCCCGTTCGGCCTGACCCGGGAAACGTGCGGACGAGGGCGATACAGCTGGGTTCTGCCGGTGTACAACGCCCAGGCCTTCGCGCTCGAGCCAGGCTGTGCCGGCACCGGTGCTTGGTCTACAGTACTGGAACGACTCCCTAGCGTAAGGAAACAGATATGGCAAAGCGTCGATGGTCGGTAGTTGCACTGGTTACCTCGATCGCCTTGGCAGTGGGGCCTTCCCTTTCCTTTGCCGACCCGGGTAACGGTAAGGGGCAGGGCCATGGCAAGAACCAGCATGTCCAGGGCCAACACGGGCAGGGTCAGGGCCAAGGCCAGCAAGGTCAAGGCCATGGTGGCGGTAGTGGCGGGTATGGCCACCCTTCGATCGACCATGGCTACGTGCTCGACATCCTGGCCGGCCACCGCAGTTACTGGAACGCCGGGCCGGCACTGCCCCCGGGTATCCAGAAGAACCTGGCCCGTGGCAAACCACTGCCGCCGGGTATCGCCAAGAAGCTCGATGGCCGGCTGTTGGGGCAGCTGCCGCATTACGACGGTTATGAGTGGATGCAGGCAGGTGTGGACCTGATCCTGGTGGCAGTCGCGACTGGGATTATCTACGAGGTATTGCACGGCGCCCTGGATTGAAGCGAACCGGCCGCCCCGCAAGTGCTCACTGACCTGCGGGACCGGCCCTTGGTGCATTGGCCAGGTCCATCAACTTTGGTTGATTAGTATCCGCGCTCGGCCCCCGTTAGAATACCGCGTGTTCTCCACGGCCAATTGCAAATGTCTACCTTTCGTATCTTTCTCGTCTCGGTGCTGGCTACCGGCCTTGTCGGTTGCGCGACCCCTGGCAAACCCACCGCCAGCAAGCTGACCCACAAATCGCCCCAGCAATATGCCGCCTGTGTACTGCCGAGATGGCAAGCGCTGGCGCCTCAGGCGACACAAAAGTCCATCGCCCACGGTTATCGACTGACAGCACCCAGCGCCGTGGCATCCGACGATGTGCTGGACGTGGTCGACTATCGCCAGGGCAGCCGCGCTACCTTCTACAAAGGCAGCTTCCTGTCAGGCGACAAATTGCGGCAGGCCGCCAAGGAATGCCTGGACTGAGTTCGATAGCCTGAGCCGACCACGCCAGTTAGCCGGGCATAGCGCCTGACGGCCGCGATCATCCGACATCAAAGCGCTTGTTCATTCGCTCGCACTGCAGCTGCGCGTCGCTCCTGCTGGGATAGCTGGGCTTGAGCCGTTCCTTGGCCTGGTTGTCGTAGATGTCGAAGCCTGGGCAAACGGTCGCGAGGTAATCGCGGCCACCCAGGCTGAACGACTCCTTTTCGATCGGCACAGCCGGAACGATGACGAATCTTGGTTGCATGTTGTGTGCCTCCCCAGGCAGAGCTTTAAGTATTAGTCTGGCCAAGGGTAACCATCAAGGCAGCTCATGAATAAATGGCAGGGCGCGCAGTGCGGCTCGACCGTCCAGCTGTCATGAAATGAAAACCCGCTGTCGTCCGATGCGAAGCACCCTCGACGCCAAGGGCATACAGTCCAATCACCCAGAACTGACGCCTCGCGTCCAGATCGATGATTGGAGAGACAAGCATGTCCAAAGTCGTACGTTTCCATCAGACCGGTGGCCCCGAGGTACTGCGCTACGAGGACGTTGAAGTCGGTGAGCCCGGCCCGGGGCAGGTGCGCTTGCGCCAGGTGGCGGTCGGCCTGAACTACGCCGACACCTATTTTCGCAACGGTACCTACCCGATCCCGCTGCCCAACGGCATTGGCGTGGAAGCTGCCGGCGTGGTAGAGGCAGTGGGTGAGGGCGTGAGCCAGGTCGCGGTCGGTGACCGGGTCACCTACACCGGCTTTCTCAATACCCTCGGTGCCTATTGCACCGAGCGCCTGATTCCGGCGGCTGTGCTGATCAAACTGCCGGACACCATCGCTTTCGAAACGGCCGCCGCCATGACCATGCGTGGGCTGACCAGCGCCTACCTGTTGCGGCGGCTGCATGACTTCAAGCCTGGCGACAGCCTGCTGTTGCACGCTGCCGCGGGCGGGGTTGGCCTGATCGTCGCGCAGTGGGCGCGCTTGCTCGGGCTGAACGTGATCGGCACCGTGTCCACCGAGGCCAAGGCCGAAGTGGCCCGCGCGCATGGCTGCACCCATGTCATCAACTACAGCGTCGAGGACGTGGCCACGCGCGTGCGTGAGCTGACCGACGGGGTAGGGGTCAACGTGGTGTTCGACAGCGTCGGCAAGAGCACCTTCATGGGCTCGCTCGATTCACTCAAGCGCCGTGGCCTGATGGTCTGCGTCGGCACCGCTTCGGGCACGATCCCGCCCTTCGATCCGCAGCTGCTGGCGATCAAGGGCTCGCTGCAGCTCACTCGCCCGGCGTTGGCCGACTTCATCGCCGACCCGGCAGAAAAGGCCGACCTGGCCGGCGAGCTGTTCGATCACGTCAGTAGCGGGCGCATCCGTATCGAAATCAACCAGCATTACGCGTTGCAGGATGCCGTCCAGGCCCACCGTGACCTGGAAGCGCGCAAGACCACCGGCTCGTCGATCTTCGTCATCTGAAGAGGGCAACAGCATGCACATCGAACAACTGACCTGCGCGATCGGTGCGGAGGTGGCTGGGGTCAACCTGGCCGATGCGGTCCATGACGACGACCTGTTCGCCGAGCTGCGCGCACAGTTGCTCCGCCACCGTGTGTTGTTCCTGCGCGACCAGCACTTCAGCCGCGCCGAACACGTCGCCTTTGCCCGCCGCTTCGGCGACCTGGAAGACCACCCGGTGGCCGGCAGCGACCCGGAGCACCCGGGGCTGGTGCAGATCTACAAGCGCCCGGACCAAGCCAACGACCGCTATGAAAATGCCTGGCACACCGATGCCACCTGGCGCGAGGCACCGCCCATGGGCTGTGTGCTGCGTTGCATCGAATGCCCGCCAGTGGGTGGCGACACGATGTGGGCGAACATGGTGCTGGCCTATGAAAACCTGCCAGACGATGTGAAGGCCAGGATCGAAGGCCTGCGCGCCCGCCACAGCATCGAGGCCAGCTTTGGCGCGGCCATGCCACTGGAAAAGCGCCTGGCGTTGAAGGCGCAGTTCCCTGATGCCGAGCACCCGGTGGTGCGCACGCACCCGGAAACCGGCGAGAAGGTGTTGTTCGTCAACGCTTTCACCACCCATTTCAGCAATTACCACACCCCGCAGCGGGTGCGCTTCGGCCAGGATGCCAACCCCGGCGCTGGCGACCTGCTGCGCTACCTGATCAGCCAGGCCTACCTGCCCGAGTACCAGGTGCGCTGGCGCTGGACGCCCAACAGCGTGGCGATCTGGGACAACCGCAGCACCCAGCACTACGCCGTCATGGACTACCCACCGTGCCATCGCAAGATGGAGCGCGCCGGGATCAAGGGCAGCGCTACGTTCTAGGTCGGCCGCCATGATCGGCGGCAACCGCACAATAACAATAGCGAGGATTACAGCATGCAATTCTTCGACGATTCGTTGCACCCGGAAAACATGGAAAAGGTGGTGATCACCGTGGCCCCCTATGGCCCGGAGTGGATGCCCGAAGACTTCCCCGAAGATATCCCGCTGACCATGGACGAGCAGGTGCAGAAGGCCGTCGACTGCTATGAAGCAGGCGCCACCGTGTTGCACCTGCACGTGCGTGAGCTGGACGGCAAAGGCTCCAAGCGCCTGTCCAAGTTCAACGAGCTGATTGCCGGGGTGCGCGAAGCGGTGCCGGACATGATCATCCAGGTCGGCGGGTCGATTTCCTTCGCCCCGGAAAGCGAGGGCGAGGCGGCCCAGTGGCTGTCGGACGACACCCGGCACATGCTCGC
The DNA here is from genome assembly GCF_016620375.1 of Pseudomonas sp. LAM2023. NCBI lineage: Bacteria > Pseudomonadati > Pseudomonadota > Gammaproteobacteria > Pseudomonadales > Pseudomonadaceae > Pseudomonas > Pseudomonas sp. LAM2023. The sequence goes on along the minus strand of NZ_JAENHV010000009.1, from coordinate 531,495 downwards.
CGAGCTGACGCCACGCCCCGACCAGGTGACCGTGGCCATCAACACCACGCAGATGAACATCATGGAGCTGCTGTACCCTGAATACCTGCACGGCACCTCGTTGGCCAGCCCGGCGATCCATGCCGCCTACAGCGAGATGACCGTGCCGGCCGGCCCGGCCTGGGTCCGCGAACACCTGCGTCGCCTGCAGGCCAGCAACATCCAGCCGCATTTCCAGCTGACCGGCATGCACGCCCTGGAGACCCTCGAGCGCATCGTTCGCCGCGGTGACTACATGGGCCCGCTGAACCTGACCTGGATCGGCATTGGCGGCGGTTTCGACGGCCCCAACCCGTTCAACTTCTTCAACTTCATCCACCGTGCGCCAGACGGTTGTACCCTCACCGCCGAATCGCTGCTGAAGAATGTGCTGCCGTTCAACACCATGGCCCTGGCCATGGGCCTGCACCCGCGCTGCGGCAACGAAGACACCATCATCGACCAGCGGGGCAAGCGCTTCACCTCGGTGCAGCAGATCCAGCAGACCGTGCGCGTAGCCCACGAGCTGGGTCGGGAGATCGCCACGGGCAAGGAAGCCCGCGCTATCTACCGCATCGGCCAGCAGTACGACAGCATCGAGCAGACCCTCAAGGCCAATGGCATGGCGCCCAACCGCCAGCCGGGTGTGAGGGGTGTGCCGCAGCGCGGCTGATGCTGATACGGCAGGCCTGGCCTCTTCGCGGGCATGCCCGCTCCCACAGGTGCGGCACTGGCCCAAAGGTCGACGCAGTCCCTGTGGGAGCGGGCGAGCCCGCGAAGAGGCCCGCAAAAGCAACATGAATGTTGGCTGTAGTCCATAACAACAAGAACAACCTCACGCCCCGCACCCAAGGAGGCAACATGGCCACCTACCTCGCCAGTGCCGAATATTCCGGCACCGACACCGCCCACAGCGTCCCTCGGCGCTATGCCTGGGTGGTGTTCGCCCTGACCTTCGGCCTGCTGATCTCCGACTACATGTCACGCCAGGTGCTCAACGCGGTGTTCCCGCTGCTCAAGGGCGAATGGGCATTGAGCGACAGCCAGCTCGGCCTGCTCAGCGGTATCGTCGCGCTGATGGTCGGCCTGCTGACCTTCCCGCTGTCGCTGCTGGCCGACCGTTTCGGCCGGGTGCGCAGCCTGGTGCTGATGGCGGTACTGTGGAGCCTGGCCACCCTCGGCTGCGGCTTGGCACAGGACTACCCGCAAATGTTCATCGCACGCTTTCTGGTCGGGGTGGGCGAGGCCGCTTATGGCAGTGTCGGCATCGCCGTGGTGGTTGCCGTGTTCCCCCGTGACATGCGCTCGACCCTGGCCGGTGCGTTCATGGCCGGTGGCATGTTCGGCTCGGTCCTGGGCATGGCGTTGGGCGGCGTGTTGGCCCAGCACCTGGGTTGGCGCTGGGCCTTCGCCGGCATGGCCTTGTTCGGTCTGGTGCTGGCGATGCTGTACCCGCTGATCGTCAAGGAGGCGCGCATAGCGCCGAAGTGCGCGCAGCAGTTGCAGGGCAACGCCGGCCGACCGCTGCGCAGTCTGTACAACAGCCGTTCGGTGATCGCCGCCTATGTCGGCAGTGGCCTGCAGCTGTTTGTCGGTGGCACCGTGATCGTGTGGATGCCCAGCTACCTGAACCGCTATTACGCCATGGGCACTGACCGCGCCGGGGCGATTGCCGCAATCATCGTGCTGTGCAGCGGCATCGGCATGATCCTCTGCGCCATGCTCTGTGACCGCCTCGGGCGGCAGCACCCTGATCGCAAGATCAGCCTGGCCATTGCCTATTGCCTGGGCAGTTGCGCGTTGCTGTCGCTTGCTTTTGCGCTACCAGCAGGTACCGCGCAACTGATACTGATCGGCCTGGGCATGATGATTGCCGCCGGCACCAACGGCCCATCCAGTGCCATGGTCGCCAACCTCACCCACGCCGCGGTGCACGGCACCGCGTTTGCCACCCTGACCCTGGCCAACAACCTGCTGGGCCTGGCCACCGGGCCACTGATCACCGGGCGCGTTTCCGACCTGATCGGCCTGCAGGCCGCCTTCCAGCTGGTGCCGCTGATGAGCCTCGGCGCGGCACTGGTGTTCTTCCTTGCCAAACGGCATTACCAACCTGACATGGAGCGTCTGCATGCGCCGGCCCATCACATGGCTGACGCACCCCGGGAGTTGAAACCGTGAAGCTATTGTTATCCGTCGAAGTGTTCTTCGATTTTGTGTGTCCGTGGTGTCTGATTGGCCAGCGGCACCTGCAGGCTGCGCTGTTGCTGTTGCAGCGCGAACGGCCACAGGTGCGCGTGCACTTGCAATGGCGCGGGGTGCAGTTGTTGCCTGGCTTGCCAGCCAGTGGCCTGCCGTTCCATGCGTTCTACCTGCAGCGCCTGGGCAGCGAGGAGGCGGTACGCGAGCGCCAGGCCCAGGTGCGTGCTGCCGCCTGCGTGGTCGGCGAGGACATCGACTTCTCGCGTATTCGTCGCATGCCCAATACCGGCAATGCCCACCGGCTACTGCAACGGGCCGCCGGGTTGCTGGACGCAGCGCGACAGGAAGCGTTGCTGGCGCAATTGTTCATTGCCTATTTCCACCAGGGCCGCGACCTGGGGGATAGCCGCGTCCTGCTCGACATCGCCCAGCGTTGCGGGCTGGAAGCGGCGCAGGTAGCCGGTTGCCTGCGTGACGATGGCAGTCCGTTCCTTGATGGGGCAGGGCGCGCAGGCAGCAGCGTGCCGCGTTTTCGCGTCAACCAGGGGCCGCTGATTGCTGGCGCCCAGCCTGCCGAGGTGCTGTTCGCCGCCATGACAGACGCGTTGCAACAGGTCGAACGGGCATGAGCCGGCGTATTGCAGTAGGTCCCGGCCAGGTACCGCAACGTAACGGTCGTGTACTGCTGACCTGTGAAGGCCGCAGCGTGGCGCTGTTCAACGTTGCCGACGCGCTCTATGCCATCGATGACAGTTGCCCGCACCAGGGCGCGTCGTTGTGCGGTGGGCGGCTCGAAGGCCGGGTCATCCAGTGCTGCGCGCATGGCTTGCGGTTTGACCTGGCCAGCGGCTACCTGGTCAATTCCAGGGCGCTGAAGGTCACCAGCTACCCGGTCGAGCAGCAGGGCGGGCAAGTCTACATCGTGTTCGACAACGAGGAGGCTGGGCGATGATTACTCTGGCACTGAGTGCTACCCAGCAACGTATCCGCACGCTTGCCCCCGGGGTGGTGGTCAGCCTGATCGTCGGTGCCGCGGCCAGTTTTCTCAGCGAACACTATGCAGCGCCGGTCATGCTGTTTGCCCTGTTACTGGGGATGGCACTGAACTTTCTGGCGGTCGATGGTCCCTGCAAGGCCGGCATCGAATTTACCGCCCGCACGGTACTGCGCCTGGGTGTGGCCTTGCTCGGCATGCGCATCACCCTGGACCAGATCGCCAGCCTGGGCTGGAAACCGGTGGCCCTGGTGGTTAGTTTGGTGGTGGTAACGATCCTGGCCGCGGTAGTGGTGGCCAAGGCGCTGGGCTTTTCACGGCTGTTCGGCCTGCTTACCGGCGGTGCGACGGCCATTTGTGGCGCCTCGGCGGCGCTGGCGCTGGCCGCCGCCTTGCCCCAGCACCCGCGCAAGGAGCATGCGACGCTGTTCACCGTGATCGGCGTTTCAGCGCTGTCGACCCTGGCGATGATCCTGTACCCGATGATTGCCCAGTGGCTGCACTTGTCCCCCGGGCAGGCCGGGGTCTTCCTTGGCGCGACGATCCACGATGTGGCGCAGGTGGTGGGGGCGGGCTACAGCCTGTCTACCGAGACCGGCGACATTGCCACAGTGGTCAAGCTGATGCGGGTGGCGATGCTGTTGCCGGTCATTGTCTGCGCGGCCATGATTACCCGCCACCAGGGCCTTGAAGCAGGTGGTCAGCGGCCACCCTTGCTGCCCTGGTTTGCGGTCGGCTTCCTGCTTCTAGCCTGCGTCAACAGCACAGGGTGGGTGCCAGCGGCGGTGCAGGGCGGCATCAATGAGCTATCGCGTGGCTGCCTGGTGGTGGCGATCAGTGCCCTGGGTATGAAGACCCAGCTCAAGGCGCTGGCCTCGGTCGGCTTCAAACCCATTGCACTGATGGTCGGGGAGAGCGTGTTTCTGGTGCTGTTGGTGCTGGCGCTGATGCACGTGGGGCTGCAACCTTCCGCCTGACGCACTCACTGGTAGGAGCGGCTGCAGCAGCGATCACCGGCAAAGCCGGTGCCATCCACCGCGTCGCCTGCTGCGCGGATGAATCCGCTCCTACACTTCATCGTGCCGGGCCCGCCAGCTGGCCGGTGGCATGCCGAACTGGGCGATGAACCAGCGAGTGAATGAGCTGGGCATGGAATAACCGAGCATGTCGGCAATGCGCCCCAGCGAATAGCCGGGGTTTTCCAGGTAACGCATCACCAGGTCGCGGCGCACGCTGTTGATCAGGTCCTTGAAGGTCAACCCGTTTTCCTCGAGACGCCGCTGCAGGGTACGCACGTTCATGCCCTGCGTCTGCGCCACCTGTTCAATGGTGGCGCGGCCCATGGGCAACAGCAGGTAGATGGTCTTGCGCAGCTCCAGCTCCAGCGACGGGGTGCCGCCCACCGGCAGGCTGTCCAGGTAACGCTGCGCCAGGCGAGCCATGGCTTCGTTGGCCTGGGGGCTGGCGCTGTCGAGATCGGCGGCGGGGCAGACAATGCCGTTGAACTCGCTGCCGAACACCAGGGTGCAGCCGAAAATGCGCCGGTGGGTCGCCAGGTCGGCCGGGGCCGCATGGGTGAAGTTGGCGCTAATCGGGTGCCAGTGGGCGCCTAGCAAGGCTGCGCACAGGCGCATCATCACGCCGATGGCCAGCTCGGTGGCCTGGCGGCTGCAGGGCGCGCGCTCGTTGATCACCTCTTCGCGAATGATCACGGTCTTGCCGGCTTCCTCGATATGAATGGCCAGGGCGTCATTGAGCAGGTGTCGGTATTGCACGATCACCTGCAATGCATCGCGCAGGCTGCGCTGGTGGCTGAGCAGCAGGCTGATTTCGCCAAAATCCGACAATTGCCGCAATTCGGCCATGCGCAGGCCGAAGCTTTCGCAGTAGCTGGCGCTGGCCGAGGCTTCCAGCAAGGCAATGACACTGGCAACCGGGATACGCCGGTTGGGGTCATCGAGCAACGCGGCACTCAGGCCTACCTGCGCCAGCAATGCCTGCGGGTTCAGGCCCAGGTGGCGGGACACTTCGAGGTAGTTGGTCAAACTGGCGGCACGGACGAGGGCAGGCATTCTTGTTGTTTTCCATATTGGTATGCCGACATGCGTTCTGTGTCTTATAGACTGCGTGTCATGAATTGAAAAGCAAAGCCCTTGGGGCCCGTTGTCATCAAATGAAAAGGCTCTGACGCCCAATGTGAAGCACCCCGAGAGCGCGCTGTTTACTGTGAATCTCAAGAGCTGCATCCCGAGACGAGGTTCACCGTGGAAAAACTGCAAACCACTGCCACCGTGTTGATTGTCCCTGGCTTGCGCGAGCATGTCGCCGAGCACTGGCAGACCTTGCTCGCCAACCGCCTGGCCAAGGTTCGCAGCGTCCCGCCGCTGCAGGTTGACGGCCTGAGCTGCATGGCCCGGGTCGAAGCGATCCAGCGTGAGCTGGAGCAGATCGACGGCGAGGTGCTGTTGGTGGCGCACAGCGCCGGGGTATTGATGGTCGCCCACTGGGCGGCGCGCTACCAGCGGCCAGTCAAGGGTGCGTTGCTGGCGGCACCACCGGACCTGAACGCGCCATGGCCAGCCCAATACCCAAGCCCGGCCAGCATGGCTGAGCATGGCTGGGCGCCGGTGCCGGACGCGCCATTGCCATTCCCGAGCATTGTCGCTGCTAGCAGCAATGACCACCTGGCCAGCTACGCCGCGGCTGGCGACCTGGCCCGTCGTTGGGGCAGTGAACTGATCAACCTGGGGGCCGTTGGCCACCTCAACCCAGCGTCCGGTTTCGGCCATTGGCCGCTGGCCGAAGCCCTGGTCCGCCGCCTGGATAACCCGAACCTGCAATAGCGCATGGACGCCCCAGCCACGCCCGCAAAAAGACGGGTGGCGTAAAAACAATAACAATACGTGGAGCCATCGTAATGCCAGTAACCCGCATTCACCGTGCTGTGAAGCCACAGCGCTGCCTGCTCGCTTGCGCCGTCAGCCTGCTCGCGCTACCCGCCGCCCAAGCATTGGAAGTCGACACCGGCAATGAAAGCTGGGCCGTACGCTTCGACAACACCGTCAAGTACAACTACGGCGTGCGCACCGAAAGCGCCGACCAGCACCTGTTGGGCACGCCCAACAGCAACGACGGTGACTACAACTTCCGCAAGGCCGGCACCAACATCACCAACCGTGTCGACCTGCTGACCGAACTGGATGTGGTTTACCAGGGCAATACCGGTTTCCGGGTCAGCACCGCCAGCTGGTACGACAAGGCCTATGACAACACCGGTTCCAATAGCAACCCTTTCGTCAACGGCAACGGTGACCAGTCCGGCATCAATCCCAGCCTCAATGGCCTGCCCGGCACCGGTGTGCCGCTGGGTAGCCCGCACCTGAGCAATTACGCCCAGCGTTACTACAGCGGGCCTTCAGGTGAAGTGCTGGATGCCTTCGTGTTCTTCAGCCGTGAAGTCGGCGAGGCCTCGCAGGTCAGCGCCAAGCTCGGCCAGCACAACCTGTTCTGGGGTGAAACCCTGCTCAACCCGGTGCACTCGTTGAGCTACGGCCAGTCGGGCCTCGACCTGGCCAAGCTGGCCGCCTCGCCGGGCACCGAGGCCAAGGAGCTGTTCGTGCCGCGCAACCAGCTGTCGACCTCGTTCCTGGTCAACTCCGAACTGACCCTGGGCGCCCAGTACTTCTTCGACTGGGACGCCGCCCGTCTGCCCGAGGCCGGCACCTACTATGGCGGTTCGGATGTGGTAGGTGAGGGCGCGCAGAGCTTCCTGCTCGGCCACACCGGCACCCCGGGGCTGATACCGGTGCGTGGCGCGCTGACCAGCATCCGCCGTGGCCACGACCTGCAGCCTGGCAAGAGCGGCGACTGGGGCATCATGGCCAAATGGTCGCCCGAGTGGCTGGGCGGCACCCTCGGCTTCTACTACCGCAAGACTTCCGAAATACTGCCGCAGGCGTGGCTCGATGCACGCGGCATGACTGTCGCCAACGGCCCGTTCGGCAACCCGCCGGGCAGCCGTCAGGGCGCGGTCGGCAACCTGTACAACTCGTTGCAGGGCACCACGTACCAGTTCGCCTACGCCGACAACATCGACATCTACGGCCTGAGCCTGTCCAAGGATGTGGCCGGCATCAGCGTCGGTAGCGACCTGAATATCCGCCACAACATGCCCCTGGCAAGCATCCCGGCCATCGTCAGCGCGCCTGGCCGCGGCGGCCTGGGGGGCGGCTTCGGCCTGCTGCCGGCCCGCCTGCCCAGCAGCGGGGTGATCTACGACGTGCCCAGCGACGGTGACGGCATGGGCGCCACCGGTGACACCCTGCACTGGACCTTGAACGGCCTGATGACCCTGGGTGACACGCCGCTGTTCGACTCGGCAACCCTGCTTGGCGAGCTGTTCTACAGCAACCTGCTCAAGCTCGATAGCCACAACGCGGCCTTGTACAAGGGCAAGGGCAGCTACCGCGGCATCGACAAGGCCACCCGCGACAACTGGGGCATCGCCGTCAACTTCACCCCCACCTGGTACCAGGTGCTGCCGGGCATGGACCTGAGCATGCCGCTGTCGGTCAACGTCGGCCTCGACGGCGTGTCGCCGGTGCAAGGCGGCGGCGCCGAGAACACCGGCAACTACGCGGTGGGCGTCAGCGCCGCGATCTACAACCAGTACTTCGTCGACCTCAAGTACGTCGACAGCTTCGGTGAGACCAAGGCCTGCAAGGATGGCCAGACCGATGGCAGCACCCCCAACGCCCTCGACGGCGAACAGGATTACACCTGCTACGGCGGTGGCTATGCCTCCTTGTCCGGTAGTGGTGCCACCACCGAGGACCGTGGCGCCCTGTATCTGACCGTCAAGACCACCTTCTGAGTCCTCTTTCCCAGAGCCTGCACAGGAACACAACCATCATGAACTTCGTACGTACCCTGCTGGCCTCGTGCCTGTCCTTGGCTGCGCTGAACGCTGCCCAGGCCGCTGTTTCCAATGACCAGGCCGCGCGCCTGGATACCAGCCTGACCGCCGTTGGCGCGGAGAAGGCCGGCAATGCCGATGGCTCCATCCCGGCCTACCAGGGCGGCCTGCTGACGCCGCCAGCCAGCTACCAGAACGGCGCCAGCATGCGCCCCGATCCGTTCGCCAGCGACAAGCCGCTGCTGGTCATCGACGGCAAGAACGCCGAGCAGTACAAGGGCCAGCTGACCGCCACCACTCTGGAACTGCTAAAGCGCTACCCCAGCTACCGCGTCGATGTGTACCCGACCCACCGTAGCGTGGCGCTGCCGCAAGCGGTACTGGACAACACCCGCAAGAACGCCACTGCCGCCAACAGCAAGGAGGGCGGCACGGCGGTGGACAACGTGCTGCCGGGCATTCCGTTCCCCATTCCGCAGAACGGCGCCGAGGCCATGTGGAACTTCCTGCTGCGCTACCAGGGCGTGAGCATGACCGCCAAGTACGACTCGTGGAACGTCGATGCCGCCGGCAAGCCATCACTCTCCACTACCGGCCAGGCCAACATCAGCTACCCGATCTACGAGGACATGGCCAAGCCGATCGGCGCCAAGGACACCTATTACCAGATGAAGCTGGTGTACACCGGGCCCGCACGCCGCGCCGGCGAAGCGATGATGCTGCGCGATGCCGCCAACCCGCTGGTGCAGCCACGCAGCGCCTGGCAGTACCTGCCTGGCCAGCGCCGGGTAAAGCTGGCACCGAACCTGGCCTATGACACGCCCAACCCGGGTACCTCTGGCTCGGGTACCTACGATGACGTGTTCGTCTTCAACGGTGCGCTGGACCGCTACGACTGGACCCTGGTCGGCAAGCAGGAAATGTACGTGCCATACAACACCTACCAGCTGACCTACAACACCGACGTCAAGCAGGTGATCACGCCCAACCACCTGGCGCCGCAGTTCGTGCGTTGGGAGAAGCACCGGGTATGGGTGGTGGAAGGCAAGCTCAAGGACGGCGCACGCCACATCTACCACAAACGCCGCTTCTACCTTGACGAAGACAGCTGGATCGCCCTGGCTTCGGACCAGTACGACGCCCGTGGCCAGCTGTACCGCGGTTCGTTCGCCTTCCTCACCCAGAGCTACGACAAGCAGACCCCGGATGCCACGCCGTTCATGATCTACGACCTGATCGGCGGCACCTACAACCTCAACGGTGTGGTGGGGGCCTATGGCGGCATCCGCTACATCGAGCCATTGTCGAAAACCCAGTGGTCACCCGAATCGCTGGCCGGCAACGGCATTCGCTGAACCTACCGAGCAGAGGTGGCAATGTCTGTGTTCAAACGATGCAGCGTGGTGTTACTGGCTCTGGCCACGCTGCAGGGCGCGGTGCAGGCGGCGCCCTTCACCGATGTGCTGGACCTGCCGGCCATGCCCACCACGCTGGCCGCCAGCAGCGCCTTGCGCGATGTGGCCATGGCCGGGCAGCGCCTGGTCGCGGTGGGCCCGCGCGGGCACATCGTGTATTCCGATGACCACGGCGCGCACTGGCAGCAGGCCCAGGTGCCGGTCAGCGCCGACCTGAACGCCGTGAGCTTCGTCAACGCCGAACTGGGCTGGGCGGTCGGCCACGACGGTGTGGTGCTGCACAGCCGCGATGGCGGTGTGCACTGGCACAAACAGCTGGATGGCCGGACGCTGGCCGAGCGGCTGCCGGAAGTGGGCAGCGACAACGTCTTGCTCGATGTGTGGTTCAGTGATGCCGGCAACGGCTATGCGGTGGGCCTGTTCAACCTGCTGCTGCATACCACGGATGGCGGCGAGCACTGGCAACCCTGGCTGGAACACAGCGACAACCCGCAAGGCCTGCACCTGACCAGCCTGGCCGCCGTCGGTGATGAACTGTACATCACCGGCGAGCAAGGCCTGCTGCTCAAGCGCGACGGTGAGCGCTTCATTCGTGTCGCAACACCTTATACCGGCACGTTGTTCGGCGCGGTTGGCAAGCCCGGCTGGCTGCTGGTGTATGGCCTGCGTGGGCACGCCTACCGCAGCACCGACGGCGGCCAGCAATGGCAGCCGGTAAACACCGGCATCCACACCAGCCTGACCGCCGCCGGCATCGACCGTGACGGGCAGCTGTGGCTGGCCAGCCAGGCCGGCGACCTGTTGCTCAGCCGGGATGAGGGCGCCCGTTTCAGCCCGCTGGCGCAAAGTGCGCGCGGTCCGGTGACTGCGCTTGCCACCGATGCCGGCCACGGCCTGGTGCTGGTTGGCGAACGCGGCGTGCGCACCCAGGCCGGTATTCCCACGTTGCACCCATAACAAGAGAAGACCCTGATGGCCGCTATCCGCCAAGACACCCTGCCGGTAATCCGCGATCTCGATGCGTTCGACCCACGCTCGGGCAACGCGCTGGAGCGCCTGGTGTTCAACCATCGCCTGTCGTTCGTGCTGGGCATGCTGTTGGTCACGCTGGTGCTGGGCTACATGGCCCTGACCCGCCTGGAGCTGCGCCCCAGCTTCGACAAGATGCTGCCGCAGAGCCACCCCTATATCCACAACTACCTGGAAAACCGCTCATCGCTGCGTGGCCTGGGTAACGCGGTGCGGGTAGTGGTGGAGAATACCCAGGGCGACATCTTCGACCCCGGCTACTTGCAGACCCTGCGGCACATAAACGACGAACTGTTCCTCAGCCAGGGCGTGGACCGGGCCTGGGTGAAATCGCTGTGGAGCCCGGCGGTGCGCTGGACCGAGGTAACCGAAGAGGGCTTCCAGGGCGGCCCGGTGATGCCAGACGGCTACCAGGGGGCGGCAGCTGATATCGAACAACTGCGGCAGAATATCGAGCGCGCCAACATCGTCGGCAGCCTGGTGGCGCGTGATTTCAAGTCGAGCATGCTGATCGTGCCGTTGCTCGACCAGGATTCGGCCACGGGCAAAGGCCTCGACTACCACGCCTTCTCGGAAAAGCTCGAACAGTTGCGCAGCCAGTACCAGGCCAGCGGCCAGTACCGTATCCATGTGATCGGCTTCGCCAAGCTGGTGGGCGACCTGATCGACGGGCTGATCCAGATGATGGCGTTCTTCGCCCTGGCGCTGCTGACCAGCCTGGTGATCATCTACTGCTACACCCGCTGCGTGCGCAGTACCCTGTTGGTGGTGCTGTGTTCGCTGACAGCAGTGGTGTGGCAGCTGGGCATCGTTGCCTGGCTGGGCTATGCCATCGACCCGTATTCGATCCTGGTGCCGTTCCTGATCTTCGCCATCGGCGTGTCGCACGCCGCGCAGAAGATGAACGGCATTCTCCAGGACATTGGCCGTGGCACCCACCGCCAGGTGGCTGCGCGTTATACCTTCCGCCGCCTGTTCGTTGCCGGGGTTACTGCTTTGCTGGCCGATGCGGTGGGCTTTGCCGTGTTGATGCTGATCGATATCCCGGTGATCCAGGACCTGGCCATCACCGCCAGCATTGGTGTGGCGGTGTTGATCTTCACCTCGTTGCTGTTGATGCCGGTGGCGCTGTCGTATGTCGGGGTCGGCCGCAAGGCTGCCGAGCGAGCGCTGGCTATCGACGCCCGTGCCGCGCGGCATCGAGGCTTCGGCCGGCTTTGGGACCTGCTCGACCGTTTCACCGAACGCAAATGGGCCAGCGCCGCTTTGCTGGCCGCCCTGGTGCTGGCGGTACTCGGCATCCGGGGCAGCCTGCAACTGCAGATCGGTGACCTGGACAGTGGCGCACCCGAGCTGCGCGCGGACTCGCGCTACAACCTCGACAACGCCTACATCACCCAGCATTACGCGCTGTCCAGCGACACCTTCGCGGTGATGGTCAAGACCGCCCCGGAAGGCTGCCTGCAATACCAGACGCTGGTCCTGGCCGACCGCCTGGCCTGGGAACTGCAGCAATTGCCAGGCGTGCAGACCACCGTGTCGCTGGCCAACGCCGTGCGCCAGATCACCGCCGGTACCTACGAAGGCAACCCGCGCCTGAACAGCCTGCAGCACAACCAGGACGTGCTCAACTATGCCGCCCAGCAGGCCTCGGTCAATGCCCCGGAGCTGTTCAACAACGATTGCTCGTTGATGCCGGTCATTGCCTACCTGAAGGACCACCGTGCCGACACCCTGGCCCAGGTGGCTGCCGTGGCCGAGCGCTTTGCCCAGGCCAACAGCAACGCCGAACAGCAGTTCCTGCTGGCTGCCGGCAGCGCCGGCATCGAGGCCGCCACCAACGTGGTGGTGCGCGAGGCCAACCATCGCATGCTGTTACTGGTATACCTGGCGGTCACGCTGTTCTGCCTGTTCACCTTCCGCAGCTGGCGCGCCACGTTGGTCGCGATCCTGCCGCTGATGCTCACCTCGGTGCTGTGCGAAGCGCTGATGGTGGCCATGGGCATCGGCGTCAAGGTTGCCACCTTACCGGTGATCGCCCTTGGCGTGGGCATCGGCGTGGACTATGCGCTGTACCTGCTCAGCGTGCAACTGCACTACCAGCGCACCGGGCTGAGCCTGGCCCAGGCCTACCAGAAAGCCGTGGCCTTCACTGGTCGGGTGGTGGGGCTGGTCGGCATCACCCTGGCCGCCGGGGTGGTTGGCTGGGCCTGGTCGCCAATCAAGTTCCAGGCCGACATGGGCCTGCTGCTGACCTTCATGTTCCTGTGGAACATGCTTGGCGCGCTGGTGCTGATCCCCGCGTTATCGCATTTCCTCTTGCGTGGTCAGGCCGCTGCGGTGCCTGCCGAGGCCCAGGCCACGCCGCTTCCGCAAACCCAAGCAACCGAGTGCTCGCCTCATGTCTGATTACTTTCCGCCACTGCGCGACATGGATTTTCTGTTCAACGAAGTGTTCGACATCCCGGCCTGGTGGGCGCAAACCCCCGCCCTGGCCGAGCAGGTCGATGGCGACACGGCCCGGGCCGTGCTCGAACAGGCCGGGCGCCTGATTGCCGAGGTGGTGGCGCCGCTCAACCGCAGTGGCGACGAGCAAGGCTGCCGCTGGGACGCCGGCCAGGTACGGACCCCCGATGGCTTCGCCGACGCCTACCGGGCCTTCGCCGCCGATGGCTGGGTCGGCGTAGCGGGCGCCCCCGAGTACGGGGGCATGGGCATGCCGAAAGTGATCGGTGCCCAGCTCGAAGAAATGCTCAATGCCGCCAACCTGTCGTTCGGCCTGTACCCGATGCTGACGGCCGGGGCCTGCCTGGCGCTGCTCAACCATGCCAGCGAGCCGTTGAAGGCGCTGTACCTGCCGCCCATGTACCAAGGGCGCTGGGCGGGTTCGATGTGCCTCACCGAGCCCCATGCCGGTACCGACCTGGGTCTGATCCGCACCCGTGCCGAACCAGGCGCCGATGGCCGCTACCGCATAACCGGGACCAAGATCTTCATCACGGGCGGTGAGCAGGACCTGACCGAGAACATCATCCACCTGGTGCTGGCGCGGTTGCCGGATGCGCCCGCCGGGCCGAAGGGCATCTCGCTGTTCCTGGTGCCCAAGGTGCTGGTCGATGCCGACGGTGCGCTGGGCGCGGCCAATACGCTGAGTTGCGGTTCGATCGAGCACAAGATGGGCATCAAGGCTTCGGCCACCTGCGTGATGAACTTCGACGCTGCCATCGGCTACCTGATCGGCGAGCCGAACAAGGGCCTCAATGCCATGTTCACCATGATGAACTACGAGCGTCTGGGTGTGGGTATCCAGGGCCTGGCCCTGGGCGAACGGTCCTACCAGGGCGCCATCGCCTACGCCCGCGACCGCCTGCAGGGCCGCGCGCCGACGGGCGCCGAAGCGCCGGGGCAAAGTGCCGACCCGATCGTCGTCCACCCGGACGTGCGGCGCATGCTGCTGACCATGAAAGCGCTGAACGAAGGTGGGAGGGCGTTTTCCACGTATGTGGCGCTGCAACTGGACCTGGCCAAGTACAGCGAAGACCCTGTCGCGCGTGCCGGTGCCGAGGCCAGGGTGGCATTGCTCACTCCGGTGGCCAAGGCGTTCCTCACCGACATGGCGCTGGAGACCACCGTGCACGGCCAGCAGGTACTGGGCGGCCATGGCTATATCCGTGAATGGGGCCAGGAGCAATTGGTCCGCGACTGTCGCATTACCCAGATCTACGAAGGCACCAACGGCATCCAGGCGCTCGACCTGGTGGGGCGCAAGCTGCTGGCCGATGGCGGCCAGGCCTATCGCAGTGTGTCCGCCGAAATCGGCGCGTTCGCCGAGGCGTTGCCGGCAGCCTGTGCCGAGTTCGGCGCGCCGCTGCTGGCTGCGCTGCGCAACCTCGACGAGCTGACCGCCTGGTTGCTCGACCGCGCCCAGGCCAACCCGCGCGAGCTGGGTGCGGCGGCGGTGGAGTACCTGCACGTATTTGGCTACACCTTCTACGCCTACCTGTGGGCACGCATGGCAGTGGTATGCCAGGGCCACCCGGCGCCCGAGCCGTTGCACCAGGGCAAGCTGGGCACCGCTCGCTTCTACTTTGCACGGCTGCTGCCGCGCATCCATTCGCTGAGCGCCAGTGTCAGGGCCGGCAGCGACAGCCTGTACCTGCTCGAGGCCGGCCAGCTATGAACAGCATCAGCACGGCCACCACCCGTATCATGCCTGCGGCCGAGCAGGCCTATGCCTACCCACTGCTGGTCAAGCGCCTGCTGCTGTCGGGCGTGCGCTACCAGCCCAACCAGGAAATCGTCTACGCCGACAAGCTGCGCTACAGCTACACCACGTTGCTCGAACGCATCCGGCGGCTGGCCAATGTGCTGACCGCTGCCGGGGTGAAGCCAGGCGACACCGTGGCCTTGCTCGACTGGGACAGCCACCGTGCGCTGGAATGCTTCTTTGCCGTGCCGATGCTGGGCGCGGTATTGCATACGGTGAACGTACGGCTGTCCAGCGAGCAAGTGCGCTACACCATGAACCATGCCGAGGACCGCCTGGTACTGGTGCACGACGACTTCCTGCCGTTGATGGCGCAGTTACGCGCTGACCTGCCGACGGTCCGGGGCTTCATCCGCCTCAGCGACGGTGACCGCGACGCGCAGGGCGTACCGCTGCTGGGTGAGTACGAAGGGTTGTTGGCAGCTGCCAAGCCGCAGTTCGAGTTTGCCGATTTCGACGAGCATTCGCTGGCCACGCTGTTCTATACCAGCGGGACCACCGGCAACCCCAAGGGGGTGTATTTCAGCCACCGGCAACTGGTGCTGCATACCCTGGTCGAGCAGGGCACCCTGGCGGCCTGCGGCGAGCTGCCGCTGCTGCGCAGTGGCGATGTGTACATGCCCATCACGCCGATGTTCCACGTGCATGCCTGGGGCATACCCTATGTGGCCACGGCGCTGGGGATCAAGCAGGTCTACCCTGGGCGTTACGAGCCCAACCGGCTGGTGCGCCTGTACCGCGACGAGGGCGTGACGTTTTCTCATTGCGTGCCCACGGTGCTACAGATGATGCTGGACAGCGACGAAGGGCGACGATCCGACCTGAGCGGCTGGAAGATGCTGCTGGGCGGCAGCGCACTGACCTTGGGCCTGGCGCAGCGCGCCAGCGCGCGCGGCATCAGCGTGCACTGTGGCTACGGCATGTCGGAAAGCTGCCCGCTGCTCAGCATCACCCACCTCAGTGCCGAGCTGCTGGCACTGCCCATGGCACAACAGCTGCCGCTGCGTATCGACGCCGGCGTGCCGATTGCCCTGGTCGACCTGCGCATCGTCGACAGCGAGGGCAGGGAGGTGCCACACGACGGCGAAAGCCTGGGCGAAATCGTGGTGCGCGCGCCATGGCTGACCCAGGGCTACCTCCACGAACCGCAGCAGGGCGCCGCCTTGTGGCTGGGCGGCTGGATGCACACCGGTGACCTGGCCTGCATCGACGCGGCAGGGGTGGTACGTATTCGCGACCGGATCAAGGATGTGATCAAGACCGGCGGTGAATGGGTCAGTTCGGTGGCCCTGGAAAACCTCATCAGCCAGCACCCGTCTGTCGCTTCGGTGGCGGTGATCGGCATCCCGGACCCTCAGTGGGGCGAGCAACCGCTGGCATTGGTGGTGTGTCGTGAGGGCATGCAGTTTGATCAGCCGACACTGGCTGGGCACTTGCAGCCGTTTGTCGACCAGGGGCAGCTCAACAAATGGGCAATACCCCGGCAGTTGCGTTGTGTGCTGGAGATCCCCAAAACCAGCGTCGGCAAGATCGACAAGAAGCGCATCCGCCAGGGGCTCAGCTGAGTGATGGCGGGCCTCGACCCTGTCGCTGGCGTACTGGCGACAGGCTCAGGCTGCGGGCCTGAGGCCCGATCAGGCGGCGGCCATGCGGTTGACCGACGTCAAGTGGTCGGGTAAAAGGGGCCGCAGCTTCCGTTGTGTGGTTGCACTGTCCATTCCAGAGATGCCATTGATCAGTACATTTTCATCGCAGCCCGGCGTTGAACGCGGGGCGTTCTGCAGCTTCGAGGCATGTCGCAATACCCAGCAGGGCCCTGTCGTGATTCTGGCCTCGGGTGCTTCAGCCAGGCACTTCCCGCTGGCCGAGTTCGCCCACCTGCCGATCATCGCCATGAACGGCTCGGTGGCCATGACCGCCGAGCACGCTATCAGGCCGTTCTTCTACCTGTGCACGGACAAGAGCTTTCGCGAGCAGCAGCCGGCCTTGTTCGCCACTGCCCTGCGCGACAGCGAACGCCTGGCACTGTGGCCGGAGCAATATGCCGGTGCCGAGGTGCCAGCCAGCACCGCGTGCTATGCCTTGCACAAGGCTGACGCACCGGGGCTGCTGGGCGGTTTGCGCGGCCATGGTGACAGCTACGTGTGCAGCCGCGCACTGTGGAGCAAGCGTGCCCGCTCGATTGCCTTCAGCAAGGACCTGGCCCAGGGCTTCTACGATGCCCGCACGGTGGCCTACGTCGCCTTGCAACTGGCCTATCACCTGGGCTTCGACAAGGTGCTGCTGGTCGGGGTGGACCTCGACCAGACCGCTGGCCGCTTCTATGAGAGCGGCCAGGGCCAGCGTTCGCCGTGCGGGCTGGACCAGCACTGGGACAGCCGCATCCTGCCGTCGCTGACGTTGATGGCCAGGGAGGTGGTCAACGAACACTTCCAGGTCTACAACCTGTCGGCAACTTCGCGCATTCCAGCCGAGCTGATCCCCAAGGTCGATCTCGAGCAGGCACGGCGCATCGCCGGCTGCGCGATTGCCTGAGCAAGAAAGCGGATGCAGGCAAGGCTGTGGATGCGTACAGTGAGCTGATCGCACCCTGGCAGGAGCCCGTCATGTCCAGCGCCTTCACCTTCATGCAATCTCCCGTCGGCACCTTGACCCTGGTGGCCCGTGGCGAGTGCCTGGCAGCCGTACTGTGGGAGGCGGAGCGGGAAAACCGTGTGCGTCTCGGCGCCTTGCACCGCGACGACCAGTGCCCGGTATTGCTGGAAACCGCCCGCCAGCTCGGTGAATACTTTGCCGGCAAGCGCCAGCGTTTCGACCTGGCGCTGGATTTTGCCGGCACCGAATTCCAGCGCCAGGTATGGGCCGCGCTGCTGGAGATACCCTTTGGTGAAACGCGCAGCTACAGCGACATTGCCCGGCACATCGGCAACCCTGCCGCGGTGCGTGCGGTCGGTGCTGCCAATGGCCGCAACCCGATCTCGATCATCGCCCCATGCCACCGCGTGATCGGCGCCTCGGGCAGCCTGACCGGGTTTGCCGGCGGCCTGGCGGCCAAGCAGTACCTGTTGGCGCTGGAGGGGCGGCAAAGCCTGGCGCTGGACCTGTAGCGGTTTAGAACCAGCTGGCGACCAGGCAGGCCAACACCGCCAGCAGCGAACCGGCCATCATGGTGTAGCGCCGCTGGGCCCGACGTGCATGGGACCTGACGGCGCGCAGGTATTCGCCAGGTGGCGGCGCATCGGGGCGCTGGCGCAAGCCCTCGGCAATATCGGCCAACTGTCCCTGGATCAGCAGGCCGGTCAGGTAATAGGTGCAGGCATAGCTCAGCACGGCCAGAAACACATAGCTCATGGCGAGTGCCGGCTCAGGGGTACAGCCATGGCACTGGCGGTGCTGGTGTCCAGCACTATCAACCCTTCGTTACGATCATCCAGGTTGGCCAGCAGGCGCCCTTGGCTGTCCCAGGCCGCCGAACCACCCGCGCCGATGAATGTGTCGGCCGGCCCTACGCAGTTGGCCAGCAACACCGGCATAGCCAGTTGCCGAGCCAGTTTGGGGTAGTGTGCGTAGCCCTCGCGAATGCCTTTGGCGGTTTTCGCCACGCTGACCAGGTAAAGGTCGGCACCTTGCTCCCGCGCGCTGGCCGCATGGGCCATGAACATCGATTCGTAACAGATTGCTGGCGCTATCCGGTGTGCCCCCAGTTGCAGCAGCAAGGCCTGGTCGCCCGGGGTGAACCAGGGCAGTTCATCGTCATGCAGCCGCTGCTTGGCATAAGCCTGGCGCGGTACACCGGGGCTGAAGATCGGCATGCCGATGCGGATACCCTCGGCTGCCGGCAGCGGCAGGCCCACGGCTACGCTGATGCCAAGCCGGTCACAGGCGGCCTGCAGCGGGTCGAGTTGCGCAGCATTGACGGCCAACGCGGTCTGTTGCGCAAGGGTTGGCTCATAGCCGCTCAGCGACAGTTCAGGGAACACTACCAGTTGCGCGCCAAGGGCGGCAGCCTGGTCAATGCAGGCCAGGTGGCGTTCGAGGTTGGCTGGCACATCGCCCTTGAGCGATGCCAGTTGTACGGCGCACAGCTTCATCAAACACCCTCCCTGGTCCAGGCCGAAACGCTGAGGATACGCTGCTCGGCAGAGTGCGATCCAGTGAAGTGTTTTTCAGGTAAGCGGGGGCGTGGCAAAGCGCGCAAACCCGTCGCCGGGCCGGGCCGTTGGGCGATCGAAGCGCACTTCATCTGCGCGGCCGGGGCGGCTTGTGCCATGCTGTGGCTTAACAGGGCCATGCGCATGGCCCTTCAGGGCGGTACGCAGGTGTTGGTGCCAGCAGTGGCTCGGGCGTGCCGCAGCAACAGAGGACGAGTGTAATGGAACGCTTTCGGCGGGTGGCTGCCAATACCCGCGGGCGGGACCTGGCGGTGGGCGATATCCACGGTCACTTCCAGCGCCTGCAGGCATGCCTTGAGGCGGTCGGGTTCGACCCGGCGGTGGACCGCCTGTTTAGTGTCGGTGACCTGGTCGACCGCGGGCCGCACAGCGAAGCAGTGCTGGACTGGCTGGCGCAGCCCTGGCTGCATGCGGTGCAGGGTAACCACGAAGCCTTGGCGATCACCCGCCTGCGCGGTGGGCGGCTCGACCTGGACATGTATCGCGCGGCCGGCGGCGGCTGGTTTCTCGACCTGCCGCCGGGGGAGCAGTTGCGTTACGTCGAACGCTTCGAGCAACTGCCGATCGCCCTGGAGGTGGAAACCGCCAACGGCCCGGTTGGCCTGCTGCATGCCGACAGTCCGTTTGCCGACTGGGAGCTGTTGCGTACCTGGCTGGAGCTGGATGACGACCCCGAGGTGCTGGAGGTGTGCCAGTGGTCGCGGCGGCGCTTGAAGGAAGGCGACACCCGGCCGGTGAAGGGCTTGCGGGCCTTGCTGGTCGGCCACACGCCGGTATTGCGGGCGAAACAGCTGGGGAATGTCTGGCACCTGGATACCGGGGGTTGGGCCAGCGGCCATTTCAGCCTCATGGACCTGGCCACGCTGCAGCTGCTCAGCGCTGCGCCAGGTGCAGCAACAGCGCCATGGCCAACACCACCAGCATGACCCCCGAGGCCCGTTCCAGCCACGGCAGGCTGCGGGCGAAACGGCGCAACACCAAGGGGTTGCCGATGGCCACGGCCACCAGCAGGTCCCACAGCAGCACGATGCTGAACATCCACACGGCGCAGGCTGCTTTCCAGCCGGCACTGGCGCTGCTGAACATGCTGGCCAGGCTGGCATAGAACAACCCGTTCTTGGGGTTGAGCACGCCCGACAGAAAACCCGTACCCAGGCTGCGCCACCAGCCTGCCACGGCCTGGTTACCGGCCACGCTGCCCAGGCTGGGTTGCCCGGCGTGGCGCAGGAACAGCACGCCGAGGTACAACAGGTAGCCGGCACCGGCCAGTTGCAGGGTGCTGAACAGCAGGCTGCCTTGCTGGAGCACCGACAGGCCGGTGAAGGCCACGACGATGAACATGCCATTGGCCAGGGCGATACCCAGGCAGGCGCCGCTGGCAACCCGCCAGCCACTGTTGATCGAGGTGCGCGCGACCAGGAAGAAGTCCGGGCCGGGGGAAAGCAGGGCGAGGAAGTGGGCGAGGGCGACGATCAGGAACGGCTGCATGGGTGGGCTGCTCTGGTGGAAAAGCCGAACTCTGCCCTGCGCCAGCCACCCCGTATTGAACAATATTGCAAACCCGGTCAGCAGCGGCTGTCCGTATCGCTATTCAGCCCCTCGATATTGCCCTGGGGTCACCCCCACATGGGCCTTGAACACCCGCTGGAAATGGCTCTGGTCGGCAAAGCCCAGCCGGTAGGCGACCTCTGCCAGCGCCTGCCCTTCACCCAGCAGCGCCCGGCCACGGTTGACCCGTGCATTGACCAGGTAGGCATGCGGGGTAAAGCCAGTGGCCGCGCGAAAGGCGCGGATCAACTGATATCGGCCAACCCCGGCTTTTCGGGCCAGTGCATCGAGATTCAACTGTGCCGGGTCAAGGCCCTCTATAGCTGCGATCAACCCGCTCAAAGCATTCGCCCCCAGGGCGGGTGCCGGTGCCAGCGGTGGATGCGCGGTAAAATCCAGGTCACCCAGGAAGGCAACCAGCGCGGCATCCTTTTCGCCACTGCTGGCGCTGGAAAACAATAACCGGTTCAGCTCGCAGAACTGTCGGTATACCTCAGGGTCGCGACAGATGCGTGCCGGTCCACCGGGTCCTCCACCGTGTTCTTCACCGGTCAGCGCCGACTCCTGGCGCAAACGGGCCAGCCAGTCGGCCGCTACATGCAGCATCTGGTAGCTCCAGGCCTGCCCGGGCTCGGGGTTGCAGGCATGCACACAGCGGGCCGGGACCATGACCAGCGTTCCGGGCGTAAGGCGTTCCTGCCCGTTACCAGCGCCGGTAAAGTGACTGACGCCAGCATCCACCGCACCGATGGAGAACGTCGGGTGGCTATGGGCCTTGTAGCAGGCCCGGCTATGGCAGGCGCGGCGGCTTTCGACATGCGGCAGGGCCGGGTCGCGCCACAGCGTGGCATGGGAACGGGGCATCATGGTAATCCTCGGCATGGCCGGCAGCTTATCAGGCGCGGCGCACCCATACAGTTTTTTCCGCTGGCTGTAACTTGACCGTCAGGCCCGTATCCGCCGCAATAGACGCCTGTTCGCCAGAGGAAAGACAATGGACCTTTCAAGCCTGCTGCTGTTCATCCCCGCCTGCTTTGCCTTGAACATGGCACCGGGGCCGAACAACCTGCTGTCGCTGCACAACGCCAGCCGCTACGGCCTGCGCACGGCATGTGTGGCCGGTGGCGGGCGCATCGTCGCCTTCAGCGGCATGATCGCCCTGGCTGCCATGGGCCTGGCCGTGGTGCTGCATACCAGCGAGTACCTGTTTCTGGCCATCAAGGTGCTCGGGGCAGGGTACCTGTTCTACATCGCCTGGCAGCTGTGGCGGGCGCCGGTGGGCGAAGCGCTGGTGGCCGCAGATCACCCGCGCGGCACCTGGCGCCTGGCGCGCCAGGAGTTCTGGGTAGCAGCCGGCAACCCCAAGGCGATTCTGATCTTCACCGCCTTCCTGCCGCAGTTCGTCTCGGTCGGCAGTGCCACGCCGGTGAGCGAGCAGTTCCTCTGGCTGGGGGTATTGTTCCTGCTGTTGGAGTGGGCCGCCATCGCCATCTACGCCGGCCTCGGTGCCTACCTGCAGCGCTGGTTCAGCCAGCCCGGCCCACGCCGGCTGTTCAACCGGATCAGCGCCTCCCTGCTGGGCTGTGCCGGCCTCGGCCTGCTGGCTGCGCGCCGCTAGGCGGCCATCAGTCGCGATAGAAGGTTTGCACCAGGTGATAGCCGAACTTGCTCTTGATCGGCCCGTGGACCACGCGCAGGGGCTTCTTGAAAATCACCTGGTCGATGGCGCCGACCATCTGCCCTGGGCGGATCTCGCCCAGGTCACCGCCGCGCTTGCCTGAGGGGCAGGTCGAGAATTTTTTTGCCAGGACGTCGAAAGCCTCGCCATTGGCGATGCGCTGCTTGAGCTTTTCGGCTTCGTCAGCGGTCTTGACCAGGATGTGGCGGGCTTGGGCTTTCATGGCAGTACAGTACCTGTGCTTCGCGGGTGCAAAAGGCGCACATTATGCCCGACTTACCCCGCTTGAAGCCATTACGCATGCCCTGTAGGAGCGGCCTTGCGTCGCGATGGGCTGCGCAGCGGCCCCAGGTTTTCAGCTCCGCAGCACAGATTGACGGGGCTGCTGCGCAGCCCATCGCGACGCAAGGCCGCTCCTACAATTGCCAGGCATAAACGTCAGCTTTGCAATTCCTTGCGTCCACGAAACTGCTCCAGTGCCTCCGGGTTGGCCAGGGCGTCGGTATTCTTCACCGGCAGGCCATGCACCACATTGCGCACCGCCAGCTCCACCACCTTGCCGCTGATGGTCCGCGGGATGTCATCGACCTGGGCGATCACCGCCGGCACATGGCGCGGCGTGGTGTACTGACGGATCACCTGGCGGATCTGCTGGCGCAGGGCATCGTCCAGCTGCAGGCCGTCACGCAGGCGCACGAACAGCACCACCCGCACATCGCCGTTCCAGTCCTGGCCGATGGCCACGCTTTCCAGTACCTGCGCGACCTTTTCCACCTGGCGGTAGATCTCCGCCGTGCCAATGCGCACGCCACCGGGGTTGAGCACGGCATCGGAGCGGCCATGGATCACCAACCCACCGTCGGCGCGCTGTTCGGCGTAGTCGCCCTGGGCCCACACCCCGGGGAACTGGCTGAAATAGGCGTCGTGATAACGGCTGCCGTCCGGGTCATGCCAGAACCCCAGCGGCATTGACGGGAAATGGTGCGTGCACACCAGTTCGCCTTTTTCGCCCAGTACCGGCTGACCGTGCTCGTTCCACACTTCCACTGCCATGCCCAGGCCCTTGCACTGGATTTCGCCACGGCGCACCGGCAGGGTCGGGTTGCCCAGCACGAAGCAGGAGACAATGTCGGTGCCGCCGGACATGGACGCCAGGCACAGGTCGGCCTTGACCTTGCGGTACACGTAATCGTAGCTGTGTGGCGACAACGGCGAGCCAGTGGACAGCAACAGCCGCAAGCTGGTCAGGCGATGGCTTGCCGCCGGTTCCAGGCCTGCCTGTTCCAGAGCCGCCAGGTACTTGGCACTGGTACCGAAGGCCTGGATGCCCTCGGCGTCGATCAGGTCGAGCAGCCGTTCGGGGCCAGGGTGAAAGGGCGAGCCGTCATACAGCACCAGCGTTGTACCCACGGCCAGGCCGCTGGCCAGCCAGTTCCACATCATCCAGCCGCAGGTGGTGTAGTAGAACAGCACATCATCGGCCTTCAGGTCATTGTGCAGGCCGTGTTCCTTGAGGTGTTGCAACAACACCCCGCCCGCGCGGTGGACGATGCACTTGGGCGCGCCAGTGGTGCCGCTGGAATACAGGATGTACAGCGGATGATCGAACGGCAGTGGGGTGAAGCAGGGTTCGCCGCCAGGCTGGAAGTACTCGTCCCACAAGCTGACGTTGGCAGCCTGGAACTCGTCGCCACGCGTACCGCTGCGGGTATGGGGGACCACGATCAGCTGTTGCAGCCCGGGCAACTGCGCGCACACCTGGTTGACCTTGTCTACCTGGTCGATGTCCTTGCCGGCGTATTGGTAACCGGCACAGGCGATCAGCAGCCTGGGTTCGATCTGGCCGAAGCGATCGATGATGCCGTGTACACCGAACTCGGGCGACGAACTGGACCAGACGGCGCCGAGGCCAGTGCAGGCCAGCATGGCGACCAGAGTTTGCCAGGTATTGGGCATGATCGCGGCGACCCGGTCGCCGGGGCCGATGCCGGCTGCCTTGAAGGCTTTTTGCAACCCGCCCACCTGAGCTGCCAGCTGGGCATGGGTCAGTACCTGGCGTTGCCCGTCTTCACGCACGCTGACCAGGGCCGGGCGGTCATCACGGCGGCGCAGCAGGTGTTCGGCGAAGTTCAGTGTGGCCTGGTTGAACCAGCGGGCATCGGGCATTTGCGCACCTTCGCTGAGCACCTGGCTCGGCGGGGTATGCCAGTGAACGTGGAAATAGTCGGCGAGGGTTTGCCAGAAGGCCGGGCGCTGTTCGTTGCTCCAGCGGTGCAGCGCGTGGTAGTCGTCGAGCTGCAGGTTGTAGCGCAGGTTGACCCAGCGGCGGAAAGCGTCCATCCGGCTGGCCGCGATCTGCGCCGTGGAGGGGCGCCAGAGCACATCGTTCATGCCGTACCTCCTGCTACTGCCAGATGTGGGCCTGAACCTGTAGGAGCGGCCTTGCGTCGCGATGGGCTGCGAAGCAGCCCCGACAATTTGTGCTGCGAAGCTGAAAATCCGGGCCTGCTTCGCAGCCCATCGCGACGCAAGGCCGCTCCTACAAGGAACGGTGTTTACTCTACTTTAGCCCTTTGCACGTCCTGCGATGCGCTCCAGATGCGGTAGCGCACTTCGACATCCTTGGGCACATACACCACCACCGGCAGTTTGCTGTTGTAGCGCAGCATGAAGCCTTCACCGACCACCGGCACGAAGGCCTCGGTGTGCTTGCCATCCGGGCAGGCCATCAGGGTGCTGGCCGGGCCGCTGACCTTGTCCAGGCGGTAGTAGCTGTAACCCCAGCCTTCCAGGGTACGTTCTTCCAGGCTGCCGCCCAGGCGTTGACGGTTGCAGTCCACCTGCAGGGTCTTGCCGGCGAGGATTTCCAGTTGGTAGGCCGATTCATCGGCCTGAGCCGGCAGGTGAATGACTTGCCGGGTGAAGCCTTTTTCCGCCTCGGGGTAGGGCGCGACATCTTTCAGGCTGGTAGCTGACGCTTGCGTGGCAGCCGCCAGGGTCAGGGTCAGGATTGCGGTCATCGGGGTTGGGCGCATAGGGCCTCCTTGCAGATAGACGAATGCCAGGCCAGCGCCAGGACCAGGCCGCCCGTCACTGGGCCAACCAGCCACCATCGACGTTCCACGCGGCACCGCGAACCTGGCTTGCGGCCTCGCTGCACAGGAATAGTACCAGCTCGCCCAGGTGCTCGGGGGTAACGAAGGCCAGTGAGGGTTGCTTTTCAGCCAGCAGATCATGTTGCGCTTGTAGCGGATCGCCGCCGTTGGCGGCACGATCGTCGATCTGCTTCTGCACCAGCGGGGTCAGCACCCAGCCTGGGCAGATGGCATTGCAGGTGACGTTGCTGGTGGCGGTTTCCAGGCCCACCACCTTGGTCAGGCCGACCACGCCGTGCTTGGCCGCCACATAGGCCGCCTTGCCGGTCGAGCCGACCAGGCCATGCACCGAAGCGATGTTGATGATGCGTCCCCAGTTGCGGGTGCGCATGCCAGGCAAGGCCAGCCGTGTACCGTGAAACACGGCTGACAGGTTGAGGGCGATGATCTTGTCCCAGCTTTCTGGCGGAAACTGCTCCACCGGCGCCACATGCTGGATCCCGGCGTTGTTGACGAGGATGTCGACGCCGCCGAACGCCTGCTCGGCCTGGGTGAACAGCGCCTCGATCTGGGCCACGTCCGACAGGTCGGCCGGGTGATGGACCCCCTTCACCCCGTACCGGGCGATCTCGGCCAGCGCCGCCGTCGGGTCGCCAAAGCCATTGAGCACGATGTTGGCGCCCGCGCGGGCCAGCACCTGGGCAATGCCCAGGCCGATGCCGCTGGTCGAGCCGGTCACGAGTGCAGTCTTGCCATTGAGGGTCATGCAATGCTCCTTAGACGATACCGGTGGCGTAGAACGTGGTGATGACCACGAACACCGCCAGGGTCTTGATCAGGGTGATACCGAAAATGTCCTTGTAGGCCTCGCGGTGGGTCAGCCCGGTCACCGCCAGCAAGGTGATGACTGCGCCATTGTGCGGCAGGGTGTCCATGCCGCCGCTGGCCATGGCCGCTACCCGGTGCAGCACTTCCAGCGGAATGTGGGCGGCATTGGCCGCGGCAATGAAACTGTCGCCCATGGCCGCCAGGGCGATGCTCATGCCGCCCGAGGCAGACCCGGTGATCCCGGCCAGCAAGGTCACGGTGATGGCCTCGTTGACCAGCGGGTTGGGGATGCCGCGCAGGGCGTCGGCCAGCACCAGGAAGCCCGGCAGCGAGGCGATCACCGCGCCAAAACCGTATTCCGAGGCGGTGTTCATGGCCGCCAGCAAGGCGCCGGCCACGGCACTCTTGCTGCCTTCGGCCAGGCGTGTGCGAATGGCGCCGAAGGCACACACCAGCACCATCAGGATGCCTACCAGCAAGGCCGCCTGCACCGCCCAGATCGCTGTCAGCTTGGCCACGTCGCTTTGCACCGGTGCGCTCATGCCAGGCAGTTGCAGGCTGTGGCTGGAGCCGTACCATTGCGGGATCCAGTGGGTGAAGAGCAGGTTCATCACCCCCACCAGCAGCAGCGGCGACAAGGCCAGCCAGGGGTTGGGCAAGGCCAGGTCGGCAGCGGTTTCCGGTTCGTTGCGCAAGTTGCTGCCGTAGCCTTCACCGGCACGTTGTGCCTTGTTGCGCTGGCGCTGCAGGTAGGCCATGCCCGCACAGAACACGAACAGCGTGCCGATCAGGCCCAGCCAGGGCGCGGCCCAGGCGGTGGTGTTGAAGAAGGTGCTGGGGATGATGTTCTGGATCTGCGGGGTGCCGGGCAGGGCGTCCATGGTGAACGAGAATGCGCCCAGGGCGATGGTGGCCGGAATCAGTCGTTTGGGGATGTTGCTCTGGCGGAACATCTCGGCGGCGAACGGGTACACCGCGAACACCACCACGAATAGCGAAACACCGCCGTAGGTGAGCAGGGCGCAGACCAGCACGATCACCAGCATCGCCTGGCGGGTGCCGAGCACGCGGATGGCCGCGGCGACGATCGAGCGGGAGAAGCCCGACAGCTCGATCAGCTTGCCGAACACCGCCCCCAGCAGGAACACCGGGAAGTAGAGTTTGATGAAACCGACCATTTTTTCCATGAACACCCCGGTGAAAGCAGGCGCTACGGCAGACGGGTCGGTGAGCAGCACGGCGCCGAGGGCGGCGATCGGGGCGAAGAGGATTACGCTGTAGCCACGGTAGGCGGCGAGCATCAGCAGGGCCAAGGCGGCGAGGGCGATGAGCACGGTCATCGGGGTGGGTCTCCTGGGTGAGTCTTGTTTTTATCGGTGCCCAGGCATTAGCGGGAATCGTGCCAGTTTCTAAGTTATTGAATTTTATGGTTAATTTGTTTTTAACTTGGTTTTTGTCTCTGATTTGAGATTTTTCTGACCGCTTTGCGGCCATCGCGACGCAAGGCCGCTCCTACACAGACACCGCGATAACCTGTAGGGGCGGCCTCATGTCGCGATCGTGGGCGCAGCTTTCGCAGCAATCTCCAGATAGAAAAGAAAGTCTCAAATTAGAGACCAAGCGCTACCATCTTCTTGTACAAGGTCGATCGACCCAGCCCCAACGCGGCTGCAGCCTCTGGCACATTTCCTTCATGCTCGGCCAGTGCCCTGGCAATCAACTCGCGCTCGAACTGCGCACAGGCCTCACGATAGCTCTGGCGCACGGGCGCCTCCGCCGCCGGGCTCAACGGCCCCAACGCCGTACGCAGGTCGCCAGCCCCGAGCCGCGGCTGGTCTGCCAGCAAGGCGGCCCGCTCCAGCACATTGCGCAATTCGCGGATATTCCCCGGCCAGGCATGTCGCGCCAGCAGTTGCTGCGCTTCAGGCTCCAGCTCGTACTGGCTGCCGAGCTCGCTGAGGATGGCCTCGCACAGTGCCGGCAGGTCCTCCAGCCGTTGTCGCAGCGGTGGCACCTCGATCGGTAGCACGTTGAGCCGGTAATACAGGTCGGCACGGAACGCGCCGCGGGCGATGGCGGCCTGCAGGTCGATCGAGGTGGCGGCTATGATGCGCACGTCGCTGCGCAGCATCTGGTTGGAACCAACCGGTTCGTATTCCTTCTCCTGCAGCACGCGCAACAGCTTGCTTTGCAGCGCCAGCGGCATGTCACCGATCTCGTCGAGAAACAGCGTGCCGCCTTCGGCCAGTTGCAGCTTGCCACTGCGGCCCTTGCGGTCGGCGCCAGTGAAGGCGCCGGGGGCGGTACCGAAGAATTCGGCCTCCAGCAGCGTTTCCGGGATCGCTGCGCTGTTGATGCTGACAAAGGCCTTGTGCGCGCGCGCCGATGCTGCGTGGATGGCGTGGGCCAGCAGCTCCTTGCCGGTGCCGGTTTCGCCCAGCAGCAACACCGGCGAATCACTGCTGGCGCCACGCCGGGCGCGGCGCTTGGCCTCCAGGCTGGCAGCGCTGCTGCCAACGAACTGGGCGAAGCTGTATTTGGCCTGGCGGGCGCGTAGCTGCGAGCGGGTCGAGGCCAGTTCCTGCTGCATGCTGGAGTAGCGTTTGAGCAGGGGCGACAAGCTGCGCAGTTGATCGAACAGGGCAAAGCCGATGGCACCGATCAGCGTGCCCTGGTCATCGTGGATGGGCAGGCGCATGACCACCAGCGGCTCGTTGGAGGTATCGAGCATGTCGAGCAGGATCGGCCGGCCATTGTTCACCACCTCGCGCATCAGGCTACCCGGTATCACTGCCTCGCACGGCTGGCCGATGGCGCCGGCGGCATCGGCCAGGCCAAAACGCCGGGCATAGCGTTCGTTCATCCACACGATGCGTGCCTGGCGGTCGACGATCACCGTGCCTTCGCTGGACTGTTCGATGATCTCGAACAGCGAGCGGATCGCCAGTTGCCGTACCTGGGGGTAGTCCTTGAGGCTGTCGCTGTCGTGCATGGGTCAAGTTCCGAATCATGTAAAAGCAGTGCCGGCCTGTTCACGGGTAAACCCGTTCCCGCCGGCTCAACGTGAAGGCTGAATTCCGTGGGATACCTGTGGCAGCGGGTTTACCCGCGAACAGGCCAGGCTTGAAAGCCTACCCTCTGGGGTCGAACGCCTCGCGCAAGGCATCGCCGATAAACACCAGCAACGACAGGATCACCGCCAGTGCAAAGAACGCGGTAAAGCCCAGCCACGGCGCCTCCAGGTGTTGCTTGCCCTGGGTCACCAGCTCACCCAGCGAAGCGCTCCCGGCCGGCATGCCGAAGCCGAGAAAATCCAGTGCCGTCAGGGTCGTGATCGCCCCGGTCAGCATGAACGGTACATAGGTGAGCGTGGCGTTCATCGCATTGGGCAGTATGTGCCGCAGCATCACCTGGTTGTCCGGCAACCCCAGCGCCCGAGCCGCCTTGACGTATTCCAGGTTGCGCCCGCGCAGGAACTCGGCGCGCACCACATCGACCAGGGTCAGCCAGGAAAACAGCGCCATGATCCCCAGCAACCACCAGAAGTCCGGTTCGACAAAGCCGCTGAGGATGATCAGCAGGTACAGCACCGGCAGCCCCGACCATACCTCCAGCAGGCGCTGCCCGAGCAGGTCGACCCAGCCGCCGTGGTAGCCCTGCAGGGCGCCGGCCGCCACGCCGATGAGGACGCTGACCACGGTCAGGGCAAAGGCGAACAGCAACGATACCCGAGTGCCATACAACACACGGGCCAGCACGTCGCGGCCCTGGTCGTCGGTGCCCAGCCAGTTGCTGGGGCTGGGCGGGCTGGGCGTGGGTACCTGCAAGTCGTAGTTGGGCGTATCGGCACTGAACGGGATGGGCGCGAACAGCATCCAGCCGCCCTGGTCGGCGATCAGTTGGCGCACGTAGGCGCTGCGGTAATCCGGCTGGAACGGCAGCTGGCCGCCGAACTGCTGTTCGCTGTAGCGCTTGAGCGCCGGCACGTACAATTCACCCTTGTAGCCCAGCAGCAGCGGCTTGTCGTTGGCCACCAGTTCGGCACCCAGGCTCAGTAGCAGCAGGCAGGCGAACAGCCACAGCGAGACCCAGCCAAGGCGGTTGCGGCGAAAGCGTTGCAGGCGACGGCGCGATACCGGTGAAAGCATCAGTGCGCCCTCGTGTCGAAGTCGATACGCGGGTCGAGCAAGGTATACGACAGGTCGCCGATCAGGCGGATCAACAGGCCCGCCAGGGTAAAGATGAACAGCGTGCCGAACACCACCGGGTAATCGCGCGATAGCGCCGCGTCATAGCTCATGCGGCCCAGGCCATCGAGCGAGAAGATCACCTCGATCAGCAACGAGCCGGCGAAGAACACCGTGATCAACGCCTGCGGCAACCCGGCCACTACCAGCAGCATGGCATTGCGCAGCACATGGCCATACAGCACCCGGCGCTCGCTCAGGCCCTTGGCGCGGGCGGTGACCACGTATTGCCGGGCAATCTCGTCGAGGAAGGCGTTCTTGGTCAGCAGGGTCAGGGTGGCGAAGCCGCCGATGACCAAGGCGCCGACCGGTAGCACCAGGTGCCAGAAGTAGTCTGCCACCTGGCCCAGCAGGCTGAGTTCGTCGAAGTTGTCCGAAACCAGGCCGCGCACCGGGAACCAGTTGAGCGAGGTGCCGCCGGCGAACACCACGATCAGCAGCAGGGCGAACAGGAACGAGGGCAGGGCGTAGCCGACCACGATCAGCGCGCTGCTCCAGGCATCGAAGCGGCTGCCATGGCGTACCGCCTTGCGGATGCCCAGCGGGATCGAGACCAGGTAGGTGATCAGCGTGGCCCACAAGCCCAGCGACAGGGTAACCGGCAGCTTGTCGAGGATCAGCTGGGTGACCTTGGCGCCGCGGAAGAAGCTGTTGCCGAAGTCCAGCCGGGCGTATTGGCCGAGCATCAGCCACAGGCGCTCGGGGGCGCTCTTGTCGAAGCCGTATTGGCGCTTGATCTCTTCGATCAGTTTCGGGTCCAGGCCGCGGCTGGCGCGGGACTCGCCATGCACCACCTCGGCGCGGGCAGCGGGCGCACCGGCGCCAAGGCCTTGCAGGCGCGCCACCGCCTGTTCCACCGGGCCGCCCGGTGCCGCCTGGACGATGGCGAAGTTGACCAGCAGGATCGCCAACAACGTCGGGATGATCAGCAACAGGCGCCGCAGAATGTAGCTGGTCATGGCGAAGCCTTCAGGCGCTCGGCCATCTGCGCATTGGTCAGCGCGCTGGGGCTGACCTCCCACCAGGTGTCCAGGCCTTCGTCATAGGCCGCCTGGACCTTGGGCCGGCCGAAGCGGTTCCACCACACGGTGGAGCTGCCCGGCGGGTAATAGTTGGGGATCCAGTAGTAGTTCCATTGCAGCACCCGGTCCAGGGCGCGGGCATGCTGCAGCATGTCGGCCTGGCTGGCGGCGCGCACCAGGCCGTCGACCAGGCGGTCCACGGCAGGGTCCTGAAGCACCATCAGGTTGTTGGAACCGGGGTCATGGGCCGCTGCCGAGCCAAAGTAGTTGTACAGCTCGGCGCCAGGCGACAGGGTGACCGGGTAGCCGGTGACGATCATGTCGTAATCGCGGGCCATCAGGCGGTTGACGTACTGGGCCGAGTCGACATTGCGGATGTTCAGGGTGATGCCGATCTGCGCCAGGTTGCGCTTCCACGGCAGCAGCAGGCGCTCCATGCCCGCCTGGCCATTGAGAAAGGTGAACGCCAACGGCGTGCCTTGGCGGTCGACCAGGCGGTCGCCCTGCGGGTGCCAGCCGGCCTGCTCGAGCAGGGCCAGGGCCTGCAACTGCTGCTGGCGAATGATCCCTGAGCCATCGGTGACCGGCGCGCTGAATACCTTGCTGAAGACCTCGTCCGGCACCTGGCCACGCAGCGGCTCGAGCAGTTGCAGCTCACCGGCATCGGGTAACTGGCGGGCGGCCAGCGGGGTGTTGGAAAACACGCTTTGCTGGCGAATGTACAGGTTGCGCATCATCTGCCGGTTGCTCCATTCGAAATCCCACAGCATGCCCAGCGCCTGGCGCACGCGGCGGTCCTTGAACGGCGGCTGGTCGAGATTGAACACGAAGCCCTGGGCAACCTGCGGCTTGGCCGGGCCCAGGTGAGCGCGCTGCAGACGCCCGTCATCCAGTTGCGCGCCGGCGTAGCCCAGTGTGTAGGCGGTGGCGGAGAATTCGCGATTGTAGTCGTAGCCCCCGCCCTTGAGCACCTGCCGCGCCACTTCGGTGTCGCCGAAGTACTCGATGCGCAACTTGTCGAAATTGTAGCGGCCACGGCTGACCGGCAGGTCCCGCGCCCACCAGTTGGGGTCACGCTCGAAGGTGATGCTGCGGCCATTGTCGATGCGCCCGATACGGTACGGCCCGCTGCCCACCGGCTTGTCGAAGCCGGCGCCGTTGGCGAAATCGCGCTGTTGCCAATCGTGCTCGGGCAGCACCGGCAGGCTGGCGAGGTCCAGTGCCAGGGTGCGGCCATGCCCGGGCTTGAGGTCGAAACGCACACGCTGCGGGCCTTCCACGGTTACCCCGGCCACATCGGCGAACTGGGTGCGGTACTTGAGGCTGCCCTTGTTCATCAGCAGCTCGAAGGTGAAGCGTACGTCTGCGGCACGTACCGGCTGACCATCGGCGAAGGTTGCGCGCGGGTCGATCTCGAAACGCAGCCAGGCGTCATCCGGGCCGCGCTCCATGCGCCGGGCAATCAGGCCATAGACGGTATAGGGTTCATCGAACGAACGCATGGCCAAGGGTGCATAGAGCAGGCCATCGACCTCGCTGACGCCGATGCCTTTGTCGATGTACGGCAGGATATGGTCGAACTGGCCGATCTCGATCGCCGAGCGGCGCAGGATGCCGCCCTTGGGAGCGTCGGGGTTGACGTAGTCGAAGTGCTGGAAGCTGGCGGCGTAGCGGGAGGCTTCGCCGTAGACGGTGAGGGCGTGGGTGGGGGTGGCGTGGGCGTTGAAGGCAAGACCAAGCAGGAGCAGACAACGCAACCACCGTGGCAGCGGGTTCACCCGCGAATGCGCCCGTGCAGGCAATCTTGTTGCCTGAACTGACACATTCGCGGGTGAACCCGCTGCTACCGGGGCCTTCATCGCCTGCGAGGGCTTAGTCCTGGCGGCTGGTCACTTCCAGCAGGTGGTAGCCGAACTGGGTCTTCACCGGGCCTTGCACGGTGTTGACCGGGGCGCTGAAGACCACGGTGTCGAACTCCTTGACCATCTGGCCCGGGCCGAACGAGCCCAGGTCACCGCCCTGGCGGCTGGACGGGCAGGTGGAGTTGGCCTTGGCGATTTCAGCGAAGTCGGCACCGGCTTCGATCTGCGCTTTCAGTTCGTTGCATTTCTCTTCGCTGCTGACCAGGATGTGGCGGGCGGTTGCACGGGCCATGGGTACTGCTCCTTGGGGGTAAAAAAGGCAAGCCTAGCGCACTTGTCCGGGGTATGTCTCGCCAGGCTTGCAAGCGGCCTACCGGAGTTTTTCCGCCGCCTGGCGCAACAGGGTCTCGGTCGACGCCCAGCCCAGGCAGCCGTCGGTGATCGACACGCCGTATGCCAGTGGGCCCTTGCCCAGCGCCTGGCAGCCATCGAACAGGTGGCCCTCGAGCATGACCCCGACGATCGAGCGGTCGCCGGTCAGGCGCTGGGCCAGCACGTTGTCGAACACGGCAGGTTGGCGCGCGGGGTCCTTGCCGCTGTTGGCGTGGCTGCAGTCGACCATGATGCGCGCCTGCAACCCGGCCTTGGCCAATGCCTGGCGGGCCATGGCGATGCTCTCGGCATCGTGGTTCGGGCCGGTGTGGCCGCCACGCAGCACCAGGTGGGTATCCGGGTTGCCCAGGGTTTCGATGATGGCCGGGTAGCCCTGCGCATCCATGCCGAAGTGGCGGTGCGGATGGGCGGCGCTGCGCATCGCGTCGCTGGCGATGGCGGTGCCGCCGTCGGTACCGTTCTTGAAGCCTACCGGCAGCTCCAGGCCACTGACCAGTTCGCGGTGGATCTGCGATTCGGTGGTACGCGCGCCAATCGCGGCCCAGGCCAGCAGGTCATCGAAGTAGCCGGCGGCCATCGGTTGCAGCAACTCGGTGGCAATCGGCAGGCCGCGTTCGAGCATGTTCAGCATCAACCCGCGGGACAGGGCGATGCCGGCATGCATGTCGTCGCTACCGTCGAGGTGCGGGTCGTAGGCCAGGCCTTTCCAGCCGACCGTGGTACGGGGTTTTTCGACGTAGGCGCGCATCACCAGCAGCAGCTGGTCGTCGACTTCGCGGCTGAGGGCGGCAAGGCGATCGGCGTATTCCAGGGCCGAGCGTGGGTCGTGGATCGAGCATGGGCCGACGATCACCAGCAGGCGCTGGTCGTGGCCGTCGAGGATATCGCGGATGGCCTGGCGGTGGGCATGGACTTGCTGGGCCAGTGCGCTGGACAGCGGCATTTGCTGCTTGAGCAGGTGCGGGCTGGGCAGGCGCTGGCTGACGCTGGTATTGGCCGCTTGCGGCTGGGTCAGGGGCAGGGCGAGGCTGGAAGCTTGCATGGCGTTTTTCCCTGGGCGGACGGCGGGTTGTGGCCCGCGCTGTCGGCCCTATCGAGGTGTTCGACAGATCGTTGAATTGCTATTGGCTGTTGCATTGCCACCTGTGCAAGACCGAACGGAGGCGGCAGGCTGGCCCGAACGGGATTGGCTAAATCGCCAGGCGTAGGTGTTGGCGGAGTAATAAGTGGCGTAGTTCATGAATCGGTCCTCAATGTGAATCGGTGTTGTGCAAAAGGCCGGAAAAGCAAAACCCCCGGTCGGGAGGCCGACCGGGGGTTTGAGTATGCTCATGTTCGGCGGCCCCTCGAAGGTGGGCGCCGCATGGGTATCGGCGCCTAGTGGCTAAACCAATACCCGAAGTAATAGCTGGCAGGTGCCACGCAGCCGGCAACAGCCAGCACAGGGCGCAGGGTGCGACCGGTGTGGTTGGCGTGGTTGCGGTTGTGTTTCGGCATGCTGCTCTCCAATGAATGAGCCCGAGCTTACTTCAGTTCGGCTGGGCCATTCAATGGATAAATGCCATCGCGGTGATCATTTGTTTTCTACGGCATGGCGCAAAGCCCCGGTCCACCTCAATGGCTGTCCTGGTCTTCGGCATTGCCACCGGTATGGCCCGCGCCCGAGCCAGTGGCTTCGCCGGTGCTGTTGGAGCCGCCCGCGGCGCCGTCGGCTGCATCGCTGTTACTGCCAGTGTCGCTGCTGTCGTTGTCGGTGCTGCTGCCAGGGCTGTTGACGCTGCTGCCTTCACCGGCGGTCTTGCCACCGCTCTGGTCGGTTTGCGGATGGGTGTCGGTGTGGGTGCTTTCGGTGGCAGCGAAGCTGGTACCGGCCAGGGCGGCCAAGGCCAGGGCGAGGGACAGCGAGAGAGGGCGAATGCGGATCATGGCAAAACTCCTGGGTGGATGATCTGTCATTCGTTGGGCTGGGGGAGCGAGGCGCGGTGCCTTCCGCGCGACGAGTGGTAACGGGGCTGCGCAGCAGCCCCCCAGGCTCAGTGGGTTTCGCTGTGGTTAGCCGCTACGGGCTCGGCGGGCGTCAGCGGCGGGTGCTCCTGTGCTGCATGCATCAGGTCTTCAGTCACCCGCAGCTCGGCACCGGTCGGCGAGAAGGTGGTCGAAGCGGTGAACGGCGCCGGGTGCTCGGCCGCCGGGCGCTTGCCACGGCGCCACATGAAGAAGCACACCATGGCCAGGTTGACCACGGCAAAGGCCCAGAACAACCCGGCCTCGCCAAATTCGGTCATCACCGGCGAGATCGCCACCGGTGCCATGGCCGAGCCCAGCGAGTTGATCAGCAGCAGGCCCTGAATCATCGGCACCAGTGCATCGGACGGCGCCCGGTCGGCTGCATGGCTGACCGCCACCGGGTACAGGGTGAATACGCCGCCGCCCAGCAGGAACAACATGGCCGGCAGCAGGGCCGAGTCCGACGGCAGGAACACCGTCACCAGCGACAGCAGCATGCACAGCGCAGCCAAGGCGATCAGTACATCCTGGCGGTCCTTGCGGTCGGACCAACGCCCGACCGGGTATTGCAGCAGCATGGCGCCGAGGATCACCCAGGCCATCATGTTGCCGACCTCGCCTACATCCAGGCCGATGCGTTGCAGGTACAGCGGCAGCAGGGTGTAGATGCCGGCAATGGCCACACCCGAACCAAAGCAGCCGACCAGGCCCGATGGTGCCACGCCCAGCAATTGCCGCGGCTTGAGCGGTTCGACCTGGTCCAGCAGCGGCGATACCCGTGGCAGGATCACGATCGGCAGCACCGACAGCGCGGCCAGCACGCCAGCCAGCATGAACGGCGCGGTGTCACCCAGGTGGGTGATTTCGCCCAGGCCCGCCTGGGCGATCACCCCCGCCCCGTAGAAGGCGATCATGTATAGCGCCAGGAGGCGGCCACGGATCTTGGCGTCACCGGCCAGCAACAGCCAGCTTTCGATCACCAGGAACACGCCCACCGCTGCCCAGCCGTTGATCAGGCGTAGCAGCGACCACCAGGTGACCTCGTAGAACAGGCCTTGCAGCAGGATGGTCACCGCGATCAGCGCGGCGAAGCTGGTGTAGGCGCGGATATGGCCGATGCGCAGGATCAGCCGGTCGTTGAAGATGGCGCCCAGGGTCAGGCCGATGAAATAGGTCGACGAGACGATACCGATGGTGGTGGCCGATTCGCCGGCAGCGCCCAGGCGCAGGGTGGTCAGGGAAGACATGAAGCCGTTGCCCAGGGCGATGATGAACAGCCCGAGCAGGGGCGCCAGCGCCATGGCCAGCAAACGCGGAGACATAGGTACCTCGAGTGGGATCGGCCCGCCAGGGCGGCAGGCGAAAAGGACGCGCGATTCTAAGGGCTTCGCAGGTTTTGCCCAAGGGGGCCGAGCATGCGACGAGACGCCGCAGCCTGCGGCATAATGCTGCCCCCATCCCCAAGCAAGGCAGGCCCCATGTTCGCCTCGTTGTTCGCAGTCCTGGCCCCGGTTTTCGTGGTTGCCGGCATCGGCTATGGCTGGGCCCGCAAGGGCCTGGACTACCCCACCGAATTCATCGCCCGGGTGGTGATGAGCATTGGCACGCCGTCCTTGGTACTGTCTACCCTGAGCCGTACCGAACTGCAGCCGAGCGCCTTCGCCAGCATGGCCATGGCCTGCCTGCTGTGCACCCTGGGCATGGCCCTGGCCGGCTGGCTGGTGTGCCGCGTTACGGGCCGACACTGGCGGGTGCTGTTGCCGGCGTTCATGTTCCCCAACACTGGCAACATGGGCCTGCCAATCAGCCTGTATGCCTTCGGCGAACATGGCCTGGCCCTGGCCGTGGCGTTCTTCCTGACATTGTCGATCGTGCAGTTCACCCTCGGCATGGCGATTTCAGGTACGGCTGCTTCGTTCAAGGCATTGCTGCGCAACCCCATCGTGATCAGCCTGGCCGGGGCCATGCCGATCATCTTTCTCGACTTTGAACTGCCCCGTTGGCTGGCCAATACCGTCAACCTGCTGGGCGGCATGACCATCCCCCTGATGTTGCTCACCCTGGGTGTGTCGCTGGCCAGCATCCGCCTGCGCCAGGTGGGCAGCGGCTTGCTGCTGGGTGGCTTGCGCATTGGCCTGGGGGCTGCGGTGGGCTGGGCGGTGGGCGTGGCGCTGGGCCTGGACGACCTGGCGCGCGCGGTGCTGGTGGTGCAATCGGCGATGCCGGTGGCGGTGTTCAACTACCTGATGGCAGTACGCGCCAACCGCGAGCCGGAGCAGGTGGCGAACCTGGTGATGTGCTCGACGGTACTGTCGTTTGCCTGGCTGCCAGTGGTGCTGGCCTGGTGGATGTAGAACGCAGACGCGGAAGTTCTCCTGAGGGTCTGTTCTTTGTCGATGTGCATGGGGGGCGGCATCGGGTTTATGGTGGCGTTGAGATCGAGCGCCGCGCGGGCGGCGCTCGATCTCGAACACACCACACATCTCAAACCCTGCGCTCGATCAACGCCCACAATCGCGGATCATTGAAATCATCGACCACCAACCCAGCCCCCGCCGCCAGCAACCGTT
Organism: Pseudomonas sp. LAM2023; assembly: GCF_016620375.1. Taxonomy (NCBI): domain Bacteria; kingdom Pseudomonadati; phylum Pseudomonadota; class Gammaproteobacteria; order Pseudomonadales; family Pseudomonadaceae; genus Pseudomonas; species Pseudomonas sp. LAM2023. Next base: position 493,236 of record NZ_JAENHV010000009.1, on the reverse strand, counting down.
CCGGCGTCTGGGTCGTGGCCACGCCCACGGTGAAGATCCCCGCGCCGCTCGCCGCCGCCACCCCTGGCAGCGAGTCCTCGAAGGCCAGTGCCTGCCCGGCCTCGGCACCCAGCCGCTGCAGCCCGGTCAGGTAGGGCAGCGGGTCCGGCTTGGGCCGCGCCAGTTCCTCGGCCACCAGCACGTGCTCGAAATGCCGGCCCAGGCCCATGGCGCCCAGCATGTGTTCGGCATTGAGCCGCGGTGCGTTGGTCACCACGCACAGGCCCAGGGCATGAGCGCGGGCATGTTCCAGCAGGCGCAGCAGGCCGGGCATCGGCTCCAGGCTGGGCGACAGGGCGCGGAACAGCGCCTCCTTGCGCTCGGCCAGTGCCCGGCATTGCTCGGCACTGGCGCCGACAAACAGCTCGGCGAACAGCTCGCCATTGGCGCGGCCGCTGACCTGGGCCTCGAACTGTGCCTGGCTCAGTTCGCGGCCGTCATGCTCGTGCAGCAGCTGGCGAAACGCCTGCAGGTGCAGGGTGTCGGTGTCGGTGAGGGTTCCGTCGAGGTCGAACAGCAGGGCAGTCAGCATTGGGTATCCAGATAAAAAACCACGCGCCTGGGCATGATAGCGAAAGCTGACGACGAAGGGGGCTGTTCAGCGTGCTCCGAAAAGAGTACAAATGTGATCCATGGATACTCTGACCCCCAAACGCCGCGCGATCTTCGACTTCATCCGCGAGCGCATCGCCGACCACGGCCAGCCACCGAGCCTGGCCGATATCGCCACGCGCTTCGGTTTTGCCTCGCGCAGCGTCGCCCGCAAGCACATCACCGCCCTGTGCCAGGCCGGCTACATCGACGTCACGCCGAACCAGGCGCGCGGCATTCGCCTGGCCGAACCGCTGCGCCGGCCGGAAATCCTCGAAGTACCGGTGCTCGGCCAGGTGGCGGCAGGTGCCCCCATCGGCCCGGACCTCGACATCCACGAGCAGCTGCTGCTCGACCCCAGCCTGTTTCGCCGCACCCCCGACTACCTGCTGAAAGTGCGTGGCGACTCGATGATCGACGACGGCATCTTCGACGGCGACCTGGTCGGCATCCTGCAGCAGGCCGACGCCCGCGACGGGCAGATCGTGGTCGCGCGCCTGGATGGCGAAGTGACCATCAAGCGCCTGCAGCGCCAGGGCAGCGGTTATCGGCTGTTGCCGCGCAACCCGGCCTATGCGCCCATCGATGTGCGGCCTGAACAGGAGTTCTTCATCGAAGGCGTATTCTGCGGCTTGCTGAGGCGTGACTGATGGGCGCGGTGGTCGATCTCGACAGGCTGCTCGACCAGCGCCGGGTATGGCGCGGCCGGCAGGCCCAGGCGCGGCCACTCGGGCTGCAGCCCACCGGCCATGCCGCGCTCGACGAACGCCTGCCGGAAGGTGGTTGGCCGGCAGCGGCCCTCAGTGAGCTGTTGCTGGCCAGCCCTGGCTGTGGCGAATTGCACTTGCTGTGGCCAACGCTGGCCCGCTTGAGTGCTGACGCTGGCCGGGTGGTGCTGGTGGCGCCGCCCTTCATCCCGTACGCCCCGGCCTGGCAGGCTGCCGGGGTGGACCTGCGCTGGCTGGTGCAGGTGGATGCCGAACCCGCCGATGCCTTGTGGGCCGCCGAACAGTGCCTGCGCTCCGGCAGTTGCGCGGCGGTACTGTGCTGGCCGGAACGTGCCGACGACCGCGCCCTGCGGCGCCTGCAGGTGGCCGCCGAAACCGGCCAGGCGCTGGCCTTTGCCTGTCGGCCGCAACAGGCGGCGCACAACCCTTCACCCGCCGCGCTGCGCATTGCCGTCGATACCCGCCCGGCACAATGGCGTGTGCTGAAAAGCCGTGGCGGCATGCCACCGGCGCTGCCTATCGCCTGCCCACGGCTGGGCTGATGCACCATGCTCTGGGCCTGCATCCTGTTTCCGCAGCTGGCGCTGGACACGGTCCTGCGTGAGCGTGACGACCCCGATACCCCCTTGGTGCTACTTGGTGGGCCGAGCCAACGGCGGGTGCTGCAGGCGGTCAACTCGGCAGCGGCCTCACTCGGCCTGCGGGCCGGGCAAACCCTGACCGCCGCGCGTGCCCTGGCCGAGGGGTTCAGCTGTGTCGAAGCCGACCCCAGGCGCATCGACCAGGTGCAACAGTTGCTGGCGGCCTGGGCCTACCGCTTCAGTGCCCAGGTCAGCCTGCACTACCCACGCGCGTTGTTGCTGGAGGTGGGCTCCAGCCTGCAACTGTTCGGTCCCTGGCCGGTGTTCGAGGCACGCCTGCGCCAGGAACTGGCGGAGCTGGGGCTGCGCCAGCGTATCGTCCTGGCCAGCAATCCGGTGGCGGCGCGCATCCTCGCCAACCGCCACGACGGCCTGGCCGCAGGTGATGCCGAGGCCACCCGAGTGGCGCTGCTGGGCATGCCCATCGAGCGTATCGGCCTGCCTGCGCAGGCTGCCGAGGCCTTTGCGCGCATGGGCCTGCGACAGTTGGGCCAGGTCCTGGCCTTGCCTCGCGACACCTTGGCCAGACGCTTTGCGGCCCAGGTGCAGCTGCACCTTGACCAGTTGCTTGGCCTGCGCAACCTGGGGCTGGCCTTCTACCAACCCCCGGACCGTTTCGAAACCCGCCTGGAGCTGAACTTCGATGTCGAATCACACCAGGCCCTGCTGTTCCCGTTGCGGCGCATGCTCAACGACCTTGCCGCATTCCTCGCCGGGCGTGATTGCGGCGTGCAGCGGTTCTGCCTGTACCTGGAGCACGCCGACGGGCCGGATACCTTGCTCAAAGTGGGCCTGCTAGCCGCCGAACGCGATGCCGCGAGGCTGTTCGAGCTGGCCCGCGGGCGCCTGGAGTCGCTACGCATTCCCGCCCCGGTGCGTAACCTGCGGCTGGTAGCCGAGGACCTGCCACCTTTCGTCCCACAGCACCAGGCATTGTTCGACCCGCGGGCGCAACAGGCGCAGCCCTGGGAGCAACTGCGTGAACGGCTGCGCGCGCGCCTGGGCGACGAGGCGGTCAAGAGCCTGAGCGTAGCCGCCGACCACCGCCCCGAATACGCTTGGCAGCCGGTAGCGCAGGGCGGGCAGGGCAACCTGCCGGTGGCCCCTGGCAGCCGCCCGGGCTGGTTGCTGCCGGCGCCGATGAGGCTGGACGAAACCGGCTACCGCGTGCAAGGCCATGCCGAGCGCATCGAGTCGGGTTGGTGGGATGGCAGCGACGTGCGCCGTGACTACTACCGTATCGAAACCCGCGACGGTCTGCGCGGCTGGGCCTACCGCGACCTGAGCCAGGCCGGCCCGTTGTGGCTGCAAGGCTGGTTTGCATGAACGCCCCGGGTTATGCCGAGCTGCATTGCCTGTCCAACTTCAGCTTCCAGCGCGGCGCGTCGAGTGCCGACGAGCTGTTCCGGCGTGCCCGCGAGCAGGGCTACCAGGCCCTGGCGATCACCGACGAGTGCACCCTGGCCGGCATCGTCCGGGCTTGGCAGGCGGCAAAGGAACACCAGCTGCAGTTGATCGTGGGCAGTGAAGTCCAGCTGCAGGACGGCCCCAAGCTGGTGCTGCTGGTGCAGGACCTGGCGGGCTACCAGAACCTCTGCGCGCTGATCACCCGGGCCCGGCGGCGCGCACAGAAGGGCGAGTACCAGCTGTTTCGCGATGACCTGCAGCAGCACCACCAGGGCCTGCTGGCCCTGTGGGTGGCCGATGACAGCGGCGATAGCGCTGCGGGGCAGTGGCTGTACAGCGTGTTCGCTGAGCGCCTGTGGCTGGCGGTGCACCTGCACCGGGGCAGTGACGATGCCGTGCGTCTCGAGCGCCTGCGCAGCCTGGCAGCCAGGGTCGGTATTCGTGCCGTGGCCTGCGGCGACGTGCACATGCACATACGCGGCCGCCGCGCCCTGCAGGATTGCATGGCCGCCATCCGCCAGCATTGCCAGGTGGCGGAAGCCGGGTACTTTCTGTTTGCCAACGGCGAACGTCACCTGCGCAGCCAGGCGCAACTGGGCGAACTCTATCCAGCCGACCTGCTGGCCGAGACCTTGGCCATCGCTGCGCGCTGCCGCTTCGAGCTGAGCGAGTTGAAATACCAGTACCCACGCGAACTGGTGCCCGAGGGGCATACCCCGGCGAGCTGGCTGCGGGCGCTGTGCGAGCAGGGGTTGCCGTCGCGCTGGCCGGGCGGGGCGAGTGGCAAGGTGCGGGAAGTGCTGGCCAAGGAATTGGCGCTGATCGAGGAGCTGGGCTACGAGAGCTATTTCCTGACCGTGCACGACATCGTCGCCTTCGCCCGCAGGCAGGGGATTCTTTGCCAGGGCCGCGGGTCGGCTGCCAACTCGGTGGTGTGTTTCGTCCTCGGCATCACCGAACTCGACCCCATGGAACACCGCCTGCTGTTCGAGCGCTTTCTCTCGCGCGAGCGCAACGAGCCGCCGGATATCGATGTGGACTTCGAGCACGATCGCCGCGAAGAAGTGATCCAGTATGTGTTTCGCCGCTACGGTCGGCACCGAGCGGCGCTTACCGCGGTGGTCAACACCTATCATGCCGCCGGTGCGGTGCGGGATGTGGCGCGGGTGCTGGGGTTGCCCGCCGACCAGGTGGATGCACTGGCCAAATGCTGTGGCCGCTGGAGCGATCGCATACCCGATGACCAGCGCCTGGCCGAGGCCGGTTTCGAGCCGGGCAGCCCTTCGCTGCGGCGGGTGCTGGTGCTGGCCGGTGAGTTGATCGGTTTCCCCCGGCACCTGTCGCAGCACCCGGGCGGCTTCGTCATTTCGCAGCAACCGCTGGACGAACTGGTGCCGGTGGAAAATGCCGCGATGCCGGAACGCACGGTAATCCAGTGGGACAAGGACGACCTGGACATGGTCGGCCTGCTCAAGGTCGACGTGCTGGCGCTGGGCATGCTCAGTGCCCTGCGCCGTTGCTTCGACCTGCTGTACCGCCACCGCGGCCGGCACTTGACCCTGGCGACCATCCCCGCTGAAGACCCGGCCACCTACGCGATGATCAGCCGTGCCGAGACCATGGGCGTGTTCCAGATCGAGTCGCGCGCGCAAATGGCCATGCTGCCTCGGCTGCGCCCGGTAACCTTCTATGACCTGGTCATCGAGGTGGCCATTGTCCGCCCTGGGCCGATCCAGGGGGACATGGTCCATCCTTACCTGCGCCGGCGCCTGAAGCAGGAGCCAGTGACCTACCCCTCGCCGCAGCTCAAGGCCGTGTTCGAGCGCACCCTGGGGGTGCCGTTGTTCCAGGAGCAGGTGATGGAGTTGGCCATGGTCGCAGCCGACTACAGCCCCGGCGAGGCTGACCAGTTGCGCCGCAGCATGGCTGCCTGGAAGCGCCACGGCGGCCTGGAGCCGCACCGCCAGCGGCTGGTACAGGGTATGTTGCGCAATGGTTACGAGCTGGCATTTGCCGAGCGCATCTTCGAGCAGATCAAGGGCTTTGGCAGTTATGGCTTCCCGGAATCGCACGCGGCCAGCTTTGCCTTGCTGTGTTATGCCAGCAGTTGGCTCAAGTGCCATGAACCGGCGATCTTTACCTGTGCGCTGGTCAACAGCTGGCCCATGGGTTTTTACAGCCCCGACCAGTTGCTGCAAGAGGCTCGACGCCAGGGCATCGAGGTCAGGCCAGTGGATGTCTGCCACAGTGACTGGGACTGCACGCTTGAGCCTGACGCGGGCGCGGCCCTGGCCATCCGCATGGGGTTGCGTCTGGTGCGTGGTTTTGCCGAGGCCGATGCCAGGCGCCTGATGCAGGCGAGGGCGCAGCGGGCATGGCGTGATGTCGAGGACGTGTGCCTGCGCGCAGGGCTCGACGCGCGTGCCCGCGCCCAGCTGGCCGATGCTGGCGCGCTGCGCGCCTTGGCTCGTGATCGCCATCAGGCGCGCTGGCAGGTGGCGGCGGTGCAGCCGCAGCTGCCGTTGTTCGCCGACGTGGAAGCTGTGCCGGAAGACACCGTTGAACTGCCTGTCCCCAGTGTGGCGGAGAACCTGATGGCCGATTACCAGACCCTGGGCACCACGCTTGGGCCGCATCCGCTGGCCTTGTTGCGTTCACGGCTGAGGGCGCTGGGCTGTCGCAGTTCGGCCGAACTGCAAGGTGTCGAGCATGGCGACAACATTGCCGTGGCCGGGCTGGTGGTGGGCCGCCAGCGGCCACAGACGGCCAGTGGCGTGACCTTCGTCACCCTGGAGGATGAGCACGGCATGCTCAATGTCGTGGTGTGGCGCGACCTGGCCGAGCGGCAGCGACGGGCACTGGTGGGGGCGCAGTTGCTCAAGGTCGGCGGGCGGCTGGAGCAGGCCGACGGCGTGCGTCACTTGATTGCGCGACGGCTGGAAGATGTCAGCCAGTTGCTGCAGGGGCTGGATGTGCGCAGCCGCGATTTCCATTAGGCCCAGGCCCCAGTACGCCATGCCTGCGAGGTCCCTTGTAGGAGCGGCCTTGTGTCGCGAAAGGGGTGCGAAGCGCCCCCAAGGCTGTGCATCACCGCAAGATTGCCGGGGCCGCTCTGCGGCCCTTTCGCGACACAAGGCCGCTCCTACAAGTAAGCCTGGTGTTGCCCGTCAGACCATCGCCAGGCGCTGCTTGCGCGTCGGCGGCGGGAACGCGCGGTCGATTGCCCGCAGGTCCTCGCTGGTCAAGGTCAGCGAACCCGCCGCCGCATTCAGCCGCACATGCTCGGGCGCCACGGCCTTGGGGATGGCGATCACCCCGTCGTTACGGGTCACCCAGGCCAGGCTGACCTGGGCTGCTGTGGCGCCGTGCCGTTCACCGATTTGCGCCAGCACCGGGTGCTGCAACAGGCGCCCAGCCTGGGCCAGCGGGCAATAAGCCATGGTCGGCAGGGCGCGCTGTTCGCACCACGGCAACAAGTCGAACTCGATGCCCCGCTGCGCCGGGTTGTACAACACCTGGTTGGTCGCGCAATCGGGGTTGTGCAATTCGCGCAAGTCGTCGACGTCGAAATTGGAAACGCCCCAACGCCTGATCTTGCCTTGCTCGCGCAAGCGCTCGAAGGCTTCGACGGTTTCTTCCAGCGGGTGCTGGCCTCGCCAGTGCAGCAAATACAGGTCGATGCAATCGGTGCCCAGGCGCGTAAGGCTGCGCTCGCAGGCAGCCGCCATACCGCGCCGGCTGGCATTGTGTGGGTACACCTTGCTGACCAGGAACACCTGGTCGCGGCGCCCGGCAATGGCCTGGCCAACCACTTCTTCCGCACCACCTTCGGCATACATCTCGGCGGTATCGATCAGGCTCAGGCCAAGCTCGATGCCTTGTTGCAGGGCCGCCACCTCGGCTGCCCGGCGGCCTGGATCTTCACCCATGTACCAGGTGCCTTGGCCGATGGCCGGAACGCTCGAACCTGCCAGTGTCACGTAACGCATGTCACCTCCGGAATGCGGGTATTGGAAAGCAGCACCTCGAGCAGCGCCTGCGCCGCCGTGGAAAGCTTGTGTTCGCTAAGGGCAATCACGCCGATGCGGCGCTCGACCGTGGGCTCGACCAGGGCCACGCAGCGGGCGCCAAGCTCCTGCATCTGGTTGATACACAACGCCGGCACGGCACTGACCCCCAGGCCACTGGCGACCATGCGGCCGATGGTGGAAAGCTGGTGGCTCTCGAACGCCACCGCCAGTTTGCCGTGCCGTGCGGCAACGTTCTGCTCCATCAGCAGGCGCACCGCCGAAGGGCGCTGCAAGGCCACGAAGTCTTCGCCCAGCAGTTGCGCCCAGCTGACCTGGGGCAATCGGGCCAGCGGTGAATCGGCCGGCACCACAGCAACGAAACGGTCCATGTACAGGGGGTGGAAGTCCAGGCCATCGATGTTTTCCGGTTCGAAGCCGATGCCCAGTTCGACGCGCCGATGGCGCACCAGTTCCAGTACCTGCTCGTTGATCACATCGTGCACGGTGACGTTGACCTTCGGGTAGCGCTGGCGAAACACCTTGAGCGCATGTGGCAACAGGTTGCCGGCGAAGGACGGCATGGCCGCTACCGAAACCCGGCCCAGTTGCAGGGTGAAGCGCTGGCGCAGCAGCTCTTCGGTGTCGTCCCAGTCGGCCAGCAGGCGCCGAGCCAACGGCAGCAGCACCTCACCTTCGGCGGTCAGGCTGACGCTGCGGGTGGTACGGCTGAGCAGGGCGCCCCCCAGGTTCTCCTCCAGGGCCTTGATGGTCAGGCTCAGGGCCGGTTGCGAGACATGCAGGTGCTCACCGGCCTGGGCGAAGCTCTGGTACTTGGCCACGGCGACAAAGGCGCGCAGTTGCTTGACATTCATGACGGGCCTGCTGGTTGTTTTGTAAAAATTATCAATCGATGACGAAAACAAAATTAACAAATCAGTCGCTTGCGGTGAAGATGTCCTCCACACGCTCACCGACAGCCTCGTCGGTTAAACAACTACAAAAGGCGGATCAGCATGGCCGGACTGGACAAGCGCGTTGCAACCTATGAACAGGCCCTCGAAGGCCTGACCGACAACATGACGGTACTGGCAGGCGGTTTTGGCCTGTGCGGCATTCCGGAAAACCTCATCAACGAAATCAAGCGGCGTGGCGTCAAGGGCCTGACCGTGGTCTCCAACAACTGCGGTGTCGATGGCTTCGGCCTTGGCGTGCTGCTGGAAGACCGGCAGATCCGCAAGATGGTCGCCTCGTACGTGGGCGAAAACGCCGAATTCGAGCGCCAGTTGCTCAGCGGCGAGCTGGAAGTGGAACTGACCCCGCAGGGCACCCTCGCCGAGAAGATGCGCGCTGGCGGTGCCGGCATCCCGGCCTTCTACACGGCCACCGGCTACGGTACCCCGGTAGCCGAAGGCAAGGAAGTGCGCGAGTTCAACGGCCGCAAGTACATCCTCGAAGAATCCATCACCGGTGATTTCGCCATCGTCAAGGGCTGGAAGGCCGACCACTACGGTAACGTGGTGTACCGCAACACGGCACAAAACTTCAACCCGCTGGCGGCCACCGCCGGCAAGATCACCGTGGTCGAAGTGGAAGAAATCGTCGAGCCCGGCGTACTGCTGCCCAGTGAAATCCATACCCCGGGCATCTACGTCGACCGCGTCATCGTCGGCACTTTCGAGAAGCGTATCGAAAAGCGCACCGTCAAGGCCTGAGCGCCATCCATCAGAACAACAAAGAGACCCTGACCATGGCACTGACCCGCGAACAGATGGCGCAACGCGTCGCCCGTGAATTGAAAGACGGCTATTACGTCAACCTCGGTATCGGCATTCCGACCCTGGTGGCCAACTATGTACCCGCCGACATGGATGTGATGCTGCAATCGGAAAACGGCCTGCTCGGCATGGGCGAGTTCCCCACCGAGAGCACCCTGGATGCCGACATGATCAACGCCGGCAAACAGACCGTCACCGCCCGTCGTGGCGCCTCGATCTTCGACTCGGCGCAATCCTTCGCCATGATCCGTGGCGGCCACGTCGACCTGACCGTGCTGGGCGCGTTCGAGGTGGACGTGCACGGCAACATTGCCTCGTGGATGATCCCCGGCAAGCTGGTGAAGGGCATGGGCGGCGCCATGGACCTGGTGGCCGGTGCCGAGAACATCATCGTCACCATGACCCACGCCTCCAAGGATGGCGAGTCCAAGCTGCTGCCGCAGTGCAGCTTGCCGCTGACCGGTGCCGGCTGCATTCGCAAGGTGCTGACCGACCTGGCCTACCTGGAAATCGCAGATGGCGCCTTCATCCTGCGTGAGACCGCGCCCGGGGTGAGCGTTGAAGAAATCATCGAGAAGACCGCCGGCAAGCTGATCGTGCCGGATGATGTGAAGGAAATGACCTTCTAATCATTCGCCGCAAACTGCCCCCGTAGGAACGCCCTTTCGCGACACAAGGCCGTTCCTACGGGTTTTTTGCGTTGCTGTTGTATCCAATAAAACCAATAAAAGGAATTGAACCGTGGCCGCTGAAATTCAAGACAGCCGCTCCGCCCGCTTTGCCTTGCGCTGCTCCAACTGGGCCGAACGCTGGTTCCCTGACTCCTGGGTATTCGCTGCCCTGGCGGTGATGCTGGTGGGCATCGGCGCCCTGGCCATGGGCGCCAAGCCGACCGACACTGCCAAGGCGTTTGGCGATGGCTTCTGGAGCCTGATCCCGTTCACCATGCAAATGGCCTTCGTGGTCATCGGCGGCTACGTGGTGGCCAGTTCGCCGCCCGCCGCGCGGCTGATCGATCGTCTGGCGCGCATTCCCGGCAATGGCCGCTCGGCGGTGTGCTGGGTGGCACTCATCTCGATGCTGGCGTCGTTGCTCAACTGGGGCCTGTCGCTGGTGTTCGGCGGCCTGCTGGTGCGCGCGCTGGCGCGGCGTACCGAGCTGCAGATGGACTACCGCGCCGCCGGTGCCGCTGCCTACCTGGGCCTGGGCGCCGTCTGGGCGCTGGGGCTGTCGTCGTCGGCGGCGCAGCTGCAGGCCAACCCGGCCAGCCTGCCACCGTCAATCCTGTCGATAACCGGGGTGATCCCGTTCACCGAAACCATCTTCCTCTGGCGGTCCGGGGTGATGCTGGCCGCGCTGGTAGTGGTCTCGCTGGTGATCGCCTACGCCACCGCGCCTGGCCCGAACAGCGCGCGCAGTGCCCAGGACTGTGGGGTCGACCCCAGTTTCAGCGCGCCACCGGCACCCCAGCGCACCCGCCCGGGCGAGTGGCTGGAGCACAGCCCGATCCTGATCCTGCTGCTGGTCGCGCTGGCTGCCGGCTGGCTGTACCAGGAGTTCGCCACCAAGCCGGCAATTACCGCCATTTCCGGGCTGAACACCTACAACCTGCTGTTCCTCATGCTCGGTGCCTTGCTGCACTGGCGCCCACGCAGCTTCCTGGATGCAGTAGCCCGTGCGGTCCCGACCACCACCGGGGTGCTGATCCAGTTCCCCTTGTATGGTTCGATCGCGGCCATCCTCACCCAGGTGAAGGGGGTCGATGAACAGACCCTGGCCCATCATATTTCCTTGTTCTTCACCCAGATCGCAACCCATGACACCTACGCCGTACTGATGGGGGTGTATTCGGCAGTACTGGGCTTCTTCATCCCCTCGGGGGGCGGCAAGTGGATCATCGAGGCCCCCTACGTGATGCTGGTGGCCAACGACCTGCAGTACCACCTGGGCTGGGCGGTACAGATCTACAACGCCGCCGAAGCCCTGCCGAACCTGATCAATCCGTTCTACATGCTGCCACTGCTGGGCGTGCTGGGACTGAAGGCGCGCGACCTGATCGGCTTCTCGTTCGTGCAGTTGCTGGTGCATGTGCCGCTGGTGCTGGTGCTGCTGTGGGCACTGGGTACCACACTGCAGTATGTGCCGCCGGTAATGCCCTGAAGCCGGGGGCGCTTCGCGCCCCGGCGCGCCAAACCGGCTCCCACTTTGGCCGCATCGATCTCAAGCCATGCGCAGCCACTGTGGGAGCCGGCTTGCCGGCGATGGCCTGCGCAGTAGCCCCAGCATTTCCTTGGCAGTCCACGTATCATTGCCCGGCTGCTTTCGCCTGGGAATCCGCGTTTATATGTCTATCCGATTGAAACTGCTGCGCAAGAAACTGGGGATGACCCTGGAAACGCTGGCCGAAAAGACCGCCATGACCAAAAGCTACCTGTCCAAGGTCGAGCGTGGCCTGAACACACCGTCGATCGCCGCCGCGCTGAAACTGGCGCGGGCGCTGAACGTCAATGTCGAAGAGCTGTTCGCCGAAGAACAGGCCGGCCAACACCGTTACAGCCTGGTGCGCCATGCCCAGCGCCAAGCCCTGGTGGGTGACGGGGCAGGGCCGGGGTACGCGGCCTTGACCAGCCAGGTCGGGCAACGCAGCCTGTTGCCATTCCTGATCCAGCCCCCGCTCGAGTTCAGCGACCCCACCTTCAAGGAACACCTTGGCGAGGAGTTCTTGTTCGTCCACGCCGGCCAGGTAGAAGTGGACTTCATGAACGAACGGGTGCTGCTGGAGCAAGGCGATGCCCTGCATTTCAACGCCCAGACACCGCATCGGTTGCGCTCGGTGGGGCCGTTGCCAGCGCAGTTGCTGGTGGTGGTGCACCACGCCGATGAATGAAGCCACGGAGCCGTAGTGCCCCGGCCGTTGCCTTTCTCAGCGATGAAACGCTATCAGCGCCGACGGAGCACGGGCATGCACAATTTGTCTGTCGTTTTTTTGACGAATCGCTCGGGCGCCTATTGAATTTTATTATTGTGTCGAATCATTGACGCATTGCCATTGTGCTCATAAGCTCAATTCAACAGCGAACAACTCCTGCACTACCACGCCAATAACTTATTGATTTTCCTCTTTAAAGGAGGGGCGTATGCGCACGGCTCTGATAATCAAATCGATGTCTTTGCTGGCGCTGTTAAGTGGCGCGGCGCGCGCAGCGGATTTATATATCAACCAGAACAGTGTCATCCCCGTGTCAACCGCAGGTTGGCTGTTTGCCTTTGCCGTCGTTGGTTTTGTGGCAGTTGCCAATAGAAGGAAGATCTGAGCGGCTGCGGCCGCGCCTTCCTTGTCAATTTGCCATCCGTTGCTATATTGCCAGTAGCCCTTGAAGGTCCACGGTTGCTGGCAGCGTAGCCCAGGCTGCACAGCGTCAAGGTGAAGGCCTCCAGGCAGGTGAGGCGGTCGCGGCGGGCGTATGCCGCAATGCGGAGCGAGCGTTGGTGGGCTGTTCTCATTCAGTGCTCTTCGTCGGGCCTTTGGGCCGGAGGGACCCTCATGGTGCGTTCAATGTTTGCCGCGTTCTGCCTGTTGATGCTGGGGGCCGGTGCCAGCAATGCCGAACCGAACAGTACCTACCTGCTCAGCCCCGGCGATGTGGTGATGGTTTCGGTGTGGCAGGAAGACAGCCTGCGTCAGGAAGCCACGGTACTGCCCGATGGCAGTATTACCTTTCCCCTGGCCGGGCGTATCGAAGTTGCCGGGCTGGATGTAACGGCGGTGGAAAAACAAGTGGCCGCCAAACTCGAGAAATTCCTCCCCGACCCGAACGTCAGTGTGGTCGTCAAGAGCATCGCCGGCAACCTGGTTTATGTTCAGGGCAAAGTGATCAAGCCCGGGCCGGTACAAATGGCCGGCCCTACTGCAGTGCTGCAGGCCCTGAGCATGTCCGGCGGCCTGGACAAGTTTGCCGATGAAAGCGAAATCAAAGTCGTGCGGGGTGCCGGCGCTTCCCAAAAAATCCTGCCTGTGCGATATAAAGACCTGGTGTCGGGCAGGGACATGTCCACCAACATCCAACTTCAGGCTGGCGATACGCTGGTCGTTCCTTGATCTTGCCTTTAATAAGAACACTTAATGCCTCTTCTTAGAACAACTCGCATTGCAACGGCAATCTTGGTCTTGCCATTTACCGACGCCGCCCTGGCGGCAAATTGGCAGTCGACGGTGGTAGTACCGACCTCCGTCGAATACGACAGCAACCCTTTGCTGCTGTCGTCGGATGAAAAGGGCATAACGCGCACGATCATCGCGCCCGATTACACCCTGATCGGCACTTTCGACCGTGATGAATTGCGCTTGGGGCTGGGCATGCATGTCATGCGTTCGTCCGACACGGCCGTGGTGGACAACCGTGAGGACCCGGATGTGAGCCTGGGCTGGCAACGCCAGACCGAACGTGGGCGCTTTGGCCTGCTGGCGCGCTACAACGAAAGTTCGACGCTGTCGGGGACAGTGCTGGATACCGGTGTGGTCACCACCGATGGCACGCAGAAGCTCTATACCCTGACCGGCAACTGGAGCCAGGCAGTCACCGAACGTAGCACCTTGAGCAACGAGACCACCTACAACCGGGCGCGTTATGACATCAGCACGCTGACCGGTTACGACGAACTGGGCAACGTGTTCACCTGGACCTACGCCTGGAGCGAGCGGGCCGATGTGTACAGCCGCTTTGACGTGCGCCGCTACGAGCCCGAGCAGGACCAGACGGCAACGGCTTCGAACAGTTACAGCCCGGCGATTGGCGTCAAGTATCAGTTGTCCGAACGCCTCAGCGCCGATGTCCACGTCGGTGCCACTGAAGTCTCCGGTAACGAAGGCGGTGGGCGTGGCGAGGGCGGTGTGGCGCTGCTGTACACCGGTGCGCGTGCCCTTGCCAGCTTCACTGCCGAGCGCAGCACGGTGGCCAGCGCCGAGGGCGGCTTCGCCCAGCTGGACCAGGTGCGCGGTGTATGGAGTTACGCGGTCAGCGAGCTGACCCGGGTGGGGGCGGACGCCGCCTGGCAGGACAGCAAAGGGCAGACACCCAACACCCTGCAGACCTACAGCGTGTGGGCCAGCCGCGAGTTTTCGCCGTACTGGGACCTGCGCCTGTCGCTGATGTACAAGCAACGGCAGCAGGATCGCGAAGCCGATGCGAGCGCTACGATCGTGGGTTTGACGTTGACGTACAGGTACCCCGACATCTGAACTTCAGGCAGGTGGCCCCATGAAGTCTGACTACGAACTGTCCCTCAGAGATTACATCGCCATTATCAAGGACCGTGCCCTGTTATTGGTGGTGAGTATCGTAGTCATTCTGGCGGCGACCGTCGCAGTCGCGGTGATGGTGCCACCGATCTATCAGTCGGCCGGCACCATCCTGGTGGAGTCGCAGCAGATTTCCCCCGAGCTGGTGTCGACCAACAACACCAGCTTTGCCGACGAACGCATCGAGGTGATTCGCCAACGAGTGATGACCCGCGAGAACCTGCTCCGCATCATCGACAAGTACAACCTGTTCGCCGACGAGCGTTTCAGCGAAAGCGACAGGATCGACCAGATGCGCAGTGCCATCGTGGTCCAGCCGCTTACCACCTATGTACGCGGGCGGGGGGAAGCGACCGTGGCGTTCAATGTGTCGTTCGAGCACAGGCAAGCGCAAGTGGCCAAGCAAGTCGCTGATGACCTGGTCACGCTGTTCCTCGACGAGAACCTCAAGCAGCGCACCGAGCGCGCCAACGAAACCACCGAGTTCCTGACCCAGGAAGCGAACAAGCTGGGGGCCGAACTGGCCAGCCTGGAGAACCAGCTGGCAGACTTCAAGCAGGCCCATGCCAACGCCTTGCCCGAGCACCAGACCCTGCGCATGAACATGCTGTCGCGCTCGGAGCTGGAATTCCGCGAAGTCGACCGCGACTACAAGGCCGCCCAGGAAGAGCTGCGTTACCTGGAGCTGGAATTGTCCGCGGCCAATGCCGGGCTGGCCACCAAGGTTGGCGAGGGCCCGCGGGCGACGACTGCCGACGAGCCCCAGGACCTGCCAAGCCTGAAGGCCGAGTATGCCCGGCTGCTGAGCCGCTACAAGGAAGCCCACCCCGACGTGGTGGCGGTCAAGCGCAAGATCCAGGCACTCCAGGCCAGCGGCAACGCAACAGCGGCGGTTTCCACCGGCAACCTCGATGCCGCGCGCGTGCGGGCCAAGATCAGCGCGGCACAGGAGCGCATCGCGTCGCTGGCCGAGCAAAAACGCGAACTGACCAGGAAGATGGAAGGCTACGAGGCCGAGATTCTCGAGGCGCCGCAGGTCGAGCGTGGCCTGGTGACCTTGATGCGTGACCATGACAACGCGCGCAAGAAGTACGAGGAAATCCGTGCCAAGGAGATGGGCGCGAAGATCACCGAGAGCCTCGAGCAGGAAAACAAGGCCGAGCGCTTTGTGCTGCTGGAACCACCGCTGCTGCCCGAGAAGCCGATCAAGCCCAACCGCAAGAAGATCGCCGCCCTGGGCCTGGTGCTGGCACCGGCCGGGGGTGGTGCGCTGGTGATGCTGCTGGAAATGTTCAACCAGCGTATTCGCGGCGTCGGCGCCCTGGAGAACCTGCTGGGCAGACGCGTGCTGGTGGCGCTGCCATACATCGATACCAAGGCCGACGTGGCCCGGCGCAAGCGTTGGCGCAACTGGCTGTTGCTGGCGGCGCTGGTACTGGTGGCTATCCTGATGGTGCTGGTGCACGTGTTCTACCTGCCACTGGATGTGCTGTTGTTCAAAGTCATGTCTCGGTTTGCATAAGGAAAGCAGCGATGGACGGGACCAAGCCGGCTGTTGGCCACACGCTTCACCCGGTGACCCCGGGTACCCCGCAGGCATTGTCTCCAGCCCCTGGCACGGCGCTGAGGGAAATGCCTGGCGAGTTCGACTACGTCAACACCAAGGTGGTGCCGCTGCGCGCCGAGCACCTGGAGCGTCACCGCATCGTCGCGTACAACAAGAACTCCAGCATGAACGGGCCGATCGACCTGCTGCGCACGCAAGTGCTCAGGGCGATGGACGAGAATGGCTGGCGCACCCTGGCCATCACCTCGCCAACGCCTGAAGCGGGCAAGACCGTGCTGGCCATCAACCTGGCCATGAGTATCGCCCACCACACCACCAGGACTGCATTGCTGGTGGACTTCGACCTGCGTCGGCCCAAGGTCGGCAGCAGCCTGGGCCTGCCCATGGAGCAGTCATTGAACGAGTTCCTGAGCGACCAGGCCGAGTTGCAGGACTGCCTGGTCAACCCGACGCTGCCACGCTTCGTGGTACTGCCCACGCGGGTGCCGGTGCCGATGTCCACCGAAATGCTGTCGTCGCCCAAGGTGAGCAACCTGGTCAGCGACCTGCGCAACCGCTATGAGTCGCGCATCTGCATTTTCGATTTGCCACCGTTGCTCAGCTCTGACGATGCGATCACCGTGATACCCAAGTTCGATTGTGTATTGCTGGTGGTGGCCAACGGCATGAACAACAAGAAGGAAATCGAGGATTGCCTGCACCACCTGGCCAGGGTGAACCTGGTCGGAACGGTGTTGAACAAGGCAGACGAGCAACCGCGAACCTATTACTGAACCATTTGCTGCCAGGCAGGCATAGCGCATACCCGCTGCCACAGGTGTGCCCGGCGTGCCCTAGCGCTGGCGCATCAGCCATGGATACTGCAACTCCCACTGCCACGCATGCCGCACGATCTGTTCCAGCTCGGCAAACTGCGGGCGCCAGCCCAGTACACGCATGGCCTTGCCAGCATCCGCCACCAGCCGCGGCGGGTCGCCCGCACGGCGCGGGGCATCGAGGCTGCGAATCCGTCGGCCGGTCACGCCACCGGCGGTATCGATAACCTGCTGCACCGAGAAGCCCAGCCCATTGCCCAGGTTGAACGCGGTGCGTTCGCCACCTGCCAGCAGGTAATCCACCGCCAGCGCATGGGCCGTCGCCAGGTCGGCCACATGCACGTAGTCGCGGATGCAGGTGCCATCCGGCGTGTCGTAGTCGCGGCCAAACACCGTGATCGCTTCACGCCGGCCCGAAGCGGCCTGCAGGATCAGCGGGATCAGGTGGGTTTCCGGGTCATGGCATTCCCCCAACTGGCCCTGCGGGTCAGCGCCGGCGGCGTTGAAATAGCGCAGGCACACCGACTTCAGGCCGTAGGCGCGGTCGAAGTCCTCGAGAATCTGTTCGACCATCCACTTGCTCAGCCCATAGGGGTTGATCGGCCCCTTGGCATGCGCTTCGTCGATCGGCACATACTGCGGGTTACCGTAGACGGCAGCGCTGGAAGAAAACACCAGGTGCCGTATGCCGGCATTGACCATGGCCTGCAGCAGGCTGAGGGTCGCCGCGACATTGTTCTGGTAGTACTTGCCGGGCACGCTGACCGACTCGCCCACCTGGATGTACGAGGCAAAGTGGAACACCGCATCGAAGCGGCAAACAGCGAACAGCACATCCAGGGCCGGCTCGTCGGCGATGTCCAGTTTCGCCCACTGCACACCAGGGCTGGGTGAGACCAGATCGGCCACTACCACCTCATGGCCAGTACCGAGCAGATGCTTGACCATGTGCGAGCCAATGTAGCCTGCGCCACCGACAACCAGAAACTTCATCCAAGCCTCCTGGACTCTGCTGTTGTTCAGCCGCAGTGAATCATCCCTGGTCAAGACCGGGCGGGCGCTTCAGCTACAGGTCTGTTTGAGGGTAGATGGCCATATGCCCTATTTCAAGAACAGCCAATTGGACATGTACTGGCCATCGAAGGTGATGCGGTAATGCCCATCCTGGTAGGCCACGGGCAAGGCCTTGAGTTGTGCCGCTGGCTCCCGGGCGTACAGTTTCAGGCCAGCAGGCGCCTTGATGTTCAAGGTGCCGGCAAGCGGCTCGACGTTGAACGCTGTGTTGGCATCGGCTTTGGGCATGGCCCGGGTGCCCAGCGACACCAGCAGCTCGCGCGACTGGCCCAAGGGGCGACCGTCCAGGCTTTGCACCACGACGCTGGCATAGGGTGTCTGTGCCTGCACCTGGATGGCGTCAAGGCTGATCGAGCGGCCACCCAGCCAACCGCTGGCGGCTTGGGTCAGCGCGGTGTCGATGGTGTAGATGCCTTGTTGCCAGTTGCGTTTGAGTTCACCCGTGTCGGTAACTGCCTCGTTGGCGTTGGCCGCCAGCAAGGCTTGCCCCGGGTCGTTCAGCACCTGCGCATCGGCCGGGATGGCGGCAGGTTTCAGCCAGGGCAGTTCCGGCGTTTGCGGCAGGGCGATCTGCAATTGGCCCTTTTCCATGGCCGTGCGCAGCAGCACGGAATTGCGCGGGGTGATTTCCTGGCCGTACAGCGTGGCAGGCGTCGGTGCGAACACGTAACGGGTGGTGGCCGGGTGCACGTCCGCACGGCGGTAGAGCAGGGCGGCAGCGGGCAGGGTAGCGAGCATCGCCGGGTCGTTGTAGGCGTGCCAGTTGTCCGCCGTGCGCCAGCCTGGATTGAAGGCTTGCTGGCTGTAGGCATACTGCAGCATGGCGTCCCAGCCCTGGTGGCTGGCGGTAGCGGCCACATACAGCGGCAACGAATGACGATCGGGCAGCGGGAAGGGCTCGGCGTTCCACTCGCTGACGGTCATCGGCTTGCCGACCACCTGGGCGGCAGCGAGCCAGTCGATCATGCCGTCGCTGGTCAGTGGGTTCTTCTCCAGCTGGCCATTGGCGCCGTAGCTGTGGGCATCGATTACATCGCCTGCGCTCAGCGCTGGCAGCGCACTCAGGCCATTGCCGCCCCAGGTGCTGGTGGTAGCGATCGGTACTTTCACGCCGAGGTTGCGCAGGTGCGCAATCATGTCGGCATTGAAACGTTGTTCCAGGTCGTTGAGGAACAGCTTCGACGGGCCATGCTCCCAGGCATGCCAGGTAAGGTCGCTCGGCAGCCCATGCTGGCGGGCGAACGCCTTGGCAGCGTCCATGTAGCGTGCGCTGTGGCGGGGCACGTCCTTGTCTGGCAGCAAGGCGTTGCCGTAGTGCTGGGTGAGGTCGTCCTCGTTGGTGATCAGCACCGCGGCAATCGCCGGGTCATCCTTGTAGGCCAGGCCGGTGTACGGGTTCACATGGCCCAGGTACTGCTCGGCAAAGCGCTTCATGGCCTGCTGGATGCTGCGGTTGACATAGGCGTAGCCCTTCAGGTCGACATGATCCTGGCCCTTGGCGATCTCCTGGAAGTCGTCAATGTCGTCGTTGGCGGTAAGCGCGCGCTGGACGTGCATGTCCAGCCAGACGTAGATGCCTTCGTCCTTTAGCGCCTTGATCCACAGGTCGAGCTTGCGCATCGACTCGGCATCGAGTTGGCGGGTATCGCGTACCACGGTGGCGTCGCCGAACACGTTCGGGCTGACCCACGGCGAGTCGTGGTGGTGCAGGCGTACCAGGTTGAAGCCCAGCGCCGACAGGCGCTTGGCCTGGTGGCGGATTTCTTCGTCCGGGCTTTTGAACAATGCATAGGCGGACAGGTTGGTACCCCAGAAGCGCGCCGGGGTGTTGTCCTCGAACAGCAGCTGTTCGCCGACAGCCCTGACGAAGCCGCGCTTGCCCGCGGGCTTTTCCGCAGCGTTGAGGAACGACAGGTCGACCGGCGAGGTGCGCCAGTCCAGATGGTCATCCGGCCAACGGTTGGGGTCGGTCAGGCCGAAGCGTTCGCTGGGCGTAGGCCCCAGCTCGATGTCACCGCTGACGTTCAGTACCGCCTTGATCTGCTGCTGGCCGGCGTTGATCGGGTCGCCGTAGAGAAACGCACGCAATTCGGACGGGTTGCCGCGCTCGAAATACACCTTGGCCAGCGGCGGGTCGAAGCGCATCTCGATGCGTCGACCCTGCTCAGCCTTGCCCCACGACCAGCCACGGTTGCCGGGCAGCAACTGCGGCGCCCCCATGCCCCCGGCAATTTGCCCCGGGTCGAACTGGAACACCATGCCACCGCCCATCACCCCGGCCTGGCGGCTGTGCGCGGCAAGGTCGAAAACCCAGCTCAGGGTTTGCGCCTGCTCCTTGCGTATATCCGCCGCCAGGTCGAAATCCAGCGCCTTGTTGCTGCCCTGCAGCGTGTAGTGGTAGGGGCCATTGACCTTGACCGCGGTGTCGAAGCCGGTCCAGCTCCAGTTGGCCGCCCAGAAGTCGAACTTGGCTTTCATCACCGGCCCGCCGCCGAGGGTCACCATGGGCAGGCCATTCTGTTCATCGACACTGACTTGCCACGCCGATGCCCAGCCGCCAGATGGCAGCAGGGCCAGGCCGGCCAGGGCCGAAACGCGCAGGGTTTGCAGGGCCGAGCGGCGCAGCAGAAGCAGGTTCATAGGCATTACCCGGTTTGAAGGCCTGAGCCGGCCAGCTCGCTGACCTGGCTGTCGTGAAGCCGCCGTACCATCTGGCTATAGCCCACGCCCAGCCCGGCGATCGTCCAGTACACCACTGGGATGAAGGTGATGCTGCTGACGGTGAAGATGATCACCAGGATGCCGGCCAGCGTCGCCAGCAACGCTCGGCCGAGCTGGCGTCGCTCGTCGTCCTTGTCGGGGAAACTGCGCATGGCCTTGCGCAGGCCGAGCAGCACGCTGGCGAAGAACGCCAGGAACAGGCCGAGCCCGACCAGCCCGACCCGCAGCGCCACATTGATGTAGGTGTTGACGATGTCGATGATGCCTTCACCCTGGATCATCGATTGCATTTCCGGGGTATTGCGGAAATCGAACGAGCCGAACAGCGGGTTGCGCTGGATGACGATCCACGCATTGTCCATCAGCCGCTCGCGGTATGTGATGTTGTCCTTGTCCACGTTGCCGATGTACGGCAACAGGTCCAGGACCTTGTCGCCACCGGGCACGGCGGTCAGCAGGGGCAGGGCCAGCATGCCGGCCGCAGCCAGCAGTGCCAGGCGCCTGAGCGCACCTTTGCCGAGGGCGACGAATACCACAACGATGACCATGGCCCCGATCCACGGGCCGCGCGACAGCGGCGCGAACAGCCCGGCGGCCAGCAGCAGGGCTCCCATCAAACGCTGCCAGGGGCGGCGTACGTAACCCTGGACGAAGAGGAACAGGCCAATGGCCACGCTCATCACATAACCCAGCACAATGGCCTGCCCGGTGGTGACACTGGCGCGCAGCGAACCGCCGCGGTCCAGGTAGCCGGACATGCTCCATGGCACGCCCATGGCGTCGACCAGGGCACTGTACAGCAGCCAGTGGCGCACATACTCGGCGACACCGATCAGGGCCAGCAGGAAGGAGGCGAGCACGAAGGCCAGCAGGGTGTCCTTGAAATCGCTGATCTGGCGCAGGCCACGGCTGGCCACGTAGTACGGCAGGAGCACGTCGATATACAGGTAAAACGTCTGGCGCAGGGTGTCGGTCAGGGTGGTTTCGCGCAGGTACAGCACGCTCATCAGCAGCAGCCCCGCCGCCAGCAGCCTGTCGGGCCAGGTGCGGCCGAAGCGCAGGGTGTCGCCTTGGCGGCGCAGGGCCAGCGCTGCCGGCAACAGCACGCACACGCTCAACAGGCGGATATGGTTGAGTTCGACCAGGAAGTTGACCAGGCCGAACCCCGGCACCTGCAGCGAAGCCGGCGGGATCAGGAACAGCAGCAGGTAGAACAGCGCCATGGGGTTGTGCTCGCGGCGCCCGGCGATGTACAGGATGACTGCGCCTGCGCCCAGGTACAGCCAGAAACTGTGCGAGAAGAAGGCCAGCAGGGTCAGCAGGAACCACAGGTTGCGCCGGCGCTTGAAGTCGCGCAGCGGGATAAGGTCGCAGGCAGGCCGCCGGGCCAGCAGAAAGACCACGCTAGCCAGGAACAGGATGACGATCAACGCACGCAAATGTTCAGGCATCGGCTATGGGCACCTTTCCCTCGGTGGGCAACGGCTAGCATCGTGGCTAATTGAAACTATAGTGACTTTTTAGTCAGTCAGAGATTGATGTCATGCCGTCGATTGATGTGTCAGCCGCCGCGAGCCTGCGCAAGCGGGCCCTCAAGGCCGGGTCGTGGAACCTGGTCTCGCAGGTGGCGTCACAAGCGATGCGCCTTGGCGGCAATCTGCTCATGGCCCGCCTGCTGGTGCCGGAAATGTTCGGGGTGATGGTCATTGCCAACACCGTTTCGGTACTCCTGCATCTGTTGTCCGATGTCGGCCTGCGGCAGAACATCGTGCAGAGCCAGCGCGGCGATGACCCGCAGTTTCTCAATACCGCCTGGACGGTGCAGATCATCCGCGGCCTGGTGCTGTTCGTCCTGACCGTACTGCTGGCCCTGGCGGCCTGGCTTGCCCAGCGCGCCGAGGTGTGGCCGGCAGATTCCACCTATGCCGAACCCGAGCTGCCGATGGTGCTGGCGGCCACCGCGCTGTCGGCGGTGATCTGGGGTTTCCAGTCCACCAAGATAGATGTGGCTGTGCGCACTTTCCAACAGAAGCGCGTGGCGCTGGTCGACCTGGCCTCGCAAGTGGTCGGCCTGGTGGTGATGCTGGTGCTGGGTTACCTGACCCACTCGGTCTGGGCACTGGTCATCGCCGGCCTGGTGTCGGCCCTGGCCTGGACCCTGCTCGGGCACACGGTCCTAGAGGGGCCGCGCAACCGCCTGCAGTGGGACCGCAGTGCGTTGAACGAACTGATCGTGTTTGGCCGCTGGATCCTGTTGTCGTCGATGGTTGGTGTGCTGGCCATGTATGGCGACCGCATCTGGTTCGGTGCCAGCATGACGACCGCACAACTGGGGGTTTATTCGATCGCCGTGCTCATCCTGGGGGCCGTGCAGACCGCCCTGATGAAGATTTTCGGGGCGGTGGCGCTCCCTGCTTTCAGCGAAGCAGCCCGGGCCGGCGACAAGGAGCGCCTGAAGGCGTTGTATCACCGCTTCCGCCTGCTGGTCGACCTACTGGTACTGTTCATTTGTGGCGGGTTCCTCACTGCCAGCCCGTTGCTTATCGGCTGGATGTACGACGACCGCTATCGTGAAGCTGGCCCGATGCTGGCTATTCTTTCGCTGTCGTTCCTCACATTGCGCTATACCTTGGCACATCAGGTGTGGATTGCCCTGGGCCTGACCAAGTACCAGGCCATCGACAACATCATCCGCCTGGTCTCGCTGTGGGGGCTGCTGCCGTTGTTGCTGATGCTTGGCGGTGTGGACTGGGCGATCTGGGGGGTGGCCCTGCACACCCTGCCGACGCTGGTGCTGATTGTGTACGTGAATTGCAAGCTGGATATCTTCAGCCTCAAACGTGAGCTGATGGTGCTGCCGATGCTACTGCTCGGCGCGCTTTGCGGGGCGCTGCTGACAGCCTTTTTCAACTGGCTGTGATGCGGTTTGCCGAGAAAGACTTTCAAGGGCACAGGCCGGGCCATGGACAAGTTGACTTTTTGTGCTGGGCAGTTCGGGCGCAGGGGCTTTATCCAGAGTTGTGTCTTGCTGGGCGTCGGCGGGGCAGTGTTCGCTACTGCAACAGCCATTGGCAGCGAACGTGGCGGCAAGCACGGGCACGTGTTGATCAATGGCTGGGTGTTGCCGTCCCGTTACTTCCGGAACGAGCAAGCATGATCAAGGATTACCAACAGCAGAAGACCCTGCGCGACAGCTACGACGTCTGCATCATCGGCGCTGGCCCGGCCGGCATCACCCTGGCCCTGCGCCTGGCTGCCGCTGGCTGGCGCGTGCTGCTTGCCGAAGGGGGCGGGCGCGAGTATTCATCGCTTTCGCAAGACCTGTATGCCTGCAAGTCCACCGGCCTGGAGCTGTATGCCAAGGAGTCCCGCCTGCGTTACCTGGGTGGCACCTCCAACCACTGGGCAGGCCGTTGCAGGCCGTTCACTGCCTCGGATTTCGCCCTTCCGCCGATCGGTGGCTTGCCTGGCTGGCCGATCCCCTATGCGGAAATTGCCAGCTACCTGCCTGCCGCCATGGACATCGTCGACTTGCCACCTGGGTCGGATTTCGAGGCAATCAACAGCGGGCTCGGTGGCGACGAATTCGAACCGGACCGCTTCCTGCTCAGCCCGCCCACGCGGTTTGCGCAGAAATACGCCGCCGCCCTTGAGCAGACCGACGGCCTGGACGTGTTCATCAACTGCAATTGCGTGGACCTGGAGTACGACGAGGCCACCGGCAGCCTGGCTGCGGTGGTCCTGTCCGATTACCAGCGCAACCGCCAGCGCCTGGTGGCGAGAACCTTCGTGCTGGCCACCGGCGGCATCGAGAATGCCAGGCAACTGCTCAACAGCGAATCGTTGCTGAGTGCGGGCATCGTGAGCAAGGATGGGCTGGTCGGGAGCTGTTTCATGGAGCACCTGAACATCGACCTGGGCACCTTCATCCTCAAGTCGGGGCTGGCCCCGGAGCCACGCGAGTACTTCACCACCGATGCCTTCATCGGCGAATACAAGGCCGGCAAGGGCAATGTCAGGGCCGCCCTGCTGGCCGAAGTGCAGACCTACGGGCGCACGGCCGAGGTAAAGCACTTCCTGGAAAACCTAGCCTGCGACATGGGGGTCGCCAGCAAGATCGCCTTCGTGGCCCGGTTCAGTTGCCCAGGCGACGGCCTTATCAGCACCCTGATCGAGCAGTTTCCCAACCTGCACAGCCGCATTTCGCTGTTGGACGAGAGGGATGCACTCGGTGTGGCGAAGGTCAACGTCAACTGGGTCCTGACCGCTGACGACCGACACACCATCAAGTGCATTGGCAGCGAACTGGCCAAGCAGTGGGCCGACATGGACCTGGGTTTCATCAAGCTCAATGACTACGTCTATGACACCTCGATACCGTTGAGGTTGTCACCCCATGCCCACCACATGGGGACCACGCGCATGGCGTCCTCCCCACAAACCGGTGTCGTCGACCGCAACTGCAAGGTATTCGGAATTGCCAACCTCTACATCGCAGGCAGCAGCATCTTCGCCACGGGCGGTGCCTCCAATCCGACCTTGCCGTTGTTGCAATTTGCCTTGCGCCTGGCCGACCACCTCGATGCCAGGATGAGCGCTGCCAGGGATGCAGTGGGGTGATAAATGTTGTGAACAGGTTGAGTGCGTTGCGGTCAGCACCTACAAGAACGAGACCGGATGCGCCTCAGGAACAGTCCAGATTGCTTTGATTGCGAGGCTGGCAGCATGAACGGATGGATACGCAAGGCCGTGGCGCAGTATGTCCATGCAACCGGGCGCGGTAGCTCGTTCTACCGCAGGTTTTGCAGGCCCACAGCGCTCGAGTGGGGCGCGTACCTCAGCCGCTGGGGCAACTTTCATTCGGTGGGCAGCCACTTTCACGCCAACCCAGGCAGCAAGTTCCTCGACCCTTCATTGGTGCGTATCGGCAACAGTGTGGGCCTGGCCGACTGCACACTGATCGGTCATGACGGGGTGGTATTGCTGATCGAGCACCGCTTCGGCAAGCACCTGGATTCGGTCGGCTATATCGACATCAAGGACAACTGCTTCATCGGCCATGGCGCGATCATCATGCCGCGCGTGACCATCGGGCCGGAGTCGATCGTCGCCGCCGGCGCGGTTGTGACCAAGGACGTGCCGCCAGGCACGGTGTTTGGTGGCAACCCGGCAGAATTCATCTGTACCACCGAAGAGTTGATCAAACGGGTCGAGGCACGTTGCGAAGCCTACCCGTGGATCGACCTGGTCAAGCAGCGCAACGGCGCCTATGACCCCGAGCTGGAGCCGCTGCTGATGGCGCAACGGCGCCAGTACTTCTTCGGGGATGGCAGCAATGGCTAGCAAACCGGTCGATGTCCTGGTGGTCAACTTCAACACGGCCGGGCTGCTGCAGCCGATGTTCGATGCGCTGCGCCGGGCCGACGGCGAACGGCTGGCCAACTACCTGGTGGTGGACAACGCCTCGATGGATGACTCGCTGCAGCGCATGGCCACGGTGTGCCCGCAGGCGCTGTTGCTGAGCAACAAGCACAACGTGGGTTTCGGCCGGGCCAACAACCAGCTGCTGGCGCACCTGCAGGGCAAGTACGCCTTGCTGCTGAACACCGACGCCTTCGTGGCTGCCGACTCCTTGCAGAAGACCCTCGAGTACATGGAGGCGCACCCCGAGTGCGGCGTGCTGGGTGTGCGCCTGGAGGGCCGCGACGGCGATCTGCAGCCCAGTTGCCGCTACTTTCCGACACCGCTCAACGTGTTTGTCGGGCGCACCGGGCTGGGGCGCTTGTTCCCGGGGCTGAAGATGGTCGACGAGATGGACTGGGACCACGCATCGGTGCGCGAATGCGACTGGCTGCCTGGCTGCTTCTACCTGGTGCGCCGCGAAGTGCTCGACCAGGTGGGGCTGTTCGACCCGCGCTACTTTCTCTATTACGAAGAGGTCGACCACTGCAAGCGGGTGAAGGCGGCGGGCTGGAAGGTGGTGTTCTACCCGCACACCACAGTGGTGCACATCGGTGGCGAGAGCTCGCGCTCGGTCGCCGAACTGGAGGCAGCCAGCCGGCAGATCTCGGCGTACCAGATCGAAAGCGAACTGCTGTACTTTCGCAAGCATCACGGCTTGGCCGGGCTGGCCCTGCACATGCTGCTGGTGACCCTCGGCGACCTGGTGCTGGCACTCAAGGCGCTGTTGAAACGACGCGGCTGGGGCGCGATACGCGCCTGTTGGCGTCACTGCCGGGCGACCTGGTCACTGTTGTTCAAGACCCGGTACGCCAGCCAACCGACAAGGTAGGTGGAGCCATGTTCGAAAATGTACGTGCCGACCTGCGGGCCCATGGGGGCGACTGGGGTGCCCAGGGCTTCTGGGTATTGCTGGTGTACCGCTTCGGCCGCTGGCGCTATGGCGTGCGCCCGGCACCGCTGCGCAAGCTGTTTTCGCTGCTGTACAAAGTGTTGTTCAAATGCGTGCAGATCCTCACCGGCGTGGAGTTGCCGTGCGAAGTGGTGATTGGCCGCAACTTCGTCATCGACCATTTTGGCGGCATCGTGATCAGCGGCTATGCCCGGTTTGGCGATGACTGTCGCATCCGCAACGGCGTGGTGGTGGGCCTGAAGAACGTCAGCGAGCCGATTGCACCGGTGTTCGGCAACAATGTCGATATCGGCAGTGGGGCCAAGGTGCTGGGCAGCATCCGCATTGGCAACAACGTGGTGATCGGTGCCAATGCCGTGGTGCTGGTGGATGTGCCGGACAACTCGCTGGCGGTGGGGGTGCCGGCCACCATCAAGGCCCGGCAAGTGGCCAGCACGGTGCCGGTCGAGTGAAACCCATGGCGAGCGGGATCGGCGTGGTGGTGATTGGCCGCAACGAAGGCCAGCGCCTCGAGCGTTGCTTGCGTTCGCTGATGCATGGCGCGGACCAGGTGCTGTACGTCGACTCGGGGTCTTGCGACGGCTCACCGCAACTGGCTCGCAGCCTGGGGGTGGAGGTGCTGGCGCTGGACATGGGCCAGCCGTTCACCGCCGCCCGCGCGCGCAACGAAGGCTTTGCCGCCTTGCAACAGCTGCTGCCGTCGCTGCGCCTGGTGCAGTTCGTCGACGGCGATTGCGAGGTCGCCGCTGGCTGGCTGGCGGTGGCGCAGGCGTTTCTCGACAGCCACCCCGACGTGGCGGTGGTGTGTGGCCGGCGACGTGAGCGTTTCCCCGAGCGTTCGGTATACAACCTGTTGTGCGAGCTGGAATGGGATACCCCGATCGGTGAGGCCAAGGCCTGTGGTGGCGATGCCCTGATGCGGGCAGATGCGTTTGCCGCTGCCGGCGGCTTCTGCGCCGGGCTGATCGCTGGCGAAGAGCCTGAGCTGTGCGTCCGCCTGCGCGCCCAGGGGTGGAAAATCTGGCGTCTGGACGCCGAGATGACCCTGCACGACGCCGCCATCAGCCGTTTCAGTCAATGGTGGCGGCGCAGCCTGCGCGCCGGCCATGCCTACGCAGAAGGGGCTTACCTGCATGGGCGGGCGCCCGAGCGGCACTGGCTGCGCGAATCGCGCCGCGCCTGGGTCTGGGGCCTGGGCATCCCCGTGGCGACGTTGCTGGCCTGCCTGGCATTGGGCAGCTGGGGCCTGCTGTTGCTGCTGGTCTACCCGCTGCAGGTCGTGCGCCTGGCCCGCCGCGGTGGCAGGTCGGCGCGGCAGAACTGGCTGCAGGCAGTGTTCCTGGTGTTGGGCAAGTTCCCGGAAATGCTCGGGCAGCTGCGGTTCCTGCAGCAGCGCTTCGTGGCCGGCACGCCGGCCTTGATCGAATACAAGCAAGAGGGACCATGGATGCTTGGCACGATCGTGAAAAGCGTGTTCACCCTGCAACCGGGCTACTCGTTGCGGGCGTTGAACAACAAGTACCGGTTGATGGGTCAGATTGCCCGGCAATGGCCGCAACTGAACGCCTTTGTGCAGCGCATGAGGTTGGCCCTGGGCGAGGCGCGCTGGCGACGGCTGGGCGTGGATTGCATCGGCGTGGTGCAGTGGCCCTACATCAGCAGATGCTGGGAAGCACCCCAGCGCCTGGAGGTGGTGGCCTCGCACTTCGAGGTGGTGGCCGGGCAGTTTCCGGCCCTGTTGCTGCTGGAACGGACAGCCAGCCAGGTAGTGTGCGAGCTGTCCAATTATTCCCCCGGCTGCCGCCTGGTCCTTGACCGGCCGATCTGGTTCAAGCGGGAAGGCGAGCTGGTGCTGAACCTGTTCCGCAACGACCTGCGCGTCGCCTCCCTGGCATTCACCTTGTGCCGCAGCCAGGGCGAGCTGTGCCTGTTCATCGGTGCCGTGCAGGGCATTCACAAGGGCGTCGACAGCGCAACCTCGCTGGCCATCTACCGCGACCTGACCAAGGACTTCGAGGGGCTGCGCCCGCGCAGCCTGCTGCTCGAAGCGCTGAAGTGCCTGGCCAGGACCTTGCGCGTGGTGCATCTGTATGCCGTCCGGGATGCCTGCCGCCACCACCGGCACGCGTATTTCGGCCATGACAAGGGCGAGGACCTGGTCGCCAACTATGATGCGATCTGGCAGGAGCACGGCGCCATTGCCAGCGAGCGTGCGGATTTTTTTGCCCTGCCAATGGCTCCGGTACAACGCGCGAACGAGGACATCCCGAGCAAGAAACGAGCGATGTACCGCCGTCGCCAGGTACTGCTCGAGGATGTTTTCGCGCGCTTGCAGGCTGCTTTGGCAGGCAACGGTCACAACCTTGGGCTACAAGAGAAGCAGGGGGATGCACCTGACCAAGGGGCATCGGCGGGGCGCCAGCCGCCGGTAGTCGACAGCTTGAAGTGACAGCTGCGGCTACTGCGGCGGGTCAGAAGGTTCATCATGCGGGTCTTGATCTGGATTTCTATGCGCATTGCCTATTTCATCAACCAGTACCCGAAAGTCAGCCACAGTTTCATCCGTCGCGAGATCCTCGCGCTGGAGCGGCAGGGGCTTACGGTGCAACGTATTGCCTTGCGCGGCTGGGACGCCGAGCTGCAGGACGCCGAAGACGCGATGGAACGTAGCAACACCCGCTATGTGTTGCAAAGCGGCATCAAGGGTTTGCTGCAACCCACCTGGCAAGTGCTGCGCAGGCAGCCACGGCGCTTCTGCCGCGCGCTGTGGCTGGCCATGCGCCTAGGCTTGCGGGCCGATCGCGGCTGGCCCTACCACCTGGTCTACCTGGCCGAGGCCTGCCAGCTGCTGCAATGGTTGCATGCCGGCGAGGCGCAACATGTGCACGCGCATTTCGGTACCAACTCCACCGAGGTGGTGATGCTGGCCCATGTATTGGGCGGGCCGGCCTACAGCTTTACCGTGCACGGCCCGGAAGAATTCGACAAAGCACAGTTGCTGCACCTCGGCGAGAAGGTGCAGCGCGCCGCTTTTGTCGTGGCGGTCAGTTCGTACGGGCGCAGCCAGCTGTTCCGCTGGGTGGCACACGACCAGTGGGCCAAGGTGCAGGTGGTGCATTGTGGCCTCGAGCGCAGTTTCCACGATGTGGCGCCAGCCAGCGTACCGGCGGCGCTGCGCCTGGTGTGCGTAGGGCGCTTGTGTGAACAGAAAGGCCAGTTGTTGTTGCTTGAAGCAGCACGGCTACTGGCGGCACGGCCAATCAGCTTCGAGCTGGTGCTGGCCGGTGACGGCGACATGCGCGGGCAGATCGAGGCATTGATTGCCCGCTACGGCTTGCAGCAGCACGTGCGTATCACCGGCTGGATCAGCAGCGCGCAGGTGCGTGGGGAAATCCTGGCCGCCCGCGCGTTGGTGCTGCCCAGCTTCGCCGAGGGTTTGCCGGTGGTGATCATGGAAGCCATGGCGTTGCGCCGGCCGGTGCTGACCACCTATGTGGCAGGCATTCCCGAGCTGGTGCAGCCGGGCGAGAATGGCTGGTTGTTTCCCGCCGGCGCGGTGGACGAACTGGCGACAGCCATGGCCGAGTGCCTGGCGCAACCTGTCGAAGTGCTGCAGCGGATGGGCGAGGCGGCCCGCCAACGTGTGCTGCAACGGCATGATATCGACACCGAGGCGGCCCGGCTGGCCAGCTATTTCAAGGCATCCGCATGATAAGTGTATTGGCTTGGTTTCTCGGCCTGCTGGCGATCATCGTCCTGCTACCGGTGCTGTTGCTGTTGCTGCAAGTGCTGCTGGCTTGCCTGCCCAGGCCGGTACAGCCGTTCGCCAGCAGCAGGCGTGCGCAGGTGGCTGTACTGGTGCCAGCCCATGACGAAGCTTCGATCATCCGCGCCACGCTGGCGAGCATCACCCCACAATTGCAGCCTGGCGACCGCCTGCTGGTGGTGGCCGACAACTGTACCGACGATACCGCGCAACTGGCGCGCGAGGCCGGCGCCGAGGTCGTGGAGCGGCACGATCTGCACCTGCGTGGCAAGGGTTACGCCTTGGACTTTGGCGTGCGGCACCTGGCGCGCCAGCCGCCCGAGGTAGTGATCGTGGTGGATGCCGATTGCCGGGTGGGCGAGGGTGCGATCGAACGCCTGGCGCTGCGCTGCCAGCAAGTCGCCCGCCCGGTCCAGGCGTTGTACCTGACCCATGCCCCGGCGGGGGCCGGGCCGAAAGTGCAAGTCGCTGAATTCGCCTGGCGGGTCAAGAACCTGGTCCGCCCACGTGGCTGGTCCCGGTTGGGCCTGCCGTGCCAGTTGATGGGCGCCGGCATGGCGTTCGGCTGGCATGACCTGGCCCTGGTCGACCTGGCCAATGGTCACCTGGTGGAGGATGTGAAGCTGGGCCTGGACCTGTGCCAGCAAGGCAAGCCGCCGATCTTCTGCCCCGAGGCCTTGGTCACCAGCCAGTTCCCAGCCAACGAGCAAGGCCTGAACAGCCAGCGCACCCGCTGGGAGCATGGCCACCTGGGGCTGATGCTGAGCGATGCGCCCAGGCGCGCGCTGGCCGCCCTCAAGCACGGTAACGGCAGCTTGCTGGCCATGACCCTGGACTTGCTGGTGCCGCCCTTGGCCTTGCTGGTGCTGGCTCTGGTCGCGGTCAACCTGCTGGCCTGGCTGGCCTACCTGCTGTTCGGCGTGGCGGCACCGGCATGGATCGCCCTGTGCGGGTTGGCCTTGCTCGGCCTGGCGGTCGCGCTGGCGTGGGCGCGTTTCTGTCGCGAACTGATCCCGTTTTCCGTGCTGCTGTACGCGCCGTTCTACGCGGCAAGGAAAGTCCCCATGTACCTCGGGTTCCTGATCAAGCGCCAGGTTGACTGGGTTCGTTCGAAACGGGATGACGACTGATGGCCGCCTGGCTGACACGCTGGGACAGCATCATCGGCAAGCTTGAAACGGTGGCCGACGACGCTGCAACGCAGCGCCTGCTCGAGCGCCTCGCCGTTGCGCAAGCGCCAACGGTGCTGGGTTTCGTCAATGCCCATGCGATGAACCTGGTGGTACGCGATCGCGCCTACAGCCAGGCATTGTCGGCGGCCGACGTGCTGCTGCGCGACGGTGCCGGCATGGCGATGCTGTATCGTCACCTCGGCCTCGAGCCCGGCCGCAACATGAATGGCACCGACTTTATTCCCCAGCTGATGGCTGCCTACCGCGGGCGGCGGGTGGCCTTCTGGGGGACCCGGCAACCGTACCTGGACCAGGCCGTGCAACGCTGCGCGGCATTGTTCGGGGTGCTGCCGGTGTCGGTTCACGATGGCTTTGCCAGCATCGAAACCTATCTGCAACTGGCCAGGGAGCGGCAACCGGAGTTGATCGTGCTGGGCATGGGCATGCCCAGGCAGGAGGCCGTGGCGGCGCGGCTGGTGGCCACTGGCGGGCCGTGCCTGATCGTCTGCGGCGGGGCCATCCTGGACTTTCTCGGTGGCAAGGTCAGCCGCGCACCGAAGTGGCTGCGAGGGTTGGGGGGGGAGTGGCTGTACCGGCTGTCGCGTGAACCCAAGCGCCTGTTCACCCGTTATGTGGTGGGCAACCCGTTGTTCCTGCTGCGTACCCTGCTGTACCGCCGCAGCAAAGGCGCAGGCAGGCTCGCCCGGTAGGCCGGCTGGAAGGTACGCCAGCGGCGTTGCCGGCACACTGGTGGCGGTTGGCTGCTACAGTGAGAGCAAGGGTCGTGGGCGGCACGATCCTGTTTCGCTGGCTTTGCATATGGGCCGTTTTCAAGGCTTGCGGTTGGATCAAAGGCACTTGCTGCGCTCGAATTGAAGAGGTCTGAAATGGTCTTCGAACCCAGGAGCAGTCGTTCCTTGCTTCAGCGAAGAAGCAGCGTCAGCAACGCCATCCAGGCCGGCCTCGATGGCATCGCAGTCACCGGCATCGCCTGGTATCTGATCTACGACCAGTTTGGCTATATCACCTCCGACTACGTGATCATGCTGCTGTTGCTGGTTGGCGCGCTGGCAGTCATCTACGACCACTATGCGATCTACCGCACCAACGTCGGGCTTTCCATCAAGGCTTTCCGGCTGTTCAAGGCGTGGTCGGCGACCTTTTGCTTCCTGGTGGTCATGGCCTTCCTGACCAAACAGAGCGAAACCTATTCGCGGCTGCTGGTCGTGCAGCTGTTCATCATCGGCTACATCGCCCAGCTGTTTCTGCACTTTGCCGTGCGCGAGCTGCAAAAGCGCTTTAGCGCGCATGCACGCCTGGACAATGCCCTGATCATCGGCGCCGGTGACCTGGCCAACTTTCTCTACCAGAAAATCAGCAACAACCCCTGGTTCGGCGAACGTGTGCTGGGTTGCGTGCTGATCGACAAGCTCGACGAGCCGGGGCGCGAGGGTGCCGAAGGCAAGCCACGCCTGCCGGTGCTGGGGCAGATTGCCGAGCTGGACGAGATCGTCGCCCGGCACGCCATCCGCACGGTGTACCTGGTGACGCCGCTAGGCGGTTCCGAGGTGATCAACGATGTGTACTTCAAGCTGCTCGACAAGTGCATTGCGGTGAACTGGGTGCCGGATATCTTCTCCTTGCGCCTGATCAACCACAGCGTGCGGGAAATCGCCGGCATCCCGGTGCTGACCTTGTCGGAAACCCCCTTGACCGGCATGAGCCTGTTCCTGAAGAACCTCGAAGACCGGGTGTTGGCGGCGCTGATCCTGCTGCTGGCATCGCCGTTGCTGCTTGCCGTGGCGCTGGCGATCAAGCTCGATAGCCGCGGCCCGGTGTTCTTTCGCCAGGAGCGCACCGGCTGGACCGGGGAAGCGTTCCGTATCTGGAAGTT
The DNA here is from genome assembly GCF_016620375.1 of Pseudomonas sp. LAM2023. Taxonomy (NCBI): domain Bacteria; kingdom Pseudomonadati; phylum Pseudomonadota; class Gammaproteobacteria; order Pseudomonadales; family Pseudomonadaceae; genus Pseudomonas; species Pseudomonas sp. LAM2023. The sequence continues at coordinate 459,364 of NZ_JAENHV010000009.1, read as the reverse complement.
CAGGAGCATGCACGTGCACCAGCCGGAGCAGGGCGTGATCCGCCAGGCGCAGCGCAATGACCCGCGGCTGACACGGGTCGGTGCCTTTATCCGCCGCACCAGCCTGGATGAGTTGCCGCAGTTGTTCAATGTGCTGACCGGCGAAATGTCGCTGGTCGGGCCACGGCCGCATGCCTTGCAACATGACACGCTGTATTCGCAGGACATCGTCGATTACTTCGCCCGCCACAACATCAAGCCAGGCATGACCGGCCTGGCCCAGGTGCGCGGGTTCCGCGGCGAGACCAAGGATATCGAGCAGATGATCCAGCGGGTCGACTCGGACATCGAATACATCAACAACTGGTCGCTGTGGCTGGATTTCGTGATCCTGGTACGCACGCTGAACGCGTTTACCGGCAAGCAGGCTTATTGAGCTGGCTTGTTGTAGGAGCGGCCTTGTGTCGCGATGGGGCGCGCAGCGGCCCCGGTGATTTCGGCGTCGACGCACGGATTTCCGGGGCCGCTGCGCGCCCCATCGCAACACAAGGCCGCTACAAAGACCGCGTTCAGGTTGGTTGGTCCTTGCTTAGCGGGTGCAACTCCCTGAACCCTCGCGCTTCTTCCACCAGCCAGTCATGTACCGCCCGCGCCCCCGGCTGGTTCAACCCACCTGGCGGGTAATGCACCACGTAGCGCTTGTGGTTGGCAATCGGCACCCCGAACGGCACGATCAGTGCCCCGCGCTCCAGTTCGTCGTTGAGCAGTGTGCGTCGCGCAATCGCCACGCCAATGCCGGCAATCGCTGCCTCGATGGTCAGGTGGTTACGGTTGAACGTGTGCCCGCGCCGTACATCCAGGCCAGCAGCGCCGATGCCCTCCAGGTAGAACTCCCATTCGGCGTACTCCGAACTGCCGCGCCAGGCAGTGATGTCATGCAGCAGCGGATAATGCGCCAGGTCTGCCGGCCCGTGCAGCGGCGGGCGGCCGCGCAGCAGGGTGGGGGAACACACCGGGAAGATCTGCTCGTCCAGCAGTGGCGTCGAGAGCATGCCGGGGTAGCTGCCATCGTTCAGGTCGATGGCCAGGTCGAAATCACCCGGGGTCAAGGCCTGGGCGCTGTCTTCGGCGACCAGGCGCAGCTCGATGTCCGGGTAGCGCTGCTGGAAACGCGGCAGGCGCGGCGTGAGCCATTTGGCCAGGAACGACGGGATCGAACGCAAGCGCAAGGTGCCGCGGATTTCGCCCGCGTCCAGGCGCAACAGTTCGGCTTCGATGCTGCCGTAGGCTTCGGCCACCGTCTGTGCCAGGCGCTGCCCTTCGGCGCTCAGTTCGACGCCGCGCGCCCGGCGCAGGAACAAGCGATAGCCCAGGCGCTCTTCGAGCTGGCGCATCTGCTGGCTGACCGCACCGGGGGTAATGTGCAGTTCTTCGGCGCAGCGGGTGAAGGACAAGTGCCGGGCCGCACAGGCAAATACATGCAGCCAGACGAACACCTGGCCATTGAGTTGTCGACGCATCGTTTAGTACCGCTAAAGCCTTGCTTAGAAAGTTTCGTTGGTCATCCATGAGCCAGCGCGGCAGTATCGCGCAACTTCGCAATACCGCTCAATTTTTTCCGATTACCGTGCCGCGGCTACATGGCCGGGTACGCTCAGGCATTAGCATGGCTATCAGTGTTTTCGACCTTTTCAAAATCGGCATCGGCCCGTCCAGCTCCCATACCGTCGGCCCGATGCGGGCAGCAGCGACCTTTGCCCAGGCCCTGCGTGAGCAAGGGCTGCTGGGCCGGGTAAGGCGTGTCGAGGTGCGCCTGTATGGCTCGTTGTCGGCCACCGGCGTTGGCCACGCCACCGACCGCGCCTGCCTGCTCGGCCTGATGGGACAGTGGCCCGACCGTATCGACCCGGCCACCATCGAGGCGCGTATCGCCCAGGTCATGCAGGCGCAATGCCTGATGCTCGATGGCAGCCACTCGCTGCCGTTCGAGTACAGCCGAGACCTGCTACTGCTCGACGAAAACCTGCCTTACCACCCCAACGCCATGAGCCTGGAAGCCCTGGACGGGCAGGCCAGCCTGTTGCGCCAGACCTACTATTCGGTGGGTGGTGGCTTTATCGTCGAGCAAGCCGATATCGATGCGCCACCAGGCGCAGCGAACGCGGTGCAGCTGCCGTACGAGTTCGATAGCGCTGCGCAGTTGCTGGCCTTGTGCAAAACCCATGGTTTGAGCGTGGCGCAATTGATGATGGCCAACGAGTGCGCCTGGCGCCCGGAGGCCGAAGTCCGCGAGGGCCTGCTGCGGATCTGGGCGGCCATGCGTGAATGCGTCGACAACGGCCTGCGCAACGAAGGCATCCTGCCCGGCGGGCTGCAGGTCAAGCGGCGCGCGGCACGGTTGCATCGCAGCCTGCAGGAGCTGGGCAAACCCAACGTGATCGGTTCCACCCTCAGTGCCATGGAATGGGTCAACCTGTTCGCCCTGGCGGTGAACGAAGAGAACGCCGCCGGCGGGCGCATGGTGACCGCGCCGACCAATGGCGCGGCCGGCATCATCCCGGCGGTATTGCACTACTACATGAAGTTCAACCCCGGCGCCTGCGACGCGGATGTGGTGGACTTCCTGCTGGGCGCAGCGGCAGTCGGTATCCTGTGCAAGAAGAACGCGTCGATTTCCGGGGCAGAGGTGGGCTGCCAGGGCGAAGTGGGCTCGGCCTGTTCGATGGCCGCTGCCGGTCTGGCCCAGGTACTTGGCGCGACGCCGCCGCAACTGGAAAACGCCGCCGAAATTGCCCTGGAGCACAACCTTGGCCTGACCTGCGACCCGGTGGGTGGGCTGGTGCAGGTGCCCTGCATCGAGCGCAACGCGATCGCCGCCGTGAAAGCGATCAACGCCGTGCAGATGGCCTTGCGCGGGGATGGCGAGCATTTCATCTCGCTCGACCGGGTCATCCGCACCATGCGCGATACCGGGGCGGACATGCACGCCAACTACAAGGAAACCTCGCGCGGCGGTTTGGCTGTTGCGTTCGTGGAGTGTTGAGTAACCTCATCGCCTACCGCGCTTTTGTAGGAGCGGCCTTGTGTCGCGAAAGGGCTGCAAAGCAGCCCCGTCTCATCTATCTGCATTGAAATCCCGGGGCCGCTTTGCGGCCCTTTCGCGACACAAGGCCCCTGCAACGGGTGGTTATTGGCGGGCTTTTTGTTTCGCTGCCAGGAAGCTCGCGCGCATGTCCTTGGCCCAGCCATCCAGCACCGGCTTGACATCGTTCAGGGTCAGCTTGGTGGTCTTGTTTTCCAGTTCCTGTCCTGTTCCCTTGCGCACCACCTGGGCCAGCACCTTCTGGCTGGCACCATCGAGGAAGGCCGCCTCGACGCCAACATCCACCTCCTGGTCGCGGCCGCCCATGGCGGTGTTCACGCCGGCCGAGATCAACGCGATGGGAATGATCTCGTAAGGCTTGAGGCCTTCGTTGCTGGTGGACACTGCAGTGATGGCCGGGCGCACCACCATTACCCCCGGGCCGGGGCCCTTGGCCAGGGGCACGACGCTGCCCATTTCACGGCGCAGGGCCTCATTGAAGTAGCGGGTGATTTCCTGCAGCGTCTGCGCCGAGATGACCTCTGTCGGCTGTGGCTTGGGGTAGAACTGGCTGGGCTCGATGTAGACCTGGCTGTACTGGTTGACGTTGACCTTGGGGTCGATCCAGCGCATCACCGGGTCACCCGAGGGGCTCTTGGCTTCTGCCAGCCGGCTGTAGTCCTTGAGGAAGCCGGAGTAGTCCTTGGGGTCCACGCGGTTGCTGGAGCAGGCAGCAACGGCGAGCAATGCGGCGCACAACAGGGTAATGCGAGGCAGTGATTTCATGATCAACATGCATCCATGTGGAGTCGGCCAGAACAACGCTAGCAGGTGCGCGACAGATGGCCAGTGGCTGAGTTCAATCGCCATGAAAAATGGCCCCGCTGTCGCGGCTGTTCAGCCCAGCGCCTCGCGCAAGCGGTACCACAACATCCCCAGCGCCAGTAGCGGCGAGCGCAGTGCCTTGCCGCCAGGGAAGGTCAGGTGCGGCACCGCACTGAATACATCCAGCCCGCGGCTGTGGCCGAGCGCAATGCTTTCGGCGAGCAGCCTGGCGGTCCAGTGCGTCACGTTCAGCCCATGCCCGGAATAGCCCTGGGCGTAGTACACGTTGCGCTGCTGGCTGAGGCGGCCGACCTGGGGAAAACGGTTGGCGGTGATGCCGATCATGCCGCCCCACTGGTAGTCGATCTGCACGTTGGCCAATTGCGGGAACACCTTGAGTACCTTGGGCCGCATGTAGGCAGCGATGTCCTTGGGGTCGCGACCGGAATAATGGCAGGCACCGCCGAACAGCAGGCGCCGGTCCGCCGTGAGGCGGTAGTAGTCCAGGCCGACTTTCTGGTCGCACAGCGCCATGTTCTGCGGGATCAGGCGGCTGGCCAGCGCCTCGGGCAAAGGCTCGGTGGCCACCACGTAGCTGCCGGCAGGTAGCACCTTGCCGCTCAGGCGCGGTTCCAGCTCGTCGAGGTGGGCGTTGCAGCCCAGCACCAGGCTGCTCGCGCGCACCTTGCCACGCGGCGCATGCAGGACGACCTGGGCGCCGTGCTCGATGCGCAGCACCGGGCTCTGCTCGAAGATGCGCACGCCCAGGCCGTGGGCGGCACGTGCTTCGCCCTGGACCAGGTCGAGCGGGTGCAGGTGGCCCGAGCCCATGTCTACCAGGCCACCGGCGTACTGGTCGCTGGCGACGATCTCGTGCAGCTGGTTGGCGCCGACCAGGCGGGTTTCAGGGCGGTAGCCGAGGGCAGCCAGGTCGTACAGCTCATCCTCGAATGCAGTGAACTGGGCGGGCGTATTGGCCAGTTCGCAGAAGCCCCAGCGCAGGTCGCAGGCAATGCCGTACTGCGCGATGCGGCTGGCCACCAGTGCTACCGAATCGATGCCGGCCTGCTTGAGATAACGCACGCCGTCCTGGCCGACATGACGGGCAAAGCCGCTGACATCATGGCCGATGCCGCGGATCAGCTGGCCGCCGTTGCGCCCGCTGGCGCCCCAGCCGATGCGCCGGGCTTCCAGCAGTACCACCGACAGGCCGCGCTCGGCCAGCTCCAGGGCGGTGTTGACGCCGGTCAGCCCGCCGCCAACCACGCACACGTCGGCCGTCAGCTCGCCGTCCAGGCTGGGGTAGGGCGCCGCATCGCGTGCCGTGGCGGCGTAGTACGAGGCGGCGTGTTGGGTCGTGAAAGACATGGGTATTCTCGGCTCAGCGGTTGGACTTGATCTTGCTCCAGGAGCGGGTCATGACGCGCATGATCTTTGGGCTCGGGGTACTGGAGATATACAGCTTGTCCAGCACTGCCTGGGGTGGGTAGACCTCGGGGTTGTTGACCAGCGAGGCGTCCATGTAGGCCTGGGCATCAGGGTTGGCGTTGGCGTAGCCGACAGTGGCACTGACCTTGGCGATCACCTTGGGGTCGAGCAGGTAGTTGATGAACGCCAGGGCCTGTTCAGGGTTGTTGGCGTCCTTGGGGATGGCCAGCAGGTCGAACCAGAGGTTGCTGCCTTCCTTGGGGATGCTATAGGCGACCTTTACGCCGTTGTTCGCCTCCACGGCGCGGTTGGCGGCCTGGAACACATCGCCGGAATAACCGAAGGCCACGCAGACATCACCATTGGCCAGGTCGGCAACGTACTTGGAGGAGTGGAAGTAGGTGATGTAGGGGCGCAGTTCGAGCAGCCGGGCTTCGGCCTTGGCGTAGTCGGCCGGCTGCTCGCTGCGCGGGTTCATGCCCAGGTAGTTGAGCACGGCGGGGAACAGTTCGTCGGGCGAGTCCATGAACGCCACCCCGCACTGCTTGAGCTTCTTCAGGTTTTCGGGCTCGAACAGCACCGCCCACGAGTCGATATGATCGACGCCGAGGGCCGCCTTGACCTTGTCGACGTTATAGCCGATGCCGTTGGTGCCCCACAGGTAGGGCACGGCATAGCGGTTGCCGGGGTCGTTCTGCTCAAGCTGCTTGAGCAACTTGGGGTCCAGGTGCCGCCAGTTGGGCAGCTTGCTGCGGTCCAGCGGCAGGAAGGCACCGGCCTGGGCCTGGCGCGCGAGGAAGTGGTTGGAGGGTACCACCACGTCATAACCCGTGCGCCCGGCCAGCAGCTTGCCTTCGAGGGTTTCGTTGGAGTCGAACACGTCATATATCACCTTGATTCCGCTGCTGGCCTGGAAATCGGCCAAGGTGGTGTCGCCGATGTAGTCGGTCCAGTTGTACACGCTGACCGAGGGGGTGGCGTGGCTGGTACTGGCGAACAGCAGGGTGAAGGCGGCGGGGATCAGGGTTTGCAGATGACGCATGGGGACACCTCGTTGGTCTTGTTTTTCGAGTTCGCTGGAGTGTTGCCGTGTGTAGGAGCGGCCTTGCGTCGCGATGGGCTGCGCAGCAGCCCCAACAATCTATGCCTCATGTGCTGAGGCCTTGGGGCTGCTTTGCAGCCCATCGCGACGCAAGGCCGCTCCTACAACAAGCCGCATAGGTGCGGCCAGGGGCCGGTTCAGACGCTGAGCATGAGGAATTCACGCTCCCACGAGCTGATCACCCGTTTGTAGTTCTCGTGCTCGGCACGCTTGACCGCCACATAGCCCTGGACGAACTGCTTGCCCAGGTACTGCTGCACGGTTTCGCAGTCCTCCATGTGCTGCAAGGCGTCTTCGATGGTGATCGGCAGGCGCAGGTTGCGCCGTTCGTAGGCGCGGCCCTGCACTGGGGCGCTGGGTTCGATGCGCTCGACCATGCCCAGGTAGCCGCACAGCAAGCTGGCAGCGATGGCCAGGTACGGGTTGGCATCGGCGCCGGGCAGGCGGTTTTCCACGCGCATCGACTCGGGGCTGGAGGTGGGCACGCGCAGGCCGGCGGTGCGGTTTTCTTCACCCCATTCGACGTTCACCGGTGCCGAGGTGTCCGGCAGGAAGCGGCGGAACGAGTTGACGTTGGGGGCGAACATCGGCAGCAGCTTGGGGATGTACTTCTGCAGGCCACCGATGTGGTACAGGAACAGCTGGCTCATGCTGCCATCATCATTGGCGAAGATCGGCTTGCCGGTGGCGATGTCGACCACGCTCTGGTGCAGGTGCATGGCGCTGCCCGGTTCGTCGGTGATCGGTTTGGCCATGAACGTGGCAGCGACATTGTGCTTGAGCGCCGCCTCGCGCATGGTGCGCTTGAACACCGTGATCTGGTCGGCCAGGTCCAGCGCGTCGCCGTGACGGAAGTTGATCTCCATCTGCGCCGGGCCGTCTTCGTGAATCAGCGTATCCAGGTCCAGGCCCTGGATCTCGCACCAGTCGTAGACATCTTCGAACAGTGGGTCGAATTCGTTGGCGGCATCGATGGAGAACGACTGGCGGCCGCTTTCGGCCCGGCCGGAGCGCCCCAGGGGTACCTGCAGCGGCAGGTCCGGGTCTTCGCAGCGCTGAGTCAGGTAGAACTCCATCTCGGGTGCCACGATCGGCTGCCAGCCATGGTCGGCATACAGCTTGAGCACCTTCTTCAGTACGTTGCGCGGCGACAGTTCGATGGGGTTGCCTTGCTTGTCGAAGGTGTCGTGAATCACGATCGCGGTCGGCTCGATGGCCCACGGGATCTGGTAGACGGCAGTCGGGTCAGGGCGGCAGACCATGTCGATGTCGGCGGCGTCGAGCAGGTTGTAATAGATGTCATCGTCAACGTAGTCGCCGGTGACCGTCTGCAGCAGCACGCTCTCGGGCAGGCGCATGCCGCGCTCGTGAAGAAACTTGGCGGTGGGTGCGATCTTGCCGCGGGCGATGCCGGTCAGGTCGCTGATCACGCATTCGACTTCGGTGATGCGGTGTTCTTTCAGCCAGGTGGACAGCTGATCGAAGGGGGCGTTCATACAGACCTCTTGGTTGGGTTTCGGTGGGGGAGCGGGTTTGCGTTGAAACCCGTTACGGGTTTCGAAGGCGTTGCGCTTCCCAGTTGACGCACTGGAGACTATCTTGGTCGCAGCCCCTGTGGCCGATCTATCCACTTTCTCCGGCAACGAATGCACCATAAGAGTGCAACTAGGACCGCGCGTGACGACCGCCAATGCCTTGCAAGTCCAGGCCTTTCATACCACTGACGTCACCGAGCAGGTGCGTGCCACCCCTGCCTGGCAGCAGCAGTATCGGCAGATGTCGCCCGGGCATTTCAGCGGTGAGCTGCGTTGCCTGGGGTTGGAGGGGGTGCAAGTGTACGAGGAGCGCTTGAACACCCGGGTGGAGCAATTCTTCCGGGCGCCGAGCGGTGCGCTGGCGTTCTGCTTCGACCGCAGCGAGAACAGCCTGTACCTGCTGAACGAACAGAGCCGCAACATCTGGATCACGCCGGAGAACTACGAGGAAGTGGCGGTGGTGTTCGACCAGGCGTTCCTGGCCGGTCATGGCCTGGACCCGCAGCGCCTCGAAGGGTTGTTCATGGTGCCGTTGGGCAGCGGCCAGAATGCGCTGTTCGGCAGTTGGCTGAGTGCCACGCTGACCCGCCTGGGCGAGGCCGATTGCCCATTGCAGGGGCAGGCCCTGGCGGAGCAGCTGCTGGATGACTGCCTGTTCATCCTCGACAATGCCTGCCAACGCTTGCAGGGCGTGGCCCTGGGGCGGCGCGACGAGGAACGGGCGATCATGCGCCGGGTCAGTGAGTGGGCGGCCGACTGCCCGGAGGAGACTCTGAACCTTGTGGAACTGGCGGCGGTTGCCGGGGTTTCCCTGCGCCAGCTGCAGCAGGCATTCAAGGCGTTTACCGGCATGTCGCCGGCGCACTGGTTGCGTCTGCGTCGGCTCAACGGTGCGCGGCGCGACCTGTTGCGCAACGGCGGGGTGACGGTGGCCGAGGTGGCGATGCGCTGGTCGTTCTGGCATTTGGGAAGGTTTTCAGAGAGTTACCGCCAGTTGTTCAAGGAGTTTCCCAGCGAGACATTGAAGCGGGGCAGGGGTTGAGTATTGCGAATAGCTGCTGGCCCTTTGGCGGGTAAACCCGCTCCCAAACCCGTGGTGACCCTGTGGCGGCGGGGTTGCCCGCGCAAGGGCTGGCCCCAGGCGCTACTGAACCCAGCATCGCAGCACAAAAATTGCTATCGTGCCGCCCTGTTTCCACCCGAGGTGCCGATGTTCTACCTGCCTTTGCCCAGCGACCAGGCCGACCGCCTCGCCAGCGCGCCTGCTACCGAGTTCTTCAGTACCGCCAGCCTGCTGGAAGCCGCTACAGTGCTGTTCGTGCAAAACCTGCCGCGCCAGCCCGCCACGGCCTCGGCGGACGCGCAGGAACGCCGTTTCGCTGAAATCGTGCGCATCGCCAACGAGGTCGAGAGCGCCGCACCCGGGCGTTTCCAGGGCCAGGTGGCGCAGCACTTCGACCGTGAAGCCTTCGCGATGGGCCTGGGCATGCTCGGCGAGAACGGGATCGCACTGTTGTCCGGCGAGGTGCCGTACCAGGCCGACGAGCTGCTGGACGCCGAAGGCCAGTGGAACTTCCAGTTCGCCGCCAGCTATCGCCAGCGCGCAACGCCATTGCACCCGGTGTACCTGCCGTCGCTGGCCAGCGACCTGATGCTCAGCGACCAGCAGAACCGGCTGTTGCGCGAGTTTCTCAGTGGGGTCGACGAATCGGTGGCCGTGCAGGGCTTCGCCGGCACCGGCAAGACCTTCCTGATTCATCAGTTCGCCCGCCTGCTCGACCCCCAGCGTACGCTATTGCTGGCATTGACCGAAGGCCAGTTGCGAGCCTTGCAGGCGCGCGTCAAGGACGCCGCCGCCTACACGGCGCTGACCTTCGGCCAATTGGCCGACGAGCTGCTCAACCGCGACCTCACCAGCAACGGTTGGCGCCTGCGTGACCCGTATCGCACCAAACTGTCGTGGCGCCCGCAGGATGCGCAGGTGGTCCGCTGGCTGGGCATCCCCGACATCGGCCCGCTTGCTGCCCGTGAGGTGGTGGCCTTGTGCATTCGTGCCGTGCGGAGCTTCTGCCACAGCGCCGATAGCCAGCTGCAACTGCACCATCTGCCGTGGGCCGGGCCGGGGACTACGCCGCTGGACCAGGAGGTGCTGCTGGAAAAGGCACGGTTGTACTGGCAGGAACTGATTCGCCCGTCAGCCCGGGAAATCCAGTTGCCGGTACGCGACTATCACCGGGTCAAGTTGCTGTCGCTGACTGCGGATGTGATCGACAGCCGCTACACCCATGTCATCGTCGACGAGGCCCACGAGCTGTCGGCGCCGATGCTCGCCGTGCTCGACCGCAGCCCGCAGTCGATCATTGCCCTGGGTGACGAGCTGCAGAACCTCAACGGCCTCAGCCCGCACCACGGCAGCTTCATTCGCCAGCGCTGCATCGACCGCTCACTGCGCGCCGGGCCGGCCATGGACAACGTGCTCAACCCATTGATCCAGGCCCACCCGGCGGCGATCCAGGGGGCTTTCAGCGGCAGCGCCGAGCATTACACCCGGGTCAGCTTCTTCGATGCCGTCAGCGTTCCCGAACAGCCCACCGCGCTGATCGTCGACGACGAATGGGGCTTGTTCGGCTGGTTCCAGCGCCTGACGCACCAGGGCGTGCCGTTCGTGCTGCTGAAAAGCGCGCGCAAGGACTTCGAGCTGTTCGTCGAGGACTGCATCGAGCTGTATCGCCATGGCACCCGGCCACGCCACCCGATGCTGTTCCGTTATGCCAGTTGGCAGGCACTGGAGCAGGACAAGGGCGATGACAAGGCCTTCGTTGCCGTGGCCAACATGCTGCGCAAGGGCTACACGCCGGAGCACTTCGCCAGGGCCAAGAGCCGTTACCGCTGGGACAAGGCGCCCAAGCTGTTCCTGGGGCGGGTGCGGGATGTGAAGAACATGGAATTTGCCCGGGTGATGGTATCGCCGGAGCTGATGGTGGCGCCGCAGGTGGCCGGTAACCGCAACGAGCGTGCGCGGATGTTGGCCGGGTTGTACACCGCCTGTTCGCGGGCGCGGCATGAACTGATCGTGCCGGGGGGAATGCTGGACTGGGTCAAGGACCAGGTTCGGGATTGAGATATTCGGGGCCGCTTAGCGGCCCATCGCGACGCAAGGCCGCTCCTACCCGAACCTGCTCGAACCACGCGGGGGGCGGATCGGTAGGAGTGGCCTTGCGTCGCGATGGGATGCAAAGCAGCCCCAAGGCACCGATCAGTTACGATCCAGCCAAACCGTCTGCGCATTGGTGAACTCACGCACGCCAAAGTGCGACAGCTCGCGCCCGAAACCGCTCTTCTTCACCCCGCCGAACGCCACGCGGGGGTCGGAAGCGCAGTAGCCGTTGATGAACACGCCACCGGTATCCAGGGCTGCAGTCATGCGCTCGGCCAACGCGTAGTCGGCGGTGTAGATGGTCGAAGCCAGGCCGAAGTCGCTGTCGTTGGCCAGCTCCACCGCGTGGTCCGCATCGCGGGCGCTGATGATCGCCGCTACCGGCCCGAACAGCTCCTGGCGGAACGCCGTCATGTCCGGGGTGACGTTGGCCAGCACGGTCGGCGCGTAGAAGTTGGCCACACCTTCGACCTTGTGCCCGCCCAGCAGCAGGGTAGCGCCTTCGGCGATGCTCGCCTGGACCTGGCCATCCAGCTCGTCACGCAGGTCGTAACGGGCCATCGGGCCGATGTAGGTATCGTCTTCCAGCGGGTTGCCCACCTTCAGCTCACGCGTGGCGTCGACGAACCTGCGGGTGAATTCCTCCACGACGCTGGCTTCGACGATCAGGCGCTTGGCCGCTGCACAGACCTGGCCGGTGTTCTGGTAGCGGCCGATCACCGCCGCCTTCACGGCAGCATCCAGGTCGGCGTCGGCCAGCACGATGAACGGGTCGGAGCCGCCCAGTTCCAGTACGCACTTCTTCAGCGCCGCGCCAGCCTGCGCACCAATGGCCATGCCGGCCCGCACGCTGCCGGTGAGGGTGACGGCGGCAATGCGCGGGTCGTTGATGGCACGGGTGACACCGTCCGGGGTCACGTTCAGTACCTCGAACACGCCTTCTGGCAGGCCGGCATCCTTGAACAGCTCACCCAGCAGGTAAGCGCTGCCCATCACGTTCGGGGCATGCTTGAGCACGTAGGTATTGCCGGCCAGGATCGCCGGCACGGCGCCGCGCAGTACCTGCCATACCGGGAAGTTCCACGGCATCACCGCCAGGATCGGGCCCAGCGGGCGGTATTCGATGCGGGCCTTTTCCACCTGGGTCGGCTCGGCAGCGAGCATTGCCGGGCCGTGCTCGGCGTACCAGCGGCACAGGCCGACACATTTGCTGACCTCGCCACGGGCCTGGGCGATCGGTTTGCCGATTTCGCGGCTGATCATCTGCGCGAAGGCTTCGGCCTTGCCTTCGAGGGTGCTGGCCAGGGCCAGCAAGTACTCGCTGCGCTGACCCAGCGACACCTGGCGCCACTGGCCGAAGCCAACCTTGGCACGTTGCAGCGCCGCTTCCACTGCGGCGTCGCTGTCGAACGGGTAGGCGCCGATCTGCTCGCCGCTGTACGGGTCGAGGGAGATGGCGTGGGTCAGGCTGCTGATCGCGCTCATGGCGGGACACTCTCGTTGTCATTGATCCGAGACGTCAGACTAATGGGCTAGGGCTTTAATGAAAACTGAATAATAATGAGCGAAACATTCACGTTTGGAGAAAGACTGTGGACCTGGTGCAACTGGAAATCTTCAAGGCGGTCGCCGAGCAGGGCAGTATCAGCGCCGCCGCGCAGCACATCCATCGGGTACCGTCGAACCTGACTACACGCATCAAGCAGCTGGAGGAAGACCTTGGCGTGGAACTGTTCATTCGGGAAAAGAGCCGCCTGCGCCTGTCACCGGCAGGCTGGAACTTTCTCGAATACACCCGGCGTATCCTCGACCTGGTTCACGAGGCGCGCCTGACGGTGGCCGGCGAGGATCCGCAAGGCACCTTCGCCCTGGGCTCGCTGGAAAGCACGGCGGCAGTGCGCATCCCGGCCTTGCTGGCGGCGTACAACCAGCGCTACCCCAAGGTCGACCTGGACCTGTCCACCGGGCCATCCGGGACCATGCTCGAGGGCGTGCTGTCCGGGCGCCTGGTGGCGGCGTTCGTCGACGGGCCGGTACTGCACCCGACGCTGGAGGGTATGCCGGTATTCGAGGAAGAAATGATGGTCATTGCGCCACTCAACCATGCCCCGGTGCACCGCGCCCAGGACGTCAACGGCGAAAACATCTACGCTTTCCGCGCCAACTGTTCGTACCGCCACCACTTCGAGAACTGGTTCGTGCAGGACCAGGCGGTACCGGGCAAGATCCACGAAATGGAGTCGTACCACGGCATGCTGGCCTGTGTCAGCGCCGGCGCCGGGCTGGCCATGATGCCGCGCAGCATGCTCGACAACATGCCTGGTTGCAGCACCGTCAGCGCCTGGCCAATGTCGGAGGATTTCCGCTACCTGAAAACCTGGCTGGTTTGGCGACGGGGCACGGTGTCACGCAGCTTGAGCATGTTCGTGAAATTACTCGAAGAAGGCCGCGCAAGCTGATGTTTCTGCTCAAAAAACTTGTTTGTTAAAGCGAATTTCATCCAGGCGACCACGCGTCTGTACGAACACTGTTTCGCCAGAACGATCAGATAATAGGTAAGCCATCCTCGAACGGAGGGTCGTACCATGCGTAATCATCACTATGCCCTCGGTGCCGCACTGCTGGTCGCCCTGGCGCTGCCCTGGACCCTGGCGGCTGCCGCCGACCTGAATGCCCGGATCGACATGCAGGCTGTGCAGCTGCAGCCCCAGGAGCAGAACGGCGTGCGCTACCTGCAAGGGGGCATCGGCCAGGACGAGGCCAATGCCCTGCGCAAGACCCCGGGCTATGACCTCCACGTCGAACTCTCGACCGGCCCGGAAGGCAAGTTCCAAAGCGGTGCCAGCGTGGATATCCAGAATGCCCAGGGTCAGCCCGTGCTCAGCATCTCGGATGCCGGGCCGCTGCTGTACGTGCAGTTGCCGCCGGGCAAGTACAAAGTCACTGGCAATGCTCAGGGCGAAACGGTGCAACAAATGGTCACCGTCAACGGCAAGTCGCCTGCGACCGTGAATCTGAACTGGCATTGATGGAAAATACGGCAGGAGTACAGTTGTACTCCTGCCTGCACAAGGCGTGTCATCATGAGCCTGGACCTGCAGTTGCAAAGCTTGGACGAGCAGGGCTACGTGCTGCTCCCCGCTGTGCTCGAGCCCTTGCGCATCGCCTTGTTGCGCTGCGCCATCGACGACCTGCAACCCATCCACTGGGACTATCAGGGGCTGCTGGAACATTACAAGTGCGTGTTCAACCGCAACCCGCTGTGGCTACCCTTTCTCGACCTGCCTGCGCTGATTGCCCTGGCCGAAGCGGCGCTGGGCGCCGACTGCCATGTAATCGGCCAGACCGCCTGGCGTAGCCACCCCGGCTACCCCGGCATGGCCCTGCATCTGGACCACCTGCCCATGCAGCTGCCCGACTGGCTCAGCGAACGCGGCGACTTCGTCCAACCTGCGCAGATCCTGACGGCGCAGTTGTACCTCAGCGACATTGACCAGGACATCGGGCCGACCTGGATCGTGCCCGCTAGCCATCGTGCTGGGCGGCCTCCGCAGCCTGGTGAGGACCAGTGGCAGGGCCGCCAGGCAGTACCGCTGCTGTGCCAGGCAGGCGATGCGCTGGTATTTCGCAGCGATGTCTGGCACCGCGGCGGGGCCAACAACAGCCAGACACGTGTGCGTGACATGCTGCAAGTGCACTATGGCCGGCGCATGGTGGCGCAGAAGTTTTCTCCTTATCTGGACTGGCGCTTCAACCCGCAGGTGCTGGAGGCGGCCACGCCCCGACAACGGCGTTTGCTCGGCGAGCATGACGAAGCGGAATATGACTGAGTAGCGGTAACCGGAAGGTCGATGCAAGTCGAAGGGATTAGCCAATAGTGGCAATTCACTTCCAACTTTCTGATTATCTGGACAATAATCAGAAAAGTATTACTTGGTGTGACCGGGCTGGATGGTCCGGTCACCATAAATCGAGGGGCTCGAGCCCCCGCTTGCCGTATCGACCATCAGGAGAAGTCATTGATGAAAACCCGTTTCGCAGCTTCGCTGGCTGCCGCAGTGCTGGCCTTTGCCGCGGCCAACATGGCCCAGGCAGCGCAGGTGTCCGGTGCCGTTGGCGCAACTGGCCAAGGCGACATGACCTACCGTATCGGCCTGTCGTTCGACTGGGACAAGAAATGGCTGGAAAGCAGCTCCGGCTACCTCAGCGGATACTGGGATGCGGCCTACACCTATTGGGAAGGCGGTGAGGCCAGTGGCGCCCATTCGCTTTCGGTCAGCCCGGTGTTCACCTATGAATTCAGCGGTTTCCGTTACACCCCCTACATTGAGGCCGGCATTGGCCTGGCGGCGTTCTCCAAGACCGACGTGGGCGACCAGCGCCTGGGGTCGGCGCTCAACTTCGAGGACCGCATCGGCTTTGGCCTGAAATTGCCGGGGGAGCAGAAGGTGGGGATCCGCGCGATGCATTATTCCAACGCGGGGCTCAAGCAGCCTAACGACGGCATCGAATCGTACTCGCTGTTCTACAGCAAAGGCTTCTGAGGCCGGGGGCCGCTTTGCGGCCCATCGCGACACAAGGCCGCTCCTACAGACGCGTTCATTCTGTAGGAGCGGCCTTGTGTCGCGATGGGCTGCAAGGCAGCCCCGGCGATTCAGAAGGTATAGGAAACGCCAGCCTGAACCGTCCGTGGCGCGCCTGGGTAGACGTAGCTGTTGAACGCTCCCTCGTCATAACCTTTGTTGAACAGGTTCTTCACGTCCAGGTTCAGCCGCACATGTTCGTTGACCTGATAGAAGCTCAACAGGTCCACCACGCTGTAGCTTTCCATGCTGTAGGTACTGGCCGCCGTTTGCCCGGCCCGGTCATCCACGTACTTCACGCCAACGCCCAACCCCAGCCCCTTGGCCAGGCCATCCTGGAACTCGTAGGTGTTCAGCAGGCTGAAGCTGTTGCGCGGGATGTTGGCCAGGTGGGTGCCCTTGGGCAGGCTCGTGTCCTTGGTCACTTCGGCGTCCACGTAGGCATAGCCACCGATCACGCGCCATTCGGGGGTGAGGTTGCCGGCGACATTGATATCCAGGCCACGGCTACGAACTTCGCCGGCCGCGATCTTGTAGGTACCGGTGGCGTCGTTCGGGTCGTTGGCCAGTACGTTTTCCTTGACGATGTGGTAGATCGCCGCGTCGACGCTCAGCTGACGATCGAGTGCTTCCCATTTCACACCCAGCTCGTAGGACTTGCCTTTCTCTGGGTCGAAGCCACTGCTACCGTTGCCGGCGGGCGTGCCAGTGTTGGGCTTGAACGAGCGCGCGGTATTGGCATAGACCGCCACAGTGTCGGTCAGGTCGTAGATCAGGCCGAAGCGTGGCGTGACGCCGTTCTCACCCTTCTGGAAGTCGCGGTTGGCGGCACGGCGGTCGTCGTAGTCGTGCTCGAAGCGCTCGAAGCGCACACCGGCCAACGCCTTCAGACGTTCGGTCAGCGCCACCTGGTCCTGGATGAAGAAAGCCCAGGTCTGCAGCTTTTCATTGTCCCAGGTCGTTGGCGTCGCATTCAGCGCCGGCCGCGGTTGGCCCAGAACCGGGTCGTAGATGTCGATCGGGTAGGGCGCGGAGGAACGACGGATAATCGAACTGTAGTGGTAGTTTTCGTACTCGATGCCGGTCAGCAGGGTATGGCTGAGCGTACCGGTATCGAAATGCCCGGTCAGGTTCAACTGCCAGTCGCGGTCGGTCCACTCCAGCTTGCGGTAGTTGAAGTTGCGATCAAGCGTACGGCCATCTGCCTGTAATTTCGTGCCCTCGACAGCATTACCCTTGAGCGAGCCATCGAGGTACTGGAAGCCACCACCCAGCGTCCAGTCTTCGTTGAGCAGGTGCTCGAAGCGCAGTTGGGTCATGTTGTTGTCGTTGTGCAGCAGGTTGTCGCTGCCTTTTTCCCAGATGTAGGTGTCCCGCGACGCGCTGCCAGTTTGGGTGGGATAGCGGGTCAGGCCCCTGTCGAGGGGGTGGTTGTTGCGCATGAAGTCGCCCTCGAAGACGACCTTGGTGCTGTCATTGACCTGCCAGCTGACGACCGGCGCCACGTCATAGCGCTCACTTTCCACATCGTCACGGAAGCTGTCGCCGCCTTCGCCCAGCAGGTTGAGGCGGTAGGCCAGCGAGCCGTCCTGGTTCAGCGGCCCGCTAGCGTCCAGGGTGGCGCGGTGCATGCCCTGGTCATCGAACTGGCTGCCCAGGGTGACCTTCGACTCGGGCAAAGGCTGCTTGCTGACCACGTTGAAGGTACCACCGGGGTCACCTCGGCCATACAGGCTGCTGGCCGGGCCACGGATCACCTCCAGGCGTTCGACCGTGTTGGCGTCCGGGGCGTTGGGGTAGCCACGGTTGATCGGGAAGCCGTTGCGGTAGAACTCACCGGTGGTGAAGCCGCGCACGGTGAAGGTGGTCAGGCCCTGGCCGCCGAAGTTGTTGGCGCGCCCGACACCACCGGCATAGTCCAGGCCGTCCTGCAGGCGGGTGGCGCCAGTGTCTTGCAGCACGTCCTTGGGCACCACGCTGACCGATTGCGGGGTTTCATGCAGCGCGGTGTCGGTGCGGGTGGCGCTGGCCGAACGGCTGGCCTTGTAGCCGTCGACGGGGCCATCGGCACGCTCGCTGTCGGCATTGCCGGTAATGCTCAGGGCCTGCAGTTCGATCTGGGCGGGGGCGCCGAGCGGCTCGGGCTCGGCAAAGGCCAACGGGGAGACGGCATGAAGCACACAAAGCGAAACGAACGTACGGCGCATCGACGGGACGATCCTGGAGTAGGGCGCTGAAGGAAAGGGGCGAAAGCGGCGCAAAACTACTACGAATCATTATCAGATGCATTATTTTTATGTGGCACTGCTGTGCCAGATACCGGGCAGGCCAATCGGTGCTGGGCGCCTTCGCGGGCACGCCCGCTCCCACAGGTGCGTCTCGGGTTCTGGCAATTTCGATGAGCTGTGGGAGCGGGCGTGTCCGCGAATAGCCCGGATCAGCTAACCAGCACTCAGCGGACCGCCTTGATTGCCAATACATTGCACAGCGGGTGCTCCAGTACATGCGCCGTGGTCCCGCCCAGGAAGGTCTGCAGGGCGTCATGCCGGTGGCTGCCCATCACGATCACGTCGGCCCGGCTATGACCGACGAACTGGGCAATGGCCTTGATTGCAGGGCCTTCCAGGAAGTGCCGACGCTCCAACGGAATCTGATGGTGGTCGCCCAGGCGGTTGAACGCCGCTCGCTGCGCAGCCCGCAGGTTGCCATCGAAGCCGGGCATGGTGACCGTTCCGGCACCGAAGTCGGCAATGTGGGTCTTCGCTGCGTCGCATACATGCAGCAGGTGCAGCTCGGCGTTGCACTGCAGGGCCAGGGCATGGGCGCAGTGGATCACCTGTTCGTCCAGATGCTCGCCAGCGCCATGGCTGTTCAGGTCCACAGCGGCAGCGATCTGCCGGGGCAGGGGCAGGCGGATATCGCTGACCAGGTGCACGGCGATCGGGCTGTCCTTGAGCAGCTGCCAGTCCAGTGGCGTCACCAGCAGGCGCTTGAGCACCGGTTCGTGCTGCACGTCCTTGATCAGCAGGTCGCACCCCAGGCGTTCGACCCGTTCCAGCACACTGCCCAGCGGGTCACGGGTCAGCAGCAGCTCGGTGGACACGTCCAGGCCGGCGTTGACCAGTTGTTCGGCTTCGTCCGCCAGCCATTGGCGGTTGTCGCTGAGCAGCCGTTCGCGTTCGCGGCTATCGCTCATCAAGCCGAAGGTGTCGACATCGTCGACGAACACATTGATATCCAGCAAGGCACCGTTGGATTCCGCCAACGCCGCCGCGCGTTGCAGCGCCGGCGTGTGACGCATCTGCGGGCCGAGCATGACGAACAGACGCTTGAACTGGCTCATCGCACACCTCCACGTGTGGCAGCCCCCCCGGTGATCTGGTCATGTTCAGTCTAGACCGCTGCCACGTACAGCGGGGCGATGTGTCAGGTATGATGCGTGCCCCATCTTTGTCACGAGGCCCGTCCCATGTCCCTGAGTGCTGAACAGATCGGCGAGTACCGCGCCTTTGCCGAGCAGTTGGCCGATGCTGCTGCTGAAGCGATCAAGCCCTACTTTCGCGCCAGCCTGGATGTCGAGGACAAGGGCGGGCGCCTGTACGACCCGGTGACCGTGGCCGACAAGGCGGCCGAAGACGCCATGCGCGCGCTGATCCAGGCCCGTTACCCCGAGCACGGCATTCTCGGCGAGGAAGCCGGGGTGGCTGTCGGCAGCAGCCCGCTGACCTGGGTGCTCGACCCGATCGACGGTACCCGCGCCTTTATCACCGGCCTGCCGCTGTGGGGCACGCTGATCGCCCTCAACGACGGCGCGCAGCCGGTGGTAGGGGTGATGAACCAGCCATTCACTGGTGAACGGTTTGTCGGCACACCGGAAGGCGCCTGGCGCAACGGTACGCCGTTGAAAACCCGCGCCTGCGGCGACCTGGCTTCGGCCACGCTGATGTGCACCACCCCGGACATGTTCGATACCGCTGAACGCAAGGCGGCGTTCGAGGCGGTTGCCGGCAAGGCGCGGCTGATGCGCTACGGCGGCGATTGCTATGCCTATTGCATGCTGGCCAGCGGGTTTGTCGACGTGATCGTCGAGGCCAGCCTGCAGCCGTATGACGTCCAGGCGCTGATGCCGATCATCGAAGGGGCGGGTGGGGTGATCACCGCGTGGGACGGCAGCAGCGCGCAGAATGGTGGCTGCGTAGTGGCTTGCGGTGACCCGGCGCTGCATGCACTGGTCGTGGATATGTTGCGCCACCAGCAGTGAACAGGCGCTAGGCTCTGTAGGAAAAGCCTTGATACACGGTGATGCTGCGTTGAAAACAGCGTCGGTATGCTCATTTACAACCCGTAAACTCCGCTTCCTCGGTTGTTTTCGCCTTGCCTGACCTTCGTTTCAAGACTTTTCATACAGAACCTAACGCCAAACCCGGCAAGCCACTGTGTTCAAAGGCCTGCCAGGTTTGGCGGCAATCAGATAAAGAGTTTCATGGCACAGCGACCACCCTCATTCAGTTGGGAGATGAAACGGAGTCCGTCCGCCCCCAGGTATGCTGCGCGCAAGGTGTTCAATCGATCTGTTGGAACCAGGTAGCGTCCTTCGGAAGCGAAGTTAGCGTCCAGTCTGCCATCTTGGGTGACCTTGTGGATGATACCTTGCTGGTAGAAACTGGACTGTTCCATGTGAAGCAAGTTTCCTGCGATATAGATCGACCCTTCGGGTGCAACGAGGATGGCTTCCGTTGTGAGGGCCCTGATATCAGCACCAGGGTCGATATCGATACTGAGCACACCGTCTCCGTTGAACTGCGTATCCGGTAAGCCGGTTTGCTTGTTGTACACACGAATCGTCAGGTTGATTGTGCGTCCAGCCTCGCTAGTGAAATAAGTGCCTTGGCTGATAATGATCCTACTTTCGTCCGCCCCCAATTGAATGCTGCGGTTAGCGAGTTCAATAAAGCCGGCCTGGTTGAAGTCCGTATCCAGCTCGCCGTTGCTCTTGTATCTGGCGACGATGCCGGGTGCACCTTCTTTGCCTGCCAGAACAAAACCACCGTCCTTGAAGAAGTGACAACCCCACGGCTCGAACGTCTCACCCAGAAAATTCGGAATGAGCCATTGGCTTTGAGTGCCATCTGGACCAAGACCGGTTACCGGGGCTCCAGTCTCGGCATCGTGCAGCGCGACCCACAGCCTTTGACTGTTCGGCTGGCCATCGAGCGAAGAGGCGTACAAGGTTTTGATCGTGTTGCCTAGCAATACGCTACGGGTAGCGGGTGCAAATACCTCATCCTTATATCTGTTCTTCAGATTTTTCGGAATCTTTGCCTCATGGGCAGGCTTTGTTTTCGGCCGTTGTTCGTGCTTGGCGGTGGATGTTGCTGTTGGTATGCGCTGGCTGTCAGGCCGGACGAGCATCATCCCTTTCACGCCGAAGCCGTCCAGCGGTGCGAAGTTGTTTTGGTATTGGCCGACAGCCGCTTGCCAGAGCCAATCCTCACCGGTCCATGTTGCACATTTTGAATGCGCGATATAATTCGAGTCCAGTGCAGGTGTCGCGGGCGTAATGAAATGGAACTCCTGTCCATAGGAGAGCGACGGATCCAACGCAGGATCTTCAATTGCGACGAAGCCTGGATCAGCCTCCCAGATGCCCTTGGCATCCAGCCTTGCAAAAAAATAGAAATCCTCGCCGTCGATCGGAGCGCCGCCGACCCAGGTTATACGGTTCGCTGAATCGATTGTTGTTGAGTACACCCCGCCCGAAGATAGGGCGTCTTGGGGGACAGGGAGTCTGGCATAACCGTCAATGCCAAAGTCAGTATCCAGTTCACCGGGGTTCTTTGCATATTTGCTCATGGTGAATCCTCCGTTGGGGCGCAGAGTATTTCTCCATCCTGAGCAAACCCGAAACTGGCAAATATATCAGGTGACCTACTCTACGGCGGCTAGTAGCCGTGCGTTCGGCGATCCTGGTTACCTGCATTTCGCACTTTTTGGAATTTCCGCGCTCTATTCTTGGCCAAGCCGCACCGATACCCGGAGCGGCCGCCGAATATCGACCCGGTGCCGATGGTTGCAAGCAATACCAAAATCTTCTCGTGCCTGCTGCTGGTTGGCGCCTTCAGCTGCCTGTGCGCCTGCACCCAGGAGCAGGGGCGCGGCATGCTCGATCAGCTCGGCAACGGCAAGCCCAGCGAGCTGTTCCAGACCAGCGTCGACCGCATGGCCACGCTGGCCATGCGCGACAATCTGCAGAGCCTGTACCTGTTGATGAACAAGCTGTACCTGCGCAACCCCAACCAGTGGAAGCTTTCCGGCTACGTCGATGCCGCCACTGCCGAGCGGCAGATCCGCATCGCCATCGAACAACGCCAGCCGCTGCCGCAACTGGGCAAGCGCCGTGACCTGGCGGCCTTGAGTTATGCCTTGAGCCCGGAGTTCCGCGGCGATCGGGTCGGCGCGTTCATCTACGCCATCGGCAGCATGCTGATCACCGCGCATGGCGGGCGTACCGAGTTCTACATGACCGATACCATCGATCCGCTGTTCGTCAACAACGCTGCGCGCAACATCGAAAAAGCCACCTGGATGCTGAGCCAGCGACAAGATGCCAATGGGGAGCTGTTGCTGTTCTCCAATGAAATTTCCGAGGAAGGCAGCAACCTCAGCTTTGCCGTGGAGTTCGGCAAGATCGTGGCGCGCCTGGATTTGCTGGCCGAGCTGCTTGACGAACGCTATCGGCGGATTGGCCTGAATTACGCGCAGAGCCTGTTGTTGATGAACTTCCTGCCAGTACAGTGAGGGTGCAGCACTGAGCGTGCGATAACCGCACGCCCATGGCCGTCGGCTGTCCGCTATCCGCCCGGCCATTGCCTGCCGCGCATTGCCCATCCCCGGCCATTTTGCTTAAGTGGGGGCATTCACCGGTTGTCGCCTGCCCCCTGCGCCCACCAGCCGGCTCGATAGAATGACCGTGACGACCGCAATCACCGCCTGTCTGGCTGTAGGGCGCGGCGACCAGAACAACAACGATACCGAGTGCCTTGCCTATGGAAAGCCGCCTGCTGAGCGAGCGCAGTAGCGTGTTTCATCACGCCGACCCTTATGCTGTGTCCGATTATGTGAACCAGCATGTAGGCCAGCATTGCATCGGTCTGTCCCGCACCACCCATCCCCAGGCCAGCCTCAGCCACCGCAAGTTCGCTGAACTGGACCTGTGCCGCATCAGCTATGGCGGCAGCGTACGCGTCACCTCGCCAGCACTGGAAACCATCTACCACCTGCAGCTGTTGCTCAACGGCAACTGCTTGTGGCGTGGGCCCAAGCGCGAGCAGCACCTGGTACCGGGCGAGCTGCTGCTGATCAACCCGGATGATCCGGTCGACCTGACCTATTCGGAAGACTGCGAGAAATTCATCCTCAAGGTGCCGGCCCGGCTGCTCGACTCGATCTGCGACGAACAGCGCTGGCAGCGGCCCGATGGCGGTGTGCGCTTCCTGCGCAACCATTATCGGCTGGATGAGCTGGACGGTTTCGTCAACCTGCTGGCGATGGTGTGCCATGAAGCGGAAGTGAGCGATTCGCTGCCAAGGGTACAGGGCCATTACAGCCAGATCGTCGCCAGCAAGTTGCTGACGCTGATGACTACCAATATCCGTCGCGAGCGCCTGGGTTCACCCGGAGCAAGCCTGGAACGAATCCTCGACTACATCGAACGCAACCTAAGGCTCGAACTTTCCGCCGAAGCGTTGGCAGAGCAGGCATGCATGAGCCTGCGCTCGTTGTATGCACTGTTCGACCGCCACCTGGGCACCACGCCCAAGCAGTATGTGCGCCAGCGCAAGCTGGCGCAGGTGCATGCCTGCCTGGGCGATGCCAGTTGCAGCGTGCACAGCGTGACCGAACTGGCCATGGACTACGGCTTCCTGCACCTGGGGCGGTTTTCCGAGGTGTATCGGCAGCAGTTTGGCGAGCTGCCCTCGGAAACCTTGCGCAATCGGCGCTGAACCAGCCACTGCCTGCACAAAACGGATAGCACTGCGCACAAAGCGGATATTGCCGCCGCCTACCAATCCCTAACCTGACCAGGTCCAAACAATAACAAGGGAGACCCTGGCCATGTCCCTGGGATTCGACTACCTCAATGCCTTGCTCGAGGACGACCGTGAAAAGGGCATCTACCGCTGCAAGCGCGAGATGTTCACCGACCCACGCCTGTTCGATCTGGAGATGAAACACATCTTCGAGGGCAACTGGATCTACCTGGCCCACGAAAGCCAGATCCCCGAGAACAACGACTTCCTCACCCTGACCATGGGGCGCCAGCCGATCTTCATCGCGCGCAACAAGGACGGTGAGCTGAATGCCTTCCTCAACGCCTGCAGCCACCGTGGCGCCATGCTCTGCCGGCACAAGCGCGGCAACCGCTCCAGCTACACCTGCCCATTCCACGGCTGGACGTTCAACAACAGCGGCAAGCTGCTGAAAGTGAAGGACCCAGGCAATGCCGGCTACCCCGCCAGCTTCAACTGCGATGGCTCCCACGACCTGACCAGGGTGGCGCGCTTCGAGTCGTACCGGGGCTTTCTGTTCGGCAGCCTGAAGGCCGACGTCAAACCGCTGGTCGAACACCTGGGCGAGTCGGCGAAAATCATCGACATGATCGTCGACCAGTCGCCACAAGGCCTGGAAGTGTTGCGTGGGGCCAGTTCGTATATCTACGAAGGCAACTGGAAGCTCACTGCCGAAAACGGCGCCGACGGTTACCACGTCAGTTCCGTGCACTGGAACTACGCCGCCACCCAGAACCAGCGCAAGCAGCGCGAGGCGGGCGAGGAGATCAAGACCATGAGCGCCGGGGCCTGGGCCAAGCAGGGCGGTGGTTTCTACTCCTTCGACCACGGCCACCTGCTGCTGTGGACCCGCTGGGCCAACCCGGAGGACCGCCCGGCCTACGAGCGCCGTGAACAGCTGGCGGCCGATTTCGGCCAAGCGCGTGCCGACTGGATGATCGAGAACTCGCGCAACCTGTGCCTGTACCCGAATGTGTACCTGATGGACCAGTTCAGCTCGCAGATCCGCATCGCCCGGCCGATTTCGGTGAACAAGACCGAAATCACCATCTATTGCATCGCGCCCAAAGGCGAGAGCGCCGATGCCCGCGCCAAGCGCATTCGCCAGTACGAAGATTTCTTCAACGTCAGCGGCATGGCCACCCCGGACGACCTCGAAGAGTTCCGCTCGTGCCAGACCGGCTACGGCGGCGGTATTGGCTGGAACGACATGTCCCGCGGGGCTGCGCACTGGGTGCAAGGCGCCGACGAGGCGGCCAGGGAGATTGCGCTGAAGCCGCTGTTGTCTGGCGTGCGCACCGAGGACGAAGGCTTGTTCGTGCTGCAACACAAATACTGGCAGGACACCATGATCCAGGCCCTGAAGGACGAACAGCAACTGATTCCCGTGGAGGCCGTGCAATGAGCCTGTATGACACCGTGCGCGACTTCCTCTACCGCGAGGTGCGCTACCTGGACGACGCCCAATGGGACCAGTGGCTGGAACTGTATGCCAGCGATGCCACTTTCTGGATGCCGAGCTGGGACGATGACGACACCCTGACCGAGGACCCGCAAAGCGAAATCTCGTTGATCTGGTATGGCAACCGCGGAGGCCTGGAAGACCGCGTGTTCCGGATCAAGACCGAGCGTTCCAGCGCGACCGTGCCCGACACCCGCACCTCGCACAACATCAGCAACATCGAGATCGTCGGGCAGGCTGACGGGCTGTGCCAGGTGCGCTTCAACTGGCACACCCTGAGCTTCCGCTACAAGACCACCGACAGCTACTTCGGCAGCAGTTTCTACACCCTCGACCTGCGCGGCGAGCAGCCGCTGATCAAGGCCAAGAAGGTGGTGCTGAAGAACGACTACGTGCGCCAGGTCATCGACATCTACCACATCTGAACCAGGGTTTTGCGAGTGCTGCCCGGTGCTTCCTGCGATGCGCCGTGGCCCGGCTCGCCCGCGAGGTGCAACATGAGCTACCAGATCGCACTGAATTTCGAAGACGGGGTAACCCGCTTCATCGAAGCCACTGGCCATGAAACCGTGGCCGATGCTGCCTACCGCCAGGGCATCAACATTCCGCTGGACTGCCGCGACGGCGCCTGCGGGACCTGCAAGTGCAAGGCCGAGTCCGGCCGTTACGAGCTGGGTGACAACTTCATCGAGGATGCCCTGAGCGAAGACGAAGTCGCCGAAGGCTACGTGCTGACCTGCCAGATGCGCGCGACAAGTGACTGCGTGATCCGCATTCCGGCCTCGTCACAGCTGTGCAAGACCGAGCAGGCCTGTTTCGAGGCCGCGATCAGCGCTGTGCGCCAGCTGTCGGCCAGTACCATCGCCCTGTCGCTCAGGGGTGAGGCCCTCAGCCGCCTGGCGTTCCTGCCCGGGCAATACGTCAACCTCAAGGTACCGGGCAGCGAGCAGAGCCGCGCCTATTCGTTCAGCTCGCTGCAGAAGGACGGCGAAGTCAGCTTCCTGATCCGTAACGTGCCGGGCGGGCTGATGAGCAGTTTCCTGACCAACCTGGCCAAGGCCGGCGACAGCATGACCCTGGCCGGGCCGCTGGGCAGCTTCTACCTGCGGCCAATCCAGCGCCCGCTGCTGTTGCTGGCTGGTGGTACCGGCCTGGCACCGTTCACGGCAATGCTGGAGAAGATCGCCGAGCAGGGCAGCGAGCACCCGTTGCACCTGGTCTACGGGGTGACCAACGACTTCGACCTGGTCGAGCTCGACCGCCTGCAGGCCTTGGCGGCGCGCATCCCCAACTTCACCTTCAGCGCCTGCGTAGCCAACCCCGACAGCCAATACCCGCGCAAGGGTTACGTGACCCAGCACATCGAGCCGCGCCACCTCAACGATGGCGATGTCGACCTGTACCTGTGCGGCCCGCCGCCGATGGTCGAGGCGGTGAGCCAGTACGTGCGTGAGCAGGGCATCACCCCGGCGAACTTCTACTACGAGAAATTCGCGGCAGCGGCCTGACCGCTTCTTTCATCGCAAGCAATACGCCAACCCTGTGGGAGCGGGCGTGCCCGCGAAGAGGCCAGCGAGTTCACCGACGTTGTCTGGCCGGATGCGTTCGCGGGCATGCCCGCTCCCACAGGTGCTATGGCGAACCGGAGAGATGGATATGAACAACAGATTCCAAGGCAAGGTCGCCCTGGTCACCGGCGCCGCCCAGGGCATCGGCCGTGGCGTGTGCTGGCGGCTCAAGGCCGAAGGCGCGCAAGTGGTCGCGGTAGACCGCTCCGAACTGGTCCACGAACTGGCCGGCGAGGGCATGCTCACCCTCACTGCCGACCTCGAACAGCATGCCGACTGCGCGCGGGTCATGGCCAGCGCGGTAGCCACCTTCGGCCGCCTCGACATCCTGGTCAACAACGTCGGCGGCACCATCTGGGCCAAACCGTTCGAGCATTACCAGGTGGAGCAGATCGAAGCCGAAGTGCGCCGCTCGCTGTTCCCCACCCTGTGGTGCTGCCACGCCGCCTTGCCTTACATGCTCGAACGCGGCAGCGGCGCCATCGTCAATGTCTCGTCCATCGCCACCCGCGGCATCAACCGCGTGCCTTACGGGGCGGCCAAGGGCGGCGTCAACGCGCTCACGGCCTGCCTGGCGTTCGAAACGGCCGGCCGCGGCATCCGGGTCAACGCCACTGCCCCCGGTGGCACTGAAGCGCCACCCCGGCGGGTGCCGCGCAACAGCGCCGAACAGACCGAACAGGAACAGCGCTGGTACCAGCAGATCGTCGACCAGACCCTCGACAGCAGCCTGATGCACCGCTACGGCAGCATCGACGAGCAGGTGGGCGCCATTCTGTTCCTCGCTTCCGACGAGGCCTCGTACATCACCGGCGTGACCTTGCCGGTTGGGGGTGGCGACCTCGGCTGAGCAGTGCCCAAGGCAAAAAGCTTTCTTTCACAACAAAAACAAGAGTGATAGCTGCCATGCGAAACCTGGACATACACCCGATCATCGACAATGCGCGTTTTACCCGTTTCCACTGGATGGTCATGGCCTGGTGTGGCCTGCTGCTGATCTTCGACGGATATGACCTGTTCATCTACGGCGTGGTACTACCGGAGATCATGAAGGCGTGGGGCCTGACCCCTTTGCAGGCGGGCGCACTGGGCAGCTACGCGCTGTTCGGCATGATGTTCGGCGCCCTGGCCTTCGGCAGCCTGGCGGACCGCATCGGGCGCAAGAAGGGGATTGCCATCTGTTTTGCCCTGTTCTCCGGGGCGACCATCCTCAATGGCTTCGCCAGCAGCCCCAGCGAGTTCGGCATCTACCGCTTCATTGCCGGCCTGGGTTGCGGCGGGCTGATGCCCAACGCCGTGGCGCTGATGAACGAATACGCACCCAAGCGCCTGCGCAGCACACTGGTGGCGATCATGTTCAGTGGCTATTCGCTGGGCGGCATGCTCTCGGCCGGCGTCGGTATCTTCATGCTGCCGCGTTTCGGCTGGGAATCGATGTTCTTTGCCGCTGCCGTGCCACTGCTGCTGTTGCCGGTGATTCTCCATTACCTGCCCGAATCGATCGGCTTCCTGGTGCGCCGCGGCCGTAGCGAAGAAGCGCGCAAGCTGCTCAAGCGCCTGGATCCGGATTGTGATGTGCAGGCTGATGACCTGTTGCAGGCGGCCGACCGCAAGGGCAACGGCGCGTCTGTGCTGGAGCTGTTCCGCAACGGCCTGGCGATCCGCACCCTGGCGCTGTGGCTGGCGTTCTTCTGCTGCCTGCTGATGGTCTACGCGCTCAGTTCCTGGTTGCCGAAGCTGATGGCCAGTGCCGGCTACAGCCTGGGCTCGAGCCTGTCGTTCCTGCTGGCACTGAACTTCGGCGGCATGGCCGGGGCGATTCTCGGTGGTTGGCTGGGCGATCGCTACAACCTGGTCAAGGTCAAGGTGGCGTTCTTCCTGGCGGCTGCGTTGTCGATCAGCCTGCTGGGCGTCAACAGCCCGATGCCGGTGCTGTACCTGCTGATCTTCATCGCCGGCGCCAGCACCATCGGCACGCAGATCCTGCTGTATGCCGGTGCCGCGCAGATGTACGGGCTGTCGGTGCGTTCCACCGGGCTGGGCTGGGCCTCGGGCATCGGCCGCAACGGCGCCATCGTCGGCCCGCTGCTGGGCGGTGCACTGATGGGCATCAACCTGCCCCTGCAACTCAATTTCATCGCTTTCGCCATCCCGGGTGCGATCGCCGCACTGGCCATGGCCGTGCACCTGGCCAGCGGCCGGCGACATGCCCAGGCCGTGGCGGCGCAGGCTTGACCCGAACAGAACAAGACGAGGTAAACCATCATGACCGTGAAAATTTCCCACACTGCCGAGGTACAGCAGTTCTTCGAAGAGGCCGCTGGCCTGGGCAATGATGCTGGCAGCCCGCGCCTGAAGCGTATTGTGCAGCGCGTACTGCAAGACACCGCGCGGCTGATCGAAGACCTGGAGATCAGCGAGGACGAGTTCTGGCACGCCGTCGACTACCTCAACCGCCTGGGCGGGCGCGGCGAGGCCGGGCTGCTGGTGGCCGGCCTGGGCATCGAGCACTTCCTCGACCTGCTGCAGGATGCCAAGGACCAGCAGGCCGGCCTTGTCGGCGGCACTCCACGCACCATCGAAGGCCCGCTGTATGTCGCCGGCGCGCCGATCGCCGAAGGTGAAGTGCGCATGGACGATGGCAGCGAGGAGGGCGTGGCCACGGTGCTGTTCCTGGAAGGCCAGGTGCTCGACCCGCAGGGCCGACCGCTGCCAGGCGCCACGGTTGACCTTTGGCATGCCAATACTCGCGGCACCTATTCGTTCTTCGACCAGAGCCAGTCCGAGTACAACCTGCGCCGGCGCATCGTTACCGACGCCGAAGGGCGCTACCGGGCGCGCTCCATCGTGCCATCGGGCTACGGTTGCGACCCGCAGGGGCCGACCCAGGAATGCCTGGACCTGCTGGGCCGCCATGGCCAGCGCCCGGCACATGTGCACTTCTTCATTTCGGCGCCGGGGCACCGGCACCTGACCACGCAGATCAACCTGGCCGGCGATCAATACCTGTGGGACGACTTTGCCTATGCCACGCGGGCCGGGCTGGTGGGGGAGGTGGTGTTCGTCGAAGGGCCGGCCGGGCGGCATGGCGAATTGAAGTTCGACTTCCAGTTGCAGCAGGCCCAGGGCGGTGCAGACGAGCAGCGCAGTGCGCGGCCGCGGGCTTTGCAGCAGGCCTGATCGACCGAGTCGGTATTTCCGCGGGCATGCTCGCTCCATAGGTCCCGCACCGGCCTCGAACCTGCAGGGTCCGGTGGGAGCGGGCGAGCCCGCGAAGCTGCCAGTACAAGACAAGGCCCGGCCACCAAGGCTGGCTGCCTTGCGAGACGCTTCATCAAAGCCCTGATCAAGGACAGCTCGCTGTGCGCCAGGGGCGCCTGCTGCATCCCCATGAACCGCCGTGTTTCCAACGCTTTATCCATAAAAACAAGATCAAGAGAGCTTCGGAATGAACCACACCCCTTGCGTCGCCCTAGGCCTGACGTTGCTCAGCCAACCCTTGCTGGCCGCTGAAGGCGGTTTCTTCGAGGATGCGAAGGCCAGCCTGAGTGCTCGAAACTACTACTTCAGCCGCGACTTCTCGGACATTGTCGGGGCCAACCGGCAATCCAAGGCCGAAGAGTGGGCGCAAGGTTTCATCCTCGACTTCAAGTCGGGATACACGCCCGGCACCGTCGGCTTTGGTGTGGATGCCTTGGGCCTGCTGGGCATCAAGCTCGACAGCAGCCCCGAGCGCACCAACACCGGCCTGTTGCCGGTGCATGGCGACGGCCGGGCCGCCGACGAGTACAGCCGCCTGGCGCCGACCTTCAAGGCTCGCGTGTCGAAAACCGAACTGCGCGTCGGCGAACTGCAACCGAACCTGCCCGTGCTGACCTTCAGTGACATCCGCCTGCTTCCCCCAACCTACCAGGGCGCCAGCCTGAGCTCGGCGGATATCGACGGGCTGACCCTGCAGGCCGGGCACCTGAACAGCACCCACCTGCGCAACGAAGGCGGGGACGGCAAGATGAACGCCATGCTCGGCCATGTGCCGATGCGCCAGGCTGCCAGTGATGCCTTCAACTACCTGGGCGGGGATTATACGTTCAATGCCAACCAGAGCAGTGTCAGCCTCTGGTACGGGCAGCTGGAGGACATCTACGCCCAGGGCTTTGTCGGCTTCAAGCACAGCAAACCTCTGGGCGACTGGGTGCTCGCGGCCAACCTGGGGTACTTCACGGCCCGCGAGGAGGGCGATGCGTTGTTGGGCAATATCGACAACCAGGCGTTCTTTTCGCTGTTCACGGCCCGCCATGGCGGGCACAGTTTTCATGCTGGCTACCAGGGTATCTATGGTGACAGCCCGTTCCCACGGGTATTCGCCAACATCTCGCCGCTGGGTAACGAGGTGCCGACCTACGAGTTCGCCTACACCGACGAACGCTCTTACCAGGTGCGCTATGACTACAACTTTGCGGCCATGGGTGTGCCGGGGCTGACTGCGACCGTGCGCTATATCAGCGGTAACAACGTCGACACCGGGCACGGATATGAAGGACGTGATCGTGAGCGAGACCTGGACATCGGCTATGCGGTACAGAGTGGGGTGCTGAAGGGGCTGGGCATCCGGGTGCGCAATGCCATGGCACGGTCGAACTACCGCAGCGATATCGACGAGAATCGCCTGACGCTGGTTTACACCTGGCAATTGTTCTAGATCCGGGAATTGCGTCTCGCAGCTGGATGAGGGTAGGTTTTGCAAACCTACCTTTCAGGAATGCCATCCGTGGACTCCATTACCCAAGCCGTACTCGGCGCCGCCTTGCAAGGTACCGTGCTCGGCCGCCTCCAGGGGCGGCGTTCGCTGCTGTATGGTGCGGCGCTGGCCACGCTCCCCGACCTGGACGTGATCATCCGCTACGCCGATCCGGTGTCGCAGATGACCTATCACCGCGGCTTCTCCCACTCGCTGTTCGTGCTGACTGGGCTGGCCTGGCTGCTGGCCTGGCTGGTCAACACCTGCTGGCCAGGCAAGGGCTACACCTTGCCCAGGCTGTTCCTGGCGTTCTGGCTGGTACTGGTCACCCACCCATTGCTCGATGCCTTCACGGTGTATGGCACGCAGTTGTTCTGGCCTTTGCAGACTACCCCGCAGAGCTGGGCTGCGGTCTTCATCATCGACCCGGTCTACACCCTGCCGCTGCTGGCGGCGGTGATCTACGCCAGCTGCCAAGGGCTGACTCGCAAGGCCACGCGGCTGCTGACCCTGGCCCTGCTATTCGGCGCGGCCTACCTGGGTTTCGGCCTGGCCGGGCGCATGGCGGCCGAGCAGCGCTTCCAGGCGGCGCTCGACCAGCAAGGCCTTGTCGCCAGCGAAGTACGCGCCGTGCCGATCGCCTTCAACAGCCTGGTCTGGCGGGTGCTGGCCAAGACTCCGGATGGCGATTACTACGAAGGCATCAGCAGCGGGTTTGACCGGCAAGCGCCAGAAATGCAGCGCTTGCCACGTAACCTTGAACTGGCCAAGGTGCTTGCCGACCAGCCACTGCACGCGCGCTTGCGCTGGTTTACCGATGACTGGCTGCGCTATGACCAGATCGACGATGCGCTGGTGGTCACCGACCTGCGCATGGGTATTCCGGGAAACTACACGTTCCGTTTCACCATGGCCCATCGCGACGGCCAGGGGCGCTGGAGGGCCGACGTCCCCTCGATGTGGCAGGGCGCCGGGCCTGGGTCGATGTTCAATGGCGGTGACCTGGTGCTGATCTGGCGACGTATCGTCGACCAGCAGCCGCCGTTACCGCTGGCTGCGTGGACCGACCGTTACCTAGGCGTCAGCACCGCTGAGCGTGGACGCTGAGCTGCCAATGGCTGATGCCTGAGCGGGCTCACTTGCGAAGGGGGCAGAACAGTACGGCAGTCAGCTGCGCGCGAGCCGCCCGCTCACATAATGCGCCACATCATTGAAGCCTGGCGTCGACGCATGCCCCGGCGTCACCAGCGAATCGATGAATGCCTCGTCCTCGGCGGTGATCTCCACTGCCAGTGCGCCACCATAGGTGGCCCACTGCTCCTCGGTGCGCGGGCCGACAATCGCCGAGCTGACCAGCTGGTTGTTCAGCACCCAGGCGATCGCGAACTCGACCATGCCGACGCCCTTGGCCTGCACGTAGGCCTGGATCTGTCGGGCAATGGCCAGCGACTCCTGGCGCCACTCCACCTCCATGATGCGTTTGTCCTGGCGCCCGGCCCGGCTACCTGAGTCCGGCGTGGCACCCGGTGCATACTTGCCGCTGAGCACGCCGCGCGCCAGCGGGCTGTAGGGCACCACACCCAGGCCGTGGGCACCGGCAGCCGTCAGTTGCTCGGCTTCTGCCTGGCGGTTGACGATGTTGTACAGCGGTTGGCTGATCACCGGCCTGGGAATGCCCAGGCGTTCAGCAATGTGGCATACCTCGGCGATCCGCCAACCGCGGAAGTTGGATACGCCCCAGTAGCGAATCTTGCCCTGGCGCAGCAGGTCGCCGATCGCCTGCACGCTTTCTTCCAGTGGCACCTTGTGGTCTTCGCGGTGCAGGTAGTAGATGTCCAGGTAGTCCATGTCCATGCGCGTCAAGGTGGCATGCAGGGCATTGAAGATATGCTTGCGCGACAGCCCGCTGCGGTTGGGCAAGCCGTCTGCCGGGCCGAAGCCGACCTTGCTGGCGACGATCCAGTCATGACGATGGCGGGCCACCGCCTCGCCGACGATTTCTTCCGAGCGCCCGGCATTGTAGACATCGGCGGTGTCGATGAAGTTGATACCTTGGTCCCAGGCCTTGTCGATGATGCGCAGGGCGTCTTCGGTGCTGGTCTGTTCGCCGAACATCATGCTGCCAAGGGTCAGAGCGGAAACCTGCAGGCCACTGTGGCCGAGGGGGCGATAAATCATGCGCGTGGTTCCTTTTGCAGTCGGCTGAGCTGCCTGTTTTACACACAACCGGTGCGCATTGAAAGGCGCACCTCAGCCGATCAGCAGCCGTGCCTCCTGCAGGCTCAACGGGCGCATCATGCGTTGCGACAGTGTCGCCATGGCATCCGAGTAGCCCTTGGCGATTACCGCCTCGACCCGCTCGTCCAGGCATTGCAAGGCGATGAAGTCACCTTGCTCCGGGGCGCCGACGAACTCGATATGGTTCCATTCCTGCGCATGGCCCAGTACCTCGTAGGTGCGGCCGTGCTGGTAGGTCCAGAAGAACGGCACGTCGGCGTAGCGGCGCTGTTCGCCGAGCATGTTCGCGGCGGCGATCACCCCGTGTTGCTGGGCCAGGCGCCAATGCTCGATGCGCACCGGGCGCCCGGTGAGCGGGAAGGTGGCGATATCGCCCGCGGCCCACAGGCCATCTGCAGCACGCATTTCGGCATCGACCTGCACCGATTTGTCTTCCCTCAGCTGCACGCCCTGAATGAACCCGGTGGCTGGCTTGACCCCGGTGCCGAGCAAGACCAGGGGCGTGTGCAGCCGTACACCGTTCGCCAGCAGCACGGCTTCGACCTTGCCATTGCCGTCGATGCGCTCGACCTCGGTGGGGCCATGGAAGACCACCCCTTTGCGTTCATGCAGGGCACGGATAGTGCGGCCGATGCGCTCACCCAACTGGCGGGCCAAGGGCACTTCATGGCGGCTGACCAGGTGCACCTGCACGCCGTATTTGCGCAAGGCCGAGGCGGCTTCCAGGCCGATAAAGCCATCGCCGACGATTACCACCGGCTGCCCGGGTTCGGCAGCATCGAGCAACTGCGCGGCATCCTCCCGTGAACGCAGGGTGAACACCCCAGGCAGCTCGACCCCCGGAATTTCGGGGCGCAGCGCCTTGCCACCAGTGGCCAGCAGGCAGGCGTCGTAGTCGATCTGCTGGCCGTCGGCCAGGGTCAGCTGGCGCTTCTGGCTGTTCAATGTGCGGACCTTGCCATGCCTGCGCTGCAACTGGCCCTTGCGCAGGGCGTTGGGGTCGAGCAGGGCAGGTACTTCGTCGGGTGACATCTGTCCGGCGATGACGAATTTGCTGAGCGCCGTGCGGTCATAGCCTGGCTGGCGTTCCTGGTCGACCCAGATCAGGCGCCCGGCGAAACCATGGGCCAGCAGCGTGGCGACTGCGGCACTGCCGGCTGCACCGGCGCCGACCACCACGAAGCATCGGGCATCGCTGTGCCTGGGTGGATCGATGGCCGGCAGCGGTTGATCATCGACCCAGACCTCGTCGCCTTTGACCCAGGCCTTGTAGCGGCGCAGGTCGGCCAGGGCCGGCGGCTCGCACACCGCGCCTTCGTCGACGGCGAACGCGGCCTTGTGCCATGGGCAGACCAGCAGGCCGCCGCAGACTACGCCTTGGTCGAGCGGAGCACCTTCGTGGGGACAGTTGCCCTGGTAGGCATGCACCTGGTCGCCTTGACGGATCAGGATGAGTTCCTCGCTGCCGGCCTGGACGCGCAGGGGGCGATGTTGGTCAAGCTCGGCCAGGCGGGCCACGGCGTGCTCGGTCATGGAATTCTCCAAAGGGGCCTTTGGAATCATTTGACGCCTGGACGGTGGTGGCGATGCGTCGAGCCGACGATCGGAGGGGCAAGCCACTGTGAGCGTCGGCTCGAATGTCGGAGCGGATTTATCCGCGAAGCAGGCGACGCGGTGGCTGGCACCGGCTCTGCCGGTGTCCGCGGCTGAAGCCGCGGCAATTCGAAGCCAGCGCAGTACCCCGCGGAAGCGGGTTTACCCAGGAAAGGGTTCAACTCGCCCGTGCGGTATCCAGTGCAGCCGCACGCGTCACTCGCAAGGCCACCAGGCTACCGAGCACGATCAGCGCTGCCAGCGAATACAGCGCAGCATCGGTGGAGCCGGTCTGGTCCTTGATGAAGCCGACCAGGTACGGGCTGAGGAAACCGGCCATCTGGCCCACCGAGTTGATGATCGCCAGCCCGGCCACTGCCGCGCTGGCGCTGAGCAGCGCGGTCGGCATCGGCCAGAACATCGGCAGGCCGGTAAGTGCGCCCATGGTGGCGATCGACAGACCGAGGATGGCGACGGTCGGGTTGCCGGCGAAATTCACCGCGATCAGCAGGCCGATGGCGCCCATCAGCATCGGTACCACCAGGTGCCAGCGGCGTTCGTTGCGCAGGTCGGCCGAGCGCCCGCAGAGGATCATGAACACACCGGCCAGCAAATACGGGATGGCGCTGAGCCAGCCAATCAGCAATGGGTTGTCGAAGCCCATGTTCTTGATGATCGACGGCAGCCAGAAGTTGATTGCGTACACGCCGCTCTGGATGCAGAAGTAGACGAAACCGAACGTCCAGACCAGCGGGTTGCCGAGCACGGCGAGCACGCCGTCGCCGCGGGTACTCGGCTTGCTGGCGGCCTCGGCCTGCAGGTCGGCGGCAATCAGTTGGCGCTGTGCGGGGCTCAGCCAGTTGGCTTTCTGGTAGCCATCACTGAGCAGGAACACCGCCAATACCCCCAGGGCGACGGTTGGCAGGCCCTGGATCAGGAACATCCACTGCCAGCCGGCCAGGCCGTGCTGACCGGCCGCGAAGTGCTCCAGGATCCAGCCGGAGAACGGCCCGCCGAGCAGGCCCGATACCGGGATCGCCGACATGAACAGGGCCATGATGCGGCCTCGCCGGGCGGCCGGGAACCAGCGCGAGAGGTACAGCACCACGCCGGGGAAAAAGCCGGCTTCGGCGGCGCCGGTCAGCAGGCGCAACGTGTAGAACTCGGTAGGCGTGGTAACGAACAGCAGGCAGGTGGAGAGGCTACCCCAGGCGATCATCATCAGCGCGATCCAGCGCCGTGGGCCGAAGCGGTTGAGCGCCAGGTTGCTCGGCAGGCCGCAGAGCACGTAGCCGATGAAGAAGATGCCGGCGCCAAGGCCGTACACCGTTTCGCTGAATTGCAGCGCGTCGAGCATCTGCAGCTTGGCAAAGCCGACGTTGACGCGGTCCAGGTAGTTGAACAGGTAGCAGATGAAAATGAACGGAATCAGCCGCAGGGTGATGCGCCGGTACAGCGCGTCGCGGTTGGTGTCCGTGCCTTGGTCAGGGGCGGGGCTGTATGCCATGATCGGGTTCTCTGTTGTTATGGTTGTCGCCGCGTCGCCTGTTCCGGCGCTCGCCCTGACGAGTCTCGGGGACGGCGGCGAGCCTGTCTTTGTGCTTTTGCACAGCGCTGGCGCTGCGCGGCTGTGCCCGAGCCCAAAAGCCTACCACCCCAAGGACCGTTGAATGTTCGAACTCGACCATGACCTGGCACAGGATATCGTTGACCGGGCGATGGCCATCTTGCCGTGCAACGTCAATGTGATGGACAGCCAGGGGTTGATCCTGGGCAGTGGCGAACCGGAGCGTATCAACACCCGCCACGAGGGGGCGCAACTGGTGCTGGCCAACGGCCGCATCGTCGAACTGGACAGCGACGCGGCCAAGTGCCTGAAGGGCGTGCAACCGGGGGTGAACCTGCCGCTGATGTTCGATGGCAGGTTGATGGGCGTGCTTGGCCTGACCGGCGACCCACAGCAGCTGCGTACCTATGGTGAGCTGGTACGCATGACCGCCGAAATGCTCCTGGCCCAGCGCCATCTGCAGGCCGACCAGCAATGGCGGCGGCAGCGCTGTGATGACCT
Organism: Pseudomonas sp. LAM2023; assembly: GCF_016620375.1. Classification (NCBI taxonomy): domain Bacteria; kingdom Pseudomonadati; phylum Pseudomonadota; class Gammaproteobacteria; order Pseudomonadales; family Pseudomonadaceae; genus Pseudomonas; species Pseudomonas sp. LAM2023. Next base: position 421,937 of record NZ_JAENHV010000009.1, on the reverse strand, counting down.
GCTGGCGTTGCTGCTGGGCGGCAGCGGTGATTCGCCCCGGCTGCTCGACGAAGCCCGGCAACTGGGGCTCAAGCCGCAGTTGCCGCGGGTACCCTGCCTGTTCGAACTGGCCTCGGGGGCAACTGCCGAAGCGTTGGCCGGGTGGTTGACGAGCCGTTATCCGGACAGCTGGTGCGTAAGCCCCGCGCGCGAGTCCTTGTTGTGGTGCCGCCCCGCGGCACTGGCACTCGATGCGCCGCGCCTGCTGGAACGTCTGGAACGCCATGGCTGGCTGGTCGCGCGCCTGGCCCTGGGCAGTGCGGCGCAAAGCCTGGAACAACTGCGCCGGGGCTACCGCCGGGTACGTGACTTGCTGGCCTATGGCCGCGAGGTGGTGCCTGACGAGCGCCTGCTCAGCCTGCAGCGCTACCGGCTGCCAGCCCTGCTATGGCGGCACCGCAACGATGATGCGCTGGATGAATTGCTGGAACCGTTGCAGCGTATTCGCGCCAAGGACAGCAACGGCCAGCTGCTCGCCACCCTGCGTGCCTGGTGTGCCCATGATGGCCAGAGCCAGGCCTGTGCCGATGCACTGGGTATCCACCGCAACAGCTTGCGCTACCGCCTGGAGCGCATCGCCGAGCTGGGCGAAGTGGACCCGCTGCGCATGGAGGGTATGCTCAGCTTGTACCTGGCGCTGCAGTTACTGCCCGCCGACTGACGGTGATGCGATCGTTGTAGGCGCGGCCTGGCGTCGCGATCGGGCCGCAGAGCGGAACCCCGGCCTTGTCACTGCCGCCAATCGAGCCGGGGCCGTGCGGCCCGATCGCGCCGCCAGAAAAGGCCTGCGCCGGCGCACGAAGGCATTTGCCCAAACAACCCGCAGAGCATTTTGTGCAAGCGACCGAGGCCAGCGTGGCAGCCACCTGTCAGCATGCCGCTGATCAGGACAGGAGAAGCCCCATGAAGATCGTCATCGCCCCCGACTCGTTCAAGGACAGCCTCGACGCTGCCGCTGTCGCCCGTGCCATCGCCGCGGGCCTGGGCGAGGCCTGGCCGGACGCCGAACTGCGTGAATGCCCGATGGCTGACGGCGGCGAGGGCACCATGCAGGCGATTCTTGCCGCCAGCCACGGCGAACTGCGCCGGCAGACCGTGCGTGGTCCCCTGGGGCAAAGCGTCGAAGCCGGTTGGGGCTGGTTGCCACAGAGCCGCACAGCAATCATCGAAATGGCCCAGGCCAGTGGCCTGCAACTGGTGCCCAGCGGCCAGCGCGATGCCTGTCGCAGCAGCAGCTGGGGGACCGGTGAGCTGATCGCTGCCGCCTTGGCCGCCGGCGCGCAGCGGGTGGTGTTGGCAATCGGTGGTAGCGCCACCAACGATGCCGGCAGCGGCATGCTGCGGGCACTCGGCCTGCGCCTGCTGGACGCTGACGGGCAAGCGCTGGAGGAGGGCGGCCTGGCCCTGGCCAGGCTGGCCCGCATCGACGCCAGCGACCTCGACCCGCGCCTGGCCGAAGTAGCGTTCGAGGTCGCCGCGGATGTCGACAACCCGCTGTGTGGTAGCAATGGTGCGTCGGTGATCTTTGGTCCGCAGAAGGGTGCCAATGCGCAGCAGGTACAGGCGCTGGACCAGGCCCTGGGGCATTTTGCCAACCATTGCGCGCAGCTGCTGGGCAAGGATGTGCGCGACTACCCTGGTTGTGGCGCTGCCGGCGGCATGGGATTCGCGGCCCGGGCCTTCATGGCCGCGCAGTTCCGCCCCGGGGTGGAAGTGGTGGCCGAACTGGCCGGCCTGGAGGCCTTGGTGCAGGGCGCCGACCTGGTGATAACCGGCGAAGGGCGTTTCGATGCGCAGACCTTGCGCGGCAAGACCCCCATGGGCGTGGCGCGCCTGGCCAAGCGCCATGGCGTGCCGGTGGTGGTGCTGGCCGGGACCCTGGGTGAAGGCTACCAGCAGCTGTATGCCCATGGGGTCGATGCGGCCTTTGCCTTGGCCAGCGGGCCGATGAGCCTGGAACAGGCCTGTGCCGATGCTGCCAGCCTGCTGCGCGCGCGGGCCTGTGACATTGGCCGTTTGTGGCACAGCGCAAGGCGAAGCTGATCGCTGCTGCGGCTGCCCGTTCGCGCAGGAAAAGCGCTGCCCCGTACGCTCGGCAGCACGGCCAGCCGCCAGCGAGGCGTCAGGGAATCAACGCTTGCGCCTGGCTGGCCGGTAGCACGGCCAGTTCGCCAAAGCGCTGCGCCGAGTCGATGTAGCGCAATGCGGATTTGGCGTCCTTCCAGCCCACGTAGCTCATCAGCGATTTCAGTTCCCAGCCGTTGGCCGTGGCCCAGGTGGCGAAACCACGGCGCAGCGAGTGGCCGGTATACAGCGCCGCCGGCACCTCGGCGCGCGCCAGCATGCGCCGCAGCAGGCCGACCAGGCTGTTGCTGTTGAGCGCGGCGTCACCCAGGTTGCCCCAGCGGTCCAGCTTGCGGAACACCGGCCCGTGGGCGATGCCGGCCACCTCCAGCCATTGCAGGTAGGCCGTGACCGGGCACAGCGCCTTCAGCGCCGGCGTGCGGTGCTGCACCCCCAGCGCTTCGCGGTCGCCCTTGCTGCGCGGGAGGAACAGGGTAATGCCGACACCGGCCTCGGCATGGATGTGCTCGATACGCAGCCGCGCCAGCTCATCGCCACGAAAACCGCGCCAGAAGCCCAGCAACAGCAAGGCCGCATCGCGACGGGCGCGGCGCAGGGCGGCCAGGTCATGCCGTTGCCGGGCCTGGCGGGCTTCTTCTTCGAAACATGCTACGGCGCTTTGCAGGTGCTGCAGCAACAACGGCGCGGCCTGCTTCGGCGGTGTCGGGTGCAAGGTGCGGATACCGCGCAGCACCTGGCGCACCAACGGTGCCTTGGTCGGGTCGGGGAAACCTTGCGCAACGTGCCATTGGCTGAGCGCAGCCAGGCGCTGGCGCAAGGTGCTGACGGCATGCAGGTCGGCATGCTCGGCCAGGTAGCGGGCAATGCTCTCGGCCGTGGCCGGGAGAAAGCCACCCCAGTGGGTTTCGAAATGCGCGATGGCGGCCTGGTAGCTGCGCCGGGTGTTGTCACGCGTGGCGGCACGCAGGTAGCGCTCGATGTCGGTCATGGTGCGGTGTCGATGGGCAATGAGCACACAATAAACCGAAAAGGGTTTGGCTGTCCTGCGCTGTGGGCACCCGGGTCAGACGCAAGCCTTGGCCTGGAGGCCGTTGAAGGGCGCGTAGTCGCGCAGCTGCGCCGGCGACAGTGGCCGACTGAAGTGGTAGCCCTGGGCGATATCGCAGCCGGCGAGTTTCAGGCATACCACCTGTTCGCGGGTTTCCACGCCCTCGGCTACCACTTCCAGGCCCAGGCGTTTGGCCAAAATGATGGTGGAGGACACGATCGGGCTGTCGTCATGGCTGTTGGACAATGCTGCGACCAGCGAGCGGTCGATCTTCAGCTTGCTCAGCGGCAACGTGTGCAGGTGGGCAAAGCCAGCGTAACCACGGCCGAAGTCGTCCAGGCTGATACCCAGGCCGGCACCGCGCAAGCTGTGTAGCTGCGCCACTGACGTGCCTTCAGGATCAAGAATGGTGGTTTCAGTGATTTCCAGCTCCAGCCGCTGTGGCTCGATGCCGTGCTGTTGCAGTTTGGCCAACAACTGCGCCGCGAAACCCGGCTGACGCAGTTGCAGGGCAGATACGTTCACCGCCAGCCGCGTCTCACGGCCCTGGCTGGCCCACGCTGCCAACGCCTCGCAGGCCAGGCGCAGCACCTCCCAGCCCAGCTCGACGATGAAGCCGCTGCGCTCGGCAAGGCCGATGAAGCGGTCCGGGTAGAGGAGACCGAATTCGGGGTGGTCCCAGCGTACCAAGGCTTCATAGCCCAGCACCTGCTGGGTGTCGAGACGGATCTGCGGCTGGTAGTGGAGCACGAACTGGCGTTCGGCCAGGGCGCCGCCGAAGGCCTGTTCGAGGGTGAAGGCCTGGATATCGGCCAGGTTCAGCGACGGGTCGAAGAAACGGTATTGGGCACGCCCGGCCTGCTTGGCTGAATACATCGCGGCATCGGCGCTGCGGATCAGGCTGTCGATGTCCTGGCCATCGCGCGGGCAGATGCTCACGCCTACGCTGGGGCTGGTGTTGACCTCCTGGCCGTCCAGGGCGTAGGTGGCCGAAAGTTTCTGCACCAGTTGGCGGACCCAGGCATTGATCTGTTCCTCGCTGCGCTCACCTGCCAGCAACACCACGAACTCGTCGCCACCAAAGCGCGAAGCCTCGTCGCCGGGCGCCAGCAGGCGCTGGATACGCCCGGCCACGGCCTGCAACAGCAGGTCGCCGACCTTGTGCCCCAGCGAATCGTTGATCGATTTGAAGCGGTCCATGTCGATGAACAGAATTGCCATCAGGCGCCGTTTGCCGCGCTGGCGGGTCAGTGCCTGGCCGGCCACTTCGACGAACTGGCGGCGGTTGTGCAGGCCGCTGAGGTGGTCGGTGGCAGCGGCGTGGCTGCTGCGCCGGTGTTCCTCCTCAAGGCACTCGATCAGTTGCTGGTTGACCTGCTGAGCCTGCTCCAGCGCACTGAACGCCTCCTGGCGTTTGCGCAACAGGCGCAAGGTCCACAGCAGGCTGGCGAGGATCATCAGGGTCATGCCCAGGGTCAGCCAGAATTGCCGGGTGTTGGCCAGTGCAGCAGGTGCCAGGACCTCGTCCTGCCGCTGGCTGACCACCACGCTGAAGCCGCGCTCGGGTAGGCGCCGGTACAGGCTCTGGTAGGGGACGCCGGCCGCGTACTGCGTCAGCTTGCCCGCTTCATTGGCGTTGCCGGGCAGCACAGGCTGCAGCGCAGCAGTGGCCACGGCCATGCCGCGGGCGTCAATGCGCAAGCGTTCCAGGCCATCTTCCTGCAGCAACCGCACCAGCCCGCTGCTGCCCAGGTCGATGTGCTGCAGCAGCACCGCCAGGTGGCCGATATCCAGCTGCACCACCAGGATGCTGGCAAGGTCGTGGCCGGGCGGATCGGTCAGCGGCAGCAGAAAGGCTAGCTGCCGGTCGGGCAGGGTAGCCGGCTGGGTGGGGGGTTGCAGGCTGGCCAGGAAGGGCCTGAAACCATAGCGCGACACGTGCCGTTGCAGCTCCTGCAGCCAGGCTTCGGGCAACTCGGCAGCCACCTCGGCATGGCTGGCCGACAGTAGCCGGCCCCGCCGGTCGTACAGGCTCATGCGCTTGAGCAGCGGGTCTTCGGCAAGCAGCTTCGGCAGGCTGACATTGCCCTGGCGCAGGGCCTCCAGGTCATCCTGGGTAACCCGGCCCAGCGCCTGTGCGCGGTCGACCAGCTGACGCAGGCTTTCGCCGACCAGGCTGGCCAGGTTCTGGTGTTCGGCAGCCTTGGCCGCCAGCGCATCCTGCCTTGCAGTAGCCCTTTGCGACACGTGCAGCCCCCAGAGGAACGCCAGGGTCGCTGCACACAGCATCAGGATCAGCAGGCGGAGAAGGCTGGCGGATGAAAGCGAACGGCGAATCACTGCTGGTAGTTCCCGACCCTGGGTAATGGTCGAAAAATACGACAGTAAGATGACATCCTCATGACTGATGGCTAATTGCCTTTAAGGATTTCCCTGGTGCGAAGGCCACAAACGACCTGGCGACAGGCTGCTCCTCCAAGCCCCGTCTGCCTGGGAACCAACTACCCAACACCGACCTGCTTTGGTGCGCCTGCGCCTCAAATAAAGTCATCGGGCACACTTTCACTTCGTATTTTTTGCACTTAACTGTTCAGCATGCACATAGGCGGTAGTGCCATGCGCCCGTTCCGAGCGGCTTCTCCCACTGGGTGAAAAGCGGCCTGTATCTTGCTCTCCCTGCTCCCGACTACAACCTGGAGCCCCGTGCAATGAGCTCATCCAGCGAATTCCCGCTCAGCGAAGCCCCGCAGTCCGCCCGCAAGGGCTTGCTGCCGATCGCGATGGTCCTGTTCAGCTTCACCTTCTTTACCGGCACGATGTTCGCCGGCGGCAAGCTGGGCATGGCCTTCAATTTTGTCGACATGCTATGGGTGGCGGCCATCGGCAACAGCCTGCTGGCCCTGTATGCCGCAGCACTCGCGTTCATCGCCGCGCGCAGCGGGCTGAACACCGTGTTGATGGGGCGCTTCTGTTTCGGTGAAGCGGGTAGCCGGCTCTCCGATTTCCTGCTGGGTTTCGCCGAACTGGGCTGGTACGCCTGGGGCACGGCCACGGTGGCCATCGTGCTGGTCAGGCTGCTGGGGCTGGCGGAAGGCTTAGGCATGCCGTTGATGGTGCTGTTTGGCCTGGGCTTCAGCCTCACGGCCATCATTGGCTTCAAGGGCCTGGATGTACTGTCGCGGGTATCGGTGCCGCTGATGTTCGGCCTGCTGGTGGTATCGATGTACATCGCTACCCGCGATGCCGGGGGGCTTGCCGGCCTGGCCGCGGTGGTGCCGCATGAGGCCATGACCTTTTCAGCAGCGGTAACCATGGTCTTCGGTACCTTCGCCAGTGGTGCCACCCAGGCGACCAATTGGACCCGGCTGGCCCGTAGCGGCCGGGTGGCGGTCATTGCCAGCGTGGTCGCATTCCTGCTCGGCAACGGCCTGATGGTAGTGGCCGGGGCCTGGTGCGCGATGGTCTACCAGCAGGCCGATATCGTCGAGGTAATGGTGCTGCAAGGGCTGTCGTTCGCGGCGGTGGTCATGCTCTGCCTGAACCTGTGGACGATCCAGGGGCCGACCATCTACAACGTGTCGGCGGCTGCCTGCCACCTGCTGCGCAGCGAGCGCCGGCGTACCGCAACGCTGGTGGCCGCCGGCGTCGGGATTGTGCTGGCGATCGGCGGCATGTACGAATTGCTGATCCCGTTCCTGGTGCTGCTGGGCTCGATCATTCCGCCACTGGGTGGGGTGATCATGGCCGATTTCTGGTACCGCCACCGCGGCAGGTTCCCGGCCCTCGGCACGGCACGCCTGCCACGCTACAACCTGACCGGGCTGTCTGCCTATGCCGTGGGCGCGGTGCTGGCCTGCGCCTCGCCGTGGATCGCCCCGCTGGTAGGCATCGGCGCTTCGGCACTGTGCTACATCGCCTTCGTCGAACTGGCTGCTCGGCGCCGCGCGCCAGGCCAGGCAGGCGTCGAGCCGTGAGCCTGGCGCTGGAGGAGATCCTGCAGTTGCCCGGCCTGCACCAACTGAGCGTGCGGGCCGGGGCGCGCAGCCTGCACCGCCGGGTGCGTTGGCCGTACGTGGCAGAAAACGAAGGCATCGCCGAATGGGTGATGGGCGGCGAACTGGTGTTCGTCACCGGTATAAACCACCCACGCGGCGAGGCCAACCTGCTGAGCCTGATAGAGGATGGCGATGCTGTGGGTATTGCCGGCATGGTCATTCTCACCGGCGACAGTTTCATCCAGGTCATCCCGCCAGCGGTCATCGCCCGTGCCGAACAGTTGGGCCTGCCGCTGATCGAGCAACCGTATGCGCTGAAGATGGTGGTGGTGACCCACCTGATCGGCACGGCGCTGGTGCAGACCAGCCAGGCGCGCCGCTCGCGCAATGACATACTGGGCCAGCTGCTCACCGGCGACTACCCGAGCCTGGCGATTGCCCGGCAACGGGCAGCGCACCTGCGATTGGCCCTGGATGAGCCGCGGCGCCTGCTGGCCTTGCGCCTGTCAGGTGTGGATGAGGTGTTCGAGCGCCACGGCCTGGTACTGGGTGAACGTGCCTGGCAGGCTATCCGCCAGGCCCTGGAAGACCAGCTCGAAGCCTGGTGCCGGCAACATCCGGGCAGTGTCACCGCGCAGTTGCCCGGCGACCTGTTCGTGGTGCTGCTGGCCGACAGCCGCGACCTGCCCGAGGTACTGGCTACTCTCTACCGGCAGTTGCAGGCGGCGACCGGCGAACTGCAGCTGTACATGGGCCTGTCGGCCCTGGCCGACGATTGCGCGCACTACCGCCAGGCCCTCAACGAGGCGCGCCAGGCGCTGGATGTAGCGCGGCACTTGCGTCCGGCCAACGGCTACTGCAACTTCAGCGAACTGGGTGTTCTACGCCTGCTACAAGGCATTTTCGACCGCTCGCTGATCGACGATTTCGTCAGCCGCACCCTCGGCCCGCTGATCAGCCCCGGGCGCAAACGTGCCCATGCGCTGGTGCACACCCTGGACGCCCTGCTCATGGAAAATGGCAACGGTTTCAAGGCCGCACAGCGCCTGGGGCTGCACCGCAACACCGTCAACCAGCGCATCCTGCGCATCGAACAACTTAGCGGGCAGTCTCTCGACGACCCGCTTTTTCGCATGAATGCTTCCGTCGCCCTGTTGATATGGCGCATGAGCGAAGACCACGGCAAGGAGTAACAAGATGAACGTTATCAACGCACGCCTGCGCGGCAAGCCCGGATTGTTCCGCATCGAACTGGACGGCGAGCGCATTGCCGCCATCGTCGCCCAGGCCAAGGTGGTGACGCCCGGCAATGTGGGCGACCTGGATGCGCGGCAAAACCTGGTGATAGCACCTTTCGTCGAACCGCACATTCACCTCGATGCCACGCTGACCGCCGGCGAGCCGCAGTGGAACATGAGCGGTACCCTGTTCGAAGGCATCGAGCGCTGGGCCGAGCGCAAGCAGATCACCACCCACGACGACATCAAGACCCGTGCGAAGAAGACCATCGACATGCTGGTGGAGCATGGCATCCAGCATGTCCGCACCCACGTCGATGTTACCGACCCGACCCTTACCGCGCTCAAGGCCATGGTCGAGGTGCGTGACGAAGTGCGTCACCTGGTCGACCTGCAGATCGTTGCGTTCCCCCAGGAGGGCATCGAGTCGTATGCCAACGGCCGGGCGCTGATGAGCGAAGCGGTGGCCATCGGCGCCGATGTGGTTGGTGGTATTCCGCATTTCGAGAACACCCGCGACCAGGGCGTGTCGTCGGTGAAGTTCCTGATGGACCTGGCCGAACGTACCGGCTGCCTGGTGGACGTGCACTGCGACGAAACCGACGATCCGCAGTCGCGCTTCCTTGAAGTGCTGGCCGAAGAGGCCCGGGTGCGCGGCATGGGGCCGCGGGTTACCGCCAGCCACACGGTGGCCATGGGTTCCTACGACAATGCCTACTGCTACAAGCTGTTTCGCCTGCTGAAGCTGTCCGGTATCAATTTCGTCTCCTGCCCGACCGAGAGCATTCACCTGCAAGGGCGTTTCGACAACTACCCGAAACGCCGTGGCGTCACCCGCGTGGCCGAGATCGATCGCGCCGGGATGAACGTGTGCTTTGGCCAGGACTCCATCGTCGACCCTTGGTACCCGTTGGGCAACGGCAACATCCTGCGCATTCTCGAGGCCGGCCTGCACATCTGCCACATGCTCGGTTATGAAGACCTGCAGCGCTGCCTGGACCTGATCACCGACAATAGCGCCCGAACCTTGAACCTGGGGGAGGGCTACGGTATCGAGGCAGGGCGACCGGCGAACCTGCTACTGCTGTCGGCAGCGGATGATTACGAAATGGTACGCAGCCAGGGGCATGCGCTGGTGTCGGTGCGGCACGGCAAGGTGCTGATGCAGCGCACACCAGCGCAAGTTCAGCGCTTTACCTGAAACGGCGTGGCCTCAGGCGGTCATCGCCGCCAGCGCGCAGCTCGAGATCTGGGCGTCCTGCACCGCCACACCGGTCAGGTCCGCCAGGGTAATCTGGTCAGCGTGCTGCCGCCCAGGGGCGCCGCTGGCGAGCAAGGTACCCAGCTCGATCAGTTGCGTCGTGTCGATCTGGCCGCTGCGCAAGGCGTGGGCAACTTCGCCGTACTGGCTGCACTGGGCGACCGAGTCGACGACGATGCGTTCTGCCCTGGCCACCAGCGCCGGGTCCAGCTCCTGCTTGCCTGGCCCGTCGGCACCCACAGCGGTAATGTGCGTGCCGGGCCGGACCCACTCGCTGAACAACAGCGGCTGGCGCGAAGGGGTGGTGCAGACAATCAGGTTGGCCGCCGCCGCAACCTCGGCGGCGTCCTGCGTGGTGCGCACCTGATAACCCAGTGCGCGGGCAAACGCACGGTAGGCAGCCAGCCCGCTGTCCTGCCGCCCCCAGACCACGACCTGACGGCACTCGGTGATGGCGCCCAGCTGTTCAAGCTGCATCCGCGCCTGCATGCCCGTGCCCAGTATGCCGATCGCACTGACCCGCGGCGGTGCCAGCAACCGTGCGGCAATACGCCCGGCCAGGGCAGTGCGCATGCCGGTCAGCCAACCCTCGTCATGCAGCAGCGCCAACGGCTGCCCGGTGTGCGCAGACAGCACCAGCATCAAGCCATCGTTGCTCGGCAGGCCTGTGCCCGGATTGTCATAGAAGCCGGTGGAGATTTTGACAGTGAACGTGGCGCTGTCTTCTATATAGGCCGACTTCACGCAGCAGTCGCCGTTCGCCCCTGGGAAACTGAAGCCCTGGATCGGTGGTACCTGTACCTTGCCTGCGGAGAAGGCGATGAAGCCTTGTTCCAGGCAGTGCAGAGCGAGCTCGGGGTCGAGGCTGGCAATGATCCGGGCCTTGCTGAAGCACCTCACTGGACCGCCCTGAGGAATGCGTCCAGCACGATGTTGCGGCCACACAGGATGACCGCGACGCGCTTGCCGCGGTAACGCTCGGCCAGCTTCTGCATGCCGGCGACGGCGACCGCCGCGGCCCCTTCGATGATCCAGCGTTCACTGCTGGCGATCTCGCGCATGGCAACTTTGATTTCGGCTTCGCTGACCAGCACGGTGTCGGTCAGCAACGCCTGGCACAGCGGGAAGGTAATGCTGCCAGGCTCGACGCCGCCAGCGGTACCGTCGGACAGCGTGTCGGTGGCATTCACCTCGATGATCTCGCCGGCCTTGAGCGACTGCTCCAGCGCCGGGTCGTTTTCTGGCCAGCAGCCGATGATATCGGTACCCGGCTTGAGTACCCGCAGGGCTGCAGCAATGCCGGAGATCATCCCGCCACCACCAACGGCAACGAACACCGCGTCCAGGTCGGGTGCCTGCTCGAACAGCTCGAAGCCGATGGTGCCTTGCCCGGCAATGACCTGCGGGTCGTTGTAGGGTGAGACGAATGGCTTGCCCTGGGCCTGGGCCTGCCTGGCAGCCTCCAGTTCGGCGCCCAACGGGTCGGTGGGCAAGCCGATCACCTCTGCGCCAAGTGCGCGCATGGCCTGTACTTTGTAGGCAGAAGCGCCATTGCTGGTGTACACGGTGACCGGCACCCCAGCTGCTTTACCTGCCAGTGCCAGCGCCTGGCCGTGGTTGCCGGAAGAAGCGGCAATCACCCCGTGGGTACGCTGGTCCTCCGGCAACAGGCGGATCTTGTTGCTGGCCCCACGAAACTTGAACGAGCCGGTGTGCTGCAGGTGCTCGCACTTGAGCAGCACCTGGCAGCCGCTGATTGCCGACAGCCGGGCACTGCAAGTCAGCGGTGTGATGCTGACGGCCGGGCGTAGCGCCACATGGGCATCCTTGATCGCCTGGTACAGCGTGTCGAGGTAAGTGGCATCGACGGTGGGCGAACCTGTGGCGGTGGACATGATTGCACTCCTGAACAATCGTAGAAAGTTAGTCCACCATAGACATATTGTCCATTAATGACAAGAGGGTGAGCCCGCCCACCCGCGCCACTGCCTGGCTCGCCAGCGTCATGGAACGAAAAGCAAGGCGCTGCCTGCGCCTAGGCGCGCAGTTCCTTCAGGTACTTGTACACCGTGGCGCGGCCCATATTGAGCACTTTGGCGATGTAGTCGGCAGCGCTACGCCCTTCGAACGCGCCCTCGGCATGCAACGCCTGCACCAGGCTGCGCTTGTCTTTTGCCTGCAACGTTTGCAGGGACAGGTTGCGTTGTCGAAGCCAGGCATGCAGGAAGGTGTTGATGCGTTCCTGCCAGTCGTTGCGGAACAGCGAGTCGGGCTGCGGCACCAGCCGGCTCATCTGGAAGAAGGCATCCAGCGCTGCGCGTGCCTGCTCCAGTACCGAAACATTCAGGTTGATGCACATCAGGTGCTCGGCTTCACCGGCCTGGTTGCGCAGCACGGTACTGATCGAGCGGATCTTCTGGCCGTTCCAGTTGAGCTTTTCGTAGGGGCCCAGGTTGACCCCGTTCAACAGGTCCTCCAGCTCATGGTCGATCGCCGATTCATCGCCCAGTTTGCGCTGGGAGAAATTGTTGGCGATGTGAACGACGGTCTGGCTGCGCAGTTCGTGAACGATGACTTCAGCGTGCGGGTACAGCAGCAGCGCGATGCTGTCGGCGATTGCCTTGTAGTTTTCCAGGGTCATTTTCTGTCGATGATCGGAGGCCAGGCACCATGGTGGCGGCAAAGCGTAACCGACACAAGGCGCCTTGCCGGCCGGCTTCGTACGCTTGCCTGAGCGCAGGACAGGCAGTTTTTTCCTATCACATGCGATAAGCCGTGATTATTCTTTCTTAGCAACGCTTTCCAGGCACGCTTGCATATCGGCATAATTGGTATGTAATTACATGGTACATAACACAGTACAAAATCGTAGGAGCAGGCATGGCCCGGGGCGGTATCAACAAGGTGGTAGTGCAGCAAGCGCGGCAGGCACTGATTGCCCGGGGCGAAAACCCCAGCATCGATGCCATTCGTATCGAGCTGGGCAATACCGGCTCCAAGACCACGATCCACCGCTACCTGAAGGAGCTGAACGGCCAGCAGCCCGTCGCCGCCGAGGGCGGCATGGCACTGAGCGACGTGCTCAGCCGAATGGTCGGGCAGCTGGCAACCCAGTTGCAGGACGAGGCTGACCTGAAGATCGAGCAGGCCGAAAGCCGCTTCATCGAACAGCGCGAGCAGCTCGAAGCGCAGCTGGCAATCGCTCGGCAGGCTTTGGCGGCCGCGCATCAACAGCATCAGATCGACGCGGCCGCCTTGGCCGCCGAAGCGGAAAAGCTGCGCTCCACCCAAAGCACCCTGCAAGCCGAACAGCTGCGCAGTGCCAGCCTCAACCAGGCGCTCGGCGAGCTGCAGGTGCGCCTGGCGGACAAGGACGAGCAAGTGAAGTCGCTGGAGGACAAGCACCGCCATGCCCGCGACGCGCTGGAGCACTACCGCAATGCCAGCCGCGAACAGCGCGAACAGGAACAACGCCGCCACGAAGCGCAACTGCAGCAGTTGCAGGTGGAAGTGCGCCAGTTGCAGCAGGGCATGGTCGTCAAGCAGGACGAACTGACCCGCCTGCACCGCGATAACGAGCGGTTGCTCGGGGAACACCGCCAGGCCTCCGGTGCCTGCAGGGCGCAGGAACAACTACTGGAGCAGCGTGATGCGCAGATCCAGGGCCTGCGCACGATCCTGGCCCAGGCGCAGGGTGCCAGCGAGGAGATGCGTCGGCAGCTGGAGGCTCAGGCGCAGAGCCTGGAGCAGCGCCGCGACCAGTGCGCCGAAATGGCGCGGCAACTGCAGCGCCTTGATGAGCAGTTGAAGGAACGTGATGAAGCACTGGCACAGTGCAAGGCGCAACTGCCCCAGGCTGCAGATTGATCAAACTTTTTCGGGTGGGTGCTTTCTTCCCTATACATTCCCTGGAGATAGTGCCATGCCCGAATCGCCACCCGAACGCAAAGAGGGGCCTCACTCGTCCGAGCAGGCCGATAAGAAGGTCGACCTGGGTTTCGACCCGGATTCACCGGATGCAGAAGACCCGCAAGTCGACCCGCAAGGGCCGGCCAAGCCCCCCAGAGACGTTGAGAAAAAACCATAGGCTCTGGCTAGCAGCCATCGCCGGCAAACCAGCCACCCCATCGGCCGCCTCTGATACCAGGCGCGGCCGATGGGGCACTGGCTTACCGGCGACAGGGCGGGCCAGGCAAGCAACACTCAAGTGTCGGCTTGCCTGGCAGCCTCCACACCCGCCGCCGACAGCTTGATCGGGTAGTTGACACTGATCTGGTGGTCGCTGCCGACCGCCACACTGCCGTCCTGGATCAAACCGGCCTCCTGCAAGGTCTTGAGCATACCGGCCACCGCTTTCTCGCCGCGGTAGTTGTCCAGCACCTCCTTGCCGAGCCCTTGAGGGTGGGCGTGCAGCAGGCGGGTCAGAACCTCGGCCTTCAATGCATCGTTACTCATGGCGGGCCTCACTTGCCGTGCTTGGCCTGAAGTGCCTTGGCGTGCTCCAGATGCTGTTCGAGCTTGGGCAGGGTTTCGCTGGCGAAGGCCTTCAGTTCGGCCTTGTCAGACGAGGCGGCCTCTTTCTTGAACAGTTCCACCGCCTTTTCGTGAGCATCCACCTGGTTGTTGATGTAGGCCTTGTCGAAGGACTCCTCGCGCCATTCCAGGATCATTTTCTTGACCTTGTCAGTGATCGCCGCTTCATCGGGTACGGAAATGTCCAGCTTGCGAGCGATGTCACCGAGTTTCTGGTTGGCCTGGGTGTGGTCAGTGACCATTTGCTGGGCGAATGTCTTGATCTCGGTGTTCTGGCTTTTCTCCTGGGCCAGCTTACCGGTAACCACTTCGGCAATGCCGGACTCGGTGGCCGCCTCGACAAAGTCATCGGAACTCGCCGCCAGGGCATGTACCGATGCCAGGCCCAGCACCATGGAAAAACCGACGCGCTTGATGAAGAGATTGCTCATGCTTCACTCCTTAAACCGTGACGCGACCTCAGTGTCGCGTACGGTTGAGGGTGAAAGCAGGGCAAAGGTTTAATCTTTTTCCTCGTCGGCGGTGTCCACATGCTGGTCAACTATAGTGAACAGCGGCAAGCGCGGGGTGGCCAGGGATTTCAATGTACGCAGCCAGGAATAAGGACGAAGAGGGGCTTTTCGCCATAACCGGTGAGGGCCGTGCCGTGGCGCTGTTCCGTCTGGTTCTGGCGTTCATGCTGATGGTGATGCTGGCTTTCGTCGTGGTCGAAGGCTGGCGCATCTGGCGCGACTACCGCTATGCCTTTACCAATGCCGAGAACATGGTCACCAACCTGGCCAGGGCCACGGCGCAACATGCTGAAGATGCCATCCGCCAGGTGGATGCCATCACCGCAGCCCTGGCCGAGCGCCTGGAAGGCGATGGCTTCGGGCATATCGACCGGCCGCGCTTGCATGCCTTGCTGGTACAGCAAAAGAACATCATGCCGCAGCTGCATGGATTGTTCGTGTATGACGCCGAGGGCAACTGGATCGTTACCGACCAGGCAGCAATACCGCCCAAGGCCAACAATGCCGACCGTGACTACTTCATCTACCACCGCACCCACAGCGACCGTGGCGTACACATCGGCTCGGTGGTGCGCAGCCGCTCCACGGCTGACTTGATCATTCCCATTTCCCGGCGTCTGGAACATGCCGACGGCAGCTTCGCCGGGGTATTGCTGGGCACCATCAAGGTGGACTGGTTCGTGCATTACTACGGCGACTTCAAGATCGACGAACGCGGCGCGCTGGTACTGGCCCTGCGCGACGGCACCATCCTGGTTCGGCGGCCTTTCGTCGAGAGGGTAGTGGGGAGCAGCCTGGCCAAGAGCGAGATATTCCGCAACCATCTGCCCTACGCCGCAGAGGGGCTGGTAGAAGCGGTTGCGGTGGTAGACGGCACGCCACGGCTGTATGCCTATCGCGCGCTGGCGAGCTATCCGTTGGTGGTGGAGGCCGGCTTGTCGCGCGAGTCGATCGTCGCACCCTGGCGGCACGATGCGATCAAATCAATGGCCGTGCTGCTGCTTTTGCTGTTAGGGCTGGCGGCATTTGGTGGTGTGGTACTGCGCCAGTTGCGCGAGCGTATTTTCATCGAGCGGGCGCTGCACCAGGCGCACCAGACGCTCAAGTCGCTGGCCTTGACCGATAGCCTGACCGGGCTGGGCAACCGCCGGCGGCTGGATGCGGTGTTCGAAGCGGAACTGCGTCGGGCGCGGCGCCAGGGCTATTCGCTGACCCTGGTGATGCTCGACCTGGACTACTTCAAGGCCTACAACGACCGCTATGGCCACCCGGCGGGCGACCAGTGCCTGCGGCGCTTTGGCGAAGTGCTGCAACAGGCGCTGAAACGGCCGGCCGACCTGGCAGTGCGCTACGGTGGCGAGGAGTTCACCCTGCTGCTGCCCGACACCGATGCCCGCGGGGCGGAACTGCTAGTGGACGAGGTACAGCAGCTGTTGCGCCGGCAGATGCTGGAGCATGCAGGCAGCCCGTTGGGGCGGTTATCGTGCAGTGCCGGCATCGCCACGGGGGATCCGGCGCGGGAGGAGGTGACCGCCGAGCGGCTGATGGCGGCAGCGGATGCGGCTTTGTATGAGGCCAAACGTCAAGGCCGGGACAGGTACTGCGTGGCGCAGGACAGCTGGGCAAGTGCGGATTCCTGAGCCTGCTGGCGAGCGGCAGGGGCGCGTTGCGCGCCCGGGCTCATCGCCCTAGACCCAGGCGCATCGCGCAGCGCCCGACGAGGCCATGGGCAAGCTCATCGGCAAGGATGCCACGCAGGCGTGTATCCAGCCGTTCCTCGTCAATTCTTTCGAAGCCGAAACGTGCGTAGAACGGCGCATTCCACGGCACATCGGCAAACGTGGTCAAGGTCAGCTCGCGGGCACCCGCCTGGCGCGCGGCATCCACCACCTGCCGCAGCAAGGCGCGGCCGACGCCTTGCCCCTGGGCCTGGCGTTCCACCGAAATCTCGCACAGGTGCAGCGCCTGCCGCTCGAACCGGGCACAGGCGAAACCGAGCACATGCCCTTGCAGGTCGTCGGCAACCCAGCTGGCGCCTGCGGCGACGAATGCGCGGTGCGCATCAACGTCCAGCACATCGGCCTGCGCCAGCCACGCCAGTGCCGGCCAGTCAGCGAAAGCCTGGGCAGCCGAGCGTTCTACCGCCGGCAGCCATTGGATATCGCGCTCGAGGGTAGGGCGGATGGGCATGGACTCACTCCTTGCAAAGCGCTACGTCTTAATCCGAAGCGCGCAGCCGGTCAAGGGCTGAAACGTGACAATGGCTTCATCAGCCAGCACCAGCAACCGGTCACGCCTGCATGGAAAAAATGCCAGGCAATCGGTACCCTTGCGCCTTCATTCGCCATCCACCGGACTGTTCCATGCTGTTCAATCTTGCCGTGCTGTTCGGCACCCTGGTGGCCATGGAGGGTGTTGGCACGTTGGCCCACAAGTACATCATGCATGGCTGGGGTTGGTGGCTGCACCGCTCGCACCATGAGCCACAACTGGGCATGCTGGAAACCAACGACCTGTACCTGCTGGCCCTGGGGTTGATCGCCACGGCGCTGGTTGCCCTGGGCAAGGGCAGTTATGCGCCATTGCAGTGGGTTGGCGCTGGCGTGGCGGGCTACGGGGTACTGTATGTCGTGGCCCATGACGGGTTGTTTCATCGGCACTGGCCACGTAAGCCACGCCCGGTCAACCGCTACCTCAAGCGCCTGCACCGCGCGCACCGCTTGCACCATGCGGTGAAGGGACGCACCGGGAGTGTATCGTTCGGGTTCTTCTATGCACCGCCGTTGCGGGTTTTGAAACAGCAGTTGCGCAGCAGGCGCAGCCAGCCGTGACAATCGCGACTGGCCTTGCCTGCGGCAATGCCTTCAATTCACTGCCTCACCCTTGGCCTGTAGCGCCACATGCCCGCGGCTGACCCACCAGCCGAACCCCGCCGCCGTGAAGAACATGATCAGGCTATACAGCGCCGCCGGTACGGCCATGGTCGCGTTGTTCAGCAGTGAAGGGCTCAACGCCAGGGCAATCGCCAAGGTGCCGTTGTGGATGCCGATCTCCATGCCGATGGCAATCGCCTGGCGTTTGGGAATCGCCATCAGGCGCGGCACCCAGTAGCCCGTGGCCAGGCTCAGCAGGTTGAACAGCAGTGCGGCCAGGCCCACCAGCGGCGCGTACTCGAGCACTGTCTGCCAGTCCTTGGCCAGGGCCAACACGATGGTGAAGGCCAGGAACAGCGCCGCTACCAGCTTCATCGGCTTTTCCATGCGTGCGGCAAACGCGGGCGCGAAATGACGAACCAGCATGCCCAGCGCCACGGGCAGCAGCACGATGGCAAACACCTGCATGACCTTGGCGAACTGCAGCGGGATAGCCTGGTCCGAGGCCATGAACCAGCTCAGCGACAGGTTCACCAGTAATGGCATGGTCAGGATCGCGATCAGCGAGTTGACCGCAGTCAGGGTGATGTTCAATGCCACGTCGCCGTGCGCCAGGTGGCTGAACAGGTTGGCGGTGGTGCCACCTGGCGAGGCGGCCAGTAGCATCAGCCCCACCGCCAGCGCTGGCGCCAGGGCAAAGCCGTTGGCAATCAGGAAGCACACCAGTGGCAGCAGCAGGATCTGGCAGGCCAGGCCGACCAGCACCGGCTTGGGATATTTCACCACGCGGGCGAAATCGGCCAGGGTCAGCGACAAGCCGAGGCCGAGCATGATGATGCCCAGGGCCAGCGGCAGAACGGCAGTGAGCAAGGGTGAAGCAGTCATGGCGGGCCCCCTGGGCGAACGATCGCCAGAAGTGTAGGCCGCGGCTGATCGAGCGCTAAGCGCAAAGCGCCAGCTTTGGTAACCATTTGTTGCCAGATGCTAGATGTCAGCAGCCGGCGGGGCCACATGTCGCGTTGCAGCACGCCTGCCGGCGCAGTAGCATTCCCGGTTTTACCGAGGATTAGCCTGTCATGCCGTTTCAGCAAGGTCTGCTTGCCACACCGGTGCCGGTTCACGCCCGCCACCTGTTCTTTGCCATCGAAGCACTGGAAGCGCTGCCGGCAGCCCTGGATGCGCTGGCGGGCCATGTCGACGGCGTGCGCCTGACGCTGGGCGTCGGTGCACCGTTGGCAAAAGCCCTGGGCAGCCAGGTCGATGGCCTGAAGCCTTTCCCGCAACTGGACGCCGTGGTGGAAAACCCCAGCACCCAGCATGCCCTGTGGCTGTGGCTGCGCGGGGAAGAGCGTGGCGACCTGTACCTGCGGGCCCAGGCCCTGGAACAGCTGTTGAGCCCGGCATTCAGCCTGGTGGACCAGGTGGACGGTTTTCTCCACCAGGGCGGGCGTGACCTCACCGGTTATGAAGACGGTACCGAAAACCCACGTGATGAGGCCGCCGTCGAGGCGGCCATCCTCAAGGCTGCGCAGCCTGGCCTCGACGGGTCGTGCTTTGCGGCATTCCAGCTGTGGAAGCACGACTTGCAGTACTTCAAGTCGCTGCCCCAGCACGCACAGGACGACATCATCGGCCGCCGCCTGAGCGACAACGAAGAACTGGATGACGCGCCGGAGTCTGCACACGTCAAGCGAACCGCCCAGGAGAGCTTCGCGCCGGAGGCGTTCATGGTACGTCGCTCGGTGTCCTGGGCAGACACCCGTGGCGCGGGCCTGGCCTTCGTCGCGCTGGGCCGCAGCTTCGACGCCTTCGAGGTGCAGCTGCGACGCATGAGCGGCCTGGAGGACGGCATCATTGACGGCCTGTACCGCTTCAGCCGGCCGCTCACTGGTGGCTATTACTGGTGCCCACCGATGACCGACACCGGTGTCGACCTGCGCCTGTTGCTGTCGGCCTGACAGCTGAACATCCCGCCCTTGGCACATTCGCCAGGGGCTCTGCGGTGGCGCAAGGCTGCCGCTGCGCTGCCCATTCAGCAGGCCCCTCCGTGCGACTCTGTGGCGCGCCAAATATGGCGTTGCCGCTTATTTAATGCCGCTGGTCCGAACGCTTCGCAATAAACCGAATCCCTCGATATGACCGAACTCCGAACAGGTGTACGGCAGGTAATGCCGTGCATTCCGAAGTCATACGAGGTTTAAGACCATGGCCAACAAAGAGAACAGCCGTACCGGCAATCAACAAGGCAGCCAGGGTGGTAACAAGAACCCAGGCAACTTTGCCAATGACCGCGAGAAAGCCTCCGAAGCTGGACGCAAGGGCGGCCAGCATTCCGGTGGCGGCCGCAGCAGTGAATCGAGCCGCAAAGGCGGCCGTTCGTAAGTGAGGCTACGCAGTGCCGGGTTAGCCTGGCACTGCGATTTTGCGCAAAAAGGAGTGCCCCATGCGATTGCTCCCCCTGATAGCCCTGATGGGCGCCTTCACCCTGGTCGGCGGCTGTTTCGACCGCGACAAAGACCACCCGGCGAAAGATGCCGACCAAAGCAAACCGTCCCTGCAGATGCAGCAACCCGACGACAAGCCTGCTTCACAACCTGCGCCAGGCCCTGAGCCGATGCCCGGGCAGAAACCCAGCCAATAACACGCGCACAAGGAATACGGCATGACGGTCATGACCTGCAAGACCGCCGCGATGGTACCGGCCTCGACCAATGGGCCAAGCCTGTACGACCGTTACCACGCACTGCTGGGCGGTGCGGATGCGGTCAGCGCCGCATGGTTGAACGAACAGTTGGCTCAGGTGCAAGGTTTGCCGGACGACTTGCCTGCTGACCCAGCACAGCTGGAAGCCTGGAGTGCCCGGCATGCTGCCGCGGTCGCTGCAGCCTACGCCGCCTACCTGGCGCAACGCCGCCAGGGCAGCCCACGGCGCTACTTCGCCAATCGCGCCCAGGCGCTGTGGTTCCTGCAGCAGGTCGCGCCCACCAAGGCGGTGGATGGCGCGTGGCTGCACGGCACCCTGCGCCATTGGCGTGACCCGCGCTACCATGGCCTGATCCGCACTTACCTGGAAGAGCTGGGCAGCGGTGATCCGCGCTGCAACCACGTGCTGATCTATCAACGCCTGCTGAGCCGGCTGGGCTGTCTGGACCTACCCGAACTGGATGACCAACGCTACCTGCAAGGGGCCTTGCAACTGGCCCTGGGGCACCATGCCGACGCGTTTCTGCCCGAGGTCATCGGCTACAACCTGGGCTACGAACAACCGCCGCTGCATTTGCTGATCACCACCTACGAACTGGCAGAACTGGGCATCGACGGCCATTACTTCCAGCTGCACGTGACCATCGACAATGCCGCCAGCGGGCATGCCCACCTGTCCATCCAGGCGCTACGCCAGCTGTGTCCGGCAGACGACCTGTGCAGGTTCTACCAACGTGTACGCCAGGGCTATCGCCTGAATGACCTGGGGGTGGATACCCCCAGCCTGATCGACAGTTTCGACCTGCAGGCGGAGCTGCTGATGGCCCTGGAGCACAAGCGGCATTTCGGCCAGTTCATGCATTCCGATCATTGCCGCCTGCAGAAACGCACGGTCAACCAGTGGCTGGCCGAGCCAGGCGGCATGCCGGCGTTCCTCGAAGCCTTGCAGGCGCAGGGCTGGATCCGCCGGGGAGAGGCCCCCGCCAACAGCCGCTGGTGGCGCCTTGTCGAAGGCCCGTCGGCGCCCATGTACGGCGTGTTCACCGCCTACGAGAAACAGCTGTGGCACGACTGGATCGCCGCGGGCTGGCAAGCCCCTGGTTCACGGGTGATGCCTGGCAGCTGGGAGGAGCCATTGCAGCTGGATACACCACTGCAGGGTACGGCACAGGAAACTGACATCGAGACCTTGATCGACAACATGGCCGGCAACCGTCATGCCACACCGGAAGGATTGCTGGCGACCCAGGGCTACCTGCGTGCCACCGGCCTGGCCCAGGAGGAACCGCGCTGATGCAGCTTGACCCACAACAGATCCAGGCAGACCAGGCGTTGCTGCAATTGGGCAAGCGCCTGCGTGCCGACGGCTACCGCTTCACCTGTGTCACACCGGCCACCCACGCCCGGGTCAACGCCCGCCCAGGGGCGGAGCGGGCCAGGACACTGCGCGATGTGTTCGGCTGGAGCCGCCCGTTTCCGCCCTCGCTGGTTTCCGCCGACGAGCTGGACCAGCTACGCCAGGCGCAGGTATTGGCGACGCGTGGCGAGTGGTTGGTGAGTACGGTCCGCTGGGCCACCCTCGAAGACTTGCTGCTGGTGCACTCGGCGTACCCCACCGACGCCAGCGACGCGGTGTTCTTCGGCCCGGACAGCTACCGTTTCGCCCAGGTGATCCACGACCACCTGCAACGCACCCCGAAGCGCGTCGAGCATGCCGTGGACATTGGCTGCGGCACCGGTGTCGGTGCCTTGCTGGTGGCCCAGGCGGTACCGCACGCCCAGGTTACCGCCGTGGACATCAATCCGCTTGCGCTGCGCTACACAGCGATCAATGCGGCCCTGGCAGGCGTGAGCAATGTCTCGGTGGAGCCAAGTGACCTGCTCGACGGCATTACCGGCCTGTTCGACCTGATCATCACCAACCCGCCGTACATGCTCGATGTGCAAGAGCGCACCTACCGTCACGGTGGTGGCGCGCTGGGCGCCGAGCTGTCGTTGCGCATCGTCGAACAGGCCCGCGAGCGGCTTGCCCCCGGTGGCTCACTGTTGCTGTATACCGGTGTAGCGATCATTGAAGGCAGGGACCCCTTGCTCGAAGCCATCCGCCTGCGCCTGGCGGGGCCTGGGTGGTCGTGGGTCTACCGCGAGGTCGACCCGGACGTGTTCGGTGAGCAATTGGGCGAGCGCGGCTACGAACAGGTCGAGCGCATCGCCGCAGTCACACTCACCGTCACCCGCAGCGGCTGAGCCGATATGCCAGCGCCTTGCACCTTCGGCATCGAAGAAGAATACCTGCTAGTCGACCTTGCCAGCGGTCGGGTTCCGGCCACCCCTTCGCCGGGGGTGGTCAGGCGCTGCCGCGAGCTGCTGGGCGAGCAATTTGCCCAGGAAATGTTCCGTAGCCAGATCGAAGTGGTGTCCCCGGTATTCGATAACACGCACCAGGCACGGGAATACCTCGCCCAGAGCCGTCAGCGCCTTGGCCAGGCCCTGGCCGAGGAAGGCATGGGCCTATACGGCGCGGCCAGCCATCCGTTTGCCCCGTGGCAGAAGCAGAAAGCAGCCTCTGCGGCGCATTACCGGCAGTTGTTCGATGACTACCAGCACGTGGCGCGACGCAGCCTGGTCAATGGCCTGCATGTGCATGTCGGTGTGCCGGCAGGTTGCGACCGGATGCAGCTGATCAATCGCCTGCTGCCGTGGCTGCCGCTGCTGCTGGTACTGAGCACTTCGTCGCCGTTATGGTGCGGCCAGGGTACGGGCTACCTGAGCTACCGCCGGGTGATCTGTGGCGAGTGGCCGCACATGGGCTTGCCCGAGCCTCTGCCTGACTGGTCCGCCTACGAGCGCTACCGGGCCTTGCTGCAACGTACCGGGTCGCTGGCCAAGGATGGTGACTTCTGGTGGGCCGTGCGCCCGTCGCGGCGCTACCCGACCGTTGAGCTGCGCATCTGTGATGCGTGCCCGGACCTGGAAGATGTGCTGTGCATCGCCGGGTTGTTCCGGCATATGGTCGAGCACTGCGTACGCTGGGGGCACGACCCCGAACCGCTGACCCGCGAGCTGCGCTGGGTCGCCCAGGAAAACTACTGGCGCGCCATGCGCCACGGCCGCCACGGCACCTTCATCGGCCAGCAGCAGCAACAGGGCGTTTCCGCTCGCGGCTGGCTGGCCCAGCTGCATGCTGCGTTTCCCGTCGACACGGCCGATGCCGAGCGTGCATTGCTGCGGGCACGATGGATCCTGGAGCACGGGACCAGCGCCGATCGCCAGCTGGCCTGTTTCGAGGGCGCCCGAGCCAGCGGCAGGACGACACCGCAAGCGCTACGCCTGGTCGTGGACCAGGTGCTGGAGGAGGGCGGCAAATATCCTCTTCACCCCCCCACGGCACTTGCATTCGCGCAGGGTTGAACGACAATGGCGGCGCCATTTGCCAGCCATCCGGATACTCCGCACGATGATCTTGACCCAGCAATTCCCTGATATTTCCCTGGCTGACACCTTGTTCGTCTTCGCCCTCGAGGCCGAGGCGGGGAGCGTGTTCGCCGGGATGAACAGCGTGTTCACCGGCATCGGCAAGGTCAATGCCGCCATCGCCCTGACGCGGGCTATCGCCGCCAACAGGCCCAGGCTGATCGTCAACCTCGGGTCGGCTGGCAGCCTGCGGCACGGCAAGGGCGCAGTGGTGTGCTGCACCCGCTTCGTGCAACGTGACATGGACGTGACCCCGCTGGGCTTCGCCCGTTACGAAACGCCGCTGTCGGATATCCCGGTGCTGCTGGAGCACGGCGTGGTGATCCCCGGCCTGCCCGTGGAAACCTGCGGCAGCGGCGACAGCTTCGAGATCAACCACGGCGACGCACCGTACGACGTGGTCGACATGGAGGCCTATGTGCTGGCCTTGATCGCACGCAGCGAGGGCATTCCCTTTGTCTGCCTGAAATACATCTCCGACGATGCCGGCAGCGATGCGGCCGGCGACTGGGCGGTGCAGGTACACCTGGCCGCAGAGGCATTCCAGCGGGTGCTGTTCAACCCAGCGTGACCGCTGGTCGGCGGTGTTGCCAGCTGGAGCAAACCATCGCCCAGGGGGGCTTCTCGAAACCGGTATCGGCCCTGTTACGGGCCAGCCCGGTTTCAGCAGAGGAGTGGCCCCCCATGCCCAACAAACCCCACGACCAGTTCAGCATGCAGAACCCGCTGACCCAGTACCCGCACCCACCGTTCCCGGCCCAGGGCCAGCCTGCGCCGGGCCTGGACGTCAACATGCAGCCCAAGCCCGACCACGGCGAAGCCAGCTACAAGGGCTTCGGCCGCCTGGCCGGGCGCAAGGCACTGATCACCGGCGCAGATTCGGGTATCGGCCGCGCAGTTGCCATTGCCTTCGCCCGCGAGGGGGCCGACATTGCGCTGAACTACATGCCCATCGAACAACCCGATGCCCGCGAAGTGATCAAGCTGATCGAAGCCGAAGGCCGCAAGGTGGTCGCGATTGCCGGCGATCTCAAGGACGAGCAGTTCTGCAAGGAGCTGGTCGAGCAGGCCCACGAACAGCTCGGTGGCCTGGACATCCTGGTCAACGTCGCCGGCAAGCAGGAGGCGCGCAAGGACATCAGCCAGATCACCCACGAGCAGTTCGACCATACCCTGAAAACCAACGTCTACGCGCTGTTCTGGCTGTGCCAGGCGGCGGTGCCGCTGATGCCGGCGGGCGCTACCATCATCAACACGGCCTCGATCCAGTCCTACCAGCCGTCGGCCACCTTGCTCGACTATGCCACCACCAAGGCCGCCATCGTCGCCTTTACCAAGGCCTTGGCCAAGCAGGTGATCGAACGCGGCATCCGGGTCAACGCCGTGGCCCCGGGGCCGATCTGGACCGTACTGCAGCCCAGCGGCGGCCAGCCACCGGAGAAAATCCCCGAATTCGGCGCACAAACGCCGATGAAGCGCCCGGGCCAGCCGGCCGAGTGCGCGCCGGTGTATGTCCTGCTGGCCAGCCAGGAGTCCAGCTACATCACCGGCGAGGTGTTCGGCGTCACCGGCGGCAACCCGTTGCCATAGGGCTGGCCGGCTAAACCTTCGCGGCTCGGTGCAGTCACTTGTGGTATCGGCAGGCAACCTGGGGGCAGATTCATGGCAAGGGCAATCTGGAAAGGCGCCATCAGCTTTGGCCTCGTGCACATCCCTGTGGCCCTCAATACCGCAGTGCGCACCGAGCGCGTCGACTTCGACTGGCTCGACAAGCGCAGCATGGAGCCGGTGGGCTACAAGCGGGTGAACAAGGTCACCGGCAAGGACATCGACAAGGAGAACATCGTCAAAGGGGTCGAGTACGAAAAAGGCCGCTATGTGGTGATCAGCGAAGAAGAGATCCGCAAGGCGCGCCCCGAGGCGACCCAGACCATCGATATCTTTTCGTTCGTCGACGCCGGCGATATCCCTCTGCAGCATTTCGACACGCCGTACTACCTCAGCCCGGACCGGCGAGGTGGCAAGGTGTATGCGCTGCTGCGCGAGACCCTGGCCAGCACCGGCAAGGTGGCGCTGGCCACGGTGGTGCTGCATACCCGTCAGCATCTGGCCTTGCTGCGGCCGCTGGAGGAGGCGCTGGTGATGATCACCCTGCGCTGGCCGGAAGAGGTGCGTGGCCTGGAAACGCTGGAGCTGGACAGCAGCGTTACCGAAGCCAAGGTGGACAAGCGCGAACTGGACATGGCCAAACGGCTGGTCGAGGACATGACCGGCGCCTGGTCGCCTGACGACTATCATGACGCCTTCCGCCAGACCATTCTCGACCTGGTGGAAGAAAAGGCCAGCAAAGGCAAGATCGAAACGGTGGAAACAGGCGAGGCCAGCGGGAGCGAGAAAGGCGCGGACATCATCGACCTTACCGAGCTGCTCAAGCGCAGCCTTGGCGGCAAGGGCGGCGCGGCAGGCAAGAAAAAGCCAGCGCCAGAAAAGAAGCCCGCCAAACGGACGCGCAAGGCGTCCTGAAGGCCTTTATCCGTGCAAGCTGCCGGGCCAGCCCTTACTGGCCCAGCAGCTTGCGCATCCGTGCGGTGATGGACTGGCGTACCTTGCCCATGTCTGCCCAAGGATCGTCGACCTCTGCCAGGCGTTCGCGCAGGTTGTTGATGTTCCATTGGTTGGCGCCCTTGAGCTGGGTGAGCTCTTCACGCCAGATCGGTACCGAAACCGGCAACCCCTCGCGCGCCCGCAGCGAATAGGCGCAGGCAGTGGTGGCGCCCTTGCCGTTGCGCAGGTAGTCGATGAAGATGCGGCCCACGCGGTTTTTCGGCCCGGACACGGCGCTCAGGCGCTCCGGGAACAGCCTGGCCAGGTAATTGACGATGGCGTGGCTGAAGTCTTTCACCTCGTCCCAACTGGCTTTGCGCGTCAGCGGCACGACCACATGGATACCTTTGCCGCCGCTGGTCTTCAGAAACACCTTCAGGCCCAGCTCGTCGAGCAGGGTCAGGGTCAGCTGGGTAGCCTCCAGCATGGCTTTCCAGGGCAGGGCGGGGTCCGGGTCGAGGTCGAGGACGAAGCGGTCGGGCTTGTCGAAATCCTTGTCGGTGCCGTTCCAGGTGTGCAGTTCGAGCATGTTCATCTGCACCGCGCCCAGCAAGGTGTCGGGGCGATTGATGATCATCGCCGCCTGGCCTGCCTCGGCTTTGTCGTAGCTGAGCACGTTGGGGATGTGCAGCTGGCCGGCATTTTTCTGGAAGAACAGCTCGCCCGCCAACCCGTCAGGGGCGCGCACCAAGGCCACCGGGCGGTCCTTGAGCTGCGGCAGGATCCACTGGCTGACCTCGGCGTAATATTCCGCCACGTCGCGCTTGGTGGCGCCGCTGCTGGCGTCGATGACGCGCTCGGGGTGGGTCAGGCGCAAGTCACCGAAGTGCTCCGTGGCCTTGGCGGGCTTGGATTTGGGCAGGGTCTTGCCGGGCATGGCACGCTCCAGGTCAATGGCGGTGGCAGGTTTGTCGTCGCGCAGGCCGTGAAATACCGAATGGCGCACGATCCCTTCGCGGGTCATCTGCGCGTAGGCGACTTCCGCCAGCAACTGTGGCTTCAGCCAGTGCACGCCGCGTGCCTCGGCCCCGCCAGGCGGCTTGGCCAGGGCGGGCTTGGCGATTTCGAGCGGTTTGAGCCGCGCATGGATGCTGTCCAGCGTGGTGGCGCTGAAGCCGGTGCCGACCTTGCCGGCGTAGCGCAACTCACCGCTGTCGTTGTCATGCAGCGCCAGCAGCAGCGCTCCGAAGCCGTTGCGGCTACCTTTCGGCTCGGTAAAGCCGACGATCACGAACTCCTGGCGTTTCTTGCACTTGAGCTTGATCCAGTCAGCACTACGCCGGCCGACGTAGGTGCTGTCCACGCGTTTGCCGATCAAGCCCTCCAGGTCCAGGCGGCAGGCACTGTCCAGCAACGACTCCACCGGCTGGTCGAAATCGGCAGAAAACACCAGGTTGTCGGCTTCATTCGCTTCGAGCAGCTGGCGCAGCGTGTCGCGGCGGTCCTGCAGCGGCACCTGGCGCAGGTCACGGCCGCCGAGAAAGGGCAGGTCGAACAGGTAATAGGTGATCTGTTCGTCGTGATCGGTATCGAATGCGTTCTGCAGCGCCTGGAAGTCTGCCACCCCTTGCTCGTTGTTCACTACCATCTCGCCATCCAGCCAGGCCGAATCGACCCCAAGCTGGCGCAGCGCAGCCACCTGGCGCGGCATCTTGGCGCTCCAGTCATGGCCGTTGCGGGTGAACAGGCGAATGTCATCGCCTTCGATGCGCGCCAGGATGCGGTAGCCGTCGAACTTCACTTCGTAGCGCCAGTCACCCGCCGGTGGCGAGTCGACCAGCGTGGCCAGCTGCGGCTGCAACAGCTCTGGCAGCGGCGCTGCCTTGCCAGTGGCCGAGCGTTTGCCGGCCGCAGGCTTGGCCTTGGCCGGCTTGCCGCTGCTGCGCTTGGGTAGCAGGGTACGGTCGCTGAGCACGCTATCTGGCTGCGCGTCGACGATGCTGTATTCGCTTTCGCTGCGCGCCTGGCTGTCGTGGGACTTGACCAGCATCCACTGCTCCTTCTTGCCGGCCATGTGCGTGCGGAACAGGTTCCATACCCCGCTGAGCTTTTCGCCCTGCAGGCGGAAACGCAGCTTGCCTTTGGCATAGGCCTCGCGGGCGTCCCCCTCCGGCTCCCAGATGCCGCGATCCCAGACAATCACATCGCCGGCACCATAATGCCCTTCGGGGATGTGGCCTTCGAAGTCGGCGTAGTCCAGCGGATGGTCTTCGACGTGCACGGCCAGGCGGCGCACCTTGGGGTCGAGCGATGGGCCTTTCGGGATGGCCCAGCTTTTCAGCGTGCCGTCCAGTTCCAGGCGGAAATCATAATGCAGGTGGCTGGCATCGTGCTTCTGGATGCAGAACTGCAGGGCGTGGGCGCGCTGGGTGCGCTTCTGCTTGCCACTGGGTTCGGGCGTGGCGTTGAAATCGCGTTTGCGTGCGTATTCCTCGAGGGGCTTGGCCATGGCAGGCTCCGGGGCAATTCGCTGTCTTATCGTTGGGAGACAGCTGAAGCAGGGGGAGTTCAAAAAAAAGCCGCTGCAGGTATACAAGAAACTCTGAATCTTCCGGCGCTTGGCGGAGTCGACCGTGAGTAAGCCAACGGAGGAAGACTATCGATGTCCAGACCTGATGATCCCAAACCCTACACGCCGACCGAAATCGACGATACCGAAGACCGCATGGGCAGTGTGCACGAGCTGGACTTCAGTGACCGCCTCGACGATCGCGAAGGGCGAGCGGGTGATGAGCGACCGCCGCAGGAAGTCGCCCAGGAGTTCCCGGCCCGCCGCGTTGCGCAAAGTGGCATGACCGGTGGCGAGACGCTGAGCGACAGCTTGCACGAAGACAACGTGACTTACGACGACCTCAGCCCGGACACCCTGCTGGACGAATCTGGGGCGCGTGACCCGCACGAGCCAGGCCATGGCGGCCCGGCCGACAAGTCCCTGCGCCATGTTGACGCCGGGGAGATTGGCGGCGGCATCGGACTCGATGAAGCCGAGCTGGCCCGCTCCGCGCCGCTGGATGGCCAGCCGTGGAGTGATGATGTAATCGACGAAGACGAGGAGGGCAAGCCATGAGCGAATTACGATGCGCCTGTAGCGAATGTACCTGTACGGTGGACGCCGCCCCCCAGGATGGCAAGGCCTACTGCTGTGAGGCCTGTGCTACCGGGCACCGCAACGGTGAACCGTGCCGCATGCCTGGCTGCAACTGCGCGCAGGCCGCGCAGCCGAAGGAGAGCAATGTGGACAACGCCCTGGACGAAACCTTTCCGGCGAGTGATCCGATTTCGCCGTGACAAGCCCAATTGCGGGGACTGCTTTGCGTTCCTTCGCGGGAAGGCCCGCGAAGGAACGCAAGGCAGCCGGCAACATGGCTTCAATGGGTCTGCCAGATACCGTTACTGCGCTCGCAGTCCGAGCGTGCCTGGCCCAGGCTCGGGGTATCGTAGTAGTAGGTCACCACCCGTGCATCCTTGGGCAGGCCCGGACGGGTGGAGGGCTGGTCATTCCCCGCTGCCTTGGGGTTGGCCAAGGCTTCCTGGGTCAGCGGGGCAATGCAGCTGCCCACGCTACCGTCGGCGCAACGCGCCACTTTGTGCTTCTCCGCACTGAGCATGTCCTTGCTCTGGTTGCTGCACGACCAGTTGATCGCTTCAGGCGGCATGTTGCCGTAGGTGTAGCAGGTGTGCTGCTCCACCGGCCGCACCGCTTCGCTGGACGATCGGGTCATCACGTCGCAGGCCTCTGCCAGCACCCTGCCGCTGACCAGGCTCATGACTATCAATGTCACCCAGGCAATACGCATGGTCACCTCCCGGCCCCTGGGCCGTCGTCGACATTCAAGCTGTTTTTTCGCGCCGGCGCATGGCCTTGGCGCGCTTTTCCAGAATCAGGTAGGTCATCACCGCCAGCACCAGCGGGATCAGGTAATACAAGGTGCGGTACGCCAGCAGGGCCGCCACCAGGCTGCCTTGGCCGAACTGGCCATGGAGCAAGCCGAGGAAAACGGTTTCCAGCACGCCCAGCCCGGCCGGGATGTGCGCCACCACGCCCGCCACGCAGCTGATCAGCAGCACGCCAAGGACCGACGGGTAGAACGCCTGCTCAGGTAATAGCCAGTCGATCAGCAACGCCATCATCGCCCAGTTGCTGGCACCGAGCGCCACCTGGCATGACGCCAGGCGCAGCGAAGGCAGGGTCAGCTCATGGTCGCGCCATTGCCAGGTGCGCTTCTTGGCCAAACCACAGGCCAGCAGGTAGGCCAAGGTGATGGCCAGCAGCACGAAGCCGATCAGCTGCAGCCCGCCGGTGCCGACCGGCCAACTGGACGGCAGCTCCACCAGGCGCAAGGCGAACACACCGCCGGCAAGCAGCATGTAGCCCATCCAGTTGGTCAGCAGGCCGAGAGTGAGGATGCGGGTGATGGTAGGCGTATCCAGCCCGAGCCGGCTGTACAGCCGGTAACGCAAGGCCACGCCGCCGACCCAGGTGGTGAAATTGAGGTTGAAGGCATAGCACACGAAGGCCACCGGCAGCACCTGCCGGGCGGGCAGGGTATGGCCGGTGTAGCTGCGCGCCAGCAGGTCATAGCTGGCAAAGATCAGGAAGCTGCACAGCGCCATTGCCAGCCCGATCGCCAGGCTGCCAGGCTTGTAGCCGAGCAAGGACTGCCGCACTTCGTTCCAGTCCAGGTTGCGTGCCAGGGTAAACAGCAGCACCGGGATGAGCACCAGGAACAGCAGGGTGAACAGGCGCTTTGCCCAGGTATGCCAACGCTTTCGCTCCATCAGGTATTGCCCTCGTGCAGGTTGCCTTGGGTCTCGACTTCCGGCTGCAACGACTTCAGGCGCTTGCGGTGCGCGGGTAGCCAGCCGGCAATGCGCGGGAAATGGCGGATCACGTGGAAGCACAGGAATATCAACGGCGCCCGCCACCAGTAGCCACGTACCATGCGCTCGAGGGTGACGGGCTTGCATTGTTCGTTGGCCAACGAAGTCAGGTGCTGATGCAACTGCTGGTTGAAGCGGCGGTCGCGGATGAACAGGTTGGCCTCGAGATTGAAGGCCAGGCTCAACGGGTCGAGGTTGCTGGAGCCGACCGTGGACCACTCGTCGTCCACCAGGGCAACCTTGCCGTGCAGGGGCCTTTCGCAATATTCATGAATGCGCACGCCATCGCGCAGCAGGTAGTTGTACAGCAGCCGGGAAAGCGCCCGGACCCAGCGCATGTCCGGCTGACCCTGCATGATCAGGGAAACCTCGACACCACGCCGGGCGGCATTGCGCAGCTCGCGCAACAGCCGATAACCGGGGAAGAAGTAGGCATTGGCCACCACGACGCGTCGGCGCGCATTGCGCAAGGCTTCCAGGTAATACGCTTCGATGGCATTACTGCGCTGCCCGTTGTCACGCTCGACCAGTACCGCAGTGATATCACCGGTGGGAGCGGTGACCGGGCGTACCTCGCTGGGCGGTTCGAGCACCGGCGACATCAGGCGACGGCTGACGGCATGCACCTGCGCCACCACCGGGCCGGTGACTTCCACGGCATAGTCCTGCTTGGCCATGGGCCCGAAATCGCCCAGGTGGTCTGCGCTGTAGTTGATACCGCCGATAAACGCCCGTTCGCCGTCGATGACCACGATCTTGCGGTGCAGGCGCCGGAACAGGTTGGTGCGCATGCCCGCCAGGCGCGGCTGCGGATCGAACAGGTGAAAGCTGACCCCGGCATCGGTCATCGCGGCAATGAAGCTGCCCGGCAGGTCGGCGGTACCGTAGCCATCGGCCACTACCTCCACCCGCACACCGCGACGTGCCGCATCGATCAGCACCCGTTGCAGCTGTTGGCCGACCTTGTCGTCGAAGATGATGAAAGTTTCCAGCAGGACTTCTTCCCGCGCCTGGCCGATGGCCTCGAATACACGGGGGTAGAACGCTTCGCCGTTGATCAACAGCTCTACGCTGTTGCCATCCACCCAGGGTCTTTTCACAGCGTGATCTCCGCAGCCAGGGGCGCGTGGTCGGACAGGTGCGACCACGGGTAGCTGGACAGCACTTGCGCCTTGCAGGGCATGGCATTGCGCAAGTAGATGCGATCCAGCCGCAATAGCGGCATGCGCGCAGGAAAACTGCGGGCTGGGGTACCGAACCGCTCGCCAAAGGCTTCGACCAGGCGCCGGGACAGCACCGCATCAGCCTTGAGCCGCCAGTCATTGAAGTCACCGGCGATGATCACCGGCGCGTGTGCTGGCAGACGGTCGAGCAATTCCAGCAACAGTTTCACCTGGCTCTGCCGATGCGCCTCGCGCAGGCCGAGGTGCACGCACACGGCATGCACCTGTTCATGCCCGGGCACCTCCAGTTGACAATGCAGCAGGCCGCGCTGTTCGTTGCCGTGGACAGAAACGTCCAGGTTGTCGAAGCGGGTAATCGGGAACTTCGACAGCAGCGCATTGCCGTGATCGCCATGCGGGTAGACGGCGTTGCGTCCATAGGCGAACTGCGGCCACATGCTGTCGGCCAGGAATTCGTATTGCGGCGTGTCCGGCCATGCCGGGTGACGGATGGCATGCTGCTGGTGGCTGCCGTGCACTTCCTGCAGGAACACCAGGTCGGCGCCGGTGGCGCGTACGGCTTCGCGCAGCTCGGGCAGAATGAAACGCCGGTTGAAGAAGGTGAACCCCTTGTGCACGTTGAGCGTAAGCACGTTCAGCCGATGCACGGCGGTGATCTTGTCGATGATGCAACGGGGGGTGGGCAAGGTCTTGTTCACAGGTCCACCTCGGGTTCCACGCCGGGTTCAGTCATCAGGTGGTGATCCAGATGGAGCTTTTCCAGCAGGCGTCGGGCGTCATAGGGAGCGTGCACCTTCTGGTCATTGTCGAAATAGCAATAGACGTCACGCGGCCGATGACTTGGCGGCGGCCCGGGCACGATCAGCTCGGCGTCCTCGGCCTGGCGGCCTTCGCTCCAGTGCACGATGCGCTCTTTCCAGCGGCGCAACGCGCGTGACGTATAACCGCTGCTGTACAACTCGACGTCGCCATGCAGGCGCATGTAGACGAAGTCGGCAGTCACGTCTTCCACGTACGGCCATTTACCGGCACTGTCGGCCACCACCAGCGCCACCTGATGCTTGCGCAGCAGGTGCACGAAGGCTTCGCAGAGGAAACTCTCATGGCGTATTTCCACCGCATGGCGCAGGCGCCGGTTGCCCTCGATGGCGGTGCCGCCGTTGCCTTGCAGGCGCTCGGCACATCCTTCGGCACACCGACGCGCAGCGGCGCGGTCGTGCGGCAGCCGTTCGAGAAACGCCTGGAACAGCGCTTCATCGAACTTCATGCTGGGCGGGAACTGCCACAGGAACGGCCCCAGCTTGTCCCCGAGCAGCAGAGGGCCGGATGCAAAGAAGTTGGCCAGCGGCTGTTCGATATTCTTCAGGCGCCGTATATGGGTGATGTAGCGCGGTGCCTTGACCGAGAAGACGAAATCTTCCGGGGTCGCCTGAGCCCAGCTGCGATAGCGCTCTGGTGTCTGCAAGCTATAGAACGACCCATTGATCTCGATGGTATTCACTGCCCGCGAAGCAAACGCCAGCTCGTCGTCCTGGGGTAAGCCCTTGGGGTAGAAGTCCTTGCGCCAGGGGCCGTAGCGCCATCCTGAAATGCCAATGCGCACTTCGCTCACGCTGCCTCCTAATTGCTTGTTGCACCAGTTCATCAGTTGCGACCGGTGCAGCCGTGCGAGGGTTCAAGCAGGATTGATCGACGGCGCAGCCAGCGCCGGATTGAACTTTGCCGCCAGCGGCGATTCCACCCTTTAGCAGCCTGAGGGTGGTGGATGCTGCCCCCGCTGTGGTTACGGTGAGGAGCGATGCCATGAAATTCGACCGTTTCGCGCAATGGCTGGCGAACTGGACCGGCCGCCCGCTGAGTTTCGCCATTGCCCTATTGCTGATAATGGCCTGGGCCTTGACCGGGCCGTTGTTTGATTACAACGACACCTGGCAACTGGTGATCAACACCTCGACCACCATCATCACGTTCCTGATGGTGTTCCTCATCCAGAACACGCAAAACCGCGACAACGACGAACTGCACATCAAGATCAACGAACTGCTGCGCACGACCAGACGCGCGCACAAGGCGCTGCTCGACCTGGAGGACATGGACCCTGCCGAACTGCATGCGCTGCGCAAGCAGTACCAACGCATGGGCGAGCGCGAGGAGGGTCGCGTGCAGCGCAGTGACCCGCCCGCAGACTGAAGGCCTGCCCATTTCACTGGAATGAACACCGCTGACACCTGGAGGCAAGCATGCCCAGACACATCATCCACTTTACCGGCCCGATCAATTCTTCCACCTGTGGCAATCTCATCGGCACCTGTGCCAAAGCCCTGCAACAGGGCGCCGAGCTGCTGCAGCTGAACATCGCCACCATGGGTGGTGAATGCAGCTATGGCTTCACCTTGTACAACTTCCTGCGCGGGCTGCCGATCCCCCTGCACACGCATAACCTGGGGACCGTGGAGTCGATGGGTAACATTCTGTTCCTGGCCGGCGAGCACCGTACCGCCTGCGCCCACAGCAAGTTCCTGTTCCATCCGTTCCACTGGACCCTGCACGGTTCGGTGGACCATTCGCGCATGGCCGAATACGCCATGAGCCTGGATTACGATTTGCGCCTGTACGCGCAGATTGTCGCCGAGCGGACCGAGGGCAGCAGCGAGGTGCTGGACGTGCCCCGTTACCTGATGGCCTATCCGCGCATTCTGGGCCCGCGCGAGGCGCTGGAGAGCGGCATGATCCACGCCATAGACGAACTGCCCATCGAAGCCGATGCCTGCCAGTGGAGCGTGCACGCCTGACTAGGCCACGGCCTGAACAACGGCACCGGCTGCGCCGGTGCCATGCGCTAGCGAATGGAAGCGGCTGTGGCCTGGTCACAGGCCAGCAGCGAGCGGATCAGCAGCTTGATGTCATCCTTGAGCATCGGCACCTGGTCGATATGGGCGAAGCAGCAGTCGGCAATTTCGTGCTGGGCGGTGGGGTGGGGCGCGTCGGCGAACTCGGCTTCGAAGACATAATGCATGCGCTCTGGGGTTTCGTGGCGCATCAACAAGGTCATTGTTTCGGCTTGCAAGCCAGTTTCTTCAAGCAGCTCGCGCTCGGCCGCCTGCACTGGCGTTTCGCCGGGCTCGACTTTGCCGCCTGGCAGGGTCCACGGGGCTTTGGGTTTTCTGACCCAGAGCCATTTATGGGCGTGCTTGGCGTGACGGCAAATAACGGTTGCGCGTGCTTTGACCGGTTTCATGCGACCTCCTGGTGAAGCTATTCCTATACGGAATTAGTCACCAGGCGCGCAATGAACGTTGTGTTTATATGAACAGAACAAGATGGGTGGTCAGTAGGGCAAGGACCCGTACAGGGCCTCGATCGCCTCGACCAGTTCGTCGTAACCGACCGGCTTGTTCAAATGCCGGTCGAAGCCCGACTGGCGTGACTTGTGCTGGTCGGCGCTGGCGCCGTAGCCCGTCAAGGCGATCGCCGGGGTGTGCTGCAAGTGGCTCAGGCTACGCAAGGCTTTGATCAGGGCGTGGCCGTCCATGACCGGCATGCCGATGTCAGACAGAATGATGTCGTAGCTGGCGGCCGCGGCTGCTTCCAGCGCCTGGCGTGGATCGCTGAACGCACTGACCTCGGCGCACTCCATTTCCAACAACTGCTGCATCACTTCCAGCACGTCTGGCGAATCGTCGACCAACAGGACCCGGATGCCGCTCAAGCGGCCATCGGTTGTCGCATCCGCTGGCGCCACGGCGGGGCGCTGACCGCTGTCCGAGCAGGGCAGGCTGACGGTGAAGGTGCAGCCCTGGCCGATGCCTGCCGAATCAGCACTCACCCTACCACCGTGGGCTTCGACCAACTGGCGAACCAGGGACAGGCCAATACCCAGGCCTTCGCGCGGATGGTCGCCCACTTGCGGTGCGGCCTGGCTGAACAGGTCGAAAATGTGCTCCAGGCTATCTGCTGTCAGGCCAACCCCCTGGTCAATGACGCGCAGCCATACCTGCGCTTGATCATGGCTCAATACCAAGCGGACAAGGCCACCCGGCGGGCTGAACTTGAGCGCGTTGTTCAGCAGGTTCCAGACCACCTGTTCCAGCCGCGTGCTGTCGCCTTCGATAATCAAGGGCAAGCCGTCAGCCGGCAGCTCCAGGAGCACATTGCAGGCAGGTTGTTCACTCTGCACCAGTGCATGGATGCCCTGCAGGATGGCGCGGATATCCACCGCTTCGGTCTTGAGCTTCAGCTTGCCGGTACGAATACGGGCGACATCGAGCAAGTCGTCGATGATTCGCGCCTGGCTGTTGACCGCCTCGCGGATGCTGGCCACAGCCTTGCTCGCCGCTGCGCTGTGGGCGATCGTCGGCAAGCGCCGGAGGATTTCCGCATTGAGCTGGATCAGGTTGAGCGGGTGCTTGAGTTCGTGGGACATGATGGCGAAAAACTCGTCCTTCATGTGGCTGCTGCTCTGCGACTCGGCCAGTTGCTTGCTCTGCTCGTCATGCCGGCGCTTGTGCCCCGTGAGGTCGCGGGCGATCTTCACGAAGCCGCGCAGGGTGCTGCCCTTGAGCTGGGATATCTCGCCGCTGGAGTAGAAGCGGCTGCCATCCTTGCGCACATGCCAGCGCTCGTCCTGGTCGCGCTCATTGACCCGGGCGGCATGCAGTTCCTGTTCGGGAACGCCGCGCGCACGGTCCTCTTCGGTGAAGATCAAGCGGTAATGCTGGCCCAGCACATCCGCCTTGCTGTGGCCGAACATCAGGCTGGCGCCAGTGTTCCAGTCGGTGATCAGGCCCTGTTCGTCGAGCAGGATGATGGCGAAATCGTGGGTGCTTTCGGCCACCACGCGCATGCGCTCCTCACCCAGGCGCACGCGTTCCTCCGCCGCCCGGCTCTTGCTGATGTCGATGAAGGTCAGCACCGTGCCATCGCTGTCCTGCTCGCTCGAGCGGTACGGCAGCAACCGCGCCAGATACCAGCGTTGGTCGTGGCCGCCGACCTCGCGTTCGATGATGTGTTCGCCCTGGGCCACGGTACGGGCATCCTCGGCCAGCGCGGGGTAGTCGAGGCGATGGGTGATGTCGAGCAGCGAGCGGCCGGTGTCGACCGGCAGCATGTTGAACAAGTCGGTGGCACGCGGGGTGAACCAGCGGATATGCAGGTTGCGGTCGACGAACACCGTGGCGATATCGGTACTGGCGATCAGGTTGCTGAGGTAATCGTTGACCTTGTCGGTTTCCTCGACCTTGTTCTTCAGCTCGAAGTTGACCGTCAGCAATTCCTCGTTGATCGACTGCAGCTCTTCCTTGCTGGTGCCCAGCTCTTCGCTGGCAGAGCGCAGTTCTTCGTTGATGGCCTGCATTTCTTCATTGGAGGCGGTCAGTTCCTGGCTGGAGATTTCCCATTGTTCGATGGTTTCCTGCAATTGCAGGCGGGTGCGCTGCAGCTCGTGCTCGAGGTTGTGCAAGACCATGCTGTCGGTCTGGCGAAGCGACTCGGCAATGGGCAACGACGGGCCGGCTGCGCGCTCTTCGAAAACCACCAGCAGGTATTCGCCAGCGCTCACTTGGTCCTTGTGCGGCTGCACGGTGATTTCCACCTGCACCCGGTCGGCACCTTCGCCGAGTTCCACCGGCCGCGAGGTCACCGCCTCGGTACCCTGGCGGGCCTGGAACAAGGTGCTGCGCAGGGCCAGGCGCAAGCTCGGCAGCACCAGGCTCAACAGGTTACGACTGAGTTCACCGCCGGCCAGTTGCATGAAGCGGCCAACGCCCTCGCTCAGGTGCAGGATCGTACCTTCGCCGTCGATGATCAGGCTGGGCGGGTTCCGGCGCGCCAAGGCCCGGTGGTGCACTTCGGCGTAGACGGGTTTGCGCCCGGGCTTGTCCTGCCCGCGTGCGACCTGGGGCGGGCTGGTGAGGTCCGGCCCCGGCAACTGGCGGCCCGAGCGGCGGCCCAGGGTGCTGACGTCGCGGGCTCGGTAGATACGGTTGCGCTTGTCGACCACGGCGAACAGTTCACTGGCCAGGTCGGCAGACTCGGCTGAGCCCAGGAACAGGAACCCCCCGGGCCGCAAGGCGAAATGGAACATCTGCAGAATGTCCTGCTGGATCTCGCGGTCGAGGTAGATCAGCAGGTTGCGGCAGACGATCAGGCCGATCTGCGAGAACGGCGGGTCGGACAGCAGGTTGTGCCGGGCGAACAGGACTTTCTCGCGAATTTCCTTGCGTACCCGGTAGTGCTGGTCTTCCTTGACGAAGAACTGGCGCAGCCGCGAGGGTGGCACGTCGGTGACGATCGCCTCCGGATACGAACCACCCCGGGCAATGCTGATGGCACGCTCATCGAGGTCGGTGGCAAACACCTGGACTTGGCTGGCTCGCTGTTCCACGGCCAGTTGCTCGCAGGCGAGCATGGCCAGGCTGTAGGCTTCTTCGCCGGTGGAGCAGCCGGCCGACCAGATGCGTATTTCGCCAGCGCCCTCGGTTGGCTCGGGCTCGCTGACCAGCTGCGGCAGCACATGGCGTTCCAGCGCCTCGAAGGCCTCGCGGTCACGGAAGAAGTTGGTGACACCGATCAGCATGTCGGCCAACAAGGCCGTGGCCTCTTCGCGGTGGTCTTCCAGGTAGCGCAGGTAGGCGCCAAGGTCGGCCTGCCCGGTCACGTGCAGCCGGCGCT
Organism: Pseudomonas sp. LAM2023; assembly: GCF_016620375.1. Taxonomy (NCBI): domain Bacteria; kingdom Pseudomonadati; phylum Pseudomonadota; class Gammaproteobacteria; order Pseudomonadales; family Pseudomonadaceae; genus Pseudomonas; species Pseudomonas sp. LAM2023. Next base: position 382,838 of record NZ_JAENHV010000009.1, on the reverse strand, counting down.
CGATGCGCCGCAGCACGGTGGCGCGCTTGTAATGCTGGAAGTCATGCCCGGTGACACTGCGCAACTGCAGGAGAATCTCCTCCAGCAGCGGCTCGGAGGCCTGCGGGTCGCCTGCGCGACTGCCCAGCGCGGGTGGCAGGGTATCGTCATCGATCCGCGGCAGCTTTACCTGGCTAGCGTTCTGCCATAGCTCCAGCAGTTTCTGGGGGATTTCCGCGGCCGGCAGGACGATATCGACCATACCGGTGTCTATGGCCGCGCGGGGCATGCTGTCGTACTGTGCGTCATCGGGCGCCTGCACCAGCGTGACGCCGCCTTGCTCCTTGATGCGCGACAGCCCGACCGCGCCGTCGGCACCGCTACCGGACAGCACCACGCAAAAGGCATGGTCCTTGTGCACGTCAGCCAGGTCGCGAAAGAACAGGTCGATGGCCACGTGGTCGCCGCGCCGCCGGTTGGCTGGGGTCACCCGCAGGTAACCGTCATTGGTCGACAAGCGGTTGGCGGGCGATATCACGTACACATGGTTGCGCTCGATCGGCACTGGCTCGGTCACCTGGCGCACCGGCATCGCGGTGGTTTCCTGGATGATGCGGTCCGCCACACTCTGGTGATCGGGAGACAGGTGCAGGACGATGACGAAGGCCATGCCAGAATCGGCCGGCATTTGCCGGAACAACGTGCACAAGGCCTCGAGGCCACCTGCCGAGGCGCCTATGCCGACCACGGGGAAGTCCAGATGGCTTGGGCTCAGGTTGGGGTTTTGCGGCGAGGCGGGCTGGTTAGCAGACGACTTCATGGCGGTGCCTTGTACAGACCTGACAGACGGCCCATCGACGCATCGCCGGGCTTGTGAAAGGCCATTATAGGCAGGCTGGCGCGGCAATCGCGAGGGGTTGGACAGAGAGCCAAAAGGCAGTGCGCCAATTTGCGACCTGCCAGTCATTTGGCGCCACTCGTCCACAAACCACGCATTGGAGTGAGCGCCCAGCGCCGCCTGGGCTCGGAGTAAGGGCACGGTATACGACCGTGACTACCATTCCAACCGCAAGGAGAAACGACATGGCTCGCGATCAAGATCAAACCAGCCAACGTGGCGGCACCAAGGAAACCAACCCGGGCAATTTCGCCAACGACCGCGAAAAAGCGTCCCGCGCCGGGCAGAAAGGTGGCCAGGCCTCCGGCGGCAATTTCGCCAATGACCGCGAACGCGCCTCGGAAGCAGGCCGCAAAGGTGGCCAGAACAGCCACGGCGGCGGCCGCAACCAGTAACGCAGCGGCTGGCAACAGCGGCGGTGGCCCGGCGCACATTGCGCTGGGCCACCTTTGTTGCGAAGCGTTTCACAATCTTTTTGAATCTTCGCGGCGCGCTCGACTCAACACGAAGTCATCCATGGAAAAGAGGAGGGCCACGCGATGCCTAATCCGCAGTTGTACATCATCGACTACCGGTTACACGGCAAACCGCGCAGCTTCATCATCCGCCTGGAACGTATGGACAATGCCGAAGCCTGGCATTGGGCCAGCTGCGACGCCGGTATCGGCATCATCCCCAAGTTCGGCCGCGAGAAGATCCGCAAGGTGAGCAAACCCATGGCCGAACGCTATGGGGTGACAGAGGTCAGCTGGCGAGCCTCCGGCAGCAAGCCTGGCCAGTCGCTGGAAGACCCTGTTACCACTGCCTGACCCGATTTCGCCGCCACCCGGGCAGCTCAGGCCCCGGATTCAGGATCGCTGGCAGGCACCCCAGGCCGGTTCTGGTCATCATCCGTCAGGTTCGGGTCGGTATCGGGGTCGTCCACCTTGTCGTTGCGCGCGTCCGGATCCAGTTCCGGCCAGTCATCCTGCGCATTGCCGCCGCCCGTCCACTGCTTGTCGTTCATGCCCTCGGCCTCCGTTTCGGTAAAAAAGGCCCGCCAGGCTGGCGGGCCAACACAGGAGTGAGAGGCGAAGCCATTGACCACCCCTCATGCCATCAGAACCCGCCGACGTCGGGACCGATCGGTCGCGTCGAGGCAAAGGCCGACCAATGGCAGCGGTCATGCCCCCGGCATTTTCAACACCAGGGTCAGAATGTCGTAGCTCGCCACCAGCTCGCCCAGCTGGTTGGTGACCTCGACGTCCCATGCCACCACACCCTGCGGTTGCCCCAGCGGGCTGGTCTTGCCCTGGTCGATCTTGCGCTTGCAGGTCAGCCGCGCCTGGATGGTATCGCCGATGCCCACCGGGTTGATGAAGCGCAGGGTATCCAGGCCGTAGTTGGCCAATACCGGCCCTGCACCCGGGGACACGAACAGCCCGGCTGCCGCCGACAACACGAAGTAACCGTGGGCGATACGCTTGCCGAACTGCGATTCCCTGGCGGCGATCTCGTCGAAATGCATGTAGAAGTGGTCGCCCGACAGGCAGCCGAAGTTGACCAGGTCGGCTTCGGTCACGGTGCGGCGGTGGGTGAGCAGCGATTCGCCGATGCGCAGTTGCTCGAAGTAACGGCGGAACGGGTGCACTTCGCTTTCGATCACTGCGCCACCGCGCACGTACTCGCCGGTAACCGCTGTGAGCATGCTTGGCGATCCCTGCACCGCAGCGCGTTGCAAGTAGTGCTTGACCGCACGCAGGCCACCCAGCTCTTCGCCACCGCCGGCGCGGCCCGGGCCACCGTGCTTGAGTTGCGGTAATGGCGAGCCGTGGCCGGTGGATTCCTTGGCCGCTTCGCGGTCGAGCACCAGCAGCCGGCCATGCCAGGCAGCGGCGGCCGGGATGGCCTTGGCGGCGATGCTGCGCTCGGCGGTGACCAGGGTGGCCACCAGGCTGCCTTTGCCACGGGCGGCCAGCACCAGGGCTTCGTCGAGGTCGTCATAGGCCATCAGGGTGCTGACCGGGCCGAACGCTTCGATATCGTGGGCACCACCCTCGGCATGCGGGTCGCGCGCCTGCAGCAGGGTCGGGGCGAAGAACGCACCTTCGGCCACACCCTCGCCACGTGGCGCAAAGCCGTCACTGGCGCCGAACAGCTGGTCGCAACTGTGCAACAGGCTGCGCACGCGCTCGGCCACGTCGTGCTGCTGGTCATGAGAGGCCAGGGCGCCCATGCGCACGCCTTCCAGCGAAGGGTCGCCGACCACCACCTTGGCGAGCCGCTCGCGCAGGCGCGTGGCAACCGCATCGATGTGCTTGGCCGGGACGATGGCGCGGCGGATGGCGGTGCACTTCTGCCCGGCCTTGGTGGTCATTTCCCGCACCACTTCCTTGATGTACAGCTCGAATTCCTCGCTGTCCGGGGTCACGTCCGGGCCGAGGATGGCGCAGTTCAACGAGTCGGCTTCGGCGCTGAACGGCACCGAGTTGCGCACCAGGTTAGGCGTGACGCGCAGCTTCGCGGCGGTGTCGGCAGAACCGGTGAAGGTCACCACGTCCTGGCCCTGCAGGCGGTCGAGCAGGTCGCCGGTACTGCCGATTACCAGTTGCAGGCTGCCTTCCGGCAACAGGCCAGAGGCATGCATCAGGCGCACCACGGCTTCGGTCAGGTAGCTGGTCGAGGTCGCCGGCTTGACGATGCAGGGCATGCCGGCCAGGAAGGTAGGGGCGAATTTCTCCAGCATGCCCCAGATGGGGAAGTTGAAGGCGTTGATGTGCACCGCCACGCCGGCGCGCGGCACCAGGATATGGCTGCCGGCGAAGTGGCCTTGCTTGCCCAACGGCATGGCCGGGCCTTCGTGCACCAGGTTGCCCGACGGTAATTCGCGGCTGCCGATGCCGGCGTACGAGAACAGCGTGGCATTGCCACCTTCGATGTCGATCCAGCTGTCGGCACGGGTGGCGCCGCTGTGGTGGGACAGGGCGTAGAGCTGCTCCTTGCGCTCGGCCAGGTACAAGGCGAGGGCTTTCAGGCGCGCAGCGCGCTGCTGGAAGTCCATGCCCATCAGGCTGGCCAGGCCACGGGCCCGGGCGAAATCCACGGCCTCGGCGAAGTCCGGGCGTTCCTCATGGCTATAGGCGAGCACGTGGCCGTCGAGGGCGCTGCGCAAGGCCTGGGCGCCGTGCTGGCCGAGCCAGCGGCCGGCGATGAAGCTTTGCAGGGTAGGGGCGGCAGACATACTGTTCTCCATGCTGTTCAGAGGTGGGGAGGGCGCTGTTACCACAGCGCCAGGGTGTAGCCGATAATCAGGCGGTTTTCGTCCACGGCGTTGGTCAGGCCATTGCCAGAGCGGAAGGTGACGTTGCGCCAGCGCAGGCTGACGTCCTTGAACGGGCCGCTCTGGATGACGTAGGTGATGTCGGTGTCGCGCTCGCGCTCACGGCCGTTGCTGAGCGTGGCGGTTTCGGCGTGGCGGCCGTCGGTGTAGCGGGTCATGAAGCTCAGGCCGGGAATGCCCAGGGCGACGAAGTCGTAGTCGTAGCGCAGTTGCCAGGAATCCAGGCCGGCGCGGGTGAAGGTGTTGTAGGTAACCAGGTTGACGGTGAACGGGTCGCCACCGTTGACGAACGGGAACGCGCTGTCACCGGACATCTGTTGCCAGGTGGCGGTGAACTTGTGGGCCCGCACACCGAGGGTGAACATGGCGTTGAAGTTGCGGTTGTCGATGGTGCCGGCACGCTCGGCGCCGTCTTCGCGGCTGTCGAAGTAGCGCAAGTCGCTGCGCAGGCTCAGGCCCTCGCCCAGCGAGCGGGTATCGACCAGGCCGACGAACTGCTGGCGATAGATATCCTCGAGCTTGGCGTAGTAGTAGCTGACGCTGGTTTGCGGGGTGATGGCATAGCTGCCGCCGCCGAAGTCGAGATGGTCGCTGCTGGCGGCGCCGTAGCCGATGTCATCGCGGCCCGAGGAGTCACGCAGGTTGGCCTTGCTCAGGCGGCCGGCGTTGAAGGTCAGGCCGGCGAGGTCCTGGCTGGTCAGCAGGCCGCCCTGGAAGGTGGAGGCCAGCAGGCGGGTGTCGTTGTACACCACCACTGGCAGGATCGGTTGCAGGGTGCCCAGGCGCAGGGTGCTCTTGGCCAGCCGCAGTTTGCCGGTCAGGCCCAGTTCACTGTAGTCGTCGACCGGCTCATGGCTGTTCGGGCCAAAGGGCAGCAGGCCAGTGTTGCGACGGTCGCGGCTGGAGTCGAGCTTGATACCCAGTTGCCCCATGGCATCGATGCCAAAGCCGAGCGTGCCCTCGGTGAAGCCCGATTCCAGCTTGGCGGTGAAGCCCTGGCCCCATTCCTCGGCCTTGGCCTGCGCCGCGTTGCTCTGGCGGAAGTCGCGGTTGAGGTAGTGGTTGCGCAGCTCCAGCCGGGCGTGGCTGTCACCGACGAAGTCGGCCAGCGCCGGCAGCGGCAGGGCCAGGGTGGCCAGCCAGGCGGCCGACATGAAGTGTGTACGGTTCATTGTTGTTGTTTTACCCGACATGGTTGTTCTTCCTTGGAGTCAGTGCTTGCTGGCGCCGGCAGCGCCGATACCGGTCATGGAACGGATGAACTGCGCCAGGTAGCGGCCACGTTCCTGGCTGGCGCGTGCGGAATTGTCGGTGACCGAGAACGCCCAGGCGCCGAGGAACGCCAGGCTCATGGAGAACAGCGCGGGGTTGCTGTAGGGGACCAGTGCCTTTTCGTGATGCAGCACATTGACCCACACCGCCGGGCCCAGCACTACCAGCAGCACTGCCGAGACCAGCCCGGCCATGCTGCCGCACACTGCGCCACGGGTGGTCAGGCCTTTCCAGAACATCGAAAGCAGCAGTACCGGGAAGTTGACCGAGGCCGCCACCGCCAACACTAGGCCGGAGAGGAAGGCGATGTTCTGCGACTCGAACAGCAGGCCGAGGATCACCGCCAGCAAACCGATCAACAGGGTGGCGAGGCGCGACACACGCATTTCATCCTGCTCGCTGGCCTTGCCCTGGCGCATCACGCAGGCATACAGGTCGTGGGATACGGCCGAAGCCCCGGACAACGCCAGGCCGGCAACCACGGCGAGGATGGTGGCGAAGGCCACGGCGGAGATGAAACCGAGGAACAGGTTGCCGCCCACCGCCTGGGCCAGGTGCACGGCGACCATGTTGCCACCGCCGATGATCGCGCCGGTGGCATCGCGGTAGGTGGGCTCGGTGCCGACCTTGACGATGGCGCCAAAGCCGATGACAATCAGCAGCAAGTAGAAATAGCCGATGAAGCCGGTGGCATAGAACACGCTCTTGCGCGCTTCCTTGGCATCGCTGACGGTAAAGAAGCGCATCAGGATATGCGGCAGGCCGGCCGTGCCGAACATCATGCCCAACCCCAGCGAAATGGCATCCACCGGGTTGGACAGCAAACCGCCCGGGGCCATGATCGCCTGGCCCTTGGCATGCACGGCCACGGCACTGGCGAACATCGCCTCGGTGCTGAAGCCGAAGTGCCTGAGCACCATGAATGCCATGAAGCTGGTGCCCGACAGCAGCATCACCGCCTTGATGATCTGCACCCAGGTGGTGGCGAGCATGCCACCGAAGGTGACGTAGGCGACCATCAGCACGCCGACCAGCATTACCGCATACAGGTAGCTGATGCCGAACAGCAGTTCGATCAGCTTGCCGGCGCCGACCATCTGCGCCACCAGGTACATCAGCGCCACCACCAGGGTGCCGAACGCCGAGGTGAGGCGCACCGGGGTCTGTGCCAGGCGGTAGCTGACCACGTCGGCGAAGGTGTACTTGCCCAGGTTGCGCAGGCGTTCGGCAATCAGGAACAGGATGATCGGCCAGCCGGCGAGCACGCCCAGCGCGTACAGCAGGCCGTCGTAGCCGTTCATGAACATCATCGCCGAAATGCCCAGGAACGAGGCGGCGCTGATCATGTCGCCGGCGATGGCCAGGCCGTTCTGCATGCCGCTCAGGCCTCCGCCGGCGGTATAGAAGTCACTGGCCGAGCGGGTGCGCAGCGCAGCCCAGCGGGTGACCAGCAGGGTGAAGCAGACGAACACCATGAACATCGAGATGGCTGTCCAGTTCATTGTGCGCACTCCTGCTTGACCTTGTCGTTGAGCGGGTCGAGCACGTTGTTGGCACGATGCACGTAGATGCCGGTCAGTCCGAAGGACAGCAGTACCATCAGCACGCCCACCAGCATGCCGACGGTAGTCACGCCACCGCGGAGGGACTGGCCGAGGGTGCTGGGGGAAAACGCCACCAGCAGGACGAAGCCATAGTAGGTCACCAGCATGGCCAGCGTCAGGCCGCCGTTGAGGCGGCGTTTGCGCCGCACCAGGTGCTGGAAGTCGGGGTGGTTGACGATGCTTTCGATGCGTTCGGGGGTCATGGGTTGCGATCTCTGGGTGTTGTAATTGTTTTGTTGAGGTCACGCGGGTGTTGCATTGTTGTTGGAGCGGCCTTTGTAGGAGCGGCCTTGTGTCGCGAAAGGGCTGCGCAGCAGCCCCGGCAATCCATGATCAGGGCCGGGATCCTGGGGCCGCGTTACGGCCCTTTCGCGACACGAGGCTGCTCCCACACAAACCGCGTCAGCAGCCTGAGAGGGGCTTGGGCCTACAGCTGGTCGAAGTCGAGCACCACCTTGTCGCTTACCGGGTAGGTCTGGCACGACAGCACGTACCCGGCCGCCACTTCGTAATCCTCCAAGGCATGGTTGCTGTCCATTTCCACCTCGCCTTCGATGACCCGGCACTTGCAGGTGGAACACACCCCAGCCTTGCACGAGTACGGCAGCTCGGCGCCGATGGCATTGCCGGCGTCAAGCACGTTCTGGGTGTTGCGTGGCAGGTCGAAGGTAAGTGCGCGGCCGTCGCTGATCACGGTGATGTGACTGAGCGCCGAGTCCACCTGGCGCGCCGCTTCGCGGGCCTCGCGTCGGGCTTCGCTGCCGGCGGCGGTAAACAGTTCGAAGTGGATGCGGTCCTTGGCCATGCCATTGGCCTTGAGGCTGTCGCGTACGGTCTCGGTCATCGCCTGAGGGCCACAGATGAACGCCGCATCCAGGCTGGCTACATCCAGCCAGCGCGAGAACAGCTGGCCGCACTTGTCGGCATTGATGCGGCCGTTGTACAGGTCGACATCCTGCTGTTCGCGGCTGAACACGAAAATCAGGTTCAGGCGGTCGAGGTAACGGTTCTTCAGGTCTTCGAGCTTGTCGCGGAACAGCGCCCCGGAGCTGGAGCGGTTGCCGTACAGCAGGGTGAAGCGGCTGTGCGGCTCGCTGGCCAGGGTGGTGGCGATGATCGACAGGATCGGGGTAATGCCGCTGCCGGCGGCGACCCCCAGGTAGTTGCCCTGGCGAGCCGTGTCCAGCGGCACGAAGAAGCTGCCCGACGGCGGCATCACGTCCAGCTGCTGGCCGGCCTTGAGCACGTCATTGGCAAACGCCGAGAAACGTCCGCCAGGCACGCGCTTGACCGCCACGCGCAGCTCGCCGTCCTGCACGGCGCTGCAGATGGAATAGGAGCGGCGGACTTCTTCGTTGTCCAGCTGGGTACGCATGACCAGGTACTGGCCCTGGGTGAAGCGGAACGTCTCGCACAGGTGCTCGGGCACGTCGAAGGCAATCGATACCGCATCACGGGTCTCGTTGCGCACTTGCTTGATGGTCAGGCTGTGAAACGGGCTCATGGCGTTCTCCACGGCTCAAAGGCATTTGAAATAGTCGAACGGCTCCAGGCACTCGCGGCAGCGGTACAGTGCCTTGCAAGCGGTGGAGCCGAACTGGCTGAGCAATTCGGTCTGGGCGCTGCCGCACTGCGGGCAGCACACCTGGGGCGCCTCGCCGAGCAGGCTGCGCTTGCTGCTACTGGCTTGCGGCGGGGCGATGCCATAGGCTCGCAGGCGTTCGCGGCCCAGTTCGCTGATCCAGTCGGTCGTCCAGGCCGGCGTCAGCCGGCGCTCCAGCGCAGGCGCCGGGAAACCCGCCTGCTCCAACGCCAGGCAAATATCCGCCTCGATCACCTCGGTGGCCGGGCAGCCGGAGTAGGTCGGCGTCACTACCAGGTGCAGATGGCCAGCACGCCAGTCGAGGCCACGGACGATGCCCAGGTCGACCACGCTGACCACCGGCACTTCCGGGTCCATGACCTGGGCCAGCACCGCCCAGGCACGTGCCAGGTCGTCCGCGCGTGCTGCGCGGGCGCCACGGTCGCCGGCAATCAGCTCACCAGGTTGCATCGGGGTAGGCCCTTGGCAGGAACTGCATCTCGGCCAGCAGCAGACCAAGGTGCTCGGTGTGAAGACCTCTGCGGCCATCCAGGTAGAACTGGCTGGCAGCTTTGGGCAGCGGCAGCTCGACTGAAGCGAAGACTTCGCCAACCTGCTTCAGCCAGCCTGCGCCGACGCTGGCCGGATCGGCGGCGATACCTGCATGGGCCAGTCGTACCTCGTTGTCGCTGCCGGCCGTGAGTTCAACGGTGAAGCGCCACAGGGCCGGGATGGCGGAAAGCATGCGCTGGCGGCTTTCTTCGGTGCCGCCACCCAGGCGCTGTACCCATTCGCTGGAACGGCGCAGGTGGTAGGTGACTTCTTTCAGGGCTTTGCCAGCGATACCGGCAATTCGCTCGTCGCGAGAACCGGCCAGGCCCTGGAGCACAGCGAAATGCCAGGTGTCATAAAGGAACTGCTTGGTCATGGTCACGGCGAAATCGCCATTGGGTTGCTCGACCAGCAGCAGGTTGCGGTAGGCCCGCTCGTCGCGACGGAAGACGAGGGCATCGGCGTCGCGGCCGTCATCCAGCAGCTCGGCGGCATATTCCAGCCAGTTGCGCGCCTGGCCGACCAGGTCGAGGCCCACGTTCATCAGGGCCAGTTCTTCTTCGATGGCCGGGGCCCGGCCACACCATTCGCAGAGGCGCTGGCCCTGCACCAGGGCACTGTCGCCGAGCAGCAGCAGGTAGGGAATCAGATCGTGCTTGTGCATGGCCAACCTCACATGTGCCCGACTTCGTCGGGCAGTTCGTAGAAGCTGGCATGGCGATAGACCTTGTCGTCCGCCGGGGCGAACAGCGGGTCTTTGTCGTCGGGGGAGGAGGCGGTGATCAGGGCCGAGGGTACCACCCACAGGCTTACCCCCTCGCTGCGGCGGGTATACAGCTCGCGGGCGTTCTCGATGGCCATGGCCGCATCGGCAGCGTGCACGCTGCCGACATGCTTGTGGTTAAGGCCGTGCTTGCTGCGCACGAACACTTCGTAGAGGGTCCAGACAGACATTTTCGATCTCCGCATCAATCGCCGCTCAGGCGGCGTTCTTGTTCTGTTGCTTGCGTGCGTAGGCCACCGCCGCCTCGCGTACCCAGGCGCCGTCCTCGATAGCCTTGCGCCGGGTGGCGATACGTTCCTGGTTGCACGGGCCATTGCCCTTGATCACTTCGTAGAATTCGTCCCACTGGATCTCGCCGAAATCGTAGTGGCCGCGTTCGGCGTTCCACTTCAGCTCGGGGTCGGGGGCGGTACAGCCGAGCAGCTCGAGCTGCGGCACGGTCTGGTCGATGAAGCGCTGGCGCAGCTCGTCGTTGGTCTGGCGCTTGATTTTCCAGGCCATGGACTGGGCGCTGTTGGGGGAATGTTCGTCGCTGGGGCCGAACATCATCAGCGCCGGCCACCACAGGCGATTGATGGCGTCCTGGACCATGTCGCGCTGGGCCTGGGTGCCGTGGCGCATCATGGTCAGGAGCATTTCGTAGCCCTGGCGCTGGTGGAAGCTCTCTTCCTTGCAGATGCGAATCATGGCGCGCGAATAAGGGCCATAGGAGGTGCGCTGCAGCACCACCTGGTTGACGATGGCGGCGCCATCCACCAGCCAGCCCACCGCGCCCATGTCGGCCCAGCTGAGGGTGGGGTAGTTGAAGATGCTCGAATACTTGGCCCTGCCGCTGTGCAGCTTGGCGACTTCTTCGTCGCGGTCGGCGCCCAGGGTTTCCATGGCGCTGTACAGGTACAGGCCGTGGCCGGCTTCGTCCTGGATCTTGGCCATCAGCTGCAGCTTGCGCTTGAGGCTGGGGGCGCGGGTCACCCAGTTGCCTTCGGGGAGCATGCCGACGATTTCCGAATGGGCATGTTGGGAGATCTGCCGGATCAGGGTCTGGCGGTAGGCCTCGGGCATCCAGTTCTTGGCTTCGATCTTGATTTCGGCGTCGATCTTTTCCTGGAAGTTGCGCTCTTCGGGCGACATCTCTTCCAGCGACTTGACGCGCTTGACTCCGGTTTCCACTAGCTGTGCGTACATGTGCTGCGACTCCTGCTAAGGCATGAGTCATTTGTAAGCGATACAAAACTAATCGTCAAACATATTTGCGTGTATCAAATAAGATTTATGTATCGCTTTGCTGGCCGAGGGGGCTGCTTTGCAGCCCTTTCGCGACGCAAGGCCGCTCCTACACAGAAACGCAATCTGCTGTAGGAGCGGCCTTGCGTCGCGAAAGGGGCGCAAAGCGCCCCCAGCAAACTCCAGGCAAAAAAAGCCCCGGACGATGCCGGGGCCAAACAGGCAGCTGAATGAATCAGCTGGCCAACCGTTTGTCGAATACGTGACAAGCCTTGCCTTCGGACCGCTTGAGCGTGCCGCAGGGCTGCAGGCGTACCTGGGTGCTGATGCCGATGTAGGTCTTGATCTGCCGGGTCAACTCGCCAACCAGCAACTTGCGCTGGCCTTCATCAAGGTGTTGGCACTCCGCACGCAACTCCACATGCACTTCCACGCTGTCCAGATTTCCATTGCGATACAGATATATTTCATAAAGCTCAGACAGCTGTTTTATTTTTAGTACTTGCTCCTCGATCTGGGTCGGGAACACATTGACCCCGCGAATGATGAGCATGTCGTCGCTGCGACCGGTGATCTTGCCGATCCGCCGCATCGGCCGGGCAGTGCCGGGCAACAACCGGGTCAGGTCGCGGGTGCGGTAGCGCACCATGGGCAACGCTTCCTTGCTCAGCGAGGTGAATACCAGTTCGCCCAGCTCGCCATCTGGCAACACCTGGCCAGTGACCGGATCGATGATCTCGGGGTAGAAGTGGTCTTCCCAGATGGTCGGGCCGTCCTTGGTCTCGAGGCATTCCATCGCCACCCCCGGGCCCATGATTTCTGACAGGCCATAGATGTCGAGGGCATCGATGCCCAGGCGCTGTTCGATCGAGCGACGCAGCTCGTCGGTCCAGGGCTCGGCACCAAAAATGCCCAGGCGCAGCTTGAGCGCGTGCGGGTCGATGCCCTGGCGCTCGATCTCGTCGGCCAGGTTGAGCATGTAGGACGGGGTGACCATGATGATATCGGGCTGGAAGTCGCGGATCAGCTGCACCTGCTTCTCGGTCTGGCCGCCAGACATGGGAATCACCGTGCAGCCCAGGCGCTCGGCACCATAATGCGCCCCCAGCCCGCCGGTAAATAGGCCATAGCCATAGGACACATGCACCTTGTCGCCCTTGCGGCCGCCAGCAGCGCGGATCGAGCGAGCCACCACGTTGGCCCAGGTATCGATGTCGTTCTGGGTGTAACCGACCACCGTCGGCTTGCCGGTCGTGCCGCTGGAGGCGTGCAGGCGCACCACCTCCTGCTGGGGCACGGCGAACATGCCGTAGGGGTAGTTGTCGCGCAGGTCGTTCTTGCCAGTGAAGGGGAACTTCGCCAGGTCTTCGAGGCACTCGAGATCATCAGGGTGGGCGCCGCACTCGGCAAAGCGCTGGCGGTACAGCGGGACGTTGTCGTAGGCGTGCTTCAGGCTCCAGCGCAGGCGCTCCAGCTGGTGGTGGCGCAGGGCGTCGACGCTGGCGGTTTCCATCGGGTCCAGCTGGGCACGATCGGCATCATGGTACATGTTCATGGCTTCACTCGAATTGTTCTTGTACGCCGCGCGGCAGCGGTTGCAGGTGCGCGGTGAGTGTCATGGACGCAGCATATACGGCTGCATTCGGTTCGGTAACGGGCCGATGGTCGGAGCCGCTCAAAGGCGCTCGATGACCATCGCGATGCCTTGCCCTACACCAATGCACATGGTGCACAGGGCGTAGCGCCCGGCGGTTTCCTCCAGCTCGTGCAGGGCAGTGGTGACCAGGCGTGCGCCGCTCATGCCCAGCGGATGGCCCAGGGCGATGGCTCCGCCGTTGGGGTTGACCCGCTTGTCGTCATCGGCCAGGCCCAGCTCGCGCAGCACCGCCAGGCCCTGGGCAGCAAAGGCCTCGTTGAGTTCGATGACATCCATGTCGGCCAACGACAGCCCGGTCAGCTCGAGGACCTTGCGGGTAGCCGGTACCGGTCCCATGCCCATCAGCCGCGGTTCGACCCCGGCCACAGCCATGCCGACGATGCGCCCTCGGGCCTTGAGGCCATGGCGACGGGCGGCGGTGCCGCTGGCCAGCAACAGCGCACAGGCGCCGTCGTTGACCCCGGAGGCATTGCCGGCGGTGACGCTGCCACCTTCACGGAACGGGGTGCCAAGCCTGGCCAGTTGCTCCAGGGTGGTATCACCACGCGGGTGCTCGTCGTGCTCGACCACTTTGGCCGGGCCTTTGCGTTGTGCGACCTCGACCGGCACGATTTCCCGTGCCAGGCGGCCACGCGCTTGGGCTGCGGCGGCCTTGTGCTGGCTGCGCAGGGCGAACGCGTCCTGGTCGGTGCGGGAAATGCCGAACTGCTGGGCAACGTTCTCGGCGGTTTCCGGCATGGAATCGGTGCCGAAGGCCGCCTTGAGCAACGGGTTGACGAAACGCCAGCCGATGGTGGTGTCGAACAGCTCGGCCGCGCGCCCGAACGCCTGCTCCGGCTTGCCCATGACGAACGGCGCACGCGACATCGACTCCACGCCGCCGGCCAGCATCAACCCGGCTTCGCCGCAGCGCAGGGCGCGCGCAGCAGTGCCAATGGCGTCGAGGCCGGAACCGCACAGGCGGTTGATGGTGGTGCCGGGCACCTCGATGGGCAGCCCGGCCAGCAGGCTGGCCATGTGCGCCACGTTGCGGTTGTCCTCGCCAGCCTGGTTGGCACAACCGAGGATCACGTCGTCGATGGCTTTCCACTCCAGTTGCGGGTGGCGGCGGATAAGCGCCTTGAGCGGGATGGCCGCCAGGTCATCGGCCCGCACACTGCTCAAGGCTCCGGCATATCGGCCAATGGGGGTGCGTACGGCGTCGATGATCAAGGCGTCGGCCAGGGTGTGTTCAGTCATCTTGCGTCTCCTGCGCCAGCACGGTGCCGCGCACTTTGTAGGATTTGCCATGGAACATCGCCAGCAACTCACCGCGCTGGTTCTCGATGCGGACCTGGTACAGGCCAGTGCGGCCCTTGCGGCTGATCTCGCTGGCCTGGGCGGTGAGCAGGTCATCGCGCAGTGCCGGGGCCAGGTAATCGATGCTGCAGCCTTGGGCGACAGTGGCCTGGTCGTAACTGTTGCAGGCGAAAGCAAATGCCGAATCGGCCAAGGCGAACAGGTAGCCGCCGTGGCAGGTACCATGGCCCTGGATCATGTCGGCGCGTACCGGCATGCGCAGGGATGCCTGGCCGGGGCCAGCGGCCAGCAGCTGGATGCCCAGGCCCTGGGTGGCCAGGTCGCGGGCGTACATGGCATCGGCACAGGCTTGTGCCAGCTCGACTTCAGTCATGCAGGGTGCCTCCTTTGGCTTCGCAGCGGCGTAACAGCAGGGAAGGGCGGTAGCGGCTCTCGCCGTAGCTGCGCTGCAAGTTGTCGAGCACACGCAGGGTCTGGCGGATGCCGAGATGAGTGGCCCAGGCCAACGGGCCGCAGGGGTAGTTGACGCCCGCGCGCATGGCCAGGTCGATGTCGGCGGCGCTGCCGACGCCTTGCAATACCGCATCGGCGGCCTCGTTGGCGAGCATAGCCACGGTACGCAGCACCACCAGGCCCGGCAGGTCGGCGACAGGGGTAATCCGCAGGCCGGCACGCTGCAGCAAGGCCACCGCCTGGTCACGGGCGTTGTCGCTGGTGTCCGCCGACCAGCTGATGGCAATGCGTGTGGCGGTACCGTAGTCCAGTGCCAAGTCCAGCAGCACCAGGTTACGCAGGCCGTCCTCCCGCGCACGCTGGCTGGCCAGGCGGCCATCTGACAGCGCGATGGTGGCTTCGCCTGCCTGAATCAGGCCGCTACCGGCACGCTGGGTCACGGTGATGCCGCTTCGGCGCAAGCGCTCGACCAGCGGCTGCAGCACCCCGAGATGGCCTTCGACGACGCAGGCCTCGGCTGAGGCAGGGCTGTGCAGCTCAAGCGGCTGCGGACGCACGGCCCCCTCGGCATAGCTATAGAAGCCCTGGCCGCTCTTTCGACCGAGGCGACCGGCGTCGACCAGTTCTTTTTGCACCAACGAAGGCTGGAAGCGGGAATCACCATAAAATGCTTCGAATACCGAGCAGGTGACCGCGTAATTAACGTCTTGGCCAATCAGGTCGGTCAGCTCGAACGCGCCCATGCGGAAACCGCCGGCATCCCGTAATAGCGCGTCCAGCGTTGCGCAATCGGCTGCGCCTTCCTGCAGCAGACGCAGGCTTTCCGCGTAGAATGGCCGCGCCACGCGGTTGACGATGAAACCCGGCGTGGAGCGCGCATGCACCGGCTGCTTGCCCCAGGCCTTGGCGGTGGCATGAATGCACGCGGCAACGGCCGGGGCAGTAGCCAGGCCCGAGACCACTTCAACCAGCGCCATCAGCGGTGCGGGGTTGAAGAAGTGCATGCCGACCAGCTGTTGCGGGCGTTGCAGCCCGGCGGCGAGGCTGGTGATGGACAGCGACGAGGTGTTGCTGGCAAGGATGCAGTCGGCAGCACACAGGGCTTCCAGCTGGCTGAACAACGCTTGCTTGACGTGCAGGTTCTCGACGATGGCCTCGATCACCAGGCGTGCATCGGCCAAGGCTTCAATACGCTCCACCGGGCACAGCCGGGCGCTGATCGCTTCCCGTTCGACGGGCTGCAAGGTGCCTTTTTCCACCAGCCGGGCAAGTTGCCGATCGATACCGGCCACCGCCTGCACAGCAGCGCCAGGGCGGTTGTCGTAGAGTCTGACCGGGTGGCCGGCCTGTGCCGCGACCTGGGCGATGCCAGCCCCCATCGCGCCCGCGCCGATCACCGCCACCGGCGTATTGCTTGCAAGTGCACTCATGCTCAACGCCCCTTGAATACCGGCGTACGTTTGTCGATGAAGGCACTCACGCCTTCACGGTAGTCCTCGCTGCGCCCGGCCAGGCGTTGCAGGTCGCGTTCCAGCTCCAGCTGCTCATCGAAACCATTGTCGAAGCTGGCGTTGAGGGCGCGCTTGATCAGGGCCAGGCCATAGGTTGGCTGGGTGGCGAGCTGGCGGGCGAAGGTGAGGGCCTCGTCGCGCAGGGCAGCATCATCCACCACGCGATGGATCAGCCCCCATTGCTGAGCCTGTTCCGCGCCGAGGCGTTCGCCCAGCAGGGCCAGGGCCTTGGCCCGTGCCATGCCGACAAGGCGCGGCAGCAGCCAGGTACCCCCGGAGTCCGGCACCAGGCCGATCTTGCAGAAAGCCTGGATGAAGCTTGCCGACCGGGCCGCCAGCACCAGGTCGCAGGCCAGCGGGATATTGGCACCGGCGCCGGCTGCCACGCCATTGACCGCGCAGACCACCGGCAAGGGCAAGTCCCGCAGGGTACGCACCAGCGGGTTGTAGAAGCGTTCGATTGATTCGCCCAGGTCCGGCATCTCGGCGCCGGGTGCGACATTGCGCTCGGACAGGTCCTGGCCGGCACAGAAGCCGCGGCCCTCAGCCGTAAACAGCAGCACCCGTGCATCACTGCTCTGGCGCACCTGCTTGAGCGCTTCGCGCACTTCCAGATGCATGGCGGCATTAAAGCTGTTCAGCTGTTCGGGGCGGTTCAAGGAGAGGAGGGCGACGCCGTCCTCGATGGAAAACAGGATGTGCTGGAAGGTCATGACAGACTCGCTTCGTCAGGCTAGGGAAGGATGATCAGCGGCCCTGGAAGCGGGCCTGGCGTTTTTCCTGGAAGGCGCGAATGCCTTCGTCGCGGTCAGCGGTGCCGGCCAGCAAGGTGAAGGCATGACGCTCGAAGCGCAGGCCGCTGGCCAGGTCGGTGTCCGCGGCCTTCAGCAGCGCTTCCTTGGCCAGGCGCACCGCCAGCGGCGCCTTGGCGGCGATGCTGCGGGCGACCTGCATGGCGCGTTCTACAGTCAATTCGGGCTGGGTGACTTCGCTGACCAGGCCCGCCTGCAGGGCGTGGCGAGCGGTGATGGTCTCGCCAGTCAGGACCATTTGCATGGCCAGCGGCTTGCCTACGGCGCGCAGCAGGCGTTGGGTGCCGCCGGCGCCTGGGATGATGCCGAGGTTGATTTCCGGCTGGCCGAAGCGCGCATCGGTGCCGGCGATGACGATGTCGGCGCACATCATCAGCTCACACCCACCGCCCAGGGCATAGCCGTCGACCGCCGCGATCAGTGGCTTGCTGAAAGCAGCGATGCCTTGCCAGTGCGCAACGCGCGGGTCATTGAGAATGCCCACCAGATCGCGCTCGGCCATCTCGCGGATATCGGCGCCCGCGGCGAACGCCTTGCGATCACCGGTGATGATTACCACGCGGGTCAGTTCATCGTGCTCAGCCGCCCTGAGTGCAGCGGCCAGTTCTGCCAGCAACTCGGTGCACAGGGCGTTCAGGGCCTCGGGCCGCTGCAGGGTGATGAGCTGGATACCCTGTTCGGGCGCCTGCACGGCGAGATATCGCGGCATGTCGGGTTCCTCTGGCTGCACGCACGGCACATCGTGGGGCCGGCATTTCTTGGAATTGTCTGCAGGGACGTAATGCGGGGGTCACGTCCAGGTGGCACCAGTATATGCATCATTTGATACATTTACGCAACATCATAATGACGATGATGTATCCTTTTAGGGTGTAAGACGAACACGATAGCGGCTCTGCAGAGGCGCAATAACGATGTGCAGCGCGGGCTACAACCCCAATTCGGACGGTTTCCGAAGGTAAGTTTCGGTAGAAAAAGTGATACATCAACTGAGTAATTGACGGCCGACATAATGCGATACAAGATCTAACAGAATGTCTTATCACTTCAGGAGCTTTTGCCATGCCTTGCTACCGACTGGACGGCCTGACGCCCGTGGTTCATCCCACAGCCTATGTGCACCCCAGCGCCGTGCTGATTGGCGACGTGATCATCGGCCCCCGCTGCTATGTGGGCCCACTGGCATCGCTGCGAGGGGATTTCGGCCGCATCGTGCTGGAGGAGGGTGCCAACCTGCAGGACACCTGTGTGATGCATGGCTTTCCCGGCGGTGACACGGTGGTCGAACGTAACGGACACGTCGGGCACGGCGCCGTGTTGCACGGCTGCCGGATCGGTGAAGACGCCTTGATTGGCATGAACGCCGTGGTCATGGACGGTGCCCGAGTGGGACCACGCTGCATCGTCGCGGCCACCGCATTCGTCAAAGCGGGTTTCGAATGCGCAGCACAAAGCCTGGTGATGGGCGCGCCAGCCCAGGTCAAACGCTCGCTGAGCGAACAGGAGCTGGCCTGGAAGCAGCGCGGCACCGCCGAGTACCAACACCTGGCACAGCGCTGCATGAATACCATGGTTGAATGTCTGCCACTGAACGAAGCCGAGCCCGAGCGCCCACGCATGGAAGACACCGGTGTCAGGCCCAAAGGTATGGCACCGGCATGAGCCTGGCAGCGTCACGCCATGGTCAGACGGTCCGCCGCACAGGTATAGTCGGTGCTTTATCCGCGCACAGTTCGCCCATGAGCAATCTCGCCCCACTGAACAACCTGATCACCCGCTTCCAGGAACAGACGCCGATCCGCGCCAGTTCGCTGATCATCACTTTGTACGGCGACGCCATCGAGCCCCACGGCGGCACCGTCTGGCTGGGCAGCCTGATCAACCTGCTGGAGCCGGTCGGCATCAACGAGCGGCTGATTCGCACGTCGATCTTCCGCCTGACCAAGGAAGGCTGGCTGACCGCCGAGAAGGTTGGCCGGCGCAGCTATTACAGCCTGACGGGTACTGGCCGGCGGCGCTTCGAGAAAGCTTTCAAAAGGGTCTACAGCCCCAGCCAACCTGCCTGGGACGGCGCCTGGACCTTGGTATTGCTGTCGCAACTCGAGGCAGGCAAGCGCAAAGCGTTGCGTGAAGAACTGGAGTGGCAGGGGTTTGGTGCCATGGCGCCAAACCTGCTGGGTTGCCCACGGGCAGACCGCGTCGACCTGACGGCCACCTTGCGCGAGCTGGATGCCGCTGACGACAGCATTGTCTTCGAAACCCACACTCAGGAAGTGCTTGCCTCCAAGGCCATGCGCGCCCAGGTCCGGGAAAGCTGGCGTATCGACGAACTGGGGCAGCAGTACAGTGAATTCATTCAGCTGTTCCGGCCACTATGGCAAGGCTTGAAAGAACAGCAACAACTCGATGCGCAGGACTGCTTCCTGGCCCGTACGCTGCTGATTCACGAATACCGCCGACTGTTGCTACGCGATCCGCAACTGCCGGACGAACTGCTGCCAGGGGATTGGGAGGGAAGGGCCGCGCGGCAGTTGTGCCGTAACCTGTATCGCCTGGTGTTCGCCAAGGCTGAAGAGTGGCTGAACGCGGCGTTGGAGACGGCTGATGGGCCGTTGCCGGATGTGAATGAAGGGTTCTACAAGCGTTTTGGCGGGCTGTTGTAGGGACTGCTCAGATATAACTACGCTAAATGAACATTTAGTGTAGTTATATCTGAAATGCATATCAGCGAAGCAGGCGACGGGCCAGCCAAACCGTTTGTCCGCCACATTCCGCATCCTCCACGATGTGCTCCAGCACTCCGAAACCGTGGTCGTTCAATCGAGCGGTGTATTCCTCAGGATCCAGGCTGGCGTGATAGAGCGTTTCACCCTGTAATTCACCCAAGGCTTCGCCATGTGCGGGCCCACTGGTAAACATCAGCAACGCACCAGGTGCAGCGTGGCGCTGGAATATAAGAAACATCTGGCGTTGATCGTCGGGCTTGAGATGGAACAAGCTGTTCCAGGCCAGAATGCCGAGAAACTGCCGACCGAGCGCTAGCGTGCGCATGTCCTGATGAATCCATTCCTGCGTTGGGAAACGTTTTCTGCACAAGGCGAGCATTTGCGTGGACGAATCTACACCGACAACAGACAGGCCGGCGTCGATCAGATGGCGTGCCACAGGTTGACCTGAGCCGCAGCCCAGATCCAGCACGATTGCTGTTGGTGGCAGTAACGAGCGGAAGCGTTCGATCCATTTGCGATCAACGAAATGATCGGAGCGCAGGTCATTCCAGATCGATGCGTGGCGATCGTAGAGACTGATGATCTGATTGGCGGATGGATGATACGGCATGGACTGGGCATCCTTGACTGTGAAGGTGGGACGTTCACGAGGGTTTCCAGCGTTCAAATGTACCTGGGTAGCGGCCAATGTGGGAAATATGAATTTGCGCATAATGAGTATTATGTTAAATGATGTATATTGGTGCTCCTGCTCACAGGTGTCCGCTTTCACTAACCTCCGTTGAGATTTTAACAAAACCCCGTTGTAACCGTTGAAATCAAAGTGGAATCCGCTGAAGTGACCGGAATCTCAGTTCCCGTGCACCCTTACGTCCCGCGCTTAAGGTCAATTCTCCTTGAGGCCAGGTCAGCCGTTGAAATCAGATCGGACGGCAGATTTCGCTAACTCGTTGAACTGAGGACGCTTTTGCTGATTCCGTCGAAATTGCCGGATCCTGTGAGCGCCTTAACCTACCATTCGGAATAAAATCAGAAGAAAGATTCGTGGCGTCAGCCTACGGCCATCTAAACTGCTGAGTTTGCGGAATTCTTAGACGTAGCCATTCAATTCAAAAAAATCACCTGTCGGAATAAAATCGGAAAAATCATCGAACGTTCTTCGCGCCAGGCGGTGCTTACGCACTATTTGCAAGGCGGTGCCGATTTCGTTTGGATATGGCTCTTGCGCGGACTTGATTGCTGAGCTATTAATTCAAGTCTCCATCACTATTCCGCCTACGCATCTATTCTTATGAACCAGTCACCTAGATCGATCCTCAGCGAGTCTGGAGTTCCGTTTCAGTTCGCTTCTATAAATGGTAGCGATCCTGCTAGTGTCCTGGATGAGGAGCGGCTTGTGTGGGCGTATCTTGGCACTTTTCCCGAAGAAATTGATGCATTCGAGACCTATAGGCTGTTTGCCCAGCACATCAATCGTTTCTCACTCCATAACAGCGCCGGTGATGTAGCTGGTAGGTTCCTTGAAAAATACGTATTGTGGATATTATGCGTAGCGCAGAAATCCCTAAAAGAGTTAAGCCTATCCGATTTGAGAGAGTTTTCTGAATTTTGCAATTCCCCACCTCACGGTTGGTGTGGAGCGCGCGCCCCCAGGTTTACGGAAAGGCAATCAGCATTAGAGCACAACCCTTATTGGAGGCCATTTGTTCGACCGATAAACATCGCGTTAAGCAGTTATGTTTACAGGTTGAATAGATTCATGAGTGAAATTTCACCGCAGCTAGAGTTTCAGCTGAGAATTAGTCCTTCCGAACACTGGGTAGAGTTACAGGATCCATATGTTGAGCAGGATGAGATAAATGCGGAGCGGTATTTAGAATATGTGGCCACCTTTCATAGGTCTAACGAGCGAATGGAACGAAGCCTGTTCCTTTATGCGACATGCTTCTATTTGAATATCCCCGCGCTGGAGCTTATTTCGAATTGCGAGATTTTTTGTATGGCCTGCTTCAGGTTTTCGGATGCTGATAAAGCAAAATTCTTAATGCGAGGCGTTCAAAGCTCTTACAGCCTGGAAGTGCCGTTACCGCTAATATTCTATATAAAACGATATCGCACCTATATGCGACTTCCACTAATTCCATCATGCAGCGAGGTCGAGCCGCTGTGGTCAACTAATAATTTTAAGCGCTTCATTACAAGATTGCCTTGGATGCAAGAGTTACCTTACTCGCCAGCGATTATCCTTAAAAGAGCTATTAGATATCGGACAAATACCAACCCGCATGAGGCTCGGCGTAATCGTAATAGAGTCGAGGCGAATCGCTTGGGTAGAGTGCACTGGGAAAGAAAGTCGATTGCTCAAGCAAAGTTGCTGCCTGAATACTCAGGAGCCCGTGCATATCCTGAAAATGCGCCCTCACCTCCTCCCCTGTTCGCCTTGGACATACGTGAAACCCTGATAATATCGTCGGAACTCGCGGACAGCTATGTGGACAAAAACTTTCCATCTCACTTGAGGGGGCGGGCACTGGAGGCCTTAGATATGATCCGCTCGTACGCTCGATTGAATAAGGAGCGATTGAAGCTAGCCGCTCTGGAGAAGTGGCTACTTTGGGCGATTTACTTCACTGACAAACCTATTAGCGCTCTCACCAAGAATGATGCCAAAGACTTTTTGAGGTTCTGTATGAGTCCACCAGCATCATGGCGCGGCGGGAGTGCCCAACCCAGGTTTAACTCGATCTCACGATTGGCGATCAATAGTTATTGGACTCCCTTTCATGTGTTTGAGGATTCTTGGGAAAAGTCAATCTTACGAACAGCTAGAATAAGGGGCTGGTGTAAATCAGCTTACAGAAAATTGATTGAGAATAATCATAAGCTTCTTAATGTTTTCAATGATCACTAAATAAAGCGCGTGCGCACGTGTTTTTGCCCTTCGTCGAGTGGCTTGAGGTGATACTCAAGGATGGTCTTGGTGTACTTGTCAAAATAGAAGTAAATGTCAGGCAGTTTAAAGAAGCGGATAGACCAAGTGCCCCTGCGACTTCCGTGCTGTCATGCAGTCCATATGCCGCAACGGTGCGTCGGCGATAGTACTGCAGTGAAAGCTGAAGTACAATCCGCTTTGGTGTTGTGCTGGCAAAACGAAATTCTTCACATTCTATAGTGGTTTTTTTCATTGATGGCTCTCTAAGTCGTTGAGAAAGAAATCAAAGCCCAAGTTCGAACTCGAGCGATGTTGCCGTCAGCGCCTCATCCGTAAGTCCGCGGGAAGTGATCAAAGCCAGCAATTCAAAAGTAAAACTCGACCAACTTACGTCTTGAGTAAAGTCGGGGATAGGCAAGGTGCCCTCGCGCTGGGCCAGCAACGTCTTGTGCAAAATTTCGCCTAAAATCCTAAAGGGGATGCACTTTTCTCCACCGTTCATCGTATCACGCTGACCCACCATGCTACGACCGGCCCATTCTAACCAACGTATGTCAGTGCGTATGGCCATGGAACTAAAAAGCTCGAAAAGCTTGACATTTTCAAGTTGGTCATCAGCCAATCGCCAAATACGGTCGATCTGCTCAAGCGAAACCCCTCTCTGATAAGCAGCATTGAACACGGCACTGCTAACGTTCGCAGTATCCAAAAGCGATATAAAGGTCGGTCGTAGTGCTACGGTTTCACATTCATCTATGACTAAACCTTTAACCTGTAATGAAGAAGCGATAGTTTTCAACATCAAAGAACTCCTCTTCTCGGCTTGACAGAATGACGCCCATTAACTTTATTCGGCTGGTGCATCGATTTTGCCACCCTCCAACGCTCGAGGGCTGTAGTGAATGGCACCCCCGAAGTGGTCGGATCGTTTGCATGCTCGTAACAATCTACCTTGCCGGAGAACCACTCTAGAAACTCTTTCCGCGTCATCATTTTCATAATCCATCTCCTGTGTTTTTTTCGAGCGTAGTCATCCTCATTAATTTTGCTCGCAGCAAGCGACGAACGGTCGGCTCGCTTTACATATATATTGTTAAAAGCCTTAGATTGCTTGCTCGTATTATTTTAAATGCTGGGCTAGAGAGCTAGAGAGCTAGGATGCGTGCGAATAATTAATATATCTTCTGCGGATGCGCCGAAATAAATTGATCAAGCATCGCATTTCCTGGTGGTGCATCGGCAGTAGATAAGGCATAGGGCTGCGAGTACTGCTGTTGTGTCGAGCTACACGACGGCTACAGCGCCTCGGGTCGGGGGCTGCAGCCCTACTGGAGTCGAGCTTTCTGGCGAGAATCACGCAGGGAGACCATCAAGTCCTCGGCAAATTATCAGCCTCGCTCTCGGTGACCAGCCCGACCCCATTCGAACAGCTCCTGGAAAACGGTTGCGGGCCGAGATTTTCACAACGCTGGCACGTCCGTGGAAGAGGTGCTTCCAAGGTGCTTCTAAGGTTAACCAAATAGTAGGAGTTGGCCCTGCGCACCCCCTCATCTTAGAAGCGCGCAGAGGCAACATTTGTACTCCTTTGACGTCCCCGCCCTCTCGCAAGCCGCTGGATCCCCCTTCCACTCGCAAGGGTTTACGGCTCGGTTCAGGCAGTAGCCTGGCTGGCAGTACATTTCTGCAGGTACCAGGTTGGCAATGGATGACGATGGATTCTGGCGGAGATAGCGATCAGCACATCCCACGGCGTGTTGTGCCACTCGAACTCATTGGGCGCCGCGCTGTGTGGCGGCAGGTGCAATGACGCACTGACCTCCTCCTCCGGCGTATTGCGAAACTCTGAAATGGCCCGGGAAACGCCAACCGTATTTAGTGCCGTTCTTGAGCCTGTGAGTGTTTGCAATCCAATGCTTGGGTACCAGCGCTCCATGGTCACCCCCTTCAGTTGGGGAACAATTCGGGTCGACAGCTTGTGAAGGCTTTTCTGGTCGTCCAGCATTGCTGCAACGGTACCCAGAAGCGGTATCCAAGTCGTGGTTTTGAAGAAGCGACCGTGATGTCCTTCCTTACCATTGTGAAGCGCCATAGCGTCTTCCAGGTCATCAGTGTCGACCGGCATAAAGTGCCTCTCTCGGAGCGCCGCACTGAAGCGGTCGACGCATTCGCCCAAGACCGCTCTGATGTTTGCTGTATCGCCTTTAGCGAACAGAGCAGCCATTGCCAGTGACATGTCGATCGCCTGACCATCGTAGACCGGCATCCGACAGCCTTGATGTACGCTTATGAAGCTGATCAGTTGCGCATGAAGCAGGGCGCGCTCCGACTCGCCGGCATTAATCGCCTGGGCCAAGAGTGAGGCCGTACCCAAGCGCCCGAGCTCCTCGCACGCCAAATCCATGTACAGCACGTGATCTGGGCGGTACCGAAGAACCCTGCGAAGGTTGAGAAGCGAGGGGAATATGCGATCGTAATACCGATTCAGCGCGCTCAGGTGAAGCCTCGCAAGGGTCTCAAAGCGCTTGAGGAACTGTTTGTCCTGCTGGACGTCGAGCGTTATCGCCTCGCTCCACAGCCGTAGCAGAAGATATTCGCCGGCGAGCACACCAGGCTTCTGATTATTTTCAGTCTGGCCCCACACCAGAAGCACAGCCCAGCCCATGGCCGCAGCGGCAGCGCGTTTCAGAAACCGTTTTTTTCGTGTGTTCGCTGAGCCCTCAGCGGCCCCCTCAGGCGCTGCTACACAGTCCTCAACAAACCTGATGAAGCGACTGAAGGACGCTTGCGTGTCTTCCAGACCAGCCAGGGCGGCTCTGAGATCGGATTTGCCCCTGTCTAGAAGCAAGGCATCATCAAACAGATGCTGCTCAATGAGCGGACTGAGTCGATTGATGCCCCAAAAATCCAGCGAGCACAGCGGGTTGATCTCGGCGACTTCTTTGGTGAGCGCGGCGTAGTCTGACTGTGCGTCTTGCTTAAGCTCACCATTGGACACAATGACGATCGTTTTCTTGCACCGTCGCAGTTTCGCCGGCAATCGATTCTGGATGTATTCCGAGGCAGCCTGGCGCACGCTGGGCTGGATCGCCTGTTGACCGCTGTAGAAGTCACTGCGGCTTACGTTGCCAAATTTGATCACGTACAGGAATGCTTCCACAGCTCCGTCAGCGTCGGTAAGGGTAGACAGAACATCGACCCCGCCCTGATTGACGCCAACCTGAGGGCTGCTTTCGACCCAGTGCCCCATGGCCATCAGTAGATCGGGCAGAAGCGCGTCCAGCTCTTCTCGCTCGCGAAGTCCAGAGAGGTAATGAGAGAGCACGAGCTGGATACTCATTCGTCAGATCCGTTCCAGAGAGCGTTCATCATCAGCGCGTAGCGCAGTGGGTCGGCGACCCATGTCTGCGGCAACTCGAAACTCATTTCGTGCGTGAACATTGGAATGGTCATGTCGCCAGCTTCGTCATTCCCTACGTACTCCATGGCGATCCTGGTTGCGTATTTGAAGTGTTTTGCTGTGACCGTGCCGAACAATGCATGCTCATGCGCCTGGTCTGTCACCGATCGGCTCTCGTCGCGGCGTAAATATCGGAAACTGCGCTCCATCGCAGGTGGCATCTCAAGCTCGGTCAGATAACGAAGGTTATCCAGGGTGGCATCTGCAGCGACAAGCCGCTGCAAGGCTTCCTGCGCCACCCGTGACTGCGCGAACGGTGATTTTTCCGACTTAAGAAGGCGCATGCATGTGCCCGGATACTCAGAAGTCAGGAGCCCCACAACCATTCTGGTAATGCTGGTGAGCCGCGAACTGGCGGGTAGTTCTTCATTAAGGCTGAGAATCCAACCGAGGGATACAGGTACCGGCACACTCATTACGCACATGCGGCTGGCCGCCTTCAGGGCAGATTGCTCCGCCTCCTCAGGCAACAGAAACCTGAGCAATTCTGAGTGCTGCAGGTAGCGCACGCTCACATGATGAAGCAACTGCCTGCTGATGCCCTTATGCCCCAGCTCTCCGACCCACTTACAAACAGCCAACGGAAATAGCCGGGTTTCGGCGATACGATGGAAGCAGTCGTCGGCCTCTTCATTGAGGCTGTCCAGGTCAATCCCGCTCTCCTCTGCCTCGCTCCAAAGAGCAAAGAACTGGTCGAGCAATTCCTTGCCGTTAGTCTGAAGGTCTTCGGTGTACAGGCGCAGATAAAGGTCGTGAAAACGCATCATATCCATCAGCCTTCATCTCCTGCGATATGGGCTCATAGTCCCTATAGGGCCCGGGGATTGATCGATGCGCTCATCCCGGGCGGCTCCCGGTTTGCTTACCCAAGCCTCCAATGGTGGCCAACCGCCTCATTTAACGACACAGGTTCAAGGTTCACTAGTGTAATGTAGTTCCGGTGGCTTTCTGGCTTTCCCGGCGGGCCGCCGAGACAGAGCTTGAATTTACCGCAACGTCCCACCCCGGTAGGCAGAAATCCAGACTAGGCCAATAGTTCTGGAAGGACTGGTAATCCAACGAGAGCGCCGCCTTCCTGGCATCCTCGTCCACAGCGTTCCATGCAGCGATCATCCGGTCTTCCCAGTTCTGAGCTGCGAGTAACAGCTCTATGACTTCGTCCTCCCAACCTTCCCTGCTAAAAATTTCTCGGGCAACCACTACGGCTGAATGTTCGAGCCCCGCATCGAGCTGAGTGACTGAATCAATCATGTGATAAAGAAGACCTAAGGCCTGAAATTTGGAGAGCTTTTCAGTGTCGCGTTTCTCTATGGTATGCCGAACATTCAGCCTGTCACCGATAACTTCGATGAGGATTTTAAACTCGGGCATTTGGGCGCTCCTTTTTATTATTATTTTATTTCAGGATACTGTGGAGCATGCGCCTGTACAACCGCATGACGATTGACATTGACCCATTACAGGTTAGAAATACTTACCGGGCTCGGACAACACAATCGCGCCACGTTGTGTCTCCGAGTGCGCTAGAGGCTATCTTCTCGGCAACACGAATAAACCGCGCAGATCTCAAACCTGCCGAGATTGGCTAGCACCCTTTTCCAAGGCATCAGCCAGCTCATTAAGGGCTTGGCGCAAACGGATATCTTCCTGGGCGTCTCCAGAATGAGGCTGGAAGCTACGCGCATGCTTGAGAAGCGCCTCGAGATTTTTGCTACTGACTGCCAGCTCAAACGGCACGGGGAAGTCTAGTGCCAGCACACCAATACGATCAAAGAAAACAGGGACTACCCGAGTCCCAGTGTACCCTGCAATTTTTGGTGAACCTAACAGGTACCCATAGCAACAATCGCTTCTAACGGCCACTACCATCAGCAATTTATTGGATTCGCGGCTTTTCTCATCAACCCAATTCTCAAAGAAGCGGGGGCACCCGGTGGAATCAGAAATGAGCCCTTCTAGCTCCTGCAGTGACCTGGGCCACACATTGTCAGTCCATTCCATATCCTCAGATATAGGCACCAGCAAGCAATGCCCTCCCCTCAAATCCGCGATTGTCTTGCTCTGGGAAAATGTCACAGGGAGAGGATCGGCCACGCCCGGAGATACGAAAAACAGCGTACAACGCATTTGCTTGCCGCCAGTGAAACTGACCGCTACTCGAATTTGCGTAACCCCATCAACTTGGGGAAGCTCAGCATGGGTGCAGCCAGTATCTAAGGTTTCTTCAACTCCCCGATGGCGCAAGCAAAATCGGGCCCAGTCATGGCTTCTAGCCCTGTCTTGCTCGTGAGAAAGCGTAACAAGGGCAGGCTCAATAGTTGGATCATTAGGCAAGTCGGCTGGCCTCATCTGCTTATTTTTCAATCCGTGGAAGTGTTACCTCGTGGTGGATCATCGCGTGGCTCTGAGCCCCTAGGATCCACCAAGCCAAAGCATCGTTTCCATCAGCAGCCATATCCGTGATCAATCCGGTCGAGCAAAGCCTTCACCTTCAGATATTCAGCCTCATTGCGTACATACTTCAGAGCTGTTAAACCACCGAATTCGACCCGTGGGTGAGTCAACCAAACGTCGGCTTTGGCTTTGCTACCGAACACCCGCTCGGCCTGACGTTGAATCAGCTCCTCAAATTTCATTGCTGCTCCGATTACGAGTTCCCCTCGCCTACGCAATGAACCGGCTTATCAGCTGTTAAAGCAAAGCCATTCCCATCAGTTCCATTCATTTGACTATACGATACCGAGTGGAATCACGCAAACGTGGCCTAGAGTGGATCATACGGTTGACCGCGAATACTCACTCAGCGAGGCTGATCGCTGCAAAGTCGCGCTCGCCAGCAAACGCAGGTATTGCTGACTGATCTTGAGAAAAGCATAACCGCCTCGCACCTTAGGCGCACCGATGTACCTAGGCCTGGAGTGTCCGGGCGCACCCGCCGGCTTCCGCATCACCCGCATGGTCTTCTAGGGACGAGTATTTGTCGACGCGGTGCGAACTGGCATCGCTGAGTAGGTTGCGGCCAGCATGAAGTGATCCATTGCGGCGGACAGCCCCTTCGGGGATAAGAGACATTTAGATACCACATCGTAAGCTGAAAAATGCACGAGGTGGCGCAGGCGTTAGGCACCACGACATGGCACCTTTCATGAGAAGCCCAACCAGGCGTCATGAACTGGTCGTCGAGTACCTCCGCCGCATGATGAGTACATTTGTACTCTTTGTTTCTAAGCACAGCCGCTGTGCTCACATTTCCAGAGATGTTGTATCTGATTGCAGGACAGGATCGATTGAATCTACCTGCGCCCTCGCCCACTCTGCCCACGCATCAGCCTGGCGCCGCTCCTCTTCAGTAAAAGCACCGGCGCCGACGGCCACCGCGTTGATGAAACGGCGTAGGCGCTCCGCTCGCTCCCATCTCTCCATGTTCTCAAGCAAGCGTTTTTGCAGGGCTCGTTGACGCTCTTCCACCATGTGCACTTCACGACGAACACTGTCCTCCTCCAAGAACTCCCGCTGCTGCGCCTCATCGCTCAACCTTACAGCCCTAATCCAGCTGATTAGCTTGATGTGGCCCTCAACGAACAGGTGGAGCTTGCCCTCGAGCTGGCAGGTTTTGCTATCCGACCAGGTTCTCTGGCATCCATAGTCGGGATGCTCCCGGATAGAAAGCGTCAATTCACCGGTTGAGGCATACACAATCTGATCACGCCAACCCAGTGGAAGCATGAGCTCCCAGGATCCACGGCGCTTGGAATCTAATAGCGAGGAAGGAAGCGTTTTGGTGATCCTTTCTCGTAAGGTCACATAGAAGGTCTCTTCTTCAAGCGTAACAGCAGTGCGGTACTCATCCACCGTCCACGCACAGTGGCACTGCTCCGTGTGCTTGATCAGGGTGTCCAACAGGAGTGCTGAGCGGTCGACCATCTCACGAGATATGCGCGTGTTCAGAACATGTGTTTGCCTAAGTTCAAGGGGGCCTTCCACAACCCTGGCTTGTTTGACTGCCTGCAGCCATTTCTGAACGAGTGGATGGGGGTTGCTCAGCTTGCTTGGGATCAGAAGCTTCGAGGGCTTGGGTGATGGCCTTTCCGCACTGGGTGGTTGCGGCTGAAACAGCGAACGATCTAACACCCGAAACGTTATTGAACCGTTCGAGGTGGGTGGCGCCGGTTTGCCAGGCCTTTTCACTTCTGCTTTTACCCAGTGGCCGGGTTTCGGGAGTTGGATTCCCGCTTTCCTGCAGGCCTTGCTGAAGGCCACGTCCGAAACACCTATTTCTCGCGCCAAATGCACAACTGGTTTTTTCCAAACTCTCTCAAATAGCTCTTGAACGGTGAGCGTGACGTCTTTGTACATTGCGCCTCCTCCGCCGCGATCTCATTGCTCTGCGACGAGTCATGACTGATCACCACTGGAGCCTCTCTTGCCAATGTATCGGCTCACCTAAGGTGCCGGCCTTGTGCAATTGGTAGTCGATCACGGTCTGGTAGAGATGATCAGCCTCAAGGCGGAGGGATTCGATTTCTGCTGCGGGCTATGCCTGTGCAACTGCCTCACTTTGGGCTCGGATAGAAAACCAAGGGCGATTCAGTAAGACGTGGTAGCTGATCCACGCCACTAGCTTGGTGGCAAACAGATGGTGTTCTAACGAACACCATCGCATTCGACTCGACGGTGCTGCAAACCTTGCTCTAAGGTTGATACGACTCAGGCCGCCAGGAACATGATCTCTCTCGAGGTGGATGCCTTCTGCAGTAAGCCTGGGTGCTGGGTTTCCAGGGTAATGACCTCGGCCTGGTAGGCCAGCGCGGGCATCATCTGCTTCCCGTGCTGCAAGAAGTCTGTCACATCGGCGAATTGCTTTTGGGAGATCGCGGACGCGGCGGCGCGGTCGCTGGTCAAACCCTCAATGCGGTTAGTATTCAACGTCCGGATATCCGCCTCTAGCTGGGCTAGCGACTCATGAGCGTATTTCACCGCGCCTGATTTAGCCTGAACGTGTGACAACGCAAGGCCAAGGTTAACTAGGCGATCTTGCAGCAACTTGATGTCACTCAGGCGCTGAACGGTGCTTGCAGGTATAGCGGCGTGCCGCTCAAGAATGAGCTTCGTGAATTGATACTCCTTGTGGAAAGCAGGGATGAGCGCTTTGAGCTGCTGGACGTCTCCCTCTTCACAGAACTGCCGGGCGGAAAGCAGCAACGATCGAAACTGCGCTTCATCCGCTAGCTGGCCACGCTCGTGAGCCTCGCTGACCAATTTCCATGTCTCAGCAATAGTCTGAGATTGAGCCTGGATCTGTGAGCTGATCTTGTTCAGCTTTTGACATACGATCACAAACCCTGCTGTGGTCACCGCGAGGTTCAGGCCGGTCATAACCAGATTGGCTGTCTGCAAGCCTTGCAGCACGCTCATGCTCTGCTGCAGGTGATCCATCCCGGTTTGAAGCGAACCCAACCCATTCGAGAGGGTGTCCTGGAGCTGTTGGAGTTGCGCTTGGGTTTGTTGGCTATCTCCTGGGAAGAGAAGGTGCCCAACGATCTGCCCGCCTCTCTCAGTCCCTTTGGCATGGCGAACCACACCGCCAAATAACTCATACTCCCCGCTTTTGAGCTTGGCTAGGATATCCGGAAGGTTTGGAAGGGAGCGCAGCAGTTCTTCATTTATCACAGACATGTGCGTAGTTTCTCCGAATAGGTTGCGAAATCTGCTTCATATCGGGCCCTACGAATTTTGGCCACCTGAAGCACCGCGGGAGTGGTGATGCGAAATGCCGGTGACGTGGCTTGGTAGATCGCAGCGCCAGCAGCGCCAATCGCCAATGGAGGGGCTGCCAGCGAAAGCAGGCGACCACCCACGGCCCCAGCCACGCCCGCAGCTCCACCTGTGGCCGCAATGCCGCCAATAGCGCCCGCGGCGGAAATCAAGCCTTTCACGATCTGAGCGATGTACGCCGAAAGCTTTGCGATATCCTGGTAGTCCACCGCCGCCACGTCCCCGATGTATTTCTTGACTGCCAGGCTGATGATCATTTCTTCAATGGCATAGATGTCGTCAGATGAACCGGGTTTTCCATCCAGCTTTTTCGCCACATCCGTCGCGAGTTCAATGTATGCGACTCCACTCGATCTGAAGAACGTGGCGATGCTGTTGCTGCCAAACGAACGGATTTCGGCCTCAAGCACATCAGGAATCGATTGCAGCTTACCCTGCGCCTTGCGATTGAGAATGGTGGCCTTGACCTTGCTGTCAAGAGCTACCCTGCCCTTGCCGTTATCGGTAATGAGGTCAGCCAATACGTCCAAATCAGCGCTTGATGCATTCGACAACAGGTCTTCGAGTGACCGGTTTCGTGGAACAACCAGATCCATGTTTCCCCCGTAGATTTGCTAGTGCCGGGCCCGTCTGCGGTAATTGCTTTAGGCCATCATGAGAAATCCAGATTGTAGCGAGTCGTTCTTACGGTGTCTCTTCGCGCACATCAAATCGACTACAGCCTCAAACGCTGGGTAGCGCTAACGCGCTACCTGGACAATGGAGCTGTGCCCATCGATAACAACCAAGTCGAGAACTAGATACGGCCATGAGCACTCGGGCGCTAAAACTGGCTGTTTGCCGGGTCGCTGCGCAGTGGAAAACGGGCGGCTGCGATCATACGTTTGATCCAGTCGGCGCGCATGAATGGGCATGATTCGTATGCCTATCTCAAAGATGTGCTGACACGGCTGCCGACACAGCGAGCCAGTGAGATCGGGCAACACTCCTACGCGCCGGACTCAAGCGTGTGACGGGAATGAGAGGCATCTTAACGAAGGCCGCCGCGTACTTTGCCTGGGAGTGCAGCTGAAGTACGCCTTCATCAAGAAGCACTCGACGGATTACCCAGTGCGTCGCCTTCAGGATGGTGGAGGCCGCTAGCGAGCGGTAGGTTTATCTAGCGGCCCGCTTTTCTAGGGCACTCCCAAGAGAGAGGGGTGATCGCCGCCACATGATGGATTAACTATCTCTGTAGGCTGAAAGCAACGAGCGGGCAGGCCGACTTGGCGAACAGTTGGGGAACCAGGAAGTTCAATCGAGCGAGCGCATCTCGGTGAACGCGCGAGCAATGCAGTATGGGATCACTGCGCAGGCAA
This sequence comes from Pseudomonas sp. LAM2023, assembly GCF_016620375.1. Taxonomy (NCBI): domain Bacteria; kingdom Pseudomonadati; phylum Pseudomonadota; class Gammaproteobacteria; order Pseudomonadales; family Pseudomonadaceae; genus Pseudomonas; species Pseudomonas sp. LAM2023. The sequence continues at coordinate 349,641 of NZ_JAENHV010000009.1, read as the reverse complement.
GCCCAACCGCTGCCGAGGCAGCCTCCTGTGGAGCCCCATTAGCGGTGTAGATTCCTACGAAAGCGAACAGCCCGCCGAAGAGCGACATGATGATGGTTACGACCCAGAAAAACTTAGCCACTTACAACTCCTGTGTGTTGATGCCAGGCATCATCAATTTGCTGCCTGGCTCGGATGCGTTGAAACATTTCCCAGTTTCGCGACGACGATTTAGGCCGAAGCCAAGGCCTCTTCTTCTGACTGCTCGATAGCCTCCTCTACCTCAAGCTGATGACGTGTCCACTCCGCTGCGATGGCAGGGTTTTCGATTATCTGCTGCTCGATGCGCTGGGTCTCTTTGAACTCAAGCGCCTTAGCGCTCATCGTCCATTGAGTTTCGACGCCCAATTTCTCGAGCTCCGCGCGTATCGCCGGCAGGCCGATGCGGAAGAACTCCTTACGCGGGTTGACCTTGTTCACCTGCTCTCGCAGGAAGTGACGGTGGAGCTGTTTTTCAAGGCCAGGTGCGTCATCACTGAAGATCATGGCGTGAACGTCAAACTCGAAGGGAACGCTCGCATCGCCGAGTTCACGCACACGATCCAACGGTTCAAGACGACGGGTCATGCCGATTTTGAACACCTGCTCACCGAACGAGCCGATGTTGGAAATGACGTACACGTGGCCAGCGCGAGTCTGTTGAGCCATGGAAAGCGCGCGTTGGTTCTTGTCTTCTGCGGCCTGCAGTTGTTCCTGAAGCAGCGCCAGCCGCGTCTCGAATTCGGCTCGCTCGGCGGCGCTAGCCGCAGCCACTTGCTCTTGAGCTTTCTCCAGGGCTTTGCGCAAGGCGGCCTCTTCTTTGGCGGCCTCCTTTATCGCTCGCTCATACTCCCGGCGCGCCTTTTCCTCTTCGCGGATTTGCTCGCGCAGTTGACGTTGCTCTTCACGATCCTGGTCTTTGAGCAGCTTCGCCGTCACCGCCCAACGCAGCTCCTCCAAACGTGCAGCCAGATATTCTTCGTTGACTCGAGCATTGCGGAATGGAGCGCCGTTGAGGTTGACCAGGGCAGCAGCATCGCGAATCTCTTGCTCGAGCTTGCCGTGATTGTCGGACTTGGAGCGAGAAAGGATGGAATCGACCTTGCCATTGAACGCATCCACCACGAACCGCACAGCAGTGTCGCGACGGTTCGCCTCTACGTAATCACATGCCGCGGCTCTTCCCGTCTTGACCATCACGCGTGTGAAGTCTCGGGCCGCTTTGAGCTTCTGGCCGGCCTCGGTGAAACCAAACTCCTCTGCCAGGTCGTCCAGAAGGTTGTAGGTCGGAACGATGTAAGCATCGCCATACCCATCCACAACGTTCTTCATGGCCTGGGCGGCATCAGCATAGTGCTTGGCTTTGCCCATAGCAGCCAGGGCATCTCCAGCCACCTGCTCGGCGCGCACCTGGGCATCGGCAACTATCTTCGCGGCATCTGCTACGGCCTGCTGCAGACGGCTTTCGGCCAGATCCACTTTCGCCTGGGCCTGCTGCAATAGCCGCTCACGTTCCGATTTGGTTTTGCCCAGGATTTGAGCTGCTTGTACTTCAGCGTCAGCTATAGCCTGCTTCAGACGTCTTTCAGCCAGATCCACTTTCGACTTGGCTAGCAGGAGAAGCTGGTCACGCTCCGCTTTGGTCTCATCAAGGATCCTTGCTGCTTCCGCTTCGGCATCAAGAATGTCCTTGAAACGATCTAGCTCAGTCAGCGCTCGATCCAGACTCAGCTTCAACGCAGCAGATTCTTCCTCGGTAAGCTTGAGATCGTTTTGCCTGGCCGTCAGCTCCATTCTCAGCTGGCTGATCTTCCCCTTTGCCCTGATGCTTTGAACCAGGAACGCGCAGGCTGTTATGCCTACAATTAGTGCCAGAAGCTCCATTAGCAGCTATCCATGTCTGTGACCAAGCGTGGATCGTACATTGATGACATGGCTATCCGCCATCATTCTGAGCTCATGAACCCGCCGGTACGCTAATTAAGCCGGAGCAGTTGGCGAGCTGAGCTGAGATGTAGATTAAAAACCTCCCTATTGCCGACAGCCCTGTGCCCATCGACCGAGCTACTGTCCCGAGGATGGGACTGACCGCGATGACCTAGCTAATCGGCTCGGGTACCCTGGCAACTGCCTGATGAAGCTCACAGTCACTTCCCTGATGCAGAAATGAAACGCCCGATGAAGGCGTTTGACCTCATCCGAGCGTCACTACAAGCAAGGTTACTCAGTGTTATCTGGAGTGCGGAAAATCTGCAGTCAGATCGCTGAAGCTAACCCAAGTCAACGTTCATACCTGGTCGACACGCTCAGGGAGTGCGCCACCCTTGAGCAGGTTTGCAGATTTGCGACTGGGTTGGAGGTGCGCATGCTTAAGATGATACTCCACGAAGGCGTCTGAGATTGAATGATCGACCAGAGCCAGGTTCATTCCATTCCCTGTTGTCTCCAGCGAGGACAAATCGATTTGGTGCGTTCTGCAGAAATGAGCAAGCAGTTGCCAGAAAGGCTCGCTGTGATCGACGTGGAGATCATTGGGATGAACAATCATTTCGTGACTGATGGCGCATTCCACTGGGTAGGTCAGCCGAGCTCGGAATGAATCAAGCTGAGGCCTGACAGCGAATCTTAACGCCTCACAAACCTTGCCGTGTGCAGACTGCGCTACGCCGGTGATGCATTTCTTGTACGAAAAACTGTCCTCGCTTCCATCAGTGCGCACCAGCCTCAATCCACGCCCGGCGAGAGTGTTCCTCGCGATGAGAAAATGATCGACTCCAACACCGATCTTCCGTTCAGCGTCAGGATGCAGCGCCAGCAGTAGGTGGAGTTTTTGGATGGCTTCTGAGTTGCGGATCCTCCCCAGCGGCGCTTTACGTAGAAACTCTTTTAATCCATCGAGCAACGCTTGCTTCGAGGGATACTCGAACGGCCCTAGCCAATACATCCTTGCACCTCTTCTCAGTCAGTTTCACGAAGCGTCCGAATGGCTGAAGCAAGGGGCTAGCTGCGGCACTGCTTCAGCCGCTGGCATTGTAGCGAATTGCACCAGGAGTACATCCGTACTCCTGGTGATTTGTGTTCACCGTGGCGCCATCAATTCAGTGGTGCGGGCTGAAAGGACGTGAGCGAATGCTGTGAGCGAAGCTCTGGTCGCTCAACTGAAGCCGAGCTGGTTGAGTTGGAAGCGGAGGTAGCTCTCCTTTAACACCTTGGGAAAGGCTACGGACAGTTTCCAGATGACGTAGATGAAACCAACGGGGACGATGACCCCTAGGTACCCACCCATCAGCAATCCGACGAAGCTCAGAGGCAGGAAGAGCAATGCGAGTACGAAGGCGCTCCAGCGCATTTTTCTGATCCAGCTTGCGAAGCCGTTTTCCTCATAGATTTTTTGCCCGTCCGTTGTCTGGATCGCGAACAGGATGTGGCCGAGACGACCGAGTTTTACAAAGAAAAACTTGCCCTCCATGCCCGGTCGCAGGTAGGACTCCACCAACTGCCCTACCCCAATTTTCTTCATCAATTTGGTACCGCCTGCCTTCAGCGTGAATCTAAGGTAGGTGTACTCAGAGCCGTCAGGCTTATCGCTCGATGGGCCTACAACTTCTAATTTCCCGGTTACGAAGCTGACGTCGGACATGTTTCCACTCCATTGACTTGGCGTCCTGAGCCAACTCGGCTCAATGACGCCCAAACGAAACCCTGCCTGGCCGTTGTGACACAGGCGGGCACCTTGAAAAGGGGTCTTTTAAACACGGGCCGTGCCATGCGAGCGGTTGGCGCGGCGGCTTTGCAGACGACTACCCTGTAATCCGCCAAGCACGTGGCGCATGGCCTAATGCCATGCGGTAAATGGCACTATATTGCATAGTTCCGTAGGTGGCAATGTGGCTCCATCCTCAGTTTTGAGGAATCGTCATGCCATTGATGCGCCCCCTTGCCGCCGTGCTTCGGCTTGTCCGCGTTGCGCGTGGCTTGTCGCAAGAGCAGTTCTCCGGGTCGGTTGAGGCACGTCATATTCATAACCTCGAAAATGCGAAGGCCAGCGCCACCATTTCCACGCTTGAGACGCTAGCCGAGCGCCTGGATATCGATCCGGTGGCACTGCTTGCCTACGCCTCTCGGCTGGAGAAAGGCACTTCTGCTGATCAATACATGGCTTATTTGCAAACCCAGATGCGGAAAATTACCGATCTTGGAATCGAAGAGCATATCGAGCAGCATTACCGGGACGGCGATGTCGTTACGCACAGTCCTGGGCGTCGGACAGATCCTGCAAAGGTCAAAGCGGTTTTGGATGCAAAAGCTGCCGGCCAATCCAAGCGTGAGGTGGCAGAAGCGCTCGGTATTCCAAGGTCAACGGTCAACGACATCTGGAACAGGGGCTAACAGATGGTTGGCTTGCACACCGATGCCTCAGTGGCCTGGCTAATCTGCAGCAAACCGAAATTACAGCGTTTATGAGCACCCGGAAATCCAACCCGTCCGGCTCTATCACCTCTCTGCAGAAGCCATCGAACATGATGCTCAGGAGCATAAGCGCAAGCCGGACTGGATTTAAAGAAAGCATGGGCAATGGCATTCTCCGCCTGCAATCTTCGATTCAGGTACCGGTCTAGGTTGCTGGCGCGAAGCGCCGTTGGTGGAGCGTCTCAGAGGATGGCAATCATTTGAGTAGACACATGGATGCGATTCCTCGCATCACAAGCGACCTTAATGGGCTCATGCCGAGGCTGCAAAGCCGTTGGTGATCCTGTTTTTGAGGGCGCAAGCCTACCCGCAGATCATAGGGTGGGATGAGTGTCGGGGTAAGCTAGGCAATCGGCAGATCGTCCCGTTCATTGAGTGCGGGATTCGGGGGGCCATCTCTCTCTCTGATACAATTGAGCACCTCCGCGTCGATGAACCTTTTTACGAGAACGCGAAGGTGATGGCGCAGATTTATGCTCAAATACCATTTGCGAGGCACCTGAGCCCTGAATCCCCGGATTGGGGCTGCCGCAGGTGAACTGGTCTGAGCTATGAGGGGCATCCCGAGAGTGTCGCAACACAGGAATAAGGTAGGCCAAGATGGCTAAGAAGCCCCGTTTCTACGCAGTTGTAAAAGGAAGGAAGCCAGGGATTTTTGACAAGTGGGACGGGGGGGCACGCCTTTCCACTGATGGCTTCCCAGGCGCTTCTTACAGGGGTTTCAGCACACTCCCGCTGGCTGAAGAGTGGTACCGGCAGGCCTCCACCGGGCCTCAGTCTCTCCGCTCAGTGGTTTATCACTTCCGATCCGAATTTGAGCCGACCCCGTCTGCGCCAGTGTCGCAACCAGCGCTGGAAGAGCTTTCTATAGCGAAGCAGCACATTGTGTATCTGATCATCGATCCTGAGACCGATGAGCCCTTCTACGTTGGTGAGACCAACGACTTTGAACGACGCAAAATCGCGCATCTGCGCAGCGCTCAAAGACAGGCTGACCTACCCGCTGCAAAAAGAAGCAAGCGAGCAGCAGCCAAGATGGCTGAAATTTTAGCGACAGGCCGCGAGCCTGCGTTTAAGGCTGTCGAGTTCTGTGAATCCAAGGAGTCGGCATTGACCGCTGAAAGTGCCTGGGTCAAGCGGTGCGCTGAGCGAGGCTTCAGGGTGTGGAATCGCACCTACGAGCACCGCGAGATACAAGAGTTGTATCGCGCAACGGAAAGCGCCGGTGCCATGGGTCAAGAAGTGTCCTTCAAGCTTGGCCCGCACAGCTATGCGTCCCGCACGGAGCTCAAAGATAAATTGGCAGCGTTTGTAAATGTGGCGCCGCTTGGCTGGATCACTCACCCGTTGGCCATCGAGAAACTAAGGCTGCTGATGGGGGCTGCCGGTGGTGCCGATCAGGACGTGCAGTTTAAGGTTCGCATGGGCCCAAGCGGTCGAGTAATTGAATTTGTCTCTTCAGGCGGCGGGGGCGAATTGTTTGACTTCGAAGAAGCAATTGAGCGCTTCGTGTCGCCCGCCTAATTCTCCTCTTCCCTTCGCGCTACTGAGCTGACGCCGCGGTGCGTAGCGCTTCATTCTCAGCCTTGGCCTGATCGAGCAGCTGTGCCGTTTGCTTGTCACGGATCTCCAGGGACGTGATGGTAGCGCGCAACTCGTCGGAGGCAGTGGCAAGTGTCGACATCTGCTGTTGGAGCAATTCTCGAGCGCCCTCGGCACGTGCGGTAGCGGCATTGGCGATGCCGATATCTGCCCTCAGGCGTTCGATGGTATCTCGGTGCTGTGCCCCTTCCCGAGCTTGCTGGCGGCTTTCTCCGATCAAACGCTCGTTATCCCGAATCATTCGAGTCAGCTCGTCCTGTTTTACTATCAAAGTCTGCTGCAGCAGCGTGAGCTCTTGCTGTACCTGATGAAGCTGAGACTCGTGCCGGCGCTCATCCTGGTCACGTTGGTCTTTCGCTGCAGTTCGGTAGTGCTCGAGGGCATCCCGGGCATGCGTGTGTTTTTCTTCCAGTGAACGGATCTGTTGATCTTTCTCTTGTACGCGCACTTCCAGATCGGTGCAGCTTTGGCTGATCCGGGCGTTGCGTGTGATCTCTGACTGTAAGGTGGATTGAGTGGTCTTAAGCTCTTCGCCCTGAGCCTGAAGAGCCAACTGGAGTCTGGAGGCTTCTTGCTGGCTTTTCTCAAGCTGTACTTCCAGTGCCCACTTGCCCTCTTCCAGCTGCTTGCGCTCGTGCGCAAACGCGACGCGCTCCTGAGCAAGCGCTTCGTTTCCTTCCTCAAGCAGGCGCTGAAGTAGCGACCCCACGATCGCGTTTAGCTCGTCACTCAAGCGCGCAGGAGAAGACGCTGGGCGCGAATCAAAAGCTTCTATTTCCTTCAAATAGCGCTGAATTGTTGTTTTCGAGCCGGTATTTCCCAGCTCAATGCGGACTGCATCGATACTGGGGTTTTGCCCTCTGGACAGCAGTGCCTCGCGCGCCTTGCGCACCAGAACCAGATTTATGCCGCCTCTAGCCATCTCAGCTCCTACTATTTCGTACTGTGTTACGTGTCATGTAATTACGTGCAATTTTATCATCAATGAATGCGTTGATATCCATGAAATCTGATAAGACATAATCGAGCATTATCTCTTGTCAGCTATCTGATGGGGGGTAAAATGGGTGGTAATGCAGTATTCAGGGCTAGATAGCGCGACGGTGGCCTGCTGGCGCACCATTGCAAGGTAGGGGCATGAGCAAGGCGGATCGGTATTTAGAAGCCAGCGTTCGGGTTAACACCTCAAAGAGCTACGCAGCTGCGATCAACCACTTCGAGGTGGCGTGGGGCGGCTTCTTGCCCACTACGGCCGAATCTGTCGTGCGCTACATCGCTGAGTACGCCGATCAGTTGGCCATCAGCACGCTGAAGCAGCGCCTAGCTGCATTGGCTAACTGGCACCAGACCCATGGGTTCCCCGATCCAACCAAGGCGCCTAAGGTGCGACAGCTCCTCAAGGGCATCCGTATGCTTCATCCCGTCCAGCAAAAGCAGGCGGCTCCCCTGCCCTTAACGCAGCTGGAAAAGGCCGTTGCTTTCCTGGAGCGGGAAGCGGTTGATGCGCGAGCCAATGGCGATATGCAGGGCGTGTTGAAGTCGACCCGGGACATAGCACTGCTCACGATCGGTTTCTGGCGAGGCTTTCGAGGTGATGAGCTGTCCAGGCTGACAGTCGAGAACACTCACGCGGAGCGTTACGTGGGGATCAGGTTCTACCTGGCCCACAGCAAGAGCGATCGACAGAACGTTGGGCGCGAATACAAAACGCCCTCACTCAACACGCTGTGCCCTGTTGAGGCCTACCTGAACTGGATTGAAGCTGCCGGCATTGTGCGAGGCCCTGTGTTCAGGGGGATTGATCGGTGGGGCAATCTCAGTGAGACAGCCCTTGCAGCTCACAGCTTGATTCCATTGCTAAGGGGGACGCTGGAGCGGTGCGGTCTTCCCTCCGAGATCTACAGTGCGCATTCGATGCGCAGGGGCTTTGCCACCTGGGCGGCGAGTTCGGGCTGGGACACGAAGACGTTGATGGAATACGTGGGCTGGAGCGACCTCAAGTCCGCCTTACGCTATGTCGAGCCGGCGCAGCAGTTCGGGGGACTCGTCCGGAGGCTGGAAGGTTAGCCACCTACATCTTCGTGATGTGTAAACAAGCAGGTCATGCTTCGGTACATGATTGTTGTCCTGAGCTCCGCCCGCGAACCTTAACAGCAAAGGTTCGCGGGTTTTCTCGATGACGCCTGTCAGGCAATTCCTTAAGGGTAGAAGTTCCAGGTTGGCCCAGTCCAACCAGCCATCACCTCAGCTCGCCATGGGTGAGGTACCTTTCCTCCGCTGCTGAACAGCCGTTCCTCGACTTGGTGAGCAGGCCATCCGAGGCTCGCCGCCAGTCCATTCACCTGATTGCAGTAGTCCACATAATCAGCTGATGTCACTTTATCGTCGACGATTACACGAAGCACTTCAGGGGCTTTGAGTCTCTGAGCTTTCGCTGCCGAGGTGTAATCCTTACGTACCGCTGGGTACGCACCCTGGCCACTCAGTAGGTGCATGCTTCGCGCTGTCCATTGATCCAGGATGTAAGCGTTCTGCGATGGCGCAGCAAAAAACAGAATCTTGGTGAAGTAGGCGGGCCCCATGCCTGGCAGGCTTTTCTTGTCCCTGAGCAGTGAGAACGCCTGAAATCCTGAGGCGGGGGTATGCCGCCCTGCCCGCACATCGGTACAGACCGCTAGGCAGTTTTCGCGCGCAGCCCAGATCCGCCGACCGTTACCCCGCTGCATCCCTCCCCAAGCCATCGTGCTTAAAAAGCAGGTTTCGACCGAGGCTGAGGTATTTGCCCAAAGCGCTCTCAATGCCGAACGGGATAGTGGGATCTTGGACAGGCCATGCAAGCTGCCCAGTCCGGGCTGCACAGACTCCGCCCAGTCGTGCGGTGATGCGCCAGCCCAGGTGGTTGGAGGTGTAATGTTCAAACGCTGGAATAGTGAGACTTTAGCGGGATCGAGTGCGGGAATCATGGCAGGGCCTGGATCGTCCTTGTGGGTGCCGGCATTATGGCATGACGTCTCTAGCTTCAGTGCTACTAACCACTGCAGCGAAAATCATGTGGCACTCTTCATTAATAGAGATGGAGTCAGGCGGCAGCCGTCGGCCATACCGAAGAGTGGTTGCGTTCCACCTCTCTAGGCATCAAGCGGTGATGTCACCGGGCTTTACAAGTTCGGCACCGGAAACTGGAGTATCGGGCTGCGGGAGGAAATGGTGAGCGAATGCCTAGCCCTGGAGATGGCCACGTAAAACAGCTTTGCTGCAGCGAATTGCTGCCTGACGAAGTGGTTAGCATCCGGGATCAGAACATGATCAAACTCCAACCCTTTGAGCAACAGCGGGGTCGATATCGTTCGAGCAACAGGCGCCCTGCCCACAATGCTCAAGCGGTGCCTTACTGCTTCGCACGCTGCGACCATACTGCTATGCCTACTGGCGGCCACATCGCTGATCGCCCGCCTCGCATCACCAAGCAACTCACCACGGAAAGCGCGGGCGGTGACTTGCGCTCGCTCTAGCCTGATCACCTCAAGCGCATCACGTGCCAGGCCCGTCTGACAGAGATGGTGCCAAGCAGCTGGCAGCGTTGCGTCCAGGGTAACCGCCGTCGTCGGAGCATGGGTCATGACGTCTTCCAGCAACGTCCTTAGCGCCTGACCGCGCATGTGGGGATTTTCCTGCGCCGCGTCCCATGCCAACGCGAAATCGATCAGTCGCTGCGCTGCAATTTCCTCAATGGACTGATAGGCACCACGCGTTACCTTCGCGAGCTCGTTGCATGTATTGCGCCAGCAGTAAATGGCGGCGGTCGAACCGACGCGCTCATTCATACCATCGAAGAACAGGCTCATGTCGAACGGATCACTGCTCTGTACATACGTCAGCGGCCCGTCGCGCAGATCGATAGCCTGACCGTTCTGAAGCTTCAGCCTGGTTTGTGCAATCCAATCGCCTAGAGCTGGATTGCTGTTTGCCCAGCGATGCGGCACCTGCAGCTCGTAGGCGTGGCTGAAGTAGTTTTCAACACTGCCAGCCCAACTGATCCTGGAGGATACGAACTCGAAAATACCTTGCATCGGATCCCCAAAGATCACCGTGGGGACGATGGACGATAGCTGCATCGCAATCGCGTGCTGGTGTTGCTCGCAGTCCTGATACTCATCGATCAGGATCCGATCATATGAGGCCCGGATCACTCGCTGGACAACCGGGCTAGTGAGCATCGCTAAAGCGCCCAGATAGACGGCATCCCAGTCCCGCCCCCTGGGATTGAGCGGGGGCTGATTCGCACGGCGCGGGAAAGCTTGTACGTAGCGGCATGCCCAAGAAGCGATGGTGTCCACCGAGACAGCCTGGCTTGGAACAAGCAGGCGCTTGAGCCTTGCCCTTATTGCATGGACACCGGCGTGGGTATGAGTCAATACCAATGTTCGCTGTCCCAGGGCTGCAGTCTTGGCGATGAGTTCTGTCTTGCCATGTCCGGCTGGGGCGATGACGGCTTGGCGACTCAGCGCGAGAATGGCTTCAGGCGTCGACATAGAACCACTGCTCAATACTTAGGAGACACTGCGCCAGCGGTGAGCCAGGATTTTCCTGGATGATTTTCAGCACTACAGGCGCTATTGCTCGACCGCGCTCTTCGTTTTTTAACCATCGCTTATCGATCGCCAGGGCCGCCAAGGTTTGTCGATGTGCCCAACCGCTACCTTCTGGGCCCCAGGCACCAAAGTCTTCATCGACCGTAACCCCGGGGAACGCACCACGTAGATGATCAAGCAGGGTTGGCTCACTGATACCCTCTACAACGACGCCAAAGAGATCTTCCACACTGCGGTCAGAAGCCGCCAGAAACACGGCCTGCTCAGTATTAAGAGCGTTTACATACTCAAGCACGCGCACCTGCACGCTCGCGAGATACGCGGCCCACCTTTGATCCAACACTCTGTCCGAGTCTCTGAACAATGCGACCTGGTAGCCCAGCCCTGCCAGAGCTGCGGCCAAGGGTGGGGCCGCAGCACCCTGTCCATTAATAATGGCGCCGCCTAGTTGTTCGATCGGCACATCGGCATGCCTGCCTGCATAGGTGTCTCGTAATCCGAGCATGAGCCCTAGCTCAGTGGCCCCCTCGCAAATCAGGATCCGTCGGGCGAACAAGGCACGGGGCGCGTGCTTCATGATCCGTGATAATTCCCCTCCTTTGCTGGCCTGTTTGATTTCGGAAGAGGACTGGGGTGTTCGGTGTGCCACGAACAGCGCCGGTGGTGGGAGCTCGCCAATGACGACATCTGAGTGGGTCGTCATGAGGATCTGTCCTCTGGGGAGGTAACTCGCCTCTGCTTCTGCTTGCCACTTTCGTAGCTGTGCCATTGCCCCCATGACGCGATGCGGCTCAAGGCCCTGCTCAAGCTCATCAACCAGCACGATGGCACCTTCACTGATCGCAGAACGTTGGACGGCCAACGTGGCCAGCCGTCGCGTACCTAGACCTGCAAGCCGGAGGGGCACCACGCCATCATGCAGGGCAATTGAACCTGCGTTGAATCCACCTCGGCCCAGCTCCAAGTCAGGGCCGTACTCGGAGCTGACATATGCACCGAGCTTACGCGCGGCTTTTTCGGCCTCGCTGGCCGCCTGAGAAAGCTCAGGCACCGACTTCAAGTTGGCGCTTGTCCTGGCCGTCCGATAAGCCTGGGCAAGCAACTGAGCGGTTTCATCGTTCGCGCCAGTGATCTTTGAAAGCACGGAGCCCTGAGCCCACGTAAGGTGCCTTGCCTCATCGCCAGCCAGGCGGACGAGGCAGAACATCGCCCTGTCCCTGTTGGACAGTATCCTGGGGACAGGATAACGATCACAAACAAGCGACCAGACGGGCTCCATCGTGGCGTCGACAGACAGACGAACCGTCAGTACCGGCTGATCAGCATCCTCCGGCTCATCATTGATGTTACCATCAGTGGCAAGGCCACGTAGGTACAGCCCGAACCTGCCGTCGGAGAGCAGCGTATTCGAAAGCTCGCTAATCGTGACCTCAACCAGGATCTCTTGGCTTGTGTCGACCTCATGGAAATCAGCTTCGTTGAAGGTGATCCAGCGCGGAGACAAAGCAGCTTCTGCAGCATCTAGAACCGTGGTCTTGGCGCTGTCGCCGACGCCGATAAGGCAGCAAATGGATTGCCCCTGCAGCGACCAATCGAGGTTCTTGATACCCCGAAAATTCCTTACCAGTAAGCGCTCGATCCGCATTGTGCACCTGACTGATGGCCCAGTGCGGTCAAGCGTAGCCGCTCATCCTTGGGATGCACAAATTGGAAAGGCTTGTGGAGAGTTGCAGTGTTGTTTAGGGCTACTGCTCGGACTAAAGCAGTCGCAGATGCCCAAGCACCAATCACTTTACTCCAATGCAAATGTTATCAAGAGGTGCTCCTCCCTCCAGTGCCTAACGGCCCAGTCATACACGTCAGCACGCGCCAGCGCTTGTCTGAAGCTGGTTCTTCGCCTGAGACAGCTCGGCCTCAGCCTGGCGAACCTCATTTCTGACTCCCGTCCACATCAACACCAGCGTGGCGATTTTCTCGCGGCTGGCGCTCAGCTCTTCGCCCATGACCGCCAGCTCACTCTCAAGTAGCAGGCACTGCTGCTCCAGCAACTCCTCTCGTGAAAAAAAGGCAAAGCTATCGTCAGCGATGTCTTCGTGGTGTGTCATGGCGGAACTCGTCAACAGAATGGAGTACAAATGTTCACCTTTCGAGCTTAGCGACATATACTGTATGAATAAACAGCTCCTCGATGCGATGGAGCGTTCCATGCTGAGATACCTGGTAGCGCGGAGGCTGCAGTTTGAAGCCTCGTGATAGAGTGTTTCCCGCTCTAGCACGCGCTTGAGGGCCCCTTCTCACTGAGGTTGAGCCGAAACGTGGAAATCACTGAGGGCATGACAATTGGGTAAGCACAGGTACTGCATATGACGCTGAAAACGTCGTTCGCCACAGTCCTCAAAGCTATTCGGAGCAAGCGACATATCTCGCAGCGCGACTTCGGACACATCAGTCGCACGTATCCCTGATAAGATGGAAACCATCGAGCTTGGTCTAGTCGTTATTGATCAACAACAGCGTCGCATGGTGGTCATGTTCCAGAGCTTCGTCCGCCCCCGCCTACACCCCCAGCTCACGCCGTTTTGCAAGCACCTCACGACCATTGAACAGAGTGACATTGATACTGCTCCTGACTTTGCCGAGGCCATGCAGCGACTCAATGATTTCGCGAGCGGCTACACCGGCGCTGCTTGGCTGTCTTGGGGCAAGTATGATGCGACGCAGATACGCCGACGGAACAATCAATCAGGTCAGTAGCCTCCTCGAAAGCATTCCCTACTTTAACGTGAAGGACTGGTTTGAGCAGGTGCATGGGGAATGGCCTGGTGGTCTGAAGCCCACTGTCGAGCCACTAGGATTGGTGTGGGATGGTACCTACCATCGCGGTACCGATGATGCGAGAAATGTGGCAGCTGTGGTGTTTCAACTTCTTGGCCAACGAGCTCAGTGAATCAATCCATCCGTCAGGGAGCAGTCAGGAACTGTTCCCACAAGATGATGCACTCTCGGGCAAGCTCTTGAACGTCGAATGGCTGGCCGTTGCTCTCGACGCTGTAGCTGCACTGCAGCACCTGTCCACCTCCATTACCTACGAGCCACGTAGAGTAATGTGTCTGTGGTTCTGAAATCGTAGGCTGATGGCTGGAACGTGGTGTGCGCGTGAGCTTGCAGTGCTTGGAGCCATTCGCTAGATCGGCACAAATTCTAAGCGGCTCATTGAGATCGATGAACGCATCGATATCTCGGGCTTTCATAGATGTCCTGTCTTGGTGGAGTGCCCAGTCCCTGACGTGGTGACAATGTATGAAGAACGAAAGGACATCATCGAAATATGCCTCTTCATCATGGCCAAGTGAAGAGAAGACGCCTGCGTACAAACGCTCGATCCTACTCAGATAGCGCTTGGCTCTGTTCAGCTGTTCCATCATTAGGTTCTGTCCTTGAGTTCTGAATAACACCCTCGTTACCGCGGTTCAGCTTTCCGAGTGGATGAGGCTGATTAGCCTGCGCGAATTCGACTCCAGAACATGCATGGCCTCAGCAGGCGTAACGTCCCAAGCGGCTGCCAGCAACTGAGCGGTCTGGACTGCACTCCAGGGCATGACGCTGGCGCCATCAACCTGAGCAAATGGCCCATCGCTTTCGGGGACGACCCGATCGCGTGGGAGTTTCTTGGCCAGGGCCTGGCCCGCTGCTGAGTTGAAGGCTGCAGGGCCAATGCTGAACCAACAGCCTTGTCCTGCCGCAGCCTTGAGCTCTGAGGCGGATCCTGTAAACCAGTGCAGCACCGCAGTCCCGTAACCAGGATGATCGTCCAGAACCGCCAGCACATCCTTCACGGCCTGGCGTGAATGGATGCTCAGCACGCGACCGCCGAGGGCAGCGCACTGTGCCACGACGGCGACGAACACTTTGCGTTGCACGTCGTAGCTGGTTTGGAAGCGCTTGGAACCGTCCAGGCCGACCTCTCCCACTGCCCTTACCTGCCTGATCTGCTCAAGCAGCATGTCGAGCTCCGCGTGACGGGTGCCGACGATCTCCGGGTGCAATCCGGGGGTGATCAGCACCTTGTCGCTGCCACCGAGCACTTTGCTCGTTGCAGTGAATGCACGGGGGCTCGTGGTGACAAGCCACGTGAACTCATTCCTGTCGCGTGCCTGCGCATAAACATCGCGGGCATTCGGGTACAGGTCGAGGTGGCAGTGGAAATCCATCAAAGTACGCCGTCTCCAATCAGCAAAGCTTCAAGCTCTTGAATACCATTCGTGAGCACTGAGCGATACTGCGGACGCTCCTCGACAGAGGCAAACGCGAGCGATGCACCCAAGAACCTGTCTATGCCCTTCGACCTGGTCGTCAAGATGGCCAAGGCTACAGCCATCGGATCATCAGGGCCACTCGACTTGTCGCTTCCAACCAGGCTTGGATACACATACCTGGTGCCGTCATTTCCGCCTGTCCATGCGGTGAACGCAGCGCGACGAATCATACAAGGCACGCAACGCCCGCAGTGCGTGCGGTTGTAGGTGCGGAATCGACCGCAGCTTGTAGTATCTGATGCCAACTGGCGAAGACGCACCGGGTCAAGGCAGTCGTTCATCATTTCGCCCTTGGTCTTGAACCGATAGGGCAATTCCAGCTGGACATGGACACCTACACCATCCAGCACCTGCTGAAGCTTGCTGATGAACAGTGGATGTGTAGTGCGGGTGCTCAAGCTCGATACGCGACCCGGAACAAGCGGCGGATTCACACAGATAAATCCGTTCTCAGGAATGAACAACGTAGGGCGAGGGTCGTTCAATCGCGATGCCGCAAGTACGGCAAAGGCATAAAACGCCAACGATCGGGCACGCGTTGAAGGTTCTTTGGGGCCTTTGAAGCTAATGCCGTGACTCCACTGGTAGTGGGCGCCATCGCCGCCTAACAGCTGCGCATAAGCGCGCTGGCGCTGCGAGTCCTCATGCGCCAGCTGAGAGACAAACAAGGGGCGTCGCCCCTGAGCGACTAGATCAAGTCCACCGATCAAGCTATCCAGCCCTCCGGATAGCAACGAAACACAGTCCTGAGGTTTTGCAACGAATGTCCCTTCAGGTGGTGGCATGCCGGCGCCAGTGAAGTTTAGCCTCCAGTAGTCTCCCGTCAGTACCTTGAGCAACTGCTCCAGTTCGGTTTTGTAAGGTTCCCATCGAAGTGGCTCGTGGAGGCCTACACTCAGCTCAATTGTTCGCGTCCAACCATCGGCGCTGGTCTTGCGCATGCTACAGAGATCAGTGGCGCATACAGCCAGGCAGAGCTGAACGAAATCCCAAGTTGCAGGACTAGGCCGGAAACCCTTGCGCTTGAGAGAGCCATGCCAGCCTTTGGCGATGGTACCAACGCCATCACGTCGGGCAGACTTGAAGTACGAAAAGGCGCGTTCACCCGGTTGTAGTTCAGCGGGCAGCAGGTCTGCGCGGGCACAAATTACCTTGATCATTCGGCAAAGACCTCCAGGGCGCTCGTAAGAACAGTTTGCGCCAGCGTCTGGCAGTCCAGTCTCAGTCCTGCAAGGCCTTCCATAATCCGCTCTACCTCCCCTTGCACCCATTCCCGGATATCGTTTCGTAGCTCTTGCACCTGAACCGGTGAATACTTCAATTTTTCGTAGGCCTGTCCTAACTGCTCATCCATCCGGTTGCACACCTCGTTGCCGATTGTGAACCCGATTACCGAGGCAATTTGCTCATCGGTCAGAGAGAAAATATCGACGTTTGGGTCTAGCTCATACAACTGTCCCAGCGCGTCTGAAGCAGCATTACGCAGCGACTCCTCATCCATGCTGCCCGTATCGGGCAAGACTTCCTTGATGAGCTCCAGCGCAAGATCAGCTGCCGAAAGGTTTTGTCCACGTACGCGCTGTCGCCAGTCAATGGCTTGCTGCGTGGCGCCATCACGGACGGCACCCAAGAACTCCCCGAGACGCCCGGCACCTTGAGCGGCACCGCCCATGGTGCGCGCTGCTCGAGCCGAACCCCCCATGCCTTTGTTGATCATGCTGCTGGCGGCGCCGCGAAGTGCATCTCTGCCGCCCCCTGACAGGTACTTACCCAGTTTGGCGCGGGCCGGCATGAAACGACGATCAGGGGCTACATCGCATTCCTGGGCTGTCTCGGCATTACCGTCTTGGCCATCAGGCACACCTTCGGAGTCACCCGCATCGGTGGCATCGTCACCAGGCCCTGTTCCCGTGGCACTGCCATCCCCTTGATCCAGCCATTCTGGGTCGAAGGGTGAGCCTGCTTTACCACCACTGCTTGAGGTTGAGGTACCCATCAGTTTGCCTTCCTTAGCGCCAAATCGATTGCGTTTTTCGTGTTCTTGCCGACCTCGGGGTTGTCCTTCCAAGACTTCAGTACATCAGTTGCCCATGGTTGGTTGGCAAGCGACGGAATGATTCCCGGCCCGACCGCTTTCGATGGCGCTTGGGCAAGCAAAATAGATGCTCGCTTGCCCAAAGATGGGTGCACTTTGCAAGGTTCGATCAGCATGACCAACTCGGATTTGCCTTTCCAAGTGCGAGACGTAGCGGTGCCCTGCCAAGCCTTGACCATCGCGAGTTCAGCCTGCGTGGTATCCAGGGCACGGATTGCATTGGTCAACGGTTCGTTGCCGCCTGAGGCTGTCTTCAGCATGTCCCGGAGCTGTCGCGAAGCAGGTGTCATGTTGTCATCGCCGAAGTCTCGGGTTGCCGAGTCGCGACTGAGGTGAAGCAGTGGGCGCAAGTCCCTAGCCCCCAACGCAGGGGCTAGTTGCAGCCACTCCCTGACAAAAAACTCATCCGGGAAATTCTCAGGCAGTTCTCCGCCGCCGGCGGCAAGAGACTCAGCTTCCAAGAGAATGGCGACCTCGCCGTCATTGTCCGAATTCACCAAGGAGGACAGCGTTTTGGCGAGGTCTTCATTGCAGCGTTCAAGCAGGTGCCACTTGGCCAACGCTGGGACATCCAACGTGATCCCTTGGGGCGCTGCCAGTGACTGACGCAGAAACACCGTGTTCAGGAAGCGCTTCATCAGTCGAGGGTTGGCGCTGATGGCGGTGGAGTTGAACATCAGCGGTGCCAGACCTTCAGCAAGCTGCATGAGTTCCTGCAGTCTGAGTTCACCATCGACGAGCTCAAATAAAAAATCGCTGGTGATCGTCTCACCCTGCCAGCTTTGACTCAGCCTTTTCGGGATGAGCTGTTTGGCATTCTCAAACTTGTCTTGCGCGAACGACCCAGCCCTGGCCTCGCGCTCGAGTAATAGCAGCACCAGGTAAGCTTTGGCCTCGTTTACACCCAAACGAGGCACGTGCAGGGGTACCTGAATAAGCTTGTCAAAGTAGTTGGTCGCGATATCGTCGTTGATATCGGTACCCTCGAAGTGCTTCTTGACCGCCCCGCGAATAAAGTCATTGTCGGCTGCGATCACGAATGCCGTGCGCTTTAGGAACAGCAAAAGCCGGATCGACTCCAGCGTCGAGATAGCCGTTTCAGGCAGACACCTGTCCAGGTCGTCGACAAACACCACCAAGGTCACCCCGAGCTCCCCGAGCAACTGCTCCAGCGCATCGCGGAATGCCTGAATCTCGTTCGGAAGAGACATCGGATTAGCCGGGTTCAAAATGCCGAGCGATTTGAGACCAAAATAGTTTGCAGCCCCTTCGTCATCGCCGTCCTCAGCCTCTGCGCCTTTTGCGCCAGCCGCCTGGTCATCTCCAGCATCCCCTGGTGAGGATTTGAACCAGCCCATGGCCTTCACGACTGCTTTACCCACTGAGCCTATGGGCAACCCGGTCTTGATAGTGAGCGCGGCCTCAGTGCTGACCTGTACCAGCTTGAGCAAGTTGATCCTGCGCATCAGGTCGACAGCTTTGTTCCAGAGGGTTTGATCACCTTTGGCTAACTTGAGCACCTCATCGCCGACGATTTGCAGCAATGCACTGCGAGCGCTCTCAAAATCTTGGTAAAGCCAGGGGTTGAACGTGATGACGACGTAGCGGGTGTTCTGAGGAGTGTCTGCAGCACCTGCTTGGCCTGCAGTAGCAGGGATTGCGCCAGCAGCTGGTAGATTTTCCAGGCGCGAAGCAATCATCTTCACCAAGGAGGATTTGCCCGCACCCCAGCCGCCAGAAACGCCGATCGAGATGGGCTCGCCGGCACTCTGTCTCAAAAGGCTCGCGCAAGCGTCAGCGACCACCCCAAAATTCAGGTAGTCCGTCGTGGTTTCGTTATCGTGCCACATGAGCTAAATCCATTTTCTGAGGCGATCGAATCGTCGACTACGCGGATCCATCGCGATGAGAGGCAAGCCCGGATTGTAGGCAAAGCGATAGCCATATGCCATCCGCTTGCGGCATTCGGTAAGGTTTTGCAAAGAACAACGAGCATCGCCATTGGATGGCTATGGGCTATGTGGATACGCCGCACAATCCAGCAGGGCCGGAATGGCATCCTCCACGAGCGGACTGGGCGAGGTAGCCTCGTCTCGAAGTGAACGTTCAGCACACTACGGCACTCCATGTACCGCACCGTGTTTAGCGAACAGCACGGCGACGGAAGGATCCTGATCAACATCCATGGAGAGGAAAGCTGTGAGCGTCAGTTTGAGATGTCTCAAATGCGGTGGGCAAGACCTTGTGAAACCACAGAGGTTGAAGAAGAAGGCCATCCTCACGTGTCGAGAGTGTGGCGCCATCGCCAATTATGGCGATCTGATGGAGGCAGAAGGTCGGCGGCTCATCGCCGACATCCGGCAGCGCCTGCCTCTCTTGGTAGCCGGTTAGCCGCGCTCCGATTGTGAATAGCGGCCCAAGCTGTGTCGCAACCTTTATTCCACGACACGTTGCGCTTCACGATCTTTCGCTCACCCGATCAGCTAATACGAAAGTAAAGGTAGCGGCCAGAACTCGCCAGCATTTGAACAGAACACAGACCCTCTGTGTGATACACGAGTGTGCGAGATTGAATCGCCCCTGGTTTCGTAGACACCTCCAAGCCTCATAATGAGGCCCAAATAGGAGGTGCCATGAGTCGTCAGCGTTACCCTGAAGAATTCAAGATCGAAGCGGTCAAGCAAGTGACCGAAAAAGGCAAACCTGTCGCCGAGGTCGCCCAGCGCCTGGGCATGTCCGTGCACAGCCTTTACGCCTGGATCAAGGTCTACAGCAAGCCCCAAGAGCAGCGTCAGCAAGACAATGATCAGCAGGCTGAACTGCGCAAGCTGCGCGCTGAACTCAAGCGGGTGACAGAAGAGCGAGACATATTAAAGAAGGCCGCCGCGTACTTTGCCAAGGAGTGCGGCTGAAGTACGCCTTCATCAACAAGCACTCGACGGATTACCCAGTGCGTCGCCTTTGCCAAACCCTCAAGGTGCATCCCAGCGGCTACTACGCTTGGCTGGCCGAGCCTCAATCTGCCCGAGCCAAAGAAGATCAGCGCCTGCTTGGCTTGATCAAGCAGGCCTGGTTAGAAAGCGGCGGCGTGTATGGCTATCGCAAGATTCACGATGACCTGCGAGAGCTAGGAGAGATCTGTGGGCGAAATCGAGTCGGTCGCTTGATGCAGGCAGAGGGGCTGCGTTCGCAAACGGGCTATCGCCGTCGTACTGGGTTTTATGGCGGAAAACCAAAAGCGGCATCGCCCAACCATCTGGCCAGGCAGTTCAAGGTCAGTGAGCCGAATAAGGTCTGGGTGACCGATATCACCTACATCCGCACCTACGAAGGGTGGCTGTATCTGGCGGTAGTGCTGGATCTGTTCTCTCGCCAAGTCATTGGTTGGTCAATGAAGCCCAGGATGAGCAGCGACCTAGCCATCGACGCCATGCTGATGGCCGTGTGGCGACGCAAGCCACAGCAGCGAGTGATGATTCACTCAGACCAAGGCAGTCAGTTCAGTAGCTCAGATTGGCAAAGCTTCCTGAAAGCCAACAATGTGATCAGTAGCATGAGCCGAAGGGGAAACTGTCACGACAATGCCGTAGCCGAGAGCTTTTTCCAGCTTTTGAAGCGGGAGCGAATCCGACGAAAGATCTACGCAACGCGTGACGAAGCCCGAAGTGATATTTTCGATTACATCGAGATGTTCTATAACCCCAAGCGTCGACACAGCAGTGCTATGCAGCTGTCGCCGGTAGAGTATGAGAAACGCTATTTTCTGAGCTTGGAGAGTGTCTAGGGAACCAGGGGCGATTCATGCCCATTCCACGCGAGTGCATCGCTCGCCCATCTAGCTGCCGCATGTCAATCAGAATACCATTTTACAAAAATGCTGAGAGACATGAAAATATCCCTCTCATCAGGCAAATCATTGCCAGGCCCTTACGTGACAGTGATAGAGAGATTTCTCAAAAAGCTTTTCAGCATCTAACGCCTAGCTCCTCTCTTAGCCCAATTGTTTGATAGCTCCTCCTCAAAACTGTAAAGTCCTAGTACGATAAATCGAACTGCACGCTATCAATGGCGGCATTCAATCACAGCCAAGGACTGAGCATGAACGACCTACTCAAGCTGATTTCAAAGCATAGCGCCCTCCCTATTAGCACCATCAGTACGCTCAGGCCGTACACTGTAGAGCGTCCTATCAATCTTCATCCAGATACGGATCTGATCAAACATGACAAGCATGTCGACAAGGAGTATGTGGTTGAAGACAAGCTTGACCTCCATGAAGAATACCCATTTTTACTCAAAGCAGACTTAGAGGAATATGGATATCGTGATGACGAGAACTTCATCACAGACTTTAACGACGGTCGCGGCATCAGCTACTCGTTAAAAAGCCTTGATCAGCGCCGGGCAAAAATCTATCTGCGAGGTGTCCTCACCGGCAGCTATGCAGAAATGGACATGGACGCCGAATGCCTCGTAAAAATTGAAGCGATTGAGAAAGAGGATTACGACGCGCTTGCTCTTCATGAGGCACTTGCTATCGAGGGTTACCTCTTGCATCAAGAGGGAAATTACAAACTGGCTTTCTTCATGTATTTTTCTGCCGTCGAGGCGATAGTCCGGTCAATCATCGACAAAGTAAAACAGGGCTGCACTGAGGAAGAAGCCAACAAGCTTGAGCGTTCCACGCTGCCTGAGAAAGTAAAAGTCGCTGGCAAGCACGCCTTCAACACTGACAAGCTCATATCGTTGCCCGTGTGGAACGATCTCACGCGCCTGACTAAACAATGCACAGCAGACAGAAACATAATTGCCCACGGCCTTGAAGGAGGTAGCTTCTCAAGCGAGGACGCAGAAATGGCTGCAGCTTGCTACATCGTCGTTCAGCAGGTACTTCTCAATGGTGTTTCAACGATGCCGGACATTGTGAATATCTATAAGCCGAAAAAGGCAAAGCGCGAAAACTGAATTTGCGCGACTATGGGGAGCATCTCACTCCCCATCATCTATTTTAATCAGACCCCGCAAGGCCGTGTCCAAAGCGACACCTCCCAATCAGGTGGGCAGTAGCTACGCTCATCCCGCGGCTAGCAGAAATCCCTTGCTGCAGGCGGGCGAAGGCAATATTTTGAAAAGACCTCGAAGAGCGCAGTTGACCGCGGCCCTGCGGCGCATTGCGGTAGTAAAATGGGGACTTACTACAAGAACCCCGAGAAGCGCCGGCGGGATCTAGGCCAGCCAGGAGCCTCTGGGCTGAAGCCTAAGCAGCGCAGCTACATGCCTGGGCAAGAACTCTCTTACCCTATCCGGAAGCTAATCGCTGCGGGGCAATCGATTGGCTCGATACGCCGCAGGTTACCCAGGTGAGGGATGCACACTTTCTAACTATCCCAATCGATTTTCATAAAGAGGTCTCGCATACGTGACGTCCAAATAGGCTCGATTGCTTGAGCATAAGCAAGCTTGCCAAAGATGAAGTTTTTCAGTCCCCACGAGCTATCGAACTTACGAGCCTTGCGATGGTTAGACACGCCAACATCCGGTCTTAGCATAAAATGGATATGAGTGCGCACCTCAGCTTTGAACTCTTTTGTCAGCTTAGGCACATGCCCATCCACCAATAGGCCTAAGACAACCTTTCTCGCGCCAGGCGGGATAATTTTAGTTTTACTTTTATTTGGCCACAGCCCATGTGCTCGCATGATTTCATAAATTTCGCGAACAATATTTTCAGCGCCATCTCGGTTAAACGTACCGAAGGAGGAAAACGTAAGATCATCCGCATATCGCGTATAGGCGAGATCTTTGCTATTTGCAAACTCAGCAAGCGAATGATCAAGCGTGCGGGCTACAAGATTCGACAACAAAGGACTGGTTGCTGCTCCTTGCGGAAGGTGACCAATCGCAACATTCTTGTACGGTAGGTTGCCCATCCCGTCCTTGAAACGATCAGTTTTAACCGGATTGCCCGTAGGACGCACTCGTGTACAAATGCGAGCCAGTTCAAAGGCTACAAGCGCTTGATAGCCCATCTCTCGGAATACGCAATAAACGTCAGGTTCCAAGATCGACTCAAAGAAATTCGTAGCATCCAGCTTGATCATCCACTTGCATCCAGCGTGCATGGCTGCAGCATCGCGCGGGGATGTTTTTTCCTTGTAGGCGTAACTGGCCGGATGCGAGTGAACGTGCATCAGAATATTTTTATGGATCCACCGCTGCACTTTCAGCAACGAAGGATGAGGAGCACAAATATACCTGAATCGGTTTGCGCCGAAGCTAACAACATTTTTCTTCAGCTTGAAAACCTTGTAAGGCTCAACTCGCTCACTCCTGGCGGCCACGCCTCTCAGAAATCCGTAGGACACGCCTGTTTCATGGGCCAAGTGCCTCAATGTCAAGATAGGGGGCAGTAATGGAAAGTTTGCATGTAGCAGTTGCGCGGTACGCAGTGCATTGTCCAAAACGCCCTTATCGACGTTTTGGTTTAATCCGGCGCTTTTATAGCGCTGAGGGCTCCAGCGATTCATCTACCTTAGATTCCGCCCAGGCGGATGAGCGCCTCGAGACCGCAAGGCATACACCAGCGTAAGAGCGAGGCGCTCAACCTCCTGTTCAGCGGGGGTTCTTCCTATGGATAGCATAACCTGCTTCCTACAGCCTCTAGAGTCTAGAGGATTCTAGATTTCGCTAAGTTGGAGCCCTCAGCTGGGACGGATAGTACTCGACCAGCGGAGCTGCTGTCACCACCTTTGAAGCTGGCGCTGCGCAGAGGCTTGAAACCAGCTTGCGCCCACTATCCGTCATGCGATTTTTTGATGTAATCCAGTCGAAGTCCCGAGCATCCTTCACTGCTTCGGAAATGGAAGCTACTGACATGTTAGTCAAAGCGATTATCTGAGTCATCTCGCGCCGCCCTTTATAGATGGCAGCGGCTATTAATAAAGCCTTCCTTAGGCGCCAGTTTATATCCTTATAGAGCTTCAGCTTCGTAATTACTTCAAGATCCAGCACCCCAAAAGCCTCCTGCATTAACTCTTCAATCGCTATATTTCCTCGCCATAACACTTCGGTTCGTCTCTCAGGAAATAAAGGCCTCCACGGCGAAGTCCTGCTTTTGTTTTCACGCGCAAATACAGCGGGCATATTATTGGGTGCCGAATGCTCAAACGCAATTAGTGCTCCTACTTCGCCGTATCCCAATGGCGCCTTGTCAAAGCTACCGTAACGAGAGCATAGATCGAGAACTGCAGCCGATTCTTCGCGGGAGAATGAATTGAAAATAGTTGGGCATTCATACTGTAAAATAACTCCAGGCCTTGAAGGGTGGCGTCTTACTCTGGCAAGCCCTTTATCAGTACCGGAGACACAGACAACAACCATCTTCACGAGTTTGGAGGATACCCAACTCCTGATCGACCTGACTCGCCAGAACGAACTCAACATTCGGTTTATGCGCTCACCACTCCCAATGAAGTCCGTAACCACAACAATTCGCCTGGCTTTGAACTTGCGTATTTCATCCGCCGACGGCTGAAACATTAGCTCCGTTTTGTGTGCTTTACAAAGTGAAGACATATGCTGTGCGATGATGCCTTCACTGCCTACTTCCTGGCGATTGTACCGTAAGGATTGTACTACCTGCTGGGCGGCCCCTTCAGCCCTGACCCTATACTCACGAAAGCCCGGCCTCCTCACCTTGACTTCCTTATACATCGCGGGAGGATGACGGCCCTTTGTTTTGGGAAGCTCCCTTTCAACAAAAATAGCTGAAATTCCGCCCGCCATCATGCACTCATGGATCTGCCTATCCAGAACAAACTTTAGACTATCATGATCAATATAAACCAAGTTAGAGAGCATATTCTTGGCAGTAGCCTGATCATCACGGCTTTTGTTAAACTGTTCCAACCAGATTTGCTTATCAAGCATTCCCTTCATCGATGGATTACCTCACTGGAAAACTGGTCGCCAAATCGGCATAAGCAAGGCAGCCCTCACCTCGTGATGCCAGTGAGCTTCCACAGCGACTTGGCCTCTCTCTGCGAGCACGAATCCTAGCATCAAAAAGTTGTCAGGCAAGCATGCCACCACCCGGGCAACATCAAAGCTGAGCGCGCCGCTAGCACCGGCACCCCGCTGACAGGGCTCGAATCCAACCTATACACATCTACATAGTCGTTATAGATAGAGCATCCTAGCCAAGCGCGGCTGACCAGCGCTACAGCCATGCTCCAGTGCATCAGAATGCGCTCAAACTTTCTCAAATGTTATTTTACATTTTTAGATCACTTTCTCTAAAATAGTCCCATTCCGTCAGTGAGGTGTCACAATGTCCCGCTTAGCCCAATACCGCGCTCTCGAGCAGCAACTTGCAGCACAGCTCGCTGAACTCGAGTCGCTGAAGAATGATGAGAGCTTGAAAAAAGAAATTGAATTTGAAACCAAACTGCGCAGCCTCCTTGGTGAGTTTGGTTACAGCCTTCGCAACGTGATCGATATTCTTGACCCGCAATCGGTGAGCCGCCGCCCCCCTGCCGCTGCAGAATCCAAGGGCCATCGCAAACCACGCCAGGTGAAAACCTATCGCAATCCCCATAACGGCGAGATTGTTGAGACCAAAGGCGGCAACCACCGCACCCTCAAGGAATGGAAAGCCAAGTGGGGTAGCGACGAAGTGGAGAGCTGGGTAGCCTGACCGTCCTGCTGTTGCACCTAAAAGGCCCTGCGGGGCCTTTTTTCATGGTCGGATTTCCTCCACGCGAAGCCGCAATCAGCCTGACCCACTAGGCGCACGCGTCTCAATTTCACAGAGCACTCCGACCCAATGACACCCAATAAATGCATGAATTTATGTGACGCACGTCATATTTACCACCCAAACTGGAGGGGCCACTCTGTCATTTTAAAAAAAGAAACGGAGTTATATATTTGAGACCAATGAAAAAGCAGCGATCCCCCTACCCCCTCCATTTTCACCGTGACACGCTGTTCTCAGCCGCTTTCGCTTCTGTGCATTTGCTTTTTGGATTTTGCCTAGCTGCGAGGCTTCATGAACAACTCACCTAAGCTGAGCCCCTCGGGCTCAGGGGGGAGACCGCCAATTCGGCAGCTTCAGCTGCCGCTGCTTTTCCCTTTGGGTTCAAAGATTATTCGCTCGCTACTATATTGAGATCGGCGCCGCTCTTGAGTTGATGGTCACGGATAGCTCCGTCTAGAGCAAACGTGTTGGATCACGCCAGGTCAGAATAGGCGCTCCAAGGCGCATCAATCGTCGCTGAGTTTAGGGTCAGAGGTTGAGGTCAACCGCGAGCTGCTGCTCATCCATTGACTCGCTACCTTGGCTCGCACTTACCAAGCTCTGCAGCAGCCGTTCAGCTAGGTAGTCAGACAGACCGGAGCGCAGCTCAACGTAACAGCCTCTCTCCACTGCTCGCACATTCAGTCGTCGTTTTTGCAATGCCGAGCAGAGCGCGCTAAAGCTCGCCGGTGAAATGTGCGATGCGTGCAGCCGCATGGGCTGGTCTAGTCCCGGAGCTCTGACATAAGCGTCCAGCAGGTGCTCAAGCTCGTTAGTCAATCGCCCATCGAGTACCCGAGCAGCCTGATGCCAGACACGGCATGTCTCATCGTGAGTCAAAAGCCATCCACCTAACGTTTCGATGTACCGCGCCACGCACGCCTGCTGATCCCGATTTAAACGCCAGTGTGCATCAATAATGGCCTAAAGACATCCAGCTTCAGGTTCGCCACCTGTAGCACCTTGCTCCAGCGCATCCACCAAGGTATCCAGAGCATCGCGCAAGCGGCGGTCTTCTCGGGCGTCACCCGAGGCCGGCTGAAATTCTTGCGCATGCCGAAGCAACGCTTCCAAATCGTTGAAATTGAGATCCAGCTCGACCAGCACGTTCTGGCCTCCAGGGTTGTGGGTGCAACACAGTATACGGAGGCGCTACCCTGCTGGGTGCGTGACGAAGACGGATAAGCTGGCGAGACGAATCATGAACGCAGAAGCGAACCCCATCGCACAGATCCATGCTCACGCGGAGCGCGTGTTTGATTCCTAAGCTAAATCAGAAGCCTGGCTTGATAAGCCCTTGAAAGCGCTAGGAGGCATTCGCCGCGCCAGCACGCGGAGAGTAAAGGCGTCTCCGTCCAGGTGCATGTAATGCTGGATCGCATGGATCATGGTTTGGGCGCCTGATTGGTACCGCGCACGTGTCGGTTAAAGGCATGCTTACTACTGAAGGGTCGGAGATGGTAAGCCCATCGCGCGCAGCTGGTAATCGGATACTGCCTGAAACAAGCTCTCGGCTTCCGCCCGAAGCCGCGCTACTTCGACATCCGGTAGGCCTGCAGCTTCAGCTTCGTGCAGACGCCGCATAGCTGCGATGGCCAGCTCTGAGAGTGGCAAGCTGTCCTCGTAGATCTTTAAATAATCCCTCTTCATGCGTGTCTCTCCAGATCTGCCAATGAAGTGGGTTGTCGATGGAAGCTTCGAAGCAGCATAGTGCATACAGACCCGCAAAGCGGCCATGATCTACCGCGATCACATAGGGAGAAAGCTGGATGGTAGCCGTGCCAAGCATTGAAGCATCTACTTGCATGTACTGTGGAAGCAGCGGCCCTTTCTCGGATGAGCACATGATTTGCGCCGGCCTTGGCGGAGACGATAAGCGGTTTCTCTTGAGGGATACGGTATGTGCTAACTGCAACACGAAGGTGTTCGCCCCTCTAGAGCGCGAGTTCATGCGCAGTTCTCCGGTCGCTATCGCGCGATCATTTATGCAGCCAAGCGGTCGCAAGCGCGGCAAAGAAACCTGTCCTCCAAAGGTCGAAGCGCAGCTCAAGCAAATCATCAACAAGTATGGCCATCCGAACGAAATTGACTTTGGTCAGCACGGCAAACCTATCGTCCTTCCGCAACTGACCATGATCGATGACAAAGAGTTTGCCAGCACGGCAGAATGCATCGAAGACCTGACAGCGTTCGTGTCCCGACTGACTGAGCTACTGGCCTCCTCCCCTTTGCTCTGTATTCGTAAACTGCCAGATGCTGGGGAGTACCCTTTCGAGGTGTACACCCTATGCCATTGCGATGGCCAATACACACGATCTCCAACAAGCCAGCGCTTGGCCAAGCCGCCGAGCAACGCACTCTGGATTGAGGAAGCCTCAACCCAGCCCAGTCGTGAAACCCCTGCACTGGCAACCATTTTCCGGACATCGCGAGGCCAGGTGGTGGTGAAACTGGGAGGCGTGACGATAGAGCAAGCGGTTGCATTCTATCGTCTTGCCTGCCAACAAATCCGGTTGGAAAACTGCATCGAAGGCACTGTAGTCAATCCATTAGTCAACGTCCGTATGACTATGCGCCTAGGTGTGATGGAGCGAGTGATCGCAAAAATCGGACTCAACATTGCCGCCTTCTACCTCGGCGGTGCCTACATACGGCACACAGCCTTCGATCCCGTGAAATCAGCAATTCTCGAAGGCCATCCGGCGATTCAGATGGTTCCGGTGACCCAGGCGGGCATGACCGCCATTTTTAACCACGTACCAGCAGACCAGCATGTATTTGCGCTGAGTGCGGTCTTCACGCCGGAGGGGAGGCACGTGCTGGTGATGATGTCCCGGATTTACGGGGTGAGCACCTTCATCAACCTGGCTGTCGATGTCCCGGAGGCGCCGGAGTTGTTGCCGTTCTTCGCGACAGTCGAGTACACCGAACACCGCATCAGGATGTGGTCGCTGGCTGAGTTCGCTAGATTCATGACTGTCAACTCGTCGTCTTGACCACACAGTGCTCAGTAACTGCCGACGCGCCATCCTTCGTTTCGAAAGCGCAAGCAATGTCCGCAGTCTTGGCCAAGCCGCGACAGTGAGTCTTACATAGCCGAACGGCGTTTGATCAAGTGAAGGATACCAGAGCACCCCAGGGTCTGCCTGCAATCAAGCCCCCCTGAGCATTAGATAACTGTGCAACGCCCCATCACGCCCCCACAGCCCCTATCCCCGAAGCTGGCGAAATGATACCTTCCAAAATCACTCCCTTACTCACATCGCAAAGACAGTGCTTTTGACATCCCGCCTTGCCTTACTGCTAAGCGTCGCGCTCTCCCTAGCCGTCCAAAGCGTCCTAGCCTCGGACACTGTCGAGTGTCCAACTCACCGTTCTGTATCTCCTCGAACAGCAACAGCATCGCCATCGATTACTCCCGGGTCAGTTGATTTCGATAAACCGGTCGAGCAACACGTTTCCACTGCTTTGGTTTTTTGCACGCCACAACCAGAAACGGCCAAGAAAACCGATTCACCTGTAAAGGGAAGTAACCAGGAGCAATCGAGTGGGTACACAGCTATCGTGAGCGCGGTTGCTACCCTGCTGGATTCACTGGCCAAAATTCTCGCAAGCATTGCATGGCCAATCGCGGCGGTAGTAGTCGCTTACTACTTCAAGCAAGAGATCGCCTTGCTGTTAGGGCGCCTAAAACGATTCAAGGCGGGCAACTCCGAGGCAGAATTTGGAGATTTGCTCCGAGAAGCAGAAGCCACCGCCGATCCAGCCATCCAGCCAGACACCCCTGAAGAACCGGTCAAGCCAGCTGATGCTGAAGAGGCTGTAATCCATCCACGCGGTAGTGTAATCAGCGCCTGGATCAAGGTAGAGAACGCCCTGTTCAGGCTGTACAAGGCTTACACCACTACGACATCGGCGCACAGGGGCGCGAGGAAAAACATGAGGCCTAGCGATGTCATGATGTTCAGAGAGTTAGTGAATTTTGGTGCGTTGCCACTATCTCTCGAGCAGACCTTTATGACGTTGCGTTTGATGCGAGCCAAAGCAGCTCATGAAGAGGAGTTCGAGGCGTCTCCTGAAGATGTCGTTGGCTTTATCAACCTCGCAAAACAGCTTGTGTCCACCTTCGAAGATGCTGCCAAAGGAAGGGGCTGACCCTGAGGAAGGGTCGGTTCTGATTGCGGCCCTATCTTGGGCCGCAAGGTACTTGATACGTATTTCGGCCTAAAGCCTCATTTGAGCGGTGTAAGGCTCGATGTGAGTGCTGTTGCAATTGGTTCTCGCACCCCAGCAGCAAGGATAGGCGCGGGCACGCTCTTGGTCGTCGGAGCGGAAAATAATCACACGGCTACCACGATGTTCACCTTTCGTGGTGATGCGTGCTTGAACCGTAAAAGGCGTGGCGTTCCCGCCAGTATGGTATTGCCGATCAGGCTCCTGGGTGGCCAGGTCAAAGGCCTGATCAAACGTCAGATCATTTATGACTGCTCCGCTGTGTGGGCCAATGTTTTCCTTTATCACCATGCCAATGTTGTCCTTGGTGTAGATGTGAGTAGATGCCAGAGTTGAGAGCCTATCCTACCTAAGGCGGGGCGTCGCCCCTCCCCCTTAATAGGTGCTTTTCTTCCGGCAGACAAAAATCAACGTATCGAGAGTTCTGGTGCGGACGAAGCCACGGCGCTTCAGAGCATCAATCAATTTCACGTTCTCACCCGACGCGGGCAGATTTATCACGCGCCGTTGTCCAGCAAGGGCCGCAAACTCAGCCCCTAGATGTGGCAAGCCAACTGCGATGGTCAACCAATCACAGCCCATGACCAGCGTGTGGATCATCACGTCGATACGGTTTTGCTGACTGAGGAACTGATTTCCGGCCATCAGTATCAAGACAGGCAGATAGCTGTCAGGGAACCGCGTTCCTTCCTCGCTCGCTCGCGAACATGCATTTGCGAGTTCGACAGCTGCCTCGGAATTATTCGCAAAAACATCGGCAGAAACCACTGACCATAGCTGCATAACCTCTTCTATGGACGGAACTCCAGACTTGCTAAGGCCGATGGTTAAATCGATCGGAATGTCAGCAAAGTCCAGCATGTGCCTCGCCGCTGCCCAGCGTTTCAGAAGGTAAGCTAGCTCGAGATGAGGTGCATGACTCCTGAAGATGTCCAGACCGATTCGGCTGTAGGGCACACATTCAGCCTCAGAGATGAACGCCCACCTCGAAGCGGGTATCGATGAATCAAAGATGGAGAGATCAATCTTTATGGAGGCGAACAGGCTGGACAATGTTTCAGCCTTCACCCGCTCGTTGCACAGAAGGTATCGCTGCAGATTGATCTGCTGGTCTGACTGATTCCATAGGTCATGAGCAAGTTCTTCGGCGTTCCGCTGGATGTAGTCTAGGAATACCGCCTCTGCATTGAGGTCTTGGTCTTCGGCTGATGCCCCCTCACCTCCATTCAAGATCTCACTGAATACTGTCCAAACTGCACGGGGCATACCTTGGAGATCGATACGATCATCCGCCATAGCCAGAAGCCAAACCTCCCGCAGAGGTTCTTCGAGGCCCCGCAATGAACACTGGGTACGGCTGAACAGTGCACGCATCTTGTATGGCTGTGTACTGAGCAGCTCTAACAGAGCCCGTAATGTATCGGACGACTCATCCAGCATCCCTTCCTGCTGCATGAGCTGCTCGACGATAGCAACGATGTCCTCGTCGAGTTGCTCTTTGAGATTCGGAACATCCAGCTGAACTAGCCTTTCGTAACTAACAGCTTCGTCCTCAACATTCCCATCAGCAACCTGGCAAAGGAGTCGTAGCATGCGAAGATCTAGCTTCAAGCAGCGCCACGTGACCAGCGCTTTGAGGTCATCCGGGCTGATCTCCTTGCTAATATTCGAAAACTGGACGGGTTTGCTTCGTAACCATTGCCAACCACTCTCACTCGCGCTCATGCGCGGGATCCAGGCTGATATGTCCTCGAGCTCTTCAACCCAAGTTGAGAGTATGCCGTCCTCGTCCAGCTTGGCCACCTCGTCAGCTGTCAGGGTATCTAGGACATGATAGAGCCAGCGGGCCCTTGCCCCGTCCGTAGTAAACCGCTGTCCGCTCAGCACTTTAAGAATCAGCTGGCCATCTGCAGTATGCAACGCTCGCACAAGCTCGTTACCCTTCTCAGCGTCGACAAAAATCTCAACCGCTTCTCCCAGTCGCTCGGGCTCCTCATGGCCCCCTTTGAGTATCACCGCGAGCTTCTCTGCTCGTTCTTCCCGTTCCTCTCGCTCCAGAGGTCTTGGCTTGAGCAGCTCGTTGATCAGGTTGACCAATATCCCACGCCCTTGGCTCAAAGACTCATGGTCGAGCGCTCTGACGACGCGTTCAGGCTTTTCAACCTCGGTGCGGATCTCAAGCAACTCATCACGACCGAGCGCGAGCATGAAGTTTTTATCAGCCTGGGTCAGCGAGCCTTCGTAAAAATACCCGAGGTAGTCTGCGTAATCGGTCTCCAGGTAGCCCTTGAGCACGAGGAAAATCACCATCTTGAAGTCAGTTAGCTTTTCCCTAACTACACCGCTATAAGCCTTTTTGACAGCAATCCTGAAAGGTACCGCTTTGAGGTGACGAATCTCACGCTCCAGCTTGGCAATCTGAGCATCAAGCTCGGTCAACGAATCATCCAGCACCTTAGCGCGTGCTTTGTAATTCATCTCAGCAAGAATCACACCGGGTTGCTGTGTGCTCCCTTGGATGGAGGGATTCTGTTGCAGCAATGGCACAGCGTTTCTGGCCGCTTCAAATCGCGAAAAGCCGTCGTCTTCGATGATTTCGTTCAGCGTTATGTAGGAGGAACCATCTAGCAGCAGGGTGTTCGCACTCCACGCTCCTCCACGTCTTATTACCTCATACCAGACGCGGGTACGCAGCTCTAACACATCGTTCGCATAATCGTGCTGGCGGGCTACGCGGCGAACCGTCAGAGCATCAACCTCTACGGTCTTTGACTTGAACTGCTCAGCCACCCATGCGGGGTACCCTTCGAAAATTGAATAGAGTTTACCCCGTCGCTTCACCAGGCCTGCAAAGGCGCCGGGATACAGATTCCGAATCGCAACCATAGCAAAGAGCTTGTTCAGATCGAGCTTCACTTCACCTGAGACAAGCAGGCTCTCATAGATCGTGTACTCGTTGACGAGGTTCTTGATCAGCCGCATGTCATCAATGTAGTAGCCGACATTGTCAATGAGCCGCTCATGTAGCCGATGGGGCAGCCGATCGCTTGAAATCCTATCTTTGCCAAGCAACTTGGAAAGGAGCTCGTTGGAGTTATCCCCATGTACAACTGGGATGATCGGAATGATGAGGTCGAAAAACTTGGTCTTGTCACCCACGGCAAACATTTCATCCCGAATTGCGTACACAAAGCGGACAGGCCGCTTCACCTGAGGAGAGTTGCGGATGATGAAATTGATTTCCCTCAGCCGGAAAAAGATTTCCTGGACATCGAACCTATCCAGATCCTCGATCACCACCACATCGACGTCGCTGCGCTCAAAGCAGTAGACGATCTCATCCACATTTTTGTGAAGCACCGAGCCATGCTGGGTAGCCTCAAGCTTGCCCCCCTTGAGCGTTAACCCATCGATGCTGAATAACGACAGGAGCTTCAGAGCGGTGTGAAGCAACCAGACACATCCAGCAGCCAGGACGACCATGGCCAAAGGCTCGGGGATCAACAAGAGCTTCTCAAGTAGCCAGCTCGAAGCGACGCTCGAGTTATTGGCTATCGTAGGGCTGTAAAATCTCAACGCGCAGACGGCGATTGCTGCCATTGCGCCGGTGCGTCGACACAAATGAAAATTTGAGATCTGCGTAATGCGCTTCAGACGTGTTTTGGGAACCTTACTCGCCGGCACGGCGTACAGCAGTTGCTGAACAATCGTCTCTTCGATGCGATTGATGAGGCTATCCTTGTCCGCCTTCTCACCCTTGCCTTCCTTATCCTTGTCAGCCTTAGGCTCAAATGCTGCTGCACCTGTAGGTACTTCGGGCGGTGCATCGGACTTTTCTATAGGGCCGGGCGCTTCGACTGGATCGGTCTTGGTAAAAGTCGCCAAGGAAACATAGGTGTGCTTGTAGCAAGGGTAATTCTCGAAGAACGTCTTCAAGACACTGCTCTTGCCGGCGCCGTAACTGCCAGTGACTGCGATGTTTAGGATGTCTGGGTTCTCAAGCGCGCGCCTTAGCTCTCGCTCATACCTGCCCGAAATCTTTTCGTTCAAGCGGACGGGTGTCAACGGCTCGAAAAAAGTCTCATCGCTCTTGGGCAGCGGAGGTCTATGGTATGCCTTGATCGCTTGACAGATTCCCGCGTCCAATGCAGTCCACAAACGCTCCAATTGACGTTTCCAATGCTCAAGCATCTACCTTGATCCCAATCCCGGCCGTCCGTGTCACGCTGCGGGCGGACTACCTAGCCACCAATCTATATGCGCCCCTCTGAAAGATACGCACGTTTCGATAGCGGCTATATGCCACATCTGAGTCTTGCTAGCTAGGACGAAACACCGACGGAGGCGCCCTGGCGCTTTCATACTCGCGTGGTTATGCCACTACGCAGGACACTTTAACCAGGCAACTCATAGTCAGATCTCTATCAAGAAATCAGGAGCGAATCCTGTTCGCTCACCAGGATACCCCTTGGGATTCGAGACGAGTCGGCAGCCTGAGATCTCTGTATCAACAGCATTGTGCGTATGACCAAAGAACCACGCATCCGCCAGCTCAAGCATATCGTGCCATTGGTTGGAGTAAGCCGCGGCTAGGTGCCCTACATGGCCATCCCCGGCGACCTCAGTTATCGGGCAGTGGTGTGTAACAACTACCGTCTTGCCGTCAAACGGCTTAGCGAGTTCGGAAACGAGGAACTCGCGGGAAGCGATGTTCCGGGCAATGAGGTCGGCGGGTCTCAGTTTGCGATAGCCGTCTCCGATTCGGATTCGCTTGAAGTCGTTCATCCATTGCGCACATTCCCTCATCGCTGCTCTGTAGTCCCCAGTCGAGGTGAAGTCTGTCCACCCAGTAGCCACCAGAAACCGAGTGTCCCCAACGACGAGGCTTTGGTTGTCCAGGATGTGGACATGCGTCGCAGCTGCGTCTCGCATCTTGGAAAGCGTTCGATCAATGTGCCCCTTGTAAAACTCGTGGTTGCCGCAGACGTAAATCACCTGGCACTTAAACGTCTCATTTGCCCACGTCACCCCGCGACAACGCACCGATATGTCGCCAGCTAACACGACCAGATCAGCCTCTACCAGAGGTGGCTCAAAGCCAACAAACTCCAAGTGCAAGTCTGAGTAGATCAGAATCCTCATCAGGTACCCGTGCTCCGTGTATCGTAGGGTGAGTCGCTTCTTCCAGTCACGTCTCGGGTAAAACGCTACCCAACGTTATCCAGGGTCAGCACTGCCGTTAGACTCGTGTGCTTGCGAAATCCAGGCCCTGCGAGGTAGTAAAGCGTGTCCTTGCTCGCGAACACCGATTCGACGAATGAATACTGGAAGCTCGATCTGAGCCCTCCAGGTCGTGAGCCCTGGTTGCGACTGTCGAAAACAATTTCCCGCCCCAACATCACGGTCGGTTGAAGCCCATGAGCTTCCAATGACTTTTCGTCGCTGGCCGATACCATTACATCGAGGATGATCCAATTGCGGATCACACAAAAAGGTCGATCCCCCGAGCGCCGCTTCGCCAAGCCAATCAATTCATCGTCCGGCAATGGCAGCCCCTCCACATGCTCTGCGCCGTCGAGTAGAAAATACGCCAACTGTGCTGCTTCCACTGTCCCACCTTTCCTGTCATCTGATCCGACGCCTTTAGACGTCGCTATCATCTGCGGCGCACAAGGAGTGCACCACCACATACCAAATTCTCACGCAAGCTTCTCAATGCTTCATCGACGCTCATCCATCAGATCTCAACCTCGAACCCAGGGTGGAACTTCAGCCCCTCACCGGGATAGCCCCTCGGATTCGACACCACACGGCAGCCATACTTCACGAGGTCGACCGGGTGATGTGTGTGACCAAAGACCCAAAGATCTGCCTGCGCAACGAGATCCGGCCAATGATTGGCGTAGGCTGCCATCAGGTGCTCACGCGGCCCACCAACTAAACCGATCAGCGGGGCATGGTGTGTTACCACTACCGTACGCCCAGGAAACGGAGTGCTTAGCTGCTGGGCAAGCCAGGCGCGCGATGCTGCATTGCGCGCGACCAGATCTGCAGGCGTTAAGCGGCGGTCGCTGGTATCGACGCGAATGGCCATAAAGTCATTCATTCGCTCATGGGCCGTTCGCATCCCAAGATCCCTTGAGCCCGTTGATGAAAAGTCAGTCCACGTTGTCGCGCCCAGGAACCGGGTTTGTTTCCAAATCCAGCATTCGTTCTCCAAGACGTGCACGTGTGGTGCTGCGACCGCCTTCATTTTTTCGAGCGTTTTATCCAGGTGACCACCATAGAATTCGTGATTTCCACAGGTGTAAATGACCGGGCAACTGAACGTCTCGTTGGCCCACTTTACACCCCGTGCTTTGGTGCCTATGTCACCGGCCAGGATGACCAGCTCAGCGTCCGTGGCCGGCGGTGTGAACGCCTCGAATTCGGTGTGTAAATCGGAATAGACCAAAATTTTCATACAGCTACCCGCAGGGCTGACTCCAGCCCCGTGTCTTCGATTAAGCGATATATTGAGATTGCCCCTGGCTTGCGTTTGGGCGGGCCAACCTGCCCTCGCGGACGCGCAGCAAATCGCAACAGTTCCACTCATTTGACTATACGACATTGAATGGAACTGCGCAAACCGGGCATACAGTCGGATTTTAGGGATACCCCCGAATGCTCAGGCAAGCGATCGCCGCAGCGTTGACCCACGTTCGCCAGCAACAGCAAGTACTTCTGACTGATCTTGAGGAAGGCGTAACCGCAGGCCACCTCAGTCGCGTCGAGCGCAGTGAGCGTGGTGTCACTGTTGAAAAGCTTGACGAGATCGCGCGGCAGCTTGGTGTGCATCCCCTCACCCTCCTCGCGCTGGCCTATGGAGCAGATGAGGTTGTCCGGCCCACAGATCTCCTGAAGCAGGTGTCAAAAGAGGTGGCTACCCTGGGTGGGTCAATAGCCCCGCTCGCGATCAAACCTGAGTCCAGGACACACTCCCGGGTGGCAGCGGCCAATGAGCGTCGGGAAGAGGTGCAGCGCCTGAAGGGTCAAGGGTTGACCAGGGCCGAGGTGGCTCGGGAGCTCGGGGTTTCTAAGCAGACGGTGGGGAGGCATTGGTAATGGGTATTTACGACCTCTGAATCTCATAACTATTTCGGAGCTTGATTGATTGGCGATTTGTATTACGAGCTGTTCATATTTTCTGAACACCTAACCTCACCATCAAGCTCCTCTGCCACATAAGCTTCTACGCTTTGATTGATGGAGCGCAGATGATCAGGATTGCAAAATCCAACTTGTACCTCTGAAAAAAATCAGCACACCTCTAATCCCGCGGAGCTAATTTTTGCGATGCGCAGCCAGAAAACACTTGTCGCTGCGCAGAAAAGTTTCGAAATGCTGCTCGCCTTGCACTAGCACCCCAACCCGAAGCATCGAAAACGCCAATAAATTGCCGCCATAAAATATATTTATTTTATTGCTGCAAGACCATTCACAGACGTGCGAAAGAAGATATAATCGCACTTTCTCATAAGCGCCAAGCCAGCGTCAGAAGTCAAATAGACAGGGCTTACTAGGCGAACCATTGCACTGCGCCTGCCATCTATCCAGGCAATGAATCCTCGCGGGCGGGAGGCATTCTTATGCCGCCTCAACATTTTCACGGAAGGTGTTTTTTGAAAGTTTATTTTCACTCTGGCACTGATTGGAACAGAATCCCACCCGCAACAAAAACCGAAAGAACACTATTAGCACTCTGCTATAACAATTGGGATGATTATTCGGTACGTACTACCCTCAACGCGGCCTTCTATTACAATGGCGAACGAATTTTTGACTTCAATCTCAAGCTACTGATAGAAGACGACACTAATTCACCAGTTAAGCTGAACGCCTTACGAAAGGAAGGCTGGGATGGCTATTTCCCGATTCCAGATACAAACTACGTGTCTGTCCCGAGCGACATTGAGTTTTACGACGCGCTCATCACGAAGCTGGGCATGCAGGACGCTCGTGAAGCCCTGTTATTAATTCGAGACGCAGGCTATCTCTTAAATATCACTCAAGACGAAGCTGCAAAAAAACTGACCGAAGTGGAAAATTTTGCTAGTTCTCCGCTGCGAGAAGCCGGTGCGCGGAAATCTTTCTATGATGGGTGGAAAGCATTTTCTGGGAATTCTCAATCAATCAAAGATTTCACATTGAACTTGCCAGGTCGCGGCGCAGAAGCCGTTACGCCAGTCAGATTCAAATTTAACTCCAACACCCTTCCCTACGACATCAACGTCCTGATCGGGCCGAACGGAGTCGGCAAATCTCATACACTTAAAAATCTTGTAGCTTACTGGCTAGGAATGGCTGCCGGCTCGCAAAGACAGCTTATTAAGTCCAAGCACCAGCCGTTCGATATCAACCCGAATATTTCAAGGTTGATCTTGATTTCTTACAGCCCTTTCGAAGATTTCGTATTAGATTTGTCTAATACCACCTTAAAAGACAAAACCGCATATAAATATTTCGGTTTCCGAAGGAGCTCAATGTCCACATTGGGCAAGCGACAGAGCACCATCAGCCGCAACCTGCCCGCTAGCGATTCGGTCGACTCGATGTTCAAAGCTTTAGCCGACGACGATGCTTTCGGTTTTCTCAGCACCTGGACATCCAAATTTCAAACCATTGTGGATGTGTTGCAGCCCGCACTCAATTTTGAAAAAATTGCAGTAGAGATAAACCCAAAGGCTGAGCTTCCTCTTTTCCTGAAGTCCCTTCTACTTCAGGACGAAGCTGGCAACAACTACATTCAGATTACACCAATTTCTCACCCGAGGCTGCTAAAGCTCAAGGATGAGCTATTCAATGTAATCAATACTAAAGCTGGAATTATCTTCTTGAATGGCACTGAAAGGTTAGACCTCAGTTCCGGTCAGCGTCTATTCGTCTACATGGTCATAAATATCGTAGGCCAAATCAAAGCGGAGAGCTTGATCATCGTAGACGAGCCAGAGCTTTTCCTGCATCCGACATTCGAGGTCGAGTTCATCACACTGCTCAAAAAGGTGCTGACTGCATTCAATTCAAAAGCGATTCTTGCGACACACTCACTTGCCATTGCTCGTGAAATCCCAGCGAACTGCATGCATGTTTATCGCAATGGACAGCATGGCTTGGAGATTGATCACCCACCATTTGAGACTTTTGGTGGAAACATGCAGCGAATCTCGTCTTATGTTTTCGGTGATAGTAAAGTCGCCAAGCCGTTCGCACAGTGGATCGAAAGTGCCATTGAAGAAGCTGGAAGCCCCAAAAAACTGCTAGAAAAGCTCAAAGACGAGCTTAATGAAGAAATGACTATCAAAATCCTCAACTCGAGCGTGTCTGATGGTCGCTAAAATCCCGAAACCCGAAGACAATAGCATCGACGTCTTGAAGCTTGTACTAGGCGAGCGCGTGAAGTACAAGAAGTTTTATGGTCGAATAGCGCCAGACCTTACTGCTCGGTACCAACAGTACGACGACCAAAAGGGCTGCCCATCCGGCATGCCGCCCTTGTCGCTGAGAGATTACGTAGATACCGATAACGAAGAGACCGCACGAAAAAAATCACTGATAGGACTTTACGACCCTGCAGAAGACAAATACCCATACAATGAGCTGGAAAAACTGAGAAAGAAAAACAAGCTTCTCGCTTGCCCTGTGTGCGGTGAGCTTGGAAGACCGAGGACACTTGATCACTGCTTACCGAAAACCACATATCCAGAGTTTGCCATTAACCTGCTTAATCTTGTGCCCGCATGCGACTGGTGCCAGGGTGAAAAGCTTGCGGACTACCAGAATGCTGCTGGCACTAGAAGTTTTTTGCATCCGTACTACGATGAAGTTAATAGGCCCCTCTATTCGATAATGCTACAAGCTCCCTATCTCACACCCGTGATTACTTTTGAAATCCGGAACGACCTACCCCGGGGTCTGCAAGACCTAGTGGCGTCACATTTGGACGGGATCAGTTTTTGGGAGCGTTTCAAGGAGTATTTCGAGAGTAGCTACTTGAATGTCATTCGTATGGCGAGCGATACCCGAGAGGCCGGCATGATTACAGTTGCTACAGCCATCCAAAGCGCATATCAGCTGCAAGTTGGGAAAGGGGTAAACAGCTGGGACGCTGTCGTATATCGCTCCTTGCTGGAGGATGCTGATGTGATGGAATTCCTTCAAAATGGTGAGCTTCCCGAATTTCCTTGAATTTTAGTCTGATCTGTAAGACAGCTACGGTGTGCGCCATCTCAATGGTGGCCTGCATCCACGAATGCTGCACTCCTGTGCCTCCCTCCTTCCATTCCATAGTGATCGAACACCAAACTGTCATAGTGGTAACCAGTTGTTTCTGCTCCTTGAATACCGGCAAACAGCCACCATTTCTGTCTGACCGGTTGCGATAAGGACTTCCCAGGATCGCCCGGCCCAGGAATAAAAGACATGGCCAAGGCTAAGACCATCAGTGATATCAACAGCAAGTACCACTACAAGGACGAGAATCCGGGCGGCAAGCGGGACGCAAAACTTGTGTCGTGTGCTCAGTGCGATGACTACAACGAGTTGAGCTACATCTACACTGAAAAGCTCAAACCGCTGATCGAGAAAAAGAAGATCACGCACGAGGACGCCATTCAGGCACTGGACGAAGCCTGTGAGGAGCTTGAGAACCCACGTACCCGCGTGAAGTTTTACGAGTTGCTGACCGACAAGCTCGGTCATACTATCGCAGCGTAACACCTGCGATCGTGCTCAATGGGCTGGATGCTCACTGTCGCAGTCAGCGTCCAACCCTTTTCTTAGCGTGATCAGGCCTGCACATTAGAGTGTCGCGCTACATTCGAGTGCCTTCCAGATTGCTACAAGCGCCACCGGCGCGGCTTACAGAGTACCTCGCGCAAAGAGTTCTTTGATTACCCAACCCTGCGCCTCCAGCGCGGCCCTTCGCTCAGCTCTCGCCTCCCCGTCACCCAGCGCGCTGCTTCGAATAGCCAGGCACAGCAGATGCGTGGGTCGCGTCATGCCAACGTACATGAGCATCCTGTTCTTCCGGTAAGTCACCAGGTGTTCTTTCTTCACCAGCGGCTTACCCTCGAGCCAGGGCAACATCATCTCCAAGACATGCTGACCACTGAACGTTTCCAAGATCAGCGTCGCCGAATGAGTCTTCCCCTTGACGGAGTGCATGGACGCCAGCTGGATGTCGACGGTGTCGTCCCCGCCATCCTCGAATCGGTATGTGTTGATGGTCTTGCGAGGAACCTCGGACTCGGCATATACCGTATCGCCTGGCTCTGTCCACGCCAAGTAGGCTTCTACCTCGGAGTTCAGTGAAATTTCCTCCCCAGGGTGCAGCTCCTCGATCAGACGCTTGAGAAGCCCAACATGAGTCTCAACCCACCGTTTCTCTCGCAGCGGATGTGGGAAGAACAAATAGAGGTAGATGCCTCGTTGGTAGGCTTTCATAAGCTTCGCGTTAGATGCCAAGCTTCGCTCTATGTAGCGGTGAAGCCTTGTCCTGATCTGGACAGGTTTCCTCAACCCACTACGTTCAGCGAGATGAAGCAGGCACTTGGCGATCATCTCAACGCTTTCGTACGCGTGACCGCTGATGGCCAGGTGTGCCCTCGCCCTACGAATACCCTCAACGAACGTCTTAGGCGCATACGTCGAGCTATTAGCATCCGAACGGTAGGCGCTCCAATAGTGCTCCAGAGCTTTTGGGAATTGGTCGTCGTTGTACCTCTTCAATCGGTGGACGGCACCGACTGCATGCACCCCATCCTTACGTTCGGCAACAGGTAGGCAACGAGAAACCAGTCTCGCAAACGCACCGAGAACTCCGCTTGTATCGTCGTCAGGGAAGACAAAGATCGTGTTTGGACAGCCATCACCCGTCCTGCCCCGACCGATCAATCCCCCAATAATTGGAGCGACTGCAAAGCTGTTCGCCAGGGTGGCAATGGCCTGGTTGAATCGGAAGCTCGTGGAGATATCGATCGTCGCGCCATGAGGGAAGGCACCATCGGACTCGCCGTCGCCCTCAAAGATCTGCTGGTTGGGATCCCCCACCCTGACCACGACTGTATTCACTGCATCGAGTGGGAATACGTGGTTCAAGAGGCGGTTCTGCTCCACGTCCGTGTCTTGCATCTCGTCGATGAGCACGCAGGGGAACCGGGCTTGCAGCGACTCAGCAACATTCGGCTCTTGCTCGATCATGGCCTGGCCGAGTGTGAAAACCTCGTCGTAGCAAAAATAGCCTTCCGACGCGGCAGCGCCCATAGCCCTGCCTAGTTTTCCGTGTGATGGAGCTTTGGGCGAACAAATGTAATGCACGCCTCCAAGCGGATCCGAAAAATCAGCGGTTTGAAGACGAAGATCAGCAAGCGTTTTGTCTTTGTTACCAAGCCAGCTCTCCATACTTCTTCGCTCGCGCCCCAACGCCCGTCCCCTGGCACGCCCGGTCGCCTCATCATCAACCATAACCAACGCATGACCGTTCGATCTCAGCCAAGGTGAGGCCAGAAACCGCATGACAAAACCGTGGATGGTGTCGATGAAATGTGGGTATCGCAGCAGCCTCTGGCCAACCTCTGTAGCGCCCAGCCGGCTCTCGATTTCCTCGCGCGCCGCATTGGTGTGCGATAGCACGCAGATCCCCTGCGTTCGACTGCGCCAGTGACGACCAAGGATGGCGAGTTTAGCCACCACCAGGGTGGTCTTGCCGCTACCCGGGCATGCTGCCACATCAAGCGTATCGAGACGCTTGAGGAACTCCCTCCGAGGTTCATCCAGGTCGCGCAACGACAAAAGCGCGCTCACCCACTCGATGTCTGCATCCGTGACTGGAGGCACAAGATCCTGGAGCCGCATTACGCCAACTCCCCTGCTTCAAGCGCCTCTAGCGGCGTCTCCGCGATGTTTGTGGCCGGCTGCTCCGGCGCCGACGGCATGATCTGGCCTCTTGTCGCGTATTCGATCGCTTCAACCACGTAGGGCGGTAACGCTGCACGCAAGCTTGCCTGGTCGAGCTCACCTTCATCAAATGCCGACTGCAGCAGGTCGACCAGATGCTGGGCGGTAATCGACTTGGAGCCCGAATCAACCTGCCGGTAAACCTCGGTGGCACGCTCTTCATTGGTGAGATACTGAGACTTAAGTGCCGCCAGCGCCTTCGTCGCCCTCTCGAGGACTTTCTGTCGCGTCAGCTTCTTTTCGTTCATTTTTACATCATGCAAGGCCAAGGCGGCGGCACGGTGTACCCAATCCATAAGCCCTTCGACAGCCAGGTCATACTCGAGCGTCCAATGATCGGCCACGAAGGTCTTCACGTTTTGACCATCGCCACGTGTCCGTTTCTGACGATGAGCCGCAAGCTTCGGTTCGCGCTCAATCTCGGTAGCGCCAAAGTCACTGAGCATCCGCCATTGACGACGCGCCGGTTTACCCTTGGCGTTGAGCTTGTGCGGATCCAGCCCCATGATGGCCGGCGCGCAATCTGGCATCACATCCATATCGGTGATGCAGGCCGTTGGGATCTGGATTATTCCCTCTGTAGCATCAGCTCGCTGCATGATGTGTGCGTAACGGCGTAAGCCAACGCCACCTACATTGACGATTGAAACACCATGCTCGGTCAAGTCACGCCCAAGCAGCCTGGCCAGTGCCGGC
This sequence comes from Pseudomonas sp. LAM2023, assembly GCF_016620375.1. Lineage (NCBI taxonomy): Bacteria > Pseudomonadati > Pseudomonadota > Gammaproteobacteria > Pseudomonadales > Pseudomonadaceae > Pseudomonas > Pseudomonas sp. LAM2023. The sequence goes on along the minus strand of NZ_JAENHV010000009.1, from coordinate 305,829 downwards.
AGCAGGATCGCCTCTGCATCCCCTTCAACGATGAGCAGCCCTTTCGCAAAGAACAGGCTTGCCTTGGTGACATCCAGAAAACGACTCAGGAAGCGATAGTCGTCAGCTGACAGCCGGGTTCGCTCCTGTGCCATAGAGAAGGCACGCTGACCATGTATGAGCACCAGATTCTCCAAGGCAATCTTGGAGCTCAGGTTGGGACTATGTGTGGTGAGGATCACCTGCACGGGACGTGTATGCGCTGGTTCCGCTTGGGTCTGTCCGTGCGCCCGGGTTTGTTCGTGTGCTTGGGTTTGGTCTTGCTGTTGGGGGAGAGGCTGCGATGCGCGCTCCAGGAACTCCATCAGTCTAAGTTGGCGCTGTGGGTGAAGATGCGCCTCCGGCTCCTCGATCAGCAGCAACGGCAACCCATCCGGTTCCTTGCCGAGCAGCAAGAGTTCGCAGGCCATGAACAACAGGTTATTCGAGCCCAAACCATAGCTCCCCCTCGCACTCCCCGATCCCTTGTCCAGCAATCCCAACTCGAGGCGCTCAAGGATCTGCTTGAGCTTTGTGGTTTCACTGCCGGTATCGCCGAAGCCAAGATGGCTATGAAGCGGCTGTCCTGCTAAAGAGAGAGGCTCCAGATAGCGGTCGTTGATTGTCGCCTGGGCAACCTTGATGGCTTGATGTCCTCTGACCAGCTCGCGCATGTAATCACCCATGCCCGCAATGCTCAGGCCAGTGGCTTCAGCTGCCGACGCCGGTGGAGCAATATCGACATAGGGCTCACCGGCGTCTATACCCGGGAAGCTCGACAGGACTTGGGACAAGCGCGAGTTGCGACCCGGTGACATCTCCCGTTCGGCATCTCGCAATGGCTTCAGGTATGCGGTTGCCAGCAACTGGCGCGCGCCGATGTCCAAGGCAGGCCCTTCTCCCCGCTCACCACAGCGAACCTGGATGTCCACCCAGCGACGCGACGCTGTCGGCATCGCGAGTCGACGCGCCGACCAGTGCACTTGGAGCAGCCCCTCCCCGCGTGAAAACGTGACGTATTCGGCGAAGGCTCCAAGTTCCAGTGTGGTCAGCCCTGCCAGCGTGCAAACCATAGTAATGTCGGTCGCAGGCTCGCCGTCACTCCCGACATGGAAGTCCTCGAGCTCTAGTCGCAGGAAGTCTGAATCCCGGGTTTGCAGGACATGCCGGATGGCGTCGATCACCGCAGTCTTCCCAGCATCATTCTCGCCTACAAGCGCAGTGACGCCCTCGTTGAAGTGGAGGGTGAAACCCGGAGTCAGATCGCCAAACTGGCGGAAATTACGGATCGACAGCGCTGAAAGATACATCCCCACTTCTCCCTAAGCCTGGCTTCTGTCGGCGCTATTGGCCACTTCTCGCTTCTGCTGGCCTCTTTTGGCCAGTGTTGGCTTCGTGGAGTCCTGGCCAAACGCAATGTTACTGGCTATATGCCACAGACTGGGGGCGAGACGCTATCTCTCGCGATAAACGTCTGTTCGACTGGAATGTGTGGAATCAAAGCGTGTGACAGCCAAACGCTGGTCTCGTAAGTCTACCCGCTGTTGCGCATTGGGATGTTACTTGAAGCCAAGTGATTGATTAATCGATTGACACTATGCTCTAACTAGCTCCCATTCGGATACCATGAGATTTCGCGAGAGCCGCAGCGACCCTCAGGTGAATTTTATGTATGCTTGCCTGATAGAACGCTGCGCGAGAGCCAAACATGCCTGGCCCCCATTGATAGAACTCAAAGAGAATGAAATCCGAAAATTCTCTTATTGAACGATATGCTTCACCGGCTGGCCAGGGCGAGTAGATATCCTGACGATTCAATAGCCAGTTTGAACCGCTATGTTTAACTGCTGGGATCAACCCAATAGCTGTACATGCTTTGTGAAGGACTTCAGCCCGCGCAGCCTTTGAGCCCCAATGTATCGAGTACTGGAAGACGTGTATCGTTGGCAGGGAAATGGTACACGAAAGCCAAGCCTCATGATTCAAACCACCAACTCCAACACCGACAACACCCAAAGGTAGTGTCACATTCCCTATATAGGAGTATTTTACTGGCATGACAGCTCCCAAACATTCTATACTCACGACCGAATAGATACCTCAGAAAATCCTTCGATGAATTGTTGCAACAGAGCAGGACTAGGATTTGGCATCCACTCGCGCAGTCGTCTAGCTATAACGTCACTGTGCAGGCTATTGAACACATTACATGCTGCTCCCAAGCTGCGTGCATCATGAAATCCTGCTATAGCACCTGCGCGCTCGATGAACGATTCAACATCAGTGCTCTCGCGGGGTGTAAATAGCTCAAATAGCCATCCGAGCATCAGCATGCCAGCCCATCTTTGAGCTATTCCTGCAACCAATGGCCCAGCGTTAAGAGTCTGTTGAAATAGGGTAGTAATACGATATGAGCTTCGAGAAGCTATAAAACGATTCACCAAGCCAAATCGTGGATACAAAAAAATTGACAGCAAAAGGCGTGGCAGTCCCGTATGCGGCTCACTGCATGACCACATTCCGTTTTGATCAGCTTGCTGCTGAGAAGCTTCCAAGGTTTGAAAAAATAGTTGAGTCTTATAAAGCGCAGTAAATTGTTCGTCAGCATCATGGCTACGAGACGCAGCAACGCATTGAGAAGGATCCTCGGAATATGCCTTGAGGATGCGCATGGCCATACTCGGACTTGAAGCAACAATACCACTTGCATCGAGCAGGGAACACTTGTGAATTTGACATACGACCACACCAACAGAGCACCACTCTTTCCTGTATGAAGGGAGTGAAAAATTCGCAATGTGCTCCTTCATGCAGCTGTAGCAAAAGCTGCGTCTGAAGTATCGAGGTATAACCCATTGACTATTCGGCTGGAAGATCTTTGCCTGCTCCTCCCTTGGAATATCCAGCATTTCGCACGCCGCTCGTGAGAATTTGGCATCGTGCGTAAAGTCAGGGTCAAAGTCTTCTGACTGTACGCACGCATGCCAAAGCTCCGCAAGCCTGCTCCTATCGAGCAATGTATGCTGGGAACATAGGCTTTGCCTGTAAACCCAGTAAGAGAAAGCCTCACCATCAAAAATGGGGACATCAGGAGCATTCATTGAAGGGATGACTCCCGTTGACTGCGATAGCCTGGATGGAAGAGCTCCAGCATCGTCCACGCCAAATTGCCGTTTCGTCGATGATAAATGTCATGCAGCAACAGCTTGTCAGCTGCTCGTCCCAGTCCTGACTTCTGATCAATCAATGCTTCAAAAAAGGCTGTAAACTCTGTCCGATCCGCGAATGACCCTAACTCAACAGGCGAGTAGGCACGCTCGTGAGCTCGACACAGTCCGACCATCTCAGCCTGATAGTCAGGACTGCTGACGATGACAAAACTACTATCAGGAAGCGCCTTCAGCAGCCATCCCAGTTGCTTCAATGACTTTTCTTTGGCAAGCGCCGTGAGGGCAAATTTTTCGAAGTCGTGGATGAATATGGTCGGATCTCCTTTCATGGCGCAAAGCTCAGTAACCAATGCAGGAACACCCGACTGTGGCTGAAACTCAAAATCAACGTGTATCTCTTCATAGAACTGACCCAGCAAATCCAGTCCCGCAAGGTCTACGTGATCCCCAACAAAGACTGTAGAGCCGGTAATTTGGCTCAGAACGGCATTGGTGCAGGTGGTCAGACCATTGCCAGGATCAGACATCAAATGGCATACCACGCTACCGTCCTTCAGCGCAGAAACTACACTTTTCACAGCAACGGCTTGGAAAGGCGCCAATGTCATTCTGAAACCTCCTTATCCTTGGGATGGTGCAGTTTGTAACCATAGAGCCTGGTCATCGGTTCAAGATTCTGGAACTGACTCGGCGTAATCTGCTCCGTCCCATGCTTGATTGCATCCATAGCAGTGGACTTGATAATTTTGACGATATTGTCAAGGATCCCGTGTGAGTTCACATGAATAAGCGTTCGCAGCTTAGGGCTTGCAAGGTTAGAGGGCAATTTGAGTGGAAGGTAGGTCTCGTATGTAGCAATGAAATCCACAAAATCCTGATCAAGTTTCCAAGGCTTCAGATGCCACGGCACGAATCGCCGATCAATTATTCGATCCAGTGAGATGATTTCACTCGCAACTGAGTTCCCGAACGCAATAACACAGAGCTTACCATCACCCTCTGCGAGTCCACGAAGCAGCGACAATATAGATTTTTTATGGGAATACGCTTCGAGCATGCAATCAGACAACTCATCAACAACGATCGCGCCGATTCCAAGGGCCTTTATCTTCTGTATGATGAGCTTAACACGATTGACCGCAGTGCCACGCTTGCCAATCGGAACATCGAAGACATCGCACAATGCATCGTGTAATTTAAAACGGTTAACGTTTTCGGTAAGTGTAATAAACACGAACCTTTTACCTTCAAGCTCACCGAGAGCCTTAAGCCGGTTGAATAAGGCCGTTTTACCGTCGCCTCCATCCCCATGGATGAAAATGCTAGCGGACTGGATCTGGTTATCGGTATAGAGCATGTTCCTCAAGCTTTCGAAAAGAGGCGCGTAGCGAGGCGTATCAATCCATATATCATGTCGACATATCTTAATTCGCTCCTTCGCAGGCAGATCAGCGTTATTTCTAAGATCGTGCTTGATATGTTCGTAAGCCATCATAGCTCTCCAAGTTAGTCTTTATGCTTATCAAATATAATTACAGGAAGAAAATCAGGCTGATCTGAATGCTCTCTTATGATGCGCGGCACAAAAACATCGTGAGCGTTTTCGTCCTGGGTTAAGATTGTCGGGATAAAGTCTTGCGTGTCTTCGATAAGCCAGTCCTCAACGGGTTCATTGGTTACTGCTTCGGTTGCAGGGATTAGAGTGCTCTGTGGAGCGGGCAGACCTTTAGGCGGTAGATTGGCCATGAAAGCAGTTTTAAGGTCAACGGCCTCTTGAACGATCACTGTCTGATTGGCAAGAGCAGCGTGCGCGAACTCATCGTCGACAGTGCCAGGGGGCAGGTCTTTGAGTAGTGCTTTACGCTTCGAAAGTTGTTTATGGTTCGAGTAGGAATCCCAAGTGTTAGCTAGCCCCACCCGATTATAACTACAAGGAACTTTCAGAAATTTGCCTGGGAGCTTGACCCAGACGTAGCTCAGATCGTGCCGAAGGTACTTGATATCAAAACGCTGACCCACGTAGGGGGCAAGCTCGTAACATGCGTATCTACGGCCAGCAAAATTTATTCCGTAGGGATGCACCTTGTGATCGAAGCTTGTCGGTGAGAAATCAATCAAAAACCTCATTTGATCGTTTGATGCAATGACACGATCATGATCATAAAGACCTTGATTAACGTAATGATTCCAAGCTTCACGCGGAGTGCATTTTAGCGACGAGTGGATTTTGCCATGATAAACAGTTACTTGATTTAGGAACCATACAGCGAACTGCTCATAATCCATCGTTGCATTATATTCGCTATTGAAGTCCTCTCGCTGAACGACGTTACTCCCGGTTGCGCCGGGAAGGAAGTGGACTTCTGTCGTCATAAACGTGCCAATCAAGCGTTCTATAATGCCTCCATACCATTTTTTCCCTATAGGGCGGTGTTCCCAATCCATACCCCACGCCTTGCACTGCTCAATGAACTTTTCACTTGTAAACTCAGCGGCATTGTCGGTAAATATAACAAATGGAATACCAAAGAATGGATACTCATTCGGATTAGTCAAGAAGCGGAATAGATGAAAATCTTTGTTCATCACTGCAAAAGCAAGGGCGGCAGCGACGGTATCAAGGTTAGGGGGATCTAGACTAAGAAAAAAACCTAAGATCACTCTCGACTTATCGCAGATTAACATCGTTACCCATGGCCTACCGATGATAATATTTCTGTTCTGCTCGTCGACCAACAAGATGTCGACCATCGTGTGATCCATCGATACTCTGTGCAAAAGCCCATCGATCACAAACTTGTGAGGCTTGAATCCATATTTATGATCCGTCTTTTCTTTCCCGTACCGCTTGAAATAAACCTCTCTTTCCGGCTTGGACATTAAGAATTGCCTGGCCCTATAGCGCGTGACATTTTCACCCTCTCCCTTGAAGTACTCCCGCGCCCACTGGTGGAGCTTACTGAGGGATGCCTTGGGGCCTTCAAATTTCTTCTCGTAGGCTTCTTCAAGAGCAGCGATTTGTGCATCACTGGCCCAGCAACTTCCTATAACCCTGCCTTTCTTGTTTCGCTGGATACTTTCTTCTTTTCTGTGCTTGCGCAGCAAGTTATAAAATTGAGAGTGGCCGAGGCCAAGAACTTCCATGCCTCGCTTGACGGTCATCCCGTTAAACCGCTCAATGACCTGGTCAAAAACGGATGCGCGCTCTTTAGCCACTTCTTGCTCGCGCGCGTCATAAGTTCTTTCCTGGTAGGGAATGTACTCACCTCCAGGAGGTACTCCTGACTCTTTCCAGTCTCTGGGTACTCTTACCTTTGCTTTTTCTTCCGAATCGCTAGGCGCTGCAGGCAGGTTGAGTTCTTTATCCATCTTATCCGGTACTAATCCGATGATTTGACAGGTGAGGATAGTGGAGTGGTAGATGCACGCAAATTTCGGCTAGGCAGCTTCCAAGCGGTGGCAAGGCCAGGAGTAAGTTGAGTATTAGATATATTGACATTTCTTCAGAAATTACAAAAAAACTCCAACTAAAAAAAGCTTATAGAGATCATCAAGTTAAAAATCACGAAATTCACGCACATTCAATATATATTTAACCCGAATGATTAAGTCCTGAACATAAAGCTCGCCTTTTTCATTCCTAAACCGTCTAACCTCCGAACGTAAATATTCGGTCGTTGGAGCACATCTTGGACGGGAATGGCATTTCCCATACCTGTCGTATTGCGACATACGCATAAAAGTGCGCTTGTGGATCTGCCGTTGGGGCCGGTGTGTTTCTCGGCTTGGGACGACGATTGGTTCCTGGTAGCTACCTGCGGTGGGCGGAACGAGGGAAGAGTTGTGACGAATCTGGTGTAGGTACTGCGTTCTTGTTGTTCATTCTTGAACGCACCGTGCTGGGCGAGTAGAAGGCGCACACCTTGTCATTTCGGTTACGTCCCAGGTTTCAGGGCTTGCGGGCTACCAAGCGCTAACAATCTTCAACGGCTTATCTGGTGTTGGCGCCATACACATCACCACTTTCCTCCCGGTTCACGGGCTTTCGAGTGCAATGGGATCCCCTGAGAAAGACGTCTTGGATCGTAGAGTTTTATCGGTACGCCCATTAGGCTATCCAACCAATCCATGAAACACCTGCGCACCTGGAATCACACTGCGGGCTCAGGAGTACATCGAACCCGTGTGACATAAGACCGGAAGACAGACTCTTATGCGGGATAAGCCCGGAAAAAAGACTTCGTTTTTCCGCCGATATAGCGACAGGAAGGGTTAACATATTGTTTTTAAAAGGGATTGTGGGCGTCCGATTTTATTTCAACGTTTACACCCGTTTTTGAAAAATCAACCATTTACCCATCGTCACCTGTCTCTCCTGCCTTCACTCGGTTTCACAAACCTCCGTTCAGCTCGCTATCCATCACCAGTCCTCACACCATACGCACTTCAGCTAGCCGTACCTCGACTCGACTACCAGGCTGACCGAAGAACATCGCAGCATTCACTCCTGCAAGCTTGCTGCCGTCAGCGTAGTTGAAGCTTTCTGTCACGTGCTTGCGGACAAGGATCTCAAACTTGTTCTCGTTCTCAGCGATCCAGGTCATGACTTTTCTGATCATGTTCAAAGGGGCTGGCCGCACAGCTGCTGCGCCGTGCTGAGCGCGGGCGCACACTGCTTTTGTGCCGTTTTGCGGGGAAAAGGTTAACGCTATCGAGCTGGAAAACTGCTGGGACGGTACACACAGGCCTCTTCCCGTAAAGCAGATGTACGACGAGATTAGTACCGTCTGGTTGACCTATAACACTCTTGCCTGATATTGCCTGTTGACGAAACGTCGTTGCCTTGCGCACTATCCGATCGTGAATCTTCGCAACGGATCACCCATGACGCTCACCGCTGACCACATGCTGACTGCCAAGGGCCTCTCTGCCCAGGCATGCGCATGCATGTCCGTTGCCAAAAAATCCAAGAAACAGCCGCTCATTTGACCGGGGCGCTGTCCCGTCAGATGAGCTGACAGGACAGATAGCGAAAGGTCTCCTCCCCGCTTGATTCCCATCCCCTCCTCTGACGTCGACCAATCGGTCTGCCTGAGGAGAAATGCATGTCTAATTTTCACGGTATCTGGGTTGCACTGGTCACACCATTCCATTCGGGACAGGTCGATTTCCACGCCCTCCAGGGCTTGGCCAAGAAGCTCCTCGCTGATGGTGTGAGAGGCCTCGTGGTATGCGGTACCACGGGCGAAGCCGCAGCCATGAGCAGAGATGAGCAACTCGCGGTACTGGATGCAGTTCTGCAGGTCGCCGAGCCTGGCCAAGTGATCATGGGGCTATCGGGTAACAACCTGCGGGAAGTCCTGGCGTTCCAGCAATCGATTCAGAGCCGTGATATCGCCGGCGTCCTGGTTCCAGCCCCCTACTACATCCGCCCATCACAACAAGGCATCGAGTCGTTCTTCCAAAAAGTCGCTGATGCCTCATCAGTCCCCGTAGTGCTTTACGACATCCCCTACCGGACAGGTGTGAGGATTGACCGAGAGACGCTGAGAAGGATCGTGCACCATCCAAAAATTGCCGCTGTGAAGGATTGCAGTGGGGATATCGAGACCACACTGGCACTGATCAGCGATGGCCATGCCGAGGTGCTGACAGGCGAGGATATCCAGATCTTCAACAACCTCGCTCTGGGCGGTGCCGGTGCGATTGCTGTTTCAGCACACATCCGCCCAGATCTCTTCGTCAAGATGATGCAGGAGGTGAACAGAAATGACGTCTTCGCAGCCCGGGCCACGTTCAATCGACTTTTACCGTGGATTCAGACAGCCTTCATCGAACCGAATCCAGCAGTCGTGAAAGCTGCGTTGGGCATGCAGGGGCTGATCGTCAACGAAGTGCGGGAACCGATGCAGCCTTGCACACTTTTCACAGCAGAGCGCTTGCAGGCAGTGCTCAATTCCTTGATGGCCTAGGCGAGGGCGAGAAAGCAGGCCGTTACGGTTGTTTCCAGAGCCAGGTGTCGGTAAGCCTGCGGATCGGTGTTCCGGTCAGCAGGCAGCCTATACATACGCTGACTAATTCTGCGCCGGCTCATAAAGGCTTTGCTCGAAGGCGGTACCGCACGCTGGATCGCTGCCGGGCAACCGCTGGAAACCGGCAAAACGCGGCTTGCCGTTCCACGCTGCGATCGCTACCGACGCCCGTACGAGGGCATGGACAATCCCCACGAGGCGATACAGGGGCTATCTGGGATTGGGAGTTTGGGCTGATAGCCCAACTCGAGCGTGATGGCACCCATGGGTTCAAGGTGCTCTGAGCCTGGACAAATGTTCGCCTTGGGGTATGTAGCGCCTATGAGACCGAGCGCCGCGCGGGCGGTGCTCGGTCTCATAGGCAACGAAGAACTTCAGGCAAAAGTTGCTTCACATGAAGTCGATGCGGATTAGAAATCCACCTTCCCCCGCCCCGCCTTGACCGTGCTGCGCCTGGCTTTCCCCTCGAGGCGGCGGGTCTTCGAGCCGAGGGTCGGTTTGGTGGGGCGGCGTTTCTTCTCGGTCTTGCCGGCAGCGATGATCAACTCGGCAAGACGCGCCAATGCGTCGGCCCGGTTCTGCTCCTGGGTGCGGTACTGCTGCGCCTTGATGATCAACACGCCGTCGCCAGTGATGCGACTGTCACGCAGCGCCAGCAGCCGCTCCTTGTAGAACTCGGGCAAGGATGAGGCCGGGATGTCGAAGCGCAGGTGCACAGCGCTGGACACCTTGTTGACATTCTGCCCACCCGCGCCTTGCGCGCGGATGTAGGTCAGTTCGATTTCGGCATCTGGCAGATGTACGTTATTGGAGATGATCAGCATGGCATGGCCCCTGGGAATCGCCCCCATTATCGCCACCTTCGTCGCTGTCCCATAGAACAACACAATATTCTTTGAATCAGCATGGCGATGGCAGCGCTCGCCTGGCGCTGACGCCTTACCCCGCGCGGATACGCTGATGGCGGCAGCGACAGGAATGTACGACGTGCCTGCAGTCTCGTAAGGCGAAGCTTGTTGTGCCCATGCTGAACATCCAGGGTTATGAGAATTGGCCTCCGAGCTACGGGATGAGTTTGGACCTGAGTGCGGTAGAACAGGCGATGGGACGTGGAATTCAGTTGGAATGATGTCCCGCACCGCTCGTCGTACCAACTGCAGATTGAAACCAACACGCCGGGGCCAGGCCTCTCGAACCGGTATGAATGTTCTCAACTGCAGGAGCTTCTACCATGCGAGACTTCCCTACCCCGCCGTTTCCTTCTCAGCCTCAGAGTGTCCCTGGCTCACAGCGCAAGATGGAGCCCCACCCGGATTGTGGTGAGCAGTCGTACACCGGCCACAATCGCCTCGAAGGCAAGATTGCACTGATTACCGGAGCAGACAGCGGCATCGGACGGGCAGTAGCGATTGCCTATGCCCGTGAAGGTGCCGACGTCGCCATCGCTTATCTGAATGAACATGAAGACGCGCAAGAAACCGCACGCTGGGTCGAAGCCGCAGGCCGTCAATGCCTGCTTTTACCCGGAGACCTGGCGCAGAAACAGCACTGCTACGACATCGTCGAAAAGACAGTGAACCAGTTCGGGCGTATCGACATCCTGGTCAACAACGCGGCGTTTCAGATGGCCCATGAGTCCCTGGAAGAGATTGACGATGATGAATGGGTGAAGACCTTCGATACCAATATCACCGCCATCTTCCGTATCTGCCAGGCGGCACTGCCTTCCATGCCCAAGGGCAGTTCGATCATCAATACGAGCTCGGTCAATTCCGACGATCCGTCCCCCAGCCTGCTGGCCTACGCCGCGACCAAAGGGGCCATTGCCAACTTCACTGCTGGCCTGGCTCAGCTGCTTGGCAAGAAAGGCATTCGGGTCAACAGCGTCGCGCCAGGCCCTATCTGGACGCCTTTGATTCCGGCAACCATGCCGGACGAGGCCGTCAGGAATTTTGGCTCCAGCTATCCGATGGGGCGACCGGGGCAGCCGGTCGAAGTCGCGCCGATCTACGTGCTGCTGGGCTCCGACGAGGCCAGTTACATCAGTGGCTCACGTTACGCAGTGACTGGCGGCAAACCGATCCTTTAGCGACGATCCTTGGCGAAAGGCTCGCCGGGCTGGCGAGCCTTTCGCTTTTGCATGGCAGTATCAGCGTTTGTGCTGAACGTGATCACGGGCCGTTTTCTGCGCTGTCGAATCATGGGCTGTACCCGTGGATCCATCCGGACGATGGGCATCGTTGTCTCGTTCCTCTTCCCCATGCGGCTTCGTCTGCGCGCCTGCCTTCTGCCTATCACTCTCTTTCTTCATCTTGCGCTCCGAATTTCAGCCTTTGAACAAGGGAAGCCCAAGCGCGGACAAAGTTCATTTTCCTCTAAGGCGAACCAGACGCCGGATCGCCGTGTCGGAATCGGAACAGGTGATATCAAAGGCACACCGATGGAAAGAGAACCGGTAGAGGCTCAACAGGGTGCAGCTCAGCGAGATGAGGGTGGATGGTTGCCCCTGGAGCAGTATGCTGCGCTCGGCGATGGGCGCTCTGTGGCACTGACTGGTCTGGACGGTTCCATCGACTGGTGGTGTGTGCCGCACATGGACTCCCCCCCCCTGTTCGACAAGCTGCTGGCTCCCCAAACAGGAGGCTACTTTTCCATTACCCCCAACCAGCCGTTCGTTGCTGAGCGGCGCTACCTGCCAGGCAGCAACGTCCTCGAGACACTCTTCACGACCGACGACGGTCGTGCGCGGCTGACCGAGTCCTTGAACAGTGGCCCTGCCGGGCGTTTGCCCTGGGGCGAACTTGCCAGGCGCATCGAAGGTATCGAGGGTAGGGTCGACTTCGAGATCGCCATCGACTTCGGAACCCAAGCCGACACGGTAAGCCCCTACGTGGCGCCGAATGACAATGCCTGCGTTTTTCATGCGGGCCGAATACTCGGCATGTTCCTGCACGACCATCATGTGCACATCCAACGCAAGGACGACATGGGCGTCCGTGCTGTACTTCACCTTGCTGCGGGGCAACGCTCGGTGGTCGCAATCATCGCGGGGCGTGATGAGCCGCTGGTGGTACCGCCATTGGCCCTGATCGATGAACGCATCGACGGCTCGCATCGGGAGTGGTGCCAATGGTCAAGGGGGCTGCTCTACGACGGCCCGTATCAGGCCCAGGTCATCCGAAATGCGCTGGCCCTCAAACTGCTGCTGTCCTCTCCGAGTGGTTCGATCATGGCGGCAGCGACCTCGTCCCTTCCCGAACGGATTGGCGGCGGCAAGAACTACGACTACCGCTTCGCCTGGATACGCGATGCCGGCTACACCATCGAAGCGTTTCTGGGCATCGGCGCTCAGCCAGAAGCCAAGGCTGCTTTTACCTGGCTATTGCGCCGGCTGGATGAACATGGGCCGCGGGTGTTCTATACCCTCGACGGTGCAATCGGTGATTGCCTGCGCCCGGTCGCTCTGCCTGGCTACAAGAACTCGCCACCCGTTGTCGGCAACGACGCCCGCGACCAACTTCAACACGGGGTGTTCGGTGACATCTTCGAAACAGCGCGCTGCTTCATCGACAGCGGCAACATTCTCGATGCCCCGAGCGCCATGCTCCTCTCAGGCCTTGCCGACCAGTGCGCCGACGGTTGGCGCCAGCAGGACGCCGGTATCTGGGAATTGCCGGAAAAGCAGCACTACACGATGTCCAAGATCAGTTGCTGGCAAGCATTGAGCCGAGCCATCGAACTGGCAGATGGAGGCCATCTTCCCACCACCTGCCGGGAACGCTGGGATCGCGAGCGGCAGCGTATCCAGGAATGGATTGAGGTGCACTGCTGGAATGAGGAACGCCAGGCCTATGTTTTCCATCCAGACAGCGAGCGGCTGGACGCCTCGCTGGCATTGGCCGTCAGGTTCGGCTACCCCAGCAAGAAACGTCTACGCAGCACGCTGGACGCCCTCGACCATGATCTAAAAGCCGGCGCTTTCCACTATCGCTACACCGATGCACAGGGAGAGGAAGGTTGCTTCCTGGCCTGCACATTCTGGTTGATCGAAGCCTGGGCCATTCTGGGTGACCAGGATCGCGCGGTGGCCGCCTATTCAGACGCTTTGAAAGGGCTAGCACACGGGGTAGGCATCTACTCGGAGATGGTCGATCCGCAGACGGGGCAGTATCTGGGCAACCTTCCGCAGGGCTTGACTCACCTGGCGGCCCTAAGAGCTGCGATGGCCATCGGTGGCTACCATCCCGAAAGGTGATAACGCACGCGGCTGGCGACATGATCAACTGGATGCCGCCTCACATATCCCCAGCAGCACAGCGAGCCCGAACCAGAGGCCTGGACGCTGCGAATCAACGAGGGCGCCAGCATTCAGATCTTCAGCAAAACGCGGAAAGTCTTCCGGCAATCGCCTTGTTTTTCAGAAAACGCCCAACGGCTAGCCTGTCACCACTTCTCACCTGCAAGGACACCTCCGAATGAAAGCCATCGTCTACGACACCCCAGGCCTTCCGATTGAAGATCCGCAGTCGCTGTTCGAGAACGAACTGCCCAAGCCGACACCGGGCGCCAGGGATCTGCTGGTCGAAGTCAAGGCCATCGCGGTCAACCCGGTCGACACCAAGGTCAGAGCCAGCCGTGGCGGCGACTGTCCTCAAGTGTTGGGTTGGGATGCAGTCGGTATCGTTCGCGAAGTCGGCGCCGGGGTATCGTTGTTCCAGCCTGGCGACGAAGTGTTCTATGCCGGCGCCATCGACCGCCCTGGTACCTACAGCGAATTTCACCTGGTCGACGAGCGCATCGTCGGGCACAAGCCGCGTACGCTGGACAACGCCAGCGCCGCCGCCTTGCCGCTGACCTCCATCACCGCCTGGGAGCTGCTGTTCGACCGCCTGGGTGTAGAGGAAAATGGCGGTGCCGGTCAGAGCCTGCTGATCATCGGCGCCAGCGGCGGTGTCGGCTCGATCCTGCTGCAGCTCGCCCGCAAGCTCACCCAGCTGCAGGTGATCGGCAGCGCTTCGCGCCCTGAAACCCGGGCATGGGTCACTGAGCTCGGCGCGCATCACGTCATCGATCATTCGGCAGCCATTGCCCCGCAACTGCAGCAACTCGGGCTCCACGCTGTGGATTACGTGATAAGCCTGACCCACACCGACAGTTATCTCACGCAGATCGTCGAAGTACTGCGCCCGCAGGGCAAGCTCGCACTGATCGACGACCCAGCGCAGCTGGACGTGGTGCCGTTCAAGCGCAAATCGCTGTCGGTGCACTGGGAGCTCATGTTCACCCGCTCGTTGTACCAGACCGAAGACATGATCAAGCAGCACCAACTGCTGGAGAAGATATCGTCACTGATCGATGACGGGGTAATCCGGACTACCGTCGGCGAGCACTTCGGCAGCATCAGTGCCAGCAACCTCAAACGGGCCCACGCGCTGATCGAAAGCGGCAAGGCGAAAGGCAAGATTGTCCTGGAAGGCTTCTGATCATTCATCCACACAAGGACTGGACAATGAACACATGGTTCAAGATGGCTGGCCTGGCACTGGCTGTCACCTTCAATGGTGTGGCGGTCGCAGCCAGTGCTAGCGGCACCGGGGCACGCCTCGAACGCGTCTACGCCTTCAACGGGGCAATGCCGACCGGCGTGACGGTGAGCGAAACGGGGCGGATATTCGTGAACTTCCCAAGATGGGGTGATGATGTTCCGTACACGGTGGCAGAAGTCGCTCAAGGGCGCCTGGTGCCCTACCCTGACTTGCAGACCAACGTGGCTGATCTTGCGCATCCGGCTAAAAACTTCATCAGTGTGCAAAGCGTGGTGGCCGATGGCAGAGGCCGCGTCTGGATTCTCGACACGGCCGCGCCGAAGTTCGCCCAACCCACACGGGGTGGCGCGAAGCTGGTCGCCATCGACCTGGCCACCAACAAGCCTGTGAAGACGGTGGTTTTCCCCGACTCGGTCATCCTGCCGAGTACCTATGTGAACGATGTCCGCTTCGACTTTCGGGTGGGCGATGAAGGTACGGCGTATATAACGGACTCTTCGATCAGCGGCCCGGGCGGGATCATTGTCGTCGATCTTGCCAGCGGCAATGCTGTACGACGTCTGAGCGGTGCCAAGTCCACTTCGGCGGACCCTGCATTCGTTCCGGTCGTGGAAGGCAAACCGGCGCTGGTCATACGTAACGCCAGCGGCGAGGCTGGCCTGTTGACCGTGGCTTCGGACGGTATCGCACTTTCCAGTGACGGCCGGACCCTTTATTTCTGCCCGTTGTCGAGTCGACATCTTTACTCGGTGCCCACGCAGTTGCTGCGCGATCCATCATTAAGCGACGCCGAGCTCGAACGAGCGGTTGTCGACCTCGGTGAGAAAGGTGCTTCGGACGGACTCGAGGCCGATGCCAATGGCGCTGTCTATGCTGGCGATTACGAACATAACGCTATTCGCAAACGCCACGCCGATGGCAGCTGGCAGACCCTGGTCGAGGATTCCCGGGTGCTTTGGCCGGACACCTTGTCCATCGGCCCGGATGGTTACCTTTACTTCACCGCCAATCAACTGCATCGGTCAGCAGGCTTCAACGACGGACAAGACAAACGCGTGAAGCCCTACAGCCTGATGCGCGTGAAGATCGACGCCGGGCCCGCACGGACGTATTGAGAGCACGGCATGGCGTGACGGGGCCAGCACCCCGTCAGCCCCCTCCGCCACCCGCCAGGACCTGCTCGAAACGCTCCGTCAGGAACGCTCTCAGCGCTTGGACAGCCGGCGTGAGCGCTGTTCGGTGAGCGCATACCAGTTGCAAGGGTGCGGGTTGACCGCAGTCACCAGGGAACAGCTCGATCAGGCGCCCTGCGCGCAGGTCCGCCAGAACGTCCAGCCTGGATTTGTAGACGATGCCAAACCCTGCAACGCCCCAGCGCCTTACGATGTCGGCGTCGTCGCTGACGCGGTCACCGATCACCGGCATGGTCCTGAGCCCATCGTGCGTATCGAAGCTCCATCGCTCGTAGGTCTGTTCGCCCATCACATAGCGCAGGCAGTTGTGCCTGGCCAGATCTTCCAGAGTGGCTGGCGCGCCATGTCGAGCGATATAGCCGGGTGAAGCGCACACCGTTCGGCGATTGTTCGCAACGAGCATCAGCGAGACAAGGCTGGAATCTGCAAGCTGCCCGTACCTGATACTCGCATCCAGTTGCTGGCCAACAAGGTCAGCCACCTGATCGCTGACCCGCAGTTGCATTTGCAACCTCGGATGCAATTGCTGGAACTCGTCAAGCCAGGGCAGGAGCACATTTCTGCCGATATCCGAAGGCATGGACAGGCGCAGGACCCCGGCGATTTCATCGCGCCCTTCGGTCAGGGCAACCTCACCGTTACCCAGTGCCTCCAGGGCCTGGCGAGCATGGGCCAGGTATCGCTCGCCATCGTCCGATAGGCGCAAACGCCGCGTGGAGCGCACGAACAGCCTGGCGCCCAGGCTGCCCTCCAGACGCTGGACAGCCCCGCTGGCCAGTGCCGGCGAGATATCCAGCAACCTGGCCGCTGCCGAGAAACTCCCTGCAGACGCTGTGGTGACGAAAACCTGAAGATCATCAACCCGAACTATTTTCTTCACAGTGGACAATTCTTGACCTGGGCGTGAGGGCCCAAGGGTAGCGACATTGTAGAATTCCGCCCAGCCTTCACTTGCAAGAACACCGAGCCGGGCGACTTTGTACAAAACCCTTGGCGGCGAATGACAGGCCGCAGCAGCCGAGCCTTGAACGTGCTGAGTAGCCTACACTCCCGCTCTTTCCAGACACTTTGCCCTAGGCTCTGTGTGAAAAGCCTTGATACTCGGTGATGCTGCGTTGAAAACAGCCTCGGAATGCTCATTTACAACCCGTAAACTCCGCTTCCTCGGCTGTTTTCGCCTTGCCTGACCTTCGTCTCAAGACTTTTCACACAGAACCTAGCCAACCCCAGCCGATAAGCGAGCGCCAGCCCGGCCTGGCTGACTTGCGCCGGGCTGCCCGGGTGGCGCTTGGCCCCCGGTCGTCCACCACTAGACTGTTGCCCAGCGCCAGCACAGCAACCACCACGGGTTGAACTAAGCTTTTCAAACAACAGCGCAGATCGAAGAACCATTGCACACGGTCGTGACGGCCCAATGCTGGTGGTAAGGGAATGGCCATTCTTCGGAATCCGATACCTTCATCACCATCAGCCGGGTACGCTCCGTGATAACCAACCAGCCCCTGCTACTGTTGCTCATACTGCTGTCTGGCGGCTGTACGACACCCGAAGTCGCGCTCGAACCGAGCCAGGCCCTGCCGGCGGACGATTCGGCGTTCGGTCGTTCGATCCAGGCCCAGGTTGCGCCCCATCAAGGTCAATCGGGCTTTCGCTTGTTTCCCGATAGTGCCGAGGCTTTCGCCGCCCGCGCCGAACTGATTCGCAACGCGCAAAGCAGCATCGATTTGCAGTACTACATCGTCCACGACGGTTTCACTACACGGATACTGATGCGCGAATTGCTCGCCGCCGCCGATCGCGGCGTCCGCGTGAGAATCTTGCTCGATGACACCGCCAGTGATGACCTGGGGCGCATAATCGCAACCATGGCGGCGCATCAGCACATACAGATCCGTGTGTTCAACCCGCTGCACTTGGGCCGCAGTACCGTGGTGACACGTACACTGGGCCGGTTGTTCAACCTGTCGCAGCAGCACCGGCGTATGCACAATAAACTGTGGCTGGTGGACAACAGCGTGGCCATCGTCGGAGGACGCAATCTGGGCGACGAGTACTTCGATGCCGAGCCCAACAGGAACTTCACTGATATCGACATGCTCAGTGTCGGCCCTGTTGCACAACAGTTGGGACAGTGCTTTGACCAGTACTGGAACAGTGTCCTGAGCAAGCCCATCGAGCAGTTCACTACAATCAAACCGAAGGCCCCGGACCTGACCAAACTTCGGGCCCAGCTCGACGAATCGCTCGAGGAAACGCGCAAACAGAACCCTGCGCTGTATAGCAAACTGATGAGGTATATCACGCAGCCACGCCTGAACAACTGGCGACGGGGGTTGATTTGGGCCTGGAACAAAGCGATGTGGGATGCACCGACCAAAGTCCTGTCAAGTGGCGAACCCGCCCCGTACTTACTATTGGCCACCCAGCTGGAACCCGAGCTTAACGGGGTCAACAAGGAGCTGATCCTGGTCTCGGCCTACATGGTGCCCGGCCAACCGGGAGTGCTGTACTTGACCCGCCGTGCCGACGCTGGGGTGTCGATCAGCTTGCTCACCAACTCACTGGAAGCCAACGACGTGCCCGCCACCCAGGGTGCTTACGCGCCTTATCGCAAAACCTTGCTGGAGCATGGTGTGCAGTTGTTCGAATTACGCCGCCAATCGGGTGACCATGACCAGGAAAGGCCGCGCCTCTGGCATAAGGGTTCCGCCAGTAGTTCCGACTCCAGCCTGCACACCAAGGCGATGGTTTTCGACCAGCATAAAGCGTTTATCGGTTCGTTCAATTTCGACTCACGCTCATTGCTGTGGAACACCGAGGTGGGGGTTCTGGTCGATGATCCAGCGCTCGCCGGGCAGGTGCGCAGATTGGCCCTCGAAGGGATGACACCGGCTCTCAGTTATCACGTCCGGCTGGAAAATGACGATCTGGTCTGGGTCACCGAAGACAATGGCAAACAACATACGTTGTACAAGGAGCCGGGGGGATGGTGGCGACGTTTCAACTCATGGCTCAGCAGCACGATTGGGTTGGAAAAAATGTTATAAGGGCTTGTGCCCCAAGTCGCTGTTGGCCCACCTACCGAGTGTTTGCGCCAGTATCTGCCAAGGAGGCGTCGCAAGGACGGCAAGCCTGCGAAACTCGACCAGCTCCAGCGCTACACCCTTGCGCCCTACTGGTGAAGGGCAGCCCGACGCTGTCACTGAGCAGCTCCAGATTCTGGTAGCAATTCTGGTTCGCGGCGAAACACCAGCACCCTGGCCACGCTGCGCTGGCAGACGGCACCGTCCTGGTTGCAGGTTTCGCTTTCCAGCACCGCCATGCCCCGCTCTGGCCTGGACTTGGAAGTGATCAGTTCCTTCACCGTCGTCCTGACCCGCAACCAATCGCCCGGACGCACGGCCCGCGGCCAGCTGATCTCGCTGCCTGCACCGATCAGCCCGCCAGTCAGCGGAACGCTTTCAACCAGCAAGCGCATGGTCACCGCCGCCGTGTGCCACCCGCTGGCCGCAAGGCCATTGAAAAAACTCGCCTGCGCTGCCTCGGCATCGGTATGGAACGGTTGTGGGTCGAACTCGGAGGCGAACTGCAAAATGCGCTCGGTGGTCATTTCATAGGACTCGCTGGCAAAGGACGCACCTACCGCAAGGTCTTCGAAATACAGCTTGTTCTGCTCGTCAGCTGCCATGTGCACGCTCCTGGTTCGGTGTTGAAGAGCCTTTAGGCTCTGTTCTTCATGCAGCAACTACCCGCCTGGCATCCCTGCGCACCGCTTGCGGCGGCACGCCGAAGCCGCGGATGAATACCTCGCGCAGGTGCCGACGGTCCCTGAAGCCAGTCTCCCTGGCGACCACATCGAGGCTGTGCCGGCTCTGCTCGATCAGCAACCGAGCGGCCTCCAGGCGCAGGCTTTCCACGGCCTTGGCCGGTGATTGCCCGGTTTCGGCGGTGAACACCCGGGTAAACTGACGCGGGCTCAGATGCACTACCCCGGCCAGTTCCTCGACGCTCAATGAACGGTTCAGGTGCCTGCGGGCATAATCCAGCGCGGCCTGGATACGGTCCGAGCGTGGCGACAGCGCAAGCAGCTCGGAATGCTGGGATTGCCCGCCTGAGCGGCGTTGGTGCATGACCAGCTTGTGCGCCACCGATCTGGCTACCTCTGCGCCCAGGTCTTTCTCTACCATACCCAGCGCCATGTCCAGGGCGGCAGTCATGCCGGCAGAGGTCCAGACCGGCCCATCTACGATGAAAATGCGGTCTTCCTCCACCTCGACCTGCGGATACATTTCACGCAGCTTTTTTGCATAGGCCCAGTGCGTCGTCGCTCGTCGCCCCTGCAGCACTCCCGCATGGGCCAGGACGAAGGTGCCGGTGCACAGGCCAGCGGTACGCCGGGCGCCTTCGACAAAAGCGCGCACGCTGGCCAGCACGGCCTCGTCAGGGGCAGTCAAGGGCGTCAGGGTACCGGTGACCATCCAAGTGTCAGCCAGGCCTGGAGCACCCAAGGGCAGCGTATCGATGTGCATGCCCAGGGAAGAGCGCACGGTGCCGCCGTGAATGGAAAAGTTCTGAATCCTGTAGACCGCTTCGCCCGTGACGATATTGGCAAACTCGAACACGGCTTGCGTCGCCAGGGACATGACCTGGAAGCCTTCGGTCATCAAATAGCCGACCCGGTGCATCACCAAACTCCTGCTGCAATGTCCCGAAAGCGTACCATATACGTCGTTTGAGACAAGCGTAAGCCTTGTCATCATGGCTGCACACCGCAACCCACCACTGGAGCATGACCATGACGCAGCAATTCAAAGGCACCGCGCTCATCACCGGCGCGTCCACCGGAATCGGTTCGATCTACGCAGAACGCCTGGCCCGTCGCGGCTACGACCTGGTACTGGTGGCGCGCAACCGGGAGCGCCTGAACGACCTGGCCAGCCGCCTTACCACCGCAACCCGACAGAATGTAGAAGTGTTTCCGGCAGACCTGGCCAATGCGGATGACCTGGCCAAGGTAGAACGCAAGCTGCGCGAAGACGCCAGTATCAGCCTGCTGGTGAACAACGCCGGCATCGGCACCCATACCAGCCTGCTGGACAGCGATGTCGAGCGCATGGCCGAAATGATCACCCTCAACGTCACCGCCCTCACCCGCCTGACCTACGCAGCAGTCCCGGGTTTTGTCGCTCGCCGCCAAGGTGCGGTGATCAACATTTCGTCGGTGGTGAGCCTCGCCCCCGAGCGGCTCAATGGCGTGTATGGCGGCAGCAAGGCCTATGTCACCGCTTTCAGCCATTCCCTGCACAGGGAACTTGCCGACCAAGGCATCAGGATCCAGGCGGTACTGCCCGGCGCCACCGCGACCGACTTCTGGCAGATCGGCGGCTTGCCGGTCGAAAACCTGGACCCCGCTATCGTGATGTCGGCCGAAGACCTGGTGGACGGCGCCCTGCAGGATTTCGACGCCGGCAAGCTGATCTCCATCCCTTCGCTGCATGACCTCGAGGCGTTCGAGCGCTACGAAGCCAGCCGTCAGGCCCTGTTCAGCCAGTTGTCCAGCAACCGGCTGGCCCCGCGCTACGCCACCAATTGATCGACCGGACAGGAAACCCACCCATGAAACTCAGCGCCAACACCATTTTCATTACCGGCGGCACCTCGGGTATCGGTCGTGCCCTGGCCGAGGCATTCCATCAGCGTGGCAACCAGGTGATCGTGGCGGGCCGCCGCCAGGCACTGCTGGACGAGATCGCCCAGGCCAACCCCGGTATCGATACCGTGAGGCTCGACATCAACGACCCGCAGCAGATCAAGCAAGTCGCCCAGGAAGTCATCCGCCGCCACCCTTCGCTGAACGTGATCATCAACAACGCCGGTATCATGCCCTTCGACAACCCGGCATCGGGCGACTACGACGACGCCCAGGCAGTGAGCCTGCTGCAGACCAATCTGCTCGGCCCGGTGCGTGTCAGCGCTGCTTTCGTAGAGCATCTGAAACGCCAGCCTGATGCCTACATCATCAATAACAGCTCGGTGCTGGCCTACTTGCCACTGGCGGCCACCGCACTGTATTCGGCGACCAAGGCTGCGCTGCACTCCTATTCCCTGTCGCAGCGCTTCAGCCTGCGCGACACCAGCGTGAACGTGCTGGAAATCGCCCCGCCTTGGGTCGATACCGACCTGGTCCACAAAAGCGGCGATGAACGTGCCATGCCGCTCGATGCCTTCATTGAGGAAACCCTGGTCAAGCTCGAGAGTGCAACAACCGAGGTGCTGGTGGACCGAGTGGTCGCGCTGCGCGCCAACCAGGGGATCAACGAGCACGCGCTGATCGACCAGTTCAACCAGGCGTTGGTCGACAACCCGATCCCGGTTGCCTGAACTGGCCCCGCAGGCCACCCGCCCCCATTCACGGCCAGGCCGTCACCAGGCCGAACGGAATGACGCGCCATACGCACTGGGTGGCAACCGGCTGGCACCATCCGCTCTCAACCGGGAGCGGAAGGTCCCGGCCTGCGGTTGGCTTCGGTAAAGCCCACGTTTCTGCGACTCAGGTAATACCAACTCGACAGTCGGCGATACGGGCCTGGTTGGACCAGAACCGTGCGAGCACATCTACATCCGCCTGCGCACCTGCAGCCACTCGAACACAGCCATGCCGCCCAGCATCGCTGCCACGAACAGCCACGCCTGCCAGTACCCTCCCGGCAGCAGCACCAACGCAGGCCCCGGGCACATGCCGGCAAGCCCCCAGCCTATGCCGAACACCAGGCTGCCACCAACAAGACGACGATCCACGTCACGTCGGTCAGGCAGCTGCATCGGCCCACCCAGCAATGCCGTCGAATGCCCGCGCGCCCAGCGCATCGGCAACCATGCCGCAGCAATAGCGCCGATCATCACCAGCGCCAGCGAAGGGTCCCACTGCCCGGCGATGTCGAGGAAAGCAAGGACCTTGGCCGGGTTGGCCATCCCGGCCAGCAGCAACCCTACGCCGAACAGCAGCCCGGCGATAAACCCACTGAGAGCACGCATGTCAGGCCCCTTGTACGAGGTGTCGGACGACATACACCGTGGCGAAACCACTGGCCATGAAGCACAGCGTTGCCACGGCTGAACGGGGAGACAGCCGCGACAGGCCACAGACACCATGGCCGCTGGTACAGCCGCTGCCGTAGCGCGTGCCAAGCCCGACCAGCAGCCCAGCCACCACGAGCGTGCCGGCTGCCGCGGTGAATCGGGGGACAGGCACTGTGGCGAACATCCCCCACAGCAGCGGTGCAGCCAGCAACCCCAGAACAAAGGCCAGCTTCTCGCCGCGCCCTTGCCCACCTTGCAACAATGAACCGAGCAAACCGCTGATCCCGGCGATACGGCCGTTCAGCACTGCGAACAGGCCTGCGCCGAGCCCGATCAACACACCACCGGCCAGCGCGGACCATGGTGTGAACGCCAGCGAATCAATTGCCATCGTATTTCTCCCTGCAACAGAAATGGGGCCAAGATCAGGCGAGACGATTGATGCAGGCGGTGATCTCGGCCACGATCTGCCGCGTTGCCTGCTCGATCGGCCCTTCATTACGGCACAGTACCCAGCCATGCTCCACAACCGCACGTTCGAACGCCTCGGTACAAGCCACCTGCTCGTCCAGGCGGTGCATTACCGTACTGCCCAACCCTCGCGTGCGAGCCGCCGCCCGTGCCCATGAGGTAGCAGCGGCGGTGACAACCCCGACATGCAAGTCCGGCACACGCACACTTCGTGCGATGTTCAGCCGTAGGATCTCGTCGAACGGTACTGTGCGGCGGAATGCGGCGTCCGAGGGATACCAGCGATCAATCAGAATGATGCTGCCCGGTGGTTGCGCCGGCAGCACCTGCCGGGAAATCCAGGCACGGCTTTCGGCAAGGCGCTCGCACACGCTCAACTCCAGGTCCCGGCGGGGATGCCTGGCCAGCTGGTTGACGAGGGCCATGGTTTCTCTCCGGCAGGGGTCGTTTTTCTTCTCGCTAAGCCGGATGACGGTTTGATTGGCTGCCCTCAAGGCTCTGGTAACGGCCTCAAGCAGCGTGGTCTTGCCGGTACCCTTGGGCCCATCGAGGGAAACAAACAGCGGGCGGGTCATTGCTCGATACCAGTCGGTTCAGGCGCAGGATGAGACCATTGATCGAGGCATGGCTGCAAGGCTCCCCTGCTCTCTCAGAGCGTAGGATACTCCGGCATCGGTGCAAGGGTTTGAACAGGGCGAGGGAATAGCGGGTTTACAAGGCAGGGGGAACGGCGCCAGTGTCGAGTTGGCGCCGCTCCTGTCAGGCGTTACACCGCCAGCGCGCGTTCACGCAGCTCGCTGTTGAGGATGCGGTCGTTCTCGCTGTAATCGACCGGGCAGTCGATCACGTGTACGCCCGGGGTCTTGATGCAGTGCTCGAGCAGCGGCAGCAGGCCGTCGGCGCTTTCCACGCGGTGGCCGTTGGCACCATAGGCTTCGGCGTACTTGACGAAGTCCGGGTTGCCATAGTCCAGGCCGAAATCGGTGAAGCCCATGTTGGCCTGCTTCCAGCGGATCATGCCGTAGCCGTCGTCACGCAGGATCACCACGGTGATGTGCATCCCTAAGCGTACTGCAGTTTCCAGCTCCTGGCTGTTCATCATGAAGCCGCCGTCACCGCACACCGAAATCACCGGGCGGTCCGGGTGCACCAGGTGCGCCGCCATCGCTGATGGCAGGCCGGCGCCCATGGTCGCCAGGGCGTTGTCCAGCAGCACGGTATTGGGCTTGTGCGCCTTGTAGTTGCGGGCGAACCAGATCTTGTAGATGCCGTTGTCCAGGGCGACGATGCCTTCGGACGGCAGCACGCGACGGATGTCGGCCACCAGGCGCTGCGGGTAGACCGGGAAGCGGTTGTCGTCGGCGCCTTCGGCAATCTGCGCTTCGTTGGCTTCACGGATGGCCATCAGGCGGGTGAAGTCCCAGTGCGAGGTGTCGCTCAGCGCTTCGCCGATCTGCCAGACGGCGTTGGCGATGTCACCGATCACTTCCACCTGCGGGAAGTACACGGCATCCACTTCAGCGGAGCGGAAGTTGATGTGGATGACCTCGGTGCCGCCACGGACCATGAAGAATGGCGGCTTCTCGATCACGTCGTGGCCGATGTTGACGATCAGGTCGGCCGCTTCGATCGCACGGTGGACGAAGTCACCGGACGACAGCGCAGCGTTGCCGAGGAAGCGCGGGTGGCGTTCGTCGACCACACCTTTACCCATCTGGGTGGTGATGAACGGAATACCGGTCTTGTCGATCAACTGCTTGAGGACCTTGGCGGTCATCTTGCGGTTGGCGCCGGCACCGATCACCAGGATCGGGTTGCGCGCGTTCTGCAGCTTCCGCACGGCAGCCTCGATGGCCACGTGCTCGGCCAGCGGGCGGCGGTGCAGGCTTGGCGGAATCGGCAGTGCGTCGGTCTGCTCGGCGGCGATGTCTTCCGGCAGTTCCAGGTGGACTGCACCCGGCTTTTCTTCTTCAGCCAGGCGGAAGGCTTCGCGCATGCGGGCCGGGATGTTGTCGGCCGAGGCGAACTGGTGGGTGTACTTGGTGATGGGGTCCATCATGCCGCACACGTCGATGATCTGGAAACGACCCTGCTTGGACTTCTTGATCGGCTTCTGGCCGGTGATCATCATCATCGGCATGCCGCCCAGGTAGGCATAGGCGCTGGCGGTAACCAGGTTGGTGGCGCCGGGGCCGAGGGTGGACAGGCTGACGCCGGTCTTGCCGGTCAGGCGACCGTAGGTGGCAGCCATGAAACCTGCGGACTGCTCGTGACGGGTAAGTACCAGTTTGATCTTCGACTTGCGCAGGGATTCCAGCAAATCGAGGTTTTCCTCACCTGGAATGCCGAATACATACTCGACACCTTCGTTTTCCAGGCATTGCACAACGACATCGGCGGCCTTGGCCATTTAGGGTACTACCTCAAAATCTTCGTGGGATTGCAGATTTATCAAGCTGCGTGACTGAGATGTTGCAGGATGTCTCAGTGGCGCGCATCGTAGGCCCTCTGGTTAATAATAATAAATATATTGTTATGATGCCTGACATCACAGTCCGTTATGAATGCAACTCCTCTGATTGGTAGTCCCCCACAATGAATCTCAAGGCATTGCGTTGCTGCGTCGAAATCGTTCGCCAGGGCAGCTTCACCAAGGCCGCGCAGCACCTGCACATCGCCCAGCCGGCGCTGAGCATGGCCGTTACCCGCCTGGAAGAAGAATTGGGCGTGACCCTGTTCAACCGCACAACCCGCAAAGTCATTCTCACCGCCGAGGGCGAACGGTTCCTGCCACGGATTGCCTCGGCCTTGCGCGAAATGGACGTGGCCCGACAAGAACTGCGCGACATGGCCGACCTCAAACGCGGCGAAGTCCGCCTGGGTATCCCGCCAATGTTCGGCCTGCACTATGTACCCGGGTTGATGAACGCCTTCCGCCGGTTGTACCCGGGCATCGCCATGACCGTATTCGAAGGCAGCGCCGAGGACATTGGCCAGCGCCTGGAACAACGGGAAATCGACCTGGCGCTGCTGGAGTCCAGGCGCGTGCCGCCCGACAAGGAATCGATCCTGCTGGGCAGCGACGAGATGCTGGCGTGCATGCACCCTGATCACCCGTATGCCGACAAGGCCTTCCTCACCGCCGAGGATCTGCGCAATACCGATATGGTGGTGTTCGACCGCACCTTCGTGCAGCGCCACCTGCTGGACGCGTTCTTCGCTGAACACGGCATCACGTACCAGGTGGCACTGCAGAGCAACTTCGTCTCGCTGGTGGTGCAGGCCGCACTGGACAACATGGGTGTGGCCACCCTGCTGCGCTCGGTGCAGCAGCGCACGCCAGGCATCGTCGGCGTGCCGTTCCGGCCAGCGCAGCTGATGAGCTTCCGCTTGTGCTGGCGCTCGGGGGAATACCTGTCGCTGGCCAGCAAGCGCTTCATCGACTTTGCCGCGCAAACCCATTACCTCGAGCGCTGAGGCCGGCCCGGCCCTTGCGCGGCTCAAGTCAGTGGCAAGCCGCGCATTTCATCGACGTTGCCGCCCTGAATTGACTATGATCCCCGACTTGAACGTTTCAGCATGTTTCAACAAGGATTCAGATGTCAGTTCAGGAATCAGCGCCTCTCCCGCACAAAAGTACCGTCGTGAAAATGGAAGCCTCCATGGCGCTGGGCAGCTTTGCCATCGGCACCGGCGAGTTCGCCATCATGGGCCTGATGCCGGACATCGCCAGCAACCTGCAGCTGAGTGAGCCCCAGGTAGGCCACGCTATCAGCGCCTATGCATTGGGGGTAGTGGTCGGCGCCCCGACACTGGCCATTCTCGGTGCCCGGCTGCTACGCAAGCACATGTTGCTGTTATTGATGGCACTGTATGCCCTCGGCAACTTGGCGACCGCCTTCGCCCCCTCGTTCGGCGGCCTGGTCGCTTTCCGCTTCATCAGTGGCCTGCCCCATGGTGCCTATTTCGGTATCGCGGCGGTGGTTGCCTCGAGCATGGTGGCGAACAACCAACGGGCCGGGGCTGTGGCACGGGTAATGCTGGGGCTGACGTTGGCCATGCTGCTCGGCAACCCGGTCGCCACGTTACTGGGCCAGTATTTCGGCTGGCGTTCGGCATTCGTGCTGGTGGGCATTATCGCCCTGTGCACCCTGGCGCTGGTCTGGCGTTTCGTGCCCCAGCGCCACGATGAAGTGCGCAGCGACCCGCGCAAGGAACTGCAAGCCTTTACCCTGCCGCAGGTATGGATGGCGCTGGCCATCGCCGCGATCGGCTTTGCCGGTATGTTCTGCGTGTTCAGCTACCTGGCGCCGACCATGTTGCAGGTGACCCGGGTGTCGCCGCAGTGGATTCCGTTCGGCCTGGCTGCGTTCGGCGTAGGCGGCATCGTCGGCAACCTGGCTGGCGGCAAGCTGTTCGATCGCCTGCAGTTCCGCGCCGTGGGTCTGGTGCTTATGTGGTCGATGGCCGTGTTGCTGTTCTTCACCTTCGCTGCCCAGGCACTGTGGAGCCTGCTGCTCGGCATTGGCCTGGTCGGGACCATGATTGCCTTGGCAGCACCGCTGCAGATCCGCCTGATGGACATCGCTCATCAAGCGCCGAGCCTCGCGGCAGCATCGAACCATGCGGCCTTCAACCTGGCCAATGCCCTTGGGCCATGGTTGGGTGGCATGGCGATCAGCGCCGGCATGGGCTGGACCAGCACCGGCTACATCGGCGCGGCGGCCGCCTTGGTCGGCCTGCTGATCTACCTGGCGGCGCGGCGGATGAAAGGCGGGCATTAAGTTCAGCGGGCTGGTCAGCCTCGGCGAAACCATTACAATGCCAGCCCCTCCCTGAAATATGTTTTCCCCATGAAATCACTGCTTTACGCCATAACCTTACTGTTTTCCTTCAACCTTCCTGCGCTGGCCAATCCGCCAGCGACCTTCACCGAAGCCAAGGTAGTGGCCAAGCAGAAGGTCTACATGGACCAGGCCAGCAGCGCCATGGGCGAGCTGTACTGCGGCTGCAAGTGGACCTGGGTGGGCAAGTCCGGCGGGCGTATCGATACCGCCTCATGCGGCTACCAGGCACGCAAGCAGCAAAATCGCGCCGAACGCACCGAGTGGGAGCACATCGTGCCCGCCTACACCTTCGGCAACCAGCGCCAATGCTGGAAGAATGGCGGCCGCGAACACTGCGTGGACGACGACCCGGTGTTTCGCGCCATGGAAGCCGACCTGTTCAACCTGTACCCGGCGGTGGGCGAGGTCAACGGTGACCGCAGCAACTTCAACTACGCCATGGTCAATGGCAATGCCGGGCAATACGGGCAGTGCAGCACCAAGGTCGATTTCGTGCAGCGTGCTGCCGAGCCACGGGACGAAGTCAAGGGGCTGGTCGCGCGCACGACGTTCTACATGTACGACCGCTACAAGCTGAACCTGTCGCGCCAGCAGCAACAGGTGCTGATGGCCTGGGACAGGCAATACCCGGTGTCGGCCTGGGAAAAAGAGCGCGATCGCCGCATTGCTGCGATCATGGGGCACAGCAACCCGTTCGTGACCGGGGAGCGCAAATGGACAGCCGACTACAAGCCGGTGGGTAGCGGCGTGGTGCAGGCGGTAACGGCCAAGCCCGCCAAGGCCGAAGCCAAGCCGAGCCTGGCCAGCGGCGGGTCGCTGGGGCCAGTGCTTGGCAACCGCAACAGCCACGTTTATCACCTGGCCAACGGCTGCCCGGGGTATGCCCAGGTTACGGCGAAGAACCAGGTCACGTTCGCTACCGAGGGTGAGGCGCAGGCGGCTGGTTATCACAAGGCGGGCAACTGCCGGTAAGCCAGCCCCCACTTCGAGCGCGCTCCACTCGAGGCCGGTGCGGTACCTGTGGGAGCCTGGCTTGCTGGCGATGGGCCGCATGGCGGCCCGTTGCGCTCAAGCCCTGCGCAGCTCATTGACCAGATTCGCTGGCCGCTCACCCGCCAGGGCGCTGAGCAGGTTGTCCACCGCGCAACGTGCCATGGCTTGGCGGGTTTCCTCGGTCGCCGAGCCAAGATGCGGGGTCGCCACCACGTTGTCGAGCTGCAGCAGTGGCGAGTCCAGCGGTAACGGCTCCTGCACGAACACATCCAGCCCGGCGCCGCGTATGCGCCGCTCGCGCAGTGCTTGAGTCAGCGCGACCTCATCCACCACCCGCCCGCGAGAAATGTTCACCAGGATGGCATCAGGCTTCATCAGCGCCAGCTCCCGTGCACCGATCAGGCCTTCGGTGGCGGCGCTCAGCGGCACGGTCAGGCATACGAAGTCTGCCTGCTGCAACAGCTCGTCCAGGCTGCATTGACGCGCAGCATAACGCGCCTCCACCTGGGGCTTGGCCCGCTGGCTGTGATACAGCACACGCATACCGAAGCCAGCCGCGGCGCGCCGGGCCAAGGCCTCGCCAATGCGGCCCATCCCGACGATGCCCAGTGTCTTGCCATGCACATCACAACCGAAATGCGCTGCGCCCAGACTCCCCTGCCAATGGCCGGCGCGAACCCAGTTCGCCAGTTCCACAACCCGCCTGGCCGTGGCGAGGATCAAGGCAAAGCCAGTGTCGGCGGTGGTCTCGGTGAGCACGTCGGGGGTGTTGGTCAGCATCACCCCACGCCGGCTCAGCTCGGCAATGTCATAGTTGTCCACACCGACCGAAACGCTGGCAACCACTTCCAGCAGTGGTGCCAGGTCGAGCAGGCCAGCGTCCAGCCGCAGGCTGGCCCCCAGCAGCCCGTGCGCCGTCGGCAAGGCATCGCGCAGGCGGGCCAGGCCGTCGGGCTGGTTGATATCCACCTGGGTCACCTCGACGCGCGCCTGCAGGCGCGCCATCAGGTCGTCGGACAGGCGTTTGTACAACACGATTCGCTTCTTCATCGCAGGTTTCCTATTGGCTCATGGCCAGACGCGAACCGCCGCGCTTGGCTCGGCCGGACGTCTGGGAAGTGTCCAGTGCGGCGGTCAGCGCCACTGCGGCAAGCAGCGCGCCACACATGAACAGGTAAGAGGCACCGGGCCCACCAGTGGCGCCATTGAGGTAGCCCACCAGCCACGAACCGCCGAACGAGCCCAGCGCCCCCATGCTGTTGATCAGCGCCATGGCGCCGCCAGCGACATTGGCCGGGAGGATTTCCGGCACGATCGCGAAGAACGGCCCATAGGGTGCGTACATGCAGGCGCCGGCCAGCACCAGCAGCGCGTACGATAGCCAGAAGTGCTGGCTACCCAAGGCGTACGAGCCATAGAAGGCCACGGCGGCGATCAGCAGCGGCGGCCAGACGAAGCGCTTGCGCTTCTGCAGGCGGTCAGAGGCCCACGACACGCCAACCATGGCCAATACCGCCGCCAGGTACGGCACTGACGCCAGCCAGCCGGCCTGTACGATATCGACCTTGGCCGCCTGCTTGAGGATCGACGGCAGCCACAGCACGAAGCCGTATACGCCGATGCTCCAGCAGAAATACTGCAGCGCGAGGATGATCACTTGCGGCGAACGGAACGCCTCGCGGTAGTTCTTCACCGGCCTGATGCCTTGCTGCTCGGCGGCCAGCGCCTGCTGCAGGGCGGTCTTTTCCTGCTCGCTCAGCCAGTCCACCTGGGCCGGGCGGTCGTCGACCAGGCGCCACCAGCAGAACGCCCAGACCACCGCAGGCAGGCCTTCGATGATGAACATCCAGCGCCAGTCGTAATGCTTGATCAGATAGCCCGACACCACCGACATCCACAGGATGGTCACCGGGTTGCCAAGCATCAGGAAGGTATTGGCACGCGAACGCTCGGCACGGGTGAACCAGTGGCACAGGTACACCAGCATCGCCGGCATCACTGCCGCCTCCACTACCCCGAGCAGGAAACGGATGCCGACCAGCATGTATACGTTGCTGACCATACCGGTGAGCGTGGCCAGGCCGCCCCAGAGGATCAGGCAGACGAAGATCAGCTTCTTCACACTGCGCTTCTCGGCATAGATAGCGCCGGGTACCTGGAAGAAGAAGTAGCCGAGGAAGAACAGCGCCCCCAGCAGCGACGACAGTACGGGCGTGATGTGCAGGTCTTCGGCCATCCCGGAAGCGGCGGCGAAGCCGTAATTGGCGCGGTCCAGGTACGCCAGGCTATAGGTGACGAAGACGATCGGGATGATGTACCACCAGCGGCGCGAGGCCAGGTTGTGCTTTTGCATGGGTGTTTCTCCTGAGCTTGTTGTTTTTGTTGCAACAGGTGATTCGAGGTATGAGCTGTTCAGGCACTTCTGCGCAGGTCGTGGGCCTCCAGTTCATGGCGCAGCGGCAGCCCTTCCATGTCGCCCCGCGACTGCACGGCGCGGCTGCCGCACCAGTTGCCACGCGCCACCGCCTCGGCCATGGGCAGGCCTTCCAGAAGCGCGCTGAGCACGCCGACAGCGAAGGCATCGCCGGCTCCGACGGTGTCCACTACGCGGCTGACCGGCACCGGCGCGACCAGGCCTTCGCCTTCGGCACCGCGGAAGTAGGCACCCGCCTCGCCCAGCTTGATCACCACCCGGTTCACCCCCAGGTCGAGGTAGAACGCCGCGATGTCTGCCGGAGTCTGCTGGCCGGTCAGCAGCCGGCCCTCCTCCAGGCCTGGCAACACCCAGTCAGCCTTGGCCGCCAGGGCATTGATTTCGCGCACCATGCTGCCCTGGTCAGGCCACAGCGAGGGACGCAGGTTGGGATCGAAGGAAATGCTGCGCCCGGCGGCGCGCATGCCATCCACCAGGGCATGGGACAGCGCCCGAGAACCTTCCGACAGAGCCAGCGGGATCCCGGTGGC
Source organism: Pseudomonas sp. LAM2023 (assembly GCF_016620375.1). NCBI lineage: Bacteria > Pseudomonadati > Pseudomonadota > Gammaproteobacteria > Pseudomonadales > Pseudomonadaceae > Pseudomonas > Pseudomonas sp. LAM2023. The sequence goes on along the minus strand of NZ_JAENHV010000009.1, from coordinate 273,515 downwards.
GTGCAGGTGGCGAGCCTGCAGCCAGCCCGGGCGAATCATTGCCGGCGACAGTCGGCTGGCCGCCGAGCCACGACGGAAGTACTCCACTGCCGGATCACTGCCATCGTCGCAGCGGGCCTTGAGCTGGAAGCCGGTGGGATAGCTGGCATCGACTTCCACGCCCGAACAATCCAGGCCTTCGCGGCGCAGGCTGTCGAGCACGAAACGGCCCAGCGAATCGTCACCCACCCGGCTCAGCCAGCGGACCTTGAAGCCAAGCCGCGCCAGGCCGATGGCCACGTTGCTGTCAGCACCGGCGATGCGTTTGCCGAACTGGTCGACGCTGGCCAGGTCACCGGTCTGCTCGGCGACGAACATGGCCATGGTCTCACCGAAACACAGCACGTCATGTTCATGCATGGCTCGGCTCCTCGTGCGCTGTTGCACGCCGCCCCAGCGCCGACAAGTTGCGCACGTGGGTGCGGGTCAGCACCAGCAGATCATCGCCGGCCAAGGGATATTCGACAGCGCGCACCACACCGGGGACGAACTCGGCCAGCAGCGCAACCCATTCCTGCAGGTCCGCGGCCTGGGGTGGTACGGCAACCAGGCGGCCATCGGCCAGGCGCTGCACGGCTTTGCAATGCACGTAACGCACCCAGCGGCCGAGCAGGCGTGCGGCCTGCCGGGCAGGCTCGCCCTGCCACTGCCAGTTACCAATGTCGAACGTCATGCCCAGGCTCAGCCCATGGTCTTCCGCACGCTGGAAAAACTGCTGCAGCGGCTGGATTCTGCCACCCTGCACGGTCTGGTCGTTCTCCACCAGCAACACCGGCCCGGGCCCTGGCAACAGCCGTGCCAGGGCCGCGATATCGCAACCTTCCCGGTAGTGCCCCAGGGAAACCTTGAGTGCCACCGCGCCAAGGGCGTGTGCGGTTGCCAGCTTGTGCACCAGTTGTGGGTCAGGCAGGCCTCGCGCCGTCCACAGTTCAAGTGGTGTGGAATACACGCAGTCCAGGCGCAGCGTGGCAATGGCCGCAGCCAGCGCTGCAGTATCCGGTGCACAGGTAAACAGTTCCTCGCGCAATTCCACCCGGCTAACGCCAGCGGCAGCCAGCAGGTCAAGGAACTGCTCCTGGCCACGCTGCCTGACAAAATCGGCACCGTAACTGGAGAGGCTGATGGAAACGGGGTTCGCGTACATTGTTGTTGTCCTTGTGAAACCGGTTTCATTTTTTGACGGCACCAGCAGGCAGTCACCTGCCGTTGGTTACTGTCGGGGAGTTGAACCGCGGATGATCAGGTTGGCCTTGAAGTCGATGCGCCTGGCCGCACCGTTACCGCCGCGCAGACGAGCCAGCAGGCTGTCGAATGCTGCCACGCCGATACGCTCGGTGGGCTGGGCCAGTGCGGTGATGCCGCTGCCGACCAAGGGGTACCAGTCGAGGTCGTCCAGGGCAATCAGCCCGACGTCCGCGAACAGATTGCAGCCGGCGTCGTGCAGGGCCCGGGTCACGGCCAGGGTGGCGATGCCGTTGAAAGTGAAGATGGCCTGCGGGCCATGGCCATTACCGGCGAGAAACGAAGCCAGCTGGCCATTCAAGGCAGGGGTGCTCTCCAGCACCTGCTGGCGCATGCCAGGGCGACGGCCGATCGACGCGGCAAACGCCTGAACCCGCTCCAGGCGTGAGCTGGTGCCATCCAGCGGCTCGGTGACCGCAAGGATATCGCGGTAGCCTTGGGCTTGCAGGTGGTCCAGGGCCTGCTCGACCGCGTCGGCATTGTCCAGCCCCACCAGGTCGACATTCAGCTCGGGCAGTTGGCGGTCGACCAGCACCATGGGGATGTCGCGCTGCAGATTGAGCAGTTCACCGGGGTGATGGCCGAGGGTGTTCACGATCAGCCCTTCGACGTTGTACGACTGCAATGCCACCAAGTGGTGACGTTCCTGCTCGTCGTCGCGGTTGGTGTTGCATACCACCAGGCTGTAGCCGTGCTGGCGGCAGGCGGTTTCCACGCCGTGCATAACGGCCACCGAATAGGGATTGAGGATATCGGCTACCAGCATGCCGACCAGCCGCGTCTGACCGCGCTTCAAGCCACGAGCCATCTGGTTGGGGCGGTAACCGAGGCGCTCGATGACCTGCTCCAGGCGCTTGGCAGTGGCTTCGGCCAGCAACTGCCGATCGCCACCGATATAACGCGAGACGGTGGCCTTGGAAACGCCCGCGACACGTGCGACTTCGCTGATGGTGACTCGTTCACGGGCATGGGCAGGCGCGTCGGTCATGGGCTGTTCCTTATGATTGTTGTGGTAGCGATGAAACCGGTTTCAATACAGCAAAACTGTGCGCGTTCGTCAACCTGCCGTTGGTCGACAGGCCGTGCAGATAATGATCTTCAACATTAAGAGAATCTAATAAGAGATTGATAATAATGAATAAATGGCAAACTATCGATAATGTATCGTTTGCAGCGGGGTGGGCATGAATAGGCCAGCCCCATCAAGCGCAGTACAATGGCTGCTACCCGGCCCGATACTTCAGCCAATGATCCAGTCCGACCTCGACCTGTTCGGCACCCAGGCGCAACGCCTGGCCAGCCACACCGTGCTGCTGCCCGGCTTCGCCCTGGCTGAAGTCGAGCCTGTGCTCGACGCCCTGCGCCCGGTATTGCGTGCCGCGCCGTTCCGGCACATGTACACCCCGGGTGGCCTGCGCATGGCCGTAGCGCTCAGCAACTGCGGCACGCTGGGTTGGGTCAGCGATGAACAGGGCTACCGTTACAGCCACTGCGACCCGCTCAGCGGCCAACCCTGGCCCGCCCTGCCCGCGGTACTGCTTGCCTTGGCCAACCGCGCGGCGGCCCTGGCCGGCTTCGACGGTTTCGTGCCGGATGCCTGCCTGGTCAATCATTACCTCCCCGGTACCCGCCTCAGCCTGCACCAGGACCGCGATGAGCAGGACTTCGGCCAGCCGATCGTGTCACTGTCGCTGGGTTTGCCGGCGGTGTTCCTGTTCGGTGGCTTGCAGCGCGCCGACAAGACCCGGCGCATCGCCCTGAGCCATGGCGATGTACTGGTTTGGGGTGGCACAGACCGCTTGCGCTTCCATGGCGTGCTGCCGATCAAGCCCGGCGTGCATCCGCGCCTGGGTGAACGGCGCATCAACCTGACCCTGCGCAAGGCCGGGCGCTGAACCGGGCCTGGGCTGCAGCATCGGCGCAAACTGGATGAACGCGCATGAAACAGGTTGAACATCTTGGCCTGGCAAGCTTCAAAAGATAGGCCATGCCATTTTCAGCCGGGAGCCCGCCATGCCCTACCTGTACTCTGCCAGCCGCCTTTGCACCGGAGCAGCGCGACCATGAAAATGCCCTGCCGCGCGCCCAATGCCTCCCTGCAGCTCGATTACGTGCGCGACACCCTGTTCGGCCCGGTCGCGCAGAGCATGGAATGCCAGTGCCAGATTGCCGCCCTCAACCTGCAAGGTCGCCCAGGCCTGCGCCTGCACATCTGCCCGCCCTTGCCCGACAAGGTGGAGCGCGCCCACAGCGTGGCGTTTGTCTGGGATGGGCGTAGCTACCACGGCGTGGTCCGCGACCAGGGCAAGTGCGGGGATGGCGGGCTGAACCTGCTGCTGGAACTGCAGTGAAGCCGATCAACGGTGGCCAACCCGGCTGAACCTGCCGGGCACGGCGCGTCTCCATACAAAAGAGCCCACGCCTGCCGGAGAATGTCATGAACAGCCCGTTGCTCAAGCTCTTCACCCACCCCGCCGACGCCTGGCTGGACATCCGCCGGGCCGAAGAAGACCGCCCGCAGCAATACCTGCCACGTCTGCTGGCCCTGGCGTTGATCCCTGCCGTCTGCCTGTTCGTCGGCACCACCACGTTCGGCTGGAGCCTGGCGGCCGAGGAGCGGGTGCGCCTGAGCCTGGCCAGTGCCGCGCAGCTGGCCGCCTTGCTCTACGCCACCACGGTGGTCGGGGTCATGCTGATGGGAGTGATGATTCGCTGGATGTCGCGAGGTTTCGATGCCCAGCCCAGCCTCAACCAGTGCATCGGCTTTGCCGCCTACTGCGCAACGCCATGGTTCTTTGCCGGGGCGGTCGGCCTGCTGCCGATCCGCTGGCTGGCAGTGGTCGCGCTTTTGGCAGCGTCGGCGTATGCCAGTGTGTTGCTGTATGGCGGGTTGCAGACCTTCCTGCGACTGAAGAAAGAACAGGCCCTGCTGTTCGCGACCTGTGTGTGGGGGCTAGGTCTGTTGCTGCTGGTGACCATCCTGGTGGCGATGATCCTGTTCTGGTTCAACGGCCTGATGCCAGAATATGTGCGTCCGGCCAGCCTGGGCTGACCGGAGCGCAAATGCCCCCTCAGGCAATCGCCTTGAGGGGTGTGGGTTGACTGTCACGCAGCGCGTGCAGTTGCCCAACCAGGTTGACCAGGTCGCGGCAACTGTTAAGGCTTTGCAGCGGAACTCCGCTCAGGGTCACGCCCTCATCGAGACTCTGGCCCTGACCCAGGCGGATGATCAGGTTGGCGCCGTCCGGGCAGCTGACTTCACAGCGGTCGGGCAGGCAGGCCTGCTCGATCATCTGCCGCATCTCCAGCATCGAAACTCCTATCAACGACATGGTATGACCCTCTCTGTGGATGGCCTGTTGTGTGTGAGTACGCTTTTGTCAGGCAGGGTGCCAATTGATATTGCGCATGCTGGGGTAAACATCCATAGCGCCCAGGCAATGATCATGCGGGAATCCTTTAGCACCTTAGTGGAAGATTGTCGGGGCGCGCCGAGTGTTCAGTTGTAATGGCAGACTTAACGACGAGCGGTCTCGTCAGTCCCCAACGATGCCCACAGGTGCTGCGCTGCATAGGCCCGCCATGGCCGCCAGGCCAGAGCCCGTTCGGCGAGCTGCGCTTGATCGCCTTCCAGCCTGCGCAACGCCTTGACCAAGGCCACGTCACCCAACGGCAAGGCATCGACCGCGCCGACCTGGCGCAGCGCCAGATAGTGCGCACTCCAAGGGCCGATACCCTTGAGCCGGTACAGGTTGCCCAGCAGCACATCGAGCGGCTGCCCGCGCCGCAGCAGTCCGGGCTCGGCGAGCAAGGCGTTGGCCAGCGTGGCCAGGGTCGCTGCGCGTGCACGCGGCATGCCCATGTCTTCGAACTGTGCAGCGGCCAATACCGGCAGCGCCGGGAAAACGTGACTCAAACCCGGCACGGCCAGGCGCAGGGCTTCACCGTAGCGTTGCACCAGGCGGCCGGCCAGGGTCATGGCCCCGGCCACGCTGACCTGCTGGCCGAGCACCGTGCGCATGGCTTGCTCACAAGCGTCCCAGCCTTGTGGCACGCGCAGGCCCGGACGCTTGTGCAGCAAGCGGGCCATCAGCGGATCGCGGGCAAGCCCGGCGTTGATCTGCGCGGGGTCGGCATCCAGGTCGAAGACCCGTCTCAACCTGGCGATCAGACCTGGCAGCGCCCGGGCCGGAACGCCTTCAACACGGATGCGCAGGCACTGCCTAGCCGAAGGCGTAGCGTGCACAACCGCATGCCGACCGGCAGCCACCAAGGTTCGGCTGTAAGTGCCGTCCAGACAGGTCTCGACACCGGCGATACAGCGGGCGGCAAGGAACGCCAGGGTCGACGGCCAATGGTAAGGGGCACGGTAGCGAAGCCACAGGGTGTGGTGGCTGGCGCCGGGCAGCGATCGGTGCACCCTGTGCAGGCAAGTGAGCTTGGGCATGGCCGCATCATGCCAGCAAATGCGTTGCGTGTACCGGCCTTGTCAACGGTACCGGTCCATCCATCAAGGTTTTGCCGGGCCCCGCGCCTCGTGCATCTGCCCGAACCGCCCGGCATGGAAATCATCGAACGACTCGGCAATCTCCGCCTGACTGTTCATCACGAACGGACCATAGCCCACGATCGGCTCATCGATCGGCTCACCGCTGAGCAGCAGCACGCTGGCGCCATCCAGTGCCTCGACGACAACATCCTCACCCGACCGATCAAGCAACACCAGGCTGGCCGGGCCAGCTTCACGCTCATGGTTGATTCGCACAGTGCCGCGCAACACCACCAGCGCCGCGTTGCGCCCGGCGGCCACCGGCAGGCGTAGATTGGCACCGGCATTCAGGCGCAAGTCCCAGACATCCATGGCCGTAAAGGTTCGCGCCGGCCCCGAGTGCCCAACATAGTCACCGGCGATCACCCGCAGGCTACCGCCCTCGCCGTCCAGCGTCACCACCGGGATGTCCTTGGCCAGCAGCGTCTGGTAACCGGCGGCTGCACGCTTGTCACGCGCCGGCAGGTTGACCCACAGCTGAACCATTTCCAGCATACCGCCGCTACGGGCGAAACCTGCGGAATGGAACTCCTCATGGAGGATACCGTTGGCAGCGGTCATCCATTGCACGTCACCGGGGCCGATCAAGCCACCAGCGCCAGTGGAGTCACGGTGTTCCAGCTCGCCCTGGTAGACAATGGTCACGGTCTCGAAGCCACGGTGAGGATGCTGACCGACGCCGCGCCGCGCGCTGGTCGGGGTGAACGAATGAGGGCCGGCATAATCCAGCAACAGGAACGGGCTGATCTGGCTGGCCAGGTTGTCGTAGGTGAACAGGCTACGCACCGGGAAGCCATCACCCACCCAATGGGCGTGGGGGCTGCGGTGGATACCCAGTATACGTTTCATGAGAAGGCTCCTCTCTTGGCTGGAATCACCTTACCAACGACGCCAATCAAGCAGTAGCCGACAGAAATGACATGCAGCGTTCTACCCAAAGGACAATCAGAAGGACACGGCATGCGCTATCGGATGCTCCGGGTACCGCGATATCAATCACTGTAGCGGGGTCTGACGAGTCATGTTCGTCGGCTCGGGCAACCCAAGGTTGCGCACGCGGTCCTGCCCAGTGCTGTCTGGGAACACTATCCCGACCGCTGCTACAGCAGGAAGGCCCGCACGGCATCGGCACAAGCCTCGGGATATTCCTGCATGAAGCAGTGCCCACCAGCAACCTGCTTGCCGCTCACCTGAGGATTGAGCGCGGTCAGGCGCTTGACCGAATGTGGCACGAAGGGATAGGTGTGCTCGCCATACAAGACCTGCGTGGGTGTGCGGATCGCCGCCAGGCTGGCCCAAAGGCGACGCGGGAATGAGCTGAATATTTCCACTTCGCGGCTGGGCCGGCACTTGAGTACCACCGCTTCACCGCAATCACCGATGGCATGCTCGACATAGGCTTGCAACGCTGCATCGGTCCACCCCTTGAAAATACCGCGGCCGTGCAGCGAAGCCAGCGCCGTCTCTCGATCAGGCCAGTGGCTGCGGCGGCTGGCGGCCTTGCGTGCGAGCGCGTGGCGCCGGTGCAGGCCAAGCAATGCGGCCGCGCCCATTACTCCGAGCATGCGCTGGCTGAACAACACCGGATCAAGCAGCACGGCACGGCTGAACAGTTGCGGCTCACTGGCCAGGATCAAGCCCGTGAGCACGCCCCCGAAGCTGTGCCCCACGGCAAATCGCGGTACGTCACCATACTCGCCCCGCCCGGCTGCGAAAGCCTCCACCGCCATCTCAGCGGTACGGTTCCAGCCACGAAACGTTCCACCATGGTCGCTGTCGCCATGGCCCTGGACATCGCTGAGCCACAGGTCGAAATGCTCGCCCAGCCGCAGCAGCAACGGCTGATAAGCCAGGCAGCAAAAGCCGTTGCCATGCAAGAAATGCAGCAACGGCCGGCCACTGGCCGGGGTGCGCCAGCCACGCAGGGTGAAGCCTTCGGTGCATTCATGGGACCAGGGGATCAACTGCATCGGCTTACTGTACTCGCGGGGTCAGGAAAATGCCGATTCTACAAACAGCAGCGGGTACAGTGAAATCACCAGCAGCAAGGCCATCAGGACATTGAACAGCATCAGCCAGCGCGGGTTCTGCAACAGCTTGCGCAGGGCGCTGCCGAACATCACCCACACCCCTACGCTGGGCAGGTTGACCAGGGCGAACAAGGCGGCAATGACAATCACGTTGGCCACATAGCCCTGTGCCGGCGTGTAGGTGGTAATGGCCCCCACCGCCATCACCCAGGCCTTGGGGTTGACCCATTGAAATGCCGCAGCCCCCCAGAACCCCAGCGGTTTACCGGCGCTGGTCGAGGCCGTGCCGACCGGCCCGGAGGTGGCGATCTTCCACGCCAGGTACAGCAGGTAGGCAGCGCCGCTGTAGCGCAATACCGTGTACAGCATCGGCCAGGCCTTGAACACCTCACCCAGGCCCAGGCCGACGGCCAACACCATGAGCATGAACCCGACACTGATGCCCATGGCGTGCGGAATCGAGCGGCGCACGCCAAAATTCACCCCCGACGCCAGCAGCATGGTGTTGTTGGGCCCTGGCGTGATCGAGGATACGAAGGCGAACAGCACAAAGGCGGTCAGCAGGTCGGCAGAGGCAAGCATGGCGGGCATTCCATTTTCTTCATCGGTGCTGCCACACTAGCGGAGTTGTGTTCTTCGCGACTGGTACAGTTCCAATAAATTATTCAGATACACATTACTGTACCGCCACCACGAGCCCAAGGAAGCCTTTACCATGACCGTCACCATTCGCCCTGCCGTACGCACCGATGCCGAGCAGATCCTGGCCTTCATCACCGAACTGGCCGAGTACGAACGTGCCCGCCACGAGGTCATCGCCAGCGTCGCCGATATCGAGCACAGCCTGTTCGGCGAAGGCAGCACGGTGCACAGCCTGATCTGCGAGCGCGATGGCCGGGCAATCGGCTTTGCCGTGTATTTCTACAGCTATTCGACCTGGCTGGGGCGCAACGGTATCTATCTCGAGGACCTGTACGTGACCCCTGAACAACGCGGCGACGGTGCCGGTCGGCAACTGTTGCGGCACATTGCCCGCGAAGCGGTAGCCAACCACTGCGGACGGCTTGAATGGAGCGTACTGGACTGGAACGAGCCGGCGATCGGGTTCTACCGATCGCTGGGGGCCGAGGCACAGGATGAGTGGGTGCGCTATCGCCTGGATGGCGACAAGCTGGCGGCATTTGCGCGTGGCTGATCAGCCATCCGAACATTCCCGGGGCTGCCTTGCAGCCCTTCGCGACACCAGCACAACGCTGGTCAATACACGGTCCCAGAGGCATTTGGCAATTGACGCCAGGCCCGCCCCATGGTCTTCTTACACCTCGCGTTCAGGTGCCCCTTAGGGGTGAAACGGGAAACCGGTGCGTCACAGGCCCTCCAGCAGGGCCGGACAAAGCCGGTGCTGCCCCCGCAACGGTAAGCGAGCGAAGCGTCAATACCACTGTGCCCTGTAGTCGGGCATGGGAAGGCGATGCTTTCCAGGAGCCTGGCTCCTCCTCGCAAGCCCGGAGACCGGCCTGGCGTTCATGAACACCCCGCGGTGGGCGGGCGCTGTTGCATCCCCCTGGGCAGATACGCCCAGGGCTGCCGCGCTTGCCCGTTGCCCAAACAGCAGAGGAACGCGTCATGCCCGTCACCAGCGCCAAGCCACACAGCCTTGCCACCCCCGTCACGCTCAGCCAGCGTGTCGTCATCGCCGTCGGCGCTAGCCTGCTGGGCCTGTGCCTGGTGTACTTCGCCGGTTTCTCACACATCGAGGCCGTGCACAACGCCGCTCACGACACCCGCCACAGCGCCGCCTTCCCCTGCCACTGAGAACGCCTGATGATCATGCGCATTGCCCGAACCGCGGGCTTCAGCGGGCTGCTAGCGGCCTTGTTGCTGACCCTGCTGCAAAGCTTCTGGGTCGCCCCGCTGATTCTCGAGGCGGAAACCTACGAGTCGTCGGTACCAGTGGCTCACCACGAGCATGGCAGCGAGGTGCCGGCCCATGAGCACAGCGCCGAAGCCTGGTCACCGGAAGACGGCTGGCAACGCGTGCTGTCGACCACCGGCGGCAACCTGGTGGTTGCAGTCGGCTTTGCCCTGATCCTGGCCGCCCTTTACAGCCTGCGCGAACCGCGGCGTATCGGCACCGGTGCACTTTGGGGCCTGGCCGGTTTCGCCGTGTTCTGCCTGGCCCCGACCCTGGGCCTGCCGCCGGAGCTGCCAGGCACCGCTGCCGCCGACCTGGGCCAACGCCAGGCCTGGTGGATCGGCACGGCCAGCGCTACCGCCCTGGGCCTGGCCTTGCTGGTGTTCGCCCGCCACTGGCTGCTGAAAGTGCTGGGCGTTGCCCTGCTGGTGGTCCCGCATGTGATTGGCGCGCCACAGCCCGAGGTGCATGAAAGCCTGGCTCCCGAAGCGCTGGAAACCCAGTTCAAGCTCGCCTCGTGGCTGACCAACGCCGCCTTCTGGCTGGCCTTGGGCCTGCTCAGCGCCTGGCTGTTCCGCCGCGCCAAGCAGGCCTGATGGCGGCCTTCTATGCCGGCTTCGGCTGCCGCCGGGGTTGCCCGGCGGAGGCCTTGGAAGCGTTGCTCCGCCAGGCCCTGAGCACTCAGCGCTTGGCACTGGCCGACCTGCATGGCATCGCCAGCATCAGCCTGAAGGCCGACGAACCCGGCCTGCAACAGCTGGCCGAACACCTCGCCGTGCCCTTGGTGCTGTACCCTACCGCGCAACTACACGCCTACCAGGCGCAGCTCAGCCACCACTCTGCTGCGGCCCATGCCCACAGCGGCTGCTGGGGCGTGGCAGAAAGCGCAGCCCTGGCGTTGGCCAGCCAGCGAAGTGGCACCGCCAGGTTGCTGCTGACGCGTCAGGTACTGGGCCCGGCGACCCTCGCCCTGGCCTGTTGAAGATTTCACCGGCACTTTTCTGCAAGGACTTTCCATGACGGTCTATTTCATCGGCGCCGGCCCCGGCGACCCGGAACTGATCACAGTCAAGGGGCAACGGCTGATCCGCCAATGCCCGGTGATCATCTATGCCGGCTCGCTGGTCCCTGCGGCGGTGCTCGAGGGGCATCAGGCCGAGACCGTGATCAACAGCGCCGAACTGCACCTGGAGCAAATCATCGCCGCCATGCGCAGCGCGCACGAGCAAGGCCAGGACGTGGCCCGGGTGCACAGCGGCGACCCCAGCCTGTATGGCGCGATCGGCGAGCAGATTCGCCAGCTGCAGGCGCTGGGCATCGACTACCAGATCGTTCCCGGGGTCACTGCCACAGCGGCCAGCGCCGCCCTGCTCGGCTGCGAACTGACCCTGCCACAAGTCGCCCAGACGGTCATCCTGACCCGCTATGGCGACAGCTCGCCAATGCCACCCGGCGAGCAACTGGCCGACCTGGCGCGGCATGGCAGCACGCTGGCGATTCACCTGGGGGTCCGGCACCTGCCGCGCATTGTCGATGAACTGCTGCCGCACTACGGCGCACAGTGCCCGGTGGCGGTGGTGCATCGCGCCACCTGGCCAGACCAGGATTGGGTGCGTGGCACCCTGGGCGATATCATTGAGCGTGTAGCAGCGAAGGACTTTCAGCGTACCTCGCTGATCCTGGTCGGGCATGTCCTGGGCGACACACCGTTCGCCGAGTCGGCCCTGTACCGTGCCGGACACGCCCATCTGTATCGCCCGGGGAACTGAGCATTGCCAGGTCCGCCGCAGGCATAGCAGACTCCATGTTCCGACCTGCGACAGGAGTCATGCCAATGCTGGATCTACGCCCCAACTGCGAGTGCTGCGATACCAACCTGCCGGGTGACAGCCCCGATGCGTTGATCTGCTCGTTCGAATGCACGTTCTGCCGCACCTGTGCCGAAACCCGTTTCCACGGGCATTGCCCGAACTGCACCGGCCAGCTGGTGGTCCGCCCGACGCGGGTCGGCCAGGCACTGGCCAACAACCCTGCCTCGACCCTGCGGGTGAACAAGGCGCATGGCGCCTGCGCTTGACCAGCCTCAACAAGTGGACATCACCGCTTTGGTAGGGTGATGTTTCCCATATTTGTAGGAATTTTCAACAACAAGTACTGGGACTTTCAACACATCTATACTCGGCATTACCAAACTTCGGGAATGGTCGTATCGTGCAGCGCTTCCGATAAACCCCCTTGTTCAGACGTATTCCTGAGTGTTCCAGGAAGCGGACCACATCCCGACAGGAGTTTCCTTCATGACAACCGTGCTGATCGTTGACGACCATCCCATCGTCCGGCTGTCCTTGCGCCTACTGCTCGAGCGCGAGCGCTTCGATGTCGTCGGTGAGGTCGGCAATGGCAGTGAAGTGGCGCAGGTCGCGCGCGAACTGCGCCCGGATGTGGTCATTCTCGATATCGGCCTGCCCGGCCTGGATGGCATGGAAGTGATCAAACGCCTGCAATGCCTGGAGCCCGTGCCCAAGATCATGGTCCTGACCGGGCAGGCGACCGACCTGTACGTGCGGCGCTGCCTGGACGCAGGGATCGGTGCCTTCGTCACCAAGGAAGAAGACCACGATGCATTGCTGTTTGCCCTCAAGGCCTTGGTCAAGGGCTACTCGACCTTCCCACGATGTCGGTCAACAGCAACTCCCTGGAAAGCGAGTCGGTGCGCCTGGCCAGCCTCTCCAACCGTGAAATGGAAGTGCTGCGGCGCCTGGCGCGCGGCGAGAACAACAAGAACATCGGCACTTGCATGAACCTCAGTGCCAAGACCATCAGCACCTACCGGGGCCGCATCATGGAAAAGCTCAAGACCGAATCCCTGGTGGAAATGGTCGACCTGGCCAAACGCAACAGCGTCCAGTGAGCGTGCCCTTGCCATGAAGCGCCTGCTGGCAAGCGCCCTTCTGGTCAGCGCCCTGGCCAGTTCCAGTGCGCTGCTGGCCGACAGCGAGCCCCGCCAGTTGCTGGCCCGCTCGGTCAGCGCCGCCGCACCACTGGCGCTCTCCAGCGACGACCGGCAATGGTTGCAGCAACGCCAGCGCCTGCTGCTGGGCAGTTCGCGGCCCGACTATCCACCGCTGGAAATCAATGTCAGCCAACGTGACTATGAAGGCCTCAGCGCCGATTATGCAGGCATCATTGGCGAACAGCTGGGTGTCGATATCGAAGTGCGCCGTTTCGACAGCCGCCACGAAGCCATCGCTGCACTGCGCGATGGCCGTATCGACCTGTTGGGCAGTTCCAACGCATTCGAGGCAGCCGATGCCCAGCTCAGCCTGAGCGCCCCCTACGCTGATGACCTGCCGGTAATCGTCACCCGCGAGGGGCAGCGCTTGAAGAGCGGCTCCGATCTCGCTGGCCTGCGCCTGGCCATGGTCGACCACTACCTGCCCGCCAGCAGTGTCCGGGCCCTGTACCCCAAGGCGCAATTGAGCCTGTATCGCTCCACCCTCGCGGGCCTGGCTGCCGTGGAACTGGGTGAGGCCGATGCCTACCTCGGCGATGCCATCAGTACCGATTTCACGATTGGCAAGAGCTACCAGGGCCTGTTGAAGATCGACCACTTCTGTCAGGTCGCGCCCGGGGCGTTTGCCTTCGCCCTGGCCAACGACAACCCACGCCTGCATCGGCTGGTCGACGAGGCGCTGGCGCGCATCAGCGAAAGCGAGCGCCTGAACATCCTGCGCCGTTGGAGCAGCGGCAATACCAGCCTGCTGCTGCAACGCCACCTCGCCGCCCTCACCGACGAAGAGGAGGCCTGGATCGCCGCCAACCCCAATGTCAGTGTACTGGTCAATACCTCGCTGGCACCACTGACCTTCAACGATACCCAAAATCACCCCAGCGGCATCACCCTCGATTTGCTCAAGCAGATATCGCTGCGCACGGGGCTGCGCTTCAAGCCGGTCGAAAGCCCTTCGGCGCACGCAATGATCGAACGCCTGATGCACGGCGATGCACAGATGATCGGTGCCCTGGGTTACGGTGCGGACCGTTCGAAACAACTGCGCTATACCCGCCCCTACCTGGTCAGCCCGCGGGTATTGGTCACCCGCAACAAACCCGCTTCACCCACCCAGGCCAACACGCTGCAGGGCCAGCGCATTGCCTTGGTCCGCGGCTCGCCGCAACGGGCCATGTTGCAGCGGCGCTACCCCCAGGCCACGCTGGTCGAAGTGGATAACCCGCTCGGCCTGATGGAAGCCGTGGCCAACGGTGACGCCGACGTCGCCCTGAGCAGCCATATCAATGCCGCCTACTACATCAGCCATGTGTTCAAGGACCGCTTGCGCATCGCCAGTGTGCTCGACGACGACCCAGCCGTCGCGGCCTTTGCCGTGGCCGCAGACCAGCCGCAGCTGCAGGCGATCCTCGACAAGGCCCTGCTAAGCATCCCCCCGGACGAGCTGGACCAGCTGATCAACCGCTGGCGCACCAGTACTCTGGTCAGCGACAGCCCCTGGCGCGACTACCGCACCCTGGCCCTGCAGGTACTGGTGCTGTCGGCCTTGCTGCTGGCCGGGGTGGTGTTCTGGAACAGCTACCTGCGCAAACTGATCAACCAGCGCACCGAGGCCCAGCATGCCCTGCAAGCGCAGTTGGCACTCAGCCGAGGCCTGCTGGAGCAACTGCGTCAGGCCAAGGACGACGCCGAACAGGCAAGCCAGACCAAAAGTACCTTCCTGGCCACCATGAGCCATGAAATCCGTACCCCGATGAATGCGGTGATCGGCTTGCTCGAGTTGGCCCTGGAGGACAGCCGCAGCGGCCACTGCGACACCCAGACACTGCAGACCGCGCACGATTCGGCCATCGGCTTGCTTGAGCTGATTGGCGATATTCTCGACATCTCACGTATCGAATCCGGGCACATCACGCTGCAGCCTGTGCCCACCAACCTGGTCGAGCTGATACGGGCCTGTGTACGGGTGTTCGAAGGCAATGCGCGGGCCAAAGGTCTGCATCTGCACAGCGAACTGCCTGCTGCGCCGCTCTGGGTCCTGGCTGATCCGCTGCGCCTCAAGCAGGTGTTGTCCAACCTGATCAGCAACGCCATCAAGTTCACCGACCGCGGCGAGGTCCAGGCCAGCCTGCTGCTCTTGGCCTGCGACAGCGACCAACTGACGGTGGAACTGACGGTGCGCGACACCGGCATCGGCATCAGCCCTGCCGACCAAGCCCGGCTGTTCAATGCCTTCGTCCAGGCCGACGGCCCCCGGGCCCGTCAGGGCGCGGGCCTGGGCCTGGTCATCAGCCGCACCTTGGTCGAGTTGATGGGCGGTAGCTTGAGCTTGCAGAGCGTCGAAGGTGTGGGCACCAAGGTGCAGGTCAAGCTGCAACTGCCCGCCGGTGCAGCACCGATCCAGGCCGAACAGCAAGCTCCGCCACTGGAAAGCAGCAGCGGCCCGCTGAACATACTGGTGGTCGACGACTACCCCGCCAACCTGCTGTTGCTGGAGCGCCAGTTGCACAGCCTGGGGCACAGCGTGACATTGGCCGAAAACGGCGAAATCGCGTTGGCACGTTGGCAAGCCGCGCACTTCGACCTGGTGATTACCGATTGCAGCATGCCGGTCATGGACGGCCACCAGTTGACCCGCCGTATCCGCAGCCTCGAGGGCGAGCGCGGCCTGGCACCTTGCCGGATTCTCGGCGTGACCGCCAACGCCCAGGCAGAGGAGCGCGCCCGCTGCCTGGCCAGCGGCATGGACGAATGCCTGTTCAAACCGATCGGCCTGCGTACGCTCAAGACCCATTTACCCCAGGCCCAGCCCGGGCAACAGCCGCCGGCAAGCCCCGTCAGCGGGTTCGACCTGGGCGAGCTGCGCCACCTGACCCAGGACGATGAACAACTGACGCGGCATTTGCTGGAACAGCTGTCGCAAAGTGTCAGCGAAGACCTGGCCGCGTTGCGCGCACTGGCCGCAGACGCCCCCGCCGAGGCTGTGCGCGCCCTGGCCCACCGGATCAAGGGCGGCGCGAAGATGCTCAGGATGCGCACACTGGTCAAAGCCTGCGAAGCCATCGAACAGGCCCACGACCAGGGCCTGCCAACGGCGGAACTACGCCTGCACCTGGAACACAGCTTGCAGGCCCTGCAAGGCGAACTGGGCGATGCGCTCAGTGCAATTGCAGCGTCGAACTGATCTGGCTGATGGCATCCACCACGTGCCGGGAGCCCTGCTGAATTTCCATGATCACCGTGCCGGCCTCGTTGGCCAGGGCCACGCCATGCCCGGTGCGGGTCAGGCTGGACTGCATACTGGCCACGGCCAACAATGACAGGTCATGGTTCTGCCGCACCACATCGACAATGTCCAGGGTGGCCTTGCTGGTCCGCGCCGCCAGGCTGCGCACTTCATCGGCTACCACGGCGAAACCGCGCCCGTGCTCGCCGGCGCGGGCCGCCTCGATCGCCGCATTCAACGCCAGCAGGTTGGTCTGGTCGGCAATCCCGCGGATGGTCAGCACGATCTGGCCGATCACATCCGACTGTTTGCTCACCGCGTCGATGCTGCGAGCGGCGTCGTTGAGCTCCTGGGAAATCTGTTCAATCACCTGCACGGCTTGCTGCACCACCTGGGTGCCCTTGCGTGCGCAGGCATCGGTCTGCACCGAGCTGGCATGGGCGGCATCGGCAGCGCTTTGCTGGGTACTGACCTGGCGGGTGATGTCGCGGGCGAACTTGACGACCTTGTACAAGCGGCCCTTGCTGTCGAAGATCGGGTTGTAGGAAGCCTCCAGATAGACCGTCCGGCCGTGCTTGTCGACGCGCTCGAAGCGGTGCGAATGGTATTCGCCGCGGTTGAGCGACGCCCAGAACTCGCGGTAGCCGGCCGACTCGCGCTCCTGCGCCAGGCAGAACAGCCCGTGATGGCGGCCGACCACCTCTTCCAGGCGATAGCCCATGGTGTCGAGAAAGTTCTGGTTGGCCGTGATCACCCGGCCTTGCGGGGTGAACTCGATCACCGCCATCGACCGGCTGATAGCCTTGAGCAAGCTTTCGCTTTCGTGTTCCTCGACCACCCGCTGGCTGATATCGGCCGCGACCTTGATCACGCTGCTGACCTGCTGCTGCTCGTCCAGTACTGGCATGTAGCTGGCCTCCAGCCAGACCTCGCGGCCCGCCTTGTCGATGCGCTCGAAGGTACCGCTGATGGCTTTGCCCTGCCCCAGTTCACGCCACAATTGCTGGTATTCAGCGCTTTTTGCGTAGTCAGGATCGCAGAACAGCCGGTGGTGCTTGCCACGCAATTCGTCGGCGCTGTAGCCCATGGCCTGAGAGAAACGCTCGTTGGCGTCGAGGATGGTGCCGTCGGGAGCGAATTCGATCATGGCCATGGCGCGGCTGATTGCCGCCAGCTTGGCCTGCAAACCGGCCAACGCCTTATGGCTGCGCTGGATCTCGACCAGATCGGATTGGCGATGAAAATCGAACATGGCGACGGCCTCCTGTATGCGCGGTGTCCTGAGCATAGATCGCCGTCGGGGCCATGCAAGCACAGTGCTATCAGCGCGTACACGCAACAGGCGCGTTACCGAACGCAGCACTTAGCCAGAGGCGAATCAGGAACTTTCCCGCACCATCAGTTCGAAGCCAAGGTCCTGCTGGGCGTTCGCCACCCGCTTGCCATCCAGCAACGCCAGCAGCGCCTGTGCCGCACCACGCCCCACGGCGGCCCTGGGCGTGCGAATCGAGGTCAGCCGCGGCACCATGTGCGCCGAAGCCGGCAGGTCGTTGAAACCGACCATCGCCACCTGCCGCGGCACTTCCACCCCCTGGCGCAACGCCTGCAGCACCGCGCCCTGGGCCAGGTCGTCGTTGCAGAAGAAGATGCCGTCGACATCCGGCGCCTGTTGCAGCAATTGGCTGAACAGCGCGCTACCGAGGGCGATGGAAGACGGTTCCGGCGCCAGCACTTCCAGCTCGGCCGCCTGCAAGCCGGCCTCGGCCAGCGCCTGGCGGAAGCCTTCGGCGCGCTGCATCACCCGTGGGTCGAGCTGCGCAGCAATGAACGCCAGGCGCTTGCGCCCGCGTTCGATCAAATGGCGCGCCGCAGCGCGGCCGGCCTGCTGCTGGGAAAAACCGACCGACAATGCCCCGGCATCGCCGTTCAGTTCCATCATGTGCACACAAGGCACACCACTGGCCGCCAGCATTTGCCGCGACGCCTCGCTGCGCTCGAAACCGGTCAGCAGCATGCCGCAAGGCTGGTAGGCCAGGTAATTGCGGATCAGGTTTTCTTCCTCGGCCACATCATAGTGGTAGTTGCCGATCAGTACCTCCAAGCCACGCGGGCGCATGACATCGTGGATGGCTTCCAGGGTGTCGATGAACAGCTGGTTGGACAACGACGGGATCAACACCACCACCGACTGGCTGCGGGCCGAGGCCAGGGCACGGGCTGCCGGGTTCGCCACATAGCCCAGGCTCGCCGCTGCGGCAAGGACCTTCTCCACCAGCTCCGGGGCAACCGTGCTGACGCCACGCAGGGCGCGCGATGCAGTAATCGGGGAAACCCCGGAATGTCTGGCAACTTCAGCCAGGGTAGGACGACCTGTGGTACGAGAGCCGGTGCGGGACATGAATGTTGTAATTTTACTACTTGCAAGGAAGGGGAACGGCCACTAAGGTAGCGCTGTCTCAGGATGCAGGCAATGTAATCTTTGGTCGCAGCCATCATCGGCTCGCCGCCGGGCGTCCATACTGCGTAAGGACAAGATCAATAACACCGGGGAGGTGTCTGTTCGTCGACGACGAGACAGCGCTATCTCACCCGCAGGAGGTACTGATGAATTCTCCCCTGTCTGCCATCGTGGTGATGGGCGTGGCCGGTTGCGGCAAAAGCTGCATCGGTGCTGCCATCGCCGCCCGAAGCGGTGGCCGCCTGATCGAAGGCGACGCTTTCCACCCTGCCGAAAATATCCGCAAGATGAGCGCTGGCATTCCCCTGGACGACAGCGACCGTGCCGGCTGGCTGGTGCGCCTCGGCCAGGAACTGCAGGCGACCACCCAGGCGGGCGAGCGGCCGATCCTGACCTGCTCGGCGCTCAAGCGCCGCTACCGCGAAACCCTGCGCCAGGCCATGCCCGGGCTGGTGTTCGTGTTCCTTGAACTGTCGCCCGCCGAGGCGGAAAAACGCGTGCTGGCTCGCCCTGGGCATTTCATGCCGGCAAGCCTCATTGACAGCCAATTCGCCGCCCTCGAATCACCCCGCGGCGAACCCCTGACCCTGGCACTTGACGCTACCCAGCCGGTCGATGCGCTTGCAGAGGCGGTGGACAGCTGGCTAAAGCAGCGCGGTGAGCGGAGCCTGGCACAAACCGCCTGACGGCGGCTTCATCGGCCTGGCAAAGACAGCGCTACCCGACCCGTACCTGCGGGCAAAGTTTCAAAAATCTACGCCAAAACAACGATAATACCGAGGCCTTCAAACCATGTTCGGACTGGCTACTGATACCTTCCTGCTGCTCGACGCGCTGGTCACCATCGTCGGGCTGATCCTGCTGATCACCCACTTCAAAGTCCACCCCTTCGTCGCCCTGACCCTCGCGGCCGGCTTCCTTGGCCTGACCTCCGGCATGCCGGTGGCCAAGGTGATGAAATCGTTCCAGGACGGTTTTGGTGGCGTGCTGGGCTTCGTCGGCATCGTGCTCGCCCTGGGCACCATGCTTGGCAAGCTGATGGCCGACTCCGGCGGCGCCGACCAGATCGCGCAAACGCTGATTCGCGCCTTCGGCAAGAAGAACGTGCACTGGGCCATGATGTTCGCCGCCTTCCTGGTGGGCATCCCGCTGTTCTTCGAGATCGGCTTCGTGCTGCTGATCCCGCTGGTATTCATCGTTGCCCGGCGCTCTGGGGTGTCGCTGATCAAGATCGGCATTCCGCTGCTGGCCGGCCTGTCGGTGGTGCACGGCCTGGTCCCGCCGCACCCGGGCCCGCTGCTGGCCATCGGCATCTTCCATGCCGACATCGGCAAGACCATCTTCTATGGCCTGATCGTGGCCCTGCCGACCGCCATCATCGCCGGCCCGCTGTTCGGTAACTTCATCTCCCGCTACATCCCGGGCAGCCCGTCGCAGGAGCTGATGGACCAGATCGCCAAGGAATCCGACCAGGGCAACCTGCCGAGCTTCACCATCACCTTGGTCACCGTGCTGCTGCCAGTGGTGCTGATGCTGCTGAAGACCTTCGCCGACGTGGTGCTGCCCGCCGAGCACATCGTGCGCCAGTGGATGGACCTGATCGGCCACCCCATCACCGCCCTGCTCGCAGCCCTGCTGCTGGCCTTCTATACCTTCGGCGCGGCCCGTGGCTTCAACCGCCAGCAGATCATGAAGATGCTCGACCAGAGCCTGGCACCGACCGCCGCGATCGTGCTGATCGTCGGTGCCGGCGGTGGTTTCAAGCAGATGCTGGTCGATACCGGCGTGGGCAACGTGATCGGGCAGATGGCCGTGCAGGCCGAGATTTCGCCGATCCTGCTGGCCTGGCTGGTGGCTGCGGTAATCCGCATCGCCACGGGTTCTGCCACGGTCGCCACCATCACTGGCGCCGGTATCGTTGCGCCAGTAATCGACCTGGTGCCAGGGGTGAACCGTGAGTTGCTGGTGCTGGCCACCGGTGCCGGCTCGCTGATCCTGTCGCATGTCAATGACGCCGGCTTCTGGCTGGTGAAGCAGTACTTCAACATGACCGTGGCGGAAACCTTCAAGACCTGGAGCATGATGGAGACCATCCTGTCGATCGTCGGCATCATCTTCATCCTGTTGCTGTCACTGGTGGTGTAACCGTTGATCGGGGTAATGGCACCCTGACGTTTCGGGTAGGGCCGAAAGGAAGTATCAGCCCTACCCGAAGCAAAGGAGCCTGCCATGCACCGTCCAAGCATCCTGCTGATCGCCCTGCTCGCTACGCCGCTGGCCCTGGCGGCCGGTACCGGCCCCACCTACCCCGACGACCCGCACAACCCGGCCCCGAAACCGGGCGTGGACAGCACCCTCAACCCGATCGAGAAGCCCATGCCACGGGACACCGACCCGCGCATCAAGGGCAACGACCCCGACAGCCCGCCGGCGAAGCAGAACGACAACCGCGACTTGCCGGGAATGGATGGCAGTGGCTCGGAAGGCACCGGGCGCCAGGGCACCGGCGACAGTCAGCGTTGACGCGCCGATTTGCCGGCTGCCTCAGGTTGCAGTGGCCGCGCTGAACCCGGCTAATGCACCCAGGCGCCGGCGCCCTGACTGCACGCAGCAGGGCGCCCTGGCACGCGGCCTGGCAGCCGCGCCATGGCCGCCGTCGATGAATCGTCCGCAGATATCATTCAGCGTGATAATAACCTTCGTCTCGTTCGATTCGTGCCTCGCGCGCAAGACACTCACACTCCGCCCACTACTAATACATTGGCGGAGTTCTCCATGGAACAATCACTCAAACCCTTGCGCTTTCCCCTCGCTGCCCTGGCAGTGGTGGTGATCAGCGCTTGCGGCCGAACCCCCGACGCTGTGCAGGCTCCCACCGCGCCGAAGGTCAGTGTGGCCAAGGTAATCGAGCAACCGATCAACGAATGGGACGAGTTCACCGGCCGCCTCGAGGCCCCGGAAACCGTCGAAGTACGCCCACGGGTGTCCGGCCAGATCGACCTGGTGGCATTCACCGAAGGCGCCCAGGTCAAGAAAGGCGACCTGCTGTTCCAGATTGACCCACGCCCGTTCCAGGCCGAGGTCCGCCGCCTCGAAGCGCAACTGCAGCAGGCCAAGGCCACTGCCATCCGCAGTGCCAACGAAGCGCGCCGCGGCGAGCGCCTGCGGGACAGCAACGCCATCTCCGCGGAGCTTGCCGAATCGCGCAGCAGCGCCGCCGCCGAAGCCCGCGCCGGGGTTGATGCGATCCAGGCCCAGCTTGACCTGGCACGCCTCAACCTCAGCTTCACCCGCGTCACCGCGCCCATCAGCGGCCGGATCAGCCGTGCCCAGTTCACTGCCGGCAACATCGTCACTGCCGATGTCACCCCGCTGACCAGCGTGGTGTCTACCGACAAGGTCTACGCCTACTTCGACGCCGACGAGCGCGTGTACCTCAAGTACACCCAGCTGGCCCGCGAAGGCCAGCGTGGCCAGAGCACGCCGGTGTACCTGGGCCTGACCAACGAAACCGGTAACCCGCATCTGGGCCAGATGAACTTCGTCGACAACCAGGTCAACCCGCGCACCGGCACCATCCGTGGTCGCGCAGTGTTCGACAACAGCGACGGCCAGTTCACCCCGGGCCTGTACGCGCGCCTGAAGCTCGTCGGCAGCGCCCAGTACCAAGCCGTGCTGATCAATGACGAAGCCGTGGGCACCGACCTTGGCAAGAAGTTCGTGCTGGTGATGGACAAGGACAACAAGGCCGCCTACCGCGCCGTGGAGCTGGGGCCGAAGCTGGAAGGCCTGCGCATCGTGCGCAGCGGCCTGGGCAAGGACGACCGTATCGTGGTCAAGGGCCTGCAGCGCGTCCGCCCAGGTTCGCCGGTCACCCCGGAAGAGACCCCGATGGCCAGCGAACAGACCCTCGCCGCCCTCGCCCAGCAGCGCCAGGCGCTGGAGGCCAGCAACCCGACGCCGAAGGTGGCGGGCAACAACGTGAAAGTCGCCAGCGCCCCGGCGCCACGCGGTTAAGGGACCACACCGATGAACTTTTCGAAATTCTTCATTACCCGGCCGATCTTCGCCGCGGTGCTGTCGCTGGTGCTGCTGATCGCGGGTTCGATCTCGCTGTTCCAGCTGCCGATCAGCGAATACCCCGAAGTCGTGCCGCCGACCGTGGTGGTACGTGCCAACTTCCCCGGCGCCAACCCCAAGGTCATCGGCGAAACCGTCGCGGCACCGCTGGAGCAGGCCATCACCGGTGTGGAGAACATGCTGTACATGTCTTCCCAATCCACCGCTGACGGCAAACTGACGCTGACCATCACCTTCGCCCTGGGCACCGACCTGGACAATGCCCAGGTGCAGGTACAGAACCGTGTCACCCGTACCCAGCCCAAGCTGCCCGAGGAAGTGACCCGCATCGGTATCACCGTCGACAAGGCCTCGCCCGACCTGACCATGGTCGTGCACCTGACCTCGCCGGACAACCGTTACGACATGCTCTACCTGTCCAACTACGCCATCCTCAACATCAAGGATGAGCTGGCGCGCCTGGGCGGCGTGGGCGACGTACAACTGTTCGGCATGGGTGACTACTCGCTGCGCGTGTGGCTCGACCCGAACAAGACCGCTTCGCGCAACCTCACTGCCAGCGACGTAGTGGCGGCGATCCGCGAGCAGAACCGCCAGGTGGCCGCCGGCCAGCTGGGCGCCCCACCCGCCCCGGGCTCGACCAGCTTCCAGCTGTCGATCAACACCCAGGGCCGCCTGGTCAACGAGGAAGAGTTCGAGAACATCATCATCCGTGCCGGCGCCGATGGCGAAATCACCCGCCTGAAGGACATCGCCCGGGTCGAACTCGGCTCCAGCCAGTACGCCCTGCGCTCGCTGCTGAACAACCAGCCGGCGGTGGCCATCCCGATCTTCCAGCGCCCAGGCTCCAATGCCATCGAGATTTCCGACGAAGTGCGGGCAAAAATGGCCGAGCTGAAGAAGGACTTCCCCGAAGGCATGGACTACAGCATCGTCTATGACCCGACCGTGTTCGTCCGTGGCTCGATCGAAGCGGTCGTGCACACCCTGTTCGAAGCGCTGGTGCTGGTGGTGCTGGTGGTGATCCTGTTCCTGCAGACCTGGCGCGCCTCGATCATCCCGCTGCTGGCCGTGCCGGTCTCGCTGATCGGTACCTTCGCGGTCATGCACCTGTTCGGCTTCTCGCTCAACGCGCTGTCATTGTTCGGCCTGGTCCTGGCCATCGGTATCGTGGTCGACGACGCCATCGTGGTGGTGGAAAACGTCGAGCGCAACATCGGCCTGGGCCTGAAACCGCTGGATGCCACGCAAAAGGCCATGAGCGAGGTGACCGGCCCGATCATCGCCACCGCCCTGGTCCTGTGCGCCGTGTTCGTGCCCGCCGCGTTCATCTCCGGCCTCACCGGGCAGTTCTACAAGCAGTTCGCCCTGACCATCGCGATCTCCACGGTGATCTCGGCCTTCAACTCGCTGACCCTGTCGCCGGCCCTCGCAGCGGTGCTGCTCAAGGATCACCATGCGCCCAAGGACCGTTTCTCGCGGTTCCTGGAAAGGCTGCTGGGCAGCTGGCTGTTCGCGCCGTTCAACCGCTTCTTCGACCGTGCTTCCAACCGCTACGTCGGTGGCGTGCGCCGGGTCATCCGCTCCAGCGGTATCGCCCTGTTCGTGTATGCCGGCCTGATGGGCCTGACCTACCTGGGCTTCTCGTCCACCCCGACCGGATTCGTGCCGGCGCAGGACAAGCAGTACCTGGTAGCGTTCGCCCAGTTGCCTGACGCGGCCAGCCTCGACCGCACCGAGGCGGTGATCAAGCGCATGAGCGAGATCGCCCTGAAGCAACCTGGCGTGGCCGACTCGGTAGCCTTCCCTGGCCTGTCGATCAACGGCTTCACCAACAGCCCCAACAGCGGCATCGTGTTCACCCCGCTCAAGCCGTTTGACGAGCGCAAGGACCCGAGCCAGTCGGCCGCCGCGATCGCCGCCGCGCTGAATGCCCAGTTCGCCGATATCCAGGACGCCTACATCGCGATCTTCCCGCCACCGCCAGTACAAGGCCTGGGCACCATCGGCGGCTTCCGCCTGCAGATCGAGGACCGCGGCAACCTGGGCTACGAAGCGCTGTACAAGGAAACCCAGAACATCATCGCCAAGAGCCGCAACGTACCGGAGCTGGCGGGCCTGTTCACCAGCTACCAGGTCAACGTGCCGCAGGTGGATGCCGCCATCGACCGGGAAAAGGCCAAGACCCACGGCGTGGCGATCACCGACATCTTCGACACCCTGCAGGTCTACCTGGGCTCGTTGTACACCAACGACTTCAACCGCTTTGGGCGCACGTACCAGGTCAATGTCCAGGCCGAGCAGCAATTCCGCCTCGATGCCGAACAGATCGGCCAGTTGAAGGTGCGCAACAACCTTGGCGAGATGATCCCGCTGGCGACCTTCCTCAAGGTCAGCGACACCTCCGGGCCGGACCGGGTCATGCACTACAACGGCTTCATCACTGCGGAAATCAACGGCGCTGCGGCTCCAGGTTACAGCTCCGGCCAGGCCGAAGCGGCAATCGAGAAGCTGCTGAAAGAGGAATTGCCCAACGGCATGACCTTCGAATGGACCGACCTGACCTACCAGCAGATCCTGGCGGGCAACACCGCGCTGTTCGTCTTCCCGCTGTGCGTACTGCTGGCGTTCCTGGTACTGGCCGCTCAGTACGAAAGCTGGAGCCTGCCGCTGGCGGTGATCCTGATCGTGCCGATGACCCTGCTGTCGGCGATTACCGGGGTGATCATTTCCGGCGGTGACAACAACATCTTCACCCAGATCGGCCTGATCGTACTGGTCGGCCTGGCGTGCAAGAACGCGATCCTGATCGTCGAGTTCGCCAAGGACAAGCAGGCCGAAGGCCTCGATCCGCTGGCCGCGGTGCTGGAAGCCTGCCGCTTGCGTCTGCG
Source organism: Pseudomonas sp. LAM2023 (assembly GCF_016620375.1). Lineage (NCBI taxonomy): Bacteria > Pseudomonadati > Pseudomonadota > Gammaproteobacteria > Pseudomonadales > Pseudomonadaceae > Pseudomonas > Pseudomonas sp. LAM2023. Next base: position 248,075 of record NZ_JAENHV010000009.1, on the reverse strand, counting down.
GCCGATCCTGATGACCTCGATTGCCTTCATCATGGGTGTGGTACCGCTGGTGTTCTCCTCCGGTGCCGGCTCGGAAATGCGCCATGCCATGGGTGTGGCGGTGTTCTCGGGGATGATCGGCGTGACCGTGTTCGGCCTGTTCCTGACCCCGGTGTTCTTCTTCCTGATCCGCCGTTTCGTCGAACGCCGCCAGGCCCGCAAGGCCGAACGCGTTCACTCGCTGGAGAGCCATGCATGAACCTGCTCAAACCCCTGACCCCGAGCCTGTTGGCGCTGGCCCTGGCGGCCTGCGCGGTAGGCCCGGACTACCAGGCTCCGGCCACCGAACCCGCGCAGCTGAGCAGCGACGTACAGGCCAAGGCCTACGACCGTAGCCGCTTCGAAAGCCTGTGGTGGAAGCAGTTCGACGACCCGGTACTGAACCAGTTGGTGCAGGCTTCGCTGGACGGCAACCGTGACCTGCGCGTGGCCTTCGCCCGGCTGAAATCGGCCCGCTCGATCCTTGAAGACGCCGAGAACGATCAGTTCCCGGTAGTCACCAGCCGCGCCAGCAGTGAAATCGGCAAGGGCCAGATCCCCGGCCAGACCACGCAACGGGTGAACAGCGAGCGCTACGACCTGGGCCTGGACATGGCCTGGGAGCTTGACCTGTTCGGCCGCATCCAGCGCCAGATCGAGGCCAGCGAAGCCCAGGAAGCGGTGGCGGCAGCCGACCTGCAGCAGTTGCAGGTCAGCCTGATCGCCGAGCTGGTCGATGCCTACGGCCAGCTGCGCGGCGCGCAGTTGCGCGAGAAAATTGCCCTGGCCAACCTCAAGACCCAACAGGAATCGCGGGCCATCACCGAAACCCTGCGTGACGCCGGGGTCGGCAATGACCTCGACGTGGTGCGTGCCGATGCGCGCCTGGCCGGGGTCGAAGCCACGGTGCCGCAACTGCAGGCGGAACAGGCCCGCGCCCGGCACCGTATCGCCACCCTGCTTGGCCAACGCCCCGAAGCGCTCAGCGTCGATCTGTCGCCCAAGGCCTTGCCGGCGATCGCCAAGGCTCTGCCGGTGGGAGACCCGGGAGAGCTGCTGCGTCGTCGCCCGGACATCCGTAGCGCCGAGCGCCAGTTGGCGGCGGCCACGGCCAATGTCGGCGTAGCCACGGCCGACTTGTTCCCCCGCGTCAGCCTCAGCGGCTTCCTTGGCTTTACTGCCGCCCGCGGCTCGCAGATCGGTTCCTCGGCGGCCAACGCCTGGGCACTGGGCCCGAGCATCACCTGGGCGGCCTTCGACCTGGGCAGCGTGCGGGCCCGCCTGCGCGGTGCCAAGGCCGATGCCGAAGGGGCGCTGGCCAACTATGAACAGCAGGTGTTGCTGGCCCTGGAAGAATCGGCCAATGCCTTCAGCGATTACGACAAGACCCAACAGCGGCTGTTGTCGCTGATGCGCCAGAGCGATGCCAGCCGCAAGGCAGCGGAGCTGGCTTCGATTCGTTACCGCGAAGGTACGGTGGATTACCTGGTGCTGCTCGATGCCGAGCGTGAGCGGCTCAGTGCGGAAGATGCGCAAGCCCAGGGCGAGGTCGAGCTGTACCGCGGCATCGTCTCGATCTACAAGGCCCTGGGCGGCGGCTGGCAACCGGAGACCGTCGCCAGCGCCCGCTGATTCGACCTGTTTCAACGACTCCTTTGGTTGGCACCTCCCCCAACCGTTTGCCCCGCAGGCGAAGGCCCGCGGGGCTTTTTTATGGTCCGGGGGGTATATCGGGCGCTCGATTTCCGCCCCACCGCTAAACTCGAGCCAGGCACCTGACAGCCCCCACCCGGTTGCATTTCCCCCCCACCTGCCCCAAGCTCTGCCCTTCCCGCCGCCACGGATCGTCCGATGCCCAGACGCAACCGCTACCTGATCGCCCTGCTGCTGTTGATCCTGGTATCGGCCCTGTTCGGATACTTGTGGCGCGACGACCAGCCAGCCCCGCCACCCTTGCCTGCACACAGCTATGCCAAGGCCTTGCGCCAGGCCCACGAAGGCCAGCCCGGCGCTGCGCGGGTGCTGTACCAGCAGCTGCAACGCAATGATCTGCCTGCGGTTCGGCGTGCCGCCTTGTACGCCGAATTGCCCAACTATCCTTCGCCGCAGGCATTGAAACTTGCCCGCCAGGACCTCGACCACGGCGACCCTCTGGTACGGCGGGCGGCCATCGCCAGCATCCGCCGTCTGCTGCCTGCGGCGCAGCGTAGCCTGGTGCTCGGCCCGCTGCTGGATGACGACGAGCAAAGCGTGCGCTTTGCCGCCGTGGACGCCCTGCTAGGCCTCGACCCGGAAGCCATCGGCCTGTATTTCGGCCCGCTGCAGGCCACCCTCGAACAGTATCAACAGGCCCTGGAGGAACAGCCCGAGGATACTGACGCCCAAGTACACCTGGCGCGCCTGTACCTGCACGAAAACGACTACACGCACGCCGCCGCGGCCCTGCAGCGCGCCCTGGCGGTAGCCCCCGGCAACCTCGATGCATTGGCGACCCAGGTCCGCCTGCTGGAACGCCAGGGTCATCACGATGCCTCGCGGCAAGTCCTGGCCAAGGCCCTGGCTCTCAGCCCCGACTCGGCGTTCTTGCAGTACGAGCTAGGCCTCTGGCTCAACCGCCACGAACAGCGTGAATACGCCCTGCTGGCCTTGTCCCGTGCGGTCGAGCTGGACCCGGACAACACCGACTACCGCTACACCCTGGCGATCACCCTGCATGAACTGGAACAGTACGATGCGGCGCAAAAACAACTGGAAACCGTGATCAACCGGCAGCCGGCCAATCGCCGGGCACGAGTGTTGCTCATCCAGTACTGGAAAGAAACCGGCCAGTTGCAGAATGTGCAGGTGCTGCTGGCGGAACTGGAACAGCAGAACCCGGACGACCCTGTGTTGCAACAGGGCCTGTAGGCAATGTTGCAACTGGGTTGAACCCCCAGACCGTGGCCACGGTCCAGTGGGTATCGGACCACCCTTATCGGAGTAACGTTTTGGCCAGTTCGTTGGCGCTGGACGAACGTGCCTTGATCCTGGCGCCGTCGCCGTTAGCCGCAGACATCGCTCGGTTGCTCGCCGGTGCCGGCATCGATAACCTGTGCGCGCTGGACCTGGCCCAACTGCAGGCGGGACTGGCTGAAGGCGCAGGCCTGGCGTTCATTGCCGAGCAAGTCTTCGACCCAGGCCCGAGTCCGTTGCTGCAAGCGTTCCTCGACCAGCAACCCAACTGGTCGGACCTGCCCATCGTGCTGCTCACCCAGGGCGATCGCAGCGTCACGGCTTCGTGTCACCTTCCGCAAGGCAATCTGATGCGGCTGGCTGTACCGTTCGAAGACGCTCAGCTGCTGCAGATGGCCCAGTTCGCGCTGCGCAACCGACGCCGACAGTACCTGGTACGCGACCAATTGCTTGACCTGCAGCTACGCCTGCAAGCTCAGGGCATAACGCCCGGCGAGGCCCGAGAGCGTAGCGAGTTCGCCCGCCACCAAGCGCGTAAAATGGAAGCCATCGGGCAATTGGCCGGAGGGGTCGCACATGATTTCAACAACCTGCTCACCAGCATCGGCGGCAGTCTCGAACTGATCGAGCGACGCCTGCAGCAAGGCCGCAGCGACGGCGTGGACACCATGCTGCGCATGGGCCGCGAAGCGGTGTCACGCGCCAGCCGGCTGACCCACCGGCTACTGGCGTTCTCTTCCCGGCAATCGCTGCACAGCCAGCGCGTCGACCTGCACGCTCTGCTCCAATCGAAGCGCCTGATGGCCTGCGTGAGCCCAGCCGTGACGCTGCAGGTGGACATCGCCCAGAGCTTGTGGCCTGTCGAAGCCGATGGCGCGCAATTACAGGAAGCCCTCGACAACCTGCTACTCAATGCCTGCGAAGCCATGCCCAGTGGTGGCCACCTGCGCATCGAGGCGAGTAACCAGTCTATTGGTGCCGGGCATGTCACTGACGGTGCCCTGTGTGCCGGTGACTATGTGCGCCTGCGTGTCATCGATGACGGCCAGGGCATGGCGCAGAGGACGCTGGAGCACGCTTTCGAGCCGTTCTTCAGTACCAAGGCGATCGGCCAGGGTATCGGCCTGGGCTTGTCGATGGTGTACGGTTTCAGCAAGCAGTCACGCGGACATGTCACCCTGCATAGCCAGATCGGCCAAGGGACCCAGGTTGAACTGTACCTGCCGCGCCACCTGGGCCAAGCCCAGGCGTCGGATGAGCCGATGCTGCCCGTGCAGAATGGTCGGGGCCGTCGCGTGCTGGTGGTCGAAGATGATCCGGATGTGCGCCAATTGCTGTGCCAGGCCCTGCGCGAAAATGGCTGCGCCTGCCACAGTGCCGCGAATGCCAGTGACGGGCTGAAGGTACTGCGCTCGACCCGACACGTTGACCTGCTGCTCACTGATGTCGGCCTGCCGGGCATGAACGGCCGTCAACTGGCCGAGATTGCCCGTAACCTGCGCCCGAGCTTGTCGGTTCTGTTCATTACCGGCTACGCGGAAACGGCCATGGCCCGGGACGGGTTCCTGGAAGCAGGCATGCACCTGCTGGGCAAACCGTTCGAACTGCAGGCATTGCAGACGCTGGTAAACCAGATTCTGGGACGGCCCTGAGCTGATTGTTTTACTCATCGAGCAGGCGCAGTGCCTCGTCCGCCAGGTCCGCCAACGAAAACGGTTTGTTCATCAATGCCGTGCCTGGCTGTTCGAGCAACTGCGCCTCGATCTGCTGGTCTGCGTACCCGGTGATGAACAGGATCTTCTGCTGTGGAAGCTGCATGCGCATGGCCTTGGCCACTTGTCGCCCACTGAAACCACCCAGCAGACCGATGTCGGTAATCACCAGGTCGAACAGGCCGTCATGGCGGAAGCGCTCCAGCGCAGTATTGGCGTCGCCGGCCTCAGTGATGTCGAAACCACGCTCGGCCAGGTACTCGCGCATGACCGCGCGCAAGCCCAGCTCGTCATCAACCAGGAGCAAGCGCTCGCCGCGTGACATACGTTGTGCGCGCTGTACCACCCGAGGCACCTCGGGAACCGGCTCACGGCACCTTGGAAACAGCATGGAGACCCGGGTGCCCTGGTTCGGCGCCGATTCGATCCAGGCATAGCCCCCCGACTGGCCGACGAAGCCATACACCATCGACAAGCCAAGCCCGGACCCACGCCCGATGGGTTTGCTGGTGAAAAACGGCTCAAAGGCCCTGGCAATGTCCGCTGCCGCCATGCCATGACCATCATCCTCGACATGCAAGGCGACATAGTCGCCCGGCGGCAGACCCTGTTCGTCAGGGAACCAGGCCGTCAGCCGCCTGTTGACGCTACGCACTGTGACATTGCCCCGCTCCAGACAGGCTTCGCGCGCATTGGTGCAGAGGTTGATCAAGGCATTTTCGAGTTGGACGACATCGAGGCATACCGCCCACGGTGTAACATCCAGCTGCCAGTGCAGGCACATCTCTGCGCCCAGTGCCCTGAGCAGCAGCGGCTCACTCAGGCGCAGCTGCCGGTTGAAATCCAGCGGCTTCGGCGCCAGCGGCTGATGGCGCGAAAATGCCAGCAGGCGATGGGTCAGCTCCATGGCGCGCTGCACCGAATCGCGCGCCACTTCCACATAGGCCTCGACCCGTTCCAGGCGCCCTTCCTGAAAGCGGCGCTGCAACAGTTCGAGGCTACCGCCGATACCGGACAGCAAATTGTTCATTTCATGGCCGATACCGGACAGCAAATTGTTCATTTCATGGCCGATGCCGGACAGCAAATTGTTCATTTCATGGCCGATGCCCCCGGCCAACTGGCCAACCACCTCCAGGCGCTGGTGGTTGCGCAGCAGTGCTTCGGATTGACGAGCGGCTTCCTCACGGTCCTCGGTGATGTCCCGGCCGACCGCAGTCAGCAGGCTGCCATCGAAACGCGCGCTCCAGCGAAACCAGTGATAATGGCCGTCGCGGTGGCGCAGGCGGGTCTCTATCTGCTCGGTGTTGCGGTACTGCAGGAGCCCGCTGACGGCCACCTGCACCTCTGCCCGGTCGGCCGGATGCACCAGGTCCAGCACCAGCGCATCGCGCACTTGCTCCTCGCTCCAGCCCAGGATGCGGTACCAGGCGGGGTTGGCGGCACACATCCTCAGTTCGGGAGTAACGGTCATCATCGCGTCACGCGACAGCTGCCAGAACTGCTCGCGCTCAGCCACATGCCGCTCGATCTGCAATTCGAAACTGCGTGCCTGTTCGCGCCAATGACGGTGGACCTCGACGTCGGTGGCGGTCTCGATCACGGTGTGCAGGAACCCCGCCACACTGCCCAGCTCATCGTGCAACGGGGCATAGCCGAACGCACACCAAAGTGCCTCGGTACCGGCATTGCAGGCGATACGCAGCGGGGGATCCTCGACGAAACTCGAGCGCCCCTCCAGGGCCTTGAACACCCAAGGCCCCATGTGCGGCCAGACATCGCTCCACAATGCATCGAAGGCCATGCCCAACGCATCCGGGGCAACAGGCCGCAACGCCCGGTAGGCATCATTGTGGACCACGTTGAGATCCGGCCCCCAGGCCACGGCACATGGGAATGGTGACAAGTGCATCATGTCGACGGCGATACGCAGCGATGCCGGCCAGCGCGGCCAGGGCCCAAGCGACGTACGCCCCCAATCGAACTGCGAAATCCGCTCGGCCATCGTTTCGGCCAATGGCGCAACAGGCGGTTGCAGGATGACCTGCGACGCAGGTTCGTGCGGCGTAGCGTTTGCGACCAATTATCCTTACTCCCGCTGAGCTCAAGGATGCATGATTGTTTTCGTTCAAGGTAGCACAGCATGCACCAGGCGCTATGGCGCACGTGCACAGGACGGCTATGCTCATTAGGTTTCCCCTGGGGCCAGGGAGCAACGGCCCACTCAGGTTGCCGACGGGAGCGTGGTCATGAGCAAGAAAATGCTGGTGGTGCTGACCAATACGGCCAAGTATCCGACCCTCAAGCGGGCAACCGGATTGTGGCTGGGGGAAGCCGTGCACTTTGTCGAAAAAGTCGAAAGCGCCGGCTACAAGGTCGATTATGTCAGCCCGCTGGGCGGCTACGTCCCCGTCGACCCGCACAGCCTGCAGATGGCCCCCGACCTCGACTGGCAGTGGTATGACGACAAACGCTTCATGTCGCGCCTGGGCAGCACCTTGAGCCCTGGGCGGGTGAAGGCCACCGAATACTGCGTCATCTACTACACCGGCGGCCATGGGGTGATGTACGATTTTGCCGATAACCAGGCGCTGCAGGAGCTGGCGCGCCAGGTATATGAGAACGGCGGCATTGTCGCCGCAGTCTGCCACGGAGTTGCCGGCCTGCTGAACATCAAGCTCAGCGACCACAGCCTGTTGCTGAAGGAGCGCAAGGTAACCGGCTTCTCCAACACCGAGGAAAAGCTCGCCGAGCTGGACAAGGTGGTCCCGTTCCTGACGGAAAACGAGCTGGGTGCCCGTGGCGGCCACTACAGCAAGCATGAGGACCCGTGGATGCCGTACGTGGTGGTCGATGATCGGCTGATTACCGGGCAGAACCCGGCCTCCACCGCCCTGCTGGCCGAAAAGGTGTTAGCGAAACTGAAGCAGAGTTGAAGCTGACAACGAGCTTCGGCTTTTCTGTAAAGCTGCAACACTTGTCGCCTACAGCCGACCTGTCATCAAGCACATAGGATCGATGCTGACCTGTTCACCCCGAACAGCAAGGGTCAACGGAGCGGCACGCCTATGGCAAATATCATGATTCAAACTATCAATTGGCGAAAACTGTTGCTGATTCTGGCCATCGGCGTCATACCCGTGCTATCCGGGTTGCTGATGATGAATTACCAACTGGAAAGGAAACTTGAAGAGAACGCCCAGATTTCCGTTCAGGAGGCGGTTTTCAGCATCGACCAGGCGCTGGGCCGCATGGAGGCCAGCCTGGAGACAATCCTGCCGCTGGCCGGCAAACCCTGTGCCGAAGTGCTGGATGCGCTGGACCAGAGCGTCACCAGCAGCCCACACCTTCGCTCGTTGGCGCTGACCCGCGGGAAACAGGCGTATTGTGCGACCGACATGGACCCCTTGGAGTATATCTCCGCATTTTCCGAGTCCGGTCAGCGGGCGATGCTGGTATTCGACGCCCCTTCGTCGCCCAACGCGGCGATTATCAAGATCCAGAAACCGCACAGCGATCCCGGTGTAATCGCAACCGCCTATGGTCGACTGTTGCGCGACGAACTACGCGGTTTCCAGGACGGCCTGACCTTGCTGGTGGAATTCAACGACCAGTACATCTGGAGCGACGGCGACAGCCGCGACCCACAACGTCCCTCGCAAGCCGAATACAACCACCGAGCAGTATCGGAAAAATATGGCTACGTGGTGATCGGGGGCTACGGCAATGGGTATACCGCCCAGGAGTTCCGCCTTTCCCTGCATCAGGTACTCCCCTCGCTGGTACTGGTCGGGGTCGCCAGCATGTTCATTACATACCTGGGCCTGCCCAGAACGCACAAGAGAAAGGCAGATACCGCCGCCATCGATTCATGACGGCGGTAACCCTTGGGCTATCAGTCGGTGCTCAGCACACCACGGCGTACCTGGTCACGCTCGATGGACTCGAACAGTGCCTTGAAGTTGCCCTCACCAAAGCCATCATCCCCCTTACGCTGGATGAACTCGAAGAACACCGGGCCGAGCAGAGTTTCCGAAAAAATCTGCAACAGCAAGCGCTTGTCGCCAGGTTGCGAGGCGCCATCCAGCAAAATGCCCCGCGCCTTCAGTTCATCGACTGGCTCGCCATGGCCAGGCAGGCGCTCCTCAAGCATTTCGTAGTAGGTTTGCGGCGGTGCCGTCATGAAGCGCATGCCGAGGCCTTTCAGGGCATCCCAGGTCTTGAGCAGGTCATCGGTGAGGAAGGCCACGTGCTGGATGCCTTCGCCGTTGAACTGCATCAGGAACTCTTCGATCTGCCCGGCGCCCTTCGAAGACTCTTCGTTCAGGGGAATGCGGATCATGCCATCCGGTGCGGTCATGGCCTTGGATGTCAGGCCGGTGTATTCGCCCTTGATGTCGAAGTAGCGAATCTCGCGGAAGTTGAACAATTTCTCGTAGAAGCCGGCCCAGTACGCCATGCGCCCGCGATAAACGTTGTGGGTGAGGTGATCGATGATCTTCAGGCCGGCACCCACCGGGTTACGGTCCACGCCTTCGATGAACTTGAAGTCGATATCGTAGATCGAGCTGCCCTCTTCGAAGCGGTCGATCAGGTACAACGGTGCTCCGCCGATACCCTTGATGGCCGGCAGGCGCAGCTCCATCGGGCCGGTTTCGATTTCCACTGGCTGGGCGCCGAGTTCCAGGGCACGGGCATAGGCCTCATGGGCGTTGCGCACGCGGAACGCCATGCCACACACTGATGGGCCGTGTTCGGCGGCGAAGTACGAGGCGATGCTCTTGGGTTCGTTGTTCAGGATCAGGTTGATGCCGCCCTGGCGATACAGGTGCACATCCTTGGAACGGTGGGTAGCCACCTTGGTGAAGCCCAGCATCTGGAATACCGGCTCGAGTACGCCAGGCGCCGGCGAAGCCAGCTCGATGAATTCGAAGCCCATCAGGCCCATTGGATTGTCGAAGATATCAGCCATGTTCGTGTCCTCATCTGCAGCGAAAAATTAATGATTGCGTGGGATGTCGGACGGAAACGGCGGTGAGCAGGGGATTCCACGCACGCTGCGGGCGAGGAAATCACCTATGATCAGCTTGAACCCATGGTATGTCATATGGACCCATTCTCGGCGGGCTTGATCCTTCGGCATTGAAGGACCTTATTGTTGTATTCGTAAATCGATTCTACAGGGCGTAAATTGGTTTGTCGCGTTTTTAGTTGCTCATGCCTGCCGACAAACGGCTATCCTCTGGTTTTATTCTTGCAGATTAGCCAGCATGCCCCTTACAGCCAAACGCCGCGCCGGCCTGACCTGGCGCACCCTGCTGCCCTGGGTCGTCGGCGTGCTGCCGGTGGTGTGCGGCCTGGCCGTGATGAACTGGCAGATCGAACGCGAAATGCAGGCCAGCAGCCAAGCCACCACTCGCCAGGTGGTGGCGCATGTCGAACGTATTCTCGACAACCTGTCCAGTGCTGCCGACTCCCTGCTGCCGCTTGCCGGCAGCCCGTGCGAGCAGGTCCAGCTCAGATTGCGCGCCGAGGTCACGCGCAACGCCTTCGTCCGCTCGACCAACCTGTTCCGGCACAACACCCTTTATTGCACCTCGCTGTTCGGTGACTTCGACGAGCCCGTCAACGCTGGTAATTATGCCGACGGCAAGCTGTGGCTGATGGATGGCAACTCGGTCACCCCGGGCCATCCACTGCTGGTCTATCGGGCCAGCGACGATGACCAGGGCGCGATCAGCACGGTCGATGGTGAGCACCTGCTCACGGCGCTGCGCCTGATCGGCCCCGACGAAACGCTGCAGATCCGCGTGGGCAATGCCTGGCTGGGCAAGGATGGCATCGTGCACAAGGGCCAGCCCCCCGCCGCCGCCAAGGCGAATGTGCAGGTGGGCTCGACGCGTTACCCGTTCAGCGTGCAGGGTGGTTATGGCAGCGACAGGCCAGGCGAGCTATGGCGCAGCCACTACCCCGCCCTGTTCGGCCTGCTGCTGGTGCTGGGCGCGGTGTCCGCCCTGGTATGCCGCTGGCAGATACGCCGCATCACCTCGCCCCGTGCCGAGCTGCGCCGGGCCCTGGAGGCCGACGAGTTCCTGCCGTTCTTCCAGCCGGTCGTGCGCAAGGGTGATTACCGTTGGGCCGGCGCCGAAGTGCTGATGCGCTGGAACCATCCGCAGGAAGGTCTGGTGAGGCCCGACCTGTTCATCCCCTACGCCGAACACAGTGGGCAGATCGTCGCCATGACGCGCGCGCTGATGACTCACACTGCGCGCAACCTGGCGCCGTATGCGGGGCTACTGGAGGACGGTTTCCATATCGGCATCAACATCACCGCCGACCATTGTCGCGACTTCAGCCTGCTGGATGACTGCCGTACCTTCCTCCAGCACTTCCCACCTGGCCGGGTGGTGCTTACCCTGGAGCTGACCGAGCGCAAGCTGATCGAGGCCACCCCGGTGACCCTGGAACTGTTCGAGAAGCTGGACGCCATGGGCGTGAAAATCGCCCTCGACGACTTCGGTACCGGCCAGTCCAGCCTCAACTACTTGCGCCAGTTCAAGGTCGACTACCTGAAAATCGACCAGAGCTTCGTCGCCATGATCGGTGGCGACGCGCTGTCGGTGCATATCCTCGACACCATCATCGAGCTATCGGCCAAGCTGGGGCTGGGCATTGTCGCCGAGGGTGTGGAAACCGAAGCCCAGCGCGACTACCTGGCCCGTCACCACGTGGACTACCAGCAAGGCTACCTGTACGCCAGGCCCATGCCGGCGGCCGCGTTCCTCGAAGCGCTGGCCGCACATGCGAGCGCATCGCGGTTGCCGCAAGCTGCGCCCCCTGAGATCATGCGCGGCTGATCCAGCCGCTCAACTCCCAATTCGAGGCATTCGTGTCAAAAGGCATTCTCTCGTCGGTCATGGCGTCCTGTCTGTTCGCCGTGATGTACTTCTATACCTCGCTGCTCACCCCACTCGACGGCGAGGAAATCTTCGGCTGGCGCACGCTGCTGACCTTGCCTTGCCTCACGCTGTTCATGCTGGTCTCGCAGGACTGGAAACGGGTTGCCGAACTGCTCGCCCGGGTAAGACGCACGCCGCTGCTGGCGCTGGGCATGCTCGGCACATCGTGGCTGATGGGTGTGCAGCTGTGGCTGTTCCTCTGGGCGCCCCTGCACGGGCGCAGCCTGGAAGTGTCGATGGGCTACTTCCTGCTACCGCTGGCCATGGTCCTGACCGGGCGGCTGGTCTACGGCGAGCGGCTGTCACGCCTGCAAAAGGTGGCGGTGGCGTGTGCCGCGCTGGGCGTAGGCCACGAACTGTTCCAGCATGGCAGTTTTGCCTGGGAAACCCTGGTGGTGACGATCGGCTACCCGATCTACTTCGTGTTGCGCCGGCGGTGCCGCACAGACCACCTCGGTGGCCTGTGGTGCGACATGTGCCTGCTGTTGCCGTGGGCGTTGTATTTCGTGATCCAGGGCCCGCTGTCCACGGCTGACCTGCAGGCATACCCCGGGTTGTATGCGCTGATCCCGATTCTCGGAGCAATCAGCGCCTCGGCGCTGATTGCCTATGTGCTGGCCAGCCGCTTGCTGCCCTTCAGCCTGTTCGGCCTGCTCAGCTATGTCGAACCCGTGCTGCTGGTGGGCGTGGCGCTGCTGCTCGGCGAGACCATCGGCCCGGACCAGTGGCTGACCTACCTGCCGATCTGGGCCGCGGTACTGGTGCTGATCCTCGAAGGGTTCAGGCACCTGCTGCGTCAACGGCGTCGTTCGGTGTAAGCCGAACCTGGCGCACACGCCGTTCTTCAACCGCCTCCACGACCAGCGTCCAGCCGTTCCAGGCCAGGCGGTCGCCAACCACCGGCAGGCGGTCAAGCAGGCTCATGACCAGGCCCGCGAGGGTCTGGTAGTCCTCGGTGGCGCGGGCGCTGAACCCCGTGCGTGCCTGTACCTGGCTCAGGTTCACCGCACCGCTGACCACGAAGCCCTCACCGTCCTCGACGATGCCCGGCCCTTCAACCTCGCTGGCATCGGGCAATTCACCGGCGATCGACTCGAGGATGTCGGTCATGGTCAGCAGGCCGGTAAAGTCACCGAACTCGTTGACCACGAAGGCAATGTGGGTGGACTGGCCACGCATCTGTTCCAGGGCGTTGAGGATGCTGAAGCTTTCCAGCAGGTTCAATGGCGCCCGTGCCATGCCCTCCAGGTCCGGCTGGTTGCCCGACAGCAGTTCCTTGAGCAGTTCCTTCTTGTGCACGAAGCCCAGTGGCTCGTCCACGCGCCCATCGCGGATCAACGGCAGGCGCGAGTACGGCGAATTGGCCAGGGCCTGGGCAATGGCGTCGGCCGGCTGCGCCAGGTCGATCACATCGACCTCGGCGCGTGCCGTCATCACCGTGCGGATCGGCCGCTCGGCCAGGTTCAGCACGCCGCTGATCATCACCCGCTCACGGCGGTCGAACACGACCTGTTCCCCACCGCCGTCGACCAGGTCGGCGATTTCTTCGCCCACCTCGTCAGCCTCGACCCGGCGGCCACCCAGCAGGCGCAGCACGGCATGCGCAGTACGCTCACGCAATGGCCGATGCTGCTGCAGGCTGCGCTTGCGGCGGGCACGGGCCAGCTGGTTGAACAGCTCGATCAGGATGGAGAAGCCGATCGCCGCGTACAGGTAGCCCTTCGGGATATGGAAGCCGAGGCCTTCGGCGGTCAGGCTGAAGCCGATCATCATCAGGAAGCCCAGGCACAGCATGATCACCGTGGGGTGGGCGTTGACGAAGCGGGTCAGCGGCTTGCTGGCGACAATCATGATGCCGATCGAGAAGATCACCGCGATCATCATCACCGACAGCTGTTCAACCATGCCCACAGCGGTGATGACCGCGTCCAGCGAGAACACCGCGTCGAGCACCACGATCTGCGCCACGATCGGCCAGAACGCGGCATGGCGTACCGCGCCGCTGGCCTGGGCCACATGACCTTCCAGGCGTTCATGCAGCTCCATGGTGGCCTTGAACAGCAGGAACACGCCGCCGAACAGCATGATCAGGTCACGGCCGGAGAAGCTCTTGTCGAACACGTCGAACAACGGCGCGGTCAAGGTGACCATCCAGGAAATGCTGGCCAACAGGCCCAGACGCATGATCAGCGCCAGGCTCAGGCCGATCACCCGTGCACGGTCGCGCTGATGCGGCGGCAGCTTGTCGGCCAGGATGGCGATGAACACCAGGTTGTCGATGCCCAGCACCAATTCGAGGACGATAAGCGTCAACAGGCCCAGCCAGGCCGTGGGGTCGGCTAGCCATTCCATTAGCGGATACTCAGGTGGGCAGCGTCACGAGGACGAGGAAAGAAGGGCTGTAAAAGCCGGGGACTGGGGGGCTCCGCGAAGGTGCTCATAGGGACCTTGATAGCAAATAGGAAATGAGATCGTACAGACTGGGCAGCTGCGCTTGATATCGGAAAACTATTACAAAACCTGTAACCACTGATCGCTGCAAACCGCTGGCCCGACGTTGGGTATTTTTCTTCAATACCACCGGCCGTCGATACCCGAGGATGAAGCCTTCTCCCAACCAAACGGATTTCCTCATGAGCCTGTCCCTGTCCATGGCCGCCTTCGCACTGGCGGCTTCGATCTCCCCCGGCCCGGTCAACATCGTCGCGCTGGGCAGCGGTGCCCGCCATGGCCTGCGCGCCAGCCTGGCCCACGTGGCCGGCGCCACGCTGGGCTTCTGTCTGCTGCTGGTGCTGGTCGGCCTGGGCCTGCACCAGTTGCTGCTGCGCTGGCCGGTACTGGGCCTGCTGTTGCACTGGGGCGGTGTGGCGTTCCTGCTGTACATGGCTTGGAAACTGGCTGGCGACGATGGGCAATTGGACAGCAAGCAGCCGCTGCGCGCACCTTCGGCGTGGCACGGCGCGGCAATGCAATGGCTCAATCCCAAGGCCTGGCTGGCAGCGGTGTCCGGGGTTGGCGCCTACACCGGCGGCGAGCAGCACTTGCTGTGGCTGTTTGCCTGGATCTACGGGCCGATCTGTTTCCTTTCGGTGGGCAGCTGGGCGTGGGCAGGCAGCGTGATCCGGCAGTATCTGGACAACCCACGGCAACTGCGCCGGCTGAATCGGGGCTTGGCCGTGTTGTTGGTGGGTAGCGCGGTCTACCTGGTCCTTCAAGGCCAGCAAGGGGCGGCATTGCGGTAATGCCCGGGGGTCGCCGCCAGGTGCTGCTTGAACGCCCGCTGCAGGTGTGCCTGGTCGGCAAACCCGGCTTCCTGCGCCACCTCGGCAATCGCCCGGCCCTCGCGCAGCTGCGCCCTGGCCAGTTGCACGCGCTGGTCGAGCAGGTAGCCATGCGGCGTCAGGCCGAAGCGCTGGCGGAATGCGCGGATCAGGTAGGAGCGTGACAGACCGCAGGCGGCGCAGATGTCTTCCAGGCTCAGCGGGTCGCTGCGATGGGCACGGATGAATGCAGCCGCGGCGGCCAACCGCGGGTTGCCCTCCTCGGGCACACCGCTATGGCCGCCGAGCAGGCCCGGCAACGCGGCAAACAGCGCCGCCAGGCGGTGTTCGCGGTCTGGCACGCTGGCATCGAACAGGTCGGCAAACAACTGTAACAGCCGCCGGTACAATTCCGGCGAGCGACTCCAGGCCTGGGCCGGCAAGGCAAACCCCTGCGCCTGCAACCAGGGCATGTCGACGAACAGCATCAGGTACGACCATGCTTCCCCGGCAATGGGGTTGCAGGCATGCACCACGCCTGGGTTCATCAGCACCGTGGTACCCGCTGCCACCTCGAGCTGCCGGTCACCGTTCAGGTAGGTGCTGCGCCCGCCGGTGATCACTCCGAGGGAAAAGCTTTCATGAGAGTGCGCGGCGTAACACACCTGGCGCCCATCCCCTACCCGTCGCGCTTCGACGAAGGGCAACGCCGGATCACGCCAGAACCTTGATACTTCGATCATCCCTCGCCCCGCTCGCCGCTGTCATGCATCCGGATACTACACAGTATGCCGGGGAAACAGGTCGAGTGTTCGTTCCACTTCGCCAATATCAATCGTAAAACCATCGCCTTCCGGTGTCCCCACCACAAAGCCGAAATGTTGGTCGTCACGATCCGTGAGGTACTTGTAGTAGCTGACGAACCGGTTCGGCGGCTGCAAGGTCAGCAGGCAGCCGCCGGGTTGCAGTACGTTCACGCCGTGCACCAGCTGACTACCCTCCACCCCCATCACCACCCTCGCCCCGGCACAGGCCGCCACGATAGTGGGTACATCGCACTTCAGCGGATTGACAATGCGAAAGCCGCGGGTTGCTCTCAAATGCTCGGCCAGCGCCAGCTCATTGCGCAACAGGCGCAAGTCACCGTCACTACCGCGCAGCAGGAACACACCAGGGTGGGAAGCATGCGCCACATGCGCCAGCAACTTTTCGCCCATGGCCCGGTAGCGAGCATGTCGGCTGCGGTTGTTGGACAGATCATCGAACAGCACCAGTTCCCGGAAGAACGCACTGCGCAAGCGCAGCGGTCTCATCTCCAGCCAGTCTTCATAGGCCGGCACCTGGGGATACAGCGGGAATCTGGCCGAAGGTGCCGTGGTCACCGGTATGCCCTCGTTGCAGGCCAACGCGTAGGTCGGGCAATCCTCCGTCAGCCAGTTGCCGAACCAGGTATTACCGTTCTGCGTGCAGTAGATTGCCGCGCGATCAACTTCGTGGTCCACGCTGATGGTCGGGAAAGTGCTGGGCTTCAGCGACAGCCAGTGGCTGGCATTGCCCTTGTACAGTGCCCCTTCTACCAGCCACACATCCTTGATCAGGTAGCCGCGGGTCGGCCCCTGCTGCATGCTGATGCCGCCGCGCATGGTCGGCCCCGGGTGCACGTACGGATAGAACCGCTGGCCTTCCCACCCGGTCACCCGCTCCAGTTGGCCTGGCAGGTAAATGGCCGGGGGCGAGACCGTGACTTCACCGGGCGCGATGTCCCAGCTGTTGGCCGCGACGCTCTTCAGGTCGATGACGCTGCACCTGCCCAGCCGTTTGCGCAACATGTACTGGTAGGCGGCCAAGGTCCAGGTATGCTGCCTGGCCGGCGGTGATGCACTGCACTGCGAGATGTCGCTGCCCATGAGGCGTCCTCCCTTGCTGACGAGGCCAGAGACCTGGTGTTGCGCGCCAGATCAACGCCTCCCTGGCAGCCCTTCAACTGCACATGATCCGCTCCATGCTGGGCGGTGACTGCAGGCTGGCATAGCGGCTGCGTAAGCTCTCCATGAATGGCTCGCCTGCACCGCTGCGACCGTAGAGGTAGATCTTGTGCAGGCCGCCAAACACCATTTCCTGGTAGCGGCTGGCGACTTCCGCGTCACTCGGGCCTTCGGGCAACCCCAGATGCAGCGTGAGCTTGTCGCCTTCGATGGCGAACATCGGAGTGTCCCAGAGGAACTTCGCGGTGCCGGTCCTCGGTAAGCGAACAAACAGACAGGCATGGTTGCCAAGCGAGTCGATGTCGCCGCCGCGGCGGCGCTTCCATTTCAGCAGCCCGTCATCCGGGCGCGCCAGGCAAAGGCCAATGTCGTAGTAATCGAAGCCCTTCTCCAGGGCCCATTCCAGCGCCATGAAGGTGGTGATCGAGTTCACCTCGCGCAACTTGCGGGCATCGGAAAACACCGCCTCGCAATAGCCGAAACGCAACGTGCTCCAATAACGCTTGCCGCCGCGCACCACTTCGCAGCCCAGGTGGCAGCCAATCACGTCATCGTTCAACGTGATCAGGTCGAGCCGGCCGACACTTCTGGCAATGCGAAACACTTCCGGCGTAGGGAACTGTGCTGCATGAATACCCTGCCTGGCGCTGGCATAGGGGCGCAGAAGGTCGCGGTCAGCCATGGCGATTTCCTCGTCCGTCAGGGCCTGGCGCATGCGGTACAGTGGGCGATGCTTGCGGATACTGCGTCTTAGCTCGCTGTCGTAGCGCGCCGTGATGTCCTCCAGCGGACGGCCCAGCGGCACCACAGCGCTCAGGTAATGAGGCACCGACAATGCCCCGGCCGTCGGCATTTCGCTGACCACCACCCGGTGATCAGCTGCCGTGGTCGCGCAAGCGCTGTCGATGATTGCATTGCTGCCCTGGCCCTTGCCGGCAATCAGCAGCTTGGCCATTTCTCTCTGCTGCTTGCGCCCGACATAGACAATCTCGTAAGGGCTTTCCTGCTGCAAGCGGAACCTGGCCACTTCCCAGCGCCAGAAGCAGGCACGCGCCAATCCTTCACGCAGTTTGCTGGCCAGGTGTCTGATTTCGTAGCGTATCGAGGGCGACAAGTGTTTTCGCGCCAAAGCCGTCAAGGTCGCTTTCATTTCTTCTTCGACGTCCTTCGATGTGCTCTTTGGTCTATCGGAAAAGGACCACTGCTCAGCAACGACTGGTTATGGATTTGCGCGTTTTATCCACAAAGTGTGCTATCGATTAACAATTTAAGGTGTGCCCAAAGCGTTTCGCAAGCGGCACTTCGATTGCATTTCCTGACGCCTGTTCGGGCTGCTGCAACGTTTCATGGCGTCAAATTTCCTGCATGAACAGCGCATCCGCGGAACACCTTCTGTGGCCCTGCGCTCGCGCGTTACCCCGTTACCACTTGGCCAGCGAGAAATCACGTTTGATGCCTTCTCTTACAGAGAAGGAGCATCGCCATGCCCGCCAACAACCCTCATCAGACCGTGCTCGAAGCGCAACTACCGCAGTGGGCCCGCCAGGCAACGCCCGAACAGTGGGCCACGTTACCGCGTACCCAGGTCGCCCCGTGGCAGGCACAGGACTGGTTCGCCAATTCCCCCCCAGACCTGCGCCAGGCCGTGCGCGCCAGCAGCACGCGCCTGCTCCACGCGCAAGCAGCCCTGGCCCACTCACTGCAAGGCCTGAAACAGATCACTGAATTCGCTGAGCCATTGCTGCAGGGCCGCCTTGCCCACCATGGCATTCAGGCCCTGCGCAGCACCGAGTTACTGCGGGTCGAACGCACCTGGCATTGGGGCGGCATGCGCTATCTCTATCGCCACCAGCGCCATAACCTGCTCCAGGCCGCCCTGCAGAACTTCGCCGACGACGAGGCGTTCACTGCCGAGAGTGCCATTGCCTTGAGCGGCAACATCCAGGTGACGGCAGTCGAGGTACAAGGTTCGGTCACATTGGGTATGCAGGTACCTGTGGCCCACTTTCCGCTGAAGTCCGAGCGCTACCGGGTGGAGCGCCTGCCGCTGGCCCCCAGCGCGTTCGCCACGTTATGCCGTGAACTGGACCTGGGGGGTGCGTACCAGGCCCACCTTGAACAACACTTCGCCCGGCCCACCACCCGAGCGCTGGCCATCAAGGTGCAGAAAAACCGCCTGCGCCTGGCCGCCGACCTTGCCTACCTGCGGCACCTGGTCGACGGCAGCACGCGTGATCAGGTCGAGCAACTGCTGCAGGGTGGCGAGGTGAAGTGCTGGCAGCTGGCGCTGTTCGGCATCACCCTGCACGAAGTCATGCTGATCGATACTGGCCGCGCAGGGTTGGCCCTGTACCTGCCCGGCCATGACCCAGCCCTGCGACAGTGCAGCAACCTGGAGGCGGTGCACGATGCACTGGCGACCTTGCTGCTGGAAGCCGATGCCCGCCAGGCCTTCAGCGCCTACATCAGCCAGGACCAGCGCGCGCACTTCCTCGACCTGCTGCAGCAGAACCTCGACGCTACCGGCAACAGCGCCCCCGACCGCACCTGGCAGCGTGCCGCACAGGCCGACCTGCGCCCCACGCGCCTGGCGATCACGGCCGAGCCTTTCGGCCACTACCAGGACCTGCACCTGGACCGTCTCAAGCACGAAGCCAGCCTGCTGGCGGTGCCGACAGCCGCGGCCGATGCCAGCGCGCGGGCCAGGCGCCTGGAGGCATGGGAAAGCCTTGGCCTGGATGCACTGAATATCGCCGGTTTCTTCATTCCAGGGGTAGGCACCCTGATGCTGGCCGTTACCGCATGCCAGTTGCTCGGCGAAGCCTTCGAGGGCTATGAGGCCTGGCAGGAAGGCGACCGGCACCTGGCGCTGCGCCACCTGGAGGCGGTCGGCCTGAACCTGGCGCTGATTGGCGGCTTCGCGACAGCTGCCAAGGTGGTCCCCAAGCTGTTCAACAGCCCATTGATGGAAAGCCTGCAGCAGGTACGCGGCCGCGACGGGCGCTACCGGCTCTGGAATGAAGACCTCACCCCCTACCGCAGTGCCCAGGTTCTGCCCGAACACCTGCAGGCCAATCCACTTGGCCAATACCTGTACGAGGGCCGCCATTTCATCCGCATGGACGGCCATCTGTTCGAACAACGGTTCGACAATGACCTGCAGCAATGGCGGGTGGTTCACCCCGATACACCGGATGCCTGGCAGCCACCGCTGACGCATAATGGCCAAGGCGCCTGGCGTGGCCAGCATGAGCACCCCGAGCTGTGGCCATTTGCCCAGCTGGCGCGCCGGCTGGGCGATGCCTACCGCGCCTTCACCCCAGACCAGTTGGCGCAGGCTGGACGGCTTTGTGGCATCGATGCCGCGCAGTTGCGCCGGGTGCACCTGGAAGGCCTGGCCACGCCGCCACTGTTGCTCGATGCGCTGCAACGCATGGCGGCACAAGCCGAGGTCGAGGTTTTGGCTGGCAAGGCCCCGCCTGGCTTGTTCGAGCGGCTGTACAACGGTGACGCAGCCATTACTCCACCGACGCAGAAATTGCTCGATACCTACCCGCGGCTGTCCCCTGCCCTGGCCAGGCGCTTGCTGGCACCGCTGGATGAGGCCGAACTGCTCGCCTGGCAACAGCGCAGCCAGTTGCCTGTGCGGGTTCGCCAATCGCTGGAGCAGGTGCACAGCGAGCTACCGCTGGTACGCGCGCTGGAGGGCCTGCTTCAGCCAGCCCGGGCCAACAGCGCCAGCGAACGCCTGTTGTTCAGCGCACTGGATGCCATGCCGGGCTGGCCTGGGGATGTGCGCCTGGAGTTGTGCGGCGCCAGCCCAGCAGGCGTCCGCCTGGACCAGGTCGGCAGCGACCGGGCCACTACCCTGTACCGTGTGATCAAGACCGTCGACGGCTATGAGGCCTATCTCGGTGATCGCCCTGCACCCGCACTGCGTGATCACGACCTGTGCCGCGCGGTAGAACAGGCCCTGCCAGCCGCGCAACGCCAGACCCTGGGTTTGCTCACCGAAGATGGCAGCACGCTACGCCAGCGTGTGCTGGCCTGGGCCGACCAGCACAGGGCGACACTGGCACAGCGGCTGTGGGGGCACCGCGCGTTGCTGCGCAGGCCCAAGGGCGCCCTGTACGGCGGCCGGCCCCTTGCCCCCGAACCCCATCAGCCGCGCCTGGCAGGGTCGCTGGCCGGGGCCTACCGCCGCCTGTACCCCGATGCCAGCGATCAGGAATTCGAAAACTGGCTCGGCAACGATGAGGACAACCCGTACCTCGATGACCTTCGCTCCCCCACCCAGCGGCTGCGCGACCTGCAGCAGCGTCTGGATAGCCTGCGCCGCGACCTGCGGGAGTGGGCCCGGCCCGACCCACAGCGCACGCACCAGAGGCAGCGGGCCATCCGCCCCATCCTCAACGCCTGGCAACGGCTCTCGACCGTAGCGCTGGAAGGCGGTGGCCGCCTGCACAGCCTGGACCTGTCCGGCCTGGAACTGGACAACCAGGCCCTGGCCAGCCTGCCACTACCCAATGACTTCAGCCATGTCGAGCACCTGTCCTTGAGCTATAACCGTTCGCTCAGCCAGTTGCCGGGCGGATTCTTCCAACGCTTCCCCAACCTGCAGCGCTTGCTGCTGACTGACTGCCGCTTCGACACACTGCCGCGCCTGAGCAACCCTGCCCAGCTAAGCTGGCTGGATATGGAAGGCAACCGTATCACCTGGGATGCCCAGGCCCAGCAAACCCTGGACAGCTGCTTCGGCCTGGTTGTGCTGGACCTGTCGGGCAACCCCTTGCTGCAGGCCCCGGACCTGCGCGGGCTGGCTTATCTGAAAACGCTGTTCCTGAACAACTGTACGCTCAGCGAATTGCCGCGCGGCCTGGAGCTGGTCACCGAGCCGATCATCCTCGACATTGGCGACAATCAGCTGCTGCGGTTGCCGGAGGGTTTCAACGTGCCACGGCCGGTCGCAGACGCGCTGCGCCTGGAAAGCGACTGGCTGGGCGCCCCGGTGCTTGCGCAGATCGAAGCCTACAACGCCACGCACCAGGTGGACCTGCTGGTAAACGCAGGTGACTACCTGGAATTCTTCGAGCAGACCGGCCCGGCCGAAGCGGCCCTGTGGCAACGGTTACCCCTGCAGTATCGTCGCGATCTCAGGCCGTTGCTCGAAGGCGAACCGTTCCTGTCCCATCCGCAACATGCTCGTGCCGAGTTCTGGCGGCGCCTGGCGTTGATCGACGCAGACCCGGCCCTGCGCCAGGAATGGTTGACGCACCCGCCATACAACCTGTTCAACCTCCCGCTTTGACATGGCCCTGCGCGCCTGCCTGTACAACAGGCAGGCATTGATGGCCAGGTTAGGCCAGACTGGTGTTTTTCCGGCAGCCGGTGCATGCTCGCAGCTGAAGCGTTTCACCCGGCTCTAAACCCGCCCAGTAATGTGAGGTGCAGTACCCATGGACCGTCTGCTCGATTCACTCTTCCCCAGTGCCGAAAACATCCCGCAATCCTGGCGCCTGGAAGCCCCCCTGGAACAACGCGACTACCTGGTGAACGGCGAGCTCAGGCGCTGGGACGGCCCCCTGGCCACGGTGCGCAGCCCGGTCTGGCTCAAGGATGGCAACGAAGAACACCAGGTGGTGCTGGGCAGCGCGCCGCTGCTCGACGCCGATACCGCGCTCACCGCTCTCGATGCCGCCGTACAGGCCTACGACAAAGGCCGCGGCGCCTGGCCCACCCTGCGCGTGGCCGAGCGCATCCAGCATGTCGAGGCGTTCCTGGCGCGCATGCGTGAGCAGCGCGAAGCAGTGGTCAAGCTGCTGATGTGGGAGATCGGCAAGAACCTCAAGGACTCGGAAAAGGAATTCGACCGTACCTGCGACTATATCGTCGACACCATCAATGCCCTCAAGGACCTCGATCGCCGCTCCAGTCGCTTCGAGCTGGAACAGGGCACGCTGGGCCAGATCCGCCGGGCACCGCTGGGTGTAGCGCTGTGCATGGGGCCTTACAACTACCCGCTCAACGAAACCTTCACCACGTTGATCCCGGCCCTGATCATGGGCAACACCGTGGTGTTCAAACCGGCCAAGTTCGGCGTCCTGTTGATTCGGCCACTGCTCGAAGCGTTCCGCGACAGCTTCCCGCCAGGCGTGATCAACGTCATCTATGGCCGCGGCCGGGAAACGGTGAGCGCGCTGATGGCCAGTGGCAAGATCGATGTGTTCGCCTTCATCGGCACGCACAAGGCCGCCAGTGACCTGAAAAAACTGCACCCGCGCCCGCACCGCCTGCGCGCCGCGCTGGGCCTGGATGCCAAGAACCCGGGCATCGTCCTGCCCCAGGTGGACCTCGACAACGCCGTCGAGGAAGCCGTCACCGGCGCGCTGTCGTTCAATGGCCAGCGCTGCACGGCGTTGAAGATCCTATTCGTCCACGAGGACGTGGTGGACGCCTTCCTCGACAAGTTCCAGCGCAAGCTGGCCGCACTGAAGCCCGGCATGCCCTGGGAGCCTGGTGTAGCGCTGACGCCACTGCCGGAGCCGGGCAAGGTCGATTACCTCGACGGCCTGGTGGCCGATGCCAAGGCCAAGGGCGCACGGGTAGTCAACGAAGGTGGCGGGCACAGCCGCGGCTCGTTCTTCTACCCGGCCGTGCTGTACCCGGTGCAGCCCGACATGCGCGTGTACCACGAGGAACAGTTCGGCCCACTGGTGCCGGTGGTGCCTTACCGCGATCTGCAGACGGTGATCGATTACGTGCTGGACTCCGATTACGGCCAGCAACTGAGCCTGTTCGGCAACGACCCGGCAACCATCGGCAGCCTGGTCGACACCTTCGCCAACCAGGTCGGCCGGATCAACATCAACGCGCAATGCCAGCGCGGCCCGGACACCTACCCGTTCAATGGCCGCAAGAACAGCGCCGAAGGCACCCTGTCGGTGCATGACGCCCTGCGCGTGTTCTCGATCCGGACGCTGGTGGCAACACGCTTCCAGGCAGCCAACAAGGCGCTTATCAGCGAGATCATCCGCAACCGGCAGTCGAGCTTCCTGACTACCGACTACATCTTCTGACCAGCGCGATTATAGACAAACGATCTATCAATACGGTCGATCTTCCATCCGTGCAAACGACTCTAAGCAACAGGGCGCCCGCCGGCGCCCATTCAAAAAGGAGAGTCGAACATGGCAGCCAGACCCATTCCGGAAGGCCAGCACAGTATCACCCCGTACCTGGCCATCAACGATGCCGCCAAGGCCATCGAGTTCTACAAGAAGGCCTTCGGTGCCGTCGAGATGTTCCGCCTCGACGCCCCGGGTGGCCGCGTTGGCCATGCCGAACTGAAGATCGGTGACTCGTCACTGATGCTTGGTGACCCCTGCGACATGGAAGGCGGCCTGACCGCCAGCCAGAAGCTCGGCGGCGCAGGCGTCGGCCTGCACCTGTATGTCGAGGACAGCGACAAAGTCTACGCCCAGGCCCTGGCGGCCGGCGCCACCCAGCTGAACGCAGTGACGGACCAGTTCTACGGCGACCGCAGCGGCACCCTGAAAGACCCGTTCGGCAATATCTGGTTCGTGTCCACCCACAAGGAGGACCTGACCCCCGAGGAAATTCGCGCCCGTGCCGCGAAGCTGTTCGGCGGCAACTGAGCAGCAGGTTGAAAGCGGCGCGACTTTGCCTGAAGCTTGGCGCTCGTAGCCTGGAGCCGCGTCATGCGAATCATCGACAAAACCGCCGCACAGGTGCGCAGCCTGACCCCTGCGGAAGAGGAGCTGCTGGTCGGCTTTGCCAGCGGCACCCTCGCCGGCCCGCGCCTGCTGCAAGCCAACCAGCTGCTGATGAAGGTGCGCAGCGCCAACCAGTGGCTGGCCTGCGACTGCCGTAGCGATGCCTTGCCGGTGCTCAATGTCACCCTCAACGGCAGCACCGGCACGCTGTTTCTGAAGAACAACCCGGGCACAGCCGAGCACGCGCCCGGCTGCCCGTTCACCAAGGACGAGCGGGAAGCCGCCGAGCGCGAGAGCCAGCCCGCGCCGCCTGCGGCCTGGCTGCCTCCGGACACCCCCTTGCGCCTGATCGGCGACTTCCGCAGTGGCAACCCTCCGGGTGCCGGCGGCGACAGCCACGAGCGGCGTGAACAGCAGCGTCTATTGGCGCTGTTGCTGACCTGGGTCGAAACCAGCGGCCTCAACCTGTATGCCACTCACCTGAAAAAGGACCTGACCGCGCAGTTTGCCGAATTGCGCAGCGTGGCCAGCCGCTACCCGCTGCTGGAGCGGGTGCCGGCCAGCAACTACCTGGAAACCCGCCTGGACATGAAGCACATGATGATGCTCAAGTCCCGCCTGTGCGAAGCCACGGTATTCGGCAACCACCGCCGCCACGGCCTGCTGCTGGACTGCGTGGACCAGGTCAAAGCGCGCAAGCTGTTCAACCACGGCAATGCAGACGGCTTCGACTTCCAGGGGCATCATCTGTACTGGGGCGGCAGCCGCACCAGCGGGCCGTTGCTGGCCCTGGCCCTGTACTCGCCGACCAGCGCTGGCAGCCAGTTCTACGAGCTGATCCATGTGGCCAGCGTACCGGTGCTGTCGCGGGCGCACCTGTTTCCGGTCTATCGCGATGAGGAACGCGAACCGCTCAAGGCGCTGGTGTCGCTGATCGACTGGATGGCCAGCAAGGGCGTGAAAGTGCAGATGCGCCGCCCGGTGATCGGCGGCGAGGTGATGGATGAACTGGTGCTGACCTCGGACCAGGACCGGGTGCTGTCGGTATCGCTGCTAGAGCAGCCGATCGGGCCCGAGCCGGATACCGAGAACTTCAAGCGCTACGCCGACTTCAAGAGCCCGGAAACCTTCCGCAAGTACGTTGCGGGGTTCTTCATGCGTGAGCGCTGAGGGCCATTGGCGCTTGGGGGGCTCGCCGGAGCCTTTGTAGCGCCTGCGAGATCGAGCGCCGCCCGCGCGGCGCTCGATCTGCCAGGCGCTACAAATCAAACGGCATGCACCCCGTTACCAAACAAACGGCTCAGCCAAGAAACAGCTTGTACGCCGGGTTGTCGGTCTCGTCCCAATAGCGGTACCCCATCTCATCCAGCGCCAGCGGCAAACTCGCCAGCTCATCCCCCGGCACTTCCAGTGCAGCGAACACCCGTGCCTCTGCCGCACCATGGTTGCGGTAATGGAACAGGCTGATGTTCCAGCGCTTGCCCAATCGCTCCAGGAAGCCCAGCAACGCCCCCGGTCGTTCCGCAAACTCGAAGCGCAGCACCCGCTCGGCAGCACCTGGCGCGGCGTGGCCACCCACCGTATGACGCACATGCAACTTGGCCAGTTCGTTGTCGGTCAGGTCGAGTACGCTGTAGCCCTGCTCACGCAGGCTGGCCAGCAAGCGCTCGCGCGGGTCGTGCAGCGGGTGTGTCTGTACCCCCACGAACAAGCGCGCCTCCTTGCCCGGGTAGTAGCGGTAGTTGAATTCGGTGATCTGCCGCTTGCCCAGCGCCTGGCAGAAGGCGCGAAAGCTACCCGGCTGTTCCGGGATGGTAACGGCGATGATCGCCTCGCGCTGCTCGCCCAGTTCAGCACGCTCGGCCACATGGCGCAGGCGGTCGAAGTTGACGTTGGCCCCGGAGTCGATGGCCACCAG
The DNA here is from genome assembly GCF_016620375.1 of Pseudomonas sp. LAM2023. Classification (NCBI taxonomy): domain Bacteria; kingdom Pseudomonadati; phylum Pseudomonadota; class Gammaproteobacteria; order Pseudomonadales; family Pseudomonadaceae; genus Pseudomonas; species Pseudomonas sp. LAM2023. Next base: position 221,538 of record NZ_JAENHV010000009.1, on the reverse strand, counting down.
GGTGTGACCCTGCACGCCTTCGCGCGCCACGTACTTCTTGATCCCGGCCACAGCCAGGGCGCCGGACGGTTCGGTGATGGAACGGGTGTCATCGTAGATATCCTTGATCGCCGCGCACAACTCATCGCTGCTCACGGTCAGTACCTCGTCGACGAAATGCCGGCACAGTTCGAAGCAATGGGCACCCACCTGTGCCACCGCCACCCCGTCGGCGAAGGTGCCGACCTGTGGCAGGATCACCCGTTCGCCAGCGGCCATGGCCGCCTGCAGGCAGTTGGAGTCTTCTGGTTCGACGCCGATCACTTTCACCTCCGGGCGCAGGTACTTCACATAGGCAGCAATCCCCGCGATCAGCCCGCCACCGCCCACCGGCACGAAGATGGCGTCCAGCGCACCCGGGCGCTGGCGGAGGATTTCCATGGCCACGGTACCTTGCCCGGCAATCACATCCGGGTCATCGAACGGCGGCACGAAGGTAGCGCCTTCGCTATCGGCCAGTTTCAGCGCGTGGGCCAGGGCATGAGGGAAGCTTTCACCGTGCAACACGACATGGCCACCGCGCGAACGCACACCCTCCACTTTCAGCGACGGTGTCGTGGTAGGCATGACAATGGTGGCTTTCATGCCCAGGTGCGAGGCTGCCAGGGCCACGCCCTGGGCATGGTTGCCTGCCGACGCGGTGATGACCCCGCGCTCGCGCTGCAGGCTGCTCAGGCGTGACAGACGCGTGTAGGCACCACGGATCTTGAACGAGAAGGTCGGTTGCAGGTCTTCGCGCTTGAGCAACACCTGGTTGCCAAGGCTTGCCGATAGCGCCGGGGCGCCTTGCAAGGGTGTCTCGATGGCCAGGTCGTACACGGGCGCAGAGAGAATACGGCGCACCTGTTCCGACAGCAGTTGCTGCGTGGAGGTCGGGGTACGAGGGCTGACATTGAGGCTGGTCATCGATTGCAACTCCTTGGCTTTTATTCACGTTGCCCAGGAGTCAGAGAGAAGAAACCCGCCTCCAGGGCGGGTTCGGTGCACGTACGCGCTAGCCCGCCAAGCTGATAATGGCGGTAATAATAATGGCGTGCGCGTGCGGGAAGGTTTTCATGCCCAAGAACTTAGCCGGTCCTGCGGCATGAAGTCAACACTTGGCGTGCTGCGCCGAAAGCGGCACATCGAACACCTTGTCGAAGCCCCACTGGAAGACAAACGCATAAACGAAGAAGAACACGAACAACGCCAGGTTGGTCAGCAGCGCCGCCCACAGGCTGACATCCAGCCAATAGGCCACCAGCGGCAGCAGGATCAGCACCAACCCGCCTTCGAAGCCCAGGGCATGCAACAGACGGCGCAGGAAAGTACGCTCGCGCCGCCGCTGACGCGCTTCCCAGCGTTCGAATACCCAGTTGTAGGCCATGTTCCAGCTCATCGCGATGCCCGACATCAGCACCGACAACACGGTCGACTGCGCCATACCTGCGCCGAACGCCAGTTCCAGCGCGGGCGCCACACAGGCGACGGCGATGGCTTCGTAGAGTATGGCCTGGACGATCTTGCGTGCCTTGCCTTGCATGTTCTGCTCCCTGGATGAACGACCTGTAAACTACTAGAAGTGGCTTGCAAGAAAAAGCCTGGAATTTGGACAACACTGCATCCGGCTGCTTGTATCTATCGAGGACAGACGCCGACATGTCGTACTACTTCGTCCAAGGAATCGAACGAGGATAAAGACAATGGCTTACGCCTTACTACTGGTGGCCGGCACATGAGCCTGGCATTCATCGATTTCCTTACCTATGTGCTGTTCGGCCTGAAGATCTTCGCGATCGTGCTGGCCTCGCTGATGTTCCTGCTGGGCCTGGACGACCTGTTCATCGACCTGTGCTACTGGTGCCGCAAGCTGGTCCGGCGTTTTCGTATCTATGACAAGTACGAAAGAGCCGACGAAAAACGCTTGTTCGAGGTACCGGAAAAGCCCCTGGCGATCATGGTCCCGGCCTGGAACGAAGTGGGCGTGGTGGGAGAAATGGCGCGCCTTGCCGCCTCGACCATCGACTATGAAAATTACCAGATCTTCGTCGGCACCTACCCCAACGACCCGCAAACCCAGGCCGATGTCGACGCGGTGTGCCTGCACTACCCCAACGTGCACAAGGTAGTCTGCGCGCGCCCCGGCCCCACCAGCAAGGCCGACTGCCTGAACAACATCATCGACGCCCTGCTGCGCTTCCAGCAGGACGCCGGCATCGAATTCGCCGGTTTCATCCTGCATGACGCCGAAGACGTGATTTCCCCCATGGAGTTGCGCCTGTTCAACTACCTGCTGCCGAACAAGGACATGATCCAGATTCCGGTGTACCCCTATGCACCGGAATGGAAAGGCTTCACCGCCGGCCATTATGTCGACGAGTTTGCCGAAAACCACGGCAAGGACGTGATCGTGCGCGAAGCCCTGACCGGCCAGGTGCCCAGTGCTGGCGTGGGTACCTGTTTCAGCCGCCGCGCCATCGCTGCGCTGCTCGAGGACGGCGACGGCATCGCCTTCGACGTGCAGAGCCTGACCGAAGACTACGACATCGGTTTTCGCCTGAAGCAAAAGGGCATGAAGTGCATCTTCGCCCGCTACTCCATCACCGACCCGAGCCTGACCCTGAAGCAGGAGTGGCGCCCGGGCATGAGCCGCGAATTCTCGCAGGTGATCTGCGTGCGCGAGCACTTCCCGCGCGACTGGCAACACGCCATCCGGCAGAAGTCACGCTGGATCGTCGGCATCGTGTTCCAGGGCACCAGCAACCTTGGCTGGAGCCGCAAGGGCGCGCTCAACTACTTCCTCTGGCGTGACCGCCGCGGCTTGTTCGCCTACCTGCTGAGCTTCCTGGTCAACCTGTTGCTGCTGGTGTTGCTGGCCATGTGGCTGGTCACGGTCATTGCACCGGAGTCGTGGCGCTTCATGTCGATCCTCGATGACAGCCCGCTGCTGGCCACGTTGCTCTGGCTGAACGGCCTGCTGCTGGTCAACCGCCTGTTCCAGCGCGCCTGGTTCGTCACCCGCTTCTATGGTATCGGCGAGGGTCTGCTGTCGGCACCACGGATGATGTGGAGCAACTTCGTCAACTTCTTCGCCAACTTGCGCGCCTTGCGCCAGGTGATGGAAATGGGCGACTCGCGGCGCGTGGCCTGGGACAAGACCACTCACGAATTCCCCGCCATCGCCGCCCCGGCCCGCACCCCGCTGGGCCAGCGCCTGATCGCCAAGGGCCTGATCAGCGACGAGCAGTTGCAACAGGCGATCATCAGCCCGGTACGCCGACGCCTGGGCCGTGAACTGCTGCTGCGCGGCTGGCTGAACAGCGAACAGCTGGTGGCTACCCTGGCCGAACAACTCGACCTGCCCTGGGCACCGCTGAACCCGTTCAAGCTCGACCCGCGGCTGATCGCCAAGCTGCCACGCAAGCTGGCCACGCACTACGGCGTGCTACCGGTAGCCGAAGACGGTGACACGCTGATCCTGGCCAGCGAAAGCCCGGTCAGCCAGGTGTCGCTGGGGGTGATAAGCCGGCAGTTGAAACGCCCGGTGAGTGCACGCCTGGCCCCCCAGGGCCGGGTGACCCTGGGCCTGCGTTATCACTACCCTAGCCCCTGGCAGAAGCCGGAAACCCGCGACATGCTGGCCGTTCTGGAACGCTGTCAGGACGATGAAGCGCTGCTGGAACGGGTCAGCCATCACCAGGTAATGCTCGGTGCCCTGCTGCAGGTGCGCGGCATGGTGCCGGTGACCCTGTTCAACCAGGCGCTGATCGACTACAACCCCGACCACCAGAGCCTGGGCGAATACCTGATCACCCGCGGCATCATCACCGAGCAGGTGCTGCAAGAAGCCCTGATCGAACAGGCCAGCGAACAGCAGGCCGCCTTTGACCTGACCCGGGAGGTGGCATGAAGCCGCGCTTTTCCCTCACTTTCACTGGCCTGTTGCTGTGTTCCGCCGCCCTGCCCGCCGCAGCGTCGACACCGATGACCGACTTCCAGCGGTTCACCAGCTACCCGTTCATGGAACGTAGCTACCGAGAGGCGAAGAAGGACAACTGGGCCGAGGTCGAGCGCCTGACCCGGCACGTCCTCGAGCGGGTACCGAACAATGACGAAGCCCGCGCATTGCTGGTGCAAGCCCTGGCCCACCAACGCCGCTACCAGGAAGCCGAAGCGCTGGCCGAACAACTGGGGGACGACCCGGCGCAGGCCAACGCCCTGCTCGAACTGCGTCTGGCCTGGATCGAGCAGGATCCGCCCCCGGCCAGCCAGGTGGAACGCTGGCTGGCCAGCAGCGATGGCACCCAGCGCGTGCGCCTGTGGCAGGCCTACAGCCTGAGCCTGGCCAAGTCCGGTGGCGCCGCCAAGGCCCTGGAGTGGCTCAATCATCTGCCGCCACGAGAGGATGGCCAAGTCCTGCGCCTGGCCCGGGCCAACTTTGCCGAACAGCTGCACAACTGGAAGGAAACCATCGAACAGCTGCAGCCGCTCGCCGATAAGCGCCAGTTGCCGGCCCAGGACTGGCAGCGCCTGGCCAATGCCTATATCCAGCAGGTGGACGAAAACGGCTTGAACGCACTGCTGCCCAGCGCCCCATCCGCCGCAGCCGCCGACCAGGCCCGCCTGGCCATGGCCAACCGAGCCATCGCCGTCGGCCACAACCAGCAGGCCCAGCGCTGGCTGCAGGCGCTGCCGACCGAGCAACTGAACCAGCCGGTGCAGCGCCAGCAGCTGTGGGAACTGGCCCGCGAAGGCGAGGATGCCGCGCTGGTGCAGCGCCTGAGCAACGAACTGCAACGCCCCTGCCTGGAAACCGTCGACTGGCTGTCACGCCGCGACCCGGCGCTGGCCCGCGAGCAATTCAAGGGTTGCACGGCCAGCACCGATCCCAAGGCTTACGCCGTGCTCAGGCAGCGTCTGTACGGTGACCCGCCACAGCCTGCGCAACCACGCACTGCCGCCGAATGGGAAAACCGCTACCGGCAAAGCGGTGACCTGGCGGCGCTGGAGCAAGCCACCTTCCTGCTGACCCAACAGGGCCGCACTGATCACGCCCGGCAACTGCTGGAGCAAGCCTACGACCGCCACCAGGGGCGCCTGGCCCCGTCGCTGCTGCAGCGCCTGGGCAACCTGTATGCACGCAACGACGGGCCGCTGGACCGTCGCCGCATGCTCGGCCTGGTCCCCCGGGTCGACGCCAATACCCGCGCCCAGCTGCTCGGCCGCCTGGCCGAGGCCGGCCACTGCGATGCCGTGCGCCAGGCCATACCGGCCGCCCCCAGCGAACCCGGCCAGTACCGCGCGCTGGGTCGCTGCGCCATGCCCGACCAGCCCGGTGAAGCAGTCGTCTACTATCAGGCCGCCGAGCGCCTGGGCGACCGTGGTAGCCGTCTGCCGCTGGCCTATGCCCTCGAGGCTGCCGGCGACTCCGAGGCCGCCCTGGCCATCTGGCGCAGCCTGCCAGACAGTACCTGGACCGAGAACGCGCGCCTCACCGCTGCCCGTGGCGCGCTGAACGCCGGCGACCCGCAGGCGGCCCGCCGCTATTGGGAGGCCGCCGGGCAGCATAGCGCCGACGACTGGGCGCTGGGTGCGGCCATCGCCGAGCAGCAAGGCGATTACCAAAGCGCGCTGGCCTTGCAACGCCAGGCCTTGGCGCATGCGCCGCGAGCCGACCATTACTACGCCGCCGCCAGTACCGCGCAACTGGCCGGCGACCCCGCGCAAAGCAGCGCCTGGCTGGCCGAAGCCGTACGCCTGGCCCCCGACCAGCCGCGCTACCGCGCCGACTACGGCATGCGCCTGGCCGGCTCGGCAGACAAAAACCAGCGCCGCCAGTCGATCCCCTTGCTGGAACGTGCCACCCACGACTTTCCCGAGGATTACCGCCTGGGCGAGACGCTGGCCTTGCGCTACGACGAGGCCGAAGACAGCGCCGCGGCACGTCGCGAGCTGCGCCGGGTGCTCGATGTCGAGCAGAACCTGGTCGACGGCGATGACGAGTACGGCAGCCTGGAGGCCCGCAAGTACCGCCAGCGGCGGGCCCATGAGAGCCTGTCGCGGCGCGACACCATCACCCTGGCCAGCACCTGGTCGCCGGCCGGTACCTCGACCAACGACAGGTTCCTCGACAATGGCCAGCGCAGTGGCACTTCGCGCCACGCACAATCGCAGAACGTGCAGTTGGCGATGTGGGACCATGCCCTGGGTGAAGAGCCCAGCCGCAATGGCAGCACCCTGTCGGTGTATGGCCGGGTGCTGTTCGGCGGGCAAAGCCGTACCGACTACGCACAAAGCATGGGCACCGGCGTCGGCCTGCGCTACAAGCCGCTCGGCCAGGCCAACCTCAACCTGTATGCCGAGCTGTACCACCAGCGCCAGGTCGACGAGGCGCACTACCGCGGCCTCAGCCTGGGGCAGCTGCTGAGCCCGGCCAAGGTCGGCGGCAACTGGGGCGACCTGCGCCACCACGCCGAATCGAGCAATGACCTGCTGTTGCGCGCCACCGCCTCGTTCCTCGACCAGGGCGCCTGGCGCAACGACTGGCGGGTCGATGAGGACGACTGGAACGAGCGCTTCCTCTACCTCGACGCCGCCTGGTGGACCCGTGCCGGTGACCACGCCTGGCTGTCGCGCTACCAGCAGGGCCACGCCTGGAAGCTGCCGGGCAGTTCGCCGCAGACCCTCATGCCGTATGGCTTTGTCGAGTTCTCCAGCCAGGACCCGAGCAACGACTGGCGCCAGGACGCCCGGGCCGGGGTCGGTGTGCGCTGGCAATGGTGGTTCGATGATGACCGCTACAACGCCTACCGCGGTTCGCTGAAAGTGCGTGCCGAGTACCAGCAATCGCTGGGCGGCAACCTCTACGAGCGCGCCAATGGCGTGCTGGTCGGTGCGGAGATGACCTTCTGATGCGTACGCTCCTTGCCCTGTGCCTGCTCGCCCTGTGGTTGCCGGCCAGCGCCGACCAGCGCCTGTTCTACCAACCGCTCAACCGCGACGCCAGCATCACCCCTGGCCAATGGCAACAGCTGTGGCATGCCACCGCCGCGCAGGGCGGCAAGACCTTGATCGTGCAATGGAGCGCCTACGGCGACAGCGATTTTGGCGGCGCGAATGGCTGGCTGGCCAACAGCCTGCGCAGCGCCCGCGCCGAAGGCTTGCAGCTGGTGCTGGGGTTGTACATGGACCCGGCCTATTACCAGCGCCTTGACCAACTCGATGGTGATGGCCTCACCAGGTACTGGCAGGCGCAGTTGGGGCGCTCGCTCAGCCACTACCAGCAACTGCGCCAGACCTGGCAATTGCCGGTGGATGGCTGGTACCTGCCGATGGAACTGGACGACCTGCATTTTCGTCAAGCCGAGCGGCGCGCTGCGCTGTTCAGCCAGTTGCAGGCCTTCAACCGCCAGCTCGACAAGCCCTTGCACATCAGTGCCTTCAGCGCGGGCAAACTGGCGCCGCGGGTCAATGGCGCCTGGCTGGATCAGCTGGCCGGCCTGGGCGTGACCGTGTGGTGGCAGGACGGCACTGGCACCGGGCGCTTGCCCGCGCTGGTACGCCAGAACTATGAGCAGGCCTTGCCGTGCCGGGTGGGCGTGGTGCGCGAGGCGTTCCGCCAGGTAAGCGCGCCAGGGCAGCCGTTCCGCGCCGAGCCCGCTGAACCGCAGCTGGGCGGCGGTTGCCATGCCGAGGCCGTGTTCGACTTGCGTTACCGGCCTTGGGCCCGGGGTGTTCTGCCCAACAATTGAGTCGCCAGGCCCGGCCTGTTCGGGGGTAAACCCGCTCGCACAGGGACTGCACAGGTGTTGGGACACTGTGGCGGACCTGTAGAAGCGGCCTTACCCGCGACTAGGCCGGGCCTGGCCTGGCAGTACCCACAGGAGCCCACCGATGTTCAAGACCATCGAAGCGCACGTACGCAAGCAGGTCGCCCCAGCCGCCCTGCGCGCCGAGTTCCGCCAGCACGAATTCGAGTCCATGCGCCCGTTCTGCCTGCTGGTGTTCTGCGTCAGTATCTTGATCTGGCTGGTCTTCGACCTGATCGTCAGCTTCCTCGGCGGCCAGGGCTTCACCTGGCTGTCGTGCGTGTTCCTCGCCCTGCTCGGCTGCCTCACCCTGGTGCTGCGGTTCACCCGCCGCAGCCATCACTTCGACGTGCTCAACCTGCTGTTCGTCGCGGTGATCACCCTGGGCATGCGCCTAGTGATCGAAGGCATCCCGGTGGCCCAGCGCCCGGTGTGGCTGGTCCTCGGGGTGTCCACCGTGCTGTATGCCGTGTCGGTGCTACCGGTTCGACGCTGGTCGTTCTTCTGCGCCATGGCCATCACCTGGGTGGTGCTCAACCCGTTCTATCACACGCGTATCGACGCGGACGAGCTCGAAGGCGCCATGCTGCTGAGCTATGCCGCGTTCCTCAGTGGCCTGGTCATCTACAGCTACGTGCAGATGCGCAAGGCCAAGCTGCATAACTTCTATCTGTCCAAGGTGCTGCTGGAGCAGGCCTATGTCGACACCCTGACCGAAATCCCCAACCGCCGCTCGTTCATGACCCAGGCGGGTGACCAACTGCGCTTGGCCAACGCCGGGCAGTACCTGGCGATGATCGACATCGACAACTTCAAACGGGTGAATGACCGCTTTGGCCATGACGTGGGTGATGAAGTGCTCAAGCGCGTGGCCATGCATATCAAGGCGAGCATGGCCGGTTTCGAATTTGCCCGGCTGGGCGGTGAGGAGTTCGCGGTGTTTTTCCAGGGGCTGGACCAGCAAGGCGTCGAGCAGCGGGTGGCGGGTTTGTGCCAACGGGTGCGCGAGGACATTGCCGAGCACCCGGTGACCGTCAGCATCGGCCTGGCCCGGGTAGCCCCGGGAGACAGCCTGACCACGGCGCTGGTGCGCGCCGACCGGGCGCTGTATGAAGCCAAGCACAGTGGCAAGGACCGCTTTGTGCTGTGGTCAGGCACGCTGGCAGACAGTGATTAGCAGGCTCGGCCCTTTCGCGGGTAAACCCGCTCCTGCTGCATCTGCATCGCGCTCGGGTTCAGCGCAATACCTGCGGCAGCGAGTTTACCTGCGAAGCGGCCGGCACAGGCGACACCTCACCCGGCAGGCAGGCGAATCCGGAACTGCGCCCCGCCCAGCGCCGACTGTGCCACGGTCAAGGTCCCGCCCTGCCCTTCGATCGCCCGTCGGCTGATCGCCAGGCCCAGGCCAAAGCCACCGGTATTGCGGTCACGGCTGCGGTCCAGCCGGTAGAACGGCTGGAAGATCCGCTCGCGCTCTTCCACCGGTATGCCAATCCCGTCATCTTCCACCGTCACGAGGCAGGTACCATCCTCTTCCCGGCGCAAACGCAGCAACAAGCTCTCGTCGCAATAACGCATTGCATTGCGCACCAGGTTCTGCACCGCGCGCGCCGTCAACCTGGGGTCCAGGACAAAACGTGGCAAATCACCTTCGGCGCGCACTTCCCACTTGATGCCGCGGCCATCGAGTTCCTCGGCAAAGCCGCCGAGTACGCTGTCGACCAGCTCCAGCAACGACACCTCGACCCGCTCGCGGGCCTGGTCGGCGTTGTACAGACGGCTGTAGGACAGCAACTCCAGCACCAGCTCGTCCAGCTCGCGCACGTGCCCCACCAGCTCCAGCAGGCGCTTGCGGCTGGCCGGAGGGACTTCGTCGAACAGCAGCACCAGGCCGAAATCCAGCCGGGTCAGCGGTGTGCGCAACTCGTGCGACACCGCATTGAGCAGCTCGCGCTGCTGGTTGACGTGGCGCTCCAGGTCGCCAGCCATGGTGTCGAACACCCTGGCCAGCTCACCGATGTTGGAATGCGGCGAGATGTGCGTGCGCTCGGCCATCTGCCCCTGGCCCAGGCGCCGGGCGGTTTCTTTCAAACGCTCCAGGTCGCGCCAGTGCGGCCATACCCACAGCAGCAGGCAGCCGAGCATGACCGCACCGATCAGTACGGTCACCCCCCACGACAGCACGTTGATGTCCAGCGGGTCGGGGGGTGAGTGCAGGCGCACCAGCCATTCCTTGTCCAGCGGTGCCAGCACCGTTTCGTAGTAGCCCCACTCGGCGATGCGCACCACATGCAGGCCATGCTCCAGGCGCGCCTGCTCGGCCTCGCTCAAGCCGGCCTGGTCCATGCGCAGCAGCTGCAATTGCAACGGCGCGAAATCCCTGGCCAGCTCCTGTTCCACTGCCGGCCACTGCTCGCGCGGGGCCTGGCGGAACTGGCGCACGATCAGCGCCTGCACGCCCTTGGCCTGGTCCAGGTTGTAGGCCATGAAGCGCTCCTGGAACAGCCCGACGATGGTGTCAGGGATGAACAGCAGCGCGCCGGCATAGGCGACGATGATGACCAGGTACAGACGCACCAGGATCTTGAGCATGGCCGATCAGCACTCCCACTCGACGCGGCTGAACAGGTAGCCCTTGCCCCATACGGTCTTGATCTTGCGCGCCTCGCCAGCGTTGTCGTCGAACTTGCGTCGCAGCTTGGAAATGGCCACGTCCACCGAACGGTCGGTGCCGTTGAACTCGATGCCGCGCAGCTGCTGCAGGATGCGGTCGCGGTTCAGCACCTCGCCGGCATTGCGCGCCAGCACCACCAGCAGGTTGTATTCACCACTGGACAGCTCCACCTGCTCGCCGCGCCAGCTCACTGTGCGCTCGGCCAGGTCGATGCGCAGGCCGCCGATCTGGATCAGCTCGTTGTCCAGGCGCGGTTCATGCACACTGCTGCGGCGCAGCAGGGTGCGCACGCGGGCCAGCAGCACGCGCGGCTCGCAGGGTTTGGTCACATAGTCGTCGGCGCCCATTTCCAGGCCCAGGACCTGGTCATGGCTGTCATCGCGAGCGGTCAGCATCAAGATCGGCAGGCTCTGTGATTCCTGGCGCAACAGGCGGCACAGCTGCAGCCCATCGATGCCCGGCAGCATCAGGTCGAGGATGACCAGGTCGGGCTTTTGCCGGCGGTACTCGTCAAGCACCTGATCGCCACGGGCGATCACCTGGACATGGAAGTCGTTGCGTTGCAGGTAGCTGGCGATCAGTTCGGACAGGGCGCTGTCATCTTCGACCAGGAAAATATTTGGCATAGGCGCTTGGAAGTCTGGGTTGTGGTAGGCCTTGCCGGCCTCTTCGCGGGTAAACCCGCTCCCACAGGGACCGCACAGCAACTGGAACCTGTGCAGTCCCTGTGGGAGCGGGTTTACCCGCGAAGAGGCCGGTACAGGGACACGCAGAATATAGAACCCTACAGGTCCAGAGGATTGTTCTTCACACTTTTTCACACTCGTCCTACAGGTATTAACAGCCATCCAAGCAGCGCCTGCCTTAGCATATGGGCGGTCATCATCGGAAGATCCGTATGTCTACTACCCTCCCCCCACGCTTGCGCCCGTTGGCGCTTCTGGCGTTCCTGAGCCTGTCCCTGGCCGGCTGCGACGACAGCGCCGAACAGGAAGTACAGGCCCCCACCCCGCAAGTGCGGGTGGAAACCCTGCAACTGCAACCTCTGGCCATCAGCAGCGAACTCAGCGGTCGCATCCTGGCGCCGCGCACCGCCGAAGTCCGCGCCCGGGTGGCTGGCGTGGTGCTCAAGCGGGTGTACCGCGAAGGCAGCGACGTCAAGCAAGGCGATGTGCTGTTCCTGATCGACCCGGCGCCGTTCAAGGCCGACCATGACAGCGCCCGCGCCACCCTGGCCAAGGCCGAGGCCACGCTGTACCAGGCACGCCTGCAAGAGCAGCGCTACCGTGAGCTGGTCGACGACAAGGCCGTCAGCCGCCAGGAATACGACAACGCCAGGGCGGCGTTCCTGCAGGCCGATGCCGCCGTCGCCGAAGCCAGGGCCGCCCTGGAGCGTGCCCGCCTGAACCTGGGCTACGCCACCGTGACCGCACCGATATCCGGCCGTATCGGTCGCGCCCTGGTCACCGAAGGCGCGCTGGTCGGGCAGAACGAGACTACGCCGCTGGCGACCATCCAGCAGTTGGACCCGATCCACGCCGATGTCACCCAGTCGACGCGTGAACTCAACGCCTTGCGCCGGGCCCTGCGAGCGGGTGAGCTGCAGCAGGTCGGTGACGGTCAGGCCCGTGCCACGCTGATCCAGGACGATGGCAGCGCCTATCCGTTGCCGGGCAAGCTGCTGTTCTCCGATATCAGCGTCGACCCCAGCACCAACCAGATCACCCTGCGCAGCGAGTTCCCCAACCCGGACCTCGACCTGCTGCCCGGCAGCTACGTACGCGTGCGCCTGGAGCAGGCCGTGCAGCCCAAAGGCCTGAGCGTGCCGCAACGCGCCATCCTGCGCGACAGTGCTGGCGTGCCCAAGGTACTGGTGGTCGACCCACAGGCCCGGGTCAGCGATCGCCAGGTGGTCCTGGGCAGCGCCCAGGGCGACCGCTGGATCGTCAGCGAAGGCCTGGCGCCCGGCGAGCGGGTGGTGGTCGAGGGCCTGCAACACGTCAAGGCCGGTGACCAGGTGCAGGTCGACAATGCATCCGGGGCGCCGCCCATCGCACAGCACACTGGCCAGTGAGGGCCTGATTCATGCCGCAATTCTTCATCGACCGCCCGGTATTCGCCTGGGTGGTCGCACTGTTCATCCTGCTCGCCGGCGCGCTGGCCATCCCGCAGCTGCCGGTGGCCCAGTACCCCAATGTGGCACCGCCGCAAGTGGAGATCTACGCCGTGTACCCGGGCGCCTCGGCGGCGACCATGGACGAAAGCGTGGTCAGCCTGATCGAGCAGGAGCTCAACGGCGCCGACAACCTGCTGTACTTCGAGTCGCAGAGCAGCCTGGGCAGCGCCACCATCACCGCCACCTTCGCCCCGGGCACCAACCCGGACCTGGCCCAGGTCGACGTGCAGAACCGCTTGAAAGTGGTCGAGTCGCGCCTGCCGCGCCCGGTCACCCAGCAAGGGCTGCAGGTGGAGAAGGTATCCACCGGTTTCCTGCTGCTGGCCACGCTCACCTCCGAGGACGGCAAGCTCGACGAAACCGCGCTGTCGGATATTCTTGCGCGCAACGTGATGGATGAGATCCGCCGCCTCAAGGGCGTCGGCAAGGCCCAGCTGTACGGCTCGGAGCGCGCCATGCGCATCTGGATCGACCCGCGCAAGCTGATCGGCTTCAACCTCACGCCCAACGACGTGGCTGCGGCGGTCGCGGCGCAGAACATCCAGGTTGCGCCTGGCAGCATCGGCGACCTGCCCGGCCGCAGCACCCAGGAAATCACCGCCAACGTGGTGGTCAAGGGCCAGTTGAGCACCCCCGAGGAATTCGCCGCCATTGTCCTGCGCGCCAACCCGGACGGCTCCAGCGTTACCATCGGTGATGTCGCCCGGGTCGAGATCGGCGCCCAGGAGTACCAGTACGGCACCCGCCTCAACGGCAAGCCGGCCACCGCCTTCAGCGTGCAGCTGGCGCCGGGGGCCAACGCCATGGAAACCGCCACGTTGGTGCGGGCAAAGATGCACGACCTGGCGCGCTACTTCCCCGCAGGCGTGAAGTACGACATCCCCTACGACACCTCACCGTTCGTCAAGGTGTCGATCGAGCAGGTGATCAACACCCTGTTCGAGGCCATGCTGCTGGTGTTCGCGGTGATGTTCCTGTTCCTGCAGAACCTGCGCTACACCCTGATCCCCACCCTGGTGGTGCCGGTGGCGCTGATGGGCACCTTTGCCGTCATGCTGGCCATGGGCTTCTCGGTCAACGTACTGACCCTGTTCGGCATGGTGCTGGCCATCGGCATCCTGGTCGACGATGCCATCGTGGTGGTGGAGAACGTCGAGCGGATCATGGCCGAGGAAGGCCTGCCGCCGAAAGCGGCCACGCGCAAGGCCATGGGCCAGATCAGCGGCGCGATAGTCGGCATCACCCTGGTGCTGGTCGCAGTGTTCCTGCCCATGGCCTTCATGCCAGGCTCGGTGGGCGTGATCTACCAGCAGTTCGCGCTGTCGATGGCGGTGTCGATCCTGTTCTCGGCATTTCTTGCCCTCAGCCTCACCCCGGCACTGTGCGCCACCCTGCTCAAGCCGGTGGCCAAAGGCGAGCAGCATGAGCGCAAAGGTTTCTTCGGCTGGTTCAACCGCCGTTTCGAGGGCATGAGCAACGGCTACCAGCGCTGGGTGATGCAGGCGCTCAGGCGCAGTGGCCGCTACCTGCTGGTGTACGCGGTGCTGCTGGCCGTGCTGGGCTATGGCTTCAGCCAGTTGCCGACGGCGTTCCTGCCTACCGAAGACCAGGGCTACACCATCACCGACATCCAGCTGCCACCAGGCGCCAGCCGCATGCGCACCGAACAGGTGGCGGCCCAGATCGAGGCGCACAACGCCGAGGAGCCAGGCGTGGGCAACACCACGCTGATTCTCGGCTTCAGCTTCTCGGGTAGCGGGCAGAACGCGGCGCTGGCCTTCACCACGCTCAAGGACTGGTCCGAGCGCGGTGGCGATGACAGCGCCCAGTCGATCGCCGACCGTGCCACCCTGGCCTTCGCCCAGCTCAAGGACGCCGTGGCGTTCTCCGTGCTGCCGCCACCGATCGACGGCCTCGGTGAGTCGACCGGCTTCGAGTTCCGCCTGCAGGACCGCGGCGGCATGGGCCACGCCGCACTGATGGCCGCCCGCGACGAGCTGCTGGCCAATGCGGGCAAGAGCAAGGTCCTGGCCAACGTGCGCGAAGCGTCGCTGGCGGAAAGCCCGCAGATCCAGCTGGAAATCGACCGCCGCCAGGCCAACGCCCTGGGCGTATCGTTCGCCGATATCGGCACGGTCCTGGACGTGGCCGTGGGCTCCAGTTACGTCAACGACTTCCCCAACCAGGGCCGCATGCAGCGGGTGGTGGTGCAGGCCGAAGGCGACCAGCGCAGCCAGGTCGAGGACCTGCTGAGGATCCACGTGCGCAACGACAGCGGCAAGATGGTGCCGTTGGGTGCATTCGTCCAGGCCAGATGGGTCAGCGGCCCGGTGCAGCTGACGCGTTACAACGGCTACCCGGCAGTGTCGATTTCCGGCGAGCCGGCGGCCGGCTACAGCTCGGGCGAAGCCATGGCCGAGATCGAGCGCCTGGTGGCCCAGCTGCCGGCCGGTTCCGGCCTGGAATGGACCGGCCTGTCGCTGCAGGAACGGCTGTCCGGCAGCCAGGCGCCGATGTTGATGGCGCTGTCGTTGCTGGTGGTGTTCCTGTGCCTGGCGGCACTGTACGAAAGCTGGTCGATCCCGACCGCAGTGCTGCTGGTGGTGCCGCTTGGGGTACTCGGCGCGGTGCTGGCCGTGACCCTGCGCGGTATGCCCAACGACGTGTTCTTCAAGGTTGGCCTGATCACCCTGATCGGTTTGTCGGCGAAGAACGCCATTCTCATCATCGAGTTCGCCAAGAGCCTGGTCGACCAGGGCGTCGATGCCGTTGACGCCGCCGTGCAAGCCGCACGCCTGCGCCTGCGCCCGATCGTGATGACCTCGCTGGCGTTCATTCTTGGCGTGGTCCCCCTGGCCATCGCCAGCGGCGCCAGCTCGGCCAGCCAGCAGGCGATCGGCACCGGGGTGATCGGCGGCATGCTGAGCGCCACCCTGGCGGTGGTGTTCGTGCCGGTGTTCTTCGTCGTGGTGATGCGCCTGGCCGGGCGCCGCCAAGCGCGTGATAGCGACATACCGAGCATGGCCAGCGAGCGCTGACTGGACAAGCAGCGCGTGACATGGGAGGGTTCCCGGCAATGACTGCCCGGAACCCTTTTTCATGCCTGATGCACTGCCACCCTGCTCGATCCTCATTCTTGCCGGCGGCCGCGGCCAGCGCATGGGCGGCCGCGACAAGGGCCTGATCGACTGGCAGGGCGAACCGCTGGTGGCGCATGTGCAGCGCGTGGTACGCCCGCTCAGCGATGACCTGGTGATTTCCTGCAACCGTAACCAGCAGGCCTACCGGGCGTATGCCGACCAGTTGGTGGGCGATGCCGAGGCGGACTACCCCGGGCCGTTGGCGGGGGTGATTGCCGGGCTCAAGGTGGCGCGGCATGAATGGGTGGTGCTGCTGGCCTGTGATGCGCCGCTGGTTGACCGGGGGTTGATCGAGGACCTGCTGCGGCTGGCGGTGCCCCGTGACAGTGCGGCCATGGTGCGCCAGGGTGGCTACTGGCAGCCAATGTTCAGCGTGTTGCCACGTCGGCTGTTGCCGGTGCTGGAGCAGGCCTGGGCAGCGGGTGAACGGAGTTTGCAGAAGGCCTTGCTGCGTGAAGCGGTGCAAGGGCTGGAATGTAGTGACGATGATCGCAGGTTGAGCAACTTCAACAGCCCGGAGCTGTTGCAAGGCTGAGATCATCTACTGCCTGTGCCGGCCTCTTCGCGGGCACGCCCGCTCCCACAGGTACTGCACAGGCCTCAAGGCCAGTGGAGAACCTGTGGGAGCGGGTTTACCCGCGAAGAGGCCAGTGCAGGCGACACATCATCCGGCAGACAGCTCCTCGACACTGATCTCGCGCATGCACCTTGCCGGTCACCGGCATCTGGTTGTTGCCTGACCATCAGGCCTGCGCGGTCCTTGTAGGAGCGGCCTTGTGTCGCGAAAGGGCCGCAAAGCGGCCCCGGGATTTCAGCAGCGATGCATGAATTGCCGGGGCTGCTTTGCAGCCCTTTCGCGACACAAGGCCGCTACAGAGGCCCCATTCCCCTTCAGCTGGTGATTTACCCGGCAGCCAGCTCTTCGACACTGATCTCGCGCATGCGGAACTTCTGCACCTTGCCGGTCACCGTCATCGGGAATTCATCGACAAAGCGGAAGTACCGGGGCACCTTGAAGTGCGCTATCCGCGCCTTCGCCCAATCGCGCAGTTCCTCCACACTGGCCGTATGCCCCGGGTGCAGCCGCACCCAGGCCACGATCTCTTCGCCGTACTTGCTGCAGGGCACGCCAATCACCTGCACATCGGCCACCGCCGGGTGGGTGAAGAAGAACTCCTCCAGCTCGCGCGGATAGATGTTTTCGCCGCCGCGAATGATCATGTCCTTGCTGCGCCCGACAATACGCACATAGCCCTGCTCGTCCATTACCGCCAGGTCGCCGGTGTGCATCCAGCCGTCCTGGTCAAGGCTTTCGGCGGTGGCCTCGGGGTTGTTCCAATAGCCCAGCATCACACTGTAACCGCGCGTACACAGCTCACCGATCTCGCCGCGCGGCACGGTGGCGCCGGCGCCATCGATCACTTTGTTCTCCAACCGCGGCTGGGTGCGCCCCACACTGGTCACGCGACGTTCCAGGTCGTCGCTGGCACCAGTCTGCAGCGATACCGGGCTGGTCTCGGTCATGCCATAGGCAATCTGCACCTCGGCCATGTGCATCTCGCCGATCACCCGGCGCATCACCTCGATAGGACAGGTGGCGCCCGCCATGATCCCGGTGCGCAGGCTGGACAGGTCGAATTCGCCACGCTGCGGGTGATCCAGTTCGGCGATGAACATGGTCGGCACGCCATACAGCGCAGTGGCCCGCTCTTCGGCGACCGCACGTAGCGTGGCCAGCGGGTCGAACGCGTCGCTGGGGTAGATCAGGGTACTGCCGTGGGTCATGCAGCCAAGGTTGGCCATGACCATGCCAAAGCAGTGGTACAGCGGCACCGGCACCACCAGCCGGTCATGCTCGGTCAGGCCGAGGCTTTCACCGACCATGTAGCCGTTGTTGAGGATGTTGCTGTGGCTCAGGGTGGCGCCTTTCGGGAAACCGGTGGTGCCCGAGGTGTACTGGATATTGATCGGGTCGTCGCAGCGCAGCTGTGCCTGGCGCTCGGCCAAGGCTTCACGGCTGACAGCCGTGGCACGCGCCTGCAGCTCGTGCCAGGCGAGAAAGCCCGGCGGTGGCGCGGCAGCCAGGCTGACAACACCGCGCAACTCGGGGAAGCGATCGCAGATCAGGGCGCCCGGCTGGTCGCTGGCCAGACCCGGTACCAGGCCCAGCAGCATGGCGTGGTAATCGGAGGTCTTGAAAGCGTCGGCGCAGATCACCCAGCGGCAGCCGGACTGGCCAAGGGCGTAGTCCAGTTCGCTGGAGCGGTAGGCCGGGTTGATGTTGACCAGGATCGCGCCAACCTTGGCACTGGCGAACTGGGTGATGCACCATTCGGCGCAGTTGGGTGCCCAGATGCCCAGGCGGTCGCCGGGTTGCACGCCCAAGGCCATCAGGGCGCGGGCGTGCTGGTCAACTGCAGCGGCCAGTTGGCGCCAGGTGTAGCGCAGGGCCTGGTGGCGGACTACCAAGGCTTCGCGATCGGGGAAGCGGGCGACGGTGGCGTCGAAGGCATCGCCGATGCATTGGCTGAGCAGGGCTTTGTCCTGGTTACCCTGGGAGTAGCTTGGCTGGGGCATGGGTGTTCTCTTGTTGTTTTTATAGTGTTTGTACTGGCCTCTTCGCGGGTAAGCCCGCTCCCACAGGATCACCACAGGTTTCAGAACTTGCGCCTTACCTGTGGGAGCGGGCTTGCCCGCGAAGAAAGCAACACCGGTTTAACGAATGAACACCTGCGGCGTCGTGGTCGACATGTCACCACCCGGCAACTTGATGTTCTTCACTTTCTCCAGCGTATCCGGGTTGAACACCGCCAGGTCGTTGAAGGTGCCGCCCAGGTACAGTTTGTCGCCCTTCTTGTCGAACGTGACGCAGTAATAGGTGTGCTCCAGATTAGCCGCCTTGATCAGCTTGCGCTGCTTGAGGTCGTACTTGGCCAGGCGGTTGAGTACGCCGTAGATCTGGTTCGGGTCTTTTGGCGAACGCAGCCCGGTGAAGTACAGCTCGGTCAGGTCGGCGAATTCCTGGGTGTGGGTCCTGCCGGTCTTCAGGTCGACGCTCAGGTAGCCATACAGCAGCTCGGCAGTGGCCGGGTCCTGCTTGTCATCCTTGAACCTGGCAATGGTGTACAGCATCGAGAACTCATGGCGCGGGCTCTGGTGCGGCCAGAAGTACAGCACGTCCGGGGCGCTGTAGCCTTTGCGGTTCCAGTTGCGCAGCGGCAAGGCCACCGTGTACTTGCCGGTCTTCACATCCATCTTGTAGATGTCCGGCCCGGCGACGTACAGGCTGCCATCGTCCGCCGCACGCATCAGGTACACCTGGCGCGGCATCGGGAAGGTGCGCACCGGCTTGGCCTCCAGGCCATCGGCGGTGCTGAACACTTCCAGCCGCGGTGGCTTCACCACGTAGTGGTCGTTCAGTCGCTGGGTCGGGTTGACCGTGGCATAGACTTCCTTGCCGTCCGGGCTGATGGCGAACGAGTACATCGACCGCCCCACCTCTCCCGGCACACTGGACAGGTTGGCGTGGAAGGTGTTCCTGCAGGTGTCCAGGTCGATGCCGTAGATGTCACCGTAGTGGTTGTTGAGCACGTAGGCGGTGCGGTTGTCCGGCGCCATCATCGCGGTGCCTGGGCCGAACTTGTCGGGCATCACGCAGCTCTTGTACACCGTGTCGCTGGCCACATCGACCACGTGCAAGTTGTTCGGGTAGTTGGTCACGATCATGTATTCGTGGCCAGCCTTCAGCGCCGGCCCGGTGTCGGCGGCCTGTACCAGCCCGGCACAGGCCGTGGCGGCGATGGTGAGCGCGAGTGACGCGCAGCGTCCAGCTTTCATGCGGTTTCCCCTTGTCATTCTTGTTGGGCCGGTCACTTGTCTTTCGGGAACACGGTGCCGAGGTTGCGCCAGTCTTGCGCCGAGTTGCTCGCCTGGGCGTTCCAGTCCTGGTAGGTGCTCATCATGTCCGGCACCTGGGCCGGCCACCAGCAAGGGTCGGAGCAGCCATACAGGTCGGCCTCCATCGGCTGGCACAGCGAGCTCACGCCACCAAAGGCGTCCACTTCCCAGCCCGGGTCGGTGGTGGCGGTGCAGCCCGCCACCGCACTCATGGCCATGACTTCTTCGACGCGGTCTTCGGCGGCGGCCTGTTCGAGGATGCGCGCCTTGTTGTTCAGGGGCTTCAAGTGCTTCATGTCAGTGCGCCTTCCGCGGAGTGATGTAGCGATCGATGAAGGCCGGGTTGGCGGCCATGATGCGGCTGTAGACTTCGATGCCGAAGTCGACCCAGTCGCGCATCAGTTCGCAATAGTGGTAGGTCGGGTGCTGCGGGTCGCCATAGCGGGCATAGCTTTCGTGGTAGCAGCCGCCGGAGCACAGGTTGCGGATGCGACAGCTGTCGCAGCCGGTGTTGCTGCGGTCCAGGCGCTGCGACAGGAAGTCGTTGAGCTGCGCCTGCTTCACCCCCTGGTGCACATTGCCGAAGGTCGGCAGGCTGGAACCGGTGAAGCGATGGCACAGGTTCAGCTCACCTTCGTGGTCCACGGCCAGCATCTTCAGCCCGGCGCCGCACGGCAGGGCCTTCTTGTGGCCTTCGTGGATGTCGGTAATCAGCTGGTGCAGGTTGGAGAAGCCGATGTTGCGGTGCTCCAGCGCAGCCTCAAGGTAACGCCGGCCCAGCGCCTTCATGTTGGCGAACACCTGCACCAGCTCTTCGCCGGTGAGGTTGAAGTTGGCCATGTCGCCGGAGGTGACCGGGGCAAAGCCGACTTCAGCGAAGCCCAGTTCGTTGAACAGGTGGTTCCAGATGGTCTCGACGTCGGTGATGCCACGGGTCAGCGTGACCCGCGCGCCCACCGGGCGGCTGTGGTAGCGCGACAGCAGCATGTCGACCTTGCGCCGCACCACGTCATAGGTGCCCTGCCCGCCCACGGTGATGCGGTTGCGGTCGTGAACGGTCTTGGGGCCATCGATGCTGACCGACAGGCCGAAGCGGTGGGCGTCGAGCCAGTCGACGATCTCTTCGGTGAGCAAGGTGGCATTGGTGGTCATGATGAACTCCGCCTGCTTGCCCGCCTCGGCGAAGCGCCGCTCGCAGTAGGCGACCATGTGCTCGATCAGTGGCCGGTTGGACAGCGGCTCGCCACCGAAGAACACCACGCTGTAGCGCTGCTCGTCGGGCGACTCCTTGAGCAGCATCTCCACCGAAGCCTCGGCGGTGGCGGTACTCATCTTCCTGCCTGCGGACGGCTTGTCCAGATCTTCCTTGTAGCAGTAGGTGCAACTGAGGTTGCAGCCGGTGTTGACGTTGAGCACTACAGTGTTCAGCGCAGTGCGCTCGACCTGCCTGAGGGCGATTTCCGGGGTCAGCGGCGAGCCGTCGCTGACCAGCTCCAGCGCGATCAGCTCGCGCAGGGTGTCCTGGATATCGCCGCCGGCAAACTGCTGGCCAAGGCGCTGCATCAGCTCTTCGGCCGAGCAGCCTTGCTGGCGCAGGGTGTCGATGATGCCGGCGGTCACCGCATCGGCGGTGAACAGCGAACTGCTGGGGATATGGAACAGCATGCGGTCGGCATCGACCTGCACTTCATGCAGGTTGCGTTCGACCAGGTTCAGTAGTGCGCCCATGGCGACCTCCCGATAATCGATCCGTTGGAAAACCGTAAGCCCCCTGCCGTTACGGCAGCGGCGGGTTGTTCCAGCGCTGTACGGTGACGATCATGTGCCCTTCGCCGGTCTGGCCACCGTCGGCCAGGGTGGCGATGACCTTCAGGTTGCCGGCGTTGTTGGTCATCATCTTGCGCGCCGGGTTGGGGCCGGCGCCGCCGGGCACGAACACGCCATCGGCCTGCATTTGCCCGGCGAACTTGACGTCTTCGTCCTCGACCGCTCGCTCGTTGAACGGCTCGACCTTCCAGCTGGCCGGCAAGTAGCCGATGCGCAGTGGCTGGCCGTTGGCGTCCTTGCCCCAGGCTTCGGCCTCGAAGCGGCCCTGCACCTTGGGCACCGAGGCGCCGTTTTCGCCGATACGGGCGATGGAGAACGCCGGCACCACTTTCACTTCATCGACTTTGTCGTACACCGCCAGGTTGACGCCCTTGAGCGCCCCCAAGGCGACTTCGCGCTGGCCTGGCTTGGCATCGGCTGCGGCGCGGGCCTTCACCCGTACCAGGGTCGGGGTCTGCTCCAGCACTTCGGTCACTTCCACGCCAGCGCCCAGCTCCGGTTTGCCGGCCAGGCCGCTGCCGACCAGGGTGATCTCGCTTTCGCCACCGGCCTTGATGAATGCCGGTTGTACCGCCAGCAGGCGCGCCTTGCCCTCCTTCACTGCGGTGAAGTCCAGGCCACGCTCGTCGTGCTCGGCCTCGAACATGCGGCCTTTCATTTCGCCATCCAGCGCGGCGAACACCTGGCGCAGGTTGGCGTCGCCGACCTTGACGTTGCCACGCCACTCATAGCCGTTGTAGAGGATCGCCGAACCGCTGCCATTGAACGGCGTGCCGTCGGCATAAGCGCCTTTGACCTCGACCTTGAAGGTGTCGCCCTGGTCAGGCGTGACGCTCATCACCCCGCGCACATCGCCCTTGGCCAGCATGTGGCCGCTGAACGCCCACTGGCCCGGCAGCGCATCGGCCTTGGGCCTGGCCTTCTGCCATTCGGCCCACGCCGCGCTTTCCAGCGGGTAGCGCTTGGCCAGGTCGGGCACCACCTGCTGCAGGGCGATCGGCAGCCAGTCGCGGTCACGCGCCTGGGCCTGGTATTCGAGGGATGGCCATTGGCCGAGGTGGAAGTTGACCAGGTGTTCCCATTCCTTGGCCGGGCGCCGCTGCAAGGCGACACGGGCACCCGAGTGGCAACGGCCACAGGTTTCGCTGAGTTGGGTATCGAACTGCTCGACGGTATTCAGCCGGCGCTCCATGGCGTAACGCACACCATCGGTCTCGCTGGGCGCCAGGCCCTGCTTGTCGGCGAGGTATTTGACCAGGGTGCGGCGGTCGTCGTCGCTGATCTGCAGGCCGTGCATCACCTGCATGCGGGCGATGCTCATCAGCCAGCCTTCCGGTGTTTTACGCTGATGGCTGATACGGCTGTAGGTGTCGTTGCCTTCGGGGATATGGCACCCCATGCACTTGTTCTGCAACAGGCTCGGGCCCTGCTCGGCCGCCATGGCCTGGGTGCTCAGCAGCGCGGCGGCGACCAGCGCCAGTTTGCCCGCATGCCGCCGGAGTCGAGTCGTCTTCAAGGTCAGACCTCCACGGTTGTTGTTCTTATCGTTTTCGCACGCTTTGGAACAGCAGGTGTGCATGTGACGGTTGCGATACAGGAACTGTGCCAGATGTTGTAAAAGTGTTTTCTTTCAACCTGTTAGTCGGTTTTCGGGCGCTTGATGCCAGCAGCGATGGCCAACTGCAGCGTGCCATTTCGCGACAGCGTGTGTCAGGTTGAGACAGGACCGCTACGCAGGCCACTCGCCGGCAAGGACTGGTTAGGGAGGCCACTGTTGCAACACCGTCTCACAGCGTCTCAATGTGCAACAGCGCCACCTTGCAATCCCAGCCTTGCTCGCAGACAAAACCCAACGCCTTCAATGCTTTATCGGCACTTGCCCAGCTTGGCACGGCCATTGCGCCTCTGCCTGTCACACCCAATGACAAGAGGCACAGCCCAATGCTTTCCGAACTGCCCATCCTGCCCGCCACCCGCGCCTTTCTCGAACGCAAGCTGAAGATGCGCATCGGCGCCGACTGGCAGGATGCCGCCAGCGGTCGCACCCTGTCGTTCCGCAACCCCGCCACTGGTGAGGTACTGGGTGAAGTGCCCGCCGCCGACGCCGAAGATGTCGATCGGGCCGTGCGCGCCGCGCGCCAGGCTTTCGACGACTCGCCGTGGAGCCGCCTGCGCCCACGCGAACGGCAGAACCTGCTGTGGCGCCTGGCCGATCTGATGGAGCGCGACGCCCGCCAGCTGGCCGAACTGGAATGCCTGAACAACGGCAAGAGCGCCGCCGTGGCCCAGGTGATGGACGTGCAGCTGGCCATCGATTTTCTGCGCTACATGGCAGGCTGGACCACCAAGATCGAGGGTAGCACTGTCGAACCCTCGCTGCCGTTGCTGCCCAACGACCAGTTCCACGCGTTCGTCCGCCGCGAAGCGGTAGGCGTGGTCGGTGCCATCGTCGCCTGGAACTTCCCGTTGCTGCTGGCCTGCTGGAAGCTCGGCCCGGCCCTGGCTAGCGGTTGCACCGTCGTGCTCAAGCCCGCGGACGAAACACCGCTGAGCGTGCTCAAGCTGGCCGAACTGGTGGACGAAGCCGGCTACCCGGCCGGCGTGTTCAACGTGGTCACCGGCACCGGCCTGAACGCCGGCGCCGCGCTCAGCCGCCACCCCGGCGTGGACAAGCTGACCTTCACCGGCTCCACCGAGGTTGGCAAGCTGATCGGCAAGGCGGCCATGGACAACATGACCCGTGTCACCCTGGAACTCGGCGGCAAGTCGCCGACCATTGTCATGCCCGATGCCAACCTGCAGGAGGCGGCTGCCGGCGCCGCCACGGCGATCTTCTTCAACCAGGGCCAGGTGTGCTGCGCAGGCTCCCGGCTGTATGTACACCGCAAGCACTTCGACAACGTGGTGGCCGACATCGCCGGCATCGCCAACGGCATGAAACTCGGCAACGGACTGGACCCGGCGGTGCAGATGGGGCCGTTGATCTCGGCCAAGCAGCAGGACCGGGTCACCGGCTACATCGAGCTTGGCCGTGAACTGGGAGCGACCATCGCCTGTGGCGGCGAAGGCTTCGGGCCAGGCTACTTCGTCAAGCCGACGGTGATCGTCGACGTCGGCCAGCGCCACCGCCTGGTTCAGGAAGAAATCTTCGGGCCAGTGCTGGTGGCGATGCCGTTCGACGACATCGACGAAGTGCTCGGCCTGGCCAATGACAACCCCTATGGGCTGGGCGCGAGCATCTGGTCGAACGACCTGGCCGCCGTGCACCGGATGATCCCACGCATCAAGTCGGGGTCGGTGTGGGTCAACTGCCACAGCGCGCTGGACCCGGCCCTGCCGTTTGGCGGCTACAAGATGTCCGGTGTCGGCCGCGAGATGGGCGCGGCGGCCATCGAGCATTACACCGAGCTGAAATCGGTGCTGATCAAGCTCTGACGACGCCCCTGGTCTGGCCCTGGCGCCAGCAAGCCAGCTCCACAGGTAAACCACTGCTCTCGCAGCCTGTGCTGCCCCGGTGGGGCTGGCTTGACGGTGATCGAGCCGCAACACGGCCCCGGATTTTCAGCGATAGCCCTGCTCGGCCAGCCAACGCCGCAACGTCATCTGCTGCCCTACCGGCCGACCGGTCAAGACTGCCTCGAGTGGCCGGCCAGCCTGCAACGCCCGCACGACTGGCGCCAACTCCAGCCCCTGCAAATGCCACACCCCCAGCGGCTGATCCGCCGTCACCACCACCTCGGCCTCGTCCACCCAGCCATCGCGCAACACCGGCCGCCGCTCAACCCTGAGCGCCTGCCAGTCTGCCGCCACATGCAACGCTTGCCCATCCGGCCATGCCTGGCGTCGGTCCCAGAACGGCTGCCCCATCCGAGTCTGTTCCTGGCCATAGAAATCCCGCCCGATCCTGGCAAAGCGCAAGAACAGCTGTTCGACCCGCTGCTGGTGAAATTGCCGCGCCAATGCAGCCCGCTCGGGCCGGCACAGCAACGTATTGATCACCACCGGCGCCTGCAACGCCGAAGACAGCGACTGGAATATGCCGTTGCCCGACAACGGGTCAACGGCCATTGCGGCATCGCCCACCCGTATCCAGTCCGGCCCGACGCATTCGCCGGCCAGAATTGCCGTACTACTGCGCGCATGCACCTGCGCCGGCGCCAATGCGTGGGCGTCGAACAGCTCTGCGACCAGAGCGCTGTGCGCCCGCCGCGCTGCACAGTACGCTGCCAACCCGGCCTTGCCCGGCAGACCGGCGGCGTCCAGGGTGACCTGCCAGTAGCAGCGGCCATCTTCCAGTCGCGCCATCCACGCCCAGCCATCCGCCACGCTCTCCACCGCCGATGCTGGCGTACCTGGGCTGCCCTGCCAGACATTGAGCAGGCTGACTGTCTCCGGCCCGCGCAGGCGGTCAGCCGTCAATGGCGCCTGACGGCCACGGGCCTCGACCAAAAAATCGGCCAGCAATACCTGCCCGTCGTCCATACGCACCTGATGAGCGCCGGCGTGCGAGACGTCGCGCACGCGCCCCTCGACCACGCTTACGCCCGCCTGTTGAAGATCGTCGCGCAGCGCCCGGTCAAACCGTTGCCGGTCGAGCAGGAATTCCTGGTTCAGTTGCAGTTGCCGGCCGTTCCATTGCACCCGTCGCGTGGCCGGCAGCGCCGCCTGGCCCAGGGCAGCGCCAAGGCCCGCGTGACGCAGCCCCTCCAGCACCCGCTGTGAAACCCCTTCGACCGCCGCGAAGCGCCGCCACTCGGACACCACCGTGACCGGGTAGCCCAGGCGCCGCAAGCCAATGGCCGTGGCCGCGCCCGCCGGGCCTGCGCCCAGCACCACAATGCGCGGTTCAGCCATGCCCGCCCCCTCGTCGCTCGGGGCCGACGAACGCCGCATGCTGGCGCAACCAGTCATGCACCTGCGGGCGGCCCATGCCGGGCGCCTCACGCAACAGCGCGGCGATCCGCCCGCTCATGGCCGCGCACCCCAGGCTCGCGCCGGCCCTGCCACCCGCCCCCACATAGCCGCCGAAGTCTGCCTGCCGGGTGCCAAGCCACGACCATTGGCCCGGCGCGCAGCGGGCGTCACCAGTGACTCGAATCACCCCTGGGTAGCTCGCCGGATACACCGGTCCGCCTTGTGCCGGGCTGGAGGCACACAGCAGCACGCCGGCGGCCACGGCTTCGGCACACGCCTGGTGCAGCACGGGCCGATCCTGCTGCAGGCCAAGGCTGAGGTTGACCAACCTGGCCCCCGCCTCTACCAGCCACAGCAGCGCGGCCGCGACCTGCAACGCACTGGTACTGGCCTGGTCAGTGAACACCTGGGCCACCAGCACCGGCACCGACCCGGCCTCACGCTGCAAGGCGTCCAGTACCGCACCCCCGTGCCCGAGCAGGTCGGGTAGTGTCTCACCTTCGCGCAACTGGCCATCCTCCAGCCAGAAACGTCGCGCCCCCCGCAGCGCGCGGACCTGTTCCGGCGAGCAGCCGCTGTCGATGATGCCCACGCACAGATCAGTGCCCATGGGTGAGCATCTCCCGCGGCAACACCTGCAGTTGGCCATCGTGCAGTTGCAGGTGCAGGTCGGCATCGGCCAGGGTCGATGCACGGTGGCTGATCAGGA
The DNA here is from genome assembly GCF_016620375.1 of Pseudomonas sp. LAM2023. NCBI lineage: Bacteria > Pseudomonadati > Pseudomonadota > Gammaproteobacteria > Pseudomonadales > Pseudomonadaceae > Pseudomonas > Pseudomonas sp. LAM2023. The sequence goes on along the minus strand of NZ_JAENHV010000009.1, from coordinate 194,375 downwards.
TCCGCGTACGGCCGGCAAACAACTGGTCGATGGCCGCGATCACGTCACGCTCGGTCGCTTCGTCCACCGCCGAGGTGGCCTCGTCCAGCACCAGGATCGCCGGGGCCTGCAGCACCGCGCGGGCGATGGCGATGCGTTGCTTCTGGCCGCCGGACAATTGCTGGCCACGCTCACCGAGCAGGCCGTCCAGGCCCTGTGGCAAGCTTTCGACCAGGCTGTCCAGCCGTGCCAGGTGCACGACCCGCTCAAGCTCTGCGCGGGTGGCTTCGGGCATGCCGTAGGCCAGGTTCTGCGCCAGGGTGCCACGGAACAGCACGATGTCCTGACTGACCACCGCGATGCACCGGCGCAATGCGACCAGGTCCAGCTCGCGCAGGTCGGTGCCGTCGAGCAGAATGCGCCCGGCATCCGGGTCGTAGAAGCGCTGCAACAGGTCGATCAGGGTCGACTTGCCGCCCCCCGAAGCACCGCTGATGGCCACTTTCAGGCCACCGGGTACGCACAGATGCACGTTGTTCAGCACCATGCCCTGGCGCCCTTCATGGGCGAAGCTCAGCGCCTCCAGGCGCAGTTCGCCCGGGCCAGCGGGTATCGGCTGAGGGTTGGCCGGCGAGCGCACGGTTACGGCCTGCTGCTTGAGTTCCATTACCCGCCCCAGGCTCACGGCCATGCGCTGCACCGCCACGTACAGGCCCAGCAGGCTTTGCACCGGGCCGACCGCCATGCCCATGTAGGTGGAAAAAGCGATCAGCGCACCTAGCTGCCAGGTGCCCTGGATCACCCACCAGCCGCCGACCAGGAACGCGCAGGCGCGACACCAGGAGGTCAGCGTACCGGGGATGGCCTGGGTGAAGAACTCGGTAACCTGTACCTTGAGCAACTGACGCATGTAGCCCTGGCCCAGCTGGTCCAGGCGCCCGGCCTCGCGCTCTTGCTGGCCGGCCGCCTGGATGAACTTCATCGCCGGCAACGTTTCCACCAGGAACGCCGACACATCTGCCGAACGTTCGCGCAGGTTGCGCACTTCATGCTCGACCTTGCGCCGCATCCAGCGCAGCCACAGCACTTCGATCGGCACCAGCAGCGCCAGCAGCAGCGACAACTGCCACGACAGCATCAGCATCAACGCCAACGCGCCCGCCAGGCCAATCACCGCGGACACCGCCGAGAACAGTGAATCCACGGCAAAGCGCTGGATCTCCGCCACGTCACCATCCAGCCGCGACAGCAGGTCGCCGATACGTCGCCGACCATAGAACGTCGGCGACAATTGCTGCAGGTGCCGATAAAGGTCATCGCGCAGGGCAAACAGGATGCGCCCCGACAAACGCGTGTGCAGGTAGCGGTTGACCCCGGCCAGCACAGTGCCCAGCAGGCCGGCAGCGATCATGATCGCCGCCATGTGCCACAGCGTCTGGTAGTCCTTGGCCAGCAAGCCCTCGTCGATCAGTGTCTTGACCAGCCAGGGTTGCGCCAGGGCCAGCAGCGAGGCGCCCAGCGACAAGCCCAGCAACAAGCCGATGGCGCGCCGATGCGGGCGCACGAAACTGTACAACCAGGCCAACGCCTGGCGCATGAGGACCGGGTTGCTGGACTCTACCAGCCGGGCGAACAGGCTGCCCATGTCAGCCCCGCAGCTGTTTGAGCTTGCGGTACAACGTGGCCCGGCTGATACCAAGCGCCTCGGCGGCGGCGGACACGTTGCCCTGGTGGCGCGCCAGGGCGCCGCGGATCATTTCCAGTTCGTTGTCCTTGAGGCTGCCGGAGGCTGGCGTGGCGCTGGCCAGTTCGTCCAGCAGGCAATCGGTGAGGTGGTCCAGGGTCAGCACTTGCTCGCCGTCCTCGCGCATGGCCAGTGCCGTGCGCACGACCATTTCCAGCTGGCGGATGTTGCCCGGCCAGTCGAACCCTGCGAGCAACGCGCTCAGCGCCGGGTCGAGCGTGACCCCGCGCGCCTCGGACTTGTCCAGCAATCCCTGGATGATCGCGGCCAGGTCATCGCGCTCGCGCAGCGCCGGCAGGCGCAGCGACACGCCGTTGACCCGGTAGTACAGGTCCTCGCGGAAACGCTGCTCCTGTACCAGGCGCTTGAGGTCGCGGTGAGTGGCGCAGATCAGCGCCACGTCAATGTCCTGCTCGTCACCCGCCCCCAGCGGCGCCACCCGCCGCTCCTGCAACACGCGCAGCAGGCGCGCCTGCAGGGCCAGCGGCATGTCGCCGATCTCGTCGAGGAACAGCGTGCCGCCATGAGCCTGCATCAGCCGCCCGACCATGCCACCCCGGCGCGAACCGGTAAACGCGCCCTCGCGGTAGCCAAACAGCTCGGACTCGATCAGCCCTTCGGGAATGGCCGCGCAGTTGACCGCCACGAACGGCTTGTCGGCCCGCGCGCTGGCCTGGTGCAAGGCCCGGGCGACCACTTCCTTGCCGGTGCCGGTCTCACCCAGCAGCAGCACCGGCAGGCCACTGCCCAAGCCCTGGCCGGCCATGCGCAGGTTGCGTGCCAGGCGTGGGTCACCACCGGCCAGGGCATCCAGTGCCGGCGACTGCTTGCTCGGCGCCGGCTTGCCGGCCGGTGTGCTGCCATTGACCCGGGCATGGCGCGGCAACTGCAGGGCGCGGAAATGAAACTCGCCCTTGGCCGTTTGCACACTGCTCACCCCGCCCTGCCACAGGCGGGCGATGAAGGCCGGTGCACGTTCGCCCAACAGGTCGCTGCTGCGCCGCCCGATCAATTCATGGCGCAGCACTTGCAACAACTGGCAGGCACTGTCGTTGGCGGCCAGTACTTCGCCATCCAGGCTCAGTGCCAGCAGCCCATGCCAGGCGCTGTTGAGGTACTGCGGGCGGCTGTGGAAAGCCAGCACCCACTGCTCCGGGTGGCACAAGCCGAACAGCCGGCTTTCGATGTTGCCGGCTGCCAGCATCAGCGTCGACAAGCTGTCCTGGGGCTGCGCCATCACGCCTTCGCGGGTGATGTCGAGCACACCGATCACTTCGCCTTGCGGGTCGCGCAGCGGCACGGAGGTGCAGGAGAACGGGCTGAGGCGGTCCAGGTAATGTTCGCCGCAGTTGATCAGCGTTGGCCGGCCTTCCACCACCGCCGTGCCGATGGCATTGGTGCCGCGCAGCGACTCGCTCCAGCAACTGCCCGGGTGCAGGTCGCGCAGGCCTTCGCGCTGCAGCACGTGCTTCTGCCCTTCGATGGTCAGCACATTGGCCTGGGCATCGCCGAGGATGACGATACCGGCCTTGCCCTGGCGCGCGACCAGATAGTCCAGTTCCGGAGTGACGGCGTCGACCAGCAGGCGGTTGCGCTCCAGCAGCATGCGCAAGTCATGGCCTTTCTGCAGGCCCAGACCAACCTGCTCGCCCTGCAGGCAGTCCAGGCCATGGCCCAGGCTGCGGCGCCAGGAGGCGTCTATCTCGTCGCGCAGCATGCCCAGCGGCAGCTCGCCTTCGCTGGCCAGCTTCAAACGGGCCTGGCGGGATTCGTGCAACGGATCGTGGGCGTTTGTTATGAGTTGTCGCGCCATTTTCTTCTCCGGCTGTGCCCCACAGGGTGGCGGGGAACGGGCTTGGGAATTTTCCGCAGTGTGCGCGAGAAAACGCTGGGCGTCATCTGGCAGCTGCGTGGTGCATGGCTTGGGGCAAGACCCGGGCCGCCTGACATCTGGCAATGTTCATGCGGTACTACCTGGCCCTAGGGCCGCGCCCAGTTCGAGGGCCAGCCGAAACCTTGCTAGAGTGGCGGTAGCGTCGGCCAAGGCAAAAATGCAGAATCCCCCTGCAGATATGTCGATTGTGCACGGCAAATTCGCATGACAGGATTCTGCGATCCTCCAGCGAATTCCAGACTTCACTTGGAAAATCAATAACAAAGCAGGGAGAACGCAATGACTGCGCACGCTACTACCTCAGCCACCGCCCCTGTGCTGGCCGAAGTCCGCAACCACATCGGCCACCTGACCCTGAACCGCCCTGCCGGCCTCAATGCCCTGACCCTGGACATGGTGCGCAGCCTGCGCCGGCACTTCGACCTGTGGGCCAACGACCCGCAGGTGCAGGCCGTGGTACTGCGTGGCGAGGGGCCCAAAGGCTTCTGCGCCGGTGGCGACATCCGTTCGCTGCATGACAGCTTCAAAGCGGGCGAAACGCTGCACGAGACGTTCTTCGTCGAGGAATATGCGCTCGACCTGGTCATCCACCATTACCGCAAGCCGGTGCTGGTGCTGATGGACGGCTTCACCTTGGGCGGCGGCATGGGCCTGGCCCAGGGCTGCGACCTGCGCGTGGTCACCGAGCGCAGCCGCCTGGGCATGCCCGAAGTGGGCATCGGTTACTTCCCGGATGTCGGCGGCAGCTACTTCCTGTCGCGCATCCCTGGCGAGCTGGGCACCTATCTGGGCGTCAGCGGCGCGCAGATCCAGGCAGCCGATGCGCTGTACTGCGGCCTGGCCGACTGGTACCTGGCCAGCGACAAGCTCGCCGCCCTCGACCACGGCCTCGACCAGTTGCGCTTTGGCGACCACCCGCTCAAGGACTTGCAGAACCTGCTGGCCAGGCTCGGCACCCAGGTGCTCGACGATGCCCCGCTGGAAAAGCTGCGCCCGGTCATCGACCACTTCTTCGCCCTGCCCGATGTGCCGGCGATCGTCGAGCAACTGCGCGCAGTCAGCATTGGCGACAGCCACGCCTGGGCCGTGGCCACCGCCGAGCAGCTGGAAAGCCGCTCGCCGCTGGCCATGGCGGTTACCCTGGAGATGCTGCGCCGCGGCCGCCACCTGGGCCTGGAGGACTGCTTTGCCATGGAGCTGCACCTGGACCGCCAGTGGTTCCAGCACGGCGACATCATCGAGGGTGTGCGTGCGCTGATCATCGACAAGGACAAGCAGCCACGCTGGAACCCACCGACCCTGACCGCGTTGCAGCGCCAGCGCGTCGAACAATTCTTCGAAGGCCTGTGAGCCGGGGAGTACACAGATGCAAGACCTGGAACTGAGCGAAGAACAGATCATGATCCGCGACATGGCCCGGGACTTCTCCCGCGGCGAGATCGCCCCGCATGCCCAGGCCTGGGAAAAGGCCGGCTGGATCGACGATGGCGTGGTGCGCAAGATGGGCGAACTGGGCCTGCTGGGCATGGTCGTGCCGGAACAATTCGGCGGCAGCTACACCGACTATGTCGCCTACGCCCTGGCCGTCGAAGAGATCGCCGCCGGCTGTGGCGCCACCGGGGCGATGATGAGCATCCACAATTCGGTGGGCTGTGGCCCGCTGCTGGCCTACGGCACTGCCGAGCAGCAACAGCAGTGGTTGCCGCGCCTGGCCAGTGGCGAAGTGATCGGCTGCTTCTGCCTGACCGAACCGCAGGCCGGCTCCGAAGCGCACAACCTGCGCACTCGCGCCGAGCTGGTGGACGGCCAGTGGGTAATCAACGGTGCCAAGCAGTTCGTGAGCAACGCCCGCCGCGCCGGCTTGGCGATCGTCTTCGCGGTGACCGACCCTGAGCTGGGCAAGAAGGGCCTGTCGGCATTCCTGGTGCCCACCGACAAACCGGGCTTCAAGGTCGACCGCAGCGAGCACAAGATGGGCATCCGCGCCTCCGATACCTGCGCCGTGACCTTCGACAACTGCCGCATCCCCGCTGCCAATATCCTCGGTGAACGTGGCAAGGGCCTGGCCATCGCCCTGTCCAACCTCGAAGGCGGCCGCATCGGCATTGCCGCGCAAGCCTTGGGCATTGCCCGCGCCGCCTTCGAAGCCGCGCTGCTGTACTCACGTGACCGCGTGCAGTTCGGCAAGCCGATCAACGAGCACCAGAGCATCGCCAACCTGCTGGCCGACATGCAGGTACAGGTGAATGCCGCGCGCCTGCTCATCCTGCATGCCGCGCGCCTGCGCAGCGCCGGCAAGCCGTGCCTGTCGGAAGCGTCACAGGCCAAGCTGTTCGCTTCGGAAATGGCCGAGCGGGTGTGCTCGATGGCGATCCAGGTGCATGGAGGGTATGGCTACCTGGAGGACTACCCGGTGGAGCGCTACTACCGCGATGCGCGGATCACGCAGATCTATGAAGGCTCGAGCGAGATCCAGCGGATGCTGATTGCCCGCGAGTTGAAGCACTACCCGATTTAAAGCCTTGCACGCACCCTGAGCGGCCTCGTGTCGCGACAGGGCCGCAACGCCGCCCCAGGATGTCAGCTTTGATGCACACATTGCTGGGGCCGCCATGCGGCCCTGTCGCGACACAAGGCCGCTCCTACACAGGCCAGCGTTAACCGCCCCCCACTCGGCTATCGCCAATAGCGCGCATCATCCACCACGCTGGCATGGCCCTCGAACAACGCCGGCAACTGCTCCTTGAGGTAGTCGATCCAGGTCCGTACCTTGGCATCCAGGTAATGGCGTGACGGGTATACCGCGTACAGCGCGTTCTCCCGCAGCCGGTACGGGGCCAGCAAGCGGCACAAGCGCCCCTGTTCGATCGCCTGGCTGGCGGTATAGAACGGCAGCAGGCCAATGCCCATGCCCAACTCGCTGGCCACCAGCATGGCGTCGGCAACGTTGGTGGAGAAACTGTCGCTCGGCGCGATCACGCACTGGTCCACCCCTTGCGGGAATACCCAGTCCCCTTCGTACATCGGGTAGGCCATGCGCAGGCAGCGGTGCTGGTGCAGGTCTTCCGGGCGCTCGGGTACGCCGTGGGCCTGCAGATAGCTGGGCGCCGCACACGGAATGCTGAAGATGTTGCCCAGCGGCACGGCGATCAACTGCGAGTCCGGCAGGGCCCCGTCTACGGTAATCACCACGTCATGCCCTTCGGCCAGTGGGTCGGGGTTGCGCTGCGACAGGGTCAGCTCGATCACCACCTCCGGGCACAGCGCGTTGTAGCCGGCCACCAGCGGCATCAGCAACAGCCCCAGGCCGTGCGGGCAATGCAGACGCAGGTGGCCACGCGGGGTCAGGTGCGCACCACGGGCTTCGCCCACCGCTTCTTCGGTCAGCAACAGGATCTGCCGCGAGCGCTCAAGAAATCGCTCGCCGGCCTCGCTCATGCGTAAACGCCGCGTCGTACGGTGCAGCAGGCGGGTCTGCAGCTGGTTTTCCAGCTCGGCAACAATGCGCGATACCTGCGCCGCGGAAATGTCCAGGGCGTTGGCAGCCGCAGCGAAGCTGCCGCATTCCACGACCCGGGCGAAGGTACGCATGGCATGCAGCATGTCCATGAATGGGCTCCTTGATCACATTATTCTTGCGCTATAGGCAGGAATCTATCACGGATCAGCCCATTTATTGTGGATGACCAATGAATGGATCATGAGTCATCCACTGAAAGGAGCCTGCCATGAAACGCTCGATCACTGTCCTTGCCATAGCCGCCAGCCTCGCCTCGTTCGGCGCTCTCGCCGACACCGCCAGCAGCCAGCCCGCCAGTACCCACTACGAATACGGCATGCCGCTGGACGTGGCCAAGGTCATTTCCATCACCCCGGCCAGCAACGCCGCCGACTGCCAGGTCGGCACCGCGCACATGGTGTATGTCGACCACCAGGGCCAGCAGCGTGAAATCGACTACCGGGAGATGGGCAACTGCTCGCAGCAATGACTCAGGCCAGGACTGTGTTGATCCAGCCCAGCTGTTGCCTGAAGTGGTCGAGCTTCGCTTGAGGCACCGCATCGCGAGCCCGCTCGAAGTTGGCCAGGGTCTGCTGCTTCTGCCGCAGCATGCGCCGCCACTTGACCAGGAACGCCTCGCTTTTCTCCTGCAACAGCAGCGGGCCGAAATACAGCTGTTCAGCGGTGTACGCCGCCGCACCTGGCTCGGCGACGATGATCTCGTAGTCGAAGCGGTTCTCCCGCAGCAGTTCCTCGTGGACGATGCGCAAGCCATTGTCCATCAGCCATTGGCGCAGCTCGCGCTCACCGCCATTGGGCTGGAGCACCAGGCGGGTGACGCCAGCCAGGCGCTGCTTGCCGGCTTGGAGAATGTCACACATGGTGTCGCCGCCCATGCCACAGATGCTCACCACCGAGATGCGGTCCTGCGGCTCGATCGCTGCCAGGCCATCGGCCAGGCGCACGCTGACCCGGCCGTCCAGGCCGTTCCTGCGCACGTTGCGCTGGGCCGAGGCGAACGGTGCCTGTGCCACCTCGCCGGCAACCGCTGCCGCCAGCACGCCACGCAACATCAGGGCCACCGGCAGGTAGCCGTGGTCCGAGCCGATGTCGGCCAGGCGCGCGTCTTGTGGCACATAGGCGGCCACGCGCTCCAGGCGCCTGGACAATGTATGTTCGTTCACGGTAAACCCCTGGCTTTGCAATGGGGCGCGATTGTGACGGCGAACGCCAGGCATTTCAAACACCGGGGCGCCCTCGACCGGGCCAGCGCGCTCGCGTAGGCTTGCCGCTTTCCTTCCGTTGCAAGGCACGATACACCATGGCAAATGCAGACATCATCTACACCCCGGACCCGGACGCCGAGTCGATCTCATCTGACGTCGCCGAATACAATGGCGTGCTGGTCACCACCCAGATCCCGACCCACGCCGATGGCAGCCTGGAGCTGGGTGGCATCGTCGAGCAAAGCGAGTGCACCCTGCAGGCGCTGAAGGTGGCGCTGGAAAAAGCCGGCAGCGGCATGGACCGCGTGCTGCACCTGACCATCTACCTGACCGACATGGCCGACCGCGCGGCATTCAACGAGGTGTACCAGCGCTACTTCAGCAAGCCCTGGCCAGTACGCGCCGCCGTGGGCGTGGCCGCGCTGGCGGTCGAAGGCATGCGCGTGGAAGTGACCGCGATGGCCGCCAAGCGCTGAGCGGTCCGTAACGCAAAATCCGTGCAGGAGCGGCCTGGCGTCGCGATGGGCCGCAACGCGGCCCCGGCGATATCGGCGGCGCAGCTGATGGCCTGGGGGCGCTGCGCAGCCCTTTCGCGACGCAAGGCCGCTCCTGCACAGGACTGTATCCGCTACCGACCTGCACCTCTGGGCAGCGCAATGATGTCGCCGTCCGCTTTCGCCGCTACAATGCCCGCCTAAACCGTGACAGCCCGAACCTATAACGACATGTCCCTTCCAAAGAATCACCTGGAACTGCTCAGCCCTGCCCGTGACGTTGCCATCGCCCGCGAAGCGATCCTGCACGGCGCTGACGCCATCTATATCGGCGGCCCGAGCTTCGGCGCGCGCCATAACGCCTGCAACGAAGTCAGCGATATCGCCGAACTGGTCGAGTTCGCCCATCGCTACCACGCACGCGTTTTCACCACCATCAACACCATCCTCCACGACAACGAACTGGAACCCGCCCGCACGCTGATCCACCAGTTGTACGACGCCGGCGTCGATGCCTTGATCGTGCAGGACCTGGGCGTGATGGAACTGGACATCCCGCCGATCGAGCTGCACGCCAGTACGCAGACCGACATCCGCACCCTGGAGCGGGCCAAGTTCCTCGACCAGGCCGGCTTCTCCCAGCTGGTGCTGGCCCGCGAGCTGAACCTGCAGCAGATCCGCGCCATTGCCGCCGAGACCGACGCCGCCATCGAGTTCTTCATCCACGGCGCGTTGTGCGTGGCCTTCTCCGGCCAGTGCAACATCTCCCACGCGCAGACCGGCCGCAGCGCCAACCGTGGCGATTGCTCCCAGGCCTGCCGCCTGCCCTACACCCTGAAGGATGACCAGGGCCGCGTGGTGGCCTTCGAGAAGCACCTGCTGTCGATGAAGGACAACAACCAGACCGCCAACCTGCGCGACCTGGTCGATGCCGGCGTACGCTCGTTCAAGATCGAAGGCCGCTACAAGGACATGGGCTATGTGAAGAACATCACTGCCCACTACCGCAAGGAACTCGACGCCATCCTCGAAGACCGCCCGGAGCTGGCCCGCGCCTCCAGCGGCCGCACCGAGCATTTCTTCGTGCCCGACCCGGACAAGACCTTCCACCGTGGCAGCACCGACTACTTCGTCACCGAGCGCAAGGTCGACATCGGTGCCTTCGACTCGCCAACCTTCACCGGCCTGCCGGTAGGTGTGGTGGAGAAGGTCGGCAAGCGCGACCTGCAGGTAGTCACCGAAGTGCCGCTGACCAATGGCGACGGCCTCAACGTGCTGGTCAAGCGCGAAGTGGTGGGTTTCCGCGCCAACATCGCCGAGCTGCGCAGCGCGTTCGAGGAAGACGGCGAGAAGCGCTACCGTTACCGCGTCGAGCCCAACGAAATGCCCGAAGGCCTGCACAAGCTGCGGCCCAACCACCCGCTGTCGCGCAACCTCGACCACAACTGGCAGCAGGCCCTGCAACGCACCTCGGCCGAACGCCGGGTCGGCGTGCACTGGCACGCGGTATTGCGCGAGCAGCGCCTGGCGCTGACCGTCACCAGCGAAGAAGGTGTGAACGCGCAGGTGGCGCTGGACGGCCCGTTCGGCCCGGCCAACAAGCCGCAGCAGGCGCTGGAGCAGTTGCACGACCTGCTCGGCCAGCTGGGTACTACGATGTACCACGCCGACAGCATCGAACTGGATGCCCCGCAGGCGTTCTTCATCCCCAACTCGCAGCTCAAGGCCCTGCGCCGCGAAGCCATCGAGGCGTTGACCGCGGCACGTGTGCAGGCGCACCCGCGTGGTGGGCGCAAGGCCGAGACCACGCCACCGCCGGTATACCCCGAGTCGCATTTGTCGTTCCTGGCCAACGTGTACAACCAGAAGGCCCGTGACTTCTACCACCGCCACGGGGTGCAACTGATCGACGCAGCCTACGAGGCCCATGAAGAGCATGGCGAAGTGCCGGTGATGATCACCAAGCACTGCCTGCGTTTCTCCTTCAACCTGTGCCCCAAGCAGGCCAAAGGCGTGACCGGCGTGCGTACCAAGGTGGCGCCGATGCAGCTGATTCAGGGCGACGAAGTACTGACCCTGAAGTTCGACTGCAAGCCGTGCGAAATGCATGTGATCGGCAAGATGAAGAGCCACATCATCGACCTGCCGACCCCAGGCAGCGCGGTGGCCCAGGTGGTCGGGCACATCAGCCCGGAAGACTTGCTCAAGACCATTCCACGCGGGCCGCATTGAGCGTAGCGCCAGCGGGTTCGCACGATCCTGCAAGGACCGGGCGAACCCGCCCTCAGCGTATCTGGTGCTTGTGCAGCAACCGATAGAATGTCGGTCGCGAAATACCCAGCACCTTGGCCGCCACGCTCAGGTTGTCACTGTGCCGGTTGAGCACGTCGCATAGCGCCTGGCGCTCGGCCCGGTGCTTGTACTCCTCCAGCGTGCCCAGTGGCGGTTGTGCCGGCTCGAGCGTATCCAGCCCCAGGTCCTGCGCTTCGATTTGCCGGCCTTCGGCAAGGACCAGCCCGCGGCGTACCCGGTTGGCCAGCTCGCGCACGTTACCCGGCCAGTCATGCCGGCCCATGGCCGCCAGGGCGTGGTCGCTGAACGACCGCGGGCGACGCCCGGTTTCCAGGCTGTAGAACTGGGCAAAATGGCTGGCCAGCATAGCCAAGTCACCATGCCGGTCACGCAGTGGCGCGGTGACAACCTGCAGGACGTTGAGGCGGTAGTAAAGGTCCTCACGGAAGCGCCCTTGTGCGATGGCCTTTTCCAGGTCCACATGGGTAGCCGCCAGCACCCGCACATCCACCGGGATCGGCTGGCTGCCGCCCACGCGCTCGATATGCTTTTCCTGCAGAAAGCGCAGCAGGTTGGCCTGCAGCTCCAGCGGCAGGTCGCCAATTTCGTCGAGGAACAGCGTGCCGCCGTGGGCGGCTTCGATGCGCCCGGTCTTGCGCTGGTGGGCACCGGTGAACGCCCCTTTTTCGTGGCCGAACAATTCCGACTGGATCAGGTGTTCGGGTATCGCCCCGCAGTTGATGGCGATGAACGGTTGCTCGCTGCGCTGCGACTGGCGATGCAGGGTGCGCGCGACCAGCTCCTTGCCGGTGCCGCTTTCACCACGGATCAGCACTGGCGACTCGGTGGGTGCCAGCTTGCCCAGCAGCTTGCGCAGCTCGCGGATCGGGCGGCTTTCACCCAGCAGCTCGTGGGTGGTTTCCTCGGCCTTGCGCACGCCCCTGCCGCGCAGGCGGGCCATGCCGAAGGCACGGCCCAGGGTGACCTGCACCCGGGATACGTCGAATGGCAGGGTGTGGAAGTCGAAAAACCATTCGCAGACAAAATCGCCGACCGCCGGCATGCGCAGCTGTTCGGCGCTGAGCACGGCAATCCATTCGGTGTTGCTGCGCGTGATCAGGTCCTTGACCGCATCCGGATGCCTCAGGTGGCTAGCCTGCAAGCGTAACAGGCCCACATCGCAAGGTTGATCCAGCGCGGCGCCGAGCCTGCAGCTGTCCACATCCCAGCCTGCGCTGCGCAGGCCTGGCAACAAGCGGTGGCAGTCGTCGCAAGGGTCGACGATGAGCAGACGGCGTTGGGCGGCTGGCTGTTGCATGACCGATCCTTGGCGCCAGTTTTTGGTTTTGTGAAATAAAACAGCAAGTTGTGGCGCCCGATTAACAGTAGCAACGAAGTTGACGGTGCCCAGTACCGTCTGTCTGCCGAATCATTTTTTTACAATCTGCCATGGGAATTTTCGCACTTTATCGACATCACATGGCGGCAAGGGCCGGGATGAAACACCGCCCTGAAAAATTTTTTACCAACCCTGTGTGACTTGCCCCCGGACATTGAGCATCAGTACACATAACCCCGCGCTGCACTTCGCGACCACTGAGGCGACTTTAAAGCAACGCGGACTTCATCTGGATGTTTGGGACCATAGAGAGACCGAACCATGAATGCCCCGCTCCGTGTCAACGAAGCACTGCTGATTGCCGACCACGCCTTCGAACCCTTCCAGTGCGTAGCCTGGGATGCCCCCAACGGTACTGGTGAACTGAGCCTGGCAGTGATCGACCGGACCAGCACCCGCATCGGCAGCAAGCAAGTGTCGTCGAGCATCTATTCCGACCCGGCCCAGTGGGCCAGCCTGATTGAAGAAGTGCGCGCGGAACTCTGCGAAAAAGGTTACGACCTGCAACCGTGGTCGATGCCGAAATAATATAACCCGGCAAAAACCAAGTGCGTGCTTGCCACGCACTTGTATAACTTCCTCAGTTGCTGTTCTGGCAACGCTGCTTGTTGCGACATTGTGTCGCGCCGGTACTTTTCACTCCCGGATCTTGAACTGTTGCAAGTGCTGATAATCCGCTTGCAGTTGTTCCGCCAGACGCTGCGCGCGCCCCAGGCGCACCGGCGCCATTTCCATATCCACCAGCAGCGTGGTGCACGGCATCGGCTGTACACCATTGCAATGCTGCAGGCGGCCATCGGTAAACACCAGGCAACGCAACGCTTCCTGCGGGTGGGCGCGTTGCCGCGCCTGGAGCCAATGCCGGGCCTGTTCCAGTGCGGCAAGCAACGGCGTTCCGCCACCGGCACCCAAGGCGTGCAGCCACGGCTGCAAGGCGGCCGAAGCCTTCAGGCCGTGACGTTGCCACTGCGGCGTGCGCCCGCTGGCAGTCAGCAGGGCCAGCCTGGCGCGCTGGCGGTACGCCTGGTCGAACAGTGTCGCCAGCAGCCCCTTGGTCTGCGCCAGCGCCTGGTGGCGCCGGGTCGAGGCCGAGGCATCGACGATAACCAGCCACAACTCGGCTGGCCTGGCCTGGCGCAGCTGCCAGCACAGGTCCTGGCGCAGCCGTGGCCGGCCCTTGAGCAAGGTCGGCAGCCAGGCCACCCGACCGCTGGCGGCATGCCGCGCACGGCCCGTGCGGGTACCGTGCTGCTTGCCTGCGCCTGCTTTGGCATCCGGCCCCTTGGCAGTTGGCTGGGGGATGCTCAGGGCTTTTTTGCCCAGTTCGGCACCTCACGGCGGGCGCCGCTGGCGACCGGCTGCGCCGGCAATGCCCCCCAGTCGCCCTGCCCGGCCTGTTCACCCGGGTTACCGGCACCCTGCGGCACAGGCTGCTGCCCAGCTTGCGACGGCGTCGAAGGCGGGTTGGCCTGGGGAGTAACCCGGCGACGATGGCGCAGGGCGAACTCGGCCACCGCCTCGACATCGGCCTCTTCGATGGCTGCAGCACCGCGCCAGGCGCAGTGCGCGCGCGCAGCCCGCAACCAGACCAGGTCGGCACGCAGGCCATCGACCCCGGCGGCATAGCAGCGCTCGGTGATCCAGGCCAGCGCCTGGTCGTCCAGGGCGATATCGGCCAGGGCGTGGCGGGCGGCCTGGCAGCGTTCGCGCAATTGCGCCTGGGCCGGGGCCCATTGCGCACAGAAAGCCTGCGGGTCGCTGTCGAACGCCAGGCGGCGACGAATGATCTGTTGACGCGCTGCCGGCTCGGGCAAGCCTTCCAGGGCCACGTTCAGGCCGAAGCGGTCGAGCAGCTGCGGGCGCAGTTCGCCTTCCTCCGGGTTCATGGTGCCGATCAATACGAAGCGGGCACTGTGCCGGTGCGAAATGCCGTCACGCTCGACCCGGTTGGTACCGCTGGCCGCCACGTCGAGCAACAGGTCGACCAGGGTGTCGGGCAGCAGGTTGACCTCGTCGACGTACAGCACGCCGCCATCGGCCTGGGCCAGCACGCCCGGGGAAAACTGCGCCTTGCCCTGCCCGAGCGCAGCATCCAGGTCGAGAGTGCCGACCAGGCGTTCCTCGCTGGCCCCCAGCGGCAGGGTGACGAACGGCCCCTCCCCCAGCAGGTCGGCGAGGCCACGGGCCAGGGTGCTCTTGGCCATGCCACGCGGCCCCTCGATCAGCACACCGCCGATCTTCGGGTCGATAGCCGTCAGGCACAGCGCCAGCTTGAGGTCGTCGGCAGCGACCACGGCGGCCAGCGGAAATTGCACGGGTTCACTCATTTCAAGCCTGTTCCTCGCCGTCGAGCAGTTGCTCCTCGAGGGCTTCGCGGTAATCACCCGGCGCCTGCCACAGGCCGCGTTGCTGGGCCTCCAGCAGGCGCTCGGTAAGGTCGCGCAAGGCCTCGGGGTTGTGCTCGCGCATGAAGTTGCGGGTCGCCGGGTCGAGCACATAGGCATCGGCCAGCGACTGGTAATGATGGTCGTCGATCAGGTGCGTGGTGGCATCGAAGGCAAACAGGTTGTCGACCGTCGCCGCCATCTCGAACGCGCCCTTGTAGCCATGGCGCTTGACCCCGTCGATCCACTTCGGGTTGAGTGCACGGGCGCGGATGACCCGGTTCAGCTCTTCCTTGAGGGTACGGATGCGCGGTCGGTCGGCCTGGCTGTGGTCGCCGTGGTAGCTGGCCACCGCCGCAGCGGACAAGGTTTCCGACGCCGCCAGCATGCCACCCTGGAACTGGTAATAGTCGTTGGAGTCGAGCAGGTCGTGCTCGTGGTTGTCCTGGTTCTGCAACACCGCCTGCACCCTGGCCAGGCGCTGGGCGAACTGGGCGCGGGCCGGTGTCCCGTCGTCGCTGCCGCCGTAGGCATAGCCGCCATGGTTGAGGTAGACCTCGGCCAGGTCGTCGCGGCTGTGCCACAGGCGCCCGTCGATGGCGTTCTGCACCCCTGCGCCATAGGCCCCGGGTTTGGCGCCGAACACCCGCCAACCAGCCTGGCGCGCAGCCTGCTCGGCATCCAGCCCTTGCGCCTGCAGCGTGGCACGCTCGCTGCGCACCCGGGCAGCCAGAGGGTTGAGATCGTCCGGCTCGTCCAGCGCAGCGACCGCCTGCACAGCGGCATCGAACAGGCGAATGAGGTTGCCGAAGGCATCGCGGAAAAACCCGGAAACGCGCAAGGTCACGTCCACCCGCGGGCGGTCGAGCAGGCTCAACGGCAGGATCTCGAAATCGTCGACACGCTGGCTGCCACTGGCCCAGACCGGGCGTACCCCCATCAGTGCCATGGCCTGGGCGATGTCGTCGCCACCTGTGCGCATGGTCGCCGTGCCCCATACCGACAGGCCGAGCTGGCGCAAGTGGTCGCCATGGTCCTGCAGGTGACGTTCGAGGATCAGGTTGGCCGAGGCGAAGCCCAGGCGCCAGGCCGTGGTGGTGGGCAGGTTGCGCACATCCACGGTATAGAAGTTACGACCGGTGGGCAGCACATCCAGGCGCCCACGGCTGGGTGCACCACTGGGGCCGGCAGGCACGAAACGCCCTGCCAGCGCGGCCAGCAGGCCGCTGATTTCGGCGTTACCGCAGGCGTCCAGGCTGGGTGCCACCGTTTCACGCAGGGCCTGCACCACGTCATGGACCGGTTGCCATTCGCCCTCTGCCGGTAACTGTACGGTGCCATCCAGTGCCTGCTCGATTACCTGCAAGGCCAACAGTTCGAGACGTTCGCGGGTGTCGCCACAGGTACGCCAAGGTTCGTCGCTCAGGGCCAGCAGTTGCGCGGGTCGCACGCCCTGCCACGGCTGGCCGAGGTCACAATCGAGCGGGTCGAAACCCGGCACCAGCGCCTTGGCCAGCACGCGCAGCAGGCTGGCATTGCCGCCGCGACCATCGCCCCGCTCGACCCGTAACAGCGCCAGCAGGGTATCCACGCGCAGCCGCCCTTGCGGCGACTGGCCGAACACATGCAGGCCATCGCGAATCTGCGATTCCTTCAGGTCGCACAGGTAGGTGTCCAGGCGCGGCAGCCACACGGCGGCATCATCCAGTTGCCCTTCCAATTGCAATTCGCGGTCGATGTGGTTGGCCTTGACCAGTTCGAGGATGTCGCGCTGCAGCTCGCGGGCACGCCTTGGGTCGAGCAGTTGCGCTTCATAGAATTCATCCGCCAGTTGTTCCAGATGGCGCAACGGGCCGTAGGTTTCGGCGCGCGTCAGCGGCGGCATCAGGTGGTCGATGATCACCGCCTGGGTGCGCCGTTTGGCCTGGGCGCCCTCGCCGGGGTCATTGACGATGAACGGGTAGATGTTCGGCAGCGGGCCGAGCAACGCATCCGGCCAGCATTGCGCTGACAAGCCGACGCCCTTGCCGGGCAACCATTCGAGGTTGCCGTGCTTGCCCACGTGGATCACCGCGTCGGCGGCAAAGGCATGGCGCAGCCAGAAGTGAAACGCCAGGTAGCCGTGGGGCGGCACCAGGTCGGGGTCGTGGTACACCGCGCTGGGGTCCACCTGGTAGCCGCGGGCCGGCTGGATACCGACGAAGGTCAGGCCGAAGCGCAGGCCGGCCACCATCAGCCGGCCACTGCGGTACATCGGGTCCTGCTGCGGCGGCCCCCAGCGTTCCAGCACGGCCTGGCGGTTGGCCTCTGGCAGGCGCTCGAAGGCAGCCTGGTAATCGGCCAGGCTCAGGCTTTGCGCGCAGGGGCGCAGGTCCAGCTGGTCAAGGTCATTGGTCACACCACCCAGCAGTTGCTGAATCAGTTGCGTGCCGCTGCCCGGCAAATCGGCCAACGGGTAACCTTCGGCCCGCAGCGCCTTGAGGATGTTCAACGCAGCCGCTGGCGTGTCCAGGCCGACACCGTTGCCGATGCGGCCATCCCGGGTCGGGTAGTTGGCCAACACCAGGGCCACCCGCTTCTGGGCATTGGGCAAACGCGCCAGCTCGACCCAGCGGCGGGCCAGCTCGGCGACGAAATCCATGCGTTCGGGGTGGGCACGGTAGCAGACCACGTCGGACTGGCTGCGCTCGCTGCGCCAGGCCATGTCCTTGAAACTGACCGGGCGGGTGATGATGCGCCCGTCCAGTTCCGGCAAGGCAATGTGCATGGCCAGGTCGCGCGCGCCCAGGCCTTGCTCGCTGGCTTCCCAACCGGGCTGGTTGTCCTGCGCGCAAATGGCCTGGAGCACCGGGATGTCGCGACGGAACGGGCGCAGGTTGGGCCGTTCGGGGCTGGACAGGGCAAAGCCTGTGGTATTGACCAGCACCTCGGCGCCAACCTCGTCCAGCCAGGCTTCGACCTGTTCCAGGCATGCGCTTTCCTTGAGGCTGGCCACGGCGATCGGCAAGGGGTTGAGGCCGGCAGCCTGCAGCCGTTGGCAGAACACGTCGATGAACGCGGTATTGGCCGCCTGCAGGTGCGAGCGGTAGAACAGCAGCGGTGCCACCGGCTGTTCGGGGTGCCACTGCGGGTACCAGTCCTCCAGCGTGGCGCTGCCCTTGGCCGGGTGATACACGGCGGTGCGCGGCAAAGGCTGCGGCTCGTCCCAGGCATAGTCGCGGCCCAGCCACTGGCTGGCCAGGCAGTTGAACAGGTTGATGGCATTGGCCTTGCCGCCCTGGCGCAAGTAGTGCCAGAGGCGCTCGGCCTGCTCGCCGCTGACACTGCCCAGGCTGGTCAGCTCCGGGTCCGGGCGGTCGTCGCCCGGCACCAGGATCAGTTGCACGCCACGGCCGGCCAGTTCGACCAGTTGCTCGACGCCATAGCGCCAGTAACCGACGCCACCGTGCAGCGACACCAGGATGACCTTCGCATGGCGCAGTACCTGGTCGACGTACAGGTCGACCGAGGCATGGTTCTGTACCTGCATCGGGTTGGCCAGGCGCAGGCTGGGGTAATCCTCGGGCAATTGCTCGGCGGTATCGGCGAGCAATGCCAGGTGCGAATCGCCGCTGCAGAGAATCACCAGCTCGGCGGGCGTCTGGCCGAGGTCGGCAATGCTGTCATCCGGCACGAAGCCGCCGGGCTGGGTCCGCAGCAGGTGCATGGGTCAGGCGCCCAGTGCCTGGCGCAGGCGCGCTTCCAGCTGGGCGGCGTCGAGGTCCTGGCCAATCAGCACCAGGCGGGTGATGCGCGGCTCGTCGGCGCGCCAGGCGCGGTCGAAGTGCTTGTCGAAACGGGTACCCACGCCTTGCACCAGCAGGCGCATCGGTTTGCCGGGGATGGCAGCGAAGCCTTTGGCGCGCAGGATGCCGAACTCCACCACCAGCTGGGTCAGGGCATCGAGCAGCAGGCTTTCGTCGGCTTCGGGCAGGTCGATGGAGATGGAGTCGAAGGCGTCGTGGTCATGATCGTCATGGTCATCACCGTCATGGTGGGAATCATGGTGGGTACGGCGGCCATCGATGTGCGCCTCGGACTCGGCGCCCACACCCAGCAGCACCTCCAGCGGCAGCTTGCCGCTGCTGGCCTCGACAACCTTGACCGCCGGAGGCAGTTCTTCGGCCACCTCGGTGCGGACCTTGGCCAGGCCTTCGGCGTCGATCAGGTCGGCCTTGTTCAGCACCACCAGGTCGGCGCTGGCCAACTGGTCGGCGAACAGTTCGTGCAGTGGCGACTCGTGGTCCAGGTTGGGGTCGAGCTTGCGCTGGGCATCGACCTGGTCCGGGTAGGCGGCGAAGGTGCCGGCGGCCACCGCAGGGCTGTCGACCACAGTGATCACCGCGTCGACTGTGCAAGCATTGCGGATTTCCGGCCACTGGAAGGCTTGCACCAGCGGTTTGGGCAGCGCCAGGCCGCTGGTTTCGATGAGGATATGGTCCAAGTCGCCACGGCGTGCCACCAACTCGCGCATCACCGGGAAGAACTCTTCCTGCACGGTGCAGCACAGGCAGCCGTTGGCCAGTTCGTAGACCCGACCGCTGGCTTCTTCCTCGGTGCAACCGATGCTGCACTGCTTGAGGATTTCACCGTCGATGCCCAGTTCGCCGAACTCGTTGACGATTACCGCGATGCGGCGGCCCTGGGCGTTGTCGAGCATGTGCCGCAGCAAGGTGGTCTTGCCCGAGCCGAGGAAGCCGGTGACGATGGTGACGGGGAGCTTGGCCAGTGTTTTCATGTCGCATTGCCCTTGGCAGATTGGCGCGGGCATGCAGGACGACAGCCGCAGGCCAGGCCGGCCGGGCTTGTTCGCCACCGGATCACCCCGCCCGGTTGAAAGTCGAAAACGTGCCGAGGCAGGTCTCCTGGCTCGCACCGTTCCAGTTGCTCGCCAATGCGGCAGGCTGGCGGGATGACGCCTTCCCGCGCGCGGGCGCAGTGGCTGTGTCGATCCGTTGTCGGTGCTTACAGTTGCGGGGGCAGCCGCGGCTTGTACCGCGTTCCCGTCTTAGCTTCGGCCTGGCCGAAGAACCTCGAAGTGGCAAGGCTACGCAGTGGTTGGCGGGTGGTCAACCATTGCCGCTGGGGCTTGCCTCGATATGTTCAGCGCCTGGGAGTTTCGTGACTGGCCGTTCCCGATCTGCCGCGGATGTATTATGGTGGCGTGGTGCGCATATAACAGCAGCCCGAGTGATTGGGCACTTGCAAGACAATGAGGGTGTCATGAGCAACGAAAGCATTAATTGGGACAAGCTGGGTTTCGACTACATCAAGACCGACAAACGCTACCTGTCCGTATGGCGCAATGGCGAGTGGGACAAAGGCACCCTGACCGAAGACAACGTGCTGCACATCAGTGAAGGCTCCACGGCCCTGCACTACGGCCAGCAATGCTTCGAAGGCCTCAAGGCCTACCGCTGCAAGGACGGTTCGATCAACCTGTTCCGCCCGGACCAGAACGCCGCACGCATGCAACGCAGCTGCGCCCGCCTGCTGATGCCGCAGGTGCCGACCGATGTGTTCATCGAGGCGTGCAAGCAAGTGGTCAAGGCCAACGAGAAGTTCGTCCCGCCACATGGCAAAGGCGCCCTCTACCTGCGCCCGTTCGTGATCGGCACCGGTGACAACATTGGCGTGCGCACCGCCCCCGAGTTCATCTTCTCGATCTTCGCCATCCCGGTGGGCTCGTACTTCAAGGGTGGCATGAAGCCGCACAACTTCCAGATTTCCAGCTTCGACCGCGCGGCCCCGCAAGGCACGGGCGCGGCCAAGGTCGGTGGCAACTACGCCGCCAGCCTGCAGCCGGGTGCCGAAGCGAAGAAGGCCAATTTCGCCGACGCGATCTACCTCGACCCGCTGACCCACACCAAGATCGAGGAAGTCGGTTCGGCCAACTTCTTCGGCATCACCGCCAACAACGAGTTCGTCACGCCGAAATCGGCCTCGGTGCTGCCAGGCATCACCCGCCTGTCGCTGATGGAACTGGCGCAATCGCGCCTGGGCCTGACCGTGATCGAAGGCGATGTCGAAATCAACAAGCTGGACCGTTTCGTCGAAGCCGGCGCCTGCGGTACTGCTGCGGTGATTACCCCGATCGGCGGCATCGAGTACAACGGCAAGCTGCACGTGTTCCATGACTTGGAAAAGGTCGGCCCGGTTACCCAGAAGCTCTACAACGAGCTGACCGGCATCCAGAGCGGTGATATCGAAGCACCGGCAGGCTGGATCGTCAAAGTCGCCTGAGGCGCCTTGGCGGAATGAAAACGGGGCATGCCAGCGATGGCATGCCCCGTTTTTTGGCATTCAAGGAACTTGCGCGCGCCTACAGGGTGCGTGTCGGGCTGGTGACTGGTGCAGCACGGCGCTGCAGGAACAGGTGCCGTGCCCTGTCGAACGCCCAGTTGTACAGCACGGTGTAAGGCAGGATGATCACGAAGAAGCCCAGCTCCACCATGAACGCCTGCACCAGGGAGATATCCAGCATCCACGCCGCCAGCGGCAGGCACCAGACCACCAGCCCCGCCTCGAAACCCAGGCCGTGCACGAACCGTGCGCGGGCCGTCCAGTGGATCCGCTCAAGCCGTACATGGCGATCGACCAGCGCGTTGTAGACCATGTTCCACAGCATCGCGATCAGCGACAGCAGCACCGCCAGCATCCCTGTCGTTGCCAGCGACTTGCCCATGATCCAGGACAACAGCGGCGCACACAGCAGCACGGCGAACACTTCATAACCAACGGCATGAACCAGGCGTTCAATGAAGGAAACGTTTTTCATGGCAAAGCCCATCATATTGCTTGAGTCGTGCTTCCCATTTTCTTTGTTAAAACTGATACTCGCGACATAGCTACCATCGGTTTTATCAATACCATGCGCTACTCACCCGAAGCTCTGCTCGCCTTTGTCGAAGCCGCATCGCTGGGCTCGTTCTCCGCGGCAGCGCGCAAGCTGCGTAAAAGCCAGTCCACCATCAGCATCGCCATCGCCAATTTCGAGGCTGATATCGGCTGCCCATTGTTCGACCGCAGCGGTCGCCACCCCACCTTGAACCAAGCGGGCCGGCAAGTGTTGAGCCATGTCGAGGCGATTCTCGATGCCAGCGCCCAGCTTGATGCCTTGGCGGTACGGCTGGCGGAAAAGGTCGAGGCATTGGTGTCGGTGGTGATGTCGGACAGTTACAGCGTCACCTTCCAGGGCGCGCTGATGGCCCGCTTTGCCGAGCGTTATCCGCATACCGAACTGCGCTGCGGCCCGTCCGAAGATGCCGATGTCATCGAGCTGATCCAGCAGGGCCTGGCGCAGATCGGCATCCTTGCCGCGCAACCTGGATACCCCGCAGACGTGGCCGTCGCCCGCTTGCCGGAGCAGGCGGAGTTCGGTGTGTACGTGGCCAGCGATCACCCGTTGGCGAACCGGGCTCCGTTGCAAATGCAGCACCTTGAAAGCACGCGCCAGCTGTACATCAGGACCTATGCCCCCAGCCCGCATCAAGGCCGCGGCCAGGCCTGGTCGGCGCCGGACTACCTCACCCTGCTGGAGTTCGCCGTGCGCGGATTCGGCTGGGCCGAACTGCCCAGGGCGCTGGTGGCGCGGTTTGGCAACGGGTTGCTGGAGCTGCAGGTGGCCGGTTACCCACGGCGTGTCGCCATGGATGTGGTCTGGTCAGGCAGGCAGACGCTGGGGCCTGCTGGGCAGTGGCTGGTGCGGCAGATGTTGAGGCAGTAGGCGGATCGCGCCGGCAGCCAGCCGAAGCTGCTGGGCAGCCCGCTCGCACAAGAGCGCTAAACCGAAGATTCCTACGATGTTTTAGGAAGCTTGTTGCTCGCCCTTCAGCCCTGCCGCCACCCGGCGAACCCAGAGACCACGACGACGTGCTTTGGCGTGAATTCGCTCTGCGTTTGGCCCCGAAGGTGAACTGGCCGGTCGACATGGACCTGGAATCGCGAACCGCGCCCTGAACCCTCACGGGACTCGCCCCCTCAATCCTCCGCCGGCACCTCCACCACCTTCCAGCTGTCATCCGGGTCGAAGCGCTTCATCTGCCTGGCCAGGTGGTCACCTTGCGGCCCGAGGTCCTTCTCGAACACCTCGCCGTCATGGCTGATCATGAAGCTCATCACCCCGCTGTCGTCGTACTTCGCCGGCCAGGCGACCATGGCAAAGCCGCGGCTCATGTGCTTGCCGATCAGGTAGCTGTAGGCACCGCCGGGGGCGGATGGGCCTTGTGCGTCGAGGATGCGGAAGTGGTAGCCATACCACGCGTCGCCGACCACGTCCTGGCCAAACAGCGGGCCCAGTGGGCTGACTTGCCCGTCGCCGTCATCATCCCAGTACAACCCGTCATGCTTGCCAGGTTCGCTGAAGATCTTCTGCGCATATTCCAGCGCGCCGTCACCGTTACGGTCCTGAGTGGCGTAGTCCATCTGCGCGTCGTGGTAGGCCAATAGTGATTGCATGGCCCCCAACTCGTTGCGGCCAATACGCCGGGCGCGGATTTCGGCACTGCCGGCCTTGAGGTCGAAGCGCCAGCCCTGGCTACCTTGAGTTAGCGGGATGGGCAGCGTCCAGTGTTCACTGCCCACCGCGAGGATGGCCTTGCCATCCCCCGACCTGTCGATGCTGTGCTGCGCGCGATACTGCTCCAGGAACGTGTCCACGTCACTGCGTTGCACACCGCCGCGCGGTATGTAGATACGCCAGTCATCGCCCAGCAGCTGGGCCAGACGGGCTTCATCGGGTTTCTCCTCGCCCAGCGCCGCAACGAAGGCGTCCACGGCCTTTTCTGGCGTGGCGAAGGCTTCCTGCGCCGCAGCCACGGTTGGCCAAAGCAGACCCGCTGCGATTAGCAGCGCCGCTATCGATAGACGGTTCATCGACGGCCACCTCCCCCGCGGCGTACAGGCGCACTGGGCCGGAAGATCGTGTGCCCGGCGGCACGCGACGCGCCTGGCCGCTGGGCGAACGACTGGCTGGTGCGACCACGGCTGGCCTGCATGCTGGTGCGCGACGGCGCTCGCACGCCATCAAAGGCATTGTTGCGGGCCCGACCGGCACTGCTGCCGGGCCGGTTCTGCGCGAGTTGCCGCGCCTGGCCTTCACCCTGCCTGCGCGGGGTCACCTGGTTGTTCTGCAGGCGCGCCTGAGTGCTGCGAGCGTCCTGACGGCGCTCGGCTGCCCTGGTGTCGTTGGCACGCGTTTGCAGGCGGTTGCCCACCGTATTGCCTGCTTGCGCCTCGCGCATCTGCTGGCGCGCCTGGCGATTGCTGGTGGCCGGCCGTTCGATACCAGCCCGGTCCATGGACGCTCGGGCCTTGTCGCGGGCCTGGGCGCGCTGGGCGTCATCACCACGGAAGGCGGTACGCTGGCTGGCACCGTCGAGCTGGCGACCATATTGCTGCCGGCTGCGGGCATCGCGGTACGGCACGCCGTCGCGGTTGGCGGCGTTGTGCTGCCATTTGTTCTGGGTGTTGCTGATGCGGTTGTTGGCATTGATGTTGTTGTAGCGGTCGACGTCGATATCGATGTCGTGGTTGTCCCAGTCGCAGTCCCCCCACAACGAGGCGACGATCGCCACGCCGGTACCAAAGGCCAGGCCGGCAACCAGCGCGGAACCGGGGTAGTACATGGGCGGCGGCGGGTAATACGGCGGCGGCGAGGCTGGGTAGGCCCAGCTGCCATAAGCAGTGGTTGGGTTATAGCTGGGCACGTACACCACTTGCGGGTCGGCCGGCTCGATGACGATGGTGGTGGGCGGGCTGCTGGCCGCGACCACCTGGGTTGTGCCACTGCTGGCGGCCGGCGCTGGTGCCGGGGCGGCCTGCACGGTCACGTTCTGGTACTGGTTGCTCTGCAGGTTACCCGCCGCCTGGGCCTGGTGACGCAGGCGCTGCACGCCGCCCATGACATCGTCGGGCTGCGCGAGGAAGGCATCGCCCAGCCGCTGCACCCACACCGGGTCCTGGCCCAAGGTGGCCAAAACCTGGGGGAAGGCCACCAACGCTTGTACGCTGGGGTCCCAGGGCTGGTTCGCCACCTGCTTGACGGCCGCGTCACCAGAGGCCTTGGGGTTGGCCTTGGACCAGCTCACCGCTTCGCTGACCTGCCCAGGGTAGGTGGCGGCCATCAGCACCTGGGCCAGCAAGGCATCGGGGTACAGGGCAATGGGCGCGAGCATCTGGTCCAGTTGTTCCTGGCTGAACACCGGGTCCTTGGCCACCACCGTCTCGGCTTGCGGTGCCGGGTCCGGGGCGGGTACGTCTTCTGCCGACACCGGGCCAGGCATTGCGCTCAGATACAGCAGCACCGACAACACCATTGACAATGGCTTGCGCATCGCTTCTCTCCACGAGGCCGGACCGCGTGGGTTAAGGGTAGCAACGGCCATGCTTTTGGCCAGATGCACAGGCGCAAACTTTTCATGCACCAAAGTTGCCAGCTGCAGCAGCTCGTTACCGGCCTCTTCGCGGGTGATGCAGTGCCCATCCAGGTCCTTGGAGAAGGCACCTCAACCCCCCAGGGCAATGATCGCCAGGATCAACGCCGCCCCGACAGCCGCCAGGACCACTCCGGTCAACTGGGTGCGACCACCGGAATACCGCGCCAGCAGCCAGCCTGCCAGGTACAGCATGGCCAGGGCCACCAGGTGAGATACGCGGATGGCCGTGGCAGTGGTATCGATCAGCAAGAACGGGATCACCACCGGGAACGTCGCCACCACCACCAGCAGGAACGTGGCCAGGGCGGCCTTGAAATCGTCCAGCCCCAGGCGGGCCGGTATCGGGCGGGCGGCATCCCGCAGCATACGCTCGCGCAGCACTTCAAGCCCGTCCTCATCCAACGCCAGGCTGATGCGCGCCGGCAACGCAGCGGCAATCAGCCTGCGCGCCTGGCGGCCCTCGCCGGCCTGCATGCGGGCCAGCAGCGTACGGCTGCGGGTGCGCTCGGTCCAGGTGCGCAGCAGGTAGATGACTGCATCGGCCAGGCCCCAGGCCAGGTTGCAGCCGAACGCGGCAATCAGCATCAGCCGGGCATCTTCGCGCCCCGCCGTGGCTACGCTCAGCGAGCCGATGAAGGTCATGGCCATCAACAGCCCGAAGATCACTTCGGTAATACGGTCAATCGGCTCCAGCACTCCCCATTTGCGCGGTTGCTCGTCTTGCCCCATCACGCCCTCCCGGTTCTGCAGGAACCATCGATAGTCACTATCAAGAACGGCAATTTCTGCCCAATGGCCTGGCCGAATACCCTGGCTCCATCGACTTGACCTTCACCACACCGTTCCTGGAGCTACCCGATGAACACCCTGGCCCGCCTGCTGTCCGCCACCCTTGCCACTGTTGCGATCGCCAGCGCCAGCGGCTGTGCCAACCACCCCGAACTGCGCCCCTACAGCGCCGAAGAAACCCGCCAGCTGCAACTCGAGGCGCTGCAACGGCGTGGCCTGTCGCTGGACGATTACGAGCAGCAACGGCGGGTGATCCAGCGTGCCGGCAGCCTGCCTGTGGTGACCGAAGCCACCGACAGCGACGGTTCGCGCAACGGCTGAACAGGCCCGCCAGAGGTTCCCTCCGTCCTCCCGCACCGGTATGCTTTACCGCTCAAGCACAAGCCTTCCAGGATGGAGACCATGACCAGGCCCCTTCTGTTGTTGGGTGCGGCACTGCTGTTCTGCCCTGTGCTGCTGGCCCAACAGATCAAACGCGAACTGGGCGATTTCGACTTCACCCTCGGCACCAGCCCCTCACGCAGCATGGCCCAAGGGCTGATCTCGCCCACGGCGATCGGTGCGTTCCACGGTGGTCTCGACTTCAACCACCCCAGTGGCTGGTACCTCGGCCAATACGCCCCAAGCATGGGCGTGTCACCTGATTCCACCCTGCGCCTGGACAGTTACCTCGGCTACAAGCAGCGCTTCGACAGCAGCCTGGGCTACGAGGTGGGGTTGATCCAGTATAGCCAGCCAAACATCGCCGGCTCCGACAGTTATGCCCTGTACGGTGGGGTGTCGGTACTGGGCAGCCGTTTCGGTGGCGCGCTGCGCGACAGCCCTGACCATCGCACCGGCACGCTGTTCGCCGATTTCGGCCAATTGCCGCTGTTCGGCGTCGAGCTCACCGCCAAGCTCGCTCATCACCGCCTGGGCCAGCCCTTCACCCTTGGCGATGGTAGCCAGGTGAACGGCTTTTCCGATTGGTCGCTGGCGTTGTCCCGGCCCTGGCTTGGCATTGACCTGGACCTGATCTACAGCGACTCCAACCTCAGTGGTGGCGCTTGCGATGCGTATTCCGGCAGCAACAGCTATTGCGACAGCATGGTCACGCTGAAGGCGCAGCGCAGGTTCTTCTAGCGTTTTCGCACCAGGGCCAGGGCTATGCCGCCGAGCACAACGACGCACGCCAGCAGCAAGCGCAACGACAACGTTTCACCGATCAGGGCAACCCCACCCAGTGCGGCGATCACCGGTACGCTTAGCTGCAAGGTTGCCGCCTGTTGTGCACTGATCTGCCTGACCACGCTGTACCACACGGCATAGCCGGCACCTGATGCCAGGACGCCGGAGCCCAGGGCAAACAACACGCCCAATGGGGTCACCTGCAGCTCGGCGCCCAGTAACAGCATCGGTGCCAGCAGTACCAGGCACGGCAAGCTCCGGGCGAAATTGCCAGCAGTGTCCGCCAGCGGCCTGGGCGAGCCTTTGCCGAGTAGCGAATACACCCCCCAGGACACGCCGGACGCCGCCATCAGCAAGGCACTGGCCAAGGGTGGCGCTGCGCTGCCGGGCAACAGCAGCAGCAAAAGCCCGGCAAAGGCAATCAGCATGCCCAGCAACATCCGCGCGGTAATCCGTTCACCGGAGTACCAGGCGAAACCGAACATGGTGATCTGCACTGCACCGAACAACAGCAACGCACCGGCACCGGCGCCCAGTTGCAGGTACGCGGCAGAAAACAGGAACGCATAGAGGAACAAGGCCAGGCCACCCCGCCAGCTGCCGCCCATGGCCAACACCGGCTTGCGCAGGCGGATCAGGACCAGCAAAAACAGTGCGCCACTGGCCAGGCGCACCACCGTGAAGGATGCCGGGTCGATGGCGCCATCCTTCAGCGCCAGGCGACAGAACACCGAGTTGGCAGCAAAGGCCACCAGGCTGAACAGTGCAGGCCACAGCCAGGGCCGGGCCTTGCGGTGGTAGAGCGTGGTGGTGCCGGTACTCATGGTGTGGTCACCTCTGAGAAGGAATTGTTGTTATAGCGGCCATGCTGATCTGACCAGCACCGATATACAACAGCCTGTTCCGTTGCCGCCACCAGCGCATCGTCGGCGCTACAGCGCTGCCACCGCCTCAATCTCCACCAGCATGCCGTCCAGCGCAAGCCGCGCTACCGGTATCAACGTGCAGGTCGGTTTCAAGTGCGGGCCCCAAGCCTTGTCAGCCTCGGCGACCCACTCCCGCAGGCGCGTTTCGGAGTGGTCGACGATCAACAGCGTCAATTTGAACACCTGGGCCAAGTTGGCTCCTTTTGAGGCCAGGGCCACTTCCAGGTTGGCCAGCGCCTGGCGTGCCTGCTCGGCGAACAGCGGCGACAGCTGCCCGTCGCGGCCTTCCCCGCCCTGGCCGGCGATGAACAGCAGACGGGTGCCGGCCCGGACCTCGGCGACATGGGAATAGGCATTGTCGCTGGGGTCGTACAGGCCTTCGGGATTGCTCAGCTGGAACGCGGTTGAATGGGTCACGGTCAGTCCTCGATTGGTTGAAAGCGTGACGCAGTATCGGACCTCGAGTTAACTCGAGGTCAAGGGCGATCAGGCGCCCCCGCGCCTGATGCCGATCAGCTTATTTTTCCTCCAGTACCGCCCTGCCCTTCACCGCCCGCGGCCCGCGCCAGGCCCAGAACAGCAGGCCGGGGAATGGCGCGTAGACCACGAACACTACCCACAGCATCTTGCGCTCGGCGCGCCGGTCACTGCCGATGATGTGCCAGATGGCCCAGATTTCCAGCACGATCACCAGCATGGCGACGATGAACCAGATCGTTCCAATTTCCATGAGCATCCTCCCAATGGCATGTAATGCATTTGGGTTTCGGAGGACGCCCGGGGTTCAGATTTATTTGTCCAGGCTCACCGACAACAAGGCCGCCCCCGGCCGGCTTCAGTGGCGGGGTGCATTTTCCAGCGCCGCCTTCAACGCCGCCGCATCGGCAAACGCCTGCTGGCTCACCAGCTTGCCCTGCTCCAGCTGCAGCCACTGCACCTGGCCGTCCTGCCCGGGATAACGGCTGGCTACCCGCCCATCACGGTCAAGCAGCACGCGGTAGTGGTAGTCACGCATGGCGGGAATGGCGAACAGCTTGCTGATCAGCGCCGGCATGCGCTGGATATCGGCGACGAATACCGCATCGCGCGCTTCCAGGTAACCCTTGGGCTGGTCGGCCAACGCCGCCTTGACCAGCTTGGCTCCGTCCATGTCGCGGGTTACCAGCAGGATATGCGTGCCGACATCGAGGCTGTAGGCCTGGTCGTATTGGTCGAGCAACGTCCACGGTGCGAGCTTTTCGCCCGGTTCCAGGGCATTGGCCAGCAGTGGCATCAGGCAAAGCAACACGGCAGCGGCGTATTTCATCAAGGCATCCTCAGTGGCGGGAGCATCAGCATAACGGTAACCGACCCAGCCAGACAGCTTGCCTGAACACGACCTCGAATATGCCAGCGCCACCCACGAGATTGTCTTTCCAACGGCCACCCGCCACACTCTCCAGGCCAGCCCGGAAGCGGAGTCCAGAGTGCCCACGCCACGCCAGTTCAGCAAGAAGACCAGTACCAGCAACATGCTGCGGCTGAAGTCCAACAGCGCAAGTGCCCAGGCCCCTTACCGGGTCGATTTCGTACTGCTCGAACACTTTTCGATGGCCAGCTTCACCGTGGCCATGGACGTGCTGGTCACGGCCAACCTGCTGCGTGCCGACAGTTTCCGCTTCACCCCGCTGTCACTGGACGGCGACCGTGTGCTCAGCGACCTGGGGCTGGAGCTGGTGGCCAGCGAAATGTCTGCCGAGGCGTTGAAGGAACTGGACCTGTTGATTATCTGCGGCGGCTTGCGCACGCCGCTGAAATACCCCGAGCTGGACCGCCTGCTGGGTGACTGCGCTGCTCACGGCATGGCCTTGGGCGGCCTGTGGAACGGTGCCTGGTTCCTTGGCCGCGCCGGGGTGCTGGACGATTATGGCTGCAGCATCCACCCCGAACAGCGCGCCAGCCTGTGTGAACGCAGCCCACAAACCCGCATCACCCCGGCCAGCTTCACCCTCGATCGCGACCGCCTCAGTGCCGCCAGCCCCAATGGCGCCATGGAGCTGATGCTGGGCCTTGTGCGCCGGCTGTATGGCGACGGCTTGGCCGAGGGCGTGGAAGAGATCCTGTCGTTCTCCGGCGCGCGCTACCGCCAGGTTGGCCCAGGGGCGAAGAAATCCATGAGCCTGCACCTGCGCACCATCGTCGAGCTGATGGAGAACAACCTCGAGGAAACCCTCAGCCTCGACCAGCTGGCCGTCTACAGTGGGCGCTCGCGCCGGCAGATCGACCGCCTGTTCCAGGCCCAGCTGGGTACCTCGCCGCGGCGCTACTACATGGAGTTGCGCATCACCAAGAGCCGCCGCCTGCTGCAGTACTCCGACCTGTCGGTGATGGAGGTTGCAGTGGCCTGCGGTTTCGTCTCGGTATCACACTTCAGCAAGTGCTATGCGGCGTACTTCGGCTACCCACCATCGCGTGAGCAGCGACTGGGCGAATGACGGCCCGCCCAGGCATCCAGAAAATACCGATCAGGCGCGGATATAGCGCAGCACTGCATCACAGATCATGGCTTTGTGGCGCTGCTTGACCTCGTCAGCGGCGAGGTCGATCTGGAAGATCTCGCCAAAGGTATGGCGATTCGATACCCGGTAGAAGCAGAACGAACTCATCAGCATGTGCAGGTCGATGACCTCGATGCCGGCGCGGAACACACCTTCCTCGACACCCCGGCGCAGGGTATTGCCCAGGGCCTCGAGCACCAGGCTGCTCATTTCGCGGATCGCCGGCGACTGCTTCACGTACTCGCCATAGTGGATGTTCTCGGTACAGATGATCCGCACGAAGTCGACGTTGTGGTCGTGGTGATCGAAAGTGAACTCCACCAGCCGGCGGATCGCCTGCTCGGCCGGCAGCGACTCCAGGTCCAGGCTCTGCTCGGTCTTGCGGATATCCCCGTACAACTTGACCAGGCACTCGCAGTACAGCTGCTCCTTGCTGCCGAAGTAGTAGTAGATCATGCGCTTGGAGGTGGCGGTGCGCTCGGCGATGGCGTCAACACGAGCACCGGCCAGCCCTTGCTGGACGAACTCGTGGATGGCGGCCTGAAGGATGTCCTCACGCGTTTTCTCGGGGTTGTTCTTGCGCGTCTTGCGCCCCCCTTCGATTTCAGGCTGGCCGAGGCTGACTACGGAATCACTCATACCCACTCACAGGCTGTTCATTGGATTGCCCGGATTATCCGTGAGCAGGGCCATACAGGGAAGCGCGCCGTTGGTATGGCGGCCAGACGCTTTCCGGGCCGCTGACGCGTCGGGCACATTTCACATAAAACAAAATGATATGTAAATGACTAAACATTCTAACGAAATGGAATATAAAAATTGAAAGCCCAACGCCAGCTCCTTAGTCTGGACGCACCGTTTCCCTACCGACTCAAGGAGCAATGCCCATGCCCAACCGTGCTTTCTCCCCCCTACGCCGCCTGCTGCTCGGCGGTCTGCTGGCCAGTGCCGCCAGCGCCCTGCTGCCTTGGTCGCAAGCCTTGGCCGACGAGGCCAGGACACTGCGCATTGGCTACCAGAAGTTCAACAGTATCAACATCCTCAAGGGCAGCGGCGCCCTGGAGAAGGCTCTGGCACCACAAGGCGTAACCGTCAGCTGGCATGAGTTCGCCGCTGGCCCGCAACTGCTCGAAGCGCTGAGCACGGGCGCCATCGACCTTGGCCATGCCGCCGATGCCCCCTCGGTATTCGCCCAGGCCGCAGGCAAGCCGGTGGTGTACCTGGCTGCCGAGCAGCCCTACCCACGTGGCATCGGCCTGGTGGTGCGCGAGCAGGATCACCTGGCCAGTGTCCAGGACCTCAAGGGCAAGCGCGTCGCCACGGGTCGCGGCTGGAATGCCCAATACCTGCTGGCGGTTGCGCTGGAGCAGGCCGGCCTCAGCTACCGTGACATCACTCCAGCCTACGTCAACAACGCCGCCGATGCCGTGGCCGCCCTGCAATCAGGCAGCGTCCAGGCCGTGACCCTGTGGGACCCGTTCCTGGCTGCGGCAGAAAGCCAGCCAGGCCTGAAAAACCTGCGCGACGGCAGCGGCCTGTCCAACAACCGCACCTTCTACCTGTCCACCGCCAGCTTCGCCGACCAGCACCGTGACCTGCTGAAAACCTTCTTCAGCGAACTGGGCAAGGTCAGCCAGTGGGCCAATGCCAAGCCTGATGAAGTCGCCGCGCTGCTGGCCCCCCAACTGGGGATCAGCGCCGACGTGCTGCAAGTGGCCAGCGAGCGCCGCAACTACAACGCCGTGGCGATCACCCCGCAGATCGTGGCCGAGCAGCAGAAGCTGGCCGATACCTTCCAGGGCCTGGGCCTGATTCCGCGCAGGCTGCAGGTGGCCGATGCGGTCTACCCGGCTTCCGTGCTGCCTTGAACGGAGCCCACAGCATGCCCCGCCCGATCCGCTTCAATGCCTTCAGCATGAACGCCGCCAGCCACCAGTCGCCCGGCCTGTGGCGCCACCCGCGCAACACCAGTGTGAACTTCAACCGCCTGGGTTACTGGACCGACCTGGCCCGCCTGCTCGAACGCGGCCTGTTCGACGCCCTGTTCATCGCCGATGTGCTGGGCATCTACGACGTCTACCAGGGCGGCCCCGAAGCCGCCCTGCGCGGCGGCGTGCAGGTGCCGGTCAACGACCCGCTGCTGCTGGTGCCGGCCATGGCCGGGGTTACCGAACACCTGGGCTTTGGCGTCACCTTCTCGCTCACCTACGAACACCCCTACCCGTTCGCCCGGCGCATGTCCACGCTCGACCACCTGAGCAATGGCCGCGTCGGCTGGAACATCGTCACCGGCTACCTCGACAGCGCTGCAAGGAACCTGGGCCTGGCGCAGCAACTGGGCCACGACCAGCGCTACGACCTGGCCGAGGAATACCTGCAGGTGCTGTACAAGCTGTGGGAAAAAAGCTGGGACGAAGACGCGGTGCTGCTGGAGCGTGACAGCGGGCGGTATATCGAGCCATCCCGGGTGCACCCTATCAGGCATGCCGGCGAGCACTTTCAGGTACCCGGCATGCACCTGTGCCAGCCGTCGCCCCAGCGCACGCCAGTGCTGTTCCAGGCCGGCGCTTCGCCGCGCGGCCAGCAGTTCGCGGCGCGCCACGCCGAGTGCGTGTTCATCAGCGGGCCGACGCCCACGGTGCTGTGCCGCTACGCCGACGGCATTCGCCAGGCCTGCGAGGCCGCCGGGCGCGACCGTGACGCCGTGCTGATCTACGCCCAGGCCCTGGTGATTGTCGCCCCCACCCAAGAACAAGCCGAAGCACGCTTCGCCGAGTACCGCCGTCATGTGGACCTGGACGCCGCCCTGGCGCTGCTGTCGGGCTGGACCGGCATCGACTTTGCTGGCCTCGATCCCGACGCGCCGATCGAATATGTCGAGAACGATGCCGGCCGCGCAGCCCTGGCCGCCTTTACCGCGGCCGACCCGAACCGCCGCTGGACCGTGCGCGAGGCCGCCGAATTCGTCGGCCTGGGTGGCCGGGGCCCGGTGCTGGTCGGAGCTCCCAGCGAAGTCGCCGACCAGTTGGAAAGCTGGTTGGAGGAGACCGGCATCGATGGTTTCAACCTGACCTACGCCGTGCAACCGGACGACCTCGCCCAGGTGGTGGAGCTGCTGGTACCCGAGCTGCAACGGCGTGGCCGCTACCCGCTGAGCTATGCCGAGGGCA
The DNA here is from genome assembly GCF_016620375.1 of Pseudomonas sp. LAM2023. Taxonomy (NCBI): domain Bacteria; kingdom Pseudomonadati; phylum Pseudomonadota; class Gammaproteobacteria; order Pseudomonadales; family Pseudomonadaceae; genus Pseudomonas; species Pseudomonas sp. LAM2023. Next base: position 160,400 of record NZ_JAENHV010000009.1, on the reverse strand, counting down.
GCTTGCGGCACAAGCTGTTCGGCCACGGTGACCGTTTGCCGGAAGCGCACGCAGGTCGCCAGGTCAGCATTTAGCTGGCAAATACCGGGTATTCCAACATTTAATTTGTGGATGGAACGCTCTCGCCCCTATTCTGTCGCCACATCCCCTGCGCCGCACCGGCCGGTGCGGTTCACGGCATGGGGAGAGAACAACAAGTCGAGATCGTCCATGTCGAACCATTCCTACTTCGCCCCCCACGGTGGGCACCCGGCTCAGACCGAGCTGCTGACTGACCGTGCCATGTTCACCGAAGCCTATGCCGTCATCCCCAAGGGTGTGATGCGCGACATCGTCACCAGCCACCTGCCGTTCTGGGACAAGATGCGCATGTGGGTCATCGCCCGCCCGCTGACCGGCTTTGCCGAGACCTTCTCGCAGTACATCGTCGAAGTCGCCCCGGAAGGCGGCAGCGAGCGCCCCGAGCTGGACCCGAACGCCGAAGCGGTGGTGTTCATCGTCGAAGGCGAACTGGACATCACCGTCGAAGGCAAGCACCACACCCTGGTACCGGGCGGCTACGCCTTCCTGGCACCCGGCGCCGAGTGGAGCCTGCGCAACAACAGCAAGGCCAACGTCACCTTCCACTGGCTGCGCAAGCATTACCAGAAAGTCGAAGGCCTGGACGTTCCGGAATCCTTCGTGACCCACCGTGACAACGCCACCGTCATCGAAATGCCAGGCACCGAAGGCCGCTGGGTCACCACCCGCTTCGTCGACATGGCCGACATGCGCCATGACATGCATGTGAACATCGTCACATTCCAGCCGGGCGGTGTGATTCCGTTTGCTGAAACCCACGTGATGGAGCACGGCCTGTACGTGCTCGAAGGAAAGGCGGTGTACCGCCTGAACCAGGACTGGGTCGAAGTGGAAGCCGGCGACTTCATGTGGCTGCGCGCCTTCTGCCCGCAAGCCTGTTACGCCGGTGGCCCAGGCAAGTTCAGCTACCTGCTGTACAAGGACGTGAACCGCCACGTGCACCTGACCTTGAACCCCAAGCGCTAAGCCCTGGCTGATGCCCACAAGCCCGCCAATCTGGCGGGCTTTCTTTTGGCCGCGCATACTGGAGCCTCGTCCCCGCGCGGTACTTGTCATGAACCGCTGCCTGCTGCTTGCCGCCCTGCTGCTCTGGTCCCGCGCCCCGGCCGCCGATGACTGGAACCTGGCCTATGATCGCGAAGGCATTCGCGTGTACCTGAGTGGTGTCGCCGGTTCGCCGTACCAGCAATTTCGCGGTGTCAGCACCATGAAAGCCAGCCTGCGCACGCTCACCGACCTGCAGGAGAACCTGCGGGTCGCCTGCAAATGGCTGTATGCCTGTGCCCAGATGCGCCTGCTGGAGGTAAACGGTGCCGATACCTGGGTCTACCTGACCACTAACCTGCCGTGGCCGACGATGCCACGGGACATCGTGCTGAAGGTGACCACCGAGCGGCTCGACGATGGCACCCTGGTACGACACCTGAGCGCCGAGCCGGGCCGCTTGCCGGAAGCGCCCGGGCTGATCCGCGTGCAGCACCTGTCCGGCGAATGGATCATGAGACCGCTCGGCAAGCGGGAAACCGAGGTGATCTACCAGCTGCAAGCCGACCCTGCAGGGGATGTGCCGGCTTGGCTGGCCAATCGGTTCGTGGTCGATGCGCCGGTGGTCACCCTCAGAACCCTGAGGGCCGTAGCCGAGCGTCAGCCTTGAGGCTTCAGTCAAACTCGAAGGACGGGTTGCAATGGCCGGTTTCAGTCAGGTAGGTACCTTCAGGGCAGGGTGTGCTTGGCACGCCAATGCTCCGGACGCTCCGACGACGGGCTTCAGGCTGTTCGGTACACGCTGCAGTCGTTTCGCTGATGGCAGTATCCGCATCTTCACGCTCGTTGCCGTGAGCTACTTGAACCAGGCCTGCGGCGGCCAGTGCGATCTTTTTCACAGGGTCTCCGGAATGAGATCAAAGGGGTTGCGCAGCAGATCCTATGTTTTGCCAAGCCTGGATGACTTTAGCCAGATTCCCCGCGAATCATTCAGAAACCCGCTCCTGCCTTGCGGGAAGGATCGAGGCAGCAGTCATCGCTCCAAGGCAATCGACGCGTCACCGAACCCGCTACCGCAGTTGCAGCGCTCAGATGCCGCCACCCGCCAACAATTGCGTCATCACTTCGGCCAGGGCCTTGACCATGACATCCGCGGTCGGCCGGTGGACGATGACGATTTCGTAGCTGTCGACCTCCGGCAGTCCCTGGCCTGCCCCCAGCACCCGGTGCTCGCCGGTCGCCGCCCGCGGTGGCAGCAGGCTGATGCCCATGCCGTCGGCCACCGCAGCCTGGATACCACTGAGGCTCGAGCTGGTGAAGCTGATGCGCCAGCGGCGGCCGATGCCCTCGATGGCGTTGATCATATCGTCGCGGTACAGGCCCCGTGGCGGGAAGGTCACCAGCGGGATCGGGTCCAGCTCGAAGGCCGGCGTGCGCGCGCTGTCGATCCATTGCAGGCGCTCCGGCCAGCAAGCCACGCCCTCGCGGGCGTTGCGCCGCTGCTTGAGCAGCACCAGGTCGAGTTCACCGTTGTCGTAGGCCTGGCTGAGGTCGCGGCACAGGCCGCTGGTCACTTCCAGCTTTACCTGCGGGTTGCGCCTGCTGAATGCCGACAGCGCATTGGTGGTGCGCCCGCCGACGAAGTCCTCGGGCACCCCCAGGCGTACGGTCACCCCGACCATCGCCCCGGCCAGGGCTTCGAGCATCTGGTCGTTCAGGGCCAGCATGTGCCGGGCATAGCCGAGCAAGGTCTGCCCGGCGTCGGTCGGCAACACATCACGATTGCCACGCACCAGCAGGCGATGCCCGACCATGTCCTCAAGGCGCCGCACTTTCTGGCTGATGGTCGATTGGGTCGAGTGCAGGCGGGCCGCAGCCGTGGTGAAACTGCCACAATCGGCCACCACCACGATTGCACGCAGCAGGTCGAGGTCGAACAGGGCCCTATTCGATTTCACGCCAGTAGACATCCCGGTATTCAACTTCTGAATGGCAAGGCTGTTTTCTATCACGCCCCTCCCTATGCCGCAACGCGCACCGCTAGTCACCCAGTGCCACGCCCTCACGCCGTGGATCGGCACCGCCCGACCAGCCCTCGCCGCTGCGCTGGATGATCTGCATGCCACTGGTCATGGTCATCGGCGTTACCGCATGGCCCCAGGTTGCCAACTGGCGGATCAGCGCCGGGCTGGCCAGCCCCGCCTCCACTTCGGTGTCGGCATTGCGGCTGCCGAAGTTTGGCAGGCTAGCGGCCTGCTGCGGATCAAGCTGCCAATCCAGCAGGCCGATCAGCGCCTTGTTGACGTAACCGATGATCTGCGAGCCGCCGGGCGAGCCGAGGCTGGCCACCAGTTCGCCGGAGGCCCGCGAGAACACCAGGGTCGGCGCCATGGACGACAGCGGCCGCTTGCCCGGCTGTACCCGATTGGCCACAGGCTTGCCCTGCTCCTGTGCAATGAACGAGAAGTCGGTCAGGTGATTGTTGAGCAGAAAGCCCTTGACCATCAGGTGCGCACCGAACGCCGCTTCCACGGAAGTGGTCATGGCCAGCGCCTGGCCGTGGTCATCCACCGCGCTGAGGTGCGAGGTGGAAATGCGCAGTGGCGAGCGGTCGGGGGCCATGGCCAGGTCGGCGCCCTGCGGCTGGCCAGGGCGGGCGCGCTTCATGCTGTATTCGCCGACCTGTGCGGCGCGGGCGGCCAGGTAGGCGGGGTCGGTCAACGCCTTGACCGGGACCGGCACATAATCGCTGTCGGCCAGGTACTGGGCACGGTCGGCATAGGCCAGGCGCTCGGCCTCGGCAACCAGGTGCACGGCCAACGGCGGCGCCTCCAGCCCGGCTGCGGATGAGCTGGGCAACGGCCGCATGGCGGCAAGGTCGCGTGACGGCGAAGCCCGCTGCAGCGCTTCGAGAATGCCCAGGGTCTGCAGCACCGCTACCCCACCCGACGAAGGCGGCGGCATGCCGCAGATGCGCCAGGCCTTGTAGGGGCCGCAGACCGGCTCGCGCACCTTGGCCTGGTACTGCTGCAGGTCCTGCAACGACAGGTAGCCGCGGTTGGCATGGCTGCGCACCCTGGCCACCATGGCTTCGGCGATTGCGCCGGTGTAGAACGCCTCGGCGCCATGCGCGGCAATCTGCTCGAAGGTGTCCGCCAGTTCGGGGTTGCGCAAGGTCGTGCCGACCGCCAGCGGCTTGCCATGCTCATCCAGGAAATAGCGGGCCATGGCCGCTGACTGAGCAATGAACGGGTCGCTCGCCACCAGGGCATGAAGGCGTTCGGAAACCGGGAAACCGTTGCGCGCCAACCTGATCGCCGGGGTGAACAACTCACGCCAGGGCAGCTTGCCGTGTTGCGCATGGGCCAGTTGCAACGCCCGCAGGACCCCTGGCACCCCCACCGAACGCCCGCCGATCTGCGCAGCCCTGAAAGGCATCGGTGAGCCGTCGGCTTGCAGGAACAGATTTTCCGACACCGCCGCCGGGGCGGCCTCGCGGCCATCGTAGGCCTGCACGCGGTGGCCGTCCCAGTACAAGATGAACGCCCCGCCACCAATGCCACTGGATTGCGGCTCGACCAGGGTCAGCACCATCTGCATGGCGATGGCCGCGTCGATGGCGCTACCACCGGCACGCAGCATTGCTCGCCCCGCCTCGCTGGCCAGCGGGTTGGCGGCTGCGACCATGTGCCGGCTGGCGTGCACCGGCTGCAGGCCCGTTCGGTAGCCAGAGGCCAGTTCCGGTGGTGCGGGCAACACCGTGTCGGCACAGGCCCAACCACTGGCAACCAGCAGCCACAGGGCGCCCGTCAGGGGCGTGAAGAATGTCATCGTTTGCTTCCTGCGATTACCTGTTCAGCGAGGCACTGTCGGTCATCCGCGGACCGGTCTGCAAGTGCTGGTGGTTTTTCCAGCCTGCCGGCAGCCAGGCACGGGCCTCAGGCCACTTCCTCGAACGGCAGGCCCACATAGTTCTCGGCAATGTTCATCAACCCCGCCGGCGAACTCAGGAAGTACTCGCGGTCGGCCTCTTGCATCTTCTGGTCCCAGGCGTCCTTGTGGCTGCCGAAATCATGCAGCAGCTGGGTCATGAACCAGCTGAAGCGTTCGCCCTTCCACACGCGGCGCAGGGCCAGCGGCGAATATTGCTGCAGCAAGTCGGTACGCCCCTCGCGATACACCTTGAGCAGGATGCGGTACAGGTAGTTGACGTCCGAGGCCGCCAGGTTCAGGCCCTTGGCCCCGGTCGGCGGGACGATGTGCGCGGCGTCGCCGACCAGGAACAGACGACCGTACTGCATCGGCTCGACCACCAGGCTGCGCAGCGGCGCGATGCTCTTCTCCAGGGCCGGACCAGTCACCAGGCGCGCCGCCACGTCTTCGGGCAGGCGCGCTTTGAGCTCATTCCAGAAGCGCTCGTCGGACCAGGCTTCCACCTGCTCGCCCAGCGGCACTTGCAGGTAATAGCGGCTGCGGGTCTGCGAGCGCTGGCTGCACAGGACGAAACCGCGCGCGTGGTGCGCGTAGATCAGCTCGTGATTGACCGGCGGGGTATCGGCCAGCAGGCCCAGCCAGCCAAACGGGTAGACCCGCTCGTACTGCTTCAGCACACCGTCAGGGATGCTTTGCCGCGAGACGCCGTGGAAACCGTCACAGCCAGCGATGTAGTCGCAGTTCACGCGGTGCACCTGGCCATCCTTCTCGTACGTCAGGTACGGCCGCTCTCCCTGGAGTTCATGCGGCTGGACGTTGGCCGCCGAGTAGATGATCGGCGCGCCACTGGCCTGGCGTGCCTGCATCAGGTCTCGGGTGACTTCGGTCTGGCCGTACACCATCACCGTCTTGCCGCCGGTCAGGGCCTTGAGGTCCAGGCGCTGGCGGCGCCCACCGACCAGCAGCTCGACGCCTTCATGGACCAGGCCTTCGCGGTCCATGCGCTCGGCCACACCGGCTTCACGCAGCAGGTCGACCGTGCTTTGCTCCAGCACCCCGGCACGGATGCGGCCAAGCACGTATTCGGGCGTCTGGCGTTCGACGATGACGGTATCGATACCGGCCTTGTGCAGCAGTTGGCCCAGCAGCAGGCCAGACGGACCTGCACCAATAATTGCGACCTGAGTTTTCATTGTTGTTATCTCTGTGCGGACGATGCCGGCCCTGGACTGGCAGCGGGGCAGCATCTGCTGTTAGGGTTTGCCCTTGCATTTTTACTGGCAAAAACAGCCATTGAAGTGTGCTATTCCATGCATAACCTGCACTTTTACAAAAAACGTTCGATTAACGGACAGGCGTGCACACATGAAATCCACCCTCCCCGGCGTCCCCTTGTTCAAGTTGTACGGTGAAAACCAGGCCTGGCCCGGCACCGACCTGCTGCACTGCGAGTCGATCCCGGCGCGTAGCCGTTTGCATCACTGGGAAATCAAACCGCACCAGCACGCGGAGCTGTTCCAGCTGCTGTACGTGCAGCGCGGCAGGGCCGAGGTGGAAATCGAGGGGGTACGCAATACCATCGGCGAAGCGGCGATCCAGGTGGTGCCACCGCTGACCGTGCATGGCTTTCGCTTCAGTGCCGACATTCAGGGTTATGTACTGACCTTCGGTACGGCGCTGGTGGCGAACCTGGAACAGCGCCTGGAAGCACCCCTGGCCGTGCTGGCGAAAGCGGCGTGTTACCCGCTGGGCCAGGACCGTGCGCGCCTGCGCAGCCTGATCGACACCCTGCAGCAGGAATACCAGGGCAACGCGCCGGCCCGCGCGGCGCTGCTCGAGGCCCTGGTAACAGCGCTGATGGTGTGGATCAGCCGTCGCCAGCAGTCGGGGCAGACGCCGCGCAACCGGGATGAGCGTGACCGGCACTTGCTGGGGCAGTATCTGCGTTTGGTCGAGGCGCACTATCGCGAGCACCTGTCGGTGGAGGACTTTGCCGCCCGGCTGAATATTCCCAGCCTGCAACTGAACCAGCTGTGCCGCGCACTGAGTGGGCAAACGGCACTGCAGGTGGTGCACCAGCGGTTGCTGCTGGAGGCGCGGCGCAATCTGGCCTACACACGGATGAGTATCGGGCAGTTGTCGGATACCCTGGGGTTCACCGACCCGACGTACTTTGCCCGCTGGTTCAAGCGCTTGAGTGGGCAGACACCCAATGGCTATCGGCGGGCGGTGCAGCTGGGCTGATTGGCTATCGCCGGTACAGGCGATAAACATACCCACCCCTGCTTGACGTTTACGTCAACCTGCGGTCAGGATAGCCGCATACACCACGCCGAGCCCCAGCATGAGCACCCACACCTACAGCATTTCCGACCTGTCCCGCGAGCTGGACATCACCACCCGCGCCATCCGCTTCTATGAAGAACAGGGCCTGCTGAGCCCTGAACGCCGCGGCTTGGAACGTATCTATTCGGCGCGCGACAAGGTCAGCCTGAAGCTCATCCTGCGCGGCAAGCGCATCGGCTTTTCCCTGGCCGAATGCCGTGAGCTGATCGAGCTGTACGACCCGTCCAGCGGCAACCTCAAGCAGCTCAACAGCATGCTGGCGAAAATCGCCGAGCGCCGCGCCCAGCTGGAACAGCAGATGCTCGACATCCACCAGATGCAACTGGAACTGGATACCGCCCAGGAGCGCTGCGAGCAGGCCCTGGCCGCCACCCTGAACAACAAAGACAACCGCTGAAAGCCACAGGAAACCCGCCATGTCCTTGCCCAAACACGTTCGCCTGGTCGAAGTCGGCCCTCGCGACGGCCTGCAGAACGAAGCCCAGCCCATCAGCGTCGCCGACAAGGTACGCCTGGTGGATGACCTTACCGAGGCGGGCCTGGCCTACATCGAAGTGGGCAGTTTCGTCTCGCCCAAATGGGTGCCGCAGATGGCCGGTTCCGCAGAAGTGTTCGCCGGCATCCAGCAACGCCCGGGTGTCACCTATGCCGCGCTGGCGCCCAACCTGCGCGGTTTCGAAGATGCCCTGGCTGCCGGGGTAAAGGAAGTGGCGGTATTCGCCGCGGCTTCGGAAGCCTTCTCGCAGCGCAACATCAATTGCTCGATCAGCGACAGCCTCAAGCGCTTCGAGCCGATCATGGAAGCCGCCCGTCACCACGGCGTGCGTGTGCGGGGCTATGTTTCTTGCGTACTTGGCTGCCCCTATGAAGGCAAGGTCGATGCCGGCCAGGTCGCGCCGGTGGCTCGCGCCCTGTACGACATGGGCTGCTACGAGGTCTCGCTGGGCGATACCATCGGCACCGGCACCGCAGGTGATACCCGACGCCTGTTCGACACAGTGTCGGCACAAGTACCGCGCGAGCGGCTGGCCGGGCACTTCCACGACACCTACGGCCAGGCCTTGGCCAATGTGTATGCCAGCCTGCTCGAAGGCATCAGCGTGTTCGACAGCTCGGTCGCCGGGCTGGGCGGTTGCCCTTACGCCAAGGGCGCGACTGGCAATGTCGCCAGCGAAGATGTGGTGTACCTGCTGCAGGGGCTGGGCATCGAAACCGGCATCGACCTGCAGCGGCTGATCGCTGCCGGCCAGCGCATCAGCGCTGTGCTGGGCCGCGACAACGGGTCGCGGGTCGCACGCGCATGCAGCGCACGATAGTCATACGGGTGTCACATCGATGTGGGTGAAGTGTTACCGCCGCCACGTTTCACAGCAAAAAATCGGGTAACAGGGAAACAAATCGGCAAAATCTCAGGCCAGGCGATTCCGATGAAAATCACTAGGTGCTTGTTTTTAAAGGAATTTAAAAAGTTGGCACGCAGCCTGCTATATCTCTGGCACAACAACAAAAAAAACGTGACACCCAATAAAAACAACAGGTAACGGCTCTGACATAACAAGAACAACACGGCAGAGGCGTAGCAAGCAGATTTTTTTGGAGTCGACACGCTTTTCAGGGGTACGCCCCGCGGTCTGGCACAGAACAATAAAACTACCTCAAGGTAGCGGCAGCCAGGTTCGGATCAGCGATGATGAAAGCAGGTCAGCGCTCAAAAAAATACGTTTGCTCTTGACCCCGAATGGGGGTCGCCCGCAACACCCGGACAGGCTGACAAAAACAACAACAGGCCGGTCCCAATAATAAAAAAAGAGCAGGCAACAACGCTTTGAGGGGAGCTTCGGCTCCCCTCAGTGCTTCCTGCCCTCTTCCTCTTCCTGCTTTTTCTCATCCTGTCCTTCAAGCTTCTCTACCAGCAACGGCATCGTGCCCAGCACCAGCAGGGCCAGCACCGTGCTGATCAGCGCCGTGGCTTCGCGGCCCATGCCGGCGGCCGTACCGATGGCGGCAGTCATCCATAACCCGGCGGCCGTCGTCAGGCCTTTGACATGGCTGGGGTCCTGGCCGTTACCTTTCAAGATGGTACCTGCACCGAGAAAGCCGATACCGGCGACGATACCCTGGATCACCCTGCTCAAGGCATCTTCCTCGGCACCGGCCATGCTCGGCGCCAGCACGAACAGTGCCGCTCCCAGCGACACCAGCATATGCGTGCGCACGCCAGCCGACTTGCCCTTGTGTTCACGCTCGAAGCCCAGCACCGCACCGAGCAAGGCGGCCATCAGCAGGCGCACGAGTATCTGCGTGACTTCCCGGGCGTCGGTGATATCGGCGAATTCGGCCTGGATTGCTTGCCAGATGAGGTCCATCGCGGTCGTTCCCATGCCTGAACTTGGTGTTACCAGGCCCACGGGTTCACCTGCGAAGAGGCCGGGCCTGGCATCTGCAACGATTGACCAGCATAGCCAGGGCAAAGTGCCGCTGAACCTGCCGATGCAGCAACCGGCCCGATTCCGTGGTCCACCCCTTAACCGCTGATGGAGGACCACCCCATGCCCGTTGAAATCGACCCAACCACCCGCCGCTGCACCCTCATCGGCGCGGATCTGCGCATCGAAGGCGAAGGCCCGGCCATCGAGATCATCACCGATGAACAGCTGCGCATGTCGGTAGCCCTGCTCGCCGGCCAGCGCGTGCCGATCACCGAGGCTGAGGCCGATGCGCTGACCGTAGCCGGTGCGGTGGATAGCCGCAGGCATCTGAAGTCCAGCGCGCCAGGCTCGGTAATCTAGGGCCTGGCGAGGCAAGCCGGGCAATCTGATCCGGTTTTTATCGTAAAATCTGAGCCTGTGCTGATAACAGGCTCAGGGCCATAGTGTTCACGCCTGATCGAGGCCTGATGAGCACCGAGCCATGACCGATAGAATCCTTTGCACAGAGATCGCCACTGCCCCAGCCAGCGCCCAGCCACGACATACCGACACCGGCATCCATACCCGCAGCTTCTCCGGGCGGTACCGCAACCTGCGCATCGGCTTCGCCGGCGCCCTGTTCCTGCTGTTCTTCGGCACTGCCTGGCTGGACTGGGACGGTCGCCAGGCCGTGCTCTGGGACCTGGGCAACAGCAAGTTCCACATCTTTGCCGCCACCTTCTGGCCGCAGGACTTCATCCTGTTGTCGGCGCTGCTGATCATCTGTGCCTTCGGCCTGTTCGCCATCACGGTGTACGCTGGCCGCGTGTGGTGCGGCTACAGCTGCCCGCAAAGCACCTGGACCTGGTTGTTCATGTGGTGCGAAAAGGTCACCGAGGGTGACCGCAACCAGCGCATCAAGCTGGCCGCCGCCCCCTGGAGCCTGAACAAACTGGGCCGCCGCGCGCTGAAGCACAGCCTGTGGTTGGCCATCGGCCTGCTCACCGGCCTGACCTTCGTCGGCTATTTCACCCCGATCCGCCCACTGGCCGCAGAGCTGTTCACCTTGCAACTGGGCGGTGTGGCGCTGTTCTGGGTACTGTTCTTCACCGCCGCCACCTACCTCAACGCCGGCCTGCTGCGCGAAGCGGTGTGCCTGCACATGTGCCCCTATGCCCGCTTCCAGAGCGTGATGTTCGACAAGGACACCCTGGCGGTCGCCTATGACCCGCGGCGTGGCGAGGCCCGTGGCGCGCGCAAGAAAGGCAGCGATGCCCGCGCGCAGGGCCTGGGTGATTGCATCGATTGCACCTTGTGCGTGCAGGTATGCCCCACCGGCATCGATATCCGTGACGGTTTGCAGATGGCTTGCATCGGTTGTGCCGCCTGCATCGACGCCTGTGACGCAGTCATGGACAAGATGGGCTACGCCCGTGGCCTGATCGGCTACAAGTCCGAACACAGCCTGCAAGGTGGCACCACCCATTGGTGGCGCCCGCGCCTGCTGGGCTATGCCGCCGCCCTGGGGGTGATGATTGCGGCACTGGTGCTGGCCTTGCACCTGCGGCCAATGGTATCGCTGGACGTGATCAAGGACCGCAGCCTGTTCCGCGAGAATGCCCTCGGCCAGATTGAGAACATCTATCTGCTCAAGGTCATCAACAAGACCGCCCGCCCGCAGCACTACGCGTTGCGCCTGCTGGATGCCGATGGCTTGCGCTTGCAGGGCAAGACCGCATTCACCCTCGCGGCCGGCGAAATGAGCGAACTGCCAGTGTCGGTGGCGCTGTTGACCGAGCGCCCGGCCAGCAGCTCGCAGACGCTGAGCTTCGAAATCAGCGAGCGCGACGATCCGGCCATCCGCAGTGTGGCCCACAGCCGCTTCGTCGCACCGCTGAACCGTTGATCCCTTACACTGACCCCACCTTGCCTGCCAGGCTTCGACAGAAGGCCAGAATGAAACGCTACGAACGCTTTGCCGATGACATTGCCGAACTGATTCGCTCCGGGGTGCTGGGCCCCGGCCAGCGCGTGCCCTCGGTGCGCTATGCCAGCCAGACCCACGGGGTCAGCCCGTCCACCGTGTTCCAGGCCTACTACCTGCTGGAGCGGCGCGGCCTGATCCGCGCGCGGCCGCGTTCAGGTTACTTCGTCAACGCCTACGCCCCACGCCAGTTCAGCGAGCCGCAGGGCTTGCAGCCGGTCAGCGAGTCCACCACCGTCGACGTCAGCGCGCTGGTGTTCTCGATCCTCGACTCGATCAAGGACCCCAACACCGTGCCGTTCGGTTCGGCCTTCCCCAGCCCAGAGCTGTTCCCGCTGCAGCGTCTGTCGCGTTCGCTGGCCAGCGCCGGCCGCAGCATGGACCCGCGCATGGTGGTCACCGACCTGTCGCCGGGCAACCCGCAGTTGCGCCGGCAGATTGCCTTGCGCTACATGGTCGGCGGGCTGATGTTGCCGATGGAGGAACTGCTGATCACCAACGGCGCGCTGGAAGCATTGAACCTGTGCCTGCAAGCGGTCACCCAGCCTGGCGACCTGGTGGCCATCGAGGCACCGGCGTTCTACGCCTGCCTGCAGGTGCTGGAGCGGCTCAAGCTCAAGGCGGTAGAAATACCCGTGCATCCGCGCGAAGGCATCGACCTTGGCGTGCTTGCGCAAACCCTGGAAAAACACCCGGTCAAAGCCGTATGGTGCATGACCAATTTCCAGAACCCAGTGGGCGCCAGCATGCCGGAAGCGAAAAAGCAGGCGCTGGTGGCGCTGCTGACCCGGCATCAGGTGCCCTTGATCGAAGACGATGTGTATGCCGAGCTGTACTACGCCCAGCAGGCCCCCAAACCGGCCAAGGCTTTCGATACCCAGGGCCTGGTGATGCATTGTGGTTCGTTCGCCAAGAGCCTGGCACCGGGCTACCGTATCGGTTGGGTCGCCGCCGGGCGCTTCGCGCAAAAAATCGAGCGCCTGAAGCTGATGACCTCGCTGTGTGCATCGATGCCGGCCCAGGCAGCCATTGCCGACTACCTGCAGCACGGCGGCTACGACCGCCACCTGCGCAAGCTGCGCTACGCCCTGGAAGGCCAGCAGGCCAACATGCTGGCGGCCATCGCGCGGCATTTCCCGGCGCAGACGCGGGTCAGCCAGCCCTCCGGCGGTTACTTCCTGTGGCTGGAGCTGCCCGAACGGATGGATGCGCTGAAGCTGTTTCACATGGCCCTGGCCCAAGGCATCAGCATCGCTCCAGGGCCGATCTTCTCGCCCACCCGGCGTTTCGGCAACTGCATCCGCCTGAACTACGGCAGCCCCTGGCATGACGACGCCGAGCGGGCCATGGAGACCCTGGGGCGGATCATTCGCTCGTTCTGATGGTTGATGGCCCGGCAGGCGACCATAGTTGCCCGATCCGTACACCGGGACTTCGTCATGCAACCAGATTCGCTCACGTCGTTGGCGCAACTGCAGGCGCGTGTCGCCGAGCTGGAAGCACGCCTGGCCGAGCGCGACGACGGCGCCCTGGCCCACAACCGCTTGCTGGGCGAACTGCTCGATAACAGCCGAGCCAACGTGTTCGCCGCCGACCGCAAGTTGCGCCTGGTGGCGATCAACCGGACGGCCCGGGAAACCTTCGAGCGTTATCGTGGCTTTGTGCCGCAGATTGGCGACTACGTGCCGCAGTTTCTGCTTAACCAACCCGACCTCATGGGCCGCCTGGCACCGGTGTGGCCACGCGTGCTGGCCGGTGAAGCGTTCATCGATACCATTACCCTCGGGCCGCCTGACGCCCCGCGCCATTACGAAATCCGCTACCACCCGTGGCGCGACGCTGAGCAGCGGATCCAGGGTGGCTACATGTTCGCTTATGACATCACCGAGCGCATGGCCAATCAGCAGCGCCTGCGCCAGGCTGAGGAAGCACTGCGCCAGGCGCAGAAAATGGAAGCCGTCGGCCAGTTGACCGGGGGCATCGCACACGACTTCAACAATCTGCTGGGCAGCTTGCTGGGCTCGCTGGAACTCGCCGGGCAACGCCTGGGCCAGCAGCGCCTCGCTGACACCGCGCGCATGCTCGAACTCAGCCGCAACAACGTCTTGCGCGCCACCGCCCTGGTGCAGCACCTGCTGGCTTTTTCACGCCAGCAGGCCCTCGTGCCGCAAGCCGTCGATGTGCACCAGCTGGTTGCCGACATGCACGACCTGATCCGCAGCTCGACCGGCCCGCACATCGCGTTCCAGGACCAGACGCTGGCCGGACAATGGCCGATCCGTATCGACCCGCAGCAGCTGGAAAGCGTCTTGCTCAACCTGTGTATCAACGCCCGTGACGCCATGCCAAGCGGCGGTAACCTGCGCATCAGCTGTGCAAGCGTCAATCTCGCAGCGGCCGAGGCCAAGCGCCTGGACCTGCCACCAGGCCACTACCTGCACATTGCTGTCGATGACAACGGCCTGGGCATGCCCAGTTCGGTACTGCAGCGCGCCGTCGAACCGTTCTTCACCACCAAGCCACTGGGCCAGGGCACCGGCCTGGGCTTGTCGATGGCCTATGGCTTTGCTCGCCAGTCCGGTGGGCAGTTGCTGATCGACAGCATCGCCGGGCGGGGCACCTGCGTTCATCTGTACTTTCCCCGGCACCAACACCCGGGTGTTGCTGATAGCCCGCTGGCTGGCGCAGCCCATGGCGAACCCGCAGGTCCACGCGGGCAGCGCATCATGCTGGTAGAGGACCAGCCGGCGCTGCGCCTGGTGCTGGTAGAAGTGCTGACCGAGCTGGGCCATGAGGTGCAGGCCCTGGAAGATGGCCGCCAGGCCGTCGAGGCGCTGCGCCAGCCCCCACCGCCGGACTTGCTGGTCGCGGATATCGGCCTGCCCGGAGGAACCGACGGCTACCAGCTGGCAGAGATTTATCAGAAACTTGTGAAAGACGCCCCGGTATTGCTGATTACCGGTTACGAAATGACCGATGCGCTACCCGAGGCCGGGCTTGGCCAGCGCACCGCCCTGTTGGCCAAGCCGTTCACGCTGCAGACCCTTGGCGAACGGCTTGGCCAGCTTCTGGGCACCCACGCGCAGCCGCGCTGAACGCTATTCGGCGGCAGGTTAACACGCTAAAGTCAGGGCGTTACCTTTTGTCGGATAGCGACATGCCTCATCGCGACCTGCTCACCCTGCGTCAACAAGTCGAAGACCTGCAACGGCAGAACGCGTTGTTGGAAGCACGGCTTTCGAGCCTGCAGGACCACGGCCAGGACTTCTACCGCTGGTTGTTCGACACCATGGACGAAGGCTTCTGCATCATCGAGTTCTTCGACGGCCCGCACGGCCCGCTCAGTGACTACGTGCATGTGCTGGCCAACGCGGCCTATACCAAGCATGCTGGCATTGCCAATGTGGTCGGGCAGAAGCTGCGCGAAATGGTGCCTGATGAGGCCGATGACTGGGCAGCGCGCTATGGCGCCGTGCTGCGCACCGGCGAACCCTTGCATTTCGAGCAGGAACTGGTGGCTACCGGGCGGGTGTTGTCCATCACCACGTTCCGCGTGGAGCCCGCCGAGAAACGCCAGGTGGCCGTGCTGTTCAAGGACGTCACCGAACGGCGCCGGGCAGAGCAAGCCGTGCAGCGCCTGAACGAAGAGCTCGAGCAGCGGGTAAGCACTGCGCTGGCAGAGCGCAGGCTGTTTGCCGAGCTGGTCGATCACAGCGTGGTCAACGTGCATGTGATCGACAAGGACATGCGCTGGCTGGCGGTCAATCGGCAGGCCAGGCACGATTTCCAGTTGCTGTACGGGCAAACGCCGGAGATCGGCGACTACATGCCCGGGCTGATCGATGACGGCCAGCCCGAGCAGACGCCGATCCTGCCCCTGTGGCAACGCGCACTGCAGGGCGAGCAGTTCATCGAGACCGGCGCTTTTGGCCAGGCCCCCGCGCAGCGCCATTACGAGCTGCGCTTCAACGCCCTGCGCGACCATGAAGGCGAGATCCAGGGCGCCTATCTGTTCGCCTATGACATCAGCCAGCGGGTGCAGGAGCAAGCGCGGCTGGCCAAGGCCGAGGAGGCCCTGCGCCAGGCGCAGAAAATGGAAGCAGTAGGCCAGCTCAGCGGTGGCATCGCCCACGACTTCAACAACCTGCTGGGCGGCATCCTGGGTGCCCAGGAACTGATGCGCCAGCACCTGGAGCAGGCGCGGTTCGACAGCCTGGAGCCGTTGCTGGCATTGTCCAGTGGCTCGGCGCAACGGGCTTCTGCGCTGGTGCACCGGCTGCTGGCGTTTTCCCGCCAGCAAACCCTGCAACCCCGCTCCACCCAGGTGGCCACGCTGGTGGCTGGCCTGGAAGACCTGCTGCGCCGCACCATCGGCCCGTCCATCAACCTGACCAGCTGCTTCCCCTGCCAGCTGTGGCCGACGTTCATCGACCCGCCGCAACTGGAAAGCGCCCTGCTCAACGTCTGCATCAATGCCCGCGATGCCATGCCTGACGGTGGCGTGATCGATATCCATGGCGACAACCTGCTGCTGGACGACGAGCACGCCCGCGCCCTGGAACTGCCCGCCGGTGAATACGTGCGGCTGAGCATCAGCGACAACGGCAAGGGCATGTCGGCAGAGGTGGCCCAGCGTGCAGTGGACCCGTTCTTCACCACCAAGCCGATGGGCCAGGGCACTGGCCTGGGCTTGTCGATGACCTACGGTTTCGTGCGCCAGTCGGGCGGGCAATTGCGGCTGTTGTCGACGCTTGGCGAAGGGACCCGCATCGAGCTGCTGTTGCCCCGCCACCATGAGCCAGCTGAAGTACCGGCGCCCACGCCGCAGCGCACGGCGCCGGAAAAACCCAGCACGGCGGCGCAACGCATCCTGCTGATCGAAGACCAGATCGCCTTGCGCGTGGTGGTCTGCGAAGTGCTGCAAGAGCTGGGCTACCAGGTCGATGCTTTCGAGAACGGCCCGGCCGCCCTCGCCCACCTGCAAACCGGCGCGCGGCCAGACCTGTTGCTGAGCGATATCGGCCTGCCGGGAGGGCTGAATGGTCGCCAGGTGGCGGAACGTTGCCGCGAGCGCTACCCCGACCTCAAGGTACTGTTCATCACCGGCTACGATGAAAGCGCGGCGCTCAGAGACGGCCAGCTGCTACAAGGCACGCTGGTGCTGACCAAGCCGTTCGAGCTGCAGGTACTGGCCGAACGGATACGCACACTGCTGGACGGTTGACGGCGGCTCAGCGCCCGCCGCCCAGGTCGACGAAACTACCGGTAGCGTACGACGCCTTGTCCGAGAGCAACCAGAGGATGGCCTCGGCGACTTCCTCGGGGCGCCCGCCGCGGCCCATGGGCAAGCCGGGCTCAAGTTTGCTGACCCGCTCGGGGTCGCCGGAAAGCGCGTGGAACCCGGTATGGATATAGCCTGGCCGAACGCCATTGACCCGCACGCCCTCGCCTGCCACTTCCTTGGCCAGGCCGATGGTAAAGGTATCGAGCGCGCCCTTGGAGGCGGCGTAGTCCACGTATTCACTGGGTGAGCCCAGGCGTGCAGCCACCGATGACACGTTGACGATGGCCCCACCCTGGCCGCCGTGTCGGCGCGCCATGCGCAGCAAGGCGTGCTTGGCGCAGAGCATGGGGCCGACGATGTTGGTTTTCATGACCTTGAGCAGGCGGAATTCGGACATGTCCTCGACCCGGCTCTGCTGGCCGATGGTGCCAGCATTGTTGACCAGCGCGGTGACCGGGCCGAGTTCCTGGTCGACACGCAGGAACAGCTGTATGACCTCGTCTTCGACGCTGGCGTCGGCCCGCACGGCAATGGCCTCGGCGCCCAGGGCGCGGACCTGGCCGAGGATGTCAGCCGCAGCCTGATCGTCAGCGTGGTAATTGATGCAGATGCGGTAGCCCTGGCGGGCGGCCAGCAGCGCTGTGGCGGCGCCGATGCCACGGCTGGCACCGGTAATGACGATGACGTTCTGCATGGATATGTTGATCGTTGGGAAGGGACGATCGACAATAGGGGAAAAGGGACGGTATGGGAATAGAACGCGGGGCCTGGCAGGTGCCTGTCTCGAGCGGTTGGCTGGCGCTCGATTGCGCCCCACCCAACACCCCAAGCCAGGCACCCGGACGCTTCAATGCCCCGCGGAAGCCGGCCCCGCCTTGGCGGTAAAGGGCGGCTTGGCAAACCACACCAGCAGGATCAACCCGGCAAATACCCAAGTCATCAGGGTGAAGTAATCCACCGTCGACATCATGTAGGCCTGGCCGTTCAGCATCTGCTCCAGCTGCGCATAGCTTTGCGGGCTGGCCCCGCCCAACTGCTCGAGGGTATGCCGCGTCGCCGGGTCGAACTGGCTGATGTGTTCACTCAGGTAGGCATGGTGCTGGTCCGCCCGACGAATCCAGATCCAGGTGGTCAACGACGCCGCAAAACTCCCGCCCAAGGTACGCAGGAAGGTTGCCAGCCCGGAGCCATCGGCAATCTGCTGCGGCGGCAGGTCGGATAGCAGGATGCTCAAGGTCGGCATGAAGAACAATGCCACGCCAATGCCCATGAACAGCTGCACCAACGCCACGTGCTGGAAGTCCACCTCATTGGTGAAGCCGGCACGCATGTAGCAGCTGGCGCCGATCGCCAGAAATGCCAGGCCCGCCAGCACACGCAGGTCGAAACGGTGTGCGTACTTGCCCACGAACGGCGACATGATCACCGGCAGCAGGCCGATCGGCGCCACCGCCAGGCCCGCCCAGGTGGCGGTATAGCCCATCTGCGTCTGCAACCACTGCGGCAGGATCAGGTTGATGCCGAAGAACCCCGCATAACCGCCGACCAGCACGAGGGTGCCAACCCGGAAGTTGCGGTGCACAAACAGGCGCAGGTTCACCACCGGGTGACGGTCGGTCAGCTCCCAGATCACGAACACCGTCAGGAACACCAGCGAAATCAGGCTGCCGGTGACGATGAACGACGATTCGAACCAGTCCAGGTCGTTGCCTTTGTCGAGCACCACCTGCAAGGCACCGACGCCAATGATCAGCGTCAGCAGGCCGATGTAGTCCATCGGCTGGCGGCTGGTGACCACCGGCCGGCTGCGCATCTGCTGGCGCACCACGGCGGCGGCGAACAGGCCGATGGGTACGTTGATGAAGAAAATCCACGGCCAGCTGTAGCTGTCGGTGATCCAGCCGCCGAGGATCGGCCCGGCAATCGGCGCCACCACGGTCACCATCGCCAGCAACGCCAGGGCCATCCCGCGCTTGGCCGGTGGGTACACCGCAATCAGCAATGTCTGGGTCATCGGGTACAAGGGCCCGGCCACCACCCCCTGCAGCACGCGAAAGCCAACCAGCTCCGGCATCGACTGGGCAATCCCGCACAGGAACGAGGCCAGCACGAACAGCAGTGTGGCCCAGATGAACAGCTTCACTTCGCCAAACCGCCGGCTGAGCCAGCCAGTGAGCGGCAAGGCAATGGCGTTGCTCACCGCGAACGAGGTAATGACCCAGGTACCCTGCTCGTAGCTGACCCCCAGGTTGCCGGAAATGGTCGGCAGGGCCACGTTGGCAATGGTGGTGTCGAGCACCTGCATGAACGTCGCCAGCGACAAGCCGATGGTGGTCAGCAGCAGGCTTGGCGGGGTGAACTGGGCCGCAGCAGTATTGCTCATCGCTGCGCCGTCTTGCCGGTTGCGCTGTTCTCGTGGATCAGCCGGGCGATCAGGTTGTCGGCTTCGACCAGCTGACGGTCATAGACCTGGGTGGTATAGCTGGCCTGCTGGGGTGGCTGCTGGGCCAGTGCCGGGCCGCTCTGGTCGTGCAGATCGACCTCGACCACGGTGGACAGGCCGATACGCAGCGGGTGTTGCTTGAGCTGGTCGGGGCTGAGATGAATGCGTACCGGCACCCGCTGAACGATCTTGATCCAGTTACCGGTGGCGTTCTGCGCCGGCAACAAGGCAAAGGCGCTGCCGGTGCCGGCGCCAAGGCTGTCGACCGTGCCGCTGTACTTGACCTCGCTGCCATACAGGTCGGCGCTGATCTGCACCGGCTGGCCAATGCGCATGTCGCGCAGTTGGGTTTCCTTGAAGTTGGCATCGATCCACACCTGGTCCAGTGGGATCACCGCCATGGTCGCGGTACCGGGCTGCAGGCGCTGGCCCAGCTGCACGGTACGCTTGGCAACGTAGCCGGTCACCGGTGCCACCAGGGTTGTACGGGCATGGTCGAGGTACGCCTGACGCAAGTCGGCGGCGGCAGCCATCACCTCGGGGTGCGAGGACACCACGGTGTCATCGACCAGCGCGCTGCTGGTGCTGAGCTGCTGGCGCGCGCTGTTGACGGCGGCCTGGGCCACGCTCAAGTCGTCGCGGGCGTGGGACAGCTCTTCTGCGGCAATGGCGCCGCTGTCGGCCAGCACCTTGCGCCGGTTGAAGTCCTGCTGGGCCTTGCGCAGTTCGGCCAGGCGGGTTTCCAGCTGGGCCTTGAGCGAGTCGACGTTGCTGTACAGGCCGCGCACCTGGCGCACGCTGCGCGCCAGCCTGGCTTCGGCGGACTGCAAGGCCACTTCGCTGTCGGCCGGATCGAACTGCAGCAGCACCTGGCCAGCATGCACCAGGTCGCCGTCATCGGCGCCGATACTGGTGACCGTGCCGCTGACCAAAGGGGTGATTTCCACCACGTTGCCGTTGACGTAGGCATCGTCGGTGCTTTCGTGCCAACGCCCGACCAGGCTGTACCAGGCCCAGGCGCCTGCGGCAGCCAGGATCACCAGTAACAACAGGCCAAGCAGCCAGGCCTTGCGCTTGCGCGAGGGCTCGGGCGTTGCGGAGGGAGACGGGGTGTCTGCGGAAGTGGCCATGACAGTACCTTGGATAATTCGTGACAGGGTTCAACGATCACCGAAGCGGCGGATCGTCAACGGGTCGCCGGCAGCGAGCAACACCTTGGCCAACAGGCCTTCCAGGGCTTTGAGCTCTTCGCCGTCGAGCGCGCCGCACAACTCGTTCATGGCGGCGGCGCCGATTTCCGGCAGCCGGTCGGCCAGGCGCTGGCCGTCGGCAGTCAAGGCCAGGCGCACCTGGCGACGGTCGTCGGCGCAACGGGTGCGCACGATCAGCTCCTTCTGCTCGAGGCGGTCGAGCATGCGCGTCATCGAACCGCTGTCCAGGCCCAGGTAGCGGCACAATTCGGCCGGGGTATCCACCTGGTACTGAGTGACGATGATCAGCACCTTGAACTGTGCGGCGGTGACGCCTTCGGATTCGAGGTGCCAGTCGAGGATGCGGTCCTTGAGGATTGCCGCACGGCCAAGCAGCATGCCGATGGCGCAGGTCTGGAAGTTGTCTGGGGTGAAATGGGCCATCAGCGACTGCTCGGGTAAGTGTGTAAAAATATTACTGCTTAGGCAGTGAATGTCAAAGCTTTGATTAGCAAGCTATGAAATATTTCATGATTTCGCCCGATTCGCGGCCTGTGCAGGAGCGGCCTTGCGTGGCGATGGGGCACAAAGTGGCCCCCAACAGTTTGTGCCGCAACACAGATCCAGGGCCGCTGCGCGGCCCATCGCGACGCAAGGCCGCTCCTACAAGGCTCGCAGGCCCAATGCCTGCACCGCCCCGCAGGCAATGGCAATACCGACCAGCTCGGCCAGGCTTTGCGCCTGCAAGCGCTTCATCACCCGGCCGCGGTACAAGTCCACGGTTTTCACGCTGACCCCCAGCCGTTCGGCAATCTCACGGTTGCTCGAGCCCTGCGCCAACGGCACGAACACGTCGCGCTCGCGCGGCGTCAGGGCATCGACCCGCGCCTGCACCTGAGCCAGCGCCTGATCGTCCTGACGCGCCCGCCCGGCCTGGTCCAGCGCAGCCTGTACGCTGTCGAGCAGCAACTGATCGTTATACGGTTTTTCGATGAAATCGCAGGCGCCAGCCTTGAACGCCCGCACCACGATCGGCACATCGGCATGGCCACTGACGAAGATCACCGGCAGCGCCAGGCCGCGCTCGCGGATCGCCTGCTGCACCGCCAACCCACCCAACCCCGGCATGCGCACATCCAGCAGCACACAGGCCGGCCCGTCATCAACGCAGGCATCAAGAAACGCTTGCCCGCTGGCAAACGGCAGTGCCTGCAAACCTACCGACTGCAGCAACCACACCGTCGAATCCCGCATGCCCTGGTCGTCATCGACCACATACACTTTCGCTTGCACCACGCCTCCCCTCATCCCCTGCTGACCGCCAGGCGGCAGCACAACACCAGACCACCCTTGTCACCGGCCCGCGCCCACAGGCTGCCGCCAAAGCCTTCGATCAGGCTGCGGCTCATGCTCAAACCCAGGCCCAGGCCGTCGGCCTTGCTGGTGGTGAAAGGGGTAAAGATTTCATCCAGCCGCTCGGGGGCCACGCCCGGCCCCTGGTCGGCCACTTCTACCAGCACGCCGTCGCCATCGCGCGCAGCGCTCAGCAGGATACGCGACGGCCGCTCGCCGTGCTGCTCGCGGTTGGCATCAATGGCATTGCGCAGCAGGTTCAGCAGCACTTGCTCCAGCAGTACCCGGTCGGCGTACACCGAGGGCAGTTGCGCGCTCATGCGCAATTCGACCAGCACCTGGTCGCGCGCAGCTTCCCAGGCACACAGGCGCATGGCTTCACCGGCCACCTCGGCCACGTCCAGTGCCTGCAGGCGGCGCGGCCCTTTGCGCAGGAAGGCGCGCAGGCGGCGGATCACCTCGGCAGCATGGGTGGCCTGCTCGCTGATGCGCTGCAGGCCCTGCCCAACCCGCTCGCGCGCCTGCGGGTCGTGTGCCACAGCCTGCAGGTAACGCTGGCTGGCATTGGCATAGTTGACCACCGCGGCCAATGGCTGGTTGATCTCGTGGGCGATACCCGACGCCAGCTCGCCCAGGGTGGCCAAGCGGGCACTGTGCGCCAGGCTCTCCTGGGCCTCGATACGCAAGGTAATGTCGCGGGACACGCTGACCACCTCGACCACTGCGCCGGTATAGGTTTCGCGGATGGCCCGGCTGGCGATCTCGAACCAGCGGTAACCGCCTGCGGCCTGGCGCACCCGGCAGGTCATGGTGTGGTAGCCGTCCTGGTCGAGGGCAGCGGCGGCCTGGCGCAGCACCTGGCGACGTTCGCGCGGGTGCAGCAGGGTATGCACCGGCCTGCCACGCAATTGCTCGGGCCACAGCCCGAGCAGGCGGAAGGCCGCCGGCGAGGCATCGAGAAAACGGCCATCAGGGCTGTGCCTGGAGATCAGGTCGGTGGTGTTCTCGATGATCAACCGGTACAGGCGCCGGGCGCGGCTGGCCTCGCGCGCACCGTGGCGCTCGTCACTGGCGTCGCGGCAACGCGCCAGCACTTGCTGGCCCTGATCGTCGGGGATGAAGTTCCACAGCACGATGCGCTCGCCAACCTGTACCTCGACGTCGGCAATCGCCCGGTGCTGGCGCAGGCAGGCGCGCACCAGGGAGGCACAGTTGGCTGGCAGCCAGCTGGCCAGTGCGGGACCCTCATCAAGCCACGCCTGTAACGCCGGGTTGAGCGCCAGCGGCGTGGCATCGGCGCAGAGCATCAGGCTGGGCTGAGGGTCCTTGGCAAGCAAGGGGTAGGCGGTCTTGTCCAAAATGAGCGGCTCGTTGTTATAGTAGTTTTACTATATTGCTATAGTCGATATTCCTAATACCATAGCGACTCGCGTAAAACAGCGACAAGGGTAACGGCCCACCGTCCGTCACCCTGCACCCTGATCAGAGCTAACAATCAGCCACCGGGGGCCAAGCGCACTGGCTGCGCCTGCCTCCCCTACAGGATTACCGCATGTCGATCTATGCCCAGGGCCTGATGCCCGCTGCCGTCAACCATGTCGCCCTCACCCCGCTGAGTTTCATCGAACGCACCGCTGCCGTTTACGGCAATTATCCTGCGGTGGTCCACGGTGCCATCCGCCGCAACTGGCAGGAAACCTACCAGCGCTGCCGACGCCTGGCCAGCGCCCTGGCCGGCCGGGGTATCGGCCGCGGCGATACCGTGGCGGTGATGTTGCCGAACATTCCGGCCATGCTCGAGGCCCACTTCGGTGTGCCCATGACCGGCGCTGTGCTCAACACGCTGAATGTGCGCCTGGATGCCGAGGCCATCGCCTTCATGCTGCAGCATGGCGAGGCCAAGGTGCTGATTACCGACCGCGAGTTCCACACGGTCATCGAGGCTGCCCTGGCCCTGCTCGAACACCCGCCCCTGGTGGTGGATGTGGATGACCCCGAGTATGGCGAAGGCCGCGCGCTCAGCGAGCTCGACTACGAGGCCTTCCTCGCCGAAGGCGACCCGGAATTTGCCTGGGAATGGCCCGATGACGAGTGGCAGGCGATCTCGCTCAACTACACCTCCGGCACCACCGGCAACCCCAAGGGCGTGGTCTATCACCACCGTGGCGCCTACCTGAATGCCCTGGGCAACCAGATGACCTGGGCCATGGGCCACCGCCCGGTGTACCTGTGGACCCTGCCGATGTTCCACTGCAACGGCTGGTGCTACCCGTGGACCATCACCGCGCTGGCCGGTACCCACGTTTTCCTGCGCCGGGTCGACCCGCAGAAGATCCTCAACCTGATCCGCGAACACCAGGTCAGCCACTTGTGTGGCGCGCCGATCGTGCTCAACGCCCTGGTCAACATGCCCGAGGCGGCCAAGGCGGCCATCGACCACCCGGTGCAGGCCATGGTCGCCGGCGCCGCACCACCCGCCAAGGTGATCGGCGCCGTGGAGGAAATGGGCATCCAGGTGACCCACACCTACGGCCTGACCGAAGTCTACGGCCCGGTGACCGTGTGTGCCTGGCATGACGAATGGGACCAACTGGCGCTGGAAGAACGCGCGCGGATCAAGTCGCGCCAGGGCGTGCGCTACCCGACCCTCGACGGCTTGATGGTCGCCGACCCGCAGACCCTCGAGCCGGTACCGCGCGACGGCAACACCCTGGGCGAGATCTTCATGCGTGGCAACACCGTGATGAAGGGTTACCTGAAGAACCCCGAAGCGACCGCCGAAGCCTTCCGTGGCGGCTGGTTCCACACCGGTGACCTGGCCGTGTGGCATGCCGACGGCTATGTCGAGATCAAGGACCGGCTCAAGGACATCATCATTTCCGGCGGCGAAAACATCTCTACCATCGAGGTGGAAGACGCCCTGTACAAGCACCCGGCCGTGCTGGAAGCCGCAGTAGTGGCGCGCCCGGATGAAAAATGGGGGGAAACCCCGTGCGCCTTCGTTGCCCTCAAGCCGGGCCGCGAAGATACCCGCGAGGCCGACATCACCGGCTGGTGCCGCGAGCACCTGGCCGGGTTCAAGGTGCCGAAGACCGTGGTGTTCGGCGAATTGCCGAAGACCTCCACCGGCAAGATCCAGAAGTACGTGCTGCGCGACCGGGCCAAGGCCCTCTGAAGCCGCAGCTGCCTCATCGCCGGCAAGCCAGTTGCCACAGGGTTGATACAAGCCTCGAGCCTTGTGCAATGCCTGTGGCAGCTGGCCGGTGGTTGGGCCCGCACAGACAACCTCAATCTTCCAAGAGCACACGATGACCACCTACACCGCCCCCCTGCGCGACATGCGCTTCGTCCTGCATGATGTGTTCAACGCCCCCGCCTTGTGGGCCCGCCTGCCCGCCCTGGCCGAGCGCATCGACGCCGAAACCGCCGATGCCATCCTCGAGGAAGCAGCCAAGGTCACCGGCCAGCTGATCGCCCCGCTCAGCCGCAACGGCGACGAGCAGGGCGTGCATTTCGCGGCCGGCACCGTCACCACCCCCGATGGCTTCCGCGAGGCCTGGCACACCTACCGCGAAGGTGGCTGGGTCGGCCTGGGTGGCAACCCCGAGCATGGCGGCATGGGCATGCCGAAAATGCTCGGCGTGCTGTTCGAGGAAATGCTCTATGCCGCCGACTGCAGTTTCAGCCTGTATTCGGCGTTGAGCGCCGGCAGTTGCCTGGCGATCGATGCCCACGCCAGCGAAGCACTCAAGGCCACCTACCTGCCACCCCTCTACGCAGGCCGCTGGGCCGGCACCATGTGCCTCACCGAGCCTCATGCCGGCACCGACCTGGGGCTGATCCGCAGCCGCGCCGAGCCCCAGGCCGACGGCAGCTATCGCATCAGTGGCAGCAAGATCTTCATCACCGGCGGCGAGCAGGACCTGACCGAGAACATCATCCACCTGGTACTGGCCAAGCTGCCTGATGCGCCGGCCGGTGCCAAAGGCATCTCGCTGTTCCTGGTGCCCAAGTACCTGGTCGAGGCCGATGGCAGCCTGGGTAGGCGCAACCCCGCGCATTGCGGGTCGATCGAACACAAGATGGGCATCAAGGCCTCGGCCACCTGCGTGATGAACTTCGACGGTGCGGTCGGCTATCTGGTGGGTGAGCCGAACAAGGGCCTGGCCGCGATGTTCACCATGATGAACTACGAGCGCCTATCCATCGGCCTGCAGGGCATCGGCTGTGCCGAAGCGTCCTACCAGAGCGCCGCCCGCTATGCCAATGAACGCCTGCAAAGCCGCGCAGCCAGCGGCCCGCAAGCCAAGGACAAGGTGGCCGACCCGATCATCCAGCATGCTGATGTGCGGCGCATGCTGCTGACCATGCGCACCCTCACCGAGGGTGGCCGGGCGTTCGCCGCCTACGTTGGCCAACAGCTGGACCTGGCGCGCTACGCCGACGACGCCGGCGAACGCGAGCACGCCCAGCGCCTGGTGGCACTGCTGACGCCGGTGGCCAAGGCATTCTTCACCGACAACGGCCTGGAAAGCTGTGTGCTCGGCCAACAGGTGTATGGTGGCCATGGCTACATCCGTGAATGGGGCCAGGAGCAGCGCGTGCGCGACGTGCGCATCGCCCAGATCTATGAAGGTACCAACGGCATCCAGGCCCTCGACCTGCTCGGGCGCAAGGTGCTGGCCGACGGCGGCCAGGCACTGGCCAGCTTTGCTGCCGAGGTACGTGCCTTCAGCCTCGACGCGCCGCTGCACCGCGAAGCCCTGCAAGCGAGCCTGGCACGCCTGGAAGCGACCAGCGCCTGGCTGCGCTCGCGCGCTGGCGAGGAGCCCAACCTGGTCAGTGCCGTGGCGGTGGAATACCTGCAGCTGTTCGGGCTGACCGCGTATGCCTACATGTGGGCGCGGATGGCCGCGGTGGCGTTGGCCAAGCGTGACGAGGACGATGCGTTTCATGCGGCCAAGCTGGCCTGTGCGGAGTTCTACTTCCAGCGCGTCCTGCCGCGTGGCTTGGGCCTGGACGCGAGTATTCGTGCAGGGAGCGCCAGCCTTTATGGGATGACCGCCGGACAATTCTGATCGCCCCGCCCGCCCTCAGCGTCGGCAAGCCGGCTCCCACAGGCAGGCCCTGTAGGAGCCCGGCTTGCCGGCGGTGGCGACCAGGTGGAACGGGTTCCTGCCGCGAAGGGTTCTCAAACGCTGGAAAACCGTTGCCAATCCGACGAAAAACCGGCACAACAGAGAATCACTCGCCATTACCGCGGTTCTCCGGAGCCCTGCGCCAAGGGTAGAATGCGCAAAACCCGGAGCCGCAATGAACCACGACCGCCGCAACCCCAGCCCAGACGATGCCATCACCGACGCCGCCGCGCACTGGTGCATGCGCCTGCATGCCGAGGATTGCACGCTGGCCGAGCGCGAGGCGTTCAGCCGCTGGCTGGCGGCCGACCCGCAGCATGCCGAGGAATACCAGGCAATGCTGGAGATCTGGCACACCGCCGACCTGCTGCCACGCAACGCCACCGTCATCGATTTCAACGCGCCCGTTCAGCACCCGGCGCGCCCGCGTGGCTGGCGGCCATTCGCCTCTGCTGCCGCCATCGCCCTGGCAGTGCTGCCGCTGGCCGGCTGGCTGGGCTGGGAACAAGGCTGGCTGCCCAACCACTACCAGCACTTCGCCGCCGGCGAGCGCATGCAGACCGTGGAACTGAACGACGGCAGCACGGTGCAGCTCAACCTCAACACCGAGCTCACCTACCTGAACTACAAGGACCAGCGCCAGGTCACGCTCAAGCGTGGCGAGGCGTTCTTCAAGGTGCGCCACGACAGCAACCACCCCTTCATCGTGCATGCCGGCCGTGGCCAGACACGTGTCACCGGCACCCAGTTCAACGTGTGGAAGTACCAGGACCGGGTCAAGGTGACGTTGGTGGAGGGCTCGGTACTGGTCTCCAGCGACGGCAGCGACGGCGGCTACCGCCTCGGCCCGGGGATGCAGGCCAGCTATCGCCAGGGCGACTTCGAGCCGCAGCTGGCACAGAGCGACGATTACGGCAACAGCCTGGCCTGGCGTGACGGCAAGCTGGTGCTCGACAACCTGAGCCTGGAGCAGGCGCTGCCGATGATCAACCGCTACCTCGACGCGCCGTTGCTGCTGGCCGACGCCAGCACCGGCCGCATTCGTATCAGCGGCATCTACAACACCCGTGAGGTGGGGCGCCTGGTCAACAACCTGCCCAAGGTGCTGCCGGTCTACCTGACCCGCAGCAAGGATGGCAGCACTGTGCTCAACCGCATCTCGCCGCCACCCGGCAAGGGCTGACGCCTGCCCTACAGGGTCATCGCCGCCAGCCAGCCGAACGCCAGCAGCGGCAGGTTGTAGTGGATGAAAGTGGGTACCACGGTGTCCCAGATGTGGTGATGCTGGCCATCCACGTTAAGCCCCGAGGTCGGCCCCAGGGTCGAGTCCGAGGCCGGCGAACCCGCGTCGCCCAGGGCGCCGGCGGTACCCACGATGCACACCGTGGCCAGCGGGTCGAAGCCCAGTTGCACGCACAGCGGCACGAAGATCGCCGCCAGGATCGGTACCGTGGAGAAGGACGAGCCGATGCCCATGGTCACCAGCAAGCCCACCAGCAACATCAGCACCGCACCGACAGCTTTGCTGTGGTTGATCCACTGCGCCGACGCTTCCACCAGGCTCTTCACCTCGCCGGTGGCTTTCATCACGTCGGCAAAGCCCGAGGCGGCAATCATGATGAAGCCGATCATGGCCATCATCTTCATGCCTTCGGTGAACAGGTCGTCAGTGTCCTTCCAGCGCACGATGCCCGACAGCGAGAAGATCAGGAAGCCGACCATGGCACCGATGATCATCGAGTCCAGCCACAACTGGACAACAAACGCCGCAGCAATGGCCAGCCCGGCCACCAGCAGCGTCAGCGGGTTGTACTGCACGCTCACCTGCTCTACCTGCTCGATGCGCGCCAGGTCGTAGTCACGCTTCTTGCGGTAGCTGACGAACACCGCCAGCAACAGCCCGGCGAGCATGCCGGCGGCCGGGATGGCCATGGCATGGGTGACATTGACGCCGCTCACATCGACACCTGCGCGGGCGACGTTGGCCAGCAGGATCTCATTGAGGAAGATGTTGCCAAAACCCACCGGCAGGAACATGTACGGGGTGATCAGGCCGAAGGTGATGACGCAGGCGATCAACCGACGGTCGATGCGCAGGCGAGTCAGCACATACAGCAGCGGCGGCACCAGTAGCGGGATGAAGGCGATGTGGATGGGCAGGATGTTCTGCGACGACACCGCCACCACCAGCATCAGGCCGATCAGCAGCCATTTCACCTTGCCGCCATTGGCATGGCCCTGGCGCTCGATCATGCCCAGGGCACGGTCGGCCAGGGCATGCGCCAGGCCAGACTTGGCGATGGCCACGGCAAAGGCGCCCAGCAGTGCATAGGACAGGGCCACCGTGGCACCACCACCCAGGCCGCCGTTGAAGGCCTTGAGCGTCCCCTCGATACCCAGGCCACCGACCAGCCCACCGGCCAGGGCGCCAATGATCAGGGCGATGACCACGTGCACGCGGGACAGGCTGAGTATCAGCATGATGCCGACCGCGGCGATCACTGCATTCATGGTTGGCTTACCTCGTTGCGACAGAAAAAAAGCCGGCACTCTGAAGCAGTGGGCGACAGAAGTCAAAAGCGCCATGCTGCGGCAGATTACCAATGCCCGGCGCGATGCTTTGCAGGAGCGGCCTGGTGTCGCGATTGAGGCGCGGCGCGGCCCCAGCCATTCGTCTGCTGATGCTGAAATCCTGGGGCCGCGTTGCGGCCCTTTCGCGACACCAGGCCGCGCCTACAAGGGCCACGCGGGCCTGCAGGTTAAATTGAACGTTTGAATAAAGAAAAACCTGCGCTGGCCGACACAGACGTCAGCCACACTCCTATTACAAGGGACCCATCCCATGCCTTTGCGACAACTTTCCATCCAGTGGAAAATTACCCTGCTCGCCGGTCTCTGCCTGGCCGGCATCGTCACCCTGCTCGTCGGCCTGTCGCTGTACCGCATGGACCACAGCTCGGACCTGGTCAAGGCCAGCAGCATGCAGATGCTGACCGAGTCGGCACAGTCGCGCATCGAATCGCAAGGCGAGGTGCAGGCCTTGAACATCCGCCGCCAGTTCATGGACGCCTACCAGTACGGCGCTGGCTTCGCCCGCCAGGTGCTGTTCCTGCGTGAACAGGCCGAAAAGCGCTTTCTCGATGCCTTCGACCTGCGTGAGGACATGACCCGCCAGGTACGCGCCGCCTTGCAGGCCAACCCGGACCTGCTCGGCCTGTCGCTGGTATTCGAACCCAACGCGCTGGACAACAAGGACAGCCTGTTCGCCGGCAAGGCGGAACTGGGTAGCAACGCTACCGGGCGTTTCGCCCTGTACTGGTCGCAGCCGCGGGTCGGCCAGCTGACCTCCATGGCCCTGCCTGAAACCGACATGGCCAACACCGAGATCGGCCCCAGCGGCCAGCCGGCCAATACCTGGTGGGTCTGCCCGCGTACGTCCGGCAAGGTCTGTGTGGTGGAACCGTACTTCTATGACATCGATGGCCAGCAGGTCCTGATGACCAGCATCGTCTTCCCGCTGCGGGTAGACGGCAAGGTGATCGCCACCCTGTCCGTGGACATCAACCTCAACAGCCTGCAGGCCCTGAGCCAGGAGGCCAGCCGCAGCCTGTACGAAGGGCGCACCACGGTCGGTATCCTCAGCCCGGTCGGCCTGCTGGCCGGCTACAGCGCCGATGCCAGCAAGCTGGCCCAGCGCTTCGACCAGGTCGATACGGCCAAGGGCGCCGAACTGGTACGCACGCTGGCCGATGGCAAGTTGACCACCCTGCACGACCAGCAGCGCCTGAAAGTGCTGGCAGCGTTCCGCCCGATCCCGGATGCCCAGCCATGGGGCGTGTTGCTGGACGTGCCGGAAGATGCCCTGACCGGGCCGGCCGAGGCGCTGAAGCAGGAACTGGACGCGCTGAACACCAGCGGCACCCTGCTGGAGCTGGGCCTCGGCCTGGCCGCGGCAGTGGCCGGCCTGCTGATGGTGTGGCTGATGGCTCGCGGCGTGACCCGGCCGATCCTCGGCGTGGCGGCCATGCTCAAGGACATTGCCAGCGGCGAAGGCGACCTGACCCGCCGCCTGACCTACCAGAAGCGTGACGAACTGGGCGAATTGGCCGGCTGGTTCAACCGCTTCCTCGACAAGTTGCAGCCGACCATTGCCGAGGTCAAGAGCTCGGTGCAGGCCGCTCGCGGCACCGCCGACCAGTCCTCGGCAATTGCCACGCAGACCAGCGCTGGCATGGAGCAGCAGTATCGCCAGGTCGACCAGGTGGCCACCGCCTCGCACGAAATGAGCGCCACCGCCCAGGACGTTGCCCGCAGCGCCGCGCAGGCCGCCCAGGCCGCCCGCGACGCCGACCAGGCGACCCGCGAGGGCCTGGCGGTGATCGAGCGTACAACCACCAGCATCGATGCGCTGGCTGCCAACATGAGCGAAGCCATGGCCGAAGTCGAAGGCCTGGCGCAGAACAGCGAGAAGATCGGTTCGGTGCTGGAGGTGATCCGCTCGATCGCCGAACAGACCAACCTGCTGGCACTCAACGCCGCCATCGAGGCCGCCCGCGCCGGTGAGGCAGGACGTGGTTTTGCCGTGGTGGCCGACGAAGTGCGCAACCTGGCCCAGCGTACCCAGGAGTCGGTGGAAGAAACCCGCCAGGTGATCGAGGCGCTGCAGAACGGTACCCGTGAAGTGGTCGGGGCGATGGACAACAGCCACCGCCAGGCCCAGGGTGGTGTCGAGCAGGTTGGCCAGGCGGTCACTGCGCTGCAACGCATCGGCCAGGCGGTGACGGTGATTACCGACATGAACCTGCAGATTGCCTCGGCCGCCGAGGAACAGAGCGCCGTAGCCGAGGAAATCAACAGCAACGTGGCGACCATCCGCGACGTCACCGAATCGCTGTCGGGGCAGGCCAACGAATCGGCGCGGGTCAGCCAGTCGCTGAACAGCCTGGCCAACCAGCAGCAGGCGCTGATGGATCAGTTCCGCGTATGACCGCAGGCAGGGCCGGCGCCCGCCGGCCCTGCCACCTCGTGGTTGCCGGGCACGCGGGCGGGTCGTCTACACTTGCCGCACCACTCAACGGCAACCGACGAGGGCCTGGATGAAGAAGATCCCAACACTGTTGGCCGGCCTGCTGCTCACCCTAGGCCTGGCCAGTACCGACAGTGCCGCCTCGGCTGAACGCAGCGAGCCCATCCACTTTGGCGCCATAGCCTGGGAAAGCGGCGCCCTGACCACCGAAATCCTGCGGCTGATCGTGGAGCATGGCTATGGCTACCCCACCGACACCCTGCCCGGCAGCACAGTCAGCATGGAGGTGGCGCTGGCCCGTAACGACCTGCAGGTGATCGCCGAGGAATGGGCCGGGCGCAGCCCCGCATGGGTCAAGGCCGAGCAGGCCGGCCAGGTGTATGCCTTGGGCGATACCGTGAAAAACGCCGAGGAAGGCTGGTGGGTACCCGCCTATGTGATCGAAGGCGACGCTGCACGCAAGCTGAAGCCCATGGCACCCGAACTTCGCAGTGTCGAGGACCTCAAGCGCTACCCGCAGGTTTTCCGCGACCCGGAATCGCCCGGCAAAGGGCGCTTTCTGAACAGCCCCAGCGGCTGGACGTCGGAAACCGTCAACAGCCAGAAACTCAAGGCCTATGGCCTGGACACGCTGTACAGCAACTTCCGTACGGGCTCGGGAGCGGCGATGGATGCCGAGATCGGCTCGGCTATCCGCCGCGGCCAAGCCGTGCTGTTCTATTACTGGAACCCGACCCCATTGATGGGCCGCTACAAGCTCATACGCCTGGAAGAACCGCCGTTCGACGCCCAGGCCTGGGCCACCCTCACCGATCCCGGCAACCCCAACCCCAAGGGCAGCCGTTCGCTGCCGGCGAAATTGTCGATCGGGGTGTCCAAGGCGTTTCATCAACACTATCCGGAGCTGGTGAGCGTGTTCGAACAGGTCGAGTTGCCCATCGATCGGTTGAACAAGGCGCTGGCCGACATGAGCGAAAAGCGTACCCCACCCCGTGATGCCGCCCTCGCCTTCCTGCGCGATAACCGCCAAGTGTGGAAGGCCTGGCTGCCTGCGGACGTCGCCAGCAAGGTCGAGGCCAGCCTCTGAGCAGCGGCTGGCGCAGGCTTGGCCAGCAAGGTCCTGGCTTGCCGCCAACAGGGCCGCGCCTGACAATGCCACACCGACCGACCAGCCCGGACCCACCCGCATGTCTCTCAAAGCCCTGCGCACCTTGGTGACCATCGCCCGGCATGGCACCTTTGCCCGTGCCGCCGACCTGCTCAGCCTCACGCCCTCGGCGGTGAGCCTGCACATCAAGATCCTCGAAGACGAACTGCAAGTGACACTGTTCGACCGCAGCCGCAGGCAGGTGGCGCTGACTGAGGCCGGCCAGTTGGCGGTAGCCCGCGCCGAGTCCATCCTGGCTGCCTATGACGAACTGGCCGATACCCTGGCCAGCGGCCCGAGCCTGCGCGGCCGCCTGCGCCTGGGGGCGATCCACACGGTGCTGGCGCGGCGCTTGCCGAAGGCACTGGTGTGGCTCAAGGCGCACCACCCACAGCTGCACATCAGCGTGGCATCGGGCATGTCGGCCGAACTGGCGCGACGCGTGGAAGATGGCGAGCTCGATGCAGCGATTACCACCGAACCGGTCAGCCCCTACCCGCAGAGCCTGGACTACACGCCCTTGTTCGAGGACCGCTTCTGGGCCATCGCCAGCGCCGAGCTGGCCGGGCACAGTGTGGCGCAGTTGCTGGCCAGCCAGCCCTTCCTGCGCTTCGACAAGCGTGCCTGGGCCGGCCGACAGATCGAGCAGGAACTGCGCCGCCAGCACCTGCAGGTGAGTGAACAGATGGAACTGGATAGCCAGGAAGCCCTGGCGCGCATGGCGGTGATGGGCCTGGGTGTGGCGATCGTGCCCATGGCCGATGAAGACCTTGCCCGCCTGCCAGCAGCGACCTGCCTGCCGTTTGGCGAACCGCAGCTGACCCGGCGGGTGGTCTTGCTGGAGCATCAGAAAAGCCAACGGCGGCACTTGAGTGCTGTGCTGAAGACTGCGTTGGATGCTTAAGTTACGGGTGACCGCCAGGTGCAGGGGCGGCCTTTTGTCGTGAAAGAACCGTAAAAAGGTGGTGGCGAAGATGAAGCGCTGGGGGGCGCTTCGCACCCCTTTCGCGACGCAAGGCCGCTTACACACTCAGTGGCTGGGCGAATATGCATTTTTGCTCAACGGTCAATGAAGAAAACAACGTTTTTATAAATCAAACAGCCTCCGTAATCTTGCCCGATACCCGACCACGGAACGCTGACCATGCTCCACTTGCTGCTGACCACCCTGCTACCGATCATCCTGCTGATTGCCTTGGGCGCGTTCCTGCGGCGGCGTGGCTTTCTCGCAGAAAGCTTCTGGCCTGGCGCCGAGCGCCTGAGCTACTACGTGCTGTTGCCGTCGCTGTTTCTGCACGGCCTGGCCAGCGCCAACCTCGATGGCGTACCGGTGCTCGGCATGGTCGGCGTGCTGATGCTTTCGACCTTGGCCGGGGCCGTGCTGCTGGTACTGTACCAGGGCGCAATGAACCACGATGGTGCCGACTTCACGTCAGTGTTCCAAGGCGGTATCCGCTTCAACAACTACATCGGCGCCACCCTGGCAGCGGGCATCTACGGCAGCGCTGGCATCGCCCTGGCCGCGGTGGCCAACGCCGCCATCGTGCCCCTGGTCAACCTGCTTTGCGTGCTGGTGTTCGCCCGCTTCAGCGCCCGCCATAGCTCAACCACCACGGTATTGCGGGCGATCTTCGCCAACCCCCTGATCGTCGGTTGCGCTGGCGGCTTGCTGCTGCGCGCCAGTGGGCTGGGCTTGCCGGCGGGTATCGAGCCCACCGTCAAGGCGCTGGGCCAGGCGGCCCTGCCGCTGGGCCTGCTCTGTGTCGGCGCCGCCCTTGGCGGCGCCAGCCTGGGCCAGCAGCTGCGCCCGTTGCTGGCCGCATCGGCGTTCAAGTTCTTGATCATGCCACTGACGACCTGGGGCCTGTGTCGCTTGCTGGGCCTGGGTGGCCAGGCGGCAGTGGTGGCAGTGTTGTTCCAGGCGCTGCCCACGGCGTCCTCTTCCTATGTGATGGCCCGGCAGATGGGCGGCAACGCACCGCTGATGGCGGCCATCATCGCGTTGCAGACCGTGGCAGCCGCTGCAACGTTGCCCTTGGTACTGATGCTTGCGCTTGACTAGACTGTGAACCACCTCACGGTTCGGAGCCCGCTCATGCGCCTGTTCTGGATACTGACCGGCCTGGCCCTGCTCTCAGGCCCACTGGACGCGGCCGACCCCGCCAAGGCAGCGATCGCCGAAGACAAGGCCGCGCGGCTCGAGGACAAGGTGGTAAACGACGCGCCACCGCCAAAGAAGGCAGAAACCCTTACCCCGGCGGAAGCGCAGGCCGTGGACCCGGCGGGCCAGGCAGCACTGGATGACAGCATCACCTGCCTGGCCCGGACCGTTTACTGGGAGGCCAAGGGCGCCGACGCCGAAGACATGGCTGCCGTGGCCAGCGTGGTGCTCAATCGTCTGGGCAGCGAGGGCTTCCCGGACACCATCTGCGGCGTGGTCAAGCAGGGTGTCGAGAGCAAGGCCTGCCAGTTCTCCTGGTGGTGCGACGGACGCCCTGACCAAGTCGAGGAACCGCAGCGTTATGGCATTGCCAAGGAGATCGCGCGCAAGGCGCTCAACCAGCAATTGAAGGACACCACCGGCGGGGCGTTGTACTTTCATGACCGCAACGTCCGCCCGGACTGGGCCAAAGCCTATCGCAGGACAGCTCAGACCCGGCATTTTCTCTTCTACAAGCCCAACCAGGCACTGGCCCGCTGACACTCGCCCAGGCTGGTCACGGGTAATGCGACGCCTGATCGCACTTTTTCGCCGGTGGCAGGTCTACTCCCTCTTTTGCCGCCAGCAACGATTGCCGGCGTTTTCATTGCTTTGCACGATCCCGGGCCAAAAGCCCCGGGCTTGTGTAGGATGAGCAGCGCAAACCACGACGCTGCCAGTCATAGGGAGATCCACATGCGCGTCCTGTCATCCGTTGCCGCCTTGTCGCTGGCCCTGGTCGTCTCGACCGGGGCACTGGCTGCCACCGGCGAAGAGGCGCAACTGATCGATTCGATCAATACCTACCGCAGCAAGGCCCAGCCCTGCGGTGGCGAAGCGTCGCTGGAGCTGCCGCCGCTCAACAGCGATACCCGCCTGGCGTTGTCGCCAGAAGGCACCCGCGACTTGCAGCAGGCGATGACCCGCGCCGCTTACCCCATGGTCAATGTGCAGGCCATCAGCCTGTCGGGGCCGCGCGATGCACGCGCCGCCATGCATGCCATCGAAGAGAGCTTCTGCCAGGTGGTGCTCGACCCGCAGTTCGTCGATATCGGCGTCAGCCAGGAAGGCCGCGAATGGCGGATCGTGCTGGCGCGGCCGTTGCTCAGTGGCCGCCTGGGCGACTGGCAGGCCGAGGGGCAGAAAGTGCTGCAGGAAATCAATGCCGCGCGCAAAGTGCCGCGCCAGTGCGGTGGCCAGCCCTTTGCCGCAGCCCCCGCGCTGAGCTGGAGCGGCGTGCTGGCTGGCGTCGCTGCCAACCACACCCGGGCCATGGCCAACCAGAACTTCTTCGACCATATCGACAAGGATGGCCGTACCCCCGGTGACCGGGCCGAACTGGCCGGCTACCTGTACCGGCAGATCGGTGAAAACATCGCTGCAGGGCGTGACACTGCGCACAAGGTGGTCGATGGCTGGCTGGACAGCCCGGGGCATTGCGCCACGCTGATGAACCCGGACTTCCGCGAACTGGGGGCTGCCTACGCGGTGGATCCGAAGAGCGATGCGGGCATCTACTGGACGGGAGTGTTCGGGGCCCCGCAATGAGGCAGGCGGAGATAGCCTGGTTTCAGCCGTTCGGCATGAGGGGCTCAGCTCACATCGTTGTATCCCTCCATGGTCGCGAATACCGGCAGAGCCCGTGCCATTCTCCACGTCGCCTGCTTCGCGGATAAATCCGCTCCTACAATTGGCGCTATTTTCTTCTCAACGAGGCTCATCCCGCCATGGCACTCGACACCTGGCTGATCTACCTGCTGGCCAGCATCGGCCTGTCGCTGACCCCGGGCCCCAACAGCCTGCTGGCCCTGAGCCACGGCGCCTTGTACGGCGCACGACGGACGTTGTTCACCATCATCGGTGGGGTGTTCGGCTTCAGCGCCCTGATCGCCCTGGCCATGTTCGGCCTCAGCGCGTTGCTGCAGACCTCGGCCTCGGTATTGAACGTGCTCAAGTGGGTGGGGGGTGCCTACCTGATCTGGCTGGGAATCCAGCTGTGGCGCAGCCCGGGCTTGCACCTTGAGTTGACCGGGCAAAGCGCCCGGCTGGGCAATGCCAGCCTGTTCCGCCAGGGCCTGCTGTCGGCCATGGCCAACCCCAAGGTGTTGTTGTTCTATGGTGCGTTCCTGCCGCAATTCATCGACCCGCAGCGTGGGCTGTTCGCGCAGTTCGTGGTCATGGCGGCGACCTTTGCCAGCGTCGAGTTTCTGGTCGAATACCTGTTGGCCCGCCTGGCGTTTCGCATCCGCCCCTGGCTGGCCAAGGGCGGCAAAGGCTTCAACCGCTGCTGTGGCAGCCTGTTCGCCCTGATCGGCGTGGCGCTGCCGCTTGGGCGATGAGCCAGGCAACTTGCGCAGCAGCGCGCGTCGTTCTTCAGTTGCGGCGGGCCTTGGCCAGGAAAATGACCAAGGCTACACCCGGTAACCCAGCCCCTACCCACGCCACACCCTGCCAGCCGAACTGGCTGAACACTGCGCTGGCGACCGCCGAGCCCAGCGCTCCACCAAGGAAGATGCTGGTCATGTACACCGCGTTGAGCCGCCCGCGGCTGGCCGGGTCCAGTGCGTACACCTCGCGCTGGCCGATCACCATGTTCATCTGCACGGCGAAATCCAGCAGCACCCCGGTAAGCCCCAGGCCAATCACGCTGTAGCCCGGCGCCGTCAGCCCCAGCAGCAGGGCCGTCGGCGCCAGCAGCAGCGCCAGCAGCGAGCCAGCCCGGGCATGCCCGGCATCGGCCAGGCGACCGGCCAGCGGGGCGGCAACGGCACCCACCGCGCCGACCAGGGCGAACACCGCGATCTGGCTCTGTGACAAGCCATGTTCACCGGCCAGGGCCATTGGCACCGCGGTCCAGTACAGGCTGAACGCCGCGAACATCAACGCCTGGTACAGCGAGCGCTGGCGCAGCAAGGGGTAACGGCGCAGCAGCGTCAGCAGCGACAGCATCAAGCCGGCATAGCTGGCCTTGTGTTCGGGGCGGCGCTGCGGCAAGGTCAACGCCAGCAACAGGATGATCGCCAGCATGACCGCGGCGGCGCCGATGAACACTGCACGCCAGCCAAAGTGGTCGGCCACCAGGCTCGACAACGGCCGGGCCAGCAGGATGCCCAGCAACAGGCCGCCCATGATGTTGCCGACCACGCGTCCACGCTGCTGCTCCGGCGCCAGGTGCGCCGCCAGCGGAATGAGCATCTGCACCGCTACCGAACTGAAACCGATCAGTAGCGCATAGCCCAGGAACAGCTGGCCCTGGCCACTGCTGCTGGTGCCTGCCAGCAGCAGGCTGATTCCGGCCAGCACCGCCGTGGACACCATCAGCCGGCGATTTTCCAGCAGGTCGGCCAGCGGCACCAGCAGCAACAGGCCCAAGGCATAGCCCAGTTGGGTGAGCGAGACGATCAGGCTGGCATGTTCGGTGGACAGCCCAAGGTCCGGGGCGATCAGCCCGACGATGGGCTGGGCATAGTAGATGTTGGCGACAATCGCGCCACAGCAGAACGCCAGCAGTGCGACCAGGGCTCGGCTCAGGCCGGTGGCTGCCGGCTGCGCGGCGGCAAGGGAGGGATTCATGCGAGGTTCCTCGGCAACGGATGGAATATGCCGATCACCTTACCCAGCGGCGTCGGCAGCGGGAATCCGGCGCTGGCGCAATGGGCTTTTGCGTGTTGCGCAACGCTAGGCGCGCTGTGCCAGTACCGCTTCGCAAAAGTGAATGAACGCGTTCACCCGCCTGGAGCCACGGTGGTTGGGCAGGTACAGGGCATTGATGCTGTCGTTGGCCGCCCCAGGGCTGGCCCGCCAATCAGGGAACAGCCGCTGCAGGCGCCCGGCTGCCACGTCCTCGCGCACCAACCAGTCGGCCAGCAGTGCAATGCCGCTGCCGGCCAATGCGGTCTCGCGCAGCAGGTCGGCATTGGCGCTGCGCAACGGCCCGCTCACTTCCAGCTCCAGGCTCTCCTGCGCCCGGGTCAGGCGCCAGGGGCGGCCTTTCTGGCCATAGCGAAAGCGCAGGCAGGCGTGCTCGAGCAACTGCCGGGGATGCTGCAGCGCATCACGCCCGGCCAGGTAGGCCGGGCTGGCCACCAGCCAGCGCTCGAAGCGGCCCAGCTGGCGACACACCAGCTCATCGTTGGGCGAAGGGTCACCCAGGCGGATCGACAGGTCGTAGCGGCCATCGAGCAGGTCATCGAGGCGGTCGCTGAGGTCGATGTCCAGTTCCAGTGCCGGGTGCTGCGCCAGGAACGGCCCCAGGTGCGGGGCGATGACGCGCCTGCCGAACTCCACCGGCAAGCACAGGCGCAGCACGCCGACCGGCTCCTCGCCACGGTCGGCGACGCTGGCATCGGCCTCGTCCAACGCTTCGAAAATACCCCGGGCGCGCTCGTAATAACGCGCGCCGGCCTCGGTCAGGCTGACCTGGCGGGTCGAGCGGTTGAGCAAGGTGGCGCCCAACGCGGCTTCCAGGGCATCGACCAGGCGCGTCACCGACGAGGTCGCCAGCCCAAGCCTGCGCGCGGCAGCCGAAAAGCCCTGGGCATCGACGGTGGCCACGAACATTTTCATCGCCAGGAGTTTGTCCATTTGCTGCCCGCCTTCCAAATCTCGGAAAGTTCTTACAAACGACCGGGCGGGTCAAGAAGCGCGGCAATTGGAAATCGCGTCCATAGTGGAAGCAGTCCCCTTCGAGCGAGGCATTCCATGACATTGCACAACCTCCTGACCGACCTGCCCCCTTGCGCCGCCACCAGCGCTGAACGTGTCGACGAGCTGCTCAGCCGCCCGGGCGTACGCGTGGAACGCATCGTCTCCACTGGCCAGGCCAGCCCACCCGGGTTCTGGTACGACCAGGCCGAAGGCGAATGGGTAATCCTGCTCAGCGGTGCCGCGGGCCTGCGCTTCGAGCATGAACAGCACACCCGCCTGCTGGCAGCGGGCGATTGCCTGGACATCCCGCCACATTACCGCCATCGCGTGGAATGGACTGCCCCCGGCACAGCGACGATCTGGCTTGCGGTTTTCTACGGCAGTGGCAGTCCGTGGCCGACGTAACCAGACGACTTGCCGATGTCTGTGCTGTATGTACAGCTTTTCTCTCGTCATGTTCGCCACCTTATCCATGCTTTTAGCAGCACCCAGGCCAGTTCAACCCTGCGACAATCAGCCTCACAAAATTATGTACCAACTTGTTAATTAGCAAGCTAAGCGTTTAGACTGCGCGTATTCCACCTGCTGAGATCCCTGGCATGAAAGCAATACCGCGCGCTTCCGGCGCCACACACATCATCCTGGTCGGCCTGGGCGTGATCATCGCCCTGCTTGGCCTCCTCCTGGCGGCGGGCGGCGTCAAGCTGGCCGGCCTGGGCGGTTCCTGGTACTTCCTGATCGGCGGCCTGGCCATGGCCATTGCCGGTGTTCTCATCGCATGTCGCAAGCCGGCGGGGGCCTGGCTGTACGCGGCGTTCCTGGTGGGTACCGCGATCTGGGCCCTGGCCGACGCCGGCCTGGTATTCTGGCCGCTGTTCTCGCGCCTGTTCATGTTCGGCGCCATCGGCCTGGTGGTGGCGCTGGTCTACCCGCTGCTGGCACGTACCAGCGGCGCCAGCAGCGGCCGTGGTGCCTATGGCGTGGCCGCTGTCATGGCCGTTGCGCTGGTCATCGCCGTTGGCAACATGTTCGTTGCCCACCCCACTGTCGCACCTGCCGGCAAGGGCCCGGGCATGACCCCGGTCGAAGCCGGCAAGCAGCAGAAGGACTGGGCTCACTACGGCAACACCGAAGGCGGCAGCCGCTTCGCCGCGCTGGACCAGATCAATCGCGACAACGTCAGCAAGCTCCAGGTGGCCTGGACCTACCACACCGGTGACGTGGCCATCAGCGACGGCAACGGTGCCGAGGACCAGCTCACCCCGCTGCAGGTTGGCAACAAGGTGTTCATCTGCACCCCGCACAACAACCTGATCGCGCTTGACGCCGACTCCGGCAAGGAACTGTGGAAGAACCAGATCAACGCCCAGTCCAAGGTCTGGCAACGCTGCCGTGGCATGGCCTATTTCGACGCCAGCGCGCCGATCACCCAGCCAACCCAGCCGAACAGCACGCCGGTCACCGTCGGTAGCGTGCCGGCCGGTGCCAACTGCCAGCGTCGCCTGCTGACCAACACCATCGATGGCCGCCTGATCGCCGTAGACGCCGACACCGGCGAGTTCTGCCGGGGCTTCGGCAACAACGGCCAGGTCAACCTGATGGCCGGCCTGGGCAACGTACCGGACTCCTACTACCAGCTGTCCTCTGCACCGCTGATGGCCGGCACCACGGTGGTGGTCGGCGGACGTATCGCCGATAACGTGCAGACCGACATGCCTGGCGGCGTGATCCGTGGTTTCGACGTGTTCAGCGGTGAAATGCGCTGGGCCTTCGACCCGGGCAACCCGGAAGACCGACGCGCGCCACAGGGCGACAAGACGTACGTGCGCAGCACCCCGAACAGCTGGGCACCGATGTCCTACGACCCGGCGATGAACACCGTATTCCTGCCGATGGGCTCGTCGTCCACCGATATCTACGGCGTCGAACGCACCCGCCTGGACCACACCTACGGCGCTTCGGTGCTGGCCCTGGACGCCACCACCGGCAACCAGAAGTGGGTGTTCCAGACCGTGCACAACGACCTGTGGGACTTCGACCTGCCGATGCAGCCGAGCCTGATCGACTTCACCAAGGATGACGGCCAGTCGGTACCGGCGGTAGTCATCGGCACCAAGGCCGGGCAGATCTACGTGCTCGACCGCGCCACCGGCAAGCCGCTGACCCAGGTCGACGAAGTGCCGGTCAAGCCCGGCAACATTCCCAACGAACCCTATTCCCCGACCCAGCCGAAGTCGGTGGGCATGCCGCAGATCGGCGCACAGACACTGACCGAATCCGACATGTGGGGCGCCACCCCGTATGACCAGCTGCTGTGCCGTATCGACTTCAAGAAGATGCGTTATGACGGCCTGTACACCGCACCAGGCACCGACCTGGCGCTGAGCTTCCCGGGATCGCTGGGCGGCATGAACTGGGGCAGCATTTCCACCGACCCGGTGCATGGTTTCATCTTCGTCAATGACATGCGCCTGGGCCTGTGGATCCAGATGATTCCGTCGCAGAACAAGGGCGGTGCGGCCTCCGGCGGTGAGGCCCTGAACACCGGCATGGGCGCCGTACCACTCAAGGGCACCCCGTATGCGGTGAACAAGAACCGCTTCCTCTCGGTAGCCGGTATTCCGTGCCAGGCGCCACCATTCGGCACCCTGACCGCCATCGACATGAAAACCCGCCAGGTGGCCTGGCAGGTGCCGGTCGGTACCGTCGAAGACACCGGCCCGCTCGGCATCCGCATGCACCTGCCGATCAAGATCGGCCTGCCGACCCTCGGCGGCACCCTGTCGACCCAAGGCGGCCTGGTGTTCATCGCCGGCACCCAGGACTTCTACCTGCGTGCCTACGACAGCAGCAACGGCGACGAGATCTGGAAAGCCCGCCTGCCCGTGGGCAGCCAGGGCGGCCCGATGACCTATGTCTCGCCGAAAACCGGCAAGCAGTACGTGGTGGTCACTGCTGGCGGCGCGCGCCAGTCGACTGACCGTGGCGACTACGTGATGGCTTACGCGCTGCCGTAACACCGCGTCGCCTGCTTCGCGGGCACGCCCGCTCCCACAGGGTCACCAGCTGCCCTCGTGGGAAGCGGGCT
Organism: Pseudomonas sp. LAM2023; assembly: GCF_016620375.1. Lineage (NCBI taxonomy): Bacteria > Pseudomonadati > Pseudomonadota > Gammaproteobacteria > Pseudomonadales > Pseudomonadaceae > Pseudomonas > Pseudomonas sp. LAM2023. The sequence goes on along the minus strand of NZ_JAENHV010000009.1, from coordinate 117,148 downwards.
TGCTTGCGAATACCCCTGGAACACACACCGAGATTCAGTAATGCCCTGCGTAACCCGCATCACCCCCACCCTGCTGCTGGCCCTGGCCAGCACCACCGCCCTGGCCGACGCCGACCTGACTACCCGCAGCACGCTTACCGGCGACTGGGGCGGCCTGCGCCATCAGCTGGAAGCAGACGGCGTCAAGTTCACAGGCGACTACAGTGGCGAAACCGCCTACAACGCCCATGGCGGCCTGCACCGCTCGGCACGCTACTCGCAAAACCTGAAACTGGGCGTGCAGTTCGACTTGTCGAAGCTGTATGGCCTGGACAACGGCGGCAAAGTCCAGCTGACCGTCAACGATCGCCGCGGCAACAGCGCCTCGGAAGACTTGGTGGGCAACCGCCTGCCGATCCAGGAAAACTACGGTGGCCTCTACACCCGGCTGACCGAACTGAGTTACGAGCGTACCCTGTTCACCCCGGCGCTGAACGTCAAGGCCGGCTACATGGCCATGGGCAACGACCTGGGCGGCCTGGACAGCGGCATCCTGTGCAATTTCATGAACGCCGGCTTCTGCGGCCACCCGCTGAACATGTCCGGCGGCAGTGGCTGGACCAATTACCCCAATGCGCACTTGGGTGTGCGGGTGAAATACGACCTGTCGCCAGCCTGGCAACTGCGCGTGGCCGCGTTCAATGTCGACCCGCAGAGCAACGGCAACTCCAGCCGAGCCTGGCACCTGGGCCCCAAGCACACCACCGGCACCGTGGTACCGGTCGAGCTGGTGTACAAGCTGCAGGCCGAGCTGCCTGGCGAGTACAAACTGGGCTACTACTACGACAGCTCCGATGTGAAGCGCATCGACAGCAATGAGCAAGTGTCGGGCCGTGGCGGCCACTACTTGCTGGTCGACCAAGCGCTGTGGAATGACCAACGCTCGCCGGGCCGCAGCCTGCATGCCTTCGCCCAGTACTCGGCATCGAGCAAGGCCGCCTCGCCGTTCACCCGCTGGTATGGTGCCGGCGTGGTGCTGTACAAGCCGTTCAAGGGGCGCCCGAAGGATACCGTGGCGCTGGGTTATGGCCGCGCCGTGCCCAACCCGCGTAGCCGCGACGTACTGGAGGATGCCGCCTACAACGCTGGCCAGCCGTTCCCCGATATCGACAGCGCCGAGCAGCTGATCGAGCTGAGCTATGGCTACCAGGCGACACCGTGGCTGAACCTGCGCCCGGACATGCAGTACATCATCGAGCCAGGGGCATTCTCCGGGAAAGCCATCGACAACGCGCTGGTGCTTGGCCTGCAGGTCAAGGCGACCTTCTGAGGCGCATGGGCCGCTGCGCGGCCCATTCACGGCCAGCCCATCAGTGCTGCCTGAGGTAATCCACCAGCCTTGACAGCATGGCATCACAGCCCTGCAACTGTTCGACACTGACAAACTCGTCCGGTTTGTGCCCCTGCTCCATGCTCCCGGGGCCGCATACCACGGTCGGGATCCCCGCCTGGTCGAACAACCCGCCTTCGGTGCCAAACGCCACCGTACCGAACGCCTCCGAGCCGCTCAGCAACGCCACCAACTGTGCTGCCTCGCTGTCTGCCGGGGTCGCCAGCCCCGGGTAGGCACTCAACGGTTGCAGGCGTATCGCGCTGGCCGCATTGACCTTGCGCATGCGTGGTAGCAGCTCGGCCTCGGCATAGGTCTGCAACTGGTCGGCCACTGCCTGCGCGGCAAAGCCTGGCAATGCGCGTACTTCGAAATCGAACTCGCACTCTGCCGGCACGATGTTCAGCGCCCTGCCGCCCTTGATCACACCGGTCTGCACCGTGGAGAACGGCGGATCGAAGCGCGCGTCGTGATGTTCCGGCAAGGCCAGGGCCTCACCGATATCACCAAGCTTGCCGATCAGCTTCGCCGCATACTCGATGGCGTTCACCCCGTACGGCGCATAGGCCGAATGACAGGCCGCACCCTGCACCTGGCAACGCATCGCCAGCTTGCCCTTGTGCCCGAGTACCGGCTTGAGTTCGGTGGGCTCGCCAATCAGGCACAGCCGAGGCTTGTGCGGGCGCTGTTCGAGTGCAGCCAACAGCGAGCGCACACCCAGGCAGCCAACTTCCTCGTCATAGGAAAACGCCAGGTGCACCGGCAGGCGCAACGGCTGCGCGACCAACGCCGGCACAGCCGCCAGGACCGAGGCGATGAAGCCCTTCATGTCGGCCGTGCCGCGGCCATACAGGCGACCGTCGCGTTCGCTCAGGGCAAACGGTTCGACGGTCCAGGCCTGGCCGTCGACCGGTACCACATCGGTATGCCCGGACAGCACGATGCCGCCAACGTCCCTCGGCCCGATGGTAGCGAACAGGTTGGCCTTGGTGCCCTCCGGGTTATGGAACAGCTCGCTTTCAACTCCCAGCCCGGCCAGGTAATCGCGGATGAAACCGATCAGCGCCAGGTTGGAGTCCCGGCTGACCGTGGCAAAGCCGATCAGCCGGGCCAGCAGCGTGCGGCTGGCATCTTCACTCATCGCCCGGTACCCCGTAGCTTGGCGCCGCAGTCGGGTTGAGCGCACGGGTGACGTAGTCCTGCATCTGCGGCCGGTACGCCTGCCACAGGCCGTCGAGCACGCCGATCGGGTCGGCGTCGGCCCAATCCACCCGCAGGTCCACCAGCGGCCAGGTCAGTTCGCCGGCAATCTTCAACGCCGCCGAATGCACCGGCCCGGCCTCGCCACCAGCGGCCATCGCCGCCTGCATGGCCGCCAGCAAGCGATCGGCCAAATGCCCCGCAGCCTGTTCGAAAGCCTGCACCATCGACTCGATCACCTGGGGCGAGGCCAGCAGGTTGCCGGCTGCCGCGCATTGCTCACCGGCCACGGCATGGTGCGTGCCCAGGGCCTCCTTGCCGGTGAACAGGGCGACCTGGCCATGGCTGTCGATCACCGTGACCTGGCGGTATTCGCTCCAGCCATTAGCGCTCAGCACCCTGTCCAGCGCCGCGGCGGGCGGCAACTGGCCCTGTTCCAGGGCATCGAGAATCTGCGGCCCGAGCGCCGGCAAGGTGATGTTCTGCGTGGCCACTGCGCCGACGCCGGCCCGCACCCACGGGCAGCGGGCGCCCACCGCGATGCTCGACGAGCTGATGGCGATACCGACCTGCCCGGTTTCCTGACAGCGGCCGATGATGGAAAAAGTCATGTCATGGTTCCTGTTGTGCTGTGCGATACAGGGCATTCTGGGTGGAACCTTCCAGGAGGCGAAACCACCTTTTTCCGAGGCCTTGCAGAGGAAAAAACTAAGGCCAGGACAAGCCCCCGGAATCCTCGCAAATGCTGCTGTACTCAGCCCTGCGGGCCTCAGAAAACGGGGCCTTCGCCGTTTTATGGGCAAGCCCAAGCTAAATACTATTTTCGCCGTTTCCACGGCATCCCTAGTCTGGCCCCAGGTAACGGCGGTCCTCCAAACCGACCTGACAAAAACCGCCTGAACAAGGGCTCGGACATGACACTGAACAATCTCGAAATCGACACCCTCGTGGTCGGCGCCGGCCAGGCCGGCGTGGCCATGAGCGAACACCTGAGCAAGCTTGGCGTGCCGCACCTGGTGCTGGAGCGCAAGCGAATCGCCGAGGCCTGGCGCAGCGGCCGCTGGGACTCGCTGGTGGCCAACGGCCCGGCCTGGCACGACCGCTTCCCGGGGCTGGAATTCGACCTCGACGCCGATGCCTTCGCCGGCAAGGAGCAGGTGGCCGACTACTTCGAGCAGTACGTACGCAAGTACAACCTGCCGGTACGCACCGGCATCGAAGTGACCAAGGTAGTGCGCAACAGCGACCGCCCCGGCTTCACCATCGCAACCAATGAAGGCGTGATCCGCGCCAACCGCGTCGTCGCTGCCACCGGCCCGTTCCAGAAACCGGTGATCCCGGCCATCGCGCCGCAAGACAGCAACCTGCACCAGATCCACTCGGCGGCCTATTACAACCCCGCTCAACTGCCAGCAGGGGCTGTGCTGGTCGTGGGCGCCGGCTCCTCGGGTGTCCAGATCGCCGAGGAGCTGATGCGTGCCGGGCGCCGGGTGTACCTGTCGGTCGGTGCCCACGACCGCCCGCCACGCGCCTACCGCAACCGTGACTTCTGCTGGTGGCTGGGTGTGCTGGGTGAGTGGGATGCGGAAGTCGCCAAGCCCGGCCGCGAGCATGTGACCATTGCCGTCAGCGGTGCCCGTGGCGGCCATACCGTGGACTTCCGCGCCCTCGCCCACCAGGGCATGACCTTGGTCGGCCTGACCCAGTCGTTCGAAAACGGTGTGGCACGCTTCCAGGACAACTTGGTCGAGAACATCAACCGCGGCGACGAAAATTACCTGGCCCTGCTGGATGCCGCCGATGCCTACATCCAGCGCAACGGCCTTGACCTGCCGGAAGAGCCCGAAGCCCGCCAACGCCTGGCCGACCCGGAATGCATGCGCAACCCGCTGCTGCAACTGGACCTGGCCGAGGCCGGTGTCACCAGCATCATCTGGGCAACCGGTTACAGCGTGGATTTCAGCTGGCTGCAGGTCGACACCTTCGACGCCAACGGCAAGCCCCAACACCAGCGCGGTGTGGCTCGCGAGCCGGGCATCTACTTCCTTGGCCTGCCGTGGCTGTCGCGGCGTGGCTCATCGTTCATCTGGGGCGTTTGGCACGACGCCAAGCACGTCGCCGGCCACATCGCCACGCAACGCACCTATAGCGCCTACCGCGACCGCCAGCAACGCGCCGCGGATGAGCAGCAACACCCACCGCTCAGCAACGTCAGCACTTTCGGAGCCCACTGATGCCTACCCATACCCGCATTCGCATGTTCAACACCAAGGCCACCTACCCCAACCAGACCCTGGACAACGACCTGTGCCAGGCGGTGCGCGCCGGTAATACCATCTATGTGCGCGGGCAGGTGGGCACCGACTTCGATGGCAACCTGGTTGGCCTGGGGGACCCACGGGCGCAGGCCGAGCAGGCGATGAAAAACGTCAAGCAACTGCTTGAAGAGGCCGGCTCGGAGCTGTCGCACATCGTCAAGACCACCACCTACATCACCGACCCGCGCTTTCGCGAGCCGGTGTACAAGGAAGTGGGTAAATGGCTGAAAGGCGTGTTCCCGATTTCCACCGGGCTGGTGGTCGCCGGGTTGGCCCAGGCCGAGTGGCTGATGGAGATCGATGTGATCGCCGTGGTGCCCGACCCCGCCTGAGCGGTTTGACGCGGTCGCTTGTAGGAGCGGCCTTGCGTCGCGATGGGCTGCGCAGCAGCCCTGGCAAATGTGCATATTCGCTGAAATCCGGGGGCTGCTGCGCAGCCCATCGCGACGCAAGGCCGCTCCTACACGGATTGCACTTGCCCTGATCAGGCGATCGCGGCGTCCACCAACACCTGCGCTTCCTGCACCAGGCGCTGCAGGTGCGCCTCGTCGATGAAGCTTTCGGCGTAGATCTTGTAGATGTCCTCGGTGCCCGACGGCCGCGCGGCGAACCAGCCATTGGCGGTCATCACCTTCAGCCCGCCAATCGCCTGGCCATTGCCCGGCGCGTGGCTGAGGATCTGCACGATCGGCTCTCCGGCCAGTTCGGTCGACTTCACCTGCTCTGGTGCCAGCTTGCTCAGCAGCGCCTTCTGCCGGGCATCGGCCTTGGCTTCGACCCGCGTAGCAAACGGCTTGCCCAGCGCCGCAGTGAGGTCGGCGTAGGCCTGGCTCGGGTTGCGCCCGGTGCGGGCGGTCATCTCGGCAGCCAGCAAGGCCGGGATCAGGCCGTCCTTGTCGGTGGCCCAGACCGAGCCATCGCGGCGCAGGAACGAAGCCCCTGCACTCTCCTCGCCACCAAAGCCGAGCGTCCCGTCGAACAGCCCTTGGGCGAAGAACTTGAAGCCCACCGGCACCTCGTACAACTCGCGGCCCAGGCGCTGGGTAACGCGGTCGATCAGGCCGCTGGACACCACGGTCTTGCCCACTGCCGCGTCACTGCGCCATTGCGGGCGGTGGCGGTACAGGTAGTCGATGGCCACGGCCAGGTAGTTGTTGGGCTGCAGCAGGCCATCCGGGGTGACGATGCCGTGGCGGTCATGGTCCGGGTCGCAGGCGAACGCCACGTCGAAGCGCTCGCGCAGGCCGATCAGGCCTTGCATGGCGTACGGCGACGACGGGTCCATGCGGATCTGGCCGTCCCAGTCGACGGTCATGAAGCGGAAGGTCGGGTCGACCTCGGTATTCACCACTTCCAGGTCCAGCTGGTAGCGCTCGGCAATCGCCGACCAGTAGCGCACCCCGGCCCCGCCCAGCGGGTCGACACCCAGGCGCAGCTTGGCGCCACGGATGACCTCGAAGTCGATGACATTTTCCAGGTCGGCCACGTAGTTGCTGACGTAGTCGTGACGCTGGGTAGTGGCGGCCTGCAGCGCCTGGGCATGCGCCATGCGCTTGACCCCCGCCAGGTTCGCCGCCAGCAGTTCGTTGGCCTTGGCTTCGATCCACTTGGTCACATCGCTGTCGGCCGGGCCGCCATTGGGTGGGTTGTACTTGAAGCCACCGCTCTGTGGCGGGTTGTGCGACGGGGTGATGACGATGCCATCGGCCAGGCCCTGCACGCGGCCACGGTTATGGCAGAGGATGGCGTGGGACACGGCCGGGGTCGGCGTGTACTCGTCGTCCTTGGACAGCATCACCTGCACGCCGTTGGCCGCCAGCACTTCCAGGGCGCTGGCGGTAGCCGGTGCCGACAGGGCGTGGGTATCGGCGCCGATGAACAGCGGGCCGTCGATGCCCTTCTCCTGGCGATACAGGCAGATGGCCTGGGTGATGGCCAGGACGTGGTATTCGTTGAAGCTCAACTCAAGTGAAGTGCCCCGGTGCCCCGAGGTGCCGAAGGCCACCCGCTGGGCCGCCACGGCAGCATCGGGGCGGCCGGTGTAGTAGGCGGTGAGCAGTCGTGGAATATCGACCAGCACGCTGGCCGGAGCCGGCTTGCCTGCCAAAGGACTGAGCGTCATGCAAAAACCTCGAGTTCAACGGATGGTGGGGATGTTGGGATTGGAGCATGCAGTGTACTGAGAGTTGCAATGCCGTGCGATGGGCGACATCAAAGAAACACCCGACCACGCCGCCCGACGATTGCGCCCACCCTGTGCGAGCGGGCATGCTCGCGCACAATGGACCGGGGCGTGCCGCTCGTCTCTGTCATGACCATCCAGAGTAGTAGCCACACCCTTTGCCAGCGAGGCCACATGGCTTTCCACCGCCTGACCCACACCCACCCGCGCCTGACTGTCGCCACCCTGGCCGGCCTGCTCGGCGCCTGGCTGATTCCTGCAGACGACACCGTTCAGCGCATCCTTGCCGGCTGGAACCTGGGTGTATGGCTTTACCTGCTGCTGGTGTTCTACCTGACCTGGAATGCCAACCCGGACAAGGTGCGCAAGGTTGCCCGGGTCGAAGATGAAAACGCCGGCCTGGTCTTGCTCACCGTGTGCATCGCCGCGATAGCCAGCCTCGCTGCAGTCACCTTGCAACTGGTCTCCAGTCGCGGCCTGCAAGGCACCGCACAGGCGCTGCACTACCTTTATACCGGCCTGACCGTGGCCGGCTCGTGGTTGCTGATCGGCTGCATCTTCAGCCTGCATTACGCTCGGCTGTTCTACACCGCGCAACAACATGAGCCGCCGCTGCGTTTCGCCGACGGCGAGCGCAACCCGGATTACTGGGACTTCCACTACTTCTCGTTCACCATCAGCATCGCGGTGCAAACCTCGGACGTCGGCGTCGCCGGGCGCGGCTTACGCAGGGTGGTGCTGGCCCATTCAGTGGTCGGGTTCGTGTTCAATACCGCCATCCTCGGCTTCACCATCAACATCGCCGCAGGGCTGCTGGGCTGAGCGCACCATTCGTCTGAAAAAGCGCCGACCGAACCACGTGACGAATGACGGCAAACAGCGGGGTAAGTGCGGCCATCCGGCGAGGAAAACGTTTGCAAGAAGGCGCCTCGCTGGCTGGCGTGGCGCACAAAGATGTGACCGCCATCATGCATTAGTACTTTTGTCGCATTCGCCAGCGAGAATAGCGCGTGACAGGTGCTATGGTTACCTTCCCGGCGGCCACAGCGAGGTGGCCACCCGCTCACCACGTCCGGGTACGGACAAGGAGGCTGGCATGAACAAAATGACGTTCCCCAACGCCTGCCAGGTGATGCGCTGGCATTTCCACCCACTGGGCTTCGAAGCCAGCATGGATGCGCCACGCAGCATGGTCGCGCGGCTGTTCGACCGCGCCACCGGCGAAACCATGCTGGCGATTGCCGGGATCCCCTGTGCGGCGATCATGGCCGCGGCGGACGTAGAACGTATCATCGAAGCCGTCGAAGCGGAAATGGACGCCTTCATCCCCGCCATCCCCCTGCGCGATGCGGTCTAACCAACTGCCGTAGTGCTCTCGCGCATGGCCTGCAACTTGCCCATGAACTGCTCGGCCGGCACCGGCTGGCCCAGCAGGTAACCTTGCAGCGAATCACAACCCAGGCGGGTCAGGAAGGCCTGCTGCTTGTCGGTTTCCACCCCTTCGGCAACGATCCGCAGGCCCAGTGCCTGGCCCAACGCCACGATTGCCGAAACGATCGCCGCATCGTCGCTGTCCTGCTCCAGGTCGCGGACGAACCCGCGGTCGATCTTCAGCTCGTTGGCCGGCAGGCGCTTGAGATACATCAGGCTGGAATAACCGGTACCAAAGTCATCGATGGACAGGTCCACGCCCATGTCGGACAGGCGCTGCAGCACCGTCAGACTGGCATCGGCGTCGTGCATGGCGGTGGTTTCGGTAATTTCCAGGGTCAGGCAGTTGGCTGGCAGGCCGGTCTGCTGCAACGCCCGGGCCACGCTCTCGACCAACCCGGCATGGCAGAACTGGATGGCTGACAGGTTCACGGCCATGCGCCAGTACTGATACCCCTGGTCCAGCCACTGACGCATCTGCCGGCAGGCCTCGATCAACACCCACTCACCGATAGGGATGATCAGGCCGGTCTTTTCCGCCAGCCCAATGAAGCGATCGGGCAGCAGCAGGCCCTGCTGCGGATGTTCCCAACGCAACAAGGCCTCGGCGCCGATCGGCTGGCAAGCCTGGGCGTCGAACTTGGGCTGGTAGTGCAGGCGGAACTGGCGCAGCTCCAGCGCCTGGCGCAAGTCCTGCAGCAGTTGCAGTTGCTGGCGGGCGTTGCTGTTCATCGACACGTCGAAGAAGCTGTAGCCGTTCTTGCCGGCGCTCTTGACGTGGTACATGGCGGCGTCGGCATTGCGCAGCAACTCGTGCTGGTCCTGGCCGTTACCCGGGTACAGGACGATGCCCAGGCTCGCCGACAGCTGCAGGTCATGCTCGGCCACGCGGAACGGCCGCGATACCAGGTTGACCTGCTTCACCGCCACGTCCACGGCATCGTTCGGCTCCTGCAATTCCACCAACAACACGAATTCGTCACCGCCAATGCGCGCCAGCGTGTCCTGGCTGTGCAGATGACCGCGCAGGCGGGCCGCAACGGCCTTGAGCAGCAGATCGCCGATGTGGTGGCCGAAGGCATCGTTGACCGGCTTGAAACCGTCCAGGTCGATGAACATCAAGGCAAAGCAACCGCCCTGCTCCGCGACCTTGGCGATGGCCTGTTCGATGCGGTCGGCCAGCAGGGTACGGTTGGGCAGGTCGGTGAGGGTGTCGTGCAGGGCCAGCTGGGTGAGTTCCTGGTTGGCCAGGGTCAGCGAACGGGCCAGCTCGGCGGTGCGCGCTTCGAGGCGGGCATCCAGCACCGAGGTGAGCAAGGCCACGGCCAGCACCGCCAGGGTGGTGATCAGCACCAGGTAGACCAGGCCATCGCCCTGCAAGCCGCCACCCGCCAGCGCGCCGCAAAAGCTGCCTTCGGGGAAATTCGCCGCGGCCATGCCGGTGTAGTGCATACCGACGATGGCAATCCCCATCACTACCGCCGCCACACCACGGATCTGCCGGACGTAGGGCGTGTGCGTACGCAGGCGGAAGGCAATCCACAAGGCCGCTGCCGAGGCGCCCACGGCGATCAGCAACGAGGCGCCGAACAGGCTCGGGTCATAGTCGATGCCTGGCAGCATGCGCAGCGCCGCCATGCCGGTGTAGTGCATGCAGGCAATGCCGGCCCCCATCACCAGCGCACCGAAGCCCAGCTGCAGCACCGGCAGGCTCGGCTGGCTGACCAGCCACAGGGCAAAACCCGAAGACATTACCGCAATCAGCAGCGAAAACGCCGTCAGGCCCAGGTCATAGCCCAGCTCGACAGGCAGGCTGAAGGCGAGCATGCCGATGAAATGCATCGACCACACACCGATGCCCATGGCCAGTGCGCCACCCCCCATCCACAGCAACGCCGCCCGGCCCTTTGCCGTGGCGATGCGACCGGTCAGGTCAAGGGCGGTATAGGACGCCAGAATCGCCACGCACAGCGAAATCAACACCAGCGAAGAGGAGTAGCTACCGGTCAGCATTGGAAGGTACCAGCGACGGGCCAGGCCCGGAAAAAGCTGACGATTGTACTCAAGCTTAGGCGAAACGCACGGGGTTTTTGCGCCCGGCGAACGCCAGCAGATCAGTCCTGCCTGGCGAACGCCTGCCCGGCGTCCCAGCCCCCGCCCAACGCGGCAATCAGTTGCACGCTGGCCACCAGACGCCCTTGCAGCAGGTTCAACACACTGCGCTCGTTGCTCAATGCCGTGGTCTGCACATTCACTACATCCAGGTAGCCGATCAGCCCAGCGCGGTACTGGTTCTCGGTCAGGCGCAGCGACTCGCGAGCAGCATCCAGCGCTTCCTGGCGCACCACCGCTTCATCGCCATACACCTTCAACTGCACCAGCAGGTTCTCCACTTCCTTGAAACCATCGAGCACGGTCTGGCGGTATTGCGCCACGGTCTGGTCATACACCGCCACGGTGCGGTCCACCTCGGCGCTGCGCTTGCCGGCGTCGAACAGGGTCAGCGCCAACTGCGGGCCCACCGACCAGTAGCGGTTGGGCAGCTCGATCCAATTGTTGAAGCTGCTGCTGGAATAGCCACCACTCATGCTCAGGCTGAGGTCGGGGAAATATGCCGCGCGCGCCACACCGATGTTGGCGTTGGCAGCCATCACATTGCGTTCGGCGGCGGCGATGTCCGGGCGCCGCTCGAGCAACTGCGAAGGCAGGGACACCGGTATCTGCGGCAGCGCCGGTATGCTCTTGCTGTCGGCCAGGGCAAACTCGGCCGGCGTCTTGCCCAGCAACACGGCGATGGCGTTCTCGAATTGCGCGCGCTGCCAGGCCAGGTCGATCAGGTCGGCCTGGGTGGTTTTCAGCTGGGTACGCGCCTGGGCCACCGCATCCGGGCCGGCAACGCCCGCGCGGTACTGGTTCTGGTTCATCCGCAGCGAACGTTCATAGGCGGCCACGGTGGCTTCCAGCAGGCGCTTCTGCTCATCGATCACCCGCAGTTGCAGGTAGTTCTGCACCAGTTCCGACTGTTGGCTGAGGCGGATCGAGGCCAGGTCGGCCAGGCTGGCTTCGGCACTGGCCTGGTTGGCATCGAGGGTCTCGCGCAGCTTTCCCCACAGGTCGATTTCCCAGCTGACGCCGAGCTGGGCGTTATAGGTGTTGCGAATGCCGCTGCTGTTGTTGGACAGGCTCGAACTGGAGCTGCCGGTGCCTTGGGCCGAGCGGTTCTTGCCGACACTCAGGTCGAGGCTGGGGAACAGTGCCGCGCGGCTGCTGCGCACCAGCGCCTGGGCCTGGCGATACTGGGCCTCGGATTGCGCCACCGTCTGGTTGCTGCGGTTCAGTTCCTCGACCAGCGCATTGAGCCCGGCATCGCCGTAGATCTCCCACCAGGCCCCGCGGGCGATGGCATCGGACGGCGTGGCCTGGGTCCAGCCTTCGGCGTGCTTGAACTGCGCCGTGCCGCTCATCTCGGGGCGGTGGTAATCCGGGCTCAGGGTGCAGGCACTGAGCAAGGCCACGCACAACCCGGCACCGAGCAGGCGTGAGCCACGCGCGCGCGCCAGCACTTGCAGGGTTCGGTGAAGCGGGGTCTGGGCAAAAGTCATAGCGGGGTATCCAGGGCGGCGTCGCTGCGCACGCCGCGCCAACGATTGAAACGGTGACGCAGGCGGTCCAGGTACAAGTACACCACCGGCGTCGTGTAAAGGGTGAGGACCTGGCTGAACACCAGCCCTCCGATAATGGTCAGGCCCAGCGGCTGGCGCATTTCCGCGCCTTCGGCGCGGCTCAGCAGCAGCGGCAAGGCACCGAGGATGGCCGCCAGGGTGGTCATCAGGATCGGCCGCAGGCGCAGCAGGCAGGCACGGCGGATCGACGCCTCCGGGGACAGGCCCTGGTGACGTTCCAGTTGCAAGGCCAGGTCGATCATCAGGATCGCGTTTTTCTTCACCACGCCGATCAACAGGAACAACCCGAGCAGCGAGATCAGGCTGAATTCGCCGCCAGTGAGGTACAGCGCCAGCAAGGCGCCAACGCCAGCCGAGGGCAACGTGGACAGAATGGTCAACGGGTGGATGTAGCTTTCATAGAGGATGCCCAGCACCAGGTACACCAGCACCAGCGCGCCCAGGATCATCAGCGGCTGGCCTTGCTGGGTCGTGGCAAAGGCGTCGGCACTGCCACCGAGCCTGGCAATCACTTCCTCCGGCAGGCCCAGCTTGGCCACTGCGCGCTCCAGCGCCGCCATGGCCTGGTCGGGGCTGTAGCCTTCGGCGATGTCGAAGGCGATGCTTTCGGCCGCGAATTGCCCTTCATGGCTGACCCGGTCGTTGGCCAGGCTGTTCTGGTAATGGGCGATGGTCGACAGGGGCACGCGGGCGCCGTCGGCGGTGATTACCTGCACCTGCTCCAGCGTGCTCGGGTCCCAGGCGTATTTCGGGTTGATCTCCAGCACCACCTGGTACTGGTTGAGGCTGTCGTAGATGGTAGAGATCTGCCGTTGGCTGTAGGCGTTGTTCAGCACCGTGGTGACCATGTCCATGTCGATCCCCAGGCGCTTGGCCTGGTCACGGTCGACCACCAGGGTCACCTGCTGGGTCCCGGCTCCGTCGCGGGCATCGATGGCGGTCAGCTGCGGCAGCGCACGCAGTGCCGCGACCACTTTCGGGAACCATTCGCGCAACGCCGCCAGGTCGCCACTCTGCAAGGTGTACAGGTACTGCGACGAGGTCTGGTCACGGCCGCCGCCGCCCAGTTGCAGGTCCTGGTCGGCCATCAGGAACAGGCGCCCGCCTGGCACCTTGGGCATCTCTTTGCGCAGACGTTCGATCACCTTCTGCGCATCGAGCTTGCGCTCGTGGATCGGTTTCAGGCGCACCAGCACGAAGGCGTTGTTCGTGCCACTGTTGCCACCTATGAAACCGGCAACGCTCTGCACTGCCGGGTCGGCCAGCAAGGCGCGGCGGTAGGTTTCCATTTTCGGCTGCATCACGCCGAACGACAGGCCGTCATCGCCGCGGATGAAGCCTATCAGCTGGCCGGTGTCCTGCTGCGGCATCAGCGTCTTGGGCACGACCACGTACAGGGCGATGTTGAGGCCGATGGTGGCCAGCAGGCTGATCAGGGTCAGGCGCTTGTGGCGCAAGGCCCAGCCAAGGCTGCGGTCATAGGCATCGACCATGCGCTGGTGCAGCTTGTCGCTCCAGCGCTGCAGGCGGCTCTGCTCGGCCCGGTGTGGCTGCAGCCAGCGGGCGCAGAGCATCGGCGTGAGGGTCAGCGATACCACCAGCGACACGATGATCGCCGCCGCCAGGGTGATGGAGAATTCCTGGAACAGGTTGCGCACGATGCCGCCCATGAACAGGATCGACACGAATACCGCCACCAGCGAGACGTTCATCGACAGCAGCGTAAAGCCCACTTCCCGGGCCCCGAGGTAGGCTGCCTTCATCGGCGGCTGGCCGTCCTCGATATGCCGGGAGATGTTTTCCAGCACCACGATGGCATCGTCCACCACCAGCCCGGTGGCCAGGATCAGCGCCATCAGCGACAGGTTATTGAGCGAGAAGCCACACAGGTACATGACCGCGAAGGTCCCCACCAGCGACACCGGCACGGCCAGGCTGGGGATCAGCGAGGCGCGCAGGCTGCCGAGGAACAGGTAGACCACCAGGATCACCAGCACCACGGCAATCAGCAAGGTGTGCTCGGCCTCCTTCAGGGTAGCCTTGATCACCGGCGAGCGGTCCATCGCCACGTTGAGTTGCACGCTGGCCGGCAGCAGCGACTGCAGGGCTGGCAGTTGCGCCTTGATCTGGTCCACGGTTTCGATGATGTTGGCGCCGCTCTGGCGGTTGACCACCAGCAGTACCGCACTCTGGTCATTGAAGAATCCGCTGTTGTAGCGGTTCTCGACGCCATCGGTGATGGTCGCCACATCGGCCAGGCGCAGGATGGTGCCGTTCTGCTGGCGGATCACCACCGGCTCGTAGTCCCTGGCGCTTTCCAGCTGGTCGTTGGCCCGCACCTGCCAGTTACGCTCGGCATCCTCGACAAAGCCCATGGGCCGGCGCTGGTTGGCGTTGGATACCGCCGTGCGTACCTCGTCCAGCGACACGCCGTACTGGTTGAGCAGTTGCGGTTCCACAGCAATCCGCACCGCCGGCAGCGAACTGCCGCCGATCTGCACCTCCCCTACCCCCGGCACCTGTGCCAGGCTTTGCGCCAGGATGGTATCCGCCAGGTCGTACAACTGGCCTTTCTGCAGCACCTGCGAGGTCAGCGACAACACCATGATCGGCGCTTGCGACGGGTTGATCTTCTTGTAGGTGGGCATGCTGCGCATGCCGCTGGGCAACAGGTTGCGGGTGGCGTTGATCGCGGCCTGCACCTCGCGCGCTGCACCGTCGATGTCGCGGCCCATCTCGAAGCCGATGATCACCCGCGTGGAGCCCTGGTTGGAGCTGCTGGTCAGGGTGGTCACACCGGCGATGCTGCCCAGCTTGCGCTCCAGCGGCGTGGCCACGGTGGAGGCCATCACCTCGGGGCTGGCGCCAGGCAGGTTGGCCGATACCACGATCACCGGGAAATCCATCTGCGGCAACGGTGCCACCGGCAGCAGGCCGAAGCTGACCCCGCCCAGCAGCATGATCGCCAGGCTCAGCAGCATGGTTGCCACCGGGCGACGGATGAACGGGCCGGACAGGTTCATGCCTGGGCCTGCGTGGCATCGGTGGCCGGGCGCCAGCGACGGGCCAGGCGGTCGAAGTACAGGTAGATGACCGGGGTGGTGAACAGCGTCAGCACCTGGCTGACCAGCAACCCGCCGACCATCACCAGGCCCAGCGGCTGGCGCAGCTCGGCACCGGAACCGGTGGCGAACATCAGCGGCACGGCGCCGAACAGCGCAGCCAGGGTGGTCATCAGGATTGGCCGGAAGCGCAACAGTGCCGCCTGGTAGATCGCATCGCGTGGGCTCATGCCCTGCTGGCGCTCGGCCTCAAGGGCAAAGTCGATCATCATGATCGCGTTCTTCTTGACGATGCCGATCAGCAGGATGATGCCGATGATGGCGATCATGCCCAGGTCATTGCCGCTGATGAGCAACGCCAGCAAGGCCCCGACCGCTGCCGACGGCAGCGTGGAGAGGATGGTCACCGGGTGGATGTAGCTTTCGTACAGCACGCCCAGCACGATGTACATGGTCACCACCGCCGCCAGGATCAGCAGCAAGGTGCTCGACAGCGACGCCTGGAAGGCCTCGGCGGCACCCTGGAAGCGGGTCTGCACGCCCAGCGGCATGCCGATGTCTTGTTGTACCTGCTCGATCACCTGCACCGCTTCGCCCAGCGACGCCCCGTGAGCCAGGTTGAACGACAGGGTCACTGCCGGGAACTGGCCGATATGGGAAATGGCCAACTGGGCCTGGCGCTGCTCGATCCGAGCCAGCGCCGACAGGCGCACCTGGCCGCCATCGGCGGCCTTGACGTGGACCGACTCCAGCGCCTGCGGGCCGATGACCGCGGCGTCTTTCGACTGCAGCACCACACGGTACTGGCTGGCCTGGGTGTAGATGGTGGAAATCTGCCGCTGGCCGAACGCGTCGTACAAGGCGTTGGTGATCTGCGACACGCTGATTCCCAGGCGGCTTGCCATGTCGCGGTCAATGACCAGGTAGACCTGCAAGCCCTTGTCCTGCAGGTCACTGGCCACATCGGCCAGTTCCGGGCGTTGCTGCAGCGCCTGCACCAGCTTGCCGCTCCACTGCGCCAGCAGGTCGGCATCCGGTGACGACAGGCTGAACTGGTACTGGGTACGGCTGACCCGATCCTCGATGCTCAGGTCCTGCACCGGCTGCATGAACAGGCGGATCCCCACCAGGCGATCGAGTTGCGGCTGCAGGCGGCTGATCACTTCGCTGGCGCTGACATCGCGCTCGCCATGCGGCTTGAGGTTGATCAGCAGGCGGCCACTGTTGAGCGTGGCGTTGTCGCCATCGACGCCGATGTAGGACGACAGGCTCTGCACCGCCGGGTCCTGCAGGATCACCTTGCTCAAGGCCTGCTGGCGCTCGCTCATGGCGGCGAACGAGGTGGCCTGCGGCGCCTCGGAAATGCCCTGGATCACCCCGGTGTCCTGCACCGGGAAGAAACCCTTGGGCACCACCATGTACAGGAACACGGTGAGCGCCAGGCTGGCCACGGCCACCAGCAAGGTCAGCGGCTGGTGCCTCAGTACCCACTGCAAGGCACTGCCGTAGTGCCTGATCAACCAGTCGATCCAGGCACCACTGGCGCGGTAGAAACGGCCCTGCTCTGCGGGCTCGGGCTCACGCTTGAGCAGGCGCGCGCACATCATCGGCGTGAGGGTCAGCGACACCACCAGGGAAATCAGGATGGCCACCGCCAGGGTGATGGCGAACTCGCGGAACAGGCGGCCGACCACATCGGCCATGAACAGCAGCGGAATCAGTACCGCAATCAGCGAGAAGGTCAGCGAAACCAGGGTGAAGCCGATCTGCCGGGCGCCCTTGAGCGCCGCCTGCATCGGTGTCTCGCCCTCCTCGATGTGCCGGGAGATGTTCTCCAGCATGACGATGGCGTCGTCGACCACGAAGCCGGTGGCGATGGTCAGCGCCATCAGCGTCAGGTTGTTGACCGAGAAGCCGGCCAGGTACATCACGCCGAAGGTTCCGATCAGCGACAGCGGCACGGCAATCGACGGGATGATGGTGGCGCTGAAACGGCGCAGGAAGACAAAGGTGACCATCACCACCAGGGCGATGGCCAGCAGCAACTCGTGCTGCACGTCCTTGACCGCGGCACGGATGGTCTGGGTGCGGTCGGTCAACACCGAGACGTCGAGGCCGGCCGGCAGGTTGTCGGTGATCGATGGCAACAGGTCTTTGATCCGGTCGACCACTTCGATGACGTTGGCGCCCGGCTGGCGCTGGATGTTCAGCAGCACCGCATGGTTGTCATTGGCCCAGGCGGCCAGGCGCTCGTTCTCCGCGCCATCGACGATTTCGGCCACGTCCTTCAGGCGCAGCGGCGCCCCGTTGTTGTAGGCCAGGATCAGGTTCGCGTATTCCTCGGGCGAGCGCAGCTGGTCGTTGGCATCGAGCATCGAAACCCGGGTCGGCCCGTCGAAGTTGCCCTTGGGCTGGTTGACGTTGGAGGCGCCGACCAGGGTGCGCACGTCATCCAGGTTCAGGCCGTTGGCAGCCAGGGCATCGACATTGACCTTGATCCGCACCGCCTGGCGCTGACCACCGGCGATGCTGACCATGCCCACGCCACTGATCTGCGCGAGCTTCTGCGCCACGCGGGTGTCGACCAGGTCGTTGAGCTTGGGCAACGGCATGGTCTTGCTGGAAATGGCCAGGGTCAGCACCGGCGTGTCGGCCGGGTTGACCTTGTTGTACACCGGTGGCGCCGGCAGGTCGCTGGGCAACAGGTTGCTGGCGGCATTGATCGCGGCCTGCACCTGCTGTTCGGCAACGTCCATGTTCATGTCGAGGTTGAAGCGCAGGGTCAGCACTGAGGCGCCGCCGGAGCTGGTCGAGGCCATCTGTTCCAGGCCCGGCATCTGCCCGAACTGGCGCTCCAGCGGTGCAGTGACGGCGCTGGTCATGACCTGCGGGCTGGCGCCGGGGTACAGGGTCATGACCCGGATGGTCGGGTAATCCACCTGCGGCAAGGCGGAAACCGGCAGCAGCTTGTAGGCGATCAGGCCGGCCAGGACGATGGCCAGCATGCTCAGCGTGGTGGCGACCGGGCGCAGGATGAACAGGCGCGAGAGGTTCATGCGCCGGCCTTGCCTGCTGCCTGACCGGGCTGGGCTTCAACGGCCTGCGCCGAGCCCTTGGCCTCCTGCCCCTGCAGCTGCTGGCCGGGGCTGGTCGGCACTTGCGAGCTGTCTTCGACCACTTCCACCTTGGTGCCTTCGCGCAGCCGGTCGGTGCCTTCCAGCACCAGGCGCTCACCGGCCTTGAGGCCTTCGAGGATGACGCTGTGCTCGCCGTCGCTGGCCCCCACCTTGAGCTTGCGCACGTTCACCGTGCTCTGCTCGTTGACCACGTAGGCGAAGGTGCCATCGTTGCCGAACTGGATGGCTGCCGCCGGGGCCAAGGTCACCTGCCTGAGGGTGTCGGCGAGCAGGCGCACGTTGACGAACTGGTTGGGGAACAGGGCCAGGTCCTTGTTCTCGAAGCGGCCCTTGAACTTGAGGGTGCCAGTGGTGGTGTCGATCTGGTTGTCGATGCTGCCCAGCACGCCGGTGGACTGCAGTTTGCTGTCGCTGCGGTCCCAGGCCTCGACCGGCAGGCTGGCGCCGCTGCGGTAGCGCTCCAGCACCGTGCTCAGCTCGGTTTCCGGCAGGGTGAAGGCGACGCTGATCGGTTCGGTCTGGGTGATCACCACCAGCGCGGTGGTGTCGTTGGCCGCCACCAGGTTGCCCAGGTCGAGCTGGCGCAGGCCCACGCGGCCGTTGATCGGCGCACGGATCTGGGTGAACTCGAGGTTCAGGCGGGCGTCGTTGACCTGCGCCTGGTTGGTCTTGACCAGCCCCTGGAACTGCGCCACCTGCGCTTCGGCAGTGTCGAGGGTCTGCTTGGCGATACTGTCCTCGGCGTACAGGCCTTTATAGCGGGCCAGATCAACCTGGGCGTTCTTCAGCTGCGCCTGGTTCTGCGCCAGGGTGCCTTCGGCCTGTTGCAGGGCGATGCGGTAGGGGCGCGGGTCGATCTCGGCGAGCAGGTCGCCGGCCTTGACCTGCTGGCCTTCCTTGAAGTGGATCTTCACCAGCTCGCCGGCCACGCGGCTGCGCACGTTCACCGTATTGGTCGCGGTAACCGTGCCCAGGGCCTTGTAGTACAGCGGGAAATCGCCCACCCGCACCGGCTCGACACGCACCGGTACCGGGTCGCTGGAGCCGCCGAAGCCCGGGCGGCCGCCCATCATGCCCATGCCCGCGCCCTTGCCGGCGCGCCCGCCACTGCTGTCCTTGTGCGCAGGCGTCGCTGCCGGCCACAGCCACCAGGCCAGGGCAGCCACCAGCAGCAGGATCAGCAGGCCGACGAGCCAGCGACGGGGGGAACGGGAATTGGGCGCTTGCATGGGTTGAACGAACCTTGTTCGGAATGACGACTTGGGGAGGATGAACGATAAGCACTGGCATCGTTTTAGCAAAGCGCCTTTACCAGAGGTTTACCTTTGCCTGACGTTGCCAAGGGGTTGAACTTTAAATGAAAACGGCCCGGAACGCGTTCCGGGCCGTTTACAGGGTGTTACTTGGAGCGGTGGCGGGCTGAAAGGTTTCGGTTGCCTATGCCGGCCCCTTCGCGGGTAAACCCGCTCCCACAGGGATATCACAGCTTTTGAAACCTGTGCCGTACCTGTGGGAGCGGGTTTACCCGCGAAGAGGCCGGTACAGGACTCAGCCGACCTACCCCAACAACCCTTACTTCAGCACAGCCAGAGCTGCGTCGTAGTTCGGCTCATCAGCGATTTCGCCAACCAGCTCGCTGTGCAGCACCTTGTCGTTCTCGTCCAGCACCACCACGGCGCGGGCAGCCAGGCCGGCCAGCGGGCCGTCGGCGATGGCAACGCCGTAGTTGTCGAGGAACTCGCGGCCACGCAGGGTCGACAGGTTCTTCACGTTGTCCAGGCCCTCGGCGCCGCAGAAGCGGGCCTGGGCGAACGGCAGGTCGGCGGAAATGCACAGCACCACGGTGTTGTCCAGTTTGTTGGCCTGGGCGTTGAACTTGCGCACGGAAGTGGCGCAGGTCGGGGTATCGACGCTAGGGAAAATGTTCAGCACCTTGCGCTTGCCGGCGTAGTCCTGCAGCGACTTGTCGGCCAGGCCTTCACCGACCAGGGAGAAGGCCGGAGCCTGGGCGCCGGCCTGTGGCAGGTTGCCGTTGACCTGAACCGGGTTGCCTTTGAGAGTCACTTGAGCCATGACGAATTCCTTATGCGGGGGTTTGAAAAGGACACTGAGTTAAGCATGAAGGCGGTCGGGTGCCTATGGGGCAGGTGAAATTGTTCTATTGCCTGACAAAACTTGTGGACAAAAAAATGCCCGGGTAGCGACAAACGCCCCGGGCATGCTTCATCGACTGCAGTGCATCAGCTCACCAGGCCGTACACCACCGAGGTCAGCGCAACCAGGCCGACCACCACGACGAACAGGTTGGACGCCGCACCGCTGTACTTGCGCATCGACGGTACCCGGCGGATGGCATACATCGGCATCAGGAACAGCAGCACCGCGATGATCGGGCCGCCCAGCGACTCGATCATGCCGAGGATGCTCGGGTTGAGGGTGGCCACGATCCAGCACACCACCAGCATCAGCGCGGCTACCACACGGTCCAGGGCCTTGGCCCCCGGGCGTGCGCCAGTCTTGCTGATGATGCCCTTGAGGCCTTCGCTGGCACCGATGTAGTGGCCGAGGAAGGACTTGGCGATGGCCACGAAGGCAATCAGCGGCGCGGCGAAGGCGATGGTCGGGTTGCTGAAGTGGTTGGCCAGGTATGACAGGATCGACAGGTTCTGTGCCTTGGCCTCGGCCAGCTGGGCGCTGTTCAGGGTGAGCACGCAGCTGAACACGAAGAACAGCACCATCAGCACCATCAACAGGTGTGCGCGCCGCAGGATCTGGCCGCTGCGCTCATCGGCGTGCTCACCGTAGCGGCGTTTCTGGTCAACGGCAAAGGCCGAGATGATCGGCGAGTGGTTGAACGAGAACACCATCACCGGAATCGCCAGCCACACGGTATGCAGGAACGCCGATGCCGGCGGTACTTGGTGGGCGCCATCGAGGATGCCGCCGGTCCAGTGCGGGACCAGGTACAGGCCCAGCAGCCCCAGGGCGACGATGAACGGGTAGACCAGCAGGCTCATGACCTTCACCGTGGCCTGCTCGCCGCAGCGCACGATGGCCAGCAGGCCGAGGATCAGCACGAACGACAGGATGGCCCGCGGCGGCGGCTCCAGGTGCAGCTGGTGCTCCATGAAGCTGGCCACGGTGTTGGTCAGCGCCACGCTATAGATAAGCAGGATCGGGAAGATCGCGAAGAAGTACAGCACGGTGATCGCGCCACCGGCGGAGGCGCCGAAGTGCTCCTTGACCACCTCGGTGATGTCGCCACCCGCGCGCCCCGAGAGGACGAAGCGGGTCAGCCCGCGGTGGGCAAAATAAGTCATCGGGAAGGCCAGCGCGGCCAGGATCAGCAGCGGCCAGAAGCCGCCGAGGCCCGCGTTGATCGGCAGGAACAGGGTTCCGGCGCCGATGGCTGTGCCGAACAGGCCCAGCATCCAGGTGGTGTCGTGACGCGACCAGCTGCCGAGGGTGGCGGGGGTCGATTCTGCAAAGCGTTGTTCAACGCTCGGGGCCTGCTCATTCATTCCGGGTGAAGCTCCACTCGCAAGACTGCAACAGGCTGAGAATGGCGGACTAGACGTTCCGCCCAACTCAACCGGGAAAGAGGGGCGCGATTGTGCACGGAAAGGTTGCACTTGCGAAGCCCTATCCGAGGGACGGTTGCACTTGTCTTTACAAGCGGGTTGTGCCTACAGGCTGGAGGGGATTGTGCAGGAGCGGCCTTGCGTCGCGATGGGCCGCGACGCGGCCCCGGCAATATTTGCGGCGAAGCTGCAAAATGTGGGGCGCTGTGCGCCCCTATCGCGACACGAGGCCGCTCCTACAAGGGCGCGTCGTCCTGGGAGAAGGGTTACTTCTGGACCGCAGCGAAGGCTTCGGCAACCCGTTGCAGGTTGGCCGGGCGCAGGCCGGACATGCACACGCGGCCGCTGTCGATCAGGTACACCCCGAACTCGTCACGCAGGCGGCGTACCTGCTCGACGCTGAAGCCGGTGTAGCTGAACATGCCGCGCTGACGCAGGAAGAACTGGAAGTCCTGGCCTGGCAGCAGCACTGCCAGGGCATCGACCAGCGCCTGGCGCATGTCGAGGATGCGCTTGCGCATCACTTCGACTTCCGCCGCCCACTGGGCATTCAGGCCGGCATCGCCGAGCACGCCAGCGACCAGCTGGGCACCGAAGTTGGGCGGGCTGGAGTAGTTGCGGCGCACGGTGGCCTTGAGCTGGCCGAGCACGCTCTGGGCGGTGGCCTCGTCGTCGCAGACCACCGACAGGCCACCGACGCGCTCGCCATAAAGCGAGAAAATTTTCGAGAACGAGTTGCTGACCAGGCACGGTACGCCGGCGCGGGCCATTTCGCGGATGGCATAGGCATCCTCCACCAGGCCTTCGGCGAAGCCCTGGTAGGCGATGTCGAGGAACGGGATCAGCTGGCGCGCCTTGACCACTTCGACCACTTGCTGCCACTGCTGCTGGTCCAGGTCAGCCCCGGTCGGGTTGTGGCAGCACGGGTGCAGCAGCACCACGCTGTTGGCCGGCAGGGTTTGCAAGGTGGCCAGCATGCCGTCGAAGTCCACGCCACGGCTGGCCTGGTCGAAGTACGGGTAGGTGTGCACCTTGAAACCGGCGCCTTCGAAAATGGCGCGGTGGTTGTCCCAGGTCGGGTTGCTGACCCAGACTTCGGATTGCGGGAAGTAACGCTTGAGGAAGTCGGCACCGACTTTCAGCGCACCGGAACCGCCCACGGTCTGCACGGTGGCCACCCGGCCAGCGGTCACGGCCGGGTGATCGGCCCCGAACAGCAGCGCCTGGATGGCCTGGCGGTAGCTGGCCAGACCTTCCATCGGCAGGTACAGCGAAGCCTCATGGTCCTGGCCGGCGATGCGTTTTTCCACCGCATCCACAGCCGCCAGTTGCGGCACCACGCCGGCCTCATCGTAGTACAGGCCGATACTCAGGTTGACCTTGTCGGCGCGCGGGTCGGCCTTGAAGGTTTCCATCAGCGAGAGGATCGGGTCGCCGGCATAGGCATCGACATGTTTGAACACAGCGTGCAGCTCCTTGGATCAGGACAGTACGAAAAGTCAGCCCTGAGCATACCCGGAGTGCACGGTCAGGAACATCAACTATTGTGCAAGGTTGTCCATGCAACGATGCATGGCTCGGGGCAGTGGCGAATTCTTCGCGGGCAAGCCCGACCCAATGGTACTGCGAGGACGGTGATATCCCTGTGGGAGCGGGCGTGCCCGCGAAGAGGCCGGGTCAGCCAAGCAGCGCTTTCAAGCCCTGCAACTCTTGTTCGGTCAGCGCCACCCCCTCCTCCTCGGCCACTTCGCGCTCGCGGTAGCGCCGTTCACCGGGCATACGGGTCAGCCCTGCCGCCTGCATCTGCTCCACCAGTTCGCGGCTGCGCTGGGCAAAGCGCTCGCCCTCGGCCTTGCTCGGGTCGATGACGATGATCAGCTGCCCGGTCCATGGTGTTTTCGCGCCCGGATGCCCCGACCAGTCGAACTCCCACGAAAAGTGCCCGCCGGTCAGCGCCGCCGCCAGCAACTCGACCATCATCGACAGCGCCGAGCCCTTGTGCCCGCCAAACGGCAGCAAGGCGCCACCTTCCAGGATTGCCTTGGGGTCGGTGGTCGGCTCGCCATTGGCATCCACGCCCATGCCTTCAGGCAACTGCTGGCCGGCGCGCGCGGCAATCTGCACGTCACCGTGGGCCATGGCACTGGTGGCCATGTCGAAGACGATCGGGTCGTGTTCGGCACAGGGCGCGGCAAAGGCGATGGGGTTGGTGCCAAACAGCGGCTTGCGCGCACCATGCGGCACCACGCAGGTCATGCTGTTGACCACGCTCAGGGCCACCAGGCCTTCCTCGGCGAAAGGTTCCACGTCTGGCCACAGCGCGGCGAAGTGGTGCGAGTTGTGAATCGCCAGTACCGCGATGCCAGCGTTGCGCGCCTTGGCCACCAGTAGGCCACGGGCTGCCGCCAGTGCCGGCTGGGCAAAGCCGCCTGCGGCATCGACACGCACATAGCCAGCCGCCACGTCGCTTACCTGCGGCGTGGCCTGGCCGTCGACCCAGCCACTGGCCAGCGTCGAGACATAGCCAGGCATGCGGAACACCCCATGGCTGTGGGCACCATCGCGCTGGGCGCTGGCGCAATTGTGAGCCAATACACGGGCCACGCCATCGCTGCAACCATGGCGCTGGAAAATAGCCTGCAACAAGGCCTGGAGCTCGGTGAAAGGCACGCGCACGACAGTGCTGGTGGAAGGTGCGGACATCTGAAGCTCCTTTATTGGAATTGGAATGGCTACAGCGTGCAACGACAAAAACTTTCCTGCATGTGACAGCTATCTGTCAATTGTTGACTTGATGACAGAAAACATTCATTTTCTTCCACAAGCCTCACCCCTGGAGCCGCAGCATGAGCCAAATGATCAAGCAACGCCTGGAACACAGCCTCGAAGGGGCCGCAGCTTCCGGCCGCAAGATCGCCACCTACATGCTCGCCAACCTGCATGAACTGCCGTTCCAGACCTCGGCCAGCATCGCTGCCAAGCTGGGCGTCAGCGAATCCAGCGTTGGCCGCTTCTGCCGCTCACTGGGTTATGCCCATCTCAAGGCGCTCAAGCAAGACCTGCAGAACGACCTGGGTGACGGCCCGTGGCTGGTGGGCGACCGCCTGCAAGATTACCGCCAGAATCAGGACGCCGGCGACAACGCTGGCAGCCTGGAGCTGGAAATCGCCGCCCTGGTGCGTGTGCACGAGTATCGCCAGGGCAGCGCCTGGCACGCCGTCGCGCAACGCCTGGCGAGCAAGCAGCGGGTGTTCATTGCCGGTTTCCAGACCGAGCGCGGCATCGCCATGTGCATGAGCCATCTGCTGCAGTACCTGCGCGATGGCGTGCAACTGGTCGATCTCGGCGCCGGCCACTTCGGCGACGTGTTGCTGGGCCGCGCCGAGGACAGCGCCCTGGTGGTATTCGAGGCACGCCGCTATTCCCGCCATGCCCTGCTGTTGTGCCAGAAGGCGCGCGAGGCCGGCATTGCGGTCACCCTGGTGACCGACACCTTCTGTGACTGGGCCGATGCCAATGCCGACGAGGTGTTCCGCATCCCCACCGAATTCAACCTGTTCTGGGAATCCACCTCGACCATGCTGTCGTGGGTGCACCTGATGGTCAACGAGGTCTGCAAGAAGCTCGGGCCGGATGTTGAAAAACGCTTGGAAGCAACTGCCGCTCTACATAACGAATTCGTCGGCTACACCTCGTGGTCGGCGGGAAAACAACAATAGCAAGAGTGCAAGAGGTGCGAGATGAACAAGACCATGGCCTTGGTGGGTGCGTGCGCCCTGCTGCTGTCGGGCGCCGCCAGTGCCGAAACCCTGCGCTTCGCCACCGAGGGCGCCTACCCGCCCTTCAATTACGTCGACGCCAATAACCAGTTGCATGGCTTCGATGTCGACATCACCCACGCCCTGTGCGAGCAGATGAAAGTCGAATGCACGCTGGTGGCCCAGGACTGGGAAGGCATCATCCCCGCCCTGATGGCACGCAAGTACGACGCGGTGGTGGCCTCGATGATCAACACCGAGGAGCGGCGCAAGAAGATCGCCTTCACCGACCACTACTACCGCACACCGCTGACCGTCGCCGTGGCCAAGGACAGCAAGATCAGCGACGCCCAGACCAACTTCGACGGCTATACCGTGGGCGCGCAGTCGTCGTCGACCCAGGCCATCTACGCCGAAGACGTCTATGCCAAGGCAGGCGCCGACGTGAAGCTGTACCCGACCATGGACGAAGCCAACGCCGACCTCGCCGCTGGCCGCCTGGACGGCGTGATCGCCGACAAGTTCCCGCTGCAGGAGTGGATGACCAAGAACGGCGGGGACTGCTGCAAGATCCTCGGCGACGTGGCCAACACCAAGGCCGACGCCGCGATTGCCGTGCGCAAGGACGACGAGGCCCTGCGCCAGCGCCTGAATACTGCGCTGCAACAGATCGTGGCCAACGGCACCTACCAGAAGATCGCCAGCAAGTACTTCGCTTTCGATATCTACAACTGATCTTCAGGAAACTGCGCAATCTGTAGGAGCGGCCTTGCGTCGCGACAGGGCCGCAAGGCGGCCCCGGCACTCCCTGCCACGGCATAGATCCTGGGGCTGCTGCGCAGCCCTTTCGCGACACCAGGCCGCTCCTGCAAAGAGTCCGCGTTGCCCATCCTAGGGGTTTGTCATGCTCGATCAATTGTCCTTGCTGTCCTTCGCCAGCGGAGGCTGGGGCCAGGCGCTGCTGGCCGGCGCCCTGGTCACCCTGTCCCTGGCCCTGGCCTGCCTGCCCGTCGGCCTGCCGCTGGGCCTGCTGGTCGCCCTCGCGGCACGCTCGCGCAAGCGCCTGCCTCGGCTCTGGGCCACCACCTTCTCCACCGTGTTCCGTGGCCTGCCCGAACTGCTGACGCTGCTGATCATCTATTACGGCTGCCAGATCGCGGCGCAGAAGATCCTCGCCGCCATGGGTTATCCGGGTGAGTTCCTGATCAACACCTTCCTTGCCGCGATGATCGCCTTCAGCCTGGTGTTCGCCGCCTTTTCCAGCGAAATCTGGCTGGCCGCCTTCAAGACCTTGCCCAAGGGCCAGCTGGAAGCGTGCTCGGCGCTGGGCCTGAGCAAACGCACGGGTTTCTTCAAGGTGCTGCTGCCGCAACTGACCCGGATCGCCCTGCCCGGCCTGTCCAACAACTGGCTGTCGCTGCTCAAGGACACCTCACTGGTTTCCACCATCTCGCTGGTCGACCTGATGCGCCAGACCAACCTGGCAGTCAGCGTGACCAAGGAACCGATGTTCTTCTATGGCGTCGCCTGCCTGGGCTACCTGCTGTTCGCCGCCCTCTCCGGACGCGTGTTCGCCTTCATCGAACGGCGCAGCAACCGCCACCTGCAAGGAGCACGCGCATGAGCCTCGAACAACTGCTGGCGTTGGTGGTCGACCCCAACCTGCTGGAGCGCTACGGCCCGCGTTTCCTCGATGGCCTGCTGGTGACCGCCAAACTGGTGGCGATTTCCTTCAGCCTGGGTGCCCTGCTGGGCCTGCTGCTGGCCCTGGCGCGCATGTCGCGCAGCCTGCTGCTGCAACGCGTGGCTGCAGGCTACGTGTACTTCTTCCGCGGCTCGCCGCTGCTGGCCCAGCTGTTCCTGCTGTATTACGGCCTGGGCTCGCTCAAGGGCTTCTGGCAGGACGTCGGCCTGTGGTGGTTCTTCCGCGAGGCGTGGTTCTGCACCCTGCTGGCATTCACCCTGAACACTGCCGCCTACCAGGCCGAGATCTTCCGCGGCAGCCTGATGGCCGTGGCTCCTGGCCAGCATGAAGCAGCGCGGGCCCTGAACCTGAAGCGCTCGACCACCTTTTTCAAGGTGATCCTGCCGCAGTCGCTGTTGGTGGCCATCGGCCCGCTGGGCAACGAACTGATCCTGATGATCAAGGCCAGCGCGATCGCCTCGCTGGTAACCATCTACGACCTGATGGGCGTGACCAAGCTGGCCTTCTCGCGCAGTTTCGACTTCCAGATCTACCTGTGGGCCGCCGTGCTCTACCTGCTGATCGTCGAACTGGTGCGGCGCCTGTTGAAGCACCTGGAAGCCCGCCTGGGCCGCCACCTGAATTGACCGAAGGATACGTTCCAATGCATTGCCAGACCCTTGTCCTCGGCGCCGGCATCGTCGGCGTCAGCACTGCGCTGCACCTGCAGGCCCGCGGGCGCCAGGTGATCCTGATCGACCGCGACGAACCGGGCAGCGGCACCAGCCACGGCAATGCCGGGCTGATCGAGCGCTCCAGCGTCATCCCCTACGCCTTCCCGCGGCAACTGGGCGCGCTACTGCGCTACGGCCTGAACCGCCAGCCCGATGTGCGTTACAGCCTGCTGCACCTGCCCAAGGCGGCCCCGTGGCTATGGCGTTACTGGCGCCAGTCGGCCCCTGGGCGCCTGGCCGGGGCTGCCGCCGACATGCTGCCGCTGGTGCAACGTTGCGTCGAGGAACACGATGCGCTGATCGCTGCCGCCGGCCTGGAAGGCCTGGTGCAGGCCAAAGGCTGGATCGAAGTGTTCCGTGACCCGGCGCTGTTCGCGCAGGCCAAGGCCGACGCCATAGGCCTGAGCCGCTATGGCCTGCAGTTCGAAATCCTCGAATGCGGGCAGCTGCAGGCCCGCGAACAGCAGCTGGACGCCACCGTGGTCGGTGGCATCCATTGGCTCGACCCCAAGACCGTGAACAACCCTGGCGCCCTCACCCGTGGCTATGCCAGCCTGTTCCTGCAACGCGGCGGGCAGTTCCTGCACGGCGATGCACGCAGCCTGCGCCAGCTCGATGGCCAATGGCAGGTCGACAGCCGCCGCGGCCCGATCACCGCCGATGAAGTGGTGGCCTGCCTCGGCCCACAGTCCGCCGATCTGTTCAGCGGCCTGGGCTATGAAATCCCGTTGGCGATCAAGCGTGGCTACCACATGCACTACAGCACCCGTGACGGCGCGCAGCTGGAGCACTCCATCTGCGATACCCAGGGCGGCTACGTGCTGGCGCCCATGGCCCGCGGCGTGCGCCTGACCACCGGCATCGAGTTCGCAGCCAGCAGCGCACCGGGCAACCAGATCCAGCTGGGCCGCTGCGAAGCCCTGGCCCGCAAGCTGTTCCCGGCGCTGGGCGAGCGTCTGGACGACAGCCCATGGCTGGGCCGCCGCCCCTGCCTGCCCGACATGCGCCCGGTGATCGGCCCGGCTCCGCGCCACCCGGGGCTGTGGTTCAACTTCGGCCATGCCCACCATGGCCTCACCCTGGGCCCGGTCAGCGGCCGCCTGCTGGCCGAACTGGTCACCGGCGAACGCCCCTTCACCGACCCC
This sequence comes from Pseudomonas sp. LAM2023, assembly GCF_016620375.1. Taxonomy (NCBI): domain Bacteria; kingdom Pseudomonadati; phylum Pseudomonadota; class Gammaproteobacteria; order Pseudomonadales; family Pseudomonadaceae; genus Pseudomonas; species Pseudomonas sp. LAM2023. The sequence goes on along the minus strand of NZ_JAENHV010000009.1, from coordinate 87,864 downwards.
GCGCCCTATAGCGCGACCCGTTTCGACTGAACCCACGCGGGAGAACAACAAAGATGACCGCACCACTGAGCCTTGCCAGCCTTGCCCCCGAACCCGACCCACGCCCGGTGCTGATCCGCATCGAGGGCCTCAACAAGCACTACGGTGCCTTCCATGTACTGCGCGACATCAACCTGCAGGTGCGCGAAGGCGAACGCATCGTGCTTTGCGGGCCTTCCGGCTCGGGCAAATCGACGCTGATCCGTTGCATCAACCGCCTGGAAGTGGCCCAGCAGGGCAGCATCAAGGTGGACGGCATCGACCTGGCTGCCAGCAGCCGCGAAGCGGCGCGAGTGCGCAGCGATATCGGCATGGTGTTCCAGCACTTCAACCTGTTCCCGCACATGAGCGTGCTGGACAACTGCCTGCTGGCCCCCACCAGCGTGCGCGGGTTGTCGCGCAAGGATGCCGAAGAGCGCGCACGCATGTACCTGAGCAAGGTCGGTATCGAAAGCCAGGCGCACAAGTATCCCAGCCAGCTGTCCGGTGGCCAGCAGCAGCGGGTGGCGATCGCCCGGGCGCTGTGCATGAAGCCCCGTATCATGCTGTTCGACGAGCCCACCTCGGCACTGGACCCGGAGATGGTCGCCGAGGTGCTGGACGTGCTGGTGCAACTGGCCGGTACCGGAATGACCATGCTCTGCGTCACCCATGAAATGGGCTTTGCCCGGCAGGTCGCCGAGCGCGTGCTGTTCCTCGAGGGCGGGCAGATCATCGAGGACAGCCCGCCGCAGGTGTTCTTCAACCAGCCGCGTACCGAGCGGGCCAAAGGGTTCCTGGCGCAGATACTGCACTGATTGAAAATCATGCAAGCTGGCGCGATACCTGTGTAGGAGCGGCCTTGTGTCGCGAAAGGGCTGCATGGCAGCCCCAGGATTTTCAGCGCAGAAATACAAATTGCCGGGGCTGCGTTGCAGCCCTTCGCGACACAAGGCCGCTCCTACACAGTTTCCGCGTCAGCGACGGCGTGAGCGACTCTACCGGGCCTTCATTGCACCGCTGCAAAGACCCGACTGCATCGTTAAATATTATTGACCTTAACCCCCGCCAAACCCACGCCGGCACAGGCCCGCATCGGTTTCAGCCCCCAAAAACCGGCGCATTCCCTGGCATCAAGCCCTGTTCCGTCGTTTGACATATCGAACGGCTCTGGCAAGCTATCTACAAGCCCCGACCGGAATCGTCGCCTCTGACGAGCCGGCAGTGCTCGGGGCTACAGGCTGCACCCAAGGCTACGCGCCGTGCACCTGCACAACAACGACAGGCCGAACCTGTCCCAAGGTGACATATGTCCAACAGCAACATTGGCAACAAGCAACCTTCCCTGCGCAAACCCGTCGTCCTGATGACCATGGGCAGCCAAGAGCGCAAAGGCCATGACTACCAGGTCATGACCCACAAATACATCACTCCGCTGGTCGAGTTCGCCGATTGCGTACCGGTACTGGTCCCCACCTGCTGCGGCATCGATGACCTCGAAACCTACCTGGACATGGCCGACGGCGTGTACCTGACCGGCGCTGGCAGCAACATCGACCCGGCCCTGTACGGCCAGGAAAACCAGACCCCCGGCAAAGGCCAGGACAAGCACCGCGACCTGTTCGACATCCCCCTGGTAAAGGCAGCGATCAAGCGCGGCCTGCCGATCTTCGGCATCTGCCGGGGCATGCAGGAAATCAACGTGGCCCTGGGTGGCGACATCTACCAGAAGGTCTACGCCGAGCCTGGCTTCAACGACCATCGGGAAAACCCGGAAGACCCGGTCGAGGTGCAATACGCCCAGGTGCACGGCGTGAAGATCGAGCCTGGCAGCTGGCTGCGTGACACACTGGGTACCGACGAAATTCGCGTCAACTCGCTGCATGGCCAGGGCCTGCGCAAGCTCGGCGCCGGCATCGAGGCCATCGCCCATGCCGAAGACGGCCTGGTCGAGGCGATTCACGCCCCGAGCCTCTCGCCGTTCCTGTTCGCCGTGCAGTGGCATCCAGAGTGGCAAGCGGCGAGCAACCCGGACTCGATCAAGATCTTCCAGGCCTTCGGCGATGCTTGCCGGGCCCAGGTACGCAAGGCGCAGATCAAGCGCCAGCAGGCTGCCTGACCTTCGTTTCACTGCGCTTTGATCGCGGGGCGGCGCAAGGTCGCCCCCGTTTCCCCGGTCACCCTCTGCTGGTCCCAGAACACTTCCCGTGGAAGCGGGCGGCGGGCTTGTGCCTGTCTCCGCGATCTTTTTTCCTTTTTTTCTTAAGAGATATGATGACTGCCGAGCGGTTGTCGTTGGATCTTCTGCGCCTGGGAGATCGAGCGCCGCGCGGGCGGCGCTCGATTTACGCAACCACACACATCTAAAACCAATCCGCCCTGCCATCCCCCTGCCATCCCCGCAAAAAATTCCCAAAAGGCACTAGTCATCGCACTAGTTGTACGATAACTTACCTCCAGCGCAGAACAACACCCTCCACCCCCAAGCGCCACAGGATGCCTACAACAATGACCCCACAAGAACTGAAATCCATCCTCTCCCACGGCCTGCTGTCCTTCCCGGTCACCGACTTCAATGCCCAGGGCGACTTCAACCCGGCGGGCTACGTGAAGCGCCTGGAATGGCTCGCTCCCTACGGCGCCAGCGCCCTGTTCGCCGCCGGCGGCACCGGTGAGTTCTTCTCCCTGGCCGCCAGCGAGTACAGCCAGGTGATCAAGACCGCAGTCGACACCTGCGCCACCTCGGTACCGATCCTCGCCGGCGTTGGTGGTGCCACCCGCCAGGCCATCGAGTACGCCCAGGAAGCCGAGCGGCTGGGTGCCAAGGGCCTGTTGCTGTTGCCGCACTACCTGACCGAAGCCAGCCAGGAAGGCGTTGCCGCCCACGTCGAGGCAGTGTGCAAAGCGGTGAACATCGGCGTCGTGGTGTACAACCGCAACGTCTGCCGGCTGAACGCCGACCTGCTGGAAAAGCTCGCCGAACGCTGCCCGAACCTGATCGGCTACAAGGACGGCCTGGGCGACATCGAGCTGATGGTGTCGATCCGTCGCCGCCTGGGCGAGCGCTTCAGCTACCTGGGTGGCCTGCCGACCGCCGAGGTCTATGCGGCTGCCTACAAGGCCCTGGGCGTGCCGGTGTACTCCTCCGCCGTGTTCAACTTCGTGCCGAAGACCGCCATGGCCTTCTACAACGCCATTGCCCGTGACGACCAGGCCACCGTGGCCAAGCTGATCGACGACTTCTTCCTGCCCTACCTGGACATCCGCAACCGCAAGGCCGGTTACGCCGTCAGTATCGTCAAGGCCGGTGCCAGGATTGCCGGTTACGATGCAGGCCCGGTGCGTACCCCGCTGACCGACCTGACTGCCGACGAGTACCAGCAGCTCGCTGCGCTGATGGACAAGATGGGCCCGCAGTAGTCACTGCCCGCGGCCTGCCCGACGCCGCGCCCGGAGTGGCCAGCCACTCCGGTTATCCTTGATGAGCCCGCACAAAAATAACTAGTGGGAGTATTGCCAGCATGCAAGCGAGCAAAAAGACGCATGTGCGCTACCTGATCCTGTTCATGCTGTTTCTGGTGACCACGATCAACTACGCCGACCGCGCCACCATTGCCATCGCAGGTTCCAGCCTGCAGAAAGACCTCGGCATCGATGCCGTCACCCTGGGTTATATATTCTCCGCCTTCGGCTGGGCCTATGTGGCCGGGCAGATTCCCGGCGGCTGGCTGCTCGATCGCTTCGGTTCCAAGAACGTCTACGCCTTCAGCATCTTCACCTGGTCGTTGTTCACCTTGCTGCAGGGCTTTGTCGGTGGCCTGCCGGTGGCCTGGGCGGTGGTCACGCTGTTCACCCTGCGCTTCCTGGTCGGTTTTGCCGAAGCCCCGTCGTTCCCGGGGAATGCCCGCATCGTCGCCGCCTGGTTCCCGACCCAGGAACGCGGCACCGCCTCGGCCATCTTCAACTCGGCGCAATACTTTGCCACTGCCCTGTTCGCACCGCTGATGGGCTGGATCGTGTTCCGCTTCGGCTGGGAGCACGTGTTCATCGTCATGGGCGTACTGGGCATCGTGTTCTCCATGGTCTGGCTGAAGACCATCTACAACCCGCGCCAGCATCCGCGCATCAGCCCGGCCGAACTCGAGCACATAGAGCGAAATGGCGGCCTGGTGGACATGGACCAGAAACGCGGCAGCGACGGCCCGAAATGGGGCTACATCAGGCAACTGCTGACCAGCCGCATGCTGCTGGGGGTGTACCTGGGCCAATACTGCATCAACGCCATCACCTACTTCTTCCTAACCTGGTTCCCGGTGTACCTGGTACAGGAGCGCGGCATGACCATCCTCAAGGCCGGCTTCATCGCCTCGTTGCCGGCAATCTGCGGTTTCATCGGCGGCGTGCTCGGCGGGGTGATTTCCGACTGGCTGCTGCGCCGCGGCAACTCGCTGACCTTCTCGCGCAAGCTGCCGATCGTCTGCGGGCTGCTGCTGTCGACCAGCATGGTGTTCTGCAACTACGTCGACAGCGAATGGATGGTGGTCGGCTTCATGACCCTGGCGTTCTTCGGCAAAGGCATCGGCGCACTGGGCTGGGCGGTAGTCGCCGACACGTCGCCCAAGCAGATCGCCGGGCTTTCAGGCGGCCTGTTCAATACCTTCGGCAACATCGCCTCGATCACCACCCCGATCGTCATCGGCTACATCATCAGCGCCACCGGCTCGTTCAAGTGGGCACTGGTGTATGTGGGCGCCAATGCCTTGGTGGCGGTGTTCAGCTACCTGGTCATCGTCGGCCCGATCAAGCGCATCGAGCTGCGCGAACCGCCAAAGCCTGACGCCGGGCCAGTCGCCAGCGGCGAACTGGCCAGCTCGCAGCACTGACTGAGCACGCCTGTGCCGGCCCCCCGGCGCAGGCGGATGGACAAACGCCTGAGAACCTGACAAGTAGGGCCCGAACATGCAGTTGATCGAACATTCCGACTCGCCCCGCTACGTCCGCCTGCACGATGACGACAACGTCGTGGTGGTGGTCAATGCCGGCGGCCTGGGCGAAGGTGCCCGCTTCGCCGATGGCCTGACCCTGGTCGAAGGCGTGCCACAAAGCCACAAGGTGGCCACCGTGGCCATTGCCAAGGGCGAGCCCGTGCGCCGCTATGGGCAGATCATCGGCTACGCACTGGAGGACCTGCGCCAGGGCAGCTGGGTACAGGAGAGCCAGCTGGCCATGCCGGCGGCCCCGGCGCTGGACAGCCTGCCCCGCTGCGATGCTGTGCCGCAGCCGCTGCCGCCGCTCGAAGGCTTCAGCTTCCAAGGCTACCGCAATGCCGACGGCAGCGTCGGCACTCGCAACATTCTGGGCATCACCACCACCGTGCAGTGCGTGGCCGGGGTACTGGAGCACGCCGTCAAGCGCATTCGCAGCGAGCTGCTGCCCAGCTACCCGAACGTCGATGATGTGGTCGCCATCACCCACAGCTACGGCTGCGGCGTGGCGATCAACGCGCGCGATGCCTACATCCCGATCCGCACCGTGCGCAACCTGGCGCGCAACCCCAACCTCGGCGGCGAGGCCCTGGTCATCAGCCTGGGTTGCGAAAAGCTGCAGGCCGACCAGGTGATGCACGCCGACGACCCCTCGGTCGACCTCAGCGAGCCCTGGCTGTACCGCCTGCAGGACGCCAGCCTGGGCTTTGTGGAGATGATCGAACAGATCATGCAGCTGGCCGAAACCCGCCTGAAGAAACTCGACCAGCGCCGCCGCGAAAGCGTACCGGCCAGCGAACTGATCCTGGGCATGCAGTGCGGGGGCAGCGATGCCTTTTCCGGCATTACCGCCAACCCGGCGCTGGGCTACGCTGCCGACCTGCTGGTTCGCGCCGGTGCCACCGTGCTGTTCTCGGAGGTGACCGAAGTGCGCGATGCGATCTACATGCTGACTTCGCGCGCGCAAGACCAGGAAGTTGCCGATGCGCTCGTCCGCGAGATGGACTGGTACGACCGTTATCTGCAACAGGGTGCCGCCGACCGCAGCGCCAACACCACGCCAGGCAACAAGAAAGGCGGCCTGTCGAACATCGTCGAGAAGGCCCTGGGCTCGATCGTCAAGTCCGGCAGCGGTGCCATCCAGGGCGTGCTTGGCCCGGGCGAGCGGGTCAAGCGCAAAGGCCTGATCTTCTGCGCCACCCCGGCCAGCGACTTTGTCTGCGGCACCCTGCAGCTGGCCGCTGGCATGAACCTGCACGTGTTCACCACTGGCCGCGGCACCCCCTATGGCCTGGCCATGGCGCCGGTGGTCAAGGTCTGCACCCGCAGCGAGCTGGCCCAGCGCTGGCCCGACCTGATCGACATCGATGCCGGGCGCATCGCCAGCGGCCGCGCGACCATCGAAGAGCTGGGCTGGGAGCTGTTCCACTACTACCTGGACGTGGCCAGCGGCCGCAAGCGGACCTGGGCCGAGCAGCACCGCCTGCATAACGACATCACCCTGTTCAACCCGGCACCGATTACCTGATGCCCCCGAGGTTGCCCGGACGTCCGCTAGTTCACCCCCCCTGTAGGAGCGGGATCACCCGCGATCACCGGCACAGCCGGTGCCATCCATCGCGTTGGGTTGTTCGCGGGATAAACCCGCTCCAGCAGGGCTGCGCCCCGAATGCGTTCCACTTTTCCCCTAAAGCCCACAGGAGCACCCCATGCCTGAAATCCTCGGCCACAACTTCATCGCCGGCCAGCGCAGCGCCGCGGGCCAACAGCGCCTGCAGAGCCTGGACGCCAGCACTGGCGAGGCGCTGCCATACAATTTCTTCCAGGCTACCGAAGGCGAAGTGGACCAGGCTGCCAAGGCTGCCGCGGCGGCCTTTGCCGAATTCCGCCAGTTGGCCCCGACGCGGCGCGCCGAGTTCCTCGACGCCATTGCCGCCGAACTGGATGAGCTGGACGACGCCTTCGTCAGCATCGTTTGCCGCGAAACCGCCCTGCCCGCCGCACGTATCCACGGCGAGCGCGGCCGTACCAGTGGCCAGATGCGCCTGTTCGCCCAGGTATTGCGCCGCGGTGATTTCCTTGGGGCGCGCATCGACCTCGCCCTGCCAGAGCGCCAGCCGTTGCCACGCGCAGACCTGCGCCAGATGCGCATCGGCGTCGGCCCGGTTGCGGTGTTCGGCGCCAGCAACTTCCCGCTGGCCTTCTCCACCGCCGGGGGCGACACCGCCGCCGCCCTGGCTGCCGGTTGCCCGGTGGTGTTCAAGGCCCACAGCGGCCACATGGCCACGGCCGACCTGGTGGCCTGCGCCATCCAGCGCGCCGCCGAGCGCACCGGGATGCCCAAGGGGGTATTCAACATGGTCTTCGGTGGCGGCGTCGGCGAGTGGCTGGTCAAGCACCCGGCGATCCAGGCAGTTGGCTTTACCGGCTCGCTGAAAGGCGGTGACGCGCTGTGCCGCATGGCCGCCGAACGCCCGCAGCCAATCCCGGTGTTCGCTGAAATGTCCAGTATCAACCCGGTGATCATCCTGCCCGGCGCCCTGGCCAAGCGTGGTGATTCGATTGCCCGCGAACTGGCGGGTTCGGTCTGCCTCGGCGCTGGCCAGTTCTGCACCAACCCGGGCCTGGTGATCGGCCTGCAGTCGCCGCAGTACAGCCAGTTGCTGGCCGAGCTTGGCCACCACCTGGCTCAACAAGCCGGCCAGACCATGCTCAACGCCGCAGGCTTGCGCAGCTACGTTGCTGGCCTGGAGCATTTGCAGGCCCACGCCGGTATCCAGCACCTGGCCGGCCAGGCTCAGGCAGGCAGCCAGGCCCGTGCGCAGCTGTTCAAGGCCGATGCCCGCTTGCTGATCGAATCCGACCCGTTGCTGCAGGAAGAAGTGTTCGGCCCTGCCACCGTGGCCGTCGAAGTGCAGGACAACGCGCAATTGCGCAGCGCCTTGCTCGGCCTGCGTGGGCAACTGACCGCAACGCTGATCGGCGAGCCCGAGGACTTCGAGGCCTTTGCCTGGCTGGTGCCACTGCTGGAAGAAAAGGTCGGGCGGATTCTGGTGAACGGCTACCCGACCGGTGTCGAGGTATGTGAGGCAATGGTGCATGGCGGGCCGTACCCGGCAACCTCGGATGCCCGCGGCACCTCGGTCGGCACCCTGGCGATCGACCGTTTCCTGCGCCCGGTGTGTTACCAGAACTACCCGCAGGCGCTGTTGCCCGCAGCACTGCGCGATGACAACCCGCTGGGGCTACGTCGGCTGGTGAATGGCCAATGGCGTGAAGGGCCGATCTGACCGGTTGCCCAAAACAACGAAGCCCCGCGCATGGCGGGGCTTTTCTTTCGGCTTGCCGGCGAACAGGCCGGCGCTGCCAGCCAGGGGTTCAGGCCCCCTGGGCCTCGGCCTCGGCATGAGCCTGGCGCAAACGCTCACGGCTATTGCTCAGGTGCATGCGCATGGCCATCTTGGCCCCTTCGCTGTCACCCCGGGCGATGGCTTCGTAGATCGCCTCGTGCTCATGCATCAAGCGGCTCATGTAATGTGCCTGGTCATCATGCGCCAGCCGCGCCGAATTCAGCCGGGTACGCGGAATGATGCTGGTGCCCAGGTGGTTGATGATGTCGGCAAAGTAGTGGTTGCCGCTGGCCTGGGCGATGCGCAGGTGAAACTGGAAGTCGGCAGATACCGCATCACTGGCGTGGGCTGCCCCTTCGTTGATTTCATCCAGTGCCGCACGCATACCGGCCAGCTGTTCATCGCTGCGGCGCTGTGCTGCCAGGCCTGCCGACTCGATCTCCAGGGCAATGCGCAACTCGAGCACCGCCAGCACTTCGCGCAATGTGACGACAGTCGCCGGGTCGATGCGGAAGCCACCGGTGGCTGGCGCATCCAGGACAAAGGTGCCGATACCGTGACGGGTCTCGACCTGCCCGGCGGCCTGCAGCCGCGAGATTGCCTCCCGCACTACGGTGCGGCTGACGCCCTCTTCGGCCATGATCTGCGATTCGGTCGGCAACTTGTCGCCACGCTTGAGCTGGCCGCTGCGAATCCGCTCGGTCAGCACCGTGACCAGTTCCTGCGCCAGGCTGCGCGGCTTGCGCCGGGTCCTTGGCTGTACCTGCTGCTCTGTCATTACGCTGTATTTCACCTAGAAAGACAGCCGTCATCATAGCGCAAGCAGTTGTACGATCACATACATACGGTGCGGTATTTCTCGACCTCGCCACCGGTGGCGACGCGGCGTTTGTAACTGACGGCAAATTGCTGGCCCCCGGCGTCCTGCAGCGAAGGCAAACTCCCTGTTCCGTCAGACGTTTAGGACAGCAACATGCGCGCAATTCTAGCAACGATGGCCGGCTGCCTGCTGGCTACGCTCGCTTTCGGCGCCCAGGCACGGGCATTGAGCCAGAACGATCGCCACACTTGCGACTGGGGCGCGCAGATCGCCGCCGAGGCCCAGCAGGCCAAGCTTTCCGGGGTAACGCTGTATGCCACTCGCAAGAAGCTGCAGGTACGCAAGTTCGCCAAACCGTGGATGCGCATGACCGCCTTCGGAATTACCGAGCAGACCTACAACAGCCGCTCGCAGCTCAAGCCGGCGGCGATCAGGCAGACTTACTACGAGCAGTGTGTGCAGCATGCTGTAGCACGACGTTAGTCTTTTTTATCAATAAGTTAGCAAATGAACTTAACGCTTTGAAGGAGATGCATTGTGTCGCGATGGGCCGCAAAGCGGCCCCGAGAATGTGCGGCAAAACCCCCGATTCCTGGGACCGCTTTGCGGCCCATCGCGACACAAGGCCGCTCCCACAAGAACCGCGTCTGGTGCGCCAGGAGGCGCCAGCCTCGAAGCGGGCTTCCAGCCAGGTTTTGAAGGCCACCAGGGCGCGGTGTCGAGGCGCGCAGTAGCCCGCATCAGCTAAGTGCCTGCTGCCACGTCCGGGTACCACGATGGCAGCGCCCGCACCAAGCACCAAGTGGCCAGATTCTTATCCGCCAAGCAGTCACCTACCGCCTGGATATCTTCTGTTTTACTTCAATAAATCATCGTAACCGATTGAAATACATAGAGTTCAATCCAAAATTCTCTGCTGTATCGGTTGCCTTGGCGGGCAGGGATACGCTGGCTTGGCGGATTCGACCTTCACGTCAGCTGCGGATACACCAGTAGGAAAAGGCAACATGACGCAGCGGCATCGCTTCAACGGGTATTTGTTAAGCTGATCACAACCGTCGTATCGGATCGAGACCATTCACAAGATGGATGAACTGCGTAGAATCGACCTCAACCTGCTCTTGGCCCTGCATGCTTTGCTGAGCGAAAAGCACGTCACGCGCGCAGCCCTGCGACTGCACCGTAGCCAACCTGCGGTCAGCCACGCGCTGGCGCAGTTGCGCAAGCATTTCGACGACCCTTTGCTGATGCGCCAGAACGGCCGCATGGTCCTGACCCCGCGTGCCGAATCGCTGGCCAGCCCGCTGCAGGACGCCTTGAACGCCCTCAACGGCCTGCTGGCCACGCCGGTTTTCGAACCGGCCAAGGCCCAGCGCCGCTTCCGTCTGTCGCTGTCGGATTACGCTTCACGGATTGTCCTGCCGCCGCTGGTCCGCCATCTGCGCCGGGTCGCCCCTGGCGTGGACCTGGCCATCAGCCAGGCCAGCCGCGAAACCATGCTGGCGCAGTTGCTTGACGGCGAACTGGACCTGGCCCTGGGCTTGTTCCCCGACCCACCCGAACAAATCACCACCCAGGCGCTGTTTGCCGAGGACTTCATCAGCGTTGCCGATTGCCAGGTACTGCCCGTCGACGGCGGCCTGGCCCTGGAGGATTGGCTGGCCCGCCCGCACGTGTTGATGGCCATGCGCCCCGATGCCTTCGATGAGATCGAGCGTGCGCTTGCCGCGCTAGGGCTGCGCCGTCGCATTGCCCTGGCATTGCCCCACTGGAGCGCGGCCATCGACGTGCTGCCCGGCACCGACTTGATCCTTACCGTAGCGCGGCGGGCGGCAGGGCCCCTGCAGCAGCACCCGACGCTGCGTCAGTTCGAGCCTCCTTTGACTATCGCCCCGTTCGATTACCAGCAGGCTTGGCATATTCGCAAGGACAGCGACCCGGGACACCGCTGGCTGCGCGAGACCGTGCGGGCCTGCAGCCAGCCGGAGCACTGATCAGCCCTGCGGCGGCTTCGTGATCACAGCGGTGCCGGGCAGTGAACCCGCCGCCCAATTGCCTTGCACCAGCACCACCCCCACCAGGATCAGCACCAGGCCTGCCAGCCTGGTCAGGTTGAGTGGCTTGCCGCCCAGGCCCATCACGGCGAAATGGTCGACCAGCACTGCCGTGATGATTTGCCCAGCCACCACCAACACCAGAAACCCCGCAGCGCCAAGCCTGGGCGTCAGCGCTGCCGCGGCGGCCACGTAGAGGGCCCCCAGTACCCCTCCGATCCACAGCCACCACGGCCCCTGCAGGGCCTTGCCCAGGTCCGGTGCCGGCACCCTGAGCAATAGCAATGCAGCAATTACCACCAGCGAGCTCACTGTCAACGAAGTGAACGCCGCCCACAACCAGTGCCCCAGTGCGCGTCCAACGGCGGCATTGCCTGCAGCCTGAAACGGCAACACGGCACCGGCAAGCAACGCCATCACCACCGGCAGTGCCAGCAGGAGCATGGATTTACTGAACATGGCCGCTCTCCTTCAGCGTGTCGATGACGGCCATGATCGTACAACCCGCCGAAGTGATGGAAATCAAAACCCTGCACGCGCACTATTCGTAGCATGCATGCCTGAGGGTACTGTCGTACCTTGGCCGACCACATGGAGGTGGAACATGTTGCAGGAGCAACGCAAGACCCTGATCGACCTTGGCCAGTTGCCCACCCGCAACCTGGCCGAATGCCTGGCGGTAGACCAGGCGGCCCTCGCCCACGCCCTGGCCGGCCAGCTTCCCGAGGCACTGCTGGAGCAGTTGACCGCCAGCGCCGAACTGGCCCAGGCGCTGGGCCTGTCGAAAAAGGTCGCAGCCATTGGCCTGGCGCTGGGGCAATGGCTGGAGCAGGCTGCCGCGCCCTGGCGCCAACAGGCGTTCGAGCGATGCTGCACACACCCGTCCGATACCGTGCGCAGCTGGGCGGCATTTGCCCAGGCGCACCTGTCCCGCTCGCTGCCCCTGGAAGAGGCCCTGCAGGCGCAGTTGCGCTTCGCTCGTGATGAACACTTCGGTGTACGCGAGTGGGCCTGGATTGCCCTGCGCCTGCGCCTGGCGCAGAACCTTGACGCCGCTTTGCTCCTGCTCGGCCGCCATGTTGGCGATGCCGACCCGCTGGTGCGGCGGTTTTGCATCGAGATCCTGCGCCCCCGCGGGGTCTGGTGCGAACACATTGCCGCACTCAAGCAACAGCCGGAGGTGGCCGAGCCGATGCTGGTGCCACTGCTGGCCGAACCCGAGAAATATGCCCAGGACTCGGTCGCCAACTGGCTCAACGATGCCAGCAAGACCCGCCCTGACTGGGTGCTACGGCTGTTTCAACAACACCCTCCCGCCTGCAAGGCCTCGCGGCGGATACAGGCCCGGGCCAGCCGAAGCCTGACCCCGGCAGCAGCCGAGGTCGGCGCTGGTTGAGATCAGCGTGAGGTTTCGACGCGCAGCACTTCGGTGTAGATCGCGTCGACGGTCTGCCCGACCTCGAGGTTCTTCATGCGTGCCTGCAGGTCCGGGTTCTCGACCTTGACCACCTGCAGCTTGCCTTCCGGTGGCAGCAAGCTGACCTCATGCTTGTCGAGGTCGATCTTCTTGATCTGCGAGGTGATCTTGACCTGGCGGAATGCCTCGCCACCAGGGTTGGGGTTGTCCGCCGTGGCGCGGATGGTACCGGACTCGTCAGTCGCCTTTGGCGCCCCGCCTACTTCGGGATTCAACACATAGGCCACCGCGCGGGTGACATAGATGTCGACCTGGTCACCCACCTTGAGGTTGTGCAGTGCCTTGGCCTTTTCCGTGAGCTGGAAGGTCACATCCTTCTTCGCATCGGGACCTTTCACCGTGACCTGGCGCTTGCCCAGGTCGATGGCCGTGACTTGCGTGGTGACGTGGCTTTCCAGCGCCTCGCTGCCGATGGGAATACCGGCAGCCTGCACCGTGAAACTGGCAGCGCAGGCCAGCGTGGCAAGGGCGACAGCACGAGCGATGGAGCGAATTGGATTCATAGGCCTGCTTCCCTGTAATCAAGACCGGACGATTGCGCGTGATGCTCACGCGCTGACAAGCATAGCCGTTCCCGGTTGGCTTGCCGGGCCAGCCCCTGGCGACAGGTTCAGCCAGCGTGCAACCAGGCAGGCCGTCGCAATAGCAAATGCGAATTCTTTACACTTGCTTTACATTTGAGAATCGTTAGTATTCGCAACCTCGAATACAACAACGAGTCACCTGTAATGGCAAAAAAGTCTGTTGCCCCGGCTTCGCTTTCCATGCTCGGCCTGCTGGTCATGCCTGCTGCTCATGCAGCTCAACCTGAGTCGCAGGGTTCCCTCGCCCTGCCCGCCACCGCCGTCACCAGCGCCTATGAGCAGCAGAGCTACAAGGCCAGTGAAAGCCGCAGCGCCTTGAAGATCGACGCGCCGCTGCGCGACATCCCGCAAACCGTCAACGTCGTGCCGGAAAGCGTGATCAAGGACCAGGGCGCCCAGTCGATGCAAGACGTACTGAAGAACGTGCCTGGCGTCGGCCTGTCCAACGGCGATGGCCAGCGCGATCAGGTGACCATCCGTGGCTTCAGCGCCATTGGCGACATGTACATCGACGGTGTGCGCGACGATGCGCTGTACTTCCGCGACCTGTCCAACATCGAGCGGGTCGAGGTAATCAAGGGCCCTGCCGCCGTGCTGTATGGCCGTGGTTCTTCCGGTGGCCTGATCAACAGCATCAGCAAGAAACCCAGCTTCACACCCAAGCGCGAAGTGGGCATGAGCTTCGACAGCGAAGGCAAGCGCCGCACCCAGTTCGACAGTGGCTGGGCCGACCCGCAGGGCAACCAGGCCTACCGCGTGACCGGTGCCTTCGAAGACAGCGACACCTTCCGCGATGATGGCTACATCGACCGCAAGGCCATCGCGCCATCGGCGTATTTCCGCCTTTCCGACGACCTGGAACTGAACCTGGGCGCCACCTACCTGTACGACAAGCGCCTGATCGACTTCGGCATCCCGGCCCTGGGCAACCGCCCGGTGGATGTGCACCGTGACAAGCGCTTCGGTTCCGGCGATGCCGACCAGGACTATGCACGCAGTGAAGTGTTCTCGCTGACCGCAAGCCTTGATTACCGCATCAACGACGACTTTACCCTGACCAACACCAGCCGTTACTACCGCTACGACCTGGACCGCAACAACACCCTCGCCGACAGCAGCCCGAAGCGCTTCGTCACTGCGCCCGATGGCGAGCTGCTGGTCAAGCTCAACCGCGGCAATGTCGCCCGCGACGAGTACGGCCTGTTCAACCAGACCGAGCTCAAGCAACAGGCGCAGCTGGCCGGGATGCAGCACAACCTGCTGTATGGCGTGGAGGTGGGCTTCCAGGACAAGCACCAGCGGGTGCTGAGCCAGAACAACGTGGTCCAGGTGCCGGTGTACCGAGACGCCCTGGTAGCGGTGCCGGAACACGCCGCCAACCTGTCGTCGAAGGGCACCAACTGGCAGCAGACCACTGGCCTGTACGTGCAGGACCTGATCGAGCTGAATGAACACTGGAAAGCGCTGGTCGGTGTGCGTTATGACATCTTTGGCCAGGAATACGACGACGACCGCGCGCAGAATGTCGACCTCGACCGCACCGACAAGACCTGGAGCCCTCGCGCTGGCCTGGTCTACCAGCCGGATGCCATCCAGTCCTACTACGTTTCGGTCAGCCGCAGCTACCAGCCCTCGGGCGAGGTGTTCGCGGTCAGCCCAAGCAACCAGCACCTTGAGCCGGAACAAACCACCAACTACGAAATCGGCGCCAAGTGGGACCTGCTCGACAGCCGCCTGTCGTTGACAGCAGCGCTGTTCCGCCTCGAGCGCACCAACATGAAGACCGCCGACCCGGCCAACCCCAACCTCACCGTGCTGGCAGGCGAACAGCGCACCGACGGCTTCGAAGCCACCGTCAGCGGCCAGCTGAGTGACAAGTGGCAGATCTATGCCGGCTATGCCTATCTGGACGCCGAAATCAGCAAATCCAACAGCAAGACCAATGGCGTGGCCAACGAAGGCCAGACCCCTACCCTGACGCCGCGTAACAGCGCCAACGTCTGGCTGGTGCGTACCTTGACCCCGCAGTGGCGCGTGGCCGCCGGTGCCAATTACGTCGACGAGCGCTACACCGCACTCGATAACGTGGTAGTGATGCCGGGCTACACCACCTTCGACGCCGCGCTGCTGTACAGCGTGCCGCAGTGGGACGCCGCGCTGCGCCTGAAGAACGTGTTCGACCGCGACTACTACGCCTCTGCGCACGGCTCGGTGGACCTGATCACCCCAGGCGCACCGCGTACATTGGAAGCCAGCTTCAATTACCGCTTCTGATCGCCGGGCAAGCAGCCCGCGCCCCTTGTAGGAGCGGCCTCGTGTCGCGAAAGGGCCGCAAAGCGGCCCCAGTGATCATCGCGGCGAAGCTGCAATAGGGGGCCGCGGCGCGCCCCTTTCGCGACACGACGCCGCTTCAGCACGGGCGCATCCCCCCACGCCATCAGCGGTTGCGCGTTACCCGCCAGACCGTATTGGCCAGGTCATCGGCGATGATCAATGCACCACGCGGGTCCACCGTCACCCCCACCGGCCGCCCGCGGGTCTTGCCGTCCTCACCGCGGAAGCCGGTGGCGAAGTCGATCGGCTCACCTGCCGGCTTGCCTTTGCCGAACGGCACGAAGATGACCTTGTAGCCGACCGGATTGGGCCGGTTCCAGCTGCCATGTTCACCGACGAAGACACCGTCGGCGAAGCGCTCACCCATGGCCGGGATGGAGAAGGCCACGCCCAATGCCGCCACGTGCGAACCGAGGCTGTAATCCGGCTTGATCGCCGCCGCTACCTTGTCCGGGTTCTGCGGCCGTACCCGCTGATCCACGTTCTGCCCCCAGTAACTGTAAGGCCAGCCGTAGAAACCACCGTCACGCACCGAGGTCAGGTAGTCCGGCACCAGGTCGGGGCCCAGCTCATCGCGCTCGTTGACCACCGCCCACAGCTGCCCGCTCTGCGGCTGGATGGCCAGCGCCGTCGGGTTGCGCAGGCCCGTGGCATAGGGCCGGTGCGCGCCGGTTGCAGCATCGACCTGCCAGACCATGGCCCGGTCGATCTCCACCTCCAGCCCGCGTTCGGTGATGTTGCTGTTGGAGCCGATGCCCACGTACAGGTAACGACCATCCGGGCTGATCGTCAGCGCCTTGGTCCAGTGGTGGTTGATCGCGGCCGGCAGGTCGGTGACCTTGGTCGGCGGGCCATCGGCCCGGGTCTGGCCGTCCTGGTAGTCGAAGCGCACCAGGGCATCCTGGTTGGCCACGTACAGCTTGCCAGCGGCAAAGGCCAGGCCGTACGGCGCATTGAGGTTTTCTGCAAACACCGTCTGCAGCTCATAGGTACCGTCGCCGTCGGCATCGCGCAGCAGGGTCAGGCGGTTGCCCCCCTTGACCTGGGTATTGCCCTTGGCCTTGATCTGGCTGGCGATGACATCCTTGGGCTTGAGCTTGGCCGCGCTACCACCGCGGCCCTCGGCGACCAGGATGTCGCCATTGGGCAACACCAGGGTCTGCCGCGGGATCTTCAGGCCGGTGGCGATGGCAGTGACGGTAAAGCCTTCAGGTACCGTCGGCTTCTGCTCACCCCAGGCTACCGGCTGGGCGATTTTCATGCTCGGCAGCAGGCCACGTTGTGGCGCCGGCAGTTTCGGGTCGGGCCCAAGGGCCTGGGTCGGCTCGCCATCACCGCCACACGCAGTCAACAGCAACGCCATGCTCAACAGGCTCAATGCAGGTACAAGCTTCATGCCGCACCTCCCGAGCGCAGGCCGCTCAAACCGGTCCAGGCGGCCACTGTCGCGAGCACGCTCACGATCACCGACAGCACCAGCCCGGACGGCATTACCGCCCAGGCGTCCTTGGCATGTTCGAAGGCATTGATCAGCCCCAGCACCCAGGTCACCAGCAGCAGCACGAAGTACAGCGTCGGCCGGCCGCCCTTGTGCTCGGCACGGATCAGGTTGGCCAACGCAAACAACAGTGCCAGCCCGCAAAATACCAGGGCGCCGGCGATCAGCCAGGCGGCGAAGTTGCTCCACTGGATCTGGTAACTGTTGAAGTAGGCGATGTCGCTCAGTAGCGCAGCGACAAACAACGGAACGCTGCCGGCCAGCAGCAAGGCATGCAGCGGGCTGGGGGTATGGCGGTAGAAGGTTTGCTCGGATGCGGTCACGGTGCCTCCTTTTCATTCAGTGACCCAAGGGCTGATGGCGTGGCCACCAGGCGTGCGCAGGGCGCGCCTAGCAAAGGAGCCTCTGAACAAGGCGATAGTTCACCGTTTGGTTTGAATGGCCTATGCTGCGAGGCGTTGGCGCAAGGAGACAACCGATGAGCAGCAACCCGATTCGCCCGCGTTCACCCTGGGCGTTGACCACCTTGCTGGCGCTCGGCCTGGTGCTCGTGGCCGGTTGCTCCAGCAACACCGGCAAGACCCACTACGCGGCACGCACAATAGGCTCCAACTGCTTCGCCAAAGCCGTCCCCACCACTGGCGAAGGTGGCCTGGCATGGGGCGATACCTTGAGCATCGCCCGCAAGAAGTCGCTGGACAACTGCGTGCGTTATGCCAGCCGGTCGGGGGGCTCACCGAGAACTTGCCAGGTCGTCATGGCCAAGTGCAAGAACTGAGCTTGTATGAACCGCAACCAAGGCCCCTGCGCCACTTCACGGGTCACGCCTCGGACAAGCCCCCTCTCACGGCGAACCCAACTGGGGGCCGCGCTGACTCGAAGCGCCCTTGCTAACGGCCGCGCGTGATCACCACCTCCAGGTATTCGCTCGGCACCACCAGTGACGTCGGGCCGCCCACATTGCAGGCATTCAGCAATTCGGTAAGGTCACGCTC
This sequence comes from Pseudomonas sp. LAM2023, assembly GCF_016620375.1. NCBI lineage: Bacteria > Pseudomonadati > Pseudomonadota > Gammaproteobacteria > Pseudomonadales > Pseudomonadaceae > Pseudomonas > Pseudomonas sp. LAM2023. The sequence goes on along the minus strand of NZ_JAENHV010000009.1, from coordinate 69,749 downwards.
CAGCGCCGCAGCCGCCTCCGGCTCCAGCGAGGCAAAGGCCGTGCGCATCGGTCCGAACCAGGTGCGGAACACCTCGAGGTAATGCGACGCCGAACGATAGCGGAAGTTGAACAGCTGGCGGCTGATCCTCAACTCGTCAAACGCGCCTGCGAACAGCACGCGCAATTGTTCCTCATCACCCCAGCGCGAGGGCGGCAAGGCCCCGGCAGGCGGCGGTACATGCCGCCCCAGGGTCTTGAACATCTGCCCGACGTAGCCTTGCGGGGTCCAGTTGGCCAGGCCGATCCGGCCACCGGGCCGGCACACCCGGCTCAGTTCGCGCGCAGCCCGGGCCTGGTCGGGGGCGAACATCACGCCGAAGGTCGACAGCACCGCATCGAAGGTGCCATCGGCAAACGGCAGTGCTTCGGCATCGGCGGTCTGGAACACCACATCGAGGCGCTCGGCCCGCGCCCGTTCTTCGCCGCGCTTGAGCAGCTCGGGCACATAGTCGGTGGAGGTGACGCGGCAACCGCGTCGGGCTGCGGCCAGGGTGGCGTTGCCATTGCCGGCGGCAACATCCAGCACCTGTTCGTCCCAGCGCAGGTCACAGGCCTCGGCCAGGCGCTCGCCGACGATTTGCATGGTGGTGCCGATTACCGCGTAGTCGCCACTGGCCCATATGGCTTGCTGGCGGGCTTTCAGGGCATTGGTATCCAAAGAGGTATTCATGGTCTGCGCCTTTGCAAGGTGCGCGGCCGAGATCCTTCTGGCGGTCAACGCGCCATGGATTGAGGGGATAGAAGCAAAACGCTACGCGCCTGGCAGGCGAAGCGACAAGACAGATTGGGGATAGCGGCTATTTGAAAGCGATCTATACGGGCGCGCGTTTTGTAGGAGCGGCCTTGTGTCGCGAGGGGCCGCAAAGCGGCCCCCGGCGATATCAGCCAGTAACGCCTGATCAGGCCAGCCTGGCCCGCGCCGCATGCAGCTTTTTATAGCTCTCGATCAGGCGCAAGTGGCGGTCGAGGCCTTCGAGCTTCATGCTGGTCGGGGTCAGGCCATGGAAGCGCACGCTGCCATCGACCGAGCCCAACACCGCGTCCATGCGCGAGTCGCCGAACATACGCCGGAAGTTGGCTTCGTAGTCGTCCATTTCCAGCTCGTCGTCCAGCAACACTTCCAGCACCACGTTCAATGCCTGGTAGAACAACCCGCGCTCGACGGTGTTGTCGTTGAACTGCAGGAACGCCTCGACCAGTTCCTTGGCATCCTCGAAGCGCTGCACTGCCAGGCAGATCAGCAGCTTCAGTTCAAGAATGGTCAGCTGGCCCCAGACTGTGTTTTCGTCGAACTCCACCCCGATCAGCGTGGTGATGGTGGTGTAGTCATCCACATCGCAGTTGTCCAGGCGCTTGAGCAGCAGCTTGAGGGCGCGGTTGTCGAGGCTGTGCAGGTTGAGGATATCGGCGCGGAACGACAGGGCGCGGTTGGTGTTGTCCCAGATCAGGTCCTCCACCGGGTAGATTTCCGAGTAACCCGGCACCAGGATGCGGCAGGCGGTGGCGCCAAGGTTGTCGTACACGGCCATGTACACCTCCTTGCCCAGGTCTTCGAGGATGCCGAACAGGGTCGCGGCCTCCTGCACGTTGGAATCCTCGCCATGGCCGGAGAAGTCCCACTCGACGAACTCGAAGTCGGCCTTGGCGCTGAAGAAGCGCCACGACACCACGCCGCTGGAGTCGATGAAATGCTCGACGAAGTTGTTCGGCTCGGTCAGCGCGTGGCTTTCGAAGGTCGGCTGCGGCAGGTCGTTCAGGCCCTCGAAGCTGCGCCCCTGGAGCAGTTCGGTAAGGCTGCGCTCCAGCGCCACTTCCAGGCTCGGATGGGCACCGAACGAGGCAAATACGCCACCGGTACGCGGGTTCATCAGGGTCACGCACATGACCGGGAACGCGCCGCCCAGCGAAGCATCCTTGACCAGCACCGGGAAGCCCTGCTCCTCCAGGCCCTGGATGCCGGCAACAATGGCCGGGTACTTGGCCAATACCTCCTGCGGCACGTCCGGCAGGCACAGCTCGCCTTCGAGGATTTCGCGCTTCACCGCCCGTTCGAAGATTTCCGACAGGCACTGCACCTGCGCTTCGGCCAGGGTATTGCCGGCGCTCATGCCATTGCTGAGGAACAGGTTCTCGATCAGGTTGGACGGGAAGTACACCACCTGCTGGTCGGACTGGCGCACGAACGGCAGCGAGCAGATGCCACGGGCCGTGTTGCCCGAGTTGGTGTCGTACAGGTGCGAGCCGCGCAGCTCGCCGTCCGGGTTGTAGATCGCCAGGCAGTGCTCGTCGAGGATCTCGACCGGCAGCGCGTCCCGCGGGCCCGGTTTGAACCATTGCTCGTTCGGGTAGTGCACGAACGGCGCGTTGGCCAGGTCCTCACCCCAGTACTGGTCGTTATAGAAGAAGTTGCAGTTCAGGCGCTCGATGAATTCGCCCAGCGCCGAGGCCAGCGCAGCCTCCTTGGTCGCGCCCTTGCCGTTGGTGAAGCACATTGGCGACTGGGCGTCGCGTACGTGCAGCGACCATACGTTGGGCACGATGTTGCGCCACGAAGCGATCTCGATCTTCATCCCCAGCCCGGCCAGGATGCCCGACATGTTGGCGATGGTCTGCTCCAGCGGCAGGTCCTTGCCAGGAATGTAGGTGCTGGTGTCCGACACCGGCATCAACAGGCCCTGGGCATCGGCATCGAGGTTGTCGACCACTTCGATGACGAACTCGGGGCCGGTCTGTACCACCTTCTTCACGGTGCAGCGGTCGATGGAACGCAGGATACCCTGGCGGTCCTTGTCGGAGATGTCCTCGGGCAGCTCGACCTGGATCTTGAAGATCTGGTTGTAGCGGTTTTCCGGGTCGACGATGTTGTTCTGTGCCAGGCGAATGTTTTCGGTCGGGATGTTACGGGTCTGGCAGTACAGCTTGACGAAGTAAGCCGCGCACAAGGCCGAGGACGCCAGGAAATAGTCGAACGGCCCCGGGGCCGAGCCATCACCTTTGTAACGGATCGGTTGGTCGGCGATCACCGTGAAGTCGTCGAACTTGGCTTCGAGACGGAGATTGTCGAGAAAATTGACCTTGATTTCCATGCGGGATTACCGTGATTTAAGCGTGCAAAACGAAAGTGGCCGGCATTATCCGGGTTTTCACCGCGGAAGTCCTGTTTGCGCGACCAGCTTGCGCATTCCGCCGAATTACTTGCCTGATCCTCTGAACCTGGCCTATCCAGCAGATCAACGGTCAGCCCCCTGTGCTAGCGTTTTCGGACTGGGGAACAGCGTATTCCCCAACCGCAAAGACAGCGCGACAGTAACCGTAGACGGGCAGGTGAACCATGGAACTACGCATCAACCAGAAGACCTACCAGGTCGAGGCAGACGCCGATACACCCTTGCTGTGGGTGATCCGCGATGACCTGGGGCTGACCGGCACCAAGTATGGCTGCGGCCTGGCCCAGTGCGGCGCCTGTTCGGTGCTGGTGGACGGCAACGTGGTGCGCGCTTGCGTCACGCCGGTGGCCGGTGTGGTCGGGCGCGAGGTGACCACCATCGAGGCGATCGAGGCCGACGCCGTGGGCAAGCGGGTGGTCGCGGCCTGGGTCGAACACCAGGTTGCCCAGTGCGGTTATTGCCAGTCCGGCCAGGTGATGGCGGCCACCGCACTGCTCAAGCACACGCCCAAACCCAGTGACGCGCAGATCGACGCGGCGATGGTCAACCTGTGCCGCTGCGGCACCTACAACGCCATCCATGCCGCCATGCATGACCTGGCTCAAGGAGAGAAGGCCTGATGCGCACGCCCGTCGATACACCTGCAGAAGCCGACCTGCTCGAGTTGCAGCAGGGCGCGACCCTCAACCTGTCGCGTCGGCGCTTTCTGGCCGGCACGGCGGTCGGCGCCCTGGTGCTTGGCTTCGGCCTGCCGCTGGGCCCGGCCCGCGCGCAGGCAGCGGCCGCTACCAGCGCCGAACGCGGCACTCAGGTACCGGCATTCCTGGAGATCCGCCCGGACGGCACGGTGCGCCTGCTCAGCCCGTTCATGGAAGGCGGGCAAGGCCCTTTCACCGCCATGGCCCAGATCGTCGGAGAGGAACTGGATGTCGACCCGGCCAGGTTCGTGGTCGATAGCGCGCCGCCTGGGGAAGCCTATGTAGTGATGGAAAACGGTATGCGCATCACCGGCGGCAGCATGTCGGTACGCATGAGCTACCCGACCATGCGCCGCCTGGGCGCCCTCGCCCGCGCCATGCTGCTGCAGGCAGGCGCCGAGCAGCTGGGCGTACCGGTTGAGCAACTCACCACCACCCCGGGCAACGTGGTACATACCACGAGTGGGCGTTCCGTGCCCTATGGTGAACTGGCCGCGCGGGCCATGGACCTGCCGGTACCCGACCCGGCCAGCGTCAAGCTGCGCGACCCCAGCCAGTTTCGCTGGATCGGCAAGCCGGTACGCCGCCTGGATGCCTATGACAAGTCCACCGGCAAGGCCGTGTACAGCATCGACGTCAAGGTCGACGGCATGCTCCATGCTGCCGTGCAGCACGCGCCACGCCTGGGCATGACCGTCGGCAGCCTGCGCAACGAAGAGCAGGTCAAGGCCATGCCGGGTGTGCACTCGGTGCATCAGTTGCCTGGCGCCGTGGCGGTGGTTGCCGAGCGCTGGTGGCACGCCAAGCGTGCGGTAGAAGCCATCCAGGTGGACTGGCAGGAGCCTGCCGCCGACAGCCCGGTACGGCCGATGCCGGCCGACTTCTCCAGCGATGGCTGGCGCGAGCACCTGGCCACGGTCGAAGGCCCGTCCCGCGACGAGGAAAACCAGGGCGATGTGGCCGGCATGCTGGCCAGTGCCAAGACCCGCGTCGAGGCGACCTACCAAAACCAGTACCTCAACCATGCCCAGCTCGAGCCACCCTCGGCACTGGCGCGCTTCAATGCCGATGGTTCGCTGGAGGTGTGGCTGCCCAACCAGGCGCCGGACATGTTCCGTGACGACATCGCCCGGCGCACCGGCCTGGCTCCGGCACAGATCACCCTGCACTCGCCGTTGCTGGGTGGTTTCTTCGGCCGCCACTTCCTCTACGACTCGGCCAACCCCTACCCTCAGGCGATTGCCTTGGCCAAGGCGGTCGGCCGCCCGGTGAAGCTCATCTGGAGTCGCGAGGAAGAGTTCCTGCGTGACGTACTGCGCCCGGTGGCGGTGGTGAAGTTGCGTGCCGGGCTGGATGCCGACGGCCTGCCGGTGGCGCTCGAGGCCGTGAGCGCCACCGAAGGCCCGACCGAAGCCCTCGCCGGCAAACAGGGCGACAAGCTCGACCCGACTGCGCTTGAAGGGCTGTCGGGCAAGTCCTACGCAATTGCCAACAAACGCATCGCCCAGGTCTACGTCAAAGGCCCGGCCATGCTTGGTTACTGGCGCTCGGTGGGCAACTCGCTGAACGACTTCTTCTACGAGTCGTTCCTTGACGAGCTGGCCGACAAGGGCGGCAAGGACCCGTTCGAACTGCGCCTGCACCTGCTGCGTGACAACCCGCGCCTGACCACCCTGCTGCAGGCGGTTGCCGAACTGTCCGGCGGCTGGAAGCGCGGGCCGTTCACTGCCGAGGACGGCAGCAAGCGCGCACGCGGCGTGGCCATGGCCTCGCCGTTCGGCTCGGAAGCGGCGGTCATTGCCGAAGTGTCGATCGAAAATGGCCAGGTCAAGGTGCACGACATCTGGCAGGCCATCGACCCGGGCAGCATCGTCAACCCGGCGATCATCGAGCACCAGGTCAACGGCGCCGTCGCCCTGGGCCTGTCGCAGACGCTGCTGGAAGAAGCGGTATACGTCGACGGCAAGCCACGCGCGCGCAACTACGACCTGTACCCGATCCTGCCGCCCTCGCGCATGGCCCGGGTGCATGTCCGTATCGTCGAGAGCGGGGCGAAGATGGGCGGTATCGGCGAGCCACCGCTGCCCGCCGTCGCCCCGGCGGTGGTCAACGCGATCGCGCAACTGACCGGCCAGCGCGTGCGCAGCCTGCCGCTGAGCCGCCATACCTTCAGCTGAGCGCACAAGGACGTACCATGACCCATCGTTTCGCAAGAACCGCTGTCTGGCTGGCGCTGCCGTGCCTGGTCGCGGCAGGCCTGCTGGCCTGGTACGTCACCCGCGAGCCCGTTTCACCGTTTACCGGTGAACAGGCCACGGCCGCCGACCCGGCGCTGGTCAACCGTGGCGAGTACGTGGCGCGGCTCAGCGACTGCGTAGCCTGCCACAGCGTGCCGGACGGCAAGCCGTTCGCCGGCGGGCTGGAAATGGCCACCCCGCTGGGCGCCATTCATGCCACCAACATCACCCCCGACCGCGACAACGGCATCGGTCGCTACAGCCTGGCCGACTTCGACCGCGCCGTGCGCCACGGCGTCGCGCCCGGTGGCCGGCGGTTGTACCCGGCCATGCCCTACCCGTCCTACGCCAAGCTTGGCGATGACGATGTCAAGGCGCTGTACGCCTTCTTCATGCTCGGCGTGCAGCCGGTAGCGCAGGCCAACCAGCCCGGCGACATTCCCTGGCCGCTGAACCTGCGTTGGCCCATCGCCGTGTGGAATGGCCTGTTCGCCACCAGCACGCCGTACGCCGACCAGGCCGGCAAGGATGCACAGTGGAACCGCGGCGCCTACCTGGTCCAGGGCCCTGGCCACTGCGGCAGCTGCCACACCCCGCGCGGCCTGGCGTTCAACGAGAAGGCCCTGGATGACAGTGGCAAGCCGTTCCTCGCCGGTGCCCTGCTCGATGGCTGGTACGCGCCGAGCCTGCGCGCCGACCACAACACCGGGCTGGGGCGCTGGAGCGAGGCGGAAATAACGCAGTTCCTCAAGACCGGGCGCAACCGCCATGCGGTGGTATTCGGTTCGATGACCGAGGCCTTCAACAATTCCACTCAGTTCATGAGCGACGCTGACCTGGCCGCCATCGCGCACTACCTGAAGTCGCTGCCTGGCGATCCGCAGCGCGACGGCGCAGCGTGGCAGCACCAGGACGAATCGGCAGCAACGCGGCTCGATAGCCCCGGGGCGCATGGCTATGTGACCCGTTGTGCGTCGTGCCACGGCCTGGACGGCAAGGGCCAGGCGGAATGGATGCCACCCTTGGCCGGTGCCACATCGGCACTGGCCAAGGAAGACGCCTCGGCGATCAACATTACCCTCAACGGCTCACAGCGGGTGGTAACCGCTGGCCTGCCGGATGCCTATCGCATGCCGGCGTTTCGTGAACAGTTGAGCGATCAGGAAATTGCCGCCGTGCTGAGCTTCGTGCGCACGGCCTGGGGCAACCAGGGCGGTACGGTGAGTGTCCAGGCAGTGAGCAAGCTGCGTGAGCATACCGACCCGGCCAGCAGCAGCCCGATCATCCTGCATATGCGTTGAAATGTGGAGGCCGGTACGGCCCCCCGAACATCCGATCTACCGGAGTAACCATGGAAAGCATCGACCTGCTGGTGCTGCGCACCACCCGCGACTGGCTCGCCACCGGTCACCGCGCCTTGCTCGCCACCGTCGCCCGCACCTGGGGATCTTCGCCACGCCCAGTGGGCTCGATGATGGCCCTGCGCAGCGATGGCCGGGTGGTCGGCAGTGTCTCCGGTGGCTGTATCGAAGACGACCTCATCCACCGCTTCACCACCGCCTACGGCGGTCCCGGCATGCCCCATGGCCTGCCACAGCTGGTGCGCTACGGCGTCAGCGCCGACGACGCCCACCGTTTCGGCCTGCCCTGCGGCGGCACGCTCGAACTGGTGCTGGAATTCGCCCCGTCGCTGCCGCATCTGGAGCAACTGCTGGCAGGCCTGGACAGCGGCAGCCTGGTGCGCCGCGATCTCGACCTGCGCAGCGGCGCGGCCAGCCTCGCCGCCACCAGCGCGCCCGAGCTGTTCAGCTTCGATGGCCAGCGCCTGTGCAACACCCTCGGCCCCGGCTACCGCTTGCTGCTGATCGGTGCCGGCGCGCTGGCCGAATACCTGGCGACCATGGCCCTGTTCAATGGCTTCAGCGTTTCCCTGTGCGACCCACGCCCCGAGTACCGGGCCGGTTGGAACGTTGCCGGCGTCAATCACTTGGCCGGCATGCCGGACGACGTGGTGCGCGCCTTCGCCCCGGACCTGCGCAGTGCCATCGTCGCCGTCAGCCACGACCCCAAGCTGGACGACCTGGCCCTGCTCGAAGCCTTGCACAGCCCGGCGTTCTACATCGGTGCGATTGGCTCGCGGCGCAACAGCCAGCTGCGCCGTGAGCGCCTGATCGAACACTTCGGCGAAAGCGAAGCGTCACTGCAGCGCCTGCATGGCCCCATCGGGATCTATATCGGCAGCAAGACACCGGCGGAGATCGCGGTCAGCGTGATGGCCGAGCTCCTCGCTGCGAAGAACGCCGTCAGCCTGCCCGGCGCGGTCAATGTGACCCGGGCCAAGGAAGCCGAGCAGCTGTCACGGACCTTGTAGGAGCGGCCTTGCGTCGCGATGGGGCGCGAAGCGGCCCTGGTTTTCAGCTTCGCAGCGGAGATTGCCGGGGGCGCTTCGCACCCCATCGCGACGCAAGGCCGCTCCTACAAGGACCACGCAGCAGGGCCTACTGCCAACGCTCCAGGTTCTGCTGCAACAGCTGTTCCGGCAACGCCCCGGCTACGATCTTTTCCATTTCCCGCGCCAGCGCTTCACGCAACTGCGGCTGGTTGCAGGGCGAGTGATGCGACATCGCCAGGTACAGCCCTTCGCTGGAAATCGGCGGCTCCAGCACCCGCACAGTCCCGGCGATGCCCAAGCTGCGCACCAGGGCCATGCCGGGATACTGCTCGTACACCACATAATCGCTGCGCTTGTGCAGCAGCTTCTCGAACGCCTGCCTGGCGCCGGGTACTGCCTCGAGGGTGAGGTTGGCCCTGGCGTAGTCGTCGAACTGCTGGCCATGGCTGTTGCTGACCAGTATGCCGCCCTTGTGGCCTTTCAGGTCGGCCCATTGCTGGTAGGCGAAGGCACTGTCCTGGCGCACCCAGACCACGCTTGGGGTGTGCAGGAATGGCGGGGCGATGAAGTCCATCTGTTGCTGGCGGGCCCGGGTCAGGAAATACCCGGCCATCAAGTCGATACGGCCGGTGCGCACTTCTTCCTGCGCGCGCGACCACGGCCCGGTATAGATCAATTCGATTTCCAGCCCCAGCTGCTTGCCCAGGTATTTCAGCAGGTCGGCATTGACACCGATCAGTTGCTGCGGGTTTTGCGGGTCGCGCCACAGATAAGGGGGGTATTCCGGGTTGCCGGTGGCCGTCAGCCGCCGACAGGGTTCATCTGCCACCGCCACCAGGGGTAGCAGCAACAGGCACGGCAACAGCCGCAAGGCGTGGCGAAAGCAACGCTCGATCATGAACAACCCTCGGTCGGCTGCGGCATCCCTATGTGCGCGCCATGAATCAGTCTGGATCACCTGCGGTCATCCTGCTGGCCGTCTATCGGCCAGCATTGGTGCCCCGAAGCTGCAGGCCTCGCGCCTGCACCACCCGTACTTCAGGCGCCCTGCCGCCGCATCGCCAGGATCGCCGCGCCGAAGCCGATGAAGGTCGTGCCCACTACCCGGCTTACCCAGCGAGACAGCGACGGCCGAGTGAGCACGCCCTTGGCCCGTGCCGCCAACGCCGCATACAGGCTCAGCGAAACCAGCGACAAGGCCACGAAGATCCCGGTCAGGATCAGGAACTGTGGCAACAACGCCGCCCCCTGGTCGATGAACTGCGGAAACAGCGCGGTGAAGAACATGGTCGCCTTGGGGTTGGTCACGGCCGTGAAGAAGGCCGACTTGTACAGTTTCAGCGGCGTCGGTCGTACCTTGGGCACCCCTTCTGCACCATCTTGTGCCAGCATCGGGCTGGTTTTCAGCAATTGCCGCGCGCCCAGATAGAACAGGTAGCCGGCGCCCAGGATCTTCACGGCATTGAAGAGCATTTCAGAACTGGCCAGCAGTGCGCCCAGCCCGAGCATGGCTGCAGCCGACAGGCAGAACAGGCCCGAGCCATTGCCCAGCGACGACCAGATCGCGCTGCGCTGGCCGTGGGCAAGGCTGTTGTTGATGGCCATCAGGGTGGCAGGGCCAGGGCTGGCGATCGCGATGGCCGCGACCAGGGTAAAGGCTAACAGCGAGTGAGAATCCATTTCAGGCTCGTCAGACAACAAAACAGAAAGGGCCGCGTGCAGGATACGCAGGTTCAGCCGGCATTCTGCCGCTTGGCCGCTTTCTTGGCGATAACTTTCATGCGCGTGGCCGCCCGCTGCACGGTGGCCATCTTCTCGGGGCGCTTCATGCCCCGCCATTTGCGGATTTCGTCGCGGGTGCGGCCACAACTCACGCACAGCTCGCTGTTGAGCTGGCACAGCGAGACGCAAGGGTTGTCGATGTCTTTGGCCATGCTGCCACTTAACCAGGCATGGCTGCCCGCGCCTGTGCCGCGGCGCCCTGGAACACCTGGCGTACGTCCTCGGCCTTGACCTTGCTGACCGACCTCGCAGCCAGCAGTTCGTCGACCACGCGCAAGCCCTGCTCCAGGGCGGTGGCCAGTTGCTCGCTGTCGGAGGCGTCGGCGATATCACCCAGATAAGGAGCGATGAGGTACACGTAACGGTCCTGCAGCTTGAGCGCTTCCAGCGCATCGAGGGCTTTCTGGAACCGATCGGCAGCGGCAGGGCTCATGCTCAATTTATCGAAATGAATCAGGCTCACACGGTCAGTGGCCATGTTGACGAATCTCCGTTTCCTGTTACGGCCAGGCCCACACAGCAGCGCTTCTACGGTGCTCGGACGGGCGGGCCCGGTTGATGCCCTTCAGGGTACCAGAACGCGAAGCAGAAAGGGCCATCACCCCCAGAACTAAAAGTATTTGCCAAGTCGCGTAATGGACGCCCCACGGCGCTATCGGGACAGGCGCTGGCATTTCCTGCGCAGGATAATCGCCTCAGCAGTTTCCCGCCGAGGCAGTGCGCGAGCCCGGCAGCCCACACGACAACAAGCCTGCGCCAGCAGGTAAGCCAGAAAAAGGGCCCTGAAATTCATGGCAAAGGAACACATCACCGAAACGCTCGACCTTGGCGTGACAGACCCCTCGAAAACCGCCGAAGCACGCCAGGACCGGCATTTCGAGGGCAAGCTCGACTGGATCGTCTTTGGCTGCACCAGCCTCCTGGCAATCGCTTTCGTCCTCTGGGGCTTCCTCAACCAGGCCAGCCTCGCCAGCCACGCCTCCAGCGCGCAGTCCTGGGTCATCCTCAACTTCGGCTGGTTCTTCGTGCTGACTTCCACCCTGTTCGTGGTGTTCGTGCTGTGGCTGGCCGCCAGCCGCTACGGCCGGGTGCCGCTGGGGCGCGATGGCGAACAGCCCGAGTTCCGCACGGTGTCCTGGGTGGCGATGATGTTCAGCGCCGGCATGGGCATCGGCCTGATGTTCTTCGGCGTTGCCGAACCCCTTTCGCACTATGTGTCACCACCGCCAGGGTCAGCCGCTGGGCAGAGCAGCGAAGCGATGCAGGTGGCCATGGCCACCACGCTGTTCCACTGGACCTTGCACCCATGGGCGATGTACGCCATCGTCGGCCTGGTGATTGCCTACGGCACCTTCCGCCGGGGCCGCTCGCAGTTGATTTCCGCCGCCTTCCGGCCGTTGATCGGCAAGCATGCCAATGGCCCGCTGGGCCGCATGATCGACATGATGGCGATCTTCGCCACGCTGTTCGGTTCGGCCGCCTCACTCGGCCTGGGCGCCCTGCAGATTGCCGGCGGCCTGGAATACAACGGCTGGATCGACAACCCCGGCAAGCTGTTCTACATCTCGGTCATCACCTTGCTGACCATCGCCTTCGTCACCTCGGCGGTTTCCGGCATCGGCAAGGGTATCCAGTGGCTGTCCAACACCAACATGGTGCTGGCCCTGGTGCTGGCGGCGTTCGTGTTCATGGTGGGCCCGACCCTGCTGATGCTCAACCTGTTGCCGACCTCGATCGGCATCTACATCAAGATGCTCCCGGAAATGATGGCCCGCACCAATGCCAGCGGCGGCGAGCAGATGAACAGCTGGCTGGCCGGCTGGACCGTGTTCTACTGGGCCTGGTGGATTTCCTGGACGCCATTCGTGGGCATGTTCATCGCCCGCATCAGCCGTGGTCGCACCATCCGCCAGTTCGTCACCGGCGTATTGCTGGTACCGAGCCTGGTCAGCCTGGTGTGGTTCACCATCTTCGGCGGCGCGAGCATCGAGGCCCTGCGCGAAGGTGCCTTGCAACTGGCCAATGGCGCAGTCAACAGCAACCATGCGCTGTACCAGTTGCTGGCCAGCTACCCGCTGGCCTCGGCGACCTCGGTGCTGGTAATGATCCTGGTGGGCATCTTCTTCGTCTCGGGGGCCGACGCTGCCTCGCTGGTCATGGGCACACTGTCGGAACACGGCACCACCACGCCATCGCGCCGCACGGTGATCTTCTGGGGCGCGCTGACCGGTACGGTGGCGGCGATCATGCTGGCCATCGGCGACCCACGCGACCCCGGCGAGGCGCTCACCGGGCTGCAGAACCTGACCATCGTCGTGGCCTTGCCGTTCGTGGTGGTGATGGTGCTGCTATGCCTGGCGCTGTACCGCGACCTGCGCAAGGACCCGATGATGCTGCGCCACCTGCGCGGTAACGAACTGATCGAAAAGGCCGTGCTGTATGGCGCGGTCAAGCACGGCGAGGAGTTCTACATCGTGGTGCAGGAGAAGAAGGCATCCAGCAAGGCCACCCCAGCGGCAAGCGAAGTGTCCGAAACCTGACGCGGCCTGTGTGGGGCCGATAGCCGCAGTCATCACCCCTGGCACCGGCTTCGCCGGTGTTCGCGGCTGGACGCGCGCGGCTACTCCCCTCGGCTCAGCCCTGCAGGGCGGCCTCGATCCTGGCCACATCAATCTTGCCCATCTGCATCATGGCCTCGAACGCGCGCTTGGCCGCCGCGCGATCCGGGTGGCCGATGGCTTCGATCAGGACGCGTGGGGTGATCTGCCAGGAAATCCCCCAGCGGTCCTTGCACCAGCCGCAGACGCTGGCCTCGCCACCATTGTCGACTATGGCATTCCAATAGCGGTCGGTCTCGGCCTGGTCCTCGGTACTGACCTGAAATGAAAACGCCTCGCAATGGCTGAAGGCCTTGCCGCCATTGAGCCCCACGCAAGGTATGCCCATGACGGTGAATTCGACAGTGATCACATCGTCCTGCTTGCCCGACGGGTAGTCGCTCGGTGCCTTGTGCACCGCCGTCACCCGGGTATCAGGGAAAACGCTGGCGTAGAAGGTTGCCGCCGCCTCGGCATCGTTGTCGTACCAGAGGCAAATGGTGTTCTTGGCAGTCATGGTCTTGCTCCATGAAAGAGGTGGACACTGCAGTCTAGCGCGCCGCATCAAGCACCGGCGCGAGCCCGGCCAAGTGGCTGCTTCTGCAATATTCTGCAGACATTTCCGACGTCAGGTGGTGAACCTGCCGATAAAAAAACGGTCTTTCGCTGGCGGTCAACTCACCGACCGGTTCATCGGCCCAGCCACCGGGCCTACCTTTGTCCTGTTTCAGCGAAGACCAACATGCCCGATTCCCGCCCGACTGCTTCCGCCCTCTCTGCCCTGCGCAGCGGCCTGATTGCCACCCTTGTCGCCCTTGCCGCGCCGGTGCACGCCGAAGAGCCCGCCAGCGATGCACGCTGGGTCAGCGACAGCCTGAGCACCTATGTGCGCAGCGGCCCGACCGATGGCCACCGCATCGTCGGTATCCTCAAGTCCGGGCAGAAACTGACCCTGATCGGCACCCAGGGCAACTACAGCCAGGTGCGTGGCCAGAATGGCGACGTGGTGTGGATTCTCAGCAGCGACTTGCAGGCGGTGCCAGGCCAGGGCGAGCGCCTGCCACAGCTCGACGCCCAGGTCGCGGACCTGACCGGGCAGCTGAAGACCATCGACGACAGCTGGAAGAACCGCGTTCAGGGCATGCAGGAGACGCTCGATTCGCGGAAAAAGCTCATCGACGAACTGCAGGCGCGCAACCAGGCATTGAACGAACAACTCGACCAGAGCCAGTCGGACCTGCGCGATACCAAGGCCCGCCTGGGTGACGAGAACAAGCAGGTGATGATGCGCTACATGGTGTATGGCGGCAGCATTGCCGGCGCGGGCCTGCTGGCGGGGCTGATCCTGCCGTCGCTGACCCGTGGGCGCAAGAAGAACGATCGCTGGTTCTGATCAGCCGTGCGGCAAGCTGGCTTCGGCGAACAGGAAGTCGATGAACACCCGCACCCTCAACGGCATATGCCGAGCCTGCGGGTAGAGCAGCATGAACGGCCTTGACGTCCCGCCATACGCGCTCAGCACCTCCACCAGCTCGCCACTGGCCAGGGCATCGGCCACGGTAAACCGGTAAGCCTGCATCAGGCCGCCGCCATGACGCACCAGCGTGGCGGTGGCGAGGAAGTCGCCCTGGCAAGTGAGCGCCCCCTGGGTGTCGACCTCCACCTGTACCCCACCCTGGCGAAAGGTCCAGGGTGGGCGACGGCCAGTGCTGGGCATCTCGAACTGGATACAGTCATGCTGCAGCAGGTCCTGCGGGGTTTGCGGGTTGCCAGCACGGGCCAGGTAACCCGGCGTGCCTACCACCACCAGCTCGGCATCCTCCAGGCGCCGCGCCACCAGTCGCGAATCGCTCGGCTCGCGGCCACGGATCGCCAGGTCGAACGGTTCCTCGGCAAAGTCGACATTGCGGTTGCTGACATGTACATCCACCTGCACGCTCGGGTAGCGCTGGCGGAACCGCGGCAGCAGCGGCAACAAGCGGTGGTGGGCGTAAGGCGTGGGCGCACTGATGCGCAAACGGCCGCTCGGCTCGACCTGCCCGCCCGTGACCTGGCGCTCGGCCTCGACCAACTGCCCCAGCGCTTGCCGACATTGCTGGTAATAGGCCAGGCCCGCTGCAGACAGGCGCATCTGGCGGGTGGTGCGGACGAACAGGCGCACACCCAGGCGTTCCTCCAGGCGTGCCACGCTGCGGCTGACCGCCGCCGGCGTGACGCCAGCCTCGGTGGCGGCAGCACTGAAGCTGTCCCGTTCGGCAGCCAGGCAGAACAGCTCCAAGCTGCCCAGTTGCAGGTCATCGAAATGGCGGCTCATGGCGGCTCGATCAATTACATGGTGTATCGATTGAAATACCATGCGCCTCATTTTTCAAGCACCAGTAACGCCCTAAAGTGGCTCCACACCGAGCCCATGGCTCACTTCACTGGAGATCAGCCACATGAACACCGCACGTACCGTCATCATCACCGGGGCCTCCAGCGGCCTGGGTTTCGCCCTGGCCGAGGCCTTCCTCGTACGCGGCGACAACGTCATCGGCAACGCCCGCAGCCAGGCCCGCCTGGAGCAGGCCGCCGCCCGCCTCGGCCAGCCTTCGCGCTTCATCGGCGTAGCCGGTGACATCGCCGAGCCAGGCACCGCACAGCGCCTGTTCGCCCGCGCCGTGGAGACCTTCGGCGGTGTCGACCTGCTGATCAACAATGCCGGCATCTTCATTGCCAAACCAGCCACGGAGTACAGCGCAGCGGATGTCGACGCGCTGGTCGGCACCAACCTCAAGGGGTTCTTCTACCCGGCCCAGGAAGCGGCGCGGCTCATGACCCGCCAGGGGCATGGCAAGATCATCGCCATCACTGCCTCCATCGCCCTGCAACCAGACACTCGGGTGCCGGCCCTGCTGCCGGTGCTGGTCAAGGGCGGCCTGAACCAGGCAGTGAAAGCCCTGGCGCTGGAACTGGCCGCCAGCGGCGTGCAGGTGAATGCCGTGGCGCCGGGGATCATCGATACGCCGCTGCATGGCGGCAACGTCCAGGGAATGGGCGCGCTGTCGCCCAGCGGCCGCACTGGCGCGCCACAGGACGTGGTGGACGCCGTGCTGTACCTGGCGGACTCGCGCTTCGTCAGCGGTGTCATCCTGCCGGTGGATGGCGGTAGTACCGCTGGCACCTGGCACTGAGCGGAGGCGCGAACAGCCATGCCATATGTCCATATTCGCGTCACCGATGAAGGGGTGAGCGCCGAGCAAAAGCGCCAGTTGATCGAACAGACCACGCACATGTTGCAGCGGGTGCTGGGCAAGCCGCCGGCCAGTACCTTCGTGGTGATCGAGGAAGTGCCGACCGATAACTGGGGGGTAGGTGGCGAGACGGTGACCGCCGTCCGAGCGCGAGAAAGGGGCTGAACCTAAGGGCCGCAGTGCGAGCCGATCGCCGGCAAGCCAGACACAACCTACAAGCGGGTTTATCCGCGTAGCAGGCGACGCGCCGGAGGGTACCGGCGACGCCGGGGTTCGCGGGCATGCCCGCTCCGCTCCCATCTGCATGGTGCAGGCCTTTCGATCTGCAGCTTCTGCTGCCATCCGTCGAGTGGTTCGACCGTTCCAACCCGCATCGGCCTCACAACAGTACCTGTCACTGGAACGGAGAGGTACTTGAAATGGCAACGGTACAAGACAACCTGCTGGACTGGCTGCGTGACGCCCATGCCATGGAGCAGCAAGCCGAAAGCATGCTCAAGGGCCAGGCGGAGCGCCTCGAGCATTATCCTCAGCTCAAGGGCCGCATCGTGCAGCACATCGAAGAAACCCAGGGCCAGCAACGTCTGCTGCTGGAATGCATCGAGCGGCTGGGGGGCAGTACGTCCACCCTCAAGGACCTGGCAGGCAAGCTCATGGCCTTCGGCCAGGCCGTTGGGGGCATGGTCATGAGCGATGAAGTAGTCAAGGGTGCCATGTCCGGCTATGTGTTCGAGAACATGGAGATCGCGTCCTACACGGTACTGATCGAAGCGGCCGAGGCAGCTGGCGACGGCGCCACGGCGCAGGCATGCAGGTCGATTCTGAAGGAAGAGGAAGCCATGGCCCTATGGCTGAAGGAGCACCTGCCAGAAATCACCCGGGCATTCCTGGCACGCTCCGCCGATCCGGATGCCGAAGCCAAGCGCTAGAATGGGCCCCGCAGCGGATCGGATGATCCGTTGCGGGGTGTCATTACAGCGGCTCGTCGCCGTTGACCTTGCCCAGTTCTGCCCCGGTCAAGGGCTGCAACTCGGGGTTGGACATTGTTCTGGCCTTCATCGCTTCGGCTGCTGCCGCCGACTGTTCGTCGAGCTGCACCGTGGCCATTCCGTCGCCACCGTTCACCGCCGGCTCGGGCTGGTCGACATAGATCCAGTCCTGGCCTTCGTTCCATGAGCCGCGCATTTCGCCGCCGTGGGACAGGTTGAAATAGGTGCGGTTGACTTCCGGGTCGCCCGGCAGCTTGCCTTGCGGGAAGTTCGGCTGGATCGAGTGCAAGGCTTTTTCGAACGACAGCTGGTGAGCGATTTCACGGCTCATCAGGAACCCCAGCGCATCCTTGATACCCGGGTCGTCGGTGACGTTGATCAAGCGTTCATAGACGATCTTCGCCCTGGCCTCGGCGGCAATATTGGAACGCAGGTCCGCCGTCGGCTCGCCGATGGTGTCGATGTAGGCTGCGGTCCAGGGTATGCCACCGGAGTTCACCAGCGCTGCACCACCGCCATACAACAGGCTGGTGATATGCGAATCGTTGCCGGCCCCGGTCAACGACCGGTACAACTCGCCTTCGGCTTCCACCCCTTCGGCCAGGCGCCCCTTGGCACCCTTGTTCAGCATCACCACGATCGAGCCGATGATCTCCAGGTGGCTCAGCTCTTCGGTGGCAATGTCGAACAGCATGTCCTTGCGCCCCGGGTCATCCTCGGTCACCGCCTGGGTGAAGTAGCGCATCGCTGCAGCCAGTTCGCCCTGCGGGCCGCCAAACTGTTCCAGCAGCAGGTTCGCCAGCCCCGGGTTGGGCTGCGCGACGCGAACCGTATACTGCAGTCGCTTGTTGTGCATGAACATTGGCAAATCCTCATCAGCGTGCCGAGGCGGCCATGGCCGCCTCGGTCGGTTCAATGGTGATCAGCGGTTGTCATCGCTGTTGCGACCGCCGCCGTGGCTGTGCTGGCCGCCTTTACGGCCGGCCTCGGAGGCCTTCTCGCGGTCGTTGGCAAAGTTGCCACCGGAAGCCTGCCCACCCTTCTGGCCTGCCTCGGAGGCGCGTTCAGGATCGTTCTTGAAGTTGCCACCGGACATCTGCCCGCCTTTATGGCCGGCCTCCGCAGCACGTTCAGGATCGTTCTTGAAATTGCCGCCCGACATCTGCCCGCCCTTGTGCCCGGCTTCAGCGGCGCGTTCAGGATCGTTCTTGAAGTTGCCGCCCGATGCCTGACCGCCCTTATGGCCGGCCTCCGATGCCTTCTCGCGATCGTTGGCGAAGTTGCCGGGGTTGGTGTTGGCGCTGCCGCCCTGGTTGCTGCGTTTGTCGTCGTTGCTAGCCATGATCATTCACCTCATGTGGTTAACACAGGTTGGTCTGTGTTCACTAATGACCGAAGGCAAACGCTGCGGGCTGAAAGTGATTTCGCTATCGCTGACGAAATGCTTTAAGCACTTGGGCACAAGATATTCGGGCTAACAAACCCCCGACGCGGTATTGCTTGGGGTTTGCATCCGCGGCGCCAATTGCTGGCAAGCGGCCTTGTGTTGCACAAGGCCGCCCAAGGTTTCAAGCCTGGCCGATGCGGCAGACCGCTTCGATGGCTTCGACCAGCTCGTCGTACTGCACCGGCTTGGTCAGCCGACGATCGAACAGCGCCGCCTCGTCTGCCCGCTTGGCCTGGTGGGTGCCGTAACCGCTCAGCGCGATCGTCGGGGTGAGACGGTGCTGTTTTTTCTCGCGCAAGGCGCTGACGAACTCATGCCCGTCCATTTCCGGCATGCCGATATCCGTCAGGATCACATCGAAACGTTTCTCGGCGGCCTCCTGCAGCGCCTGGCGTGGGTCGAGGTAGCTGCTGACCAGTGCGTCTTCCATTTCCAGCAGCATGCGCATCACGTCGACCACTTCCGGCGAATCGTCCACCAGCAGCACTCGCAACCCTTTCAACCGGCCATCACCATCCTCGGAGGGGTCGGCTGGTGGTAATTCGGGCTGAGCCTGGTTCGACAGCGGCAACTCGACGCTGAAGGTCGAGCCATGCCCCAACCCGGCCGACCGGGCGATCACGGTACCGCCATGGGCTTCGACCAACTGCCTGACCAAGGCCAGGCCGATACCCAGGCCATCGCGGCGGTGGCTAGCATGTTTGGCCTGTTTGAACAGGTCGAAAATGCTGGACAGGTCGGCAGCCGACAACCCCGGCCCATTGTCGCTCACGTCCAGACGCGCGCAGTTTTCCGTGCGGCTCAGCATCACCCGCACGCGGGCTCTCTCGCCACTGAACTTCAGGGCATTGTTGAGCAGGTTCCACACCACCTGCTCGATCCGCGTCGGGTCACCATCGACCACCAGCGAGGTGCCCGGCTGGGGCAGCTCGAGGGTGATACGTGCCGACGGGTACTCCTCCGCTGCGATGGCATGGATCGACTTGACCAGGCCGACCAGGTCCGTGCTTGGCGAACAAGACCTTTTCACGAACTTCCTTGCGCACCCGGTAATGCTCGTTTTCCTTGACGAAATACTGCCGCAGGCGCATCGGCGGCACGTCGGTGACGATGGCTTCCGAATACAGCCCGGCGCGGCCAACGGCAATCGCGCGCTCATCGATGTCGGTGGCAAACACCTGCAGCTTCAGCGGGTGGGATTCGAGCTTCTGGTGTTCCGCGCTCAGGATCGCCAGGCTGTAGGCCTCTTCGCCGGTCGAGCAGCCAGCGGACCAGATGCGCACCTCTTCACGGTTGTCATCCTCGTCCCTGGCGCTGAGCAGCGAACCCAGCACATGGCGTTCGAGGGCTTCGAAGGCCTCGCGGTCGCGGAAGAAGTTGGTAACTCCGATCAGCATGTCGCCAAGCAGCTTCTTGGCTTCATCCGGGGTTTCTTCCAGGTAACGCAGGTAGCTGGGTAGATCCGGCTGGGTCGTCACTTGCAGCCTGCGCTCGATGCGGCGCAACACGGTTGCACGCTTGTAATGCTTGAAATCGTGCCCGGTGCGGTTACGCAAGGTGCGCAGGATATCCTGAATGACCCGCTCGGCGTCCTCGCGTGCATGTTCCTCGGTCTGTGCAGACACCTTCAGGTCATGCGGAGCGGGCAACTTGATGGTCTGCGTGTTACGCCACAATTCCAGCAGTTTGTGCGGTATTTCTGCCACCGGCAACACCGCATCGACCATGCCGGTGGCGATTGCCGCCAGCGGCATGCCGTCGAACTCGGCATCGTCCGGGCTCTGCACGATGGTGATGCCGCCCTGCTCCTTGATCCGCGACAGGCCCACCGCACCGTCACTGCCGGTACCGGAAAGCACCAGGCAGAAACTGTATTCCTTGTGCACGTCCGCCAAGTCGCGGAAGAACAGGTCGATGGCAATATGCTTGCCCAATGGCCGGGTCGACGGCACCACTTTCAGGTAGCCATCATTCATTGCCAATTGACTGGCGGGCGATATCACGTAGACATGATTCGGCTCGATGCGCGAGGTGCCCGTTACCTGAATGACCGGCATGGCAGTGGAGGCCTGCAGGATCTTGTCCGCCACGCTTTCGTGGTCTGGCGACAGATGCAGGACGATGACGAACGCCATGTCGCTGTTTGCCGGCATGTGTTCGAAAAATACTTTCAGGGCGGCAAGCCCGCCAGCAGAGGCACCGATACCTACTACCGGGAAATTGAGATGACTTGGCACAATCCCGTCCCGCTCAGGCTTGGAGCTGGGAGAAGGTTTGATCGTCCTTTTCATTGTTTGCACTCGTATTCGATGAAACCCTGGCGAGACAGTGTGTTCTCGTGAGACTGGCGCAGGAGAGTAAAGCGTCAATGATAACAAGTATTGATCTGCCGGGCGGTCATAGGTGGCGGATTCGCACATGCGCGATATATGGCAGATAGAACGGGGCTAGTTGCGCTTTAAGTTCTACAGAAGTTCAACTTTGTATAAGTTAACAGGCGCTTGCGCCGTCCTTGCGCACCGGCAAGGAGGCCACGGCAGCGGCCGCGCCAGGGTCCGCAGGCGCCCTCGCTAGCGCAGGGGCGTGCAAGCTGGAGCAGCTATGTTTGCCGGCGCCGCGTGCCCAGTTCGATCCAGGTTGGCGCATGGTCGCTGGCCTTGGCTTCGTTACGCACCCAGGCATCGACGCCTGCCCGCTTCAGGTAGGGCGCCAGGTCAGGGGTGAGCAACAAATGGTCGATACGAAGGCCGGCGTTGCGTGCCCAGTGGTTGCGGAAATAATCCCAGAATGTATAGATACGTTCGTCGGGGTAGAGATGGCGGATTGCATCGACCCAGCCCTGCCCAAGCAGCCGGGCGAAGCACGCCCGAGACTCGGGTTGCAGCAAGGCATCCTTCAACCAGGAACGCGGGTTGTAGATATCCATGTCGGTGGGTACCACATTGAAATCACCCGCCATCACCGTCGGGTGGCCGCTGCCGTACAAACCCTGCGCGTGCTGGATCAGGCATTCGAACCAACGCAGTTTGTAGTCGAATTTCGGCCCCGGTTGCGGGTTGCCGTTCGGCAGGTAGAGGCATGCCACCAGCACGCCATGCACTGCCGCTTCCAGATAGCGGCTTTGCGTATCGTCCTCCATGCCTGGCAGGCCACGACGCACCTCCAGCGGCTCGCTGCCCCGCGCCAGGATGGCCACGCCGTTCCACGACGGCTGGCCCTGGTAGACACAACCATAACCCGCCGCTTCGAGTGCCTGGCGGGGAAATTGCTGATCCGCCGCCTTGAGTTCCTGCAGGCAGGCGATGTCCGGCTGTTCCCGTTCCAGCCAGGCCAGCAAGGCCGGCAGGCGGCTGCGAATGCCATTGATGTTGAACGTGGCGATCTTCAGCGCTTTCATGCGTCAGGGTCGCTGACATGGGCCTGCACGGCGTCTTCCAGGGCATGCACATGGGCATCGTCGGCCAGTGCCTTGAGGGCCAGCCAGTCGTCCCAGTCAATGGTGCCGTCGTCGCGCAGGGCTTCAGCGGTGCGCACCAGCTCGTGATGGTAGGCGTCCGGTGACTCGCGCCGGTAACTGATGTCGTCGTACTGGGCATACCAGGCCGCAAGCTCGGGGATGCTGCGTTCAATGCTCATCAAGAAGCCCTCACTGTACCCTTTGCATGTAAGAGCGCCGTGGTCGTGCGACGTTCAACTTCAACGCGGCAGACCGTGCGTCCCGGGCCTACCGAAAAAAACAACTTCCCGACCGTTGCCAGGGTCCCAAGCTACAGGCGCACCTGGAGACGAGATCATGAAATTCGCCCAATTCTGCCAATGGTTGTCCAACCACGCCGGACGACCTCAGACCTTCCTCATCGCCTTGCTGCTCATCGTGATATGGGGCCTCACCGGGCCGTGGTTCCATTACAACGATACCTGGCAGCTGATCATCAATACCTCCACCACCATTATCACCTTCCTGATGGTGTTCCTGATCCAGAACACCCAGAACCGCGACAACGACATCATTCACGTCAAGCTAGACGAGCTGATCCGTGCGACCAAGCATACCGAGATGTCGGTCCTCGACCTGGAAGACATGGACAGCAAGAAGCTGCAGGCGCTACGCAAGGAATACCGCGCCCTGGCTGAAGGCGGGCAAGCCGCAGGCGGCCCCCCCGGCGCAGAGCAGCAGGAACAGCCGGAGCAACGAATGGACGACCAGCAACCCTAGGCTGCGGGCGACACAGGTGAAACTTTCCCGAGCTGTGCCAAGTCCAGACCCCTATTGATGACAGCCCAGGAGAACAGCATGACTGGCACGGTAGGCGACTTTCTGGTGGAACGCTTGTACCAATGGGGCGTAAGGCGCATCTTCGGTTACCCAGGCGATGGCATCAATGGCGTGTTCGGCGCACTGGCCAGGGCCAATGGCAAGATCCAGTTCATCCAGGCTCGGCACGAGGAGATGGCCGCCTTCATGGCCAGCGCGCATGCCAAGTTCACCGGCGAGCTGGGCGTGTGCATGGCCACCTCCGGCCCCGGCGCTTCGCACCTGCTGACCGGCCTGTACGACGCGCGCATGGACCACCAGCCGGTGCTGGCCATCGTTGGCCAGCAGGCGCGTGCGGCACTGGGCGGGCACTACCAGCAGGAGCTGGACCTGTTGTCGATGTTCAAGGACGTGGCCGGTGCCTTCGTCCAGCAGGCCTCGACGCCCGGGCAAGTACGCCATCTGCTCGACCGCGCGGTACGTACCGCCATCGGCGAACGCCGGGTCACCGCCATCATCCTGCCCAACGACCTGCAGGACCTGCCCTATCACGAGCCGCCCAAGGCACACGGCACCCTGCATTCCGGCATCGGCTACAGCAGGCCCAGGGTGCTGCCCTTCGAGGCAGACCTGCAGCGCGCTGCCGAGGTGCTCAATGCCGGACGCAAGGTGGCGATGCTGGTCGGCGCCGGTGCACTGCAGGCAAGCGAGCAGGTCATGGCGGTAGCCGAGAAGCTCGGTGCAGGGGTGGCCAAGGCACTACTGGGCAAGGCCGTGCTACCCGACGAGCTGCCGTGGGTCACCGGCGCCATCGGCCTGCTCGGCACCGAACCCAGCTACCAGCTGATGAGCGAATGCGACACCCTGCTGATGATCGGTTCCGGCTTCCCCTATTCCGAATTCCTGCCGCGGGAAGGCCAGGCCCGCGGCGTACAGATCGACCTGCAGCCGGACATGCTCAGCTTGCGCTACCCAATGGAGGTGAACCTGGTTGGCGATGCCGGTGAAACCCTGGCTGCGTTGTTGCCGCTGCTTGAGCACAAACGCGAACGGGGCTGGCGCGACAGGATCGAAAGCTGGCGTGCGCAGTGGGACAAGACCCTGGCCAAACGCGCCCACGCCACAGCCGAGCCGCTCAACCCGCAGCGCGTGGTGTACGAGCTCTCCCCGCGCCTGCCGGACCAGGCCATTGTCACCAGTGATTCCGGTTCCTGTGCCAACTGGTTCGCCCGCGACCTGCAAATTCGCCAGGGCATGCAATGTTCGCTGTCCGGTGGCCTGGCCAGCATGGGCGCTGCCGTGCCCTACGCCATCGCAGCCAAGCTCGCCCACCCGCAGCGCTGCGTGGTGGCGCTGGTCGGTGACGGCGCGATGCAGATGAACAACCTGGCCGAGCTGATTACCGTGGCGAAGTACTGGCAGCAATGGCAGAACCCGCAGTGGATCTGCGCGGTATTCAACAACGAAGACCTCAACCAGGTTACCTGGGAACAACGGGTCATGGAGGGCGACCCGAAGTTCGAAGCCTCACAGTCGATACCCGATGTGCCCTATCACCTGTTCGCCTTGTCCATTGGCCTGCAGGGCATCTATGTGGATCGCGAGGAGGACATCATCCCCGCCTGGGAGCGGGCGTTGGCGGCTGACCGGCCGGTGTTGATCGAGTTCCAGACCGACCCGAACGTGCCGCCGCTACCGCCGCACATCAAGCTGGAACAGGCGAAGAAATTCGCCAGCAGCTTGCTCAAGGGCGACCCTGACCAGGCCGGGGTCATCCTGCAGACGGCCAGGCAGGTCCTCAGTTCGGTATTGCCTGGCAAGAAATGAGCAACCGGGTAACTGCAGGTGAACCCGCTCCCACAAGTAAAGCGCCGGCTTCGCGTTGACGCTGCACCGGTAGGAGCGGCTTCAGCCGCGATCACCGGCACAGCCGGTGCCAGCCAACCGCTTCGCTAGTGAATGACCAGCAATGCCTAGCCCAGCAGTTGGCTCAATACTGCACGCAGTTTCCCCGGCTTGACCGGTTTGTTCAGCAGCGGCGCACCGAGCTTGTGCAACGAGCGTCGGCACTGATCGCTGCGGTCAGCGGTGATGATCACCGCCGGAATGGCGCTGCCGAAATGCTCGCGCAAGTGCCTGACCACCTCGCAGCCGACCACACCGTGGTCCAGGTGAAAATCTGCCAGGATCAATTCCGGTGCCTGCCCTTGCAAGGCCAGCAATGCTCCGGCCTGGTCGGTTGCTGTCACCACTTCGCAGCCCCACTGCCCAAGCAATGCGCCCATGCTCTCGAGAATGCTCACCTCATTGTCCACTACCAGCAGCCGCCGGCCCGGCAATGGGTTGCCGGTGCCAGGCTGCGGTACGGCCGGGTGGACCGGCAGCGGCACCGCTTGGCCAAGCGGCACTTCGATGCTGAACACCGAGCCACGCCCCGGCCACGAACGCACCTCGACCCGGTAGCCAAGGATCTTGGCGATCCGTTCGACGATGGCCAGCCCCAGGCCCACGCCCTTGCGATCGGCGGCACGGCCCACGTCCAGTTGGTTGAATTCAAGGAAGATGGCCTGCAGCCGATCCTGGGCGATACCCCGCCCGGTGTCCCACACCTCCAGGCGCAAATGCCTGCCACGGCGCCTGGCCCCCAACAGGATCCGGCCTTCATCGGTATAGCGGCAGGCATTGCTGAGAAAATTGCGCAGGATGCGCGTCATCAACCGCAGGTCGGTGCTGATGGCGTAGTCGCCAATGCGGGCACGCAGTTTCAGGCCCGCCGCGTCAGCCACCGTGCGGAACTCTGAAACCAGCGGCCCGAACAGTTCGTCGAGACGATACGACGCGACGTCCGGCTTGACCGCTGCCTGGTCAAGCCGGGAAATGTCCAACAGGTCGGTCAGCAGGTCCTCAGCACCCTCCAGGGCTTGATGGGTGCGTTCCACCAGCACTTTTTCCGCTTCCGGCAACGGCCGTTCGCGCAAGGTCGAAATCAGCAGCCGCGCAGCATTCAGCGGCTGCAGCAGGTCATGGCTGGCAGCGGCGAGGTATTTGTCCTTGCTGCGGTTGGCGGTTTCCGCAGCGTCGCGCGCATCGCGCAGGGCGCGGGCGATCTGTTTGCGCTCGGCAATCTGCTGTTGCAGGTTGCGGTTGGCCTCCAGCAGTTCGTCGGTGCGTGCAGCCACTCGTTGCTCAAGCTCGTCGTTGAGTTGCTGCAAGCGCTGCTGGGCCAGCTTGCGTTCGGTGATGTCGGCGACAAACCCTTCCACCAGGCCCTCATGGCCAGGCTTGAGCAGCAGGTTCATCAGCACATCGATATGGCTGCCATCCTTGCGGCGCAAGCGGGTTTCATAGCCATGCAGGCTGCGTTCACGGGCCAGGGTCGCGGTGATGGCGTGCAGCTCGTCGGCCTCGACGAACAGGTCGCTGGCAAAATCGGTCAGGCACTGCAGCAACGCTTGCGGGTTGTCGTAACCGAGCATGCGCGCCAACGCCGGGTTGGCCGCGCGCATGCCGTCTTGCAGGCTGGCCTGGAAAATCCCGTGCACGGCATTCTCGAACAACCACTTGTAGCGGTTGCGTTCGGCCTCCAGCTCGTCCAGGCGGGCCGCCAGCTCCGGGTAATGGCTCTTGCGTGCCGAGTGGTCGCCGAGCCCCAGCAGCCCGGCCAGGGCCCGCTGCTGGTCGTCAGAGGGCCTCGCCATAAACCACCTCGACATCACGCTGGCTCGACGCACGCGGGTTGGTCAGGATGCATGGGTCATCCATGGCATGTTGCGACAGGAACGGGATATCGGCCGTGCGCACCCCATGCAGGCCCAAGGTCTCATGGAAGCCGATGGCGCGTTTCAGGGCGATCAGGTGCTCCACCAGGCGCGCGCAGATCTGCCGGTGGTTGAGGCCGCGGCAGTCGATGCCCAGCACTTCGGCAATCACCTTGAAACGCTCCGGCGCCGAGCTGTAGTTGAACGCCACCACATGCTCTACCAGCACCGCGTTGCACAAACCATGCGGCAGGTCGAGGAAGCCGCCCAGGCTGTGCGACATGGCGTGGACCGCGCCGAGGATCGCATTGGAAAACGCCAGCCCCGCCTGCATGCTGCCCAGCATGATCTTCTCGCGCAGGGCAATATCGCCAGGGTTGGCGATCATCTGCACCAGGTTGCCGTTGATCAGGCGCATGGCCTCCAGCGCATGGGGGTCGGTCAGCGGGCCGTGGCCGGTGGAAACAAAGGCTTCGATGGCATGCACCAGCGCGTCGATGCCGGTGCAGGCCGACAGGAACGGGTCCATGCTCAGGGTGGTTTGCGGGTCGATCAGTGACACATCCGGGACCACCGCCTTGCTGACGATGGAGAACTTCATGCGCTCCTGCTGGTTGGAAATGATCACGAACTGCGACACGTCGGCCGAGGTACCGGCCGTGGTCGGGATCAGGATCAGCGGCGGGCTGGGCACGCGGATCATGTCCACGCCTTCGAACTCGAGGATGCTGCGCCCGTGGGCGACCACGATGCCGATGGCCTTGCCGCAGTCCATCGGGCTGCCGCCACCGACCGCGACAATCACGTCACAGTGGTTCTGCCGATAGATCTCGGCGCCGAGCATCACTTCCTCGACCCGTGGGTTGGGCGACACGCCGCTGTACAGGCAGTAGTCGATGCCCTGCGCCTGCAGGCTGGCCTCGACGTCGGCGACCCAACCGGCGGCGATCACACCCGGGTCGCTGACCACCAGGACCTTGCGCGCGCCGAAGGTCTTGGCGTAATTGGCCACGTTATGCCGGCAACCGGCACCGAAAATGATTTCAGGCGAAACGAACTTGCGAAGCGGGCTGAAACTCTGGCTCATCGGAAAGCCTGTTCTTATTGTTCTGGAAGGTAACCGCCAGCGTAAAGCATCCCGTGGCGAAAGCAACCAGACCAAAGCCTGGCCACGGCTCATTCGACCCAGCACTTGGCGCGGGCCACCTCCAGGAACGCCAGCACATCCTCGTCGAGCCCGGTCACCCCGGGGAAACGCTGCGCCAGCCGGGCGATGACTGCCGCCACGCTACGCTGGCCGTCCAGCAGTTCGAGCACCCAGCCGGCACTGGCGTTGAGCTCGATGACGCCCCCCGCATGCAGCAACAGCGGGCACGCCAGCTGCGGCTCCCAGCGCAGGCGAAAGCCGCGGGCCAGGGCCAGGGTCTGCTCGGGATCGATCAATTCCATAGGGGCTTGATACACAAGGCCCGGCCATCGCGACGATGGCCGGCCAGGCATCAACGATTGGCGAAGTACATCGTTACTTCGAAACCAATGCGCAGGTCGGTGTAGGCGGGTTTAGTCCACATGGGGCGGTCCTCTTGTTATGCCGGGCGATTCCGGTAGAGGCATTAATGCATGCTCGGCGCCAGGGCCGAATGCTACTTTGGAACGAGCTTGCGAGGTGCGTTGGTAGGAGGATCGGTTGCGCGATATTTGTAGGAGCGGCCTTGTGTCGCGAAAGGGCTGCAAAGCAGCCCCAGGAATACAGCATGAACGCGCAAATCGCCGGGGCTGCTGCGCAGCCCTTTCGCGACACAAGGCCGCTCCTACAGTCGACCGCGTCAACCGACCAGATGTTAGAAGAAGCCCAGCGGATTGATGTCGTAGCTCACCAGCAGGTTCTTGGTCTGCTGGTAGTGGTCGAGCATCATCTTGTGGGTTTCACGACCCACACCAGACTTCTTGTAGCCACCGAACGCGGCATGCGCCGGGTACAAGTGGTAGCAGTTGGTCCATACCCGCCCCGCCTTGATCCCACGGCCCATGCGGTAGGCACGGTTGATGTCGCGGGTCCACAGGCCTGCGCCCAGGCCGAACTCGCTGTCGTTGGCGATCGCCAGGGCCTCGGCCTCATCCTTGAAGGTGGTCACGCCCACCACCGGGCCGAAGATCTCCTCCTGGAACACGCGCATCTTGTTGTGGCCCTTGAGCAGGGTCGGCTGGATGTAGTAACCGCTGGCCAGGTCGCCGGCGAGCCGCTCGGCAGCACCACCGGTGAGCAGCTGGGCACCCTCCTCCCGGGCAATCTGCAGGTAGGAAAGGATCTTGTCGTACTGCTGCTCCGAAGCCTGGGCACCGACCATGGTCGTGGTGTCCAG
Organism: Pseudomonas sp. LAM2023; assembly: GCF_016620375.1. Taxonomy (NCBI): domain Bacteria; kingdom Pseudomonadati; phylum Pseudomonadota; class Gammaproteobacteria; order Pseudomonadales; family Pseudomonadaceae; genus Pseudomonas; species Pseudomonas sp. LAM2023. Next base: position 40,790 of record NZ_JAENHV010000009.1, on the reverse strand, counting down.
CGGGTTGCCCCGGGTGATCCTGGCGATCTTCTTCATCACTTCGGCCATGAACGGCTCGTAAATCGATTCCTGGATCAACGCCCGCGACGGGCAGGTGCACACTTCGCCCTGGTTGAAGAACGCCAGCACCAGGCCTTCGGCGGCCTTCTCGATGAACGCCGGCTCGGCCTGCATGATGTCTTCGAAGAAGATGTTCGGCGACTTGCCGCCCAGCTCGACGGTAGACGGGATGATGTTCTCGGCGGCACATTTCATGATGTGCGAGCCCACCGGAGTGGAACCGGTGAAGGCGATCTTGGCGATGCGCTTGCTGGTGGCCAGGGCCTCGCCGGCTTCACGGCCAAAGCCCTGGACGATGTTCAGCACGCCGGCAGGCAGCAGGTCGGCGATCAGTTCGGCGAACACGGTGATCGACAGCGGTGTCTGCTCCGCCGGCTTGAGCACGACGCAGTTGCCGGCGGCCAGGGCCGGGGCGAGTTTCCAGGCAGCCATCAGCAGCGGGAAGTTCCACGGGATGATCTGCCCGACCACGCCCAGCGGCTCATGCATGTGGTAGGCCACGGTGCCTTCGTTGATTTCCGCAGCACCGCCTTCCTGGGCGCGGATGCAGCCGGCGAAGTAGCGGAAGTGGTCGGCAGCCAGCGGCACGTCGGCATTGAGGGTTTCGCGCACGGCCTTGCCGTTGTCCCAGGTTTCGGTAACGGCCAGCACTTCCAGATGCTGTTCAATACGGTCGGCAATCTTCAGCAGCACCAGGGCACGGTACTGCACCGAGGTCTTGCCCCAGGCTTCGGCCGCGGCATGGGCGGCGTCCAGGGCGCGCTCGATGTCCTCGGCGCCAGAGCGCGGGAACTCGGCAATCGGCTGGCCATTGACCGGCGAGCTGTTGGTGAAGTACTGGCCACCCAGCGGCGGCACGAACTCACCATTGATGAAGTTGCCGTAGCGTGGCTTGAAGGACACGATGGCGCCAGGGGTTCCGGGTTGTGCGTAGATCATGCTGAGCCTCTGTGGTCGATGCCTGTCCGGCGACAGGCGATGAACCGATGGTAAAAAGCCCCGCCTGCCGGGCGAATGCATCGTTGGCAGCGGGGCTCTCGTCATTTGGTAGTAGGGCCGCTTGCCGCCGGTTGGCTGGCGGCAAGCGGCAAGGCATGGCGTCAGCGCTTGGCGCTGGCGGTTTGCAGTTGCTTGGGCAACTTGAAGGTCCAGAGCATGCCGCCCTGGTTGAAGTCCTTGACCCGCTTGGCCACTTCGCCGCCCCACAGCGGCACCGCGCCGCCCCAGCCGGAGACCACCGAAACGTACTGCTCGCCGTCCATTTCCCAGGTGATCGGCGACCCGAGCACGCCGGAACCGGTCTGGAACTCCCAGACCTTGTCACCGGTCTTGGCGTTGAACGCCTGCAGGAAGCCTTCCGGCGTGCCGGTGAACACCAGGTTGCCCTTGGTGGTCAGTACCCCGCCCCACAGCGGTGCGTAGTTCTTGTGGCGCCATACTTCCTTGCCGCTGACCGGGTCGATGGCACGCAGCACGCCGATGTAGTCTTCGTTGAGCGGCTTGATGGTGAAGCCGGCACCGAGGAACGCCGCGCCCTTCTTGTAGGCGATGCCTTCGTTCCAGATATCCATGCCCCACTCGTTGGACGGCACATAGAACAGCCCGGTGTCCTTGTTGTAGGCCATCGGCATCCAGTTCTTGGCGCCGAGGAAGGCCGGGGCGACGAACACCGAGCTACCCTTGGCTTCGCTGCCCGGTGCCCCTGGACGGCTGGCTTCGTTGTAGATCGGCCGGCCATCCTTGTCCAGGCCGCTGGCCCAGGTGATCTTGTCGACGAACGGGAAGCCGCGGATGAACTTGCCGTTGGTGCGGTCCAGCACGTAGAAGAAGCCGTTGCGGTCGGCAGTGGCGGCCGCCTTGATCTCCTTGCCGCCGGCCTTGTAGTTGAACGAGATCAGCTCGTTGACGCCGTCGAAGTCCCAGCCGTCATGCGGCGTGCTCTGGAAGTGCCACTTGATGGTGCCATCGTCCGGGTTCAGGGCCAGGCGCGACGAGGAGTACAGGTTGTCGCCCGGGCGCAGGTGCGAGTTCCACGGCGCCGGGTTGCCGGTACCGAACAGGATCAGGTTGGTCTCCGGGTCGTAGTAGCCGCCGAGCCAAGGTGCTGCACCGCCGGTCTTCCACAGGTCGCCAGGCCAGGTCTTGCCTGCCTCGCCGCCGGAAATGCCGTTCTCGATCGCCTTGCCGTCCTTGTAGACGTAACCCATGTGCCCTTCCACGGTCGGGCGCATCCACAGCAGCTCGCCGTTTTCCGGGTTGTAGGCCTGGATCTTGCCCACCACGCCGAACTCGCCACCGGCCACCCCGGTGATCAGCTTGCCGTTGACGATCATCGGCGCGGCGCTGATCGAGTAGCCTTCCTTGTGGTCGGCCACTTTCTTGCTCCACACCACCTTGCCGGTGTCTTTGTTCAGGGCCACCAGCTTGGCATCCAGGGTGCCGAAGAACACCAGGTCACCGTACAGCGCCACGCCCCGGTTGATCACGTCGCAGCACGGGCGGATGTCATCGGGCAGGCGCGCATCGTATTGCCACAGCTTCTTGCCGGTGCGGGCGTCCACGGCGAACACCCGCGAGTAGGAACCGGTCAGGTACATCACCCCATCCTTGACCAGCGGCTGAGCCTGCTGGCCACGCTGCTTCTCACCGCCGAAGGAGAACGCCCAGACCGGCCGCAGGTCCTTGACGTTGTTGCTGTTGAGCAGGTCGAGCGGGCTGTAGCGCTGGCCCTGCACACCCAGGCCGTTGGTCACGATCTGCTGCGGGTTCTTCGGGTCCTGGAGGATTTCTTCATTGCTGACAGCAGCGTGGGCCGCGCTGGCAAGCAGCATGGCGCTGAGCACCAGGCTCACGGCGAACACGGGACGACGTGGGGATCGGGTCATGACGGCTACCTTTGGTTTTTTTGTTGTGCCCGGGAAAATTTCCCGGTGTGCCGAGAATTCTTGGTCGCCGCCTGTTTGCCAACAATTGCCCGCAGTGCGGAGTTTTCTAGTTCCTTGGTATGGGGCTGGCCGCCACGGCCTGCGCGCCCTTGTAGGAGCGGCCTTGCGTCGCGATGGGCTGCGCAGCGGCCCCAGGATGTGTGCTTCTGGCAGAAATCGCCGGGGCTGCTGCGCAGCCCATCGCGACGCAAGGCCGCTCCTACAAGGGCGCGTCAGTCCCTGGCGTCGATGCGCCGCAATTGTTGGCGCTCGTAGCGTGGATACAGGTGGCTGACACTGCGGATCAACTCGTAACGGGTCAGGCTGATTCCGGCGAAGCGCTGCGGGATCGGGCTGCGGATCATCTCGGCCATGTCATCGCCACGCGCCGCGCCGTCACGCATCAGGCCATCCAGCCAGCCCAGGTAGTCACGCATCTGGGCAAACGGCCGGGCATCGCTGGCCACCGGGCCATGGCCAGGTACCAACTGTTTCCAGGGCAGCGCCTGCAGGGTATCCAGGTCTTGCAACCAGACCTCCAGCCCCGGGCTGTTGGGCGTGGTCAGCGCCCGTTGGTAGAACACCAGATCGCCGGCAAACAGCACACCGGTCGTTTCATCCAGAATCGCCAGGTCGGCACCAGTATGCCCGCCCAGCGCCAGCAGCCGCAGGCGATGCCCGCCCACTTCATGCACACCTGGCTCCAGTACCCGGGTTGGCAACACCACCTCGGTGCCGCGCATCCAGTCGCCAACCAGGCGATACATGTTCTCGGCCATGGCCTCACCCTGCTGGCGCAGCAGCTCGCCGGTGCCGACCAGCGCGCCGATCGGTACATCGGCGAAGGCCTGGTTGCCCAGCACATGGTCGGGGTGATGGTGCGTCAGCAACACTTCGACTACTGGCTTGTCGGTGGTGGCGGCAATCGCCTGACGCAGCGCTTCGCCGTAGCGCTTGGACGGCCCGCTGTCGATCACCACCACCCCGCTGTCAGTGACAATGAACGCGGTGTTGACGATGTTGCCACCATTGTCCTTGGCGAAATTAGCGGTGCTGCCCTCCAGCAGCCAGGTGCCCTCGGCGATCTGCCGAGGTTCGAGGCGGTAGGCCAGGTCAGCCTGGGCCGGCAGGCCCAGACACAGCAGCAGAAGCAGGATCCAATGCATGACGGGCGCCTCGGGTCGGTAAGTGAAGCCAGGCGACGCGCTCAAGGCAGCGCAGCCTCGAAGCGGTTGCCGCTGTTGTCCTGCAACAGCAGCCGGGTCGGCCCGGGACCGAGGATATCGAAGCCCAGGTTGGGGTTTTCGCTGACTGCCGGATACAGCGCGAGGCTGGCCAGCCGCTGGCCGTCCGCGCCTTGCAGCTCGGCATGGTTGAGGAAGAATTCCGGAATGCCGCTGACCAGGCCATTGTCCATCGGGTGGGCCACCTGCAGGCGCAGGCGGCTGCTGTCGCCGCGCGGGTAGCGCCCGCCCAGCACTTCGCCCAGGTGCTCCTCCCAGCCGGGCTGGGTGCGGACCACACTGGGCGCGGTACAACCGCCGCCAGCGGCATCGATCAGGGTCGAGCCGACGTGCCACAGGCCGTCGCGCGTCAGCACCGCGGCGCGCAGCGGCGTGGCCTGTTCGATACGGATGCGGATCGACAACCAGGGCAGTACGCGCTCGCCGGGCTCGAAGTCGACAATCCGCGGCAGCGGGTTGAGCTCGGCCCAGGCCAGAATCCGTACCACCTCGCCGCTGAATGCCCGCGCGTCGATCTCCAGCGGCACCTGGCGTGCGTCCTCGGCAAAGGGTGGTGCCAGCAGCTTGACCCGGTCATCGAAGACGAACGCTGCCTGGCCCAGCAACTGCTTATGGTAGAAGTCCCACATCACCGACGGCACCGGGTCCGACGTGGCATTCGGTTCGGCGGCCTGGGCTGCCCAAGGCAGCCAGCAGGCCAGCAGGAAAGTCGCTCGCCAGTTCATGGCCCGCTCCTTGATGACGCGATTATCCTTGAGCCAGCGCCGCCCCTGTGGGAGCGGGCATGCCCGCGAACACGGGCCAAGCCCGTGCCAACCACCGCAGCGCCTGCTTCGCGGGCACGCCCGCTCCCACAGGGAGATCTGCACCTACTGATACATTTCCGGCACCTCGTAGCGCAGGCCGTAACTGGCGTAGATCGCTTTCATCTGGCCCTCGCGGATCAGCGCCTCGAGCGCCTCTTCCACCGCATAGGCCAGCTGCCGGTTGCTTTCATGCACTGCCATGCCGATGTCCCAGGCCTGCTTGCCGAGGTTCGGGTAGGCGTTTTCCGCCAGGGCCAGCTGCGGGTCGGCGGCCTGGTGCAGTTGCCAGTCGACCTCACCGCGCATGGCCATCACCGCGTCCACCTGGCCAGCCTGCATGGCGCCGAACGCCTGCTGAACGTTGGGGTAATGGTGGGTCCTGGCACTGAGCATGCCATTGAATACCGAGGTCAGGTAGAACGACGGCACACTGTCCACCTCGACCCCGATGGGGTGTTGCTGGAACACCGCTACACTGGCTACCGAGGCCAGGCGGCGGCGATCATAGGCCACCTGCCAGCGCTCCTGCTGATAGGGGCCGAACATCACCACCTGGGCGTTTTCCAGTTCCCCGACGTCGTTGCGCCGCTGCGCGTAGGCGTGGTCGTAAGGCACACGCATCATCAGGTCGGCCAGCTGCTGGTTGCGCAGCGGACTGCCGCGCCAGATGTAATCGCGCAGGTCGTCGTCGAGCTTTTCCCCGGGCGGCGCCCAGATCAGTTGCAGGCGCACCCCCAGCGCACTGGCCAGGGCCTGTGCCAACTCCACGTCGACCCCGCGCGGCTGGCCGTGGTCCTCGAAGCTGTAGGGCGCAAAATCCTTGTACACCGCCACCTTCAATTCGCCGGCGGCGATGATAGCGTCGTAGTTGCGTACCTGCGCCTGGGCTGCCGCGCAACACAGCAGCAGGCCAGACAACAGCACCGCCAACAGGCGCATGGCCGTCACTCCTCGACGTGCACGCTGTCCAGGTAGGTGCGTACCGCCCACAAGGCTTCCTGACTCAGGTAGTCGGCCATCTTCGGCATGTACACCCGGCCGTCGCGAACCGCGCCGTGGCGTACCCGCTCGACGAACCACTCGTCACCCGCCTCACCGGCGTCGAGCATGCGCAGGTCCGGGGCGATACCGCCAGACTTGGCTTCCAGGCCATGGCAGGCGGCGCAGTTCTGGTTGTAGGCCGAGGCGCCAATTTCCACCGCCTTGTCGTGCTCGGGAGACTCGCGATACGGGTTGACCGCTGCCCAGCCGTCGCCGTCCACGGCCACACCCGCATCCTTGATCGGGGTCAGGCCCTTGGTTTCCACAGCCTGGGGCACCACATTGCCATGGGCCCAGACCGTACCGGTCAGCACAGCGCCGGCCAGCAGGCCTGCAGCAAGCAAGACGTTTCGTTGTGTTGTCATTGTTATGCCCTCACCATTGCACGCAAGGCCTCAACCACAGAGGCCGTGCCGCCATCTTAGGAACAGCCCGTGCAGCGCCGTATCCTGCTTTGGTGGCCGGGCCTTACTCCCTTGGTAGTAGGGCATGTGGCGAAGGGCCAAAAGAGGTGCCGTACGGGAACTTTTCCCGGCCAGCGCGGGAAGTTTTCCGTATCCCGCGACAACCGCACCAGCTCACCCTGTGCAGGCCAAAACTCCACAGGGAACTGCAACCATGACAACAACAACGCTACCTGCCCTTTCCCCTTTGTGCCTGAGCCTGCGTGCCTTGCTGCTGGCCGGCAGCCTGGCCCTGGGCACGGTGGCCACGGCGGCGCCTGCCGGCAAGAACGTGACCTGGGAAGACATCGCCAACGATCACCTGACCACCCAGGACGTGCTGCAATATGGCATGGGCACCAACGCCCAGCGCTGGAGCCCGCTGGCCCAGGTCAATGACCAGAACGTGTTCAAGCTGACGCCGGCGTGGTCCTTCTCCTTCGGCGACGAGAAACAACGCGGCCAGGAATCCCAGGCCATCGTCAGCGACGGCGTGGTCTACGTCACCGGGTCCTATTCGCGGGTGTTCGCCCTCGATGCCCGCACCGGCAAGCGCCTGTGGACCTACAACCACCGCCTGCCGGAGAACATCCGCCCGTGCTGCGACGTGGTCAACCGCGGCGCGGCGATCTACGGCGACAAGATCTACTTCGGCACCCTCGATGCACGCGTGATTGCCCTCGACAAGCGCACCGGCAAAGTGGTGTGGAACAAGAAGTTCGGCGACCACAGCGCCGGCTACACCATGACCGGCGCCCCGGTGCTGATCAAGGACAAGACCAGCGGCAAGGTGTTGCTGATCCACGGCAGCTCGGGTGACGAGTTCGGCGTGGTTGGCCAGCTATTCGCGCGCGACCCGGATACCGGCGAGGAAGTGTGGATGCGGCCATTCGTCGAAGGCCATATGGGCCGCTTGAACGGCAAGGACAGCACCCCCACCGGCAACGTCAAGGCACCATCCTGGCCGGATGACCCGACCACCGAGACCGGCAAGGTCGAAGCCTGGAGCCACGGCGGCGGTGCCCCTTGGCAAAGCGCCAGCTTCGACCCCGAGAGCAACACCATCATCGTCGGTGCTGGCAACCCGGGCCCATGGAACACCTGGGCGCGCACCGCGAAGGACGGCAACCCGCACGACTACGACAGCCTGTACACCTCCGGCCAGGTCGGCGTCGACCCGAGCACTGGCGAGGTGAAATGGTTCTACCAGCACACCCCCAACGATGCCTGGGACTTTTCCGGCAACAACGAGCTGGTGCTGTTCGACTACAAGAACAAGGACGGCAAGCTGGTCAAGGCCACCGGCCATGCCGACCGCAACGGCTTTTTCTATGTGGTCGACCGCAGCAACGGCAAGCTGCAGAACGCCTTCCCCTTCGTCGACAACATCACCTGGGCCAGCCATATCGACCTGAACACCGGGCGCCCGGTGGAAAACCCCGGCCAGCGCCCGCCCAAGCCCCTGCCGGGGGAAAGCAAAGGCAAGCCGGTGGAAGTCTCGCCGCCGTTCCTCGGTGGCAAGAACTGGAACCCCATGGCCTACAGCCAGGATACCGGCCTGTTCTATATCCCCGGCAACCAGTGGAAAGAGGAATACTGGACCGAGGAAGTGAACTACAAGAAGGGCTCTGCGTACCTGGGCATGGGCTTCCGCATCAAGCGCATGTATGACGACCACGTCGGCACCCTGCGCGCGATGGACCCGAGCACCGGCGAGCTGGTGTGGGAGCACAAGGAACCGCTGCCACTGTGGGCCGGCGTGCTGGCGACCAAGGGCAACCTGGTTTTCACCGGTACCGGTGACGGCTTCTTCAAGGCGTTCGACGCCAAGACCGGCAAGGAGCTGTGGAAGTTCCAGACCGGCAGCGGCATCGTCTCGCCGCCAATCACCTGGGAACAGGACGGCGAGCAGTACATCGGCGTGACCGTGGGCTACGGCGGCGCGGTACCGCTGTGGGGCGGCGACATGGCCGAGCTGACCAAGCCGGTGGCCCAGGGCGGCTCGTTCTGGGTGTTCAAGATCCCGAGCTGGGACAAGCAGACCGCACAACGTTGACCCTCGCGGGGAGCGGGCCTTCGCCCCTCCCCGTCCTGTCACCTTCCTGCCGGGACCTTTGCCATGAACTATTTGCCATTGGCTTTGCTGTTGGTACTTTCCCCTACCTTGGCCATGAACGCCGACGACGCTGAAAGCGATACCCCCTTGACCATCAACGGCTGCCTGATTGCCGAAGCCAGCCAGTGCCCGGGGGCGGACCTGCGTGGCGCCAACCTGGCCAACCAGGACTTGCGCAAGATGAACCTGGCCGATGCCGACCTGCGCGGTGCCGACCTGCGCCACGCCCGACTGGACCTGGCCAACCTGGAAAAGGCCCGCCTGCAGGGCGCCAACCTGACCCGTGCCAGCCTGCAGCAGAGCAACCTGCGCCTGGCCGACCTGAGCGACAGCAAGCTGGTGGCGATCCAGGGCTGGGGCCTGTTTGCCCAAGGCGCGCAGTTCGCAAGGGCCGACCTTGGCGCGGCCTACCTGGAATTCGCCAGGTTGTCCGGGGCGAAGATGCACCAGGCCAACCTGCGGGCGGCGGACCTGGAAATGGCCTGGCTGAGCAAGGCTGATTTGCAGGGGGCGAACCTGGGCGATGCCAACCTGCAGGAGGCCAAGCTAAGCCAGAGCAACCTGGAGGGCGCCGACCTGCGTGGGGCGCGGCAGCATTATGGGAATTTCCAGGATGCCAACATGCAGGGATGCAAGGGCTGCCCAGAGACCTGGGACAAATGAGCCGAAGGGTCCGGCGTGACAGGTTCAGCGCCTGGGAGGCCGAGCGCCGCCCGCGCGGCGCATCGCGGATAAATCCGCTCCTGCGTTTGTTTCGGGCCAGTAACGCCTGTGACAGGCGCGCGCGACCGCCTGGTTCATACGACACGACATCTCGTCATGCGCCAAAGCGTACGCGCGCCAATCCCACAGGCATGATTGGCCCGAAACAAACGTAGCGAGCGCAGCTCGCGATGCGCCGCGCGGGCGGCGCTCGGTCTCACAGGCGCTGCATCTGCCAGGTCGAACGTTACCCCGCCACCCGCACCACCCCCAGGTCGATCCCCAGGTGCACCAGCTCGGCATGCGAGCTGACCTGCAGCTTGCTCTTGAGCAAGGTCAGGTGGTTGGACACGGTCTTGGCACTGATGCACAGCTGCTCGGCGATCACCCGCACCGGTGTGCCCTTGGCCAGCATCACGAAGATCTCCAGCTCACGCTGGGTCATGCACTGCAGGCGTGGGTCGCTGGTACGCTGATGCGAGGTGCAAGCCAGCTGGGTGGCCAGCGGTTGCTCGATATAGGCCTGCCCGGCCAGCACCCGCTGCACCGCCTCGACCAGCACCTCGGGCGCCGAGTTCTTGGTCAGGTAACCCGAGGCCCCGGCGTCCAGCGCCTGGCGCACCAGCGGCAGTTCATCGTGCATGCTGAAGAACAGCACGCGCAGTTGCGGCAAGCGCTGGCGCAGCCGTCGGGTGGTTTCCAGGCCGCTGATACCGGGCAGGCCGAAGTCCATGATCACCAGGTTGGGCACCTGCTCCTGCACCCGCGCCAGCGCCTCCTCGCCGCTGGCCGCTTCGCGCACCTGCACCGTCGGCAGCACCGCCCGCAACAAGCTGGCATAGCCCTGGCGGACCACGGCGTGGTCATCGACCAACACGATATTCATTGCACCTCCAAGGGAATCTTCAGGGCCAGCGCCCAGCCGGCGCCCGGGCGGCTGAAGATGCACAGTTCACCGCCCAGGCTGCGGGCGCGCTCGGCCATCGAGTGCAGGCCGACCCCATGGCGTAGCGGCTGCGGCGCGCCGCAACCGTTATCGCGAACCAGCAGGCGCAAGCCCCTGGCGCTGCGTTGCAGGCGCACCCGCACCTGGCTGGCCGCGGCGTGACGGGCGACGTTGGTCAACGCCTCCTGCAACAGGCGATACAGGTGCGTGCGGCTCGCCCCAGGCAACGCTGGCAGGCGCGCGCCGACCCGCAGGCGACAATCGATACCCTGGCTGGCCTGCCATTGGCTCACCAGCAGGGCAAACGCCTCAGCCAGCGGCATGTGCTGCAGCGCCAGCGGATACAGGTCGTGCACCAACGCGCGAAAGCCCTGCTGCAGGCGCTGGCAATCGAGTTCCAGGGTGCGGGTGGTCTGCGCCACCGCTGCCGGCTGGTCGGCCACCATGCGCAGCAGGCACAGCTGGGCACGGATACCTGCCAGGTATTGCCCGAGGTCGTCGTGCAGGGTTTGCGCCAGCTGGGTGCGTTCGCGCTCCTGCACGGCCAATAGCGCCTGGGTCAGCTGGGCATTGTCGGTGCGGGCCTGTTCCAGCGATGCAGCCATGTGGTTGAAATGCCTGGCCAGCTGGCGTGCCTCCGGCAGGCCGGCTTCGCGCAGGCGCGCGCTCAACTGCCCACCGGAGACCTGGCGCAGGGCCTGCAGCAGCTCGTCCAGCAAACCCATGCCGCGGCGCACGGCCCAGCGGGTGGTCAGCAAGCTCAGCAACAGCGCCAGGCCGCACAGGCCCACCAACTGTTGCAGCGAGTCGCGGACTTCGTCGATTTCATCCCGTGCATCCACGGCAATCGCTACCCGGCGACCATCACTCAGCTGCAGCAACCGGGTAGCGTGGTGGCGCTCGCCAAGCAGGTGTCGGCCAAGCCAGGCATCCACGCCGCGCTCCTGCGGCAGCGGCAGCGCTTCATCCGCCGCCAGCCAGTGCACCCGCACATGGCGCAGGCTCTGGGTCAAACGTGGCTGCAGATGGGCCGGGTCGCGCTCGGCGGTATCGCCGAGGTACGCCACCACCGCTTCGGCCGATTGCAACTCGCGCTCGACATCGGCCACCGCCTGGTGCAACAGCACCCCGGCACAGGCCAGCATTACCAGCAGGAAAAACACCGTGACGCAAAGGTTGATCCGCCACAGGGCCGACAGGTCAAGCAGGCGCATGCGCGGTTTTCCTCAGTGTGGCGAGATTGCGGCCCATCGTAAGACCGGGGCCAGCGTGGCGAATTACTACCTTGGTACCGGCCGGGCGCTACTTTCTGCATATTTCCCCGTCGCGGTGGGCTTCCTATGCTGGCGCCATCTGCCGTGGAGTCGCTTTATGCGCCAGCCTGCCCACCTCGCCCTGACCTGCCTGCTGGCCCTCGCCGCCACCCTGTCTACGGCCCTGGCGCCCGCTGCCCGGGGCCAGGCTGCCGAGCCCTTGCAGGTGCGCATCGGCTACCTGGGCTATCGCCCCGACCCTGGCCCGCTGCTGTCCAATGTCATCCCCGAGCCCACCGATGCCGGGCTGCAAGGCGCCAGGCTGGCAATTGTCGACAGCAACAGCAGCGGCCGCTTCCTGCAGCAGCAATTCCAACTCACCGAAGCCAGCGTCGACAGCCCCGAAGCCCTGCTGCAGGCGGCCAAGGCCCAGCATGAGCAGGGCCTGCGGCTGTTCGTGGTCAATGCCCCCGCTGCCAGCCTGCGCGCCTTGTCTGGCGCATTGCCCGACAGCCTGCTGTTCAATGCCGGTAGCCCGGACGACAGCCTGCGCAGCAGCCAGTGCCTGGGCAATGTGCTGCACAGCCTGCCTGGCCGCGCCATGCTGGCCGATGCTCTGGCGCAATTCCTGGCGCTGCGCAAATGGCAGCGGGCCCTGCTGATCGTCGGCCAGACCGATGACGACCGCGCCTACGCCGCTGCCCTGCGACGTGCCGCGAAGCGCTTCGGCCTGCAGCTGGTGGCGGAGAAACCCTGGACCTTCGACAACGACCAGCGCCGCAGCGCCCAGGCCGACATGCCGCTGTTCACGCAAACTGCCGAATACGATGTGGTGCTGGTAGCCGACGAACGCGGCGATTTCGGCGAGTACCTGCCCTACCAGACCTGGTACCCACGCCCGGTCGCCGGAACCCAGGGCCTGACCCCCACCGGCTGGCACAAGACCGTGGAAACCTTCGGCGCGGCGCAGTTGCAAAAGCGTTTCGAGGCCCAGGCCGGGCGCTGGATGAACGACCGCGACTTCGCCGCCTGGATGGCCGTGCGCAGTGTCGCCAGCGCAGTCAGCAAACTGCGCCAGGCCGAGCCGCACACCGTGCAGCAGCTGCTGCTCAGCGAGCAGTTGCCGCTGGACGGTTTCAAGGGCCGCAAGCTCAGCTATCGCCCGTGGAACGGCGAGCTGCGCCAGCCGATCCCGCTGGTGCAGCCACGGGCGCTGGTCAGCACTTCGCCGCAGGAAGGTTTCCTGCACCCGTTCAACGAAATGGACAGCCTGGGCTACGACAAGCCCGAAGTCAGCTGTCGCTACCCCTGAGCCGATAACCACAACAAAAAAAGGATTTCGCCATGCCTCGCCGCCTGCTCCACCGGGCCCTGCTTCACCCCAGCCTGCTGTCGGGCGCCCTGGCGCTTGCCAGCGGCCAGGCCATGGCCGCCACCGCCTGGGTCTCGAACGAGAAGGACAACAGCCTCAGCCTGATCGACCTGCATACCCTGGAAGTCACCGAGACCTTGCCGGTAGGCCAGCGCCCGCGCGGCCTGCTGCTGTCCCACGACCACAAGCTGCTGTACATCTGCGCCAGCGACTCGGACCGGGTCCAGGTGATGGACGTGGCCACCCGCAAGATCATCAAGGAACTGCCTTCCGGCAAGGACCCGGAGCAGTTCGCCCTGCACCCCAACGACCGCTGGCTGTACGTGTCCAACGAGGACGACGCATTGGTGACCGTGATCGACACCCAGACCGACAAGGTACTCGGGCAGATCGATGTCGGCATCGAGCCTGAAGGCATGGCCGTGAGCCCGGATGGCAAGTGGGCGGTCAACACCAGCGAAACCACCAACATGCTGCACTGGATCGACACCAGCACCCAGACCCTGGCCGAAAGCACCCCGGTCGACCAGCGGCCGCGCTTTGTCGAGTTCAGCCAGGACGGTACGCGGTTGTGGGCCTCGGCGGAAATCGGCGGCACCGTGACCATTCTCGACGTGGCCACGCGCCAGGTGTTGAAAACCCTGAATTTCCAGATCAAGGGCGTGCACCCGGACAAGGTCCAGCCGGTGGGGATCAAGCTCAGCGCCGATGGCAAGTACGCCTTCGTCGCCCTGGGCCCCGCCAACCATGTGGCGGTGGTCGATGCCAAGACCTTCGAGGTGCTCGACTACCTGCTGGTGGGGCGACGGGTATGGCAACTGGCGTTCACCCCGGACCAGAGCCAGTTATTGGCCACCAACGGAGTCAGCGGTGACGTGTCGGTGATCGATGCGAAAAACCTCAAGGTGCTCAAGTCAGTGAAGGTCGGCCGCTACCCCTGGGGCGTGGTGGTGACGCCATGAACACGCTGGAAGTCAGTGACGTGAGCTTTGCCTACGGCCAGCGCCAGGCGCTCAGGCAGGTCACGTTCAGCCTGGCGCCCGGGCGCTTCGCCGCGCTGCTGGGCCCCAATGGTGCCGGCAAGTCGACCTTGATCGCCCTGCTCACGCGGCTCTACGACCTGCAGCAAGGCGACATCCGCGTGTGCGGCTGTTCCCTGCGCAATGCCGCACGCCCGGCCTTGCGCCAGTTGGGCGTGGTGTTCCAGCAAAGCACCCTCGACCTGGACCTCAGCGTCGAACAGAACCTGCGCTACCACGCCTCGCTGCATGGCCTGCCGCGGCGCCAGGCCAACCTGCGGGTGGAGGCCGAACTGGCCCGCCAGGGCCTCGATGAGCGCCGCCGCGAGCCAGTCCGGGCATTGAACATCGGCCATCGACGCCGAGTCGAGATTGCCCGTGCGCTGCTGCATGAGCCGCGCCTGCTGTTGCTCGACGAAGCCAGCGTCGGCCTCGACCCGGCCAGCCGCCTGGCGCTCAACCAGCACCTGCGGCTGCTGTGCCGCGAACAACGCCTCAGCGTGTTGTGGACCACCCACCTGCTGGACGAAGTCCAACCCAGCGATGACCTGCTGATCCTGCATCAGGGGCGCCTGGTGGCCAGCGGCACGGCCGCGGCGCTGAGCCAGGCGCACGGCGGCGACCTCGACCACGCCTTCGCCCGCCTGACCAGCGCGCCTTCAGGAGTGAAAGCCCAATGAACGCCTACTGGCAATGCTTCAACGGCATTCTGCTGCGCGAATGCCTGCGCTTTGTCTTGCAGCGCACACGCTTTCTCAGCGCCCTGGTGCGCCCGCTGCTGTGGCTGCTGGTGTTCGCCGCCGGGTTTCGCGCGGCCCTGGGCATTGCGATCATCGAACCCTACGACACCTATATCCCCTACGAGGTGTACATCATCCCCGGCCTGGCCTGCATGATCCTGTTGTTCAACGGCATGCAGGGCTCGCTGTCGATGGTCTATGACCGCGAGATGGGCAGCATGCGCGTGCTGCTGACCAGCCCGTTGCCACGGCCGTTCCTGCTTGGCAGCAAGCTGTTGGCAACCTCGTTGATTTCCTTGCTGCAGGTGTACGCCTTCCTGGCCATTGCCTGGCTATACGGTGTGCAACCACCGGCCGCCGGCTTGCTGCTGGCGTTACCGGCGCTATTGCTGGTGGCACTGATGCTCAGCGCCCTGGGGCTGTTGCTGTCGAACGCGATCCGCCAGCTGGAGAACTTTGCCGGGGTGATGAATTTCGTGATTTTCCCACTGTTCTTCCTGTCTTCGGCACTGTACCCGCTGTGGAAGATGCAGGAGGCCAGCCAGTGGTTGTACTGGCTGTGTGCAGTCAACCCGTTCACCCATGCGGTGGAACTGGTGCGCTTTGCCCTGTACGAACGACTGAACCTGCTGGCACTGGCGGTGTGCCTGGGCTTGACCGCGCTGTTCAGCCTGCTGGCGATCCTCACCTTCAACCCCCAGCACGCGGCACTGCGCAAGCCACGCTGATCCCCCCCGCATGGAACGCGCTTTTGTAGGCGCGGCCTTGTGTCGCGATCGGGCTGCAGCGCAGCCCCGGCGGTATCTGCGGCGCAGCTGCAATCGTGGGGCTGCGCTGCAGCCCGATCGCGACACGAGGCCGCTCCTACAGGGGGGGGCATCCATCCGGGAATCGGTGCAACCGTCAACGCGCCAGGCCATCTACTACTTTAGTACTGCCTTTGCTATCTGATCGTCGCATTCACAATGCACCGCCGCTGGCATGTAATGGGCCTATAACAAAAAGGATAACCCCCATGCCACGTGCCCTGCCCCGGCTGCCGCGCCCCTTGCTGGTGGCCTTTTCGCTGAGTCTGTCACTGGGCATCGCCCAGGCCGGCACGGAACCGTTGTTTTCCGCCGACGGTTATCGCACCAGCATCTACCGCAGCCCGACCCCGCAGCAGGTCGACGGCGCCCAGGTGATCGACACCGCCACGCTGCAAGGGCTGCTGAAGCAGACCCCTGCCCCGGTCCTGATCGACGTCTATCGGCGCCAATGGTTGCAAGGCCGCTTCATCGAAGACCAACCGCACAGCAACATCCCCGGCAGCCGCTGGCTGGCCAACACCGGCGACGGCGAGCTGAGCGCGGCCTGGCAAGGTTACTTCGCCCGCCACCTGCAAGACGCCACCGCCGGGCGCAGGCAGCAACCGCTGGTGTTCTACTGCCGCTCGGATTGCTGGCTGAGCTGGAACGCGGTAAAACGCGCGAACGCCTTGGGCTATAACAACCTGTACTGGTATCGCGACGGCCTGGACGCCTGGCAGCAGGCCAATCTGCCACTTGTCCCCGCGCAACCGGAACCCTTCCCCTGAATTCGCTTGGCGAATGCGTGCCACCGCTCCATCCCATAAAAACGAGGTGAAAAGGCCATGTACAAAATTCTGATTGCCGACGATCACCCGCTGTTTCGCGAAGCTATCCACAATGTCATCAGCGACGGGTTCCAGGGTAGCGAAGTCATGGAAACTGCCGACCTGGACAGCGCCCTGGCACTGACCCGCGAGCACGATGACCTCGACCTGATCCTGCTCGACCTGAACATGCCTGGCATGCACGGCCTGAATGGCCTGATCACCCTGCGCAACGAGGCCCCCACCACACCGGTGGTGATCGTCTCGGCCGAGCAGGAAAAGCAGATCGTGCTGCAGGCCATCACCTACGGTGCGGTGGGGTTCATCACCAAGTCGTCGCCACGTTTGCAGATGATCGAAGCGATCGAGCAGATCCTCAACGGCAATGTCTACCTGCCGCCCGATATCATCCGCGCGCAGAAAAGCGCCACCAGCCGGCGCCTGAACGATACCCCGAGCTTCCCGCCGGAAATGCTCCAGGCGCTGACCCGCAAGCAACTGCTGGTGCTCGAACGCATGACCAAGGGCGAGTCGAACAAACAGATCGCCTATACCCTGGACATCGCGGAAACCACGGTCAAGGCCCACGTTTCGGCGATCCTGCGCAAACTCAACGTGCACAACCGGGTGCAGGCCATCCTCAGCGCTGGCGATATCGACTTCGGCGATTACCTGCGCCGCTGAACCGGCTATGCGCCAAGCGATGGCTGGCTGCTGGAAAGCAGGTGGCTCATCGCCGTTTTCAGCTTCATCGGCCGCACCGGCTTGTGCATCAGGGTGTGGCCGAGCTCGCGGATCTGCTGCTTGAGTTCGTTGCTGTAGTTGGCGGTGATCATCAACGCCGGTAGCGGCTGGGTGCGGCGGGCGTTGATCCGCGCCACCGCATCGACACCATTGCAGTCGTTGTCGAGGTGGTAGTCGGCAATCAGCAGGTCGGCATCGGCATGGTAGTTGTCCACCTGGCGTGCCAGGTCCTCTTCCGACAATGCGGTCACCACCTGGCACCCCCAGCCCTCCAGCAAGGTGCGCATGCCGGCACAGATGGCGGCATCGTTATCCAGCACCCACACCCGTGCCCCGCGCAGGCGTTCCAGCATCGGCTCGCTGATCGCCAGGCTCGGCTGGGCCTTGGGCGCGGCAGTGCTCAGTGGCACCTCCACCGCGAACACCGAGCCTTTGCCAAGCCAGGAGCGCACCCGAATGCGATGGCCAAGGATACCGGCGATCTTCTCCACGATCGCCAGGCCCAGGCCCAGGCCACGGTCCTGCTGCGGGCGCTGCACATCGCCGCGACGGAATTCCTGGAACATTTCCTCCAGGTGCTCTTCGGCAATGCCGATGCCGCTGTCCCACACTTCGATGCGCAGGCCGCCTCGCAGGCGCCGACAGCCCAGCACCACACGCCCACGCGGGGTATAGCGAATGGCGTTGCTGAGCAGGTTGCGCAGGATCCGCGCCAACAACTGGATATCACTGCGCACCACGGCCGAGCAGCTGACGAAATGCAGCGCCAGCCCTTCGCTGCGGGCCACCTGGGCGTACTCGGCGGCAAGGTTGTCCATCAGTTCGCCAAGGGCGAAGGGTGCGACGTCGGCCTTGATCACCCCGGCGTCCAGCTTGGAAATATCCACCAGGGTGCCCAGCAGGTTCTCCACATCCTCCAGCGAGTTGCTGACATTGCGTACCAGCTGCGTGCTGTCCTGCGGTTCGCGGCTTTCGAGCAGCGCACTGGTGAACAGCCGCGCCGCGTTCAACGGTTGCAGCAGGTCATGGCTGACCGCCGCGAGGAACTTGGTCTTCGACAGGTTGGCCTGCTCGGCCTCGCGTTTGGCCTCGCGCAGGCGCGCTTCGGCGCGGCTGCGCTCCTCGATTTCGCGCAACAGTTGCTCATTGAGGCTGGTCAGCTCTGCCGTGCGTTCGCGTACCCGTTGCTCGAGGTGCTGGTAGGCCTGGTGCAGCGCCTGCGCCGTATTGCGCCGCTCGGTGATGTCACGGATCAGCACGAAGATGCCGGCGACCTCGCCATTGGCCAGGCGATTCGGTACGTAGGAACGCAGCATGTAGCGCTCCTGCCCGCTGCTGTTGGTTTCGGCGAATTCGAAGGTGACGCTCTCGCCGGCCAGCGCACGTGCCACGTAGGCTTCCAGGCGCTGGTAATGCTGTTCGCTGTGGGCCTCGCGCAGGCGCTGGCCGAGCATCACGCCAGGGGGCCAGCAGTACCATTCTTCGTAGACCTTGTTGGTGAATTCGTAGACCAGGTCGGCGTTGAGGTAGGCGATCAACGCCGGGACATTGTCGGTAATCAGGCGGATCTGGTGCTGGTGGGCAGTCTCGGCGCGCTGCCGCGCCTCGCTGAGCAGACGGTTGACCGCCTTGAGCTCGGCCATCGCCTGGTTCAGGGCATCGGTGCGTTCGCGCACCTGCTCGGCCAGCACCACCGAGTGCTGAAACGCCGCGTAAGGGTCGTTGCCACGCGTCACACCGGACTCGACGCGCTCGATCAGGGCGCCGTTGATACGCTGCAGCTTGTGGTTCTCATGCTGCAACCGGGTGATTTCAAGCTGCAGGTCAGCGATTGACGGGAGGCCGGTTGCGGGCAATGGCGACGCCGGTGAAGGTCTGGTTGATGTGCATGCCATTGAACTGTTCTCCGTAGGTGTTGAAGCCGATCACCCGCTGCTCGCGCAGGAACGCGCCGATCGGCTCCAGGCCGTGTTGGCCTTCCAGTTCCAGCCGCCGCAGAAAGCAATCGCAACCGATGGTCAGCAACAGTGGGCCGAGACGCTGCTGCAAGCCGTCGAACAGCTGCTGCAGGTTGGGCAACAAAGGCCCGGGGGTCATGGCGGTGAGCACGATGCCGTTCTCCACCGCACAGTAGAAGCTCAAGCTCTGGTCCGGGTGCACTTGCTGGATCGCCCGCACGTAGTACTGGTCATGGATACGCACGGCCAGCGGGTGGGCGGCGAATACCTGGTGGTCGAGGTCGGCCACCGGCACGCCGATATGCCGGGCGTACTCCTCGGCTGCCGGCTCGGCATTCAGCTCGAAGACCCGGCGCAAGGCACTGTCGGCCCCCGTGACCACCAGCTTTTCCTGGCGTGGCAGGATGTGGTGAGTGGTGAACACCTCGAAGTCGAGCCAGGTATTGACCAGCACCACCACCGCCGCGCCGTTATGGAACGCGCCGCCGAAGTACACGTGGGTGCGGGTCAGGTAATTGTCGTCGCCGGCCGAACCGCCAAAATGCGGAATATCCCCAAGGGCGGCGCTGAGCGCCGCGAGCACCATCTCCTCACGGCTGGACAGGCCGTCGAGCAGGGTCAGGGCAAAGCTGTGGCCCTTGATCGGCGCCAGGGTATTGCTGCGACAGGTGCTGACCAGGCGCTCGACCATCTGCTGGGCATCGATCAGGCTGAAGTGCTCCATCTCATCGATCAGCTCGGTGGCGATGGAAAAATGCCGATGATCGAAGCCCACCGCGGTGATGCAGTTGCGGCCGTAGCCCAGCGGTGTGATCTCGCCGGCGCTGGTGCAACCGACCAGGCGGATGCCACCAAAGCCCTGCTCCAGGGCCTCGCCCAGGACCTGCAGGTCGTATTCGGCGGAACAGAAGAACAGCACGAAGCCCAGGTGCGGGTGCAGCAGCTGCGCCGCCAGTTCCTCGGCCGCCAGCCGGGCGTCGGTGGCCTGGGACATGGCGCTGACCACACCGTCGTTGTGAGCCTGCTGCATCCTGGTCTCCGGCGCGGGTTGGCTGAGCAAAGAGTGTACGAAGGCGATCATTGGCGACGAATGCTACTTGGGTAGCGGGTGGCCACTTCCATGGATGTAAAGCGCCCCGCCATTTGTGGACGCCCTGTGGCCCCCGGCCACGGTGCGATGCGCACACCGCGGCTGGGGGCCCGGCGTTTACCAGGTCAGCACTGCCCCCACCGCGAAGGTATCGGTGTCTTCGTCCTGTGCACTGGTTTCATGCCCATCGATGGAAAACTGGTTGTACTCGGCAACCAGCTTGAGGTTGTCGTTGATGTCGTGGAACAGCGCGATGCCACGGGTTTCATAATCCGCACCACTGTCGACCGCGCCGTTGCCATCGTCCTTGGTCTTGCCATAGGACAGCGCCACGCGGTTCTTGCCGAACTTGTACGAGCCCTGCAGCAGGTAGCCGTCACTGTCGACATTGCGCAGGGTCGGTTCGCCAGCGTTGTTGGTGAAGAACGGGTTGATGCCCTTGGCCTGGAACCCCGAACCGGTCAGCGACAGCCCGCCCATCTTCGCCTGCACGCCATAGCCGACACCTTTGGAGGTGACCGACTGCACCGCCGGGTCGGTGTTGTCGGAGGTCTGGTAGCTGCCGTTGAGCCAGCTGTAGATCTGCGCCCCGCCCAGGTCGAACTGGTAGGTGATCTCGCTTTCGGTACGCGGGTTCTCCTGGTAGGCCTTGCCGGTCGGGCTGCTGTCGTTGGTGTCCACCGGGTCCATGATGCCGACCGCGACGCGCAGGCCGTCCATCACCGGGGTGCGGTAGGTGATCTGCGAGGTGGGGAACGGGTATGGGTAGCCGCTGCCGATGTTGCCGAACGATACCCCGCCGCCGTCCACCAGGCCCAGGGTGTCACTGACCTGGCCATAACCGGCCAGCAGTTCGTCGAGCAGGATGTTGGAGCGGGCGAACAGGCCGAAATCCTTGCCGATCAGCACCTCGCCCCATTCCGGGTTGGCCACGGTGCCGTAGAACTGGCGCACATCGATGGCGGTGTCGGTGCCGTTGGTTTCGCTGTCGTTGATGGTCACCCAGAACGAGGCGCGCGCGCCGAGCTTGAGGTCATCCACCTGCCTGCCCATGTTGAAGCCCAGGTAGTTGGGTAGGAAGCCCATCTTCACCCGCGACTGGCGGCGGTCGTACTGCTCACCCTCGCGATCGACATCGCTGTTGACGTAGAAGGCGTTGATATAGCCGTCGGTGGAAAACGTCGTCTGGTCCTTGTCGTACAGCATGATCTCGGCCTCGGCGACATTGCTCAGGCAAAGGCTCGACAGGCTGACGGTGACAGCCGCCAGCAAACGGGGAGACAGATTCTTATTGTTGTACATGGCGCGCTCCGAAACGGGGACGGGATGTCGGAGGCGATTATCAGAAGCGGGCAAAGGGCCAGAAACGCTGCTTTGGAGCGGGCTGGCGGGTGCTTTGGGCCGGCGTGTGGGATGCGACCATTCGGGCCCGCTACCGGGTTGGGCCGGGAGGCGAGACTTAGGGTTTAGGCATTAATGGCAGGCAGGTACCAATACAAAAAGCCCGCCTTCGACCTGACGCCGTACCTGTAGGAGCGGCTTCAGCCGCGATCACCGGCACCGCCGGTGCCAACCACCGCGTCGCCCACCTCACAATCCGAGCGCAATCGTGTCGTTTCGCGAAGCGAGCGCTTGCGGACGCAGCCGCACCGGCATTTCATAGCGGTGCGGTTGTTGCCAGGCCAGCTGTGCCTGTACATCGACAGCCGCATCCTTCACCTTCTGCGCCCAGTGTTCATCCTTCGGGCACACCACCAGCACACGGAAACCGTGATCGATGCCTTCCAGCCGCACACCTTCGGAATCATCCACATGCAGATCGATGTCGAAAGCCGAGGGCAACTTCGAAGGTGCATGGCCAAGCCCGTTCCTGGCCAGGACATGCTGGTGCCGGTCACTGTTGACCACGCCGTCGACGCGGATGCCGTAGAGCATCAGCCAGCGGCGGATATAGGACGGCGTGCGCCCCGACGAGGTGTAGATCCAGATGCTACAGCCCTGGCGGCGCAGGTCGCGGATCAGCGAGCGCGTGCCACTGCGCAGGGGTTCGCCCAACCAGCGGTGGACAAAGGCCGGCAGCTTGCTGTGTTCGGCGGCGGCGTGGTCTGCCTGGCAGGCCAGCGTGTCGTCGATGTCGAACGAGATGCGCACCTTTGGCCGGTTGAAGCGGCGTTCGATGGCCTGCCAGCCACGTTGCAGCAGTGACGAGCGGTGCATCAGCGGCACCTCTCGCAGGCAGGTACGGACACGCCACCAAGGAAGAACTTGCCCGCTTCAGGCGCCTTCGCTTCGAGGAAGGCGGCATACTTCTTCTTGATCTTGGGTAGTTCGTACAAGGCCTTGACACCGTGTTTGGCGGAATTGCGGATGACCGAGGACGGGTTGAAGTAACCCTCGGCGTTGTCCAGCGACAGCACGAAGGGCGGCAGCCCTGCGCGCATCAGCAAGTAGCTGACGATCAGCGACCCGGTGCGGTTGTTGCCTTCGATGAACAGCTGCGGCTTGCTGAGGATACGCACGTAGACACCGGCTGCGCGCTTCCACACCGAGTCACTGCGGTAGGCGCTGTACCAGTTGTACAGGTCTTTGATGCCGCCCTCGACGTTATTGAAGAAGTGCGCCTCGGTCGCGGCGAGATGCGCAGCGAATTCCAGGCGGCGGGCGGGGTCGCTGCCGCACAGCACGGTGGCATTGATCTCCAGCATCAGGTTCAACTGCTGCAGGTCGAAAAGGTCGATGCCACGTGCGACATAGTCATCAATCAGGGCATAGCCTTCAACCACATTCAGCAGCACCTCGTCGGTGAACGGATCGCGCGGCTCGGTGAAGTGTTCGCTGAGTTCGGCAAAACGGCCCTGCACCTCACGCAGTGCGCGCTCTACCGCTGACAGGTCAAGACGACGCGTGGCAGGCATTGGAAACCCCGAGTAACACTTCAACGGAAAATGATGCGGCCAAGGTTCAGCTGAACTTGCCGCTGATGTAGTCGGCGGTCAGTTGCTCGCGCGGGTTCTGGAAGATCTGCGTGGTCGGGCCCATTTCGACCAGGTAGCCGGTGCGGGTGCCCTGGGAAATATCGACCGAAAAGAACGCAGTTTCGTCAGCCACACGAATCGCCTGCTGCATGTTGTGGGTGACCAGCGCGATGGTGTAGTCCTTCTTCAACTCGACCATCAGTTCTTCCACCCGGCGGGTGGCGATGGGGTCGAGCGCCGAGCACGGCTCGTCCAGCAGCAGCACTTCCGGTTCGGTGGCGATGGCGCGGGCGATGCACAGGCGTTGCTGCTGGCCGCCGGACAGCGACAGGCCGCTGACCTTGAGCTTGTCCTTGACTTCGTCCCACAGCGCGGCGCCCTGCAGGGCATGCTTCACGCGGTCGCCGATGTCGCCCTTGTAGCGGTTCAGGCGCAGGCCGAAGGCGACGTTGTCGAAGATGCTCATCGAGAACGGGTTCGGCTGCTGGAACACCATGCCGATATAGCGGCGCACCACGACCGGGTCGACCCCCTTGCCATAGACATCCTGGCCGAGGAAGTGCACGTGGCCTTCGAAGCGGAAGCCCTTGACCAGGTCGTTCATGCGGTTGAGGCTGCGCAGCACGGTACTCTTGCCGCAGCCGGACGGGCCGATGAAGCCGGTGATCTGGTTCTTGCGGATCGGTACGTGGCTGTCGCGCACGGCCATGAAGTTGCCGTAGAAGATCTTGTCCAGCTTGCAGTCCATGACGATGGGGGCTTCGCTGACCACGGGAGCGGCTTTTTGCGCAGTGGATACGTTCAAGGTCGAATGCTCCCTTTCTCAGTACTTGGGCTTGCCGAAAACTCGGCTCAGAATGTTGATTACCAGCACGATCATCACCAGTACCAGCGAGGCCGCCCAGGCGAGCTCGAGCTGGTTGTCGAATGGCATGCCAGAGAAGTTGTAGATCAGCACGGCCAGCGAGGCCGTCGGGTTCATCACGGCCAGGTCGCCGTCATGCAGGATCCAGTAATTGCTGAACAACGCGGTGAACAACAGCGGCGCCGTTTCGCCGGCGGCACGCGCCACGGCCAGCATGACGCCGGTGAGGATGGCCGGCAGGCCGGTGGGCAGGACGATTTTGCAGATCACCTGGGCCCGGGTGCAGCCCATGCCATAGGCAGCATCCTTCATGATCTTGGGCACCATCTTCATCGACTCTTCCGCAGTCAGCACGACGATGGGCAGCATCAGTACCGCCAGGGCCACGCCGCCTGCCGGCGCCGAGTAGGTGCCGGTAGTCATCACCACCAGGGCGTAGGCGAATACCCCGGCCAGGATCGATGGCAGGCCGGTGAGCATCCTGGCGGCAAAGCGTGCAGCATTGGCCAGCTTGCTGTCCGGGCCGAGTTCAGCCAGGAACACCGCGGCCAGAATACCGACCGGCACGGCGATGGCCGCGGCAATACCAACCATGACGAAGGTGCCGACCATGGCGTTGCCGAAGCCCCCGCCCATCTCGAAGCCGGTGGGCGGCAGCTCGGTGAACACCTCCAGGTTGAGGCGTGCACCACCGCGGGTGATCAGCATGTACAGCACCGAAACCAGCGGCACACTGGCCACCAGCGCCGCGCACCAGGCCAGCGTGGTCAGCACCAGGCTGCGCAGGGAACGGCCTTCCAGCTTGCGCTGCAGGCTGGGCAAAGCCTTGGTCGGGGAGGTCAGGTCGGTCATCATTTGTTACCCCGCTGGGCGTAGAGCATGATCATCGAGCCGAGTACGTTCACCAGCAGGGTGATGAACATCAGTACCAGCGCGGCGTACATCAGTACCTCGACCTCGTTCGGGCCGGCCTCCGGGAAGTTCAGGGCCAGCAGCGCGGCCAGGGTGTTGGCCGGGGCGAACAAGGACACGGAAATGGTATTGGCATTGCCCACCAGCATGGCCAGGGCCATGGTTTCGCCCAGCGCCCGGCCGAGGCCGAGCACCAGCGAACCGAAGATGCCGGTGGCTGCGGATGGCACCATCACCTTGAGGATCGCCTCCCAGTGGGTGGCGCCCAGACCGTAGGCCGCCTGCTTGGTTTTCATCGGTACGCTGGTCAGCGCATCCTGCGAAACGGCGGCGATGGTCGGCAGAATCATGATGGCCAGCACCAGCGCGGCAGGCAGCAGCCCGGGCCCGCTCAGGGACGTGCCAAAAAACGGAATCCAGCCCAGCTCGCTGTTCAGCCAGGTGGTCAGCGGGCGGATGGCCGGGATCACCACGTAGATGCCCCACAGGCCGTAGACGACGCTGGGGATCGCAGCGAGCAACTCGACAATGGTGCGGAAAACTGCCGCCAGCTTGGCCGGCAGGAAGTCCTGGGTGAGGAAAATGGCCATGCTGACGCCGAAGAAACCGGCGATCAACAGGGCGATCAGGGCGCTGTACAGCGTGCCCCAGATCGCCGGCAGAATGCCGTACTTGCCTTGGTTGACGTCCCAGACGCTGCCGAACAACACATCGAAGCCGTGCTTCTCGATACCTGGCAGGGCCTTGCGGCCCACTTCGTAGACCAGCGCGAAGACCAGCGCCAGGACCAGCACCACACCGATGCGTGCCAGCGCACGGAAGCTGCGGTCCACCAGGAAGTCTTTCGCAGACGGCGGCTGGCAAGCGGAGTGGGGGTTATCCGGGATGGCGAAAGGTGAGTTCATGGGCAAGTTCCGGGACAGGGGGCAAACACCCCCGGCATGGCCACAGGACCGCACCGGGAGCGCCCGAGGGCATTACTGGATGTTGGCGGACGCTTTGCGAACCTGGTCGACCACCGATTGCGGCAGTGGGATGTAGCCCATCGAATCGGCGATCTTCTGCCCTTCGGTCAGGCTGTACTCGACCATGTCGCGCATGGCCTTGGCCTTGGCCGGGTTGC
The DNA here is from genome assembly GCF_016620375.1 of Pseudomonas sp. LAM2023. Classification (NCBI taxonomy): domain Bacteria; kingdom Pseudomonadati; phylum Pseudomonadota; class Gammaproteobacteria; order Pseudomonadales; family Pseudomonadaceae; genus Pseudomonas; species Pseudomonas sp. LAM2023. Next base: position 14,842 of record NZ_JAENHV010000009.1, on the reverse strand, counting down.
CGTTGTCCTTGCGGAAGATCATCCAGGTGTAGGAGGTGATCGGGTAGGACTTGGCACCGTCCGGGTCAGGCAGCCAGGCCACCAGATTTTCCGGCATGTTCACCGCAGCCAGCGCCTCGGCACCGCTTTCGGCGTTCGGTACCACGTATTGGCCGGCCTTGTTCTGCAACTGGGCGAAGTCGACCTTGGCCAGCTTGGCGAAGCCGTATTCGATGTAGCCGATGGCACCTGGGGTCTGGCGCACGGTGGCGGTTACCCCGTCGTTCTTCGGCGACTTGATGAACTTGTCGCTGGCGGGCCAGTTGACGGTGTTGCCCTCGCCCAGCGCTTGCTTGAAGTCAGCGTTGATCGCCGACAGGTGCTTGGTGAACACCGCCGTGGTACCGCTGGAGTCGGCACGCACGACTACGGTAATCGGGGTAGCTGGCAGCTTCAGGTCGGGGTTGGCCGCGACGATCTGCGGGTCGTTCCACTGGGTGATCTTGCCGAGGAAGATGTTCGAGTAGACGTCGCGCGGCAGCTTCAGCCCTTTCGGGTTGCCCGGCAGGTTGTACGCCAGGACGATTTCACCGGCGGTCATTGGCAGCAACTGCACGCCCTCGCCGACCTTGGCGATCTCTTCAGCCTTCATGGCCGAGTCGCTGGCGGCAAAATCGACAGTCTTGTTCAGAAAATCCTGAACACCCGCCCCGCTCCCCTTGGACTGGTAATCAACGGTGACGCCGTCGGTTTCCTTGCTGAAGGCCTTGAACCAGGTCAGGTAGATCGGTGCAGGGAAGCTGGCGCCAGACCCGGTCAGGCGTACGTTCTCTGCAGCGAAGGCGGCCGAAGTGGCGCAGACAGAAACGGCAACGGCAAGTGCAGCAGACTTCATCAGGCGTATCATCGAAAAGCGCTCCGTGTGATGGCCGGCACACTTTGCAGCAGCAATGTTACAGCTTTGTGACCGATGAATGGCATGCCGCGGGATAGAGCCGCCCGGCCGCGCCATCACGGCGCACCCCAGCTCTCGGAGGCGACGACGCATGCAAAAGCGTCTGGCCCAACGTTAACGGCCTGACATGTCGATTGCATGACCATGCGAATGGCCCTGGCGCCCGTCCGTCGCCAGCGCGGCACCCGTGCACCGGTTACGGGCCGAACAGTGGGTGACCCACTGGAAAAGGAGATTCACCATGCAACCGACAACGCTTCGATCGCTGCTGCTCGCCCTGTGCCTGAGCACCGGCGCGCCCCTGGCGCTGGCCGCCACCGACATCATCGACCAGCCCGCCCCGGGCAGCCAGCCCCACGATAATGGCCACATGAACGGCCAAGGGGGAGCGAGCGGCTCGGGCACCCCGGCTGACGGCATGGGTACGGGCACGGGCGGCACGGATGACAATGGCACCGACAGCACCGGCGGCGATGGCACCACCGAGGGTTCGGGTAGCGGTAGCGGCACGGGTACCGGTTCCGGCAGTGGCAGCGGGACCGGAAGCGGCAGCAGCGGTTCGGGCGGCGCGGGTGGCAGTGGCGCAGGTTCGGGAAGCTGAGGCACTGGGTACCTGGCGTGACGACACCTTCCGACGCTGGCTCGGCGCAGGTGCGCCTGCATAGCACCGACATTCCCGCCCGCCTCGACCGGCTGCCCTGGACGCGTTTTCATACGCTGCTGGTGCTGGCGCTGGGTATCACCTGGCTGCTCGATGGCCTTGAAGTCACCTTGGCTGGTTCGCTGTCGGGGGCCCTCAAGGACAGCCCGGCCCTGGCCATGAGCACCACCGACATCGGCCTGGCCGGCGCAGCCTACGTCGCCGGCGCAGTGTCTGGCGCGTTGTTGTTCGGTTGGTTGACCGACCGCCTGGGGCGACGCAGGCTGTTCTTCATCACCCTGTGCCTGTACATCGGCGCCACGGCGGCCACGGCATTTTCCTGGAGCCTGTGGAGCTTCCTGGTGTTCCGTTTCCTCACGGGTGCCGGGATCGGCGGCGAGTACACCGCAATCAACTCGACCATCCAGGAATTCACCCCGGCGCGTTACCGCGGTTGGGTCGACCTGACCATCAACGGCACCTTCTGGATCGGCGCGGCGCTGGGCGCGGTGGGTGCGGTGGTGCTGCTCGACCCGGCCGTGGCAGGTGGCGAGCTGGGCTGGCGCCTGTGCTTTGGCATTGGCGCAGGGCTCGGCCTGGTCATCCTGCTGATGCGCCTGTGGATACCGGAAAGCCCGCGCTGGCTGATGATTCACAACCAGCCGGAGGAAGCCGAACGCATCGTTGCCGGCATCGAACGCCATTACCGGCAACGCGGCATTGCCCTACCGCCGTTGCAGGGGCCTGCACTGCGCTTGCGCGGGCGTGATCATACGCCGCTGCGCGAAGTCTTCCACAGCCTGTTCGTCCTGCATCGGCGCCGGGCGCTGGTAGGCCTGACCTTGCTCACCGCCCAGGCCTTCTTCTATAACGCGATCTTCTTCACCTACGCGTTGGTGCTCACCGACTTCTATGGCGTGCCGTCGGCACAGGTGGGCTGGTACGTGTTGCCCTTCGCCCTGGGCAACTTCTGCGGGCCATTGCTGCTCGGCCGGCTGTTCGACCTGGTCGGCCGACGCATCATGATCAGCCTGACCTATCTGGTGTCCGGCCTGCTGTTGGCGGCCAGCGGTTACCTGTTCCAGCAACAGCTGCTCGATGTGATGCAGCAGACCCTCGCCTGGATGGTGATTTTCTTCTTCGCCTCGGCTGCGGCCAGTTCAGCCTACCTGACGGTGGCAGAAACCTTCCCGTTGGAAATCCGCGCACTGGCCATTGCCGTGTTCTATGCCTTTGGCACAGGCCTCGGCGGCCTCATCGGCCCCACCCTGTTCGGCGCGCTGATCGCATCGGGTGAGCGCCTGAACGTGCTGTATGGCTACCTGCTCGGCGCGGCGCTGATGGTCATCGCCGCGCTCACCCAGGCGGTGTGGGGCGTGGCAGCCGAGCGCCGCCCGCTCGAGCACGTGGCCAGGCCGCTGTCGCAGGTCAGCGACACCTGACCCAAGCCGGCCGGGCCGGGGCACCGCTCGTCCATTGCCCGGCACTCTGCCCTTGCACGGGGTTCAACCGTGCAAGCCCACAGCAGGAGTGAAGACCATGCCACGCGGCGACAAGGACAAATACACCGACAAGCAGAAGCGCAAGGCCGAACATATAGAGGAAAGCTACGAACACAAAGGCGTGCCCAAGGATGAAGCCGAAGCCCGTGCCTGGGCCACGGTCAACAAACAATCCGGAGGTGGCGAGAAGAAAGGCGGCTCCGGCAGCAAGACCTCTTCTGCCGAGAAGAAAACCGCGCGCGCGGATTCGGCCAAACGCGCCGCCAAGTCACGTCAGGGCCATTCGCGCAGCTCGGGCGCCTCACTGCAAACCCAGACCAAGCAAAGCCTGATGAAGGAAGCGCGCAGCAAGGACATCAAGGGGCGCTCCAGCATGACCAAGGCCCAGTTGGTTGAAGCGCTGCGCAAGCACGCTTGAGGCACATCGAGACAGGGGGCGGCCACGGTGCCGCCGGGGTCAACACTTGGCGCGCAAGCCGTTAGCGGCCCCGGTGGCAGCGGGGATTGCCAGCAGCATCCAGCGCGGTTCAGCCCATGGCCCCCAGGCCATTGCCGGCGATAGGCGTGGCATCGGCATCCGGACAACGGTTGCGGCATTCACATTCGAATTCAGCCTGCGCGCGAGTCGGCAGGTTCAGGCTCAGGCGAACCTTGTCTTGCGTGTCGTAGAGGTCGTAACCCTCCCCCAGGGCGGCAGGAAAGCCAAGCCGGCGAGGATAGGTCTCTTTCTTGAGTGGCACAGCGGGAACCACAACGAAGCGCGTCTGCATGATCATCCCCTTTCGGCAACACCTTAGTATTAGTATGGCTATGTGAAAGCATCAAGCTGGCTCATGCAAAAAATTGCCAGGCGCAGTGCTGACGCCCTGTGCCGTACTCCTTTGATGTAAATCAAGCCGCCCAGCGGGGTTCGCGCGACGATGGCTGCACGCACGGCTTTGGACAAGGAGCCCCACATGAGCCCGCTGAAACACATACTGGTAGCCACCGACCTGTCGCCCTCTGCCCGCAACGCGGCGGAGCGCGCGGCATACCTGAGCAAGGCGCACCAGGCGCCACTGGACCTGCTGTACGTTGCCAACCCGGCCCCCTTCGAGCGCCTGAAGCAACTGGCTGCACCGGATGACGGCCTGTTGAAGCGCGTGCTGGATACCGCTGGCGAGAAAATTCGCGCATTGGCCGCGATGCTGTTCCAGCGCTACGACATTGGCGCCGGTGTGGAAGTCGCCACTGGCTCGGTCACCGCCGAGATCACCCGCGTGGTGCAGGACAAACGCAGCGACCTGCTGGTTTGCGGAGCAAAGGGCCAAAGCCTGGTACGCCGCGTGCTGCTGGGCTCGACGGTACAGAAAATGCTCGACCGCATGCCCTGCCCTGTGCTGGTGGTCAAGCAGCCACCGCGCGATACCTATCGCACCTTGCTGGTGCCGGTGGATTTTTCCTCGGCGTCGCTGCGCAGCCTCGAACTGGCCAGAACCATTGCACCGCAGGCCGAGATCGTTTTGCTGCATGTGTACCAGGCCCCCTTCGAAAGCAGCATGCGCTTCACCAGCATCGATCACGACACCCTCAAGCACTATCGCAATGTCATCCGCCAGGATGCCCAACAGCAACTCGCGGCCTTGAGCGCACTCGCAGGGCTGCCCGAAGCCCGGCAGATCGTGCTGCACGGTGACCCGGCGTGGCGCATTGCCGAACAGGAACAGGCGCTGGAATGCGACCTGATCGTGGTTGGTAAACAGGGGCAAGGCGCACTGGAAGAACTGTTGATCGGCAGCGTCACCCAGCAGGTGCTGAACGAGTCCCAATGTGATGTGCTGGTCGCGCCGTAACCTGCCGTGAGGTGGAGGACAGCCGTCCTCCATTTTGGCGGGCGGTAGCCTGCTGCTTTATACCCCAGGCCAACAACGGGTGCTGCGCGCAAGGCGTTGCATCGATCGCATTGATGATTACTATCGAGCGACGCCTGTTGGCCTGGCAAAACCGCCCCGTACAATCGCTTTCAGATTCTTCCCCGCTCCTAGCGCCTGCTTCAGGCGACATCTCCCTTCCGGAATCCAAGACCATGGAAAATTCCAGCCAGGCTCCTCGTGGCCTGCCCGAACATGCGCAACAAAGTGTCAAACAACAGTGGCTGGCGATTCTCTCGGTCGCCGTCGGCGCCTTCGCGCTGGTGACCAGCGAGTTTCTGCCGGTGGGTGTACTCAACGACGTGGCCAGCGACCTCGGCATCAGTGCCGGCCACGCCGGCCTGATGGTGACCCTGCCCGGCATCATGGCCGCCCTTGCCGCGCCGTTGCTGTCGGTGGGCATTGGCGCCCTGGACCGTCGCTACCTGCTGATCGGCCTGACACTGATCATGATTATCGCCAACGCCGTGGTGGCCTATGCCAGCGACTTCAGCCTGCTGCTGTTCGGGCGCGTGCTGCTGGGCATCAGTATCGGTGGCTTCTGGGCGACCGCCATCGCCCTCAGCGGCCGCCTGGCCCCCAAGGGCGTGGGCGTTGCCCAGGCCACCTCGATCATCATGGTCGGGGTGACCCTGGCCACCGTGCTGGGCGTGCCGGTAGGCACCTGGCTGAGTGGCCTGATGGGCTGGCGCATGACCTTCCTGATCACCGCGCTGCTGGGTGTCCCGGTGCTGCTGGCGCAGGTACTGTTGCTGCCCCGGCTCAACCCGGACAAGGCCATCCGTATCAGCGACCTGCCGGCCCTGTTCATCAACCCACTGGCGCGCGTCGGCCTGATCGCCGTCCTGCTGATCGGCCTGGCGCACTTTGCCGCGTACACCTATGTGGCGCCGTTCTTCAAGCAGAGCTCCGGCTTCGATGGGCCGACCATTGGCTCGTTGCTGTTGCTGTATGGCGTGGCCGGGGTAATCGGCAATCTGTTTGCCGGTTTCGCGGCCAACCGCAGCGTGCGCCATACCCTGCTACTGGTCGCGGTGATGATCGGCACCAGCACCGCGCTGTTTCCGCACTTCGCCACCGGCCTCAGCGGTGCCGCGATGCTGATCGGGTTGTGGGGCTTCGCCTTCGGTGCGTTCCCGGCCTGCGCGAGCATCTGGATGTTCGTGGTCGCACCGAAGGATGTCGAACGTGGCATGCCGCTGTTCGTTGCCATGTTCCAGGTGATCATTGCGCTGGGCTCGTTCTTCGGCGGGCGCATCGTCGACCAGCTGGGCAGCGCGGTGCTGTTGAGCTTGGCCACGGCGCTGGTCGGCTGTGGCTTCGCCACCGTGCTGGTGCTGGGGCGTAATGTCAGCAACAGCCTGGCGGCGCAACCCGGCTGAGGGCCATCAGCGATAGCCGTGTGCCAGGTTCCACTGCTCGAACGCCTGCGCCATCCGTTGCCGGGTCGACAGGTCGGCGGGTATCAAATGTTCGATTGCAATGACTCCACGGTAATGTCCAGTGGCATGCCGAAGGTGGTGAAGGTAGAGACGAAACTCAACTCACCAGTTGCCGTGCACACACGTGTCAGCAGCATCGGGCTGGTGACCGTTGCCTGCATGGCATTACCCGGGGGCGGAAGGCTGCTCAGGCGCTTGGCAAGGGCCGGATTGCAGGCCGACTCCCGGGCCGCACGGTGCCAGGCAGCGGCACGGACCTCCTGCGCATTTGCCAAGCGGTCACCCCGCCCCCCGGGGCTGAGCAGCGTCTCCAACAAGTTAAGGCCTGCAGCCGAATCCTGCGGTATGCCCGCCATGGCCAACAGCAGACCGGTGCTGACATTGGCAGCTGCAATGTCCCAGTTGTTGTCGAGGACGATGGCAGGCACCGGATTGTTCGCCTGCAGGATCTGCTCGATGGCCGCGTGAACTACATCCAGGGCGGGCGATTCGAGCGGCGTTGCGGCGTAGCGAGGGGCATAGCCAGCAGCGAGAAACACTTCGTTGCAGTACTCCAGCGATGCCCCCAGGGCCGAAAGCACGGCGTGCAAGGTACCGGGGCTCGCTCTGGCGCGCCCAGTTTCGACACAGCTGAGGTGGCGTTGGGAAACGCCGGCCATGAGCGCAAGGTCCAGCTGACTGAGCCCCGCCTGACGGCGCAGGTTGCGCACATGCTGGCCCGCCGTCGTAGTTGGGGTGACGGTCTTCTGGTAGTACCGCAAGCGATCCATGCCTTACCTCCGATTAATCCTTGTGTCCTGTGTCATGACCTCACAGGTCATTGAGCGTAAAGCACCCTGTCCGTACTGTGCCAGCAAACCCTACCAAGGACAGGACCATGGCAGTTCGCCTGTTTGCGCTGGCTTCTTTGCGGCTTTTTTCGCTGTTTCCCTATCCCACCATTGACCGGAGGCGCCAGGGATGACCAGTGCATTGACGGTCTATGCATCATGCGTGGTGGTGCTGTTCCTGAAGATGTTTGCGGTGTCCTGCTACCAGGGCTTGTTCCGGTTACGTCACAAGGCATTCACCAATGCAGAGGATGCCGCTGTGTTCAAGCGGGCAGCTCGGGGCCAGGAGCTGGCGCAAGTCATCCGAGGCAGCCGGGCATGGGCGAACGACCTGGTAAACATTCCGGCGTTCTTCGCGCTCGGTGGGCTGGCCATTGCCCTGAATGCCCCTGCACCCGTCACGGCCAGTCTGAGCATTGTGTTTACCGTCGCCAGAGTACTGCACACCCTGGCCTACCTGAAGGGCATCCAGCCTTGGCGAACGGCCTGCTACGGTGTCGGCATCTTCTGTTTGCTGGGGCTCTGCGCATCGCTCATGAAGACCCTGCTATCGCCGTGATCGAGCCGGCCAGGTGTCAACTGTCCAACGGCCTCAGCGATCAGCCATGGCGAAATGCTGCTGCAGGAAGCCACTGACCAGTGAGGCAATCTGCAACTGGATCTGCGTCCGCGTGCGGGCGCTATTACCATCTCGGCAAATAGCGCCGTCCCCAGCCGCGTCCTCTTCAAGCAACGCCACCGCACCTGGTTTGCACGGCGACAGGAAGCTGAAGTGGCTGGCGTCCGCGATCTCGACATAACGGCTGGTCGCCGCAGGCAGGCGCTTGGCCAGGTCGGCAGACTCCAACTGCGCCGGGAGGTCTGCCGAAGGCGCACCCGCCGCAATCACCAGCGCCGGCACCGGCAATGCCGCCAGGCTTTCATCGCTCAGGCCCCGTGACAGGCCAAGATCCAGGGTAACGATGGCGGTGACACGGTCGTCGCGCAGATCGCCGCCCAGGCGTGCCTGCGATACCGGGTCGCGGTCGGGATTGATCTGTTTGTAAACGCTGCAACTGGACAACTGCGGATGGGTGACGCAGTCCTGGGCGAAGCGCGTGGCATCGAACCGGGCGCCGGCGATTTCCAGCGCAGTCCAGCCCCCCAGGGAATGGCCGACCACTGCGACCTGCCCTTTCGCCACCCGTCCAACCTGGCCCGCCCGGGCCATCACCGCATCAATGGCCCGGCGCAGGTCGATGGGGCGCTGCCACAACTGTGCCGCGGCCGCAGGGCCGCGATCGCGGGTGGTGGTGCCGGGGTGGTTGACCGCCGCCACGATGTAGCCTTGGTGGGCCAGTGCACTGGCCAGCCACGACTGGTTGCCCCAGTTTCCGCGAAAGCCGTGGGAAAGCACCACCAGCGGGTATGTGCCTGCAGCTGGAGGTGCGTCGTGTACGGCGAGGTCACCGATGAACACTGCGGTATCAGCGACCAGCCGGGGGGCGGCAGTGGTCGTACTCGGGTACCAGATGACCAGCTCCAGCGGGCGGGCATTTTGCTCGTCCGATAATGTCGAGGCTTGGAAGCCAATGGTCTTGTAGCCAGCGAATGCCGGTAGCTGCAGGCTAATGAAGAGCAGCAGGCCGAGGACTGTTTTCATTGTTTTTGTCTTCCTTGACGGGGTTCAGTGTCGAGAGGATGCGAACCGAGCGCAGGCACCATACCAGCCATGGTGGCGGCACACCCATACTTTTGCGCAGCGGGGTTGCGATGAGCGCATTCAGCCGATCTGTGACAGACACTCTTGATCCAGCCAATACCGCCCAATCTTGCACACCGGGCCCTGCATGAGGACGTTGTAGGCCTCATCGAGCTCGATGGTGATTTGCCCCCCCGGCATGTGCACGGTCACCTGATCATCAACGAACCCAAGCCGATGTGAGACTGCCGCAGCGGCACAACTGCTGGTGCCCGAAGACAGGGTGTAGCCCACGCCACGCTCCCAGATCTGCACCGTCAGGTTTCGGCGATCCACAACGTTGACGAATTGGACGTTGGTTCTGTTTGGAAAAAGTGCCAAGTGCTCAATGATTGGCCCGAATCGGCGTGCAAGTGTCTCGGTGGGTTGCTCGACGAACACTACGCAATGGGGGTTGCCCATCGATACGGGGTTCAGTTGCAGTTGCATGCCATCGACGTCCACTGCGTGGCGTTCGGTCTCGGGGAATGCCGCCATACCCATGGCGATGGAAATGCGTCTTCCGTGGTCGAGTACCTGGCAATGAACCTTGCCGCCTTTGGTTGCCAGTTCGAACGCTTCGTCTGTAACGATGCCCTGGTCCCAAAGGTAGCGACACAGAATTCGCAGGCCGTTGCCGCTCTTCTCCGCCTCGGAGCCATCGGTGTTGAAAATACGCACCGAGAGCATTTTGCCTGGCTCGATGACAGGCACTAGGATGCCGTCACTGCCCAGTCCTTTATGCCGATCGCATATCACCGAGATAGCCGGGGTCGAGAAATCGAATGGGATATCGTCGTGGTAGACGAGATAGTCGTTGCCAGCTGCGTGATATTTTACGAACTGCATGAGTTGGTCCACCAGGACGATTCGGGGCGGGAAATGATGAAGTGTGGCTGAAACATAGCACACGACCGTTGCGCCGTTAGCGGGCCCTGGGTGGGGGCGTCACGTTGGCCGAGAGCAAACGTTATGAATACCGGCAAGCGCGGGAGGGAGCGTACCGTGCGAAGCTGCGAATTTGCATCTGGATACCCGGTTGTTCAGAATCAATGTCTGTTACGAAAGGATGCGTTGAATGAAATTTGAAGGAACATATCAGTACATGGGCAACCACGGGATCGTGTTCAGCGTCTCGCAGATCACCCTTACCGACAGTGAACGCGGCCGCTTGCGCGAGCTGCATTTCGGCGAAGCAAAGCGCGCCCATTTTCAAGTCAATAGCAAAGTCGTAGAGATATACGACAAGATGCAGGCAAAAAACCTGCCCTGCGTGATGATGGTCGGCATTTCCCAACCGCTGACCAGTCAACAAGCAGACACTCTCAATACCCAGCGCACCAGCATTGCCAACCTGGCTCTGTCCGCCTTCGGTGGGGCTGCCCGTACCGTGGGCAATCTGGCCGGGCCACTAGCAGGGCTCGCCGCCGGCACTGCTGTAGGGATGGGGGTGCGCTCTTACGTTAATGACGTTTTACCCACTTACCATGCTGGCGACGTTATCGTGAGTATTCAGGCGCAGGTGAATGGTGGGATTGGCCCGCAGCGTACTGCTGAGTGATCATCAGGGCTTGATAGGAGGTGCAGATGTCCGAACCTATCCAGGTAGTCATCTTCGTTGCGCTGGCTTTTCTATTTGAACGAGTCCTTAAACCGTACCGGCTGCGTAAGTGGCTAGGCGTTGCAATGATCATTGCAGGACTGATTGGTAGCGTTGCGCTGAGCCGGCCCCATTTGCAGGGCTTTGACTTGGGGTTGATGTCTGCCCTTGCTGTGCTGGTCGGCATCGGGTTGTTTCTGACTAGACGATGATTTGAGAGGAAAAAATTTAAATCAAAATACGCCGAATATGGAGAAGCACTAAGCCGGCAGGAATCAACACAACCCTCGCCAGCGAACAAACCGCAGCCTAAGTTTAATACAGCTTCCACTCTTCAATCAAACCCACCAAACAGCAACAACACTGAGGGACTCAAATCAAGCGCCTATATACCTGTACTTCAACTCGCACTTATCACCCTCAATGGAAAATTCAGCATGCAGAATGGCCTCCCCTGCCTTGCCATCAACTAGCAATACACATTCCACACCTAAAGCGCCATCATCCATAGGATAAAAATCGATCAAACTTCGCCCTCCAGCTTGAACCTGCCCAGCATTTGCCAAGTTCGCAATTGAAAGCTTTACTCCCGAATCATAAAAACCATCAATTGATTCACATATTTCGTCAATCACAGAAGGAGTTATAGAAAACTCTCGCCGCAATAGGAATGAATCTCTATTCGAAACACCATCTACGAAACGCTTTAACTTACTGTAAGCCAACTGCTCTACACACTTCATTTTTTTATTAAACCTCGCACGCCCCAAGGGCGTCTGTGTAGTTGTATCACTGCCAACTCCATCCCAGTGAAATCCTAGCCTGCAATGCCGCACACTTCACAACCATTGGGCTCAACCCCGCTAATCGTAGAGCGCTATAATCCACTATGATCTCGCCACCCAAAACCCTTGCAGTAGAGACACTATTCTGCGTCGTGTTAGCACGGTACTGCGGGGTTCCTCTCGTCCTACCATCAGGGTTTCTTTCTATGAAGGCTAATCGTCATTAATGCCATACCCTAAAATCCCTTTCATCGCTGCATCTCGGTAAATATGATGGGAGGCACCAATTCGCCAAGGCCATCGTAGTTGTAGTCCACCTTGAGCTTGTCGTCGTTGTACCCCGTTAGCCGGTTGAACAGGTCCTAGGTGAGATGGCCTGGGAACCATTGTGAAAACCGTCGATCAGGTATCTGCCCTCCTTGTAGTTGCAACAGGCTTAATAGCAACCATTACTATCCTTTAATGTACAATTTAATTGCGAATACTCACAAGCCGAATCACCCCGCAATCAACTCGCCAAAAAATCCTGGACCTTAAAAGACAACTCTCCAATACAAAATTCTATAGCATCAGATAGCTGATCAAAATCTCTACGAACATAGGCCATGTATAGACTAGTTGCATCCTCATATTTATCTAAATAATGATCAAAACCCACGCTACACCTAGAGCCAGACAATCTCAAAAAAAGCTCCTTTTTTATCAACTCGCCCTCACTCCAATATTCCGCATTAACCCATATACACCCTTTATTTCTAAGTCGCGCATTGATTTCTTTCAAATCATTTACCCCGACCATGCCACCTCCTATTTCCGCTGACAACTAGCACGGCGCTCTACAAATATATCAGCCCTTCCCCCATTTGGCGTAACAACGCTTACATGAGGAATAGTTTTATGCGGGTGCCCGTCCGGCAAAGATTCGTACCCAAAGAGAACGCCGGTAGCAGGATTAATTTTGTAATCCATATGGTAAGACGCCAGACCTGATCCATTTTGACGATTTGACTTGAACGCCGCCTTGTCTCTTGCAGTTTTATCTGCATCCTTATCACCCGCCCCGCAGACTTTTGTGCGCCTGGGAAGGCTCCGAATAGAACTGCTGATGCATCCTTGAATGAACATACCGTTACACTACGACCCGCTCTCAGCTCAAAAATTGCTTTAGCAATTGACTTAGGGGACAGCCCTAGGGGATCGGTCCATTGTATTGGATTGAAACGTTCAAGCCCCCAGCATAGCTAATGGGATCCTGACTAAGGAACTTACCAGCTTCCGGATCATAATATCGATAGCGTTGTAGTGTAGCCCCGTCTCATGATCGTGATACTGGCCTTGGAAGCGAATCGGGTTACTTAGGCCATGCTGTTTCGCCACCTCCGTGCCACAGCGGATCCTGGTGAAAGTCATATTCGCGCTGACTCCATTCCGGCTGTTCCTGCGAACGGATCGGACTGTCGCGCAGCGCTTGAGCAACCGGCACGAAGCTGCCCGATTCGTACAGGTAACAAATGAGAAATTCGCGGGCAGGTTGGCTGAAAAAGTTTGCCAATGCTGCCCATTTTTGATGGGTTATCTTGCCATCCCAAATTTTACACTATTATCATGCGAGCATGACGCCCCCTATAAGATCAATTGTACGGAAGTTCCTTCGCGTCATTGACAAACTTTATATTTCCACTAGGAGCAGCAAGATCTGAGATAATATTCAACACATGATCCATACTGGATGAGACCAGATCAAATGCACCCCAACCATGCTCCCCGGAACTGATCCTTATTCCAAAAAAATGGCACGTTGCCAGTAAGCTCTCATAAAGCTCCACGCTAACTTTGCGACGATCATCATCGATGAGCACTGATAGCAAAGCGGGCGCAGGAGAAGGCACATCATGATACTTCGATAAAACCCTATGCTTCTTGCAACTCAAAACATAGTCCTCATACTCTTTCACAAGAACCTCAAATTCACCCCCTTTGCTCATAAATATATATCCTGGGATATTTTTTTCTACCTGCTCTCCAGGCCTACATATACGATTTTTACTCGCATCCAAGTAGAAACATCTGTTTAGCAGGCGCCTTATAAATTCTTCCGAATTCTCACACGTTTTGAAGCCTACAACACCACTAGCACTTGAAGCGGTCATTGTGAGAAATTCGTCATCATCTTTTGCAGGAAGCCCTCTAATTAAATCATTTGAAATATTTTTGAATTTCCGAAACGCATCACCATAAACGACCAAATCGTAATTAGTCATAACCTAGCCCGGATAAGTAAAAATAATTGTTTCGCCTTTTTTATCGGTAGCATGTACATGGGCACTTCTATGGTGTTCAGGTTGCCCTTCACCCGTCATATGTGGGTGGCCATCAGGATGATCAAATACTTCGGATCCGTCTGTATAGGATCTACCGAGGCACTTAACGCCACAACCTTTTAGAGTTGCGTAATTCTTTCCTCGGCTGTCGTCTCGTAACTGTTCAATTGGAATCTCCTCGCCGCCCTTGCTCTTCCGTGGAACTTGTGCATGCTGCTGGGCTTTTCTCAGCGCTATAGAACGACTTTTAGTAGCGATTACGCGTTGCAGGCCAAGCGGGTCAGCCCATTCTAGCGGGTTAGGGGCGTATTCATAAAAATTCAAACCGCCCGCATAGCTAATCGGATCCAAGCTAACAAATCGCCCAGCCTTTGGATCATAGTATCGATAGCGGTTGTAGTGCAGCCCGGTTTCGTGATCATGGTACTGACCTTGGAAGCGAATCGGGTTGCTCAGGCCGTGTTGTTTGGCCCATTCCGAGCGCTCCTCTTTGACTTCACCCCACGCCTTGTACTGCCCCGCCCAAGCAACATCGCCCTGCTCATCGGTCAGCTCCATCGGCGTGCCGAGATGGTCGCATTGGTACCAGGCAATTGCGTCAAACGCCTGCGGTTTCACCTCCGTATGCCACAGCGGATCCTGGTCAAAATCGTATTCGCGCTGGCTCCAGTCCGGTTGCTTGTGCAAGCGGATCGGGCTCTTGCGCAGCGCCTGAGCGACCGGCACAAAGCTGCCCGGCTCGTACAGGTAATGCACGGTACGGCCAGTATCGCCATCGTCCCTTGGCGGTGAGCTTTCCCAGGCCAAGGTGTCGCCATCCCAGCCGAACAGGGTAAAGCCGCAGCCAAGTTCACGTTGGCGCTTGGCCCGTTGCAGCTGGTTCCAACCGGTGCCCGCTTCCGGCCTGTCCCAGAAGTGCGCCACCGAGTGCTTGTGCAACCGTCGACCCAGGGCGTCGTAGCTGTAGTCGACCTTGAGCTTGTCGTCGTTGTACCCCGTTAGCCGGTCGAACAGGTCCCAGGTGAAATGGGCATGGGAGCCGTTGTGCAGCCGATGAATCAGGTTGCCGCGTTCGTCGTACTTGTAATGGGTCCCGGCGTACTCGCGCAGCAGGTTGTCCATCAGCTTGTTGCGCCGTGGATCGGCTTCCAGCGGGCG